>DATGIL010000052.1:0-145332 GCA_035295745.1 Bryobacteraceae bacterium | reverse complement strand
AGAGACGCTCCCTCACGGTCGCGGCTCGTAGCCTACCCGAAGTCGCGGCTCGTAAACTACCCAAATACGTTTCGCGCGATACGTGTGCTTACGAGCCGCGCGCGTAAGCAAGCGATGCCTCATCGTATGTGGGGCAGGCGCTCCCGGATTTTTCACAGCCTTTTCACGCTCACGGTCGCGGTCGCGGCTCGTAGCCTACCGCAATACGTTCGCGATACGTGCACTTGCGAGCCGCGACCGTGAGGGAGTGATTTTGGGACGATTCGGACATCGCTTGCTAACGCGCGCGGCTCGCAAGCGCCGGCGGAATTATGAAACCACGGACTTAGCTTTTCAGGGCGTGGCTGGAGGCTTGGTGCGAACCCGGCGGTTCCTGACCGCCGCCTCAGCCAATGCAGAGTATCGGGGCGGAATCTCGGATCCGGCCTGGGCCACCCTGGAAGCTGCGCTGGGTCGGATGCGCAGCGAATCGGTCCCGCCGTGCCATTGCCGCCGACGAGCAAAAACAACAGCGTGCAATCCCGTTAGTTCCCGCGCGATTGCCTGGTCTTCAAAAAGGAATACGCCAAAAAAAATCGGGGCCGGTTACCCGGCCCCGATCGGTAGCACGTAAAGAGGTCTGCTCTTAGAAGGTGAAGCGGACCTGGAAGCGAACCGTGCGCGGATTCTGCCATGCTTGCGGCTTGCCGTAGAGCGAACTCAACGAGGAACCGGCAGCGTTTGACAGACCAACATAGTCGTAGCCCTTGCTGTTCAGGACACCGTAATCGAAACCAGCCTGGTCGGCTTCGGTCGGCGTGCAGTTGGTGCCGGCCGAGCCGCAGGGCGCCGGATTGATGCTTCCGGTGCGGATCAGGTTCGAATTGATAATCGTCACGTGGTGCTGATTGAAGCAGTTGAAGCAGTCGGCTCCCACGCGCGCGATGAGCCGTTCGTTGCTCTTGCTAACGTGGAAGTCCTGGTAAGCGCTCAAATCCGTCTGGCTGAAGTGTGGCGTACGTGCGTCTGACACGGAGCCTTCTACCCAGTTGCCGGTCGAAGGATCGCGGGTCATATTGACGAATTTTCCACGGCCTTCGACAAAAACCGGTGCGCCCCATACGCTTTCGTAGCTGCTCAGCGGAGTGCCGGAGTAGACCTGCTGGAACAATCCGATCACGGTGTTCAGTTGCTTGTACTTCAGGTTGTAATAGAGGTTCGCCTTGAACGTGTTCGGACGATCCGTGGCGAGCGGCCCATTGATTGCCTGGCCGTGAGCGTTGAACTGCATGAACGGCTCGTCGAACGCACGGTCGGTGTTGGCGCCGTTGCGGCCTACCGAGTCGCTGATGTCGGTGGAGGTTAGACCATCATAGTTGCCGTACAGGCGGCTGTAGGTGTAGGAGAAAACTCCCATCCACTGCTTGTTCATCCGCTTGGTCAGGCGGAACTCGATTCCGTCGTAATCGCGAACGGCCTTGGGGTTCGGCGGGCAGCCGTTGCAGTTAGGCACTGTCGCATTCACGCCGAATCCAGGGTTGGTGATGTAGTAAACTTCGCCGTTTTGCGTGATCGTGCCGGCATCTTCAATGGTCCGGTCGAGGCGGGTACGTGTATAGACCGGCTCGAAGACCAGGTTGTGGCTGAGCTCCCACGCGGCGCCGATGGTGATGACGTGCTGCTTCATCGGCTTCAGGTTCGGATCGACCAGGCCCGTCGGTCCGAGCGAACCAATCTGGTTCGGATCGTTGGCCGGTTCGCGATAATCGTAATTCTCGATGAACCGCAGGCCGCCTGCCGGAAAGATGCCGTTGGCGGGAGTCGCGCCACCGCCCACCGGGCAGTAGTGACCCTGGGCATCGCGTTGCGGGATGATCAGGTTGTAGTTGGGGTTGTCCAACGCGTATACGCAATCATGCCAGTAAGCGCCGCCGAAGCTGCCCTGCGGCAGGTTGAACTTCATGATGTCGTAGAAGTAACCAAAGCTGCCATACACCTTGACTTTGCCGTTGTGGAGCAAGTCGTATGCAGCTCCCAGACGCGGCGCGATCTTCTGGCCCCATCCGAAGCTGATGCCTTCGAATCCAGGCAGGCTATCGTAAGAGGGAAGATTTTCCTTGTCAAGACGGAGGCCCAGATTGAGCGTCAGCCCTTTGGCGACTGTCCAGGCATCCTGCACGTAGAAAGCGTGATTCCAGTTGCCGACCTTGCCGCTGGCGGAGATCAGATCGCGAATGTTGACCGTTCCCCAAAGTCCTTGGCACGCGGTCCCGTTGGCATTTCCACCGGGTGCCCCGTAGAGTTGCTGATTCTGCGCGACGATCGCAGCGCAGCGAGCTTCTCCGTTGGTGGTTTGCGGAACGTACTGGATGTTGTACCCGACATAAACATCCGCGGTGTTGTACACGCCGAGTTGCTCGTTGGCGAATCCGTGGTTGAACCCGTACCCAAATTTCAGGTTGTGGGTGCCCAGGAAAGTCTTGAAATAGGACAAGTCCTGGCTGAAACTATAGCGCTTCCAAATGTCGAAGGCTGTCTGGGAATTGCCGCCGATGTTGCTGTAGCCCGTTGAATTCACGAACTGCGAGGGCAGCGCCGTACCATCCAATGCCTTGGTGGTTGCCAGAGCCGGCGCATCGCCGGTGTTGTACGAATAGTTGGTGTCGCGGTAGGTGTACTGGATGCCGACCGGCAGACCGCGGCTCTCGGTGTTGTAGTAGAAGAACCCATACCGCGTAGTGGCGATCAAGTTCGGGGTGAGGGTGATGTCCGCGCCGACATTATAAATCACCTGCGGATTGACGTTACCGATGCCGCCGTTGAAGTTGTCGGGGTTCGAGGTCGAGGAGGAGTTGAACTGGCCGTGAACATCGTCCGCCTGCGGCAGCGATGTGCCGGTGCTGCGGTTGTAGTTGTACTGCCAGGAGCCGTACAAGCGGATCTTCTGGGTGGCTCGAACATCGACACGCGCGGTCGTAAAGTACGTGTAGCTATTGTCGTTAAAGGTTCGTGCGCCCGAGGCTCCCGGATAGGCGAAGTTCACGGTGCGCCGCAATTGATTGAAGTCCGGCGCGGATCCCAGGAAAATCCACAAACGATCCTTAATCAGGTCGCCGCCCAGCGTGAAGCCGGGATCGGCAATCCGGCTATGGTCTTTCACCGGATAGTAGTACTCAAGTGGCTGGTCGCACCTGGTGCCGCAGTAGTTGTTCGAGAACTGCGGGTTGCGCAATTGGGTCGGATTCGGAGCGGCGTTAAACCGATCAGCCTGGTAGTAGCTGAACACGCTGCCATGCCACTCGTTGGAGCCACGCTTGGAAATGACGTTTACTACGCCACCCAGCGCACCGCCGTACTCTGCTTCAAAACCGCTGGTCTTCACCTGCACTTCGTCGATGAAGTCCATGGGCACGTTGGCCATGGAATGCCCGTCGTTGATGTTGGCCGTCTCCTGGCCGTCCACCAGGTAGGAGTTCTCGGAATTGCTGGCGCCGTTGATCTGGAAACCGTTGTTGGCACCAGTGCCGCTATTCTGCAACGGCTCGTAGCGAGCGCCCGGGGCGAACTGGATTACGCTTTGATAGGAAAGGCTCTGCGTCGGCAGATTCATCAGGCTGGTCTGACCAATGTTGGTTTGAACCTTGCTCTGGCTGGTGTCGATGGCAGCAGCTTCAGCGGAAACCTCCACCGTTTCTGTGGTGGCGCCGACTTCCATTGAGACATCAATGGTCGGCAGGTGTCCTACCTGCAGGTCGATATTTTCCAACTTGTAGGCTCTGAAACCGGTCGCCTTCACCGACAAAGTGTAAACTCCGGGCGGCAAATTAGCGAACCGATAGTACCCGACCTGGTCAGTCTCGGCCTTTTTAAGGCCGATCAATGCGGGGCTCGTCACTTCGACGGTCGCTTTGACAATCGAGCCGCCGCTGGCGTCTCGGACCGTGCCCTGCATAGCTGCTGTGGTTTCTTGTGCAATAGCGCAAGTCGAGATCAGGAGCGCAATCGATGATGCCATGAGCAACTGACCGGTCCAACGCCGCACGCTTTTGTCCAATCCAAGCGTTTTAGTTTTCATCAAAAACCCCTTCCGTTATACAGACCCGTTAATTCTCGAATGGGGACAGATTAACATCAATACGGTGTCGATGTAAACCAAAAGGTTTAAGGTGAAGGCTGAGGTTTTCGCCTGATTTACGTCTTGGTTTGAATCGCCAAGCTGGTAAAGATCTCGAATGGAATGCGTTAATTACGGAAGCACTGACAGCATCGAATCAATGTCCTGTGGGCTGATGTAGAAGTGGGGCGAAGTACGTACCCACCCCGCTCTAGGTGCGGCGGAAATTCCCTCTGCTCGCAACTGACGCACAATTTCTCTTTCATCGAGGCCCGGCTTGCGGAAACTGACAATCCCAGCGCCAGTTTCCGGAGTCCGATTCCCCAACACTTCATACCCTCTGGATAGGACTCCGGCCGCAATCCGATCGCCGAGATTTTGGACAACCGGGGCGATTTCTCCCGGGTCGACTTCGAGCAAAAACTCGATTGCAGCCCTTAATCCATAGCAGCCAATGGTATTTAGGGTTCCGCACTCGTAGCGCCCGGCGTCGTCGCGAAGCCCCAAGTCGCGGGAGCCGTAGTCGTTGTATCCAGCCACGTTGGTCCAGCCGAATTCCACCGGCCGAACTTGCGACTGAAGGGCCTGACTTATGTACAAGATCCCGCAGCCTTCGGGGCCCAGGAGCCATTTGTGGCCGTCGGAGGCCAAGGCGTCAATGTGACAAGCCCGCACATCCAGCGGGAATGCGCCCAGCCCCTGAATTGCATCAACCAAAAAAATGCAGTGGTTGGCGTTGCAAATCTCACCTATTTCCGCAATCGGTGCGCGATACCCGCTCAGAAATTGCACGAAACTTATGGAGAGCAGGCGAGCGCCGCGGCAAGCCTCCTCAATGCGCTCCAGCGGGTCTTCGACTGACAGCCAAGTGACCGATATGCCTTGTTTTTCGAGCAGCTTCCAAGGATAGTAGTTGGCCGGGAACTCTTCTTCGAAGGCGACAATCCGGTCGCCCGGACGCCAGTCCAGCCCGATCGCGATAGTTGCGATCCCTTCGGAAGTGTTCTTAACCAGAGCAATTTCCGACCGGTCCGCTCCAATTAACTTTGCTGCGGCCACACGCAGACTTTCGTAAGCGGCAAGCCATTGATCGTAATGAAGACTACCAAACTGAGTGCAATCGTCCGCCAAATGCTTCATGGCGTCGGCAGCCCTCTTTACCACCGGAGCAACTGCGGCGTGATTGAGGTAAATCAGATGCTCCCGCACGGGAAACTGGTCAGCGAACCGTTCCCAAAGAGCCGGTTCCTTCGAAGATTTAGCATTCCCATGAAGGGCCATTCCCTTACAATAGCTTTATTAGCGTGCTGGAGGCACCCATGCGCTTACTCTCCGCGTTGATTTTGTCCATGGCCGTAACGGCGGCTTGGGCATATGCCGGCGACGACCAGAAACCCAAGAACAAGAAAGACGACCCGAGCCAGATCGGCAATCGGGACACCGGCAAGTGCCTGAACTTCTACTCCATCGACAAAGAGATCGCGATGGGGAAGCAGTTGGCCGAAGAGGTGGCGCGGCAGGTAAAGCCTGTAGATGATCCGATCCTCGGCGAATTCGTCAATCGCGTGGGACAGAATCTGGTGCGCAACTCGGATGCGAAGGTTCCTTTCACATTCCGGGTGATTGAAGATGAGTCGCCGAATGCGTTTGCTCTGCCCGGCGGCTTCGTCTTTGTGCATACCGGGTTGATCAAGATCGCATCGGAGGAAGACGAGTTTGCGGGTGCGGTAGCGCATGAGATTGCGCATGTTGCGGCGCGGCATCTGACCTGCCGGGCCACCAAAGGTACGCTGATCAACTTGCTGAGTCTGCCCTTGGGGATGGTGCTGGGCGGGCCCGCCGGTTACGGCATTCGCCAGGGAGCGGGCGTCGGCGTGCAGACGCTGTTTGCAGGCTTCAGCCGCGCCGATGAGAGTGAGGCCGACTATCTGGGAGTGCAGTACATGTACGCCACAGGGTACGATCCGAACGGCGCGGTCAGCATCTTCGAAAAACTCATGGCGTTGCAGAAGTCTAAGCCCGGGCTGGTCTCCAAAGTGCTGGCTTCCCATCCCGCCGATGCGCAGCGCATCGACAACACCCAGAAAGAGATCCAGAAGATCCTGCCGTCGAAACCCGAATACATCATCAGCACCTCGGAATACCACGACCTGCGGGAACGGCTGATCGAATCGCAGAACCGGCGCAAGGAAAATGAGAACGATGCCCGTCCGCATTTGCGAGTCGCTCCGGGCAACGGAAAGCCAGGGGATTCCGGCGACGACAAAGACGATCGTCCCACCATCCGCCGCCGCGAACTGATGGAACAGTAAAGACCAGAAAAAAGCTATTGACACAACGAAAGCGTTCGTAGTAACGTTTTCGTAGATGAAGCAGCCGACACCCGATCTGCCGCGCCCCACCGACGCGGAACTCGAAATCCTCACCATCTTATGGAGCCGCGGGCCGAGCACGGTCCGCGAAGTGCATGAGACCATCGGCGCCCGCAAACCGACGCAATACACCACCGTCCTGAAGCTGCTCCAGATCATGGCGGAGAAGGGCCTGGTGCGGCGGGATGAGAAACAGCGAGCCCACATCTACGAGGCCACGCAGCCCTGCGAATGGACTCAGCGCCAGCTCGCGGGCGACCTGTTGGATCGCGCCTTCAGCGGATCAGCGAAGAGCCTGATGCTGGGCGCATTGTCCTCGCGAAAAGTCTCCAGGGAAGAGCTGGCCGAACTGCGAAAATTCCTTGACGAATACGACAAGGGGGCACGATGAACTACCTCGAAGCCACGCTGAAATTCTGGTTCCACGCGCCGCTCGCGAAGGAGCTGGGGTGGTCGCTGATTCACTTCCTGTGGGAGGGCGTGCTGGTAGCGCTGCTCCTGGCCAGCCTGCTGTACCTTTGCCGGGGCGCGTCCTCCCACTTGCGATATGGGCTGTCCTGTGTGGCCCTGCTGGCGATGCCGGTATCGCTGGCAATCACGCTCGCGACGGCCACGCCAGAACGGCCGGCACCGAAGTCCATGGTGCCAGTTACCCTCATCGCTCCCGCTGCTGAGTCCAGCGACGGGCCGGCTCTGCCGAGTCCGCGGCTGAGTTTGAAGGCGGTGTTGCCCTGGGTGCCGCTGTTCTGGATTACTGGCGTACTTGTCTTCTATGTCCGCACGATGGGCGGGTGGATGGTGACGCGTCGTCTGCAGCGTGCCGGAGTATCCGCGGCGCCGGTGGCGTGGCAGGAACATCTGGATGCCTGGTGCCGGCGCTTGCGCCTCTCGCAGAAGGTGACTCTGCTGGAGTCCTGCCTGGTGGATGTGCCGGTCATCATGGGCTTTCTGCGTCCCGTGATCCTGGTGCCCGTGGGGTTGTTGGCAGGGCTACCGGCAAGCCAGGTGGAGTGCATTCTGATTCACGAACTGGCGCACGTGCGCCGGTGGGACTACGTGGTCAACCTGCTGCAGAATCTGGTGGAGGGACTGCTGTTCTACCACCCGGCCGTCTGGTGGGTATCGGAGCAGGTGCGCGCCGAACGTGAAAACTGCTGTGACGATATGGTGGTGAAGCTGAAGGGCGACGCGCGCGGATATGCAGCGGCGCTGGCAAACCTGGAACAAAACCGCTGGCCCGCGCAACAGCCCGCACTGGCCGCCAATGGAGGGAATCTGATGAAACGCATTCGCCGTCTGCTGCATGAACCGGAGCGCCGCCACACGCCGGCCGCGCCCGTCTTAGTGGCTGGACTCCTGCTCGTCTCGGTAGGGGTTGCGGTTGCCAGTTGGGAGGCGCAAGCCGTACCGGCGCCGAAGCCGGCCGCACCGTCGAGCCGCCTTCTCATGGCACCTCCAGTGGTAACGCCGGAATCAGCACCCGCGCCGGCCGTTCGACGGCCCGCCACCCTGATCGCCCAGGTCGCTGCGCGGGCGCAGGCGCAGGATCCCAAAACCCTCATCGACAAACAGAAAGCACGTGCGGAGAAGTTGCAAAACGAACCGCAGACTCCTTATCGCAAATGGCTGAATGAGGACGTTGCCTATATCATCTCCGATGAAGAGCGTTCTGCCTTCAAGAAACTTGCAACCGAAGATGAGCAGGAGCAATTCATCGAACAATTCTGGCTGCGCCGCGATCCCACACCGGGCACCGTGGAGAACGAGTTTCGCGACGAGCATTACCGGCGGATTGCCTACGCGAACGAACACTTCGCTACCGGTATTTCCGGATGGAAGACCGATCGAGGCCGGGTCTACATCGTGTACGGCCCTCCGGATGAGATCGAGTCACATCCCAGCGGCGGCGCCTATCAACGGCCCGCCGAGGAAGGCGGCGGCACCGTTACCACGGTAGCTTTCGAGCAGTGGCGATACCGTTGGATTGAGGGAGTGGGGACGAACGTCATCATCGAGTTCGCAGGACCCGAGTACCGCATGACGTCAGACCCCAATGAGAAAGTGGCGGCAACTCCATCGGATACGAAAATCGGGGCGACCGCGCGCGTAATCGGCGATACGGCGGAGGGGACGAAAGCGGTACTGATCTCGGTGCCAATTGCTCCGCATGGAGATCATGCGGTCGCCGTCATCGGAGAGATCCGGTCGGCGAGCGGGCGTCCGGTATCGAATTTTCAGAAAGGCTTCACGGCGCCTTCGAACTTGTTTACTCAGATAGTACCGCTCGCGCCGGGCTCCTACACGCTCAAGTTGCTGGTAAGAGACACAACCACCGGAGAAGCCACCACGGAGGTTCTGGCGGTCGAAGTGAAATGAGTGACGTGGCGCGGACACTCCTGTCTGCAGCCTCCCGACTCATCGGGAGGCTTTTCGGGCCGCGCACACTGCCGGGACGCCGAGAGGAGTCTCGACACGACAAACAGGTGTCTGCGCCACGGCCAAACCGGTTATCGGAATCTCACTTTTACGTCCGGTTTGTTTTCCAGATGCGTGGTGTCGATGAAGCGAACGCGGGCCGGTGTCGACGTCATGACGATCGATTGGGTGTGCGTGCCATCGCCCGTGAATCGCACACCCTGCAACAGATTGCCATCCGTCACACCGCACGCCGCGAATACCAAAGTGCGGCCGGGCGCCAGTTCCGGGGTGGTGTAGATCCGATTCACGTCGTGAATTCCCATCGCCTGCATTCGTTCCTTCTGGGCATCGTCCTTCACGACCAACCGTCCCAAGATCTCACCGTTGAGGCAGCGTAGCGCCGCAGCCGTCAGCACACCTTCGGGCGCGCCACCCGAACCCATCACGGCATGAACGCCGGTGCCCGCAACCGCGGCCGCGATCCCAGCGGATAGATCGCCGTCGGAGATCAGGCGGATGCGCGCCCCGGCCTCTCGAATATCCGCAATCAGCTTCCCGTGCCGCTCGCGATCGAGCACCACCACGACCAGGTCGTCGATTCCGCGCTGCAGGCGGCGTGCGATGGCCTTCAGGTTGTGCTTCACCGGCGCGTCCAAATCGACCGCGCCCTTGGCAGCCGGGCCCACCACGATCTTCTCCATGTAACAGTCGGGAGCGTGCAGCAGTCCACCCTTCTCAGAAGCCGCCAGGACGGTGATAGCTCCAGCGCCACCTGTGGCGCAAAGATTGGTACCCTCGAGCGGGTCGACCGCAATATCCACGGTGATCGGCGCGGTGTGATTGCGCGAGCCGACCTTCTCGCCGATGAAGAGCATGGGCGCTTCATCGCGTTCGCCTTCGCCAATCACGATGGTTCCGTCGATGGCCACGGTGTCCAGGCAATGGCGCATCGATTCTACCGCGGCCTGGTCCGCGAGTTTGGCATTTCCCATCCCCATAGTACGGGCCGAGGCAATCGCGGCATCTTCGACGACGCGAAGCATTTCGAGGGAGAGATCGAACATGTGGTAGCTTTCTCCTCATGAATCAAGTACGCTACCACAGTACCAATGGTTTGAGGAGTTTAGGAAGGGCTGAAAGGAATAATTAGAGCCAGAAGTGCCAGCAAAAGTACACCAATGGTACATAGCCGCAGGTCGGCTCGCACCAAGGTAAGCATTGCGTCGACTATTCAATGCGTGATGGAATGTGCTGCTTATGAACGGACACCCGCAGTGTCGAGTTTGCAACCAGGCAGTGCGCCCCAGTGCGCTCTTCTGCCAAACCTGCGGATCCCCAGTCGTGCGGAACTCGCCTACATCGTGGTGGAGAGAACCTGTGGTGCAGGGAGGTTGTGGCCTTCTGTTAATAATCGTTGTAGGTGTTGTGGTGTCGAACCGCGCGACGACACCAGCAGGGCTGCCTCCTGTCGAGAAACCCAAGAATGTCCCCTCTCTCGAAGCGAGAATGAGCGACTCGAAACGATTGTTAAGCATCGCAAAAGCATCCGATTCTTCCGAAGTAATTTGGCGCGCGGCATGTCAGATTCCAACACAATCACCTCTTTTCGCAGCCGCTAGGAAGGAACAGGACAGGGCAGAGAGGATTTGGGATAGAAGCGTGGGCGTTGTGCAAAGAGCAGTGGCAGCTAGAACGCTACAAGACGGGTATTATCGAAAAGGCAAGAAAGTGAAATGCATCGCAATTGAGGGGAACCCGCCTACATTACGGATGTCCTACATCTTGTTCGGCGAGACTACCGCATATGAGGCAGAGAAGGTTATCGGGGGTGAGACGGCGAAGATCTTGACCGGGCTGGGGTTTCAGCGGGTCCTGTTTGACAACGGATTCGGAGAGTCAAGTTCGAGTACCTGGAAAACCTCCGATGTAAAGGATCATGAGTTTTCGTGGATAAGATCGCAGTGCAGCGAAGTTCGATCCGGATTGAAGTCTCCTGACACGATTGGATCCACCCCCGTTCCGACCCGATGAACCACTCTCCGTGGTTGCACTACTACGAAGATCCGATTCTCTTGAGCTGCGCCACGGGTCTCACGACTGCCGCCTAGTTAACTCGGATAGTGCGACGGCTCCACTACTTCGGCTGCAACTTCGCGACGCCCAAAGTTTTCGCATTAGCTGCCACAATATGATACCTGACTTATGATGATGAGATGGCTAAACCAGCACGCCCCGGACGCAGGGAGATCCCGAACCCACAGATTCGAGATGCTGCAAGCCAATACGAATCGGCTAGACAGCTTTTGTGGGCGCAGCCACCTGGGTCTGGCCTCCTTTGCCCTCTCATGAACGCAGCGACCGTGGCAATTGAGTTGCACTTGAAATGCCTTTCGGCGGACGTGGTATATACGGATGCTGGTGGGGACTGGTCAAAGATAACGTCGACACCCTCTGTGCGCTGCCACGTGTTAACCAAGTTACTGGACAGGATTGATGAAAACTTGCGGGACGGACTCAACTGCGCCTTTCGAGAAGTGGCTGCATCATTGGCAGATCGACTTGAACAGAGTGCTTTGGCGGGTATCTCGTTTCGCGAGGCCCTGAAACAGTGTGAGGGTGCCTTTGAAGCATCTCGCTATCCCTTCGAAAAGAAACACGACCTGACGAAATACGAGCTGGAACTTCTGATGGAGTGCTCACGTTTTCTTTACCAGTTCGTTATGCATTTGCAGCCGAGGGAGACAATTCACGATTGATTATTCCTCACTCCTGCCGGCGCCTTCCCTGTACTGAGCCAATCGTCCACGCTAGTGGACAGGTGCATTTTCGAAGCTCTACCATCGGAAGATGCTTTTTGGCCTTGCAGTCGCGCGAATCACGTGAGCATGCAGACGACTCGACACGAATCCAGACGCAATGGTACACAATCATCGGGAAGCACAATTGAACATCAGAAAACTAAATACTTATGCAGGAAGGCTTTCTCCTCATGGACAATAGCACAGTCTTGGTGTTGGCAAACCCTACCGAACCTCAGCTCGCGATGCTCGAACAGCTCCCGGCGGAGACCCATATCGCAGTCGGCGACACCACGGAAGCCTTTACTGGCGCGGCTCCGCGCGCCGATGTGATCTACAGTTGGTCAATTGGCGGCGAATTACTGCGCGAGGTTTTTCGTATGTGCCCACGCGTACAATGGGTGCACAGCCGGTCGGCCGGACTCGATAACGTCCTGTTCCCTGAGTTGATCGAGAGCCCTGTTCCACTCACCAACGGCTCGGGTGTCTTCAGCCAATCGCTCGGCGAATTCGCGTTAGGAGCAATCCTTTATTTCGCCAAGGACCTCAGGCGGATGGTCCGCAATCAGATGGCGGGAGTGTGGGAAGCTTTCGACATTACCGAGATTTCGGGCCAGACGGTAGGCATCGTCGGGTATGGTGACATTGGCCGCGCTGTAGCGACGCGGGTGCGCGCCATGGGAATGAATGTACTCGCCATCAGGCGGCATGGTGCGCCGGTCTATCACGTGGATCCGCTGGTGACGCGTGTGTACACGCCCGATCAACGACTGGACATGTTGGCGCGCTGCGATTACATAGTGGTCTCAGCGCCATTGACGCAAGAGACACGAGGAATGATCGCTGACGCGGAATTTGGGGCGATGAAGCCGGAGGCCGTGATCATCAATCTGGGCCGCGGTCCGGTAATCGACGAAGCGGCGATGGTGCGCGCCTTAAAAGCGAAGCGCATCAAGGGGGCGGCATTGGATGTGTTCGATCGCGAGCCGCTGCCTGACGGACATCCATTCTACAGTCTGGAGAATGTCCTGCTCTCCCCGCACTGTGCCGATCACACTCCCGATTGGATGGAGCGCGGCATGCAATTCTTCATCGAGCAGTTCGAGCGCTATCGCAAAGGCGAGCCGCTGATGAACGTAGTGAAGAAGAAACTCGGGTATTGAAGGCCGGGGGGAAAGTTCGCTTCGCTCACGGGGCCGGGGGCCGGGGAAGACGTCTCGCTCGCGGAATGGGGAGTTGCGGTTGCCAAGCGCTTCGCGCCTGATGCCTTGTGCGTGGATTGTTTCCCACCAGTAGAGCCCAATCCCCCGAGCGAAGCGAGCACCAATCCCCGGCCCCTGGCCCCTGGCCCCCGGCCCCGTGAGCGAAGCGAACTCTTCCCCCCGCTTACCCTTTTTGCCTGGGGTCTGCGTAGACAGATTTCGGGTAGAATCGTATAATCCTTTGGTCTACAGGAAACACGAGGCGCGCCGGTGAGCCGGACCCTTTTTCTACCCTTGGAGGTAAACGAAAATGGATCCTGAACGACTTCAGCCAGAGAGACAGCCTGACCCCAGACAGCCTCAAGTCCAACGACCAGAGATGCAGCGGCCTGAGAGGCCATCGCGAGAACCCGAAATGCAAAGGCCCGATCCGAGGCCGCCCGTTCGCGATTTAACGGGAGGCTCGGGTGGCTCCGGCGGCGGTGGCGCGGTGCGTCCGTCGCCTCCTTCGGGAGGCTCCGGTGGTACCTATGGTACCGGCCCGACTGGCGGAACCGGTGGCGGCTCGGGTACCGGCCCGACTCCAAAGACCGGAATGTCGGGCGGCACCAAAGGAAAACTGCTCGGCGTCGCTGCGCTCGGAATCGCGGCTATTTTGTGGCTCAAGCCTGCCGCCGACCCGCATTACACCGGGCCGCCGGAGGAGGCTTCCCCGCACTACAACGACAACAAGAATTCCAACCCCAATATGCCGGCGATTCTGCCCGCGCGCGATATCGATCGCAAGCGCACCATGGAAGCCCAGCAGGCCGCTCAGCGCGGCGATCCAATTCCCGGCATTACCAATCCTTCTCGCGCGCTGATCGACGCAATCAAGAATGGTAAGGTCACTTTCTACGCCGTGCGAGCGTACGACACCTGCGCCGAAGATGGCGACGTTGTGACCTTGAAGCTGCCGAGCGGCGGCGAGATCGGTCCGATTCCGCTGACCATCGCCGGTACGGTTGTCTCGATTCCGGTGGTGGAGGGGCAACCTGCCAGCGTTACGGTAGTAGGGGTCAAGGACGGAGTAGGCGGCATTACGCTCGGCGTGCAGTCGAGCGGCGGTACGTGGTTCAGCAAGGTGATGGCGGTGGGCGAATCCGAGACCATGCCGCTATCCATTCAGTAAGTGAGGGATGCGATGTGGCAAAACTTCGTGACTCTTTGGAACCGGTCCATCTACTTTCAGGGAGCCGTTGTAGTGTTTGGGGTGGGCATGTTCATGTGGTTGACGAAGTGAGTCAGGACGCCGGAGAATGTCGACCCAGAATCCACTCATCCGTCTCTTAATCCTGGTCGCGGGCGCTTACGGCGCTTTGCGCGTGCTGCAGGGCGCCCCGCTGCTCGCCGAAATCATTACGATCGCGGCGGGGCTGTTCGCCGCGATCATCTGGATGGCGAATTATCATCGAGCCCAGCTTTACTCTCTATCGCAAAACCAGACGATGGGATCGGTCATCAACGCGGTATGCAAGATGGCGAAGGAACAGCCGCCGGTGGATCCCTCTTTGGACACTGCCGGGCAGGCGCCTGCAAGTTCGCCCAGTGCTCCCCCGCCACCGGGAGCCAAGCCGGAGACGCCCAAGCTGCTCCTGCACTCCGACAGTGATTTCTCTTCCGCCACCGCCGAAATCAAAGACGTGGTCTGCGGACACGATCGGGTGATCGATATCCTGATGGACCAGATCAAGACGAACGTGCAATTGCGCGACCGGGCGAGCCAGATCTCGATGCCGCCGTTGGGCGTGTTCGTTCTGGCGGGAAAGCCGGGCTTGGGTAAGAAGTATCTCGCCATCGAAATCGGCTATCGTCTCTACAAAGGATCCAGCGTTTCGATCCTGGACGTCTCGGACCCGGCGGCGGGCGGACGCTTGCTCGTCGAAGAGGCGCGGTCCAATCCGTTCACCACGTTTATCCTCGAGAACTTTCAGAGCTGCCCGCCGGCCACGCAGGAGGAACTGCTCTCGATCGTTGCCGGTGCGCCACAGGTGGATGCGAAGACTGGCGCGAAGGTGAGCTTCCGGCATTGTTTCTTCTTTCTCATGGTGCATCGCGACGCGCAAGGCATGGCGATGCCGGAACGGATCGGCGCGGGCGCCACCGGCCATACGGTGGTGCTCGATTCACTCGGAGAGGCGATGCATATCGACAAGCGGCTCGGATGGTCGATCCACGGCATCTACCCCTTCGTGCTGCCGCCGCCACTGGAGCAGGCTGCAGTGGTGGCCGAGATCATGCACCAGGAGTGCAGGAAATACAATCTCACTCTGGGACGAGTCGATCCGGCAATTCTCGCGCGCGAGGTGCAGGTGATTTCCCAGAATGGCGGCTTTGAGATTACGCCCTCCCGCGTGGCCAAAATCATGAGCGCGCGCCTGGCAGCGGCCGTCGCCGCCAAGGAACAGTTGGTCGACCTGGAAGACGATGGTGCCGGCCGCGTCAAAGCCGAAGCCGGACTTCCCAGAGGATACGTAGAACGCTAAAAGGAATTTCGTAATGGCAAAACTCGAACAGATCACCAATGTCTCCCGGCTCAAGGCATTGATCGACGCACAGTCATCAGGCCTGTCGCGGCAAATCAATGTAGATGAGATGATGGCCGCTCTGGCGGACCGCGTCAAAGGGCAGGCACACGTCACCGAAGATGTTTCGCGCTTTATCAAACTGCAGTGGGCCAAGGAGAAGCGCAAGAAGCCAATCGCCAACCTTCTGTTCGTGGGACCGCCGGGCACGGGAAAGACCGAATTGGCTAAGGCCATGGCCGAGTATTTGTACAAGGATGAAAAGGCCATGATCCGCTTCGATTGCAGCGAACTCGGCGATTCGACGGCCAGGTCGCGGCTGGTGGGAGCGCCCGGCATTTATAAGAATGCCGAGCAGGGCGGACAACTCACGCGCCCGATGATGACCAATCCGAAACGGCTGATCCTGTTCGACGAAATCGAAAAGGCGGACCAGACTTTGTTCGATCTGTTCCTGCAGATGATGGGCGAAGCTCGGTTGACCGAGCAGTTGCATGGCGACACTGTGGACTTCACACAGGCCATTATCGTGTTGACGAGCAACCTGGAAGCCAAGGCCATGAG
Source organism: Bryobacteraceae bacterium (assembly GCA_035295745.1). Classification (GTDB taxonomy): domain Bacteria; phylum Acidobacteriota; class Terriglobia; order Bryobacterales; family Bryobacteraceae; genus JAIQFL01. The sequence goes on along the minus strand of DATGIL010000052.1, from coordinate 129,321 downwards.
CCGGCTGCAGGCCGAGATCAGCGATCCCATGGAGTTGCTCAACGCGGTGAAGACGCAGTTGGTGGCAACCGGCCGGTTCCGGCCCGAGATCGCGGGACGTATCGACCGTGTGTACGTGTTCAAAGATCTGGATGACTACACGAAGGCTGACATCGCCCAGCAGAAGATGCAGCACCTGGGCAGAGAGTACGGGATTGAGGTCGTCTACATCGACGAGAATGTGATCTTCAAAGCCGTGCTGGCGGCCAAGAAAGCGGAGAAGTTCGGGGTTCGCGCCATGGAGGATGCCATTAACACGATGTTGGCCGAGCACTTCCTCACCGCCAAAGAGAGCGGCTGCAAGCGCATTCGGCTCGACATGGATGAAGACGGGGAGATCGCGGTCACGGAAGTGGAGTAACGGCAATCCAGCCCCGACGCGAGCCGTAACGACGGCAGGCGTGCCATGGCGAAACCGGAAGAACTCATCATCGACGCGGCTGGAATGGCCGCCACTCTCAACGAACGAGTCTTCGGTCAAGCGCAGGTCACGGCTGCAGTGGCGTACTTTTTGGCGGGGCGATGGGGGCAGTCCCAGCCCGGGCGCCCGCTCGCCAATCTCCTGTTCGCCGGACCGCCGGGATGCGGCAAGACCGAACTCGCGAAGGCGCTGGCCGCCTATCTCTACCCTCAGGAGAGACCCATCGCGCGATTCGATTGCGTGGAGTTCAGACAGGACTGGGACGCGAGGGCACTTGTGGAACGGTTAACTCGATGGGCAGACCGAGATCGGCGGGGAGTGTTGCTTTTCGAAGGTTTGGAGCGGGCCGGGTCGCCAATGCTGGATGTGCTCGAGCGAGTCATGGGAAGCGGTGATGTCGCTGACTTCACCCAGTCGATCGTGATCCTGACCACAAATCGCCGATCGGAAGCGATCGCCAAGCTGCGCGAAGAGTGCAGCGATCCGGGCGAGTTGGCGAAGGCCGTAAAGGGAGAACTCTTATCGACTGGTTCTTTTCGGCGCGAGGTGATGGATCTGGTGGAGGAGGTTCTCGTGCTTCGCCCGCCGGATAGCCTGGCGCTGGCGCAGATCGCCGTCAGAACGATGATAGAGATGGCCGCGGAATACGGCTTGGAATTAACGCACGTAGATCCGGCCGTGATCTTGACACAGGTGGAGTCGGCGAAGGCTGGCAATTGCGGGGCTCGGGGCTTGCAACAGGAAGTGTACTCAACGCTCGCCGAGTACCTTCTAGCGGCAAAGGAATCCGGTGTGCAGCGCGCGCGCTTCCAAATGGACCCGGATAACGTGATCGCACTTGTCGAGGATTGAGCTCAGATAGGGAATCGCATGGCAGCACCCGCGGCGGCAACATCGGAAATTCAGAAGCTCAAGCAGGGCTTTCCCCAGCAGGCGATCGCCTGCCTGGCGGTGCTCGCCATCATCCATATTCTTCCGATGTCACACACCCCGCGGGACAGCTTCCGGCTGCTCTGCACGGTGGTTTACTTCGGCGCTCTATTGATGTTGCTCTGGCTCATCAACAAGCCGCGTTCCGTCTACATGAAGCGCATCTACGAGCTGAAGTATTCCGAAGGCGGACCGGCGCTCGAGCAGACCTGCCGCATGTATCTCTCGGCACTCAATCGATTGTGCAGTATGGCGAGCTATGTACTCCTGGCCTTCGTTGGAGCGAACGCAGCCAAGGTGCTCGCCAAGTGGATGCCGGTCTTCATCTTCCTCGATCCCATCGCTACGCTCGTCTGGTGGGGAGGACTCGCAGGAATCGTGACGTTCCCCTGGTGGGGCAAAAGCTACCTCTCGGATACGATGCAGAAACACCGCTTGCTGCAGGAGAGCATCGAAAGCCTCGACTTCCAGCCGAAGAATCTGGCCGACCTGGAGGCGCAGGAAGTGCAGCCCGACCGGCCGGCAGTAGAGGTGGTCGATGGTCTGACTTTCACGGCCGGGCGCTTCAACTGGTCGTGGAAGGATTTTTGCAAGAACTGCGTCATTTTCGGCCAGCCGGGGACGGGCAAAACGGTGTGTGTGCTGAATGCGCTCCTGGACGGTCTGCTGCTCTCGAACCAACGCGCGAAACTGCCCTGCGCGGGACTGATCCTGGACCCCAAGGGCGATTTCCGGCGCAAGATCAATACCGTGTGCCGGCGGTCCGGCCGGGAGCGCGACATCGTCGTGATCGATCCTTACGCGCCCAACCGAAGCATTCGCTGGAATCCGCTCGATTCCGATGACGATGAGTTGGAAGTAGCCTCGCGATTCGCCGCCGCGCTGGAGGCCCTCGGCATGAAATCCGGCTCGGGCGATACCTTCTGGATCGATTCCGCCAAGAAGTTCATCCGGCATGCGATCAGCCTCTTGCGGATTACCAATCCGGAGGGCGAACCGCCTACATTCGCACAGATCGGGACACTGGCGTCGAGTATGGCGCGCCTTTCCGAAACCGCCGACCTGGTGGCGGATGACGATCCGCGTGGCGATCAATGCCTGGCCTTTTTCGCCGACGAGTGGTCGGTATTGGCGGATCAGACGCGGTCGTCGATTCAGGCCTACATCACGAACATGATCGATCCTTTCCTGATGGAGCCTTACGCCACGGTGTTCGCGGGACGCTCCACCATGCGGATCGCCGACATGATCGACAGCGGCAAGATTCTGTATGTCTATATGCCGATCGCCGATAAAGAAGCCATGTCGAAGGTGATCTGCACGTTCGTGAAACTGGAGTATTACCGCGAGGTGTTGAAGCGGCCGGACAAGCCCAGGCTCAGCTTCTTTCTCTGCGACGAGTTTCAATCGTACTTTACTCCCATGCCGGGCAAGGGCGATGCGGACTTCTTCGAGCGATCGCGGCAAAGCAACCAGGCGAATATCATTGCGACTCAGAACTATGCGGCACTGACCAAGGTAGCGGGCGACCGCGAGTCGGTGGTCAGCAACTTGCTCGGAAACTGCGCCCTCAAGATCTTTCTGCGCAACACCGACGAGAAGACTAACGATTACGGCTCGAAACTTTTTGGACAGGCGATGGTGGTAGTTGGGGCATCCAACGTAAACCAGGGATCAGGCAAAGGTCTGGGACCTCATGTGGGAGCCTCCGGAAATCGCCAGTACGATGCCAAGGTGAGGCCTGAGGAATTTGTATCGCTCAAGATTCCGGCGGACGGTCTTCCGTACTGCGAAACGATCGTCCATCTGGGCTCGCGGGCTCAGGTGACCAAGGAAAAGCTGCGCTGGAAGGTCCACGTCATCGAGGAATAGTACCGTGTTCAAACTGTTGAAGTGGGTCTTCATTATTGTGATGGTCATCGTCGCCTGGCAGATCGTCATGGGTACGTTCAACAGTATTTACTGGTGGATGGACCCCTAATCGCCGGGATTTGCGTATAGGAGTGAAGAGGCCCTGAGGATATGATGCACACGACGGGAGAGGAACAAGCGAGGGACCAGATGTCCGACGAAGAATTGATTGAGCGTATCGCGGTGGTCAACCCGGTTTGGGCGAGGCTGATGCGAACCAACCCGACGGTCTTTGAGCGGCAGCCAGTGCCGTTCTACCACCGCTTCCAGCTTCTGTCGGCCACCGTGAGCCTGGAGGATCGCGACATGGAGTTTCACTATGCCGACGACGGTTCCCGCATTTCCATCCTGCGCGCCACGCCCGACTATGTCTATGCCGTCAACCAGCAGGAGTCTTTGCGGCTGGACGCAAAAGACATCCCGGCCTACCTCCGATTCTTCTTCGACAACGTTACGGAACCGCAGATCACCATAGTGGAGTCGACCGATGAAGTGCCTTGGATCTCGAGGGTCGGGAGCGATCCCGCACTGCAAGCGCTAAAAGAGCAGGCGAGCGCGAAGATTCAGCCTATGCGAGTCGCAGTTTCAGGCGCCGACCGGTTTCAGGTCGCAGCCACCGCGATGACCGGCGCCGATCTCAAAGAACTGGAATTGACGGTTCAGCGCGACGGGCGCGTGGACGTGACCAACGAGCGGGTTGTAGTTGAGGACCTTCCCGTAATCGAATCGTTTTCCTGATCCTCTACCTCCGTACGGAGACCAGCAACATGTCACCTCAGGACCAGAAACACCTCGACGATATCAAGGCACTGCTCAACCATTGTCCCACTGGGAAGGCCACGGTTGCCTATCTCGAAAAGCACAACATACCAGTCGAGTTCGACACGGGCAGCGGCGGGGCATGTTGGAACCCTAAGGAGAAGAAGATTTACATCGACCGCTCCAAGCCGGCCGACATGGCAGGTCTATCGCTGGTTCATGAAGTGAATCATGCAGAGTGGCAGATCGAAGGGCGGCTGGCGGATGCCAAGAAACTGGACCAGCCCGGCTACGTCCATAAGAGGCTGGAAGAGGAGACAGCGGGAACGGTAAAAGCGATCCACGCGCAAAAAGAGCTGCAGGCGCTGGGTCACCAGTTTCCTCGAAAGTGCCCTTACTACGGCGTCTATTCGAACGCCTCCAATGCGGCCGAAGCAGAGTACCTCAAGTCGCATCCCCATGCCACCGCGCAGCAACTCCACAACGCCGCCGAGAAGGGCGGGCATGACGCCGTTCTAAAGGAGTTTACGGACGGAAATGCGAAGGGTAGCAGGTCGCATCGGCCCTACACCGAGATTTACGCGGAAGGCTGGCAACGGCAGAACCCCGGGCTCTCGAAGGGAGCCGCCGCTGAAGAGCCCGGCCCATCCCATTCGGCGCCCAACGATTGGTGGAGCCAGATGAGGCACGCTGCAGGCGGAGTGTTGCAGTCTGCAGACCACGGACTGGAACCGTATGCCAAGCAGTTAAAGGCAGCGCAGGACTTCTCGAAACGAGCCGCCGATGCGATCGCCGTGCCGACCAAAACTGCGATCCGCAACGGACTCCAAGGCGCCAACGACGCTCTCAACGGCTTGCCGATGCAGGAATGGAAACAGGCATCCCGAAACGAAGCCGACAAATGGGAGCGTTTCGCGAAGGACAGTGGCTTGGAAGATACCGCCAACGCGGTTCAGATGGCAGAGGGCGGTGTGTGGGTATGGAAGGGCGGAGTCAAGGTCTTTCAGACACTGAAGAATCCCGAGGTCCGCGCCGCACTGGCGAATACATTCAAACGCGCGCCTGATGCCGCTGAGACGTGGCAGCAGATGAAAACGCGGATGTCGGCCTTCAAAGGGGCGCAGAATGAGCAGCGCGCGGCCGAGGCCGTGAAGGTTGCGCAGAGTCCCGCCGTGCAGCAAGCCGAGAAAGGATCCGCGGACCACGTAAAAGACTTAATGGCGATGCGCCGCGAGGCGTTGACGAACAAGATTACCGACGATGCCAATCGGCTTCTCGAGAAAATCCATCCAGATCGCAAACCGGGATGGCTTACAAAGGAAGGGCTCCCCGACCCCCGCCGGAAAAACCCAACCAACTGCCATAGCTGCACCGTTGCGACCTACTTCAAGTTCCATGGGAAGGATGTCATCGCCGCCAGCGACCATTTGCCTCTCGAAGACGAAGCGATGGAAAAATTCTTCCAGGCAAGACTCGGCCCGGCGCATAAGCCCGAATTCCAAAAGATGGATGGGGGCATCGGAGAGATCATCAAGAAGCTGGAGGATGGCAAGCACGGCGACTGCGGGGTGATCGGGTATAACCATCCGGGCCGCAGGAGCGGTCATGTACTGTTCGCGGCCAATGTCAACGGGCGCGTGGTTCTGATGGATGGTCAGGCGGGCAGAGTTCTCAATCTGCACGAGGTCAGCGGGAAACTCGACTACATCTACATGGAACTGCCGCCGCCGCATCCGGGCGCGGAACCGGTGATTGGCATCCCGGTCCCGCCGCCCGTTCCTAAGGCAAACATCGCAGCGGAACAGGCAGCACAGGTTACCGGAAGCGGCCCACACCTTCCCGACGGCGGAAACGGTCTTCCTCCAGGCGGCCGGCCTCCCTCCCCGCCCCGCGGCGGCGAACCTCCCAGGGGTCCCGGCGGTCTAGACCGGGGCCCGACTCCGTTCGGGATGCGACCCCAAGATATGGAGGTCTTCCAGGACGCGGCGCGCAAGAACAATCAGTGGATCCTGGTACGTCATACCAATCCGGAATCGCTGCAATACATCGGCGAACCGGGGTACACGCCCAAGCGGATCGATTGCAAGGCGAACACCGCAAACGTGGCGGGGCATGAGCATGCGGGCCTGGTGGTAGATCCGCATATCCATCCCGACGCGTACCAGAATCCAGCGGCGGCGCAGGCGAAGTGGGACGCGATGCATCGCGAACTTCCAGACGGACGCAAGGTCTTGCCGGAGGGATATTCAGTGGATCGCGATCCCGCCTCTCCGCGGTTCGGATGCTTGCAGCATGAGGGCAAGTATATTCACGGGGATTACGACATTTACGACATGATCGACCCCAAGCGGCCGGGGGCAAATCTCGGGCTGGTGACGGAACTACATGGCGAGCGCCACATTCAGACTCCGAAATTACCGGAGGTCGGCAACTACGTCAACGACCGGGTCGGCGCGCCGATGGTGCGGCACGGCGGCGAATTGCAATACCGGGATCATTCGGAACAGAGAATCATCGCGTTTGGTCCGCAGGGACAGCGGTTTGAGCTGAACGGTGAACAGGAAATTCGCGATTTGTACAGCCAGCGATTTCCAGGCCGGCGGGGCTTCGATCACGCGAAGGCACTCGGCACCGAAATCGAAGGTCATCCTCCGACCGGCAAGGGAAGTTCAGCGGGACATACCAGCCAGGTGCAGAGCATGGCGGAGACGCAGCCGCCGAGTCCAGGATTGATGACGGGTAAGGATCGCGTGGGCGGGCTGGCGCCGAAGTTGGACGCCGTGCAGGAAGCCGACAAACTGGCGGCCAAGGCGGTTGCACAAGGGCACGATCCGCACCTTGCAGCGCGCAACGTGGAGAAAGGGCGGGATCCGGAGACCCAGCAGAAATCGCCCGACGGTGGCTTCTCGGGCCCCAACGCAGGGCGGCTGGCAGACGCCGATTATCGGAAACGGCATGATGCCGCTCAGTTCGTGGCAAGGAATCAGCAAGACGAGGACAATCGGCAGCAACGGGAGGCGAAGCTCAAGGCGGAGCGCGACGCGCACGAAACGAAGATGAGGGAAAAGTTCGATCGCGATACGCAGGAGGCCTCGAAGAAGCAGGAGACGAAAGCGGAGGAGGAGAAGAAAGCGCGCGAGAAGCAGGAGGACGAAAGGAAGGCGGAAGAGAAGAAGGAACAGTCTCAGGAGAAGAAGGACGGGCAGCAGGCGGACGGCAAGTCGACGAATTCGAAGGACGCAAGGAGTGGTGAGTCCAAAGGTTCCACGTCCGCTGATAGCGAAAAATCGCAAGGGGAAAAGGACTCCGACGCGAAAAAGGCACCCTCCCAGGAGGCGAAGTCCGCCGACTCCAAAGACTCCAAATCGCCTGCTGATGCGACCAAGGCGTCTGATCATGATACGAAGTCTGCCGAGTCCAAAGATCCCAAAGGGCAGGCCCAAGACAACCCGCATTCTCAAGAGACGAAGCGCGCTGACTCTGGGGACGCTAAAGCTCCTGCCGAAGCGAGCAAGACTCCCGCTCAGCACGACGATCCCTCCGACGCAACGAAGACGGCAGACTCTAAGGACTCCAAGGCGACTGCGGGCACGAACAAACCGCCCGATCAGGAAACGAAGCCGGCCGACTCCAAAGACTCCAAACCGCCCGCTGATCCGGCCAAGTCACCCGCCCAGCATGACGCTCACTCCGACGCAACGAAGTCCCCAGACTCGAAGGACTCCAAGGCGCCTGCAGGAACGAACAGACCGCCCGATCACGAAACGAAGTCGGCCGACTCCAAAGACGCCAAACCGACTGCCGAAGCGAGCAAGACTCCCGCTCAGCACGACGCTCACTCCGACGCAACGAAATCCCCAGACTCTAAGGACTCCAAGCCGCCTGCCGGCACGAACAGACCACCCGATCCGGAAGCGAAGTCTGCCGACTCCAAAGACGCCAAACCGCGCGCCCAGCACGACACCCACTCCGACGCAACGAAATCCACAGACTCGAAGGACCCCAAGGCGCCTGCGGCCACGAACAAACCGCCCGATCAGGAATCGAAGTCGGACTCCAAAGACGCCAAACCGCCCGCCCAGCACGACGCTCACTCCGACGCAACGAAATCCCCAGACTCTAAGGACCCCAAGGCGTCTACCAGCACGAACAGACCGCCCGATCAGGAATCGAAGTCTGCCGACTCCAAAGACGCCAAACCGACCGCCGACTCGGCCAAGTCACCCGCCCAGCACGACGTTCACTCCGACGCAACGAAATCCCCAGACTCCAGGGACTCCAAGGTGCCTGCCAGCACGAACAAACCGCCCGATCCGGAATCGAAGTCCGCCGACTCCAAAGACACCAAACCGACCGCTGACTCGGCCAAGTCACCCGCCCAGCACGACGTTCACTCCGACGCAACGAAGTCCCCGGACTCCAAGGACTCCAAGCCGCCTGCCAGCACGAACAAAGCGCCCGATCCGGAATCGAAGTCCGCCGACTCCAAAGAATCCAAACCGCAGGCCGACACGGCCAAGGCACCCGCCCAGCACGACGCCCACTCCGACGCAACGAAGTCCCCAGACTCCAAGCACTCCAAGGCGCCTGCCGGAACGAACCAAGCGCCCGCTGCCGACTCCAAAGACTCCAAACCGACCGCCGATGCGGCCAAGTCACCCGCCCAGCACGACGCTCACTCCGACACAGCGAAATCCCCAGACTCCAAGGACTCCAAGCCGCCTGCCGGAACGAACCAAGCGCCCGCTGCCGACTCCAAAGACTCCAAACCGCCCGCCGATGGGGCCAAGTCACCCGCCCAGCACGATGCCCAGTCCGACCCAACGAAGTCTGCCGACTCGAATAACTCCAAATCTGCTACAGACGCGAGCAAGTCACCGGGCCTGCGCGAAACTCAGCCCGACACGATGAAGTCCGGAGACTCCAAATCCCCCGCCAATCCCAACAAAGCTCCGCAGCCGAACGCATCGCCTGCCACCGACAGGACCAAAGAGCCACCACCAACGGCACCCGCATCCTCGCACACTGGACCTCCGCCGAACACCGCTGCACCGGGCACTTCTCGTTCCGCTGGACCGCCGCCCTCCACGCCGGACCACGTCCCGTCGCGCACTTCCGGGCCACCACCCACGGCTCCCGATCCTGCTGGCGGACGCTCCGCCGGCCCCCCACCAGCCGGCACGCCGGCCCCCTCTCACTCTGGGCCCCCGCCGGCGGGCAACACGCCTCCGCCATCCAGCCCGCCCAGTCCGCCGCCGGCAGGGCGTTCGAAGTGATTGGTATGACTATCTGCGAGAACCGAATTCATGCGATTTCGAATGTTACCCGGATTGATTGTGGTGCTCGCCGCCGCCATTGCGCTGGTGATGCCGTTCCCGCCGCCCGCGCCAACGCCAGTGCGAGAGCCCTCGGCCGCACGACGGGAGTCTTCCGTGGATGACCAACTGCGGCGGCGTGTCGACGAGTGGATCACCCGAAACGGCCTGAACGAGTACGGCGATCCGCAGGGCACCATGTACACAGGAAGCACTCCTCTTTTCGACGAGCGGACCGGCGCGGTTAAGGACCGCTATCAATACATCCTGGAACAGCACCCGGAGTTGAGAGACGATGGATCCCGAAAGAGATAAGTTTCCGGAGCGGCAGCCGGAGCGAATGCCGGAACGATTCCCGGAGCGACAGCCAGCGATCCAGAGACCGGAGCCGCGTATTCAACGGCTTGGCCCGCGACCCGAGCGCGAAGCGCCACCACCTCCGCCCCCACCTCCGCCGCCACCAGCGCCTGCACCCCCGCCTCCGCCGGTGCCGCCCAGGCAACTCGCCCCTGAGCCGCTTCGTCGCATGGAGTTGCGGCCTGAACCAAAGCGATTGGAACTGCAGACCGAAGCGCCGCCTGTCCGGCAACGCGCGATGCCCCAGATGCCGCGATGGGCCAATTGGGCCGCCATTGCGCTCCTCACGGTCGCGGGAGGTGTGCTGATTACCGGATCCGACGAAAAGGCCGCTCCCCCGCCCGAACCCCCATCCGTGGCCGCGAGCGCCGAGACGGTGCCGGACCAGATCGTGGTGCAACTCAAGGAGAACACGACCGACTCGCAGATTGTGGATCTCGGGCGGTCCGTGGGAATCGAACTTCGATACAACAGCGAACACGCCAAGGCGGCGAAGCTGATGGTGGCCACGGTCAATCCCATGGATCGGGCGCGCATCCTCGCCGCGCTCGTAGGCAATCCACTGGTGGAGGCGGCCGAGCCACAGTATGTCTACCATCTTTTCCAGTTCCCGGGACAAACGCCAAAGCAGGCACCTACGCAACCCAGTGCGTCCGGCGCTTTCGTGCCTAACGATCCGGAATACCGGCGTCAGTGGCACCTGAAGATGATCGGCATGGAAGAAGCGTGGGCCAAGAGTAAAGGCAAAGGCGCCATTGTGGCGATCATCGACTCGGGTGCGGGAGGTATGACCCAAAACGGATGGGTGCAGGCGCAGGACTTCAACCAGACCAGTTTCGTGAAGGGCTACGACTTTGCCGATAAGCGTGATGCGGCTCCAGACGACAACGGTCACGGCACTCACGTCATGGGCACCATCGCCGAATCAACGGACAATGGCCTCTTGGGCGCGGGAATTGCGCCGGAGGCACAGATCATGCCCCTGCGAGTGGCCGATGCCAAGGGGCGCCTGAACATGAGCGACGTGGCAGACGCCCTGCATTATGCCGCCGATCACAATGCCAATGTCGCCAACATGAGCCTGGGCGGATCCGCGCCCAGCCAGGTGATGGAGAAGGCCATGCAGTATGCCTACAACAAGAAGGTCACGCTGATCTGCGCGGCGGGAAATGAAGGCCGCGAAGGTGTCGGGTATCCGGGGAAGTTCAAAGAGTGCATCGCCGTGTCGGCAGTCGGGCCAGGCGGGATGTTTGCTTCGTATTCGACCTGGGGGAAGGAAGTGGACATTGCGGGGCCGGGCGGCGAGCCCAAAATGGGACTCAACGGCCAGGTCTGGCAGAACACCATCATGCAGCGACAGGGCTGGTTCGGACCTTCCGGTCCGCGCGTGGATAGCTTTTTCCCGCTGGTGGGTACGTCGATGGCGACGCCGCACGTGACGGGTGTCGCCGCGCTACTGGTCTCCATGGGCATGACGGATCCAAAAGAGATTCGCGCGCAATTACGGAAGTCGGCAAAGAAATATGCACCGGCCGATCACTATGGCGCGGGGATTCTCGATGCGGCGGAGGCGACTAAGATCGCGCAACGGTCGAACAAGACCAGTTCGAATCAGCTTTGGCTGCTGCTCGCGGCCGGGGCCGTGTTGTTTTTCGCGGCCAAAAACATGCAGCGCAAATCGGACCCGATGTTCTTTGTGCATCAGATCGCCATCGCTCTGGCGGTGGGCCTGTTCTTCCCGATCGTGTTGGAGCACATCGTAGGCTTCGGGTCGTGGTGGAATCTGCTGGGGCACAGCGTGATCCTGTCAGTGCTCTACTTTACGTCAGCGCAGGTCGATCGCACAGGATTCTGGAGGGCCTGCGCGTTCACAGTGGGAATCGTGATTCACCTGTTGCTCGATGCCAGTTCCGGGCACGCTCCGTTTCAGGTATTGCCGCAGGATCGAATTCTATTCTGGATGTACGCCAACGCGGCGGTGGGAATCTACTTTGCCGGCACGGCCTATCTGAGTCGGCGCGAACAGGCGGCAGTGGCGGTTTAGGCCACCGTTTCAGTGCTACCCAGTTTTCCGAGCATTTCCAGAAGCTGTTCCGTGAGCTTTCCGCAAGGGCTGCATGAAATCTGCCCGGCGTCGTTGGTAACGTCGTTCTTCGGCCGGTTATACCCGGAGGAGGAGTGGCAATGCGTAGCAGAAGCCAGGCGCTCACAATAGAGGAGGTACGTGCCCGCTGTGAGGCGTCGAAACAGAACCGACAGTCGCTACGGCTTGCCCGTGTACTTCTGTACCGCGTCCCGCAATTCCATCAGGTTCTCGCCGCCTGATCCGCTGTATCGCACGATCCCATCGCGATCGATGATGACATATCGCGGCATCGAGTGGTCCAGCCCCTGGAACATCATCCACAAAGGGTCATCCAGTCCTTGCCCGACATCACCTTCAGCCACGGCATGTCGTGCGAGGCAACAACTCTCCTGGCCGCCGCGACGGCAGACGGTTCGTCGGTGTTGATCGAGATCACCTGTAGAGTGGGCGCAAACTCTTCATGCATTTGCTTGATGGTCTTGAAGCCGTCAATGCCGTACCCGCACCAAGACGCCCAGAAATCGAGCAGGACCACTCTGCCCTTCCATTCACCGTTCGGTCGCCATCTGCGGCGAACAGAAGCGCCGCGGAAGCGAGCAGGAAAATTGCTGAAATCCAGGGCTTCATCGTCCCCTCTGGGATCAGTATGGGTCTGAATAGCCTTAACCACCAAACCCGATGCGTACATTGCGTCACAGAGCATCGTTGCCTCTGCTTCGTGAACCCCTCAAGCCCCCCCCTTTGTGTCAACAGCGGGTTCAGCCCCGTGAGCAGGCTCACCGGAAACTCGCACTCCTTCAGGCCCCTTCTTGTGGACGCCATTTGCGCACAACCGGCGGTGAGTCCTTCTGAAGCCAGCACTGCACCAGATACCAGTCGCCCGCCTCCTCCCCCTCTGCCATATCGTCACTCGACTTATCCAAATCTGCGTAGCAGCAACGAACTCGATAATTCCCCGGTGTCACATCGAAAATGTGCTCGTCTGCGGGAATTGCGAGACATCCCGCGATGCCGATTCGCCCGTCTGGGGCGTCGAGATCGCACTCGATGACGTGGTCCCAGTCGTTTAATGAGAGGTCGGGCACACCATCGTGAACCTCCAGAATTGCTTTGACGAAGTCGTACGAGGCGGTGCCAATCCCGATTGTGCCGGGTATGTAGCCAAACCTCCTGGCGAATGCCTCTTTGTTCCAAAAGCCGGGGTCGGCGGTATTTCCGGGCAGGTTCGGGTTGAACAGGTAGAACTGATAGTAGTCCGCGTAGATTCGAAGGTGATGCGCTTGCAAGATCATGGCTCGCCTGCTCCTCTTCTGCATCAATCCTGGATTTCGTGGTTGGCTGCGATCATGCGTTCCGCCATATCGCACACTCGGGGCAGGATTCCCTCGATCCCGGCACCGCGTCGCCGGACTTCCGTGAAGGTGGACAGGCCCAGGTCGCCGACCAGTTCTTCATAGCTGTCCTGGAAACGCCCGGTCCAAATTCCGGGCGCGTCGCGCCAGAGGACTTGCCGGCACCTGTAATGCGTGACGCCGATCCAGAACATCATCTCCCGATGGTAACCGCGCCGGATCAGTTCCAGGCTAGCATCGATCACATTTGGACGAGCGCAATCGCTGATATCTGATGCGAAGGGAAACGGCGTCCGGATTGCCTCCTTGGCTACGTCGAAGATCTCGGCGACATTGGCAAGGTGGTGACGAACCCGTTCCTGGCTGATTCGAGCAGACCCGAGCAACTCCAATAACTCCTCGTGGAATCCAAAGTGGCCATAGTCAGCTAATAGCTCCCGAACCGCGACATACCGGGCGCGGATCGTGGGGTTCCTCAGGCCAGCTACCAGCAGGACATGGGTTGTGATGCCTGCCGCGAAAAGGCACGCAATCACGTGATCATGACCCGAGGCATGCTCATCAATCGACCTTAGATTTTCGAGGATCTTGGCCTCCGCGTGGGTGCAGCGCTGTCGGACCCACCGCGGTTTGGCATAGTCCCGAGAAACCGACGACAGGAGCGGACGCAGATGGCCCTGCGGATCGAGCATGATCTTTGCCGTTCGAAAACTCGGGGCTATGTGGTAGTCACTCAGAATCTGGTCAGGTGACTGAAATTGATCCTTCTGCAAGTAAGAGACTTCGAGAAGTGTGTCGCGATAGAGGAACTTACAACGCCCGCCAGCCGGCCGGCCGTCGAGAACCACCATGATATCGAGATCGGATCCCGCAGGCAGGCCGGCTTCGTCCGGCAGCCAGTTCGTCGAGCCCGCCGTATACGCTCCGCAGAATCCGAATATGCAGCCGGCTTCCTCCACCATCCACTGCCGGGCCGCCTCCCTGCCCTGCTTGACGGTCATCGCTGCATTCGCTCGGCGACGGTCTCCTTCCACTTCGCGCTCCGCTGTTCCGGCGAAAACGATAAGGCGAAATCCCATGCAGCCGGGTACATTCGGCCGCGCTCGCGCTCTACCGCAACCTGCGCATCCGCAAACTCACGGCCGTACAGTTTGACCCACACGTCATAGATCCATAGGAAGAGATACTTATGGTCGTCCTCGCCCTGATGAAAGAGATCCGCTTCCAGCCGGTGTCCGAGTTCGTGGATTAACGTCGCCTTCTTGGTGTCGAGCGGATAGCTGGCGCGAAGCAGCATGGGTTTTTCTTTGTATCCCGAACTGCTGGAGACTTCGCGCACGATCGCCTCAACTTCCCGATCCTCGAATTTCAGGCCTGACGCCGCTTCCATGGCCGCCGTGATTCTGTCGCCCTCACTTGCCCAAATGGTCTGGTATTCGCGGGCGGCGTCAGCAAACTGATCGGAGTCCGGACGAAACACAATTCGCAATGCCTTGGTCTGCGCCATACAGTGCAGAGCACAGGCGCCGAGCACCAGTACGCCCAAAAGCAGCTTCATGCCCCATCAGACGCGCGCCGATTCCGGCGGTTAGTCGAACGCAGTCCGATCAATCGGCCTTCCGCAACGCCAACACCGCGTTCAACCCGCCGAACGCGAACGAATTCGAAATCGCATACTCGATTTCGGCGCGGCGCGACTGGTTGGGGATCACGTCCAGATCGCACTCGGGATCGCGTTCATTGAAATTGGCCGTCGGCGGCAACACACCGTCGCGCAGCGCCAGGACCGTCGCCAGGCACTCGAGTGCCGCCGCGGCACCCAGCGCGTGACCATGCATCGACTTCGTCGAGCTTACTGCCAGCCTGTCGGCATGTGCTCCGAAAACCGCGCGGATTGCGGCAGTCTCGGTGGGATCGTTGGCCGGGGTTGCGGTTCCGTGAGCGTTGATGTACCCGATCTGTTCCGGCGCCAATCCGGAGTCGCGCAACGCCGCCCGCATGGCACGCATGGCGCCGTCCGACGATGGCTGGGTAATATGACACGCATCGGCGGACATGCCAAATCCCACTATTTCCGCGTGAATACGAGCGCCCCGTGCGCGGGCCGCATCCAGCGGTTCCAGGACCAACATGGCCGCACCTTCTCCGAGAATCATTCCGCGGCGATCCTTCGAAAAGGGCCGGCAAGTGTCCGGCGATACCACGCGCATCGCCTCCCACGCCTTGAGAATCCCAAAGCTGAACGGGGCTTCGCTGCCGCCGGTCAGAGCGAGATCCGTCACGCCACTCCGCACCATCCAGTACGCCTGGCCAATCGCGTGACCGGCCGACGAGCATGCCGTCGAAATGGTGAAGCTGGGACCCGTAATCCCGAACTCCATCGAGATGTGGCTGGCGCCCGCGTTCGCCATGGTTTTGGGAATCGTCAACGGGTGCACACGGGGATGCCCCAACTTGTAAACTTCTTGGAAGCCGATGTCCTCGGTGCTCTGGCCGCCGACGCACGAGCCTGTGACGATCGCCGCACTCTCTCGTAGCTCCGGTGTCCACTCGACCCCGGAAGACACCACGGCCTCGCGCGCGGCAATGACGGCGAACTGGGCAAATCGATCGAGAAAATCGGCGCGCCGATCGTCGAAATATGGGTGATGACTATAGCCTTTTACTTCGGCGCCGTTCTGAAAGCGGAGTTGAGACACCTCCGTGGATTCGATCGGCGCAATCCCGGAATGGCCCTGCCGCAGAGATTCCGCGAAATCCTCGGTGGTCCGGCCAAGTGCGCAAATCGCGCCCACGCCAGTTATAGCAACGCGACGCATGCCTAGGGCTTGGCAGGCGCGCCGGATTTCGCCGCCAGCAACTTCTCTACACCTTCACACATCTGCCGGACGTTGCGAACACTGCGCACGTCATCATCGGGGATGCTGATATCGAATTCGTTTTCCAGGGCGAAGAGAATCTCCACTGCGTCCATAGAATCGATGCCGATCTGCGCGAATTCGCTGTCGATCGTGACCGTTTCCAGTGGAATTCGTTTGGAAGTAGCGATTACCTTCAAGACCCTTTGGATTATTTCATCGGACATAGTAGTCTGCTTACCGTTTCGAACTGGTACCCCTGGTCCAGAAGCATAGGGACCAGCCGGCGGACGGCTTCCACGGTGGCGCCGATATCCGGCTTCGCTCGGAGTTCCCGTCCGTCATGAAGGCACAGGATAGCGCCATTTGGCACTCGGGTGAAGCGCTTGACGACCCCTTCCACCTTCCGATTCCAATCATAGCCGATTATGGTCCACATCACGCCGGTAAGCCCCAGGCGGCGCTGCACTCCGCCAATCCCGAACCAGCGAACGCCGAAAGGGGCGCGAAACCAGCGCGGCCGGGACCCGGTGTGGGCTTGGATGCTGTCCTGCGCACGGCGGAGGTCCTGTTCCATGAAGGCAGGTGTGCGGAAGCAAAAAAGCGGATGCGTGAAGCTGTGATTGCCGATCTCGTGCCCGGCGTCGCTCACCTCGCGTGCGACGGTCCGCAGGCGTTCGACGTTGGCGCCACACTGGAAGAACGTGGCGCCCACGCGATGGCGGGCGAGGATGTCCAGGATGTGGGGAGTGCCCTCACTCGGGCCGTCATCGAACGTCAGGGCGATGGCGCGCTGATCGCGGGGCCCCCGCCAGACAGAAGGCGCGAATACGCTGGCCGAGCGCCCACGGACACCCCACGCCAGGAAAGCGGCAGACGCTCCGAGCGCGGCGGTCTCCAGGGCGTTCTGGGTGAGGCGGTCCATAGAGAAGTATTATTGTATGGGACATCGATATGAATGGCGAATCGACGCACGCCGTCTCCCTGTAGATCAACTCGAGAATCAGAACTTTCGAGCGCTTTGGCGCGCCAACTTGATCGCCCAGCAAGAATGACACGGGGAAACCGACCTGCTTGAGGCCTGCGAGTTTACGCGACGTCAGCTCCCCTACAATGTGCTTCCGGAGATCGTCGCATCGCGGGGAAAGTACGGGCCCACGCAAGGGCGCTAAAGGGAAATTGCCAGGTCACGTTCGTCGGAGACTGGGGCACCGGGCATGTTGATCCGAGGTGGCGTTTCCAGAAAGTGCGGAACGGCAAACTGTGGAAAACCTCACCATCGTGAGGGGTGCTTAAGAGGTATGTTTCGACACCATCAGGGCTAGATCAAAGGATCTCTAACTCCTTTTATATCAGATTTCTCCGGGTTGCTGCGAAGTGGGTCAATTCGAAGGAAGTTGCAGGTAACTCGATATTTACCGATCGCCAGGCAGACTTTCGCACAGGTTTTTCCACAATTCTGTGGAAAGCGTTATCGGAATCACACCGAGGCATCGGCTATCGACGGGTGACCTCCAGATTGCTCACGCCCGCCGTCGCCGGGTCGACAAAGCAGGAGAATTGAAACGACTTGACGCCATCCACTCCGGTGGCAGAGACGGTCCCCAAAATATGCGGATTCGCCCCGCGATTATCGGTGGACACAGAGTCGAAATGCACCGAGTGGTAGCCCTCTTTGCGAATCCGGTTCTCGGCTGCGGTGCGGCAGGATTCCGCCGATGCATCGTCGAGCGAGAGACGGTCGGCGTCCCCGGTGGCCAGTGAGCGATCCAGGGGCCAGGAGACCTCAAATGTATAGATCGCCTCACCCAAGTTGGCATTATCGATGCGCACGATCGCGGCGGCGCGCGATTCAGTGTTGTCCTCAAGGGTTAAGCGACCGAGTCCTTCAGTCGCCCTCACGTGGAGGCTAACGATCGATTCCGGAACTGGCGCGGTGCAGGCGAATCGCTGCAGCTCCGCGGATGGTCCGGGGGTCTTGAGTAGCGTCGCCGTCTCGCCCTGGATCTCGACCTCTGCCAAGCCATACACCAGAACCGAGACGACGCAGCGCCCTTCGAACGAATTCGCGGCGGCAGTGGTGCCTGCCCGGCGAGCGGATTGTGCGTTCGCGCCCGTGCCCATGAGGAACACAGTCGCGAAAACAAGAGAAGCAGCATAATTCCGCGTCATACAGGTACCTCGGAATGACGGGTAGCACTTGGGTTGCCAACTGCCTGCCCACCACTTGAAGTTGCCGGCGCTCCGCGATCCTCGCAACCCTAACGGTCGCGAACTGGTCCGCTAAAACTCGGCTCGCAGCATGAACTCGACACGACGCGGAGCGCCGGTTCCTGTAGCTCCGGTGTTGAGAACACTGGTGATGCGACCGAAACTGGCGGACGACAGGTTCCCGGATGGATTCGCCCATTGCGGGTTGTTCAAAAGATTGAATGCCGAGGCGCGGAAGTTCAGTTTGAGCCGTTCCTTCAGTTGGAAGCGCCGCTGCAGACCGCCATCGATCTCATAGTTCCGGGGACCGTTCCCGATGTAGCGTCCTAAGTTACCCCAGGTTCCGCTCGCCGGCGTGGAGAAGGCGGCCGGGTTAAACCACACGTTCGGAATGCTCTGAGTAGCTGCGTAAATCGAAACGCCTGGCACGAGATTGGGACGCTGGCTGGAGGTGTTTCCGTCCGGCAGGGCGTTGGACTTTCGCGAGATCGTGATGTTGACCGGAAGTCCCGTCCGGGCAGTGGCCAAACCGGATAGTGACCACCCACCTAATATTTGAGAGGCGAAGCCGCTGGCGAAATGCGCCTTGCCATGCCCGAACGGCAGTTCCCAGACGCCATTGCTGGTGAAGGTGTGGCGAACATCGGCGGGGGAACTGCTGCGGTCGCAGGCTCGGCAGGCCATATCTTGAAAAGCGACAGAGGTCCCGGAACCGGTGGATGCGTCGGCGATCGCGTGCGCATACATGTAGTTCGCCTGCAGCAGCAGTCCGCGGAAAAAGCGGCGCTGCAACGAGGCTTGCAGCGCGTTGAAGCTGTCGTTGCCATCGTTGGCTTTCAGGCCGAAAGACCCGAAGGCGGCCAACGGGCGTTTCCCTGTGGTGGGGTCGATCAGGTTGACGGTGTACTTGTCGAAGAGGTGATGGCCTTCCGCCCCCACGTAACCCACCTGAGCGATGAAGCCTTTACCGACGTCCTGCTGCACCACGAAATCGTAGTTGTTATAGGAGAGATCTTTACGGTTGCGGGCAATGGCTTTGGGGCTGAAGAGCTGGTTCGCCGGGTTGAGGAAGGCCACCAGGGGAAACGACAACGCGGGAAAGTCCGTGTTGGCCAGGGAATATCGCGGCACGGCGCTCTCGGCGGGATCGCTGAAATCGTCGTTCTGATTGCCGCCGTAGTAGATACCAAAGCCGGCACGCACGGTGGTCTTGCCGGAGAAGATGCGCGGCGCCCATGCAGCGCCGATGCGCGGGCCAAAATCGAGAGGATTGGGACTGTAATACGGCGTGCCCTTGGGGCAGAAGCCGCCGCACCCCAGGATATCGACAACTGCCGAGCGGTTTAAGATCTCATGCGCCACCGAATAGTATTCGTAGCGGAGTCCCAGATTCAAGGTCAGGTCCGGAGTCACCTTGAAGTCGTCCTGGAAGTAGCCCATGGCGAAAGTGCGGCGGTTGCCCACCACTCCCTCGCCTTGCAGATAGGTGGCGGACTGCGCGGCATTGTTGATGAAATCGTTCGCAGATGCGTAACTGATCGATTCCGTGGTGAGCGTGTTGCCTGAATTGTTCAGGCGGATCCGGCGGACTTCGACGCCGGCTTTCAAAGTGTGACGTCCGCGCACCATGGTGAGGTTGTTGATGTAGTTGAAGGTCGTTCCCACCTCGGTGTCCAGCGACGTGCCGTTCACGCCGTCGAACGGAGAAACCGAAAGCGACACAGGCGAGGTGCCGTACCCCCAGTTGTGGTAGTTCGCGCGATTGATGCCAAACTTTACTTCGTCGATCGTGGTCGGCGAGAAGATGTGCTGAAATTGGGCGACCACGTTGGTGGGAACGAGCGCGACCACATTGTGATCGCCTAAGGCGTCCTGAGGATTATCGATGTAGGCGTTGTCGACATTGTAGCGGACATACGCGGTGCTGGTAGGGCTGAAGCGGTAGTCGAAACGGAACATTCCCGCGTCTTCGCGAACCGTGTCGGTAGCCACGTTGGTCACCTGATCGGTGACACTGTCGATGTGTACGGTGCCCAGCGGATAGGCGTTGATGATGGGAGCGAGCGCTGGTGACGTAGCGAGCACCTGCGACCGGAATGCCGCGTTGGGAACGTAGTTCACGAAGGTCTCGCCCAGACTTTGGCGCAAGCCTTCGTAATTGGCGTAAAAGAACGCCTTGTCCTTGATGATCGCACCGCCGAAACTGGCGCCGAACTGATTCAGCGTGAATGAAGGAAGGGTCGAGGGGTCGAAGGGCGAGCGAGCGTCCAGATGGTCATTGCGTTCCAGGTAGAAGGTGCTCCCGTGGTATTCGTTAGTGCCGGATTTCGACACCACGCTTACCTGCGCACCGCCGGCCGCACCGGTCTCAGCGGTATACACCGCGGTGCTGACGCGAAACTCGGCGATCGAGTCGAGCGCGATGTTCAAGCGGGCGTCGGCTTTTTGGGTCTGCTCCTGTACGCCGCTGGTATCGATCCCGTCGAAGACGAAGTTGCTGTCGTCGAGCGAATGACCATTGAACTGGATGGCGCGCTGGCCACCGTCCCCGTAGTTGACCGCTCCCGGGGCGAGTAACATCAGGCTTGCCCAATTTCGGCCGCTCACCGGGATTTCTTTGATTTGCGCGGACTCGATGGACCCTCCGACTTCAGCAGAAGTGCGGTTGAGGGTCTCCAGACTGGCGGTCACTTCGACCATTTCGGCTTTGGCTCCAACCGTCAGAATGGCGTCGATCGTGCGCGGCAGGCCGACCGTCAACTCGACGTTTTTGAATTCGACGGCCTTGAAACCATCCTTGGTCACCGTGACTGTGTAGCTGCCAATCGGCAGGCCTGCGATCTGATAGGTTCCGGCCGATCCGGTGATGGTCTCGCGGCGAAAGCCGGTCTGGGTGGAGACGGTGGCCACCATGGCCCCTTGTACCAGGGCTCCCGAAGAATCGCTGACGGTACCGCTCAGCGAGGCGTGATCCACCTGGGCCGCGAGGGGCAGACAGATGAGAGAGAGCAGGGCAAGCCTGCATGCCGTTAGGCGCTTCGGCGCGACATCATTTTGGAGAAACAAGATAATAGAATTTTTAAATACTCGTATGACGAGAGAATGAAGGCTTGCCAACAATCCGGTTACGAATCAGGAGGAGAAACGGGCGGAAGTTATCCACGGCTGGCGGCTGCGGGAGCCGGAGATTTCAATTCGCTGGCTGCGAGGAACCGAGATTTCGATCACCGAAAGACGTATTTCTTACAGTCCGCGCTAGCTTGCGACATGGAGTGGGTTTTATTGAAGACCTCGAGTGCGCAAGAGCAATAGTTGTCTGCCACGGCCCGGGAGAGATTTCCCGCAGCGATTGCAGATTGCCGGCACGAGTTTTTGAAGCTTGCGTCGAAGGATTGCTGGAACGATGACCTGACTTCGGTATTCTGGCTGGTTTGAGTAGTGCTCCCCGCATCGGCTCGGCCCCTTGCTCCGTGTACTGCGAGAACTAATCCGATCATCCCTCCGAGGACGAGCGCGCCAGCGACCGCACCGAGTTTCCAGAGGGCGGGGTTGGACGGCACCGGCCGGAGCGGGCGGCCGCAGCGAATGCAAACATCGGCATTGTCGCCATTCATCGCCGTACATTGGCAGGTCCAGGGCATCTACGCTTGGCCCGATCGTCTCACGGTTGTGGCTGGGGCGTCATCTCCCAAATGGGTAGGACGTCAATACTGCCGATGGTAAGGGGCACCACAGGTCCCGGGGAGCACTGATATGGTCATCACGCGCGCGGCCCGCAACGACCCAGACCGTAAGGGAGTGATTTTCGCAGCCATCGCGACATCGCTTGCTTACGCGCGCGGCTCGCAACGAACCACCGCCATAAGGGAAGTGATTTTCGCAGCCATCGCGACGTCTGCGTCAACGCGCTCGGGCAGTGCTACCGGTGGCGGACCCCTCGGTGCTCAAGGATGGATGAAAGGGAATTTGGTGGCGGCGCGCAGACTCGAACTGCGGACCTAGGGATTATGAGACCCTCGCTCTAGCCAGCTGAGCTACGCCGCCATCAAGATTCAAGTGTACCAAACGAACCCAAACCGTTCAAAACTGTGGAAAAGCCGATTCGGCGGACCTGGCGCGGCCTACGAGCTAGAACGTTCCCGCCCCATCTTGTAAGTCATTTCCACACCAGATCTTGCGTCGTCGCGTTGAATTTTACATCGGGGCGCCACTGGCTGCTGGACGGGCAGAGTTGCGAAAATTTCGCACAGACTTTTCCACAGGCCTTCCCGCGAATCAACTTTTGGCTACCGGGACGCGACGGGTCAACGACTCGGGGATCTCGACTTCCACCTCGCAGTCCTCGCCAGTATAGCGGATTTCCAGCACCCTTCCGAATTCGTGGAACATGGCCAAAGTGGCGCCATCTCCCGCAGGCAGCCGGTAGGTGGCGCGGACGAGCGGGTCGAGAGGAAGCATCTCGTCAATAGTCTTCAGTAGCTGATCGATCCCCTCACCGGTCAGCGCCGAGACGCAAACCACCTTCGCACATGCCCCACCGTGAGAGTGGCTCCAGAGGCGCCGCTGGATGGCATCCGCGGCGGCTTCGGCGGCGGGGATGCGATCGATCTTGTTGACCACCAGGATCTCGGGCACCTCCGCCGCGCCGATCTCGGAAAGCACCTTAAGCACGTGTGCCGAATGTTCGGCGGCGGCGGGGGAAGAGACATCCACCACATGCAGGATCAGGGTGGCCTCGGTAACCTCTTCGAGCGTCGCGCGAAATGCCTTCACCAGCGTGGTGGGAAGGTTGCGGATGAATCCAACCGTGTCGCTGGCCAGGACACGACGCCGCGAGGGCAAAGTCAGAGGCCGTACAGTGGGGTCGAGGGTGGCAAACATTCGGGCATCCGCGAGGACTTCCGATTGGGTCAGCCGGTTGAACAGGGTCGATTTCCCAGCGTTGGTGTAGCCGGCAAGGGCGAGTGTGGCCAGCGGCACCGCGCTGCGCCGGCGGCGATGGAGCGCCCGGCCGGAGCGTACGTTCTCCAGGTCGTCTTTTATCTTTTTGATACGGCGCGCGATGCGGCGCCGATCGGTCTCGAGCTTGGTCTCGCCGGGACCACGCGTGCCGATGCCGCCGCCCAAACGGGACATCTCGACGCCATGCCCGGAAAGTCGCGGCAAGAGGTAGTTGAGCTGCGCGAGTTCCACCTGCAGGCGGCCCTCGCGAGTCCGCGCGCGCGAGGCGAAAATGTCGAGGATAAGCTGGGTCCGATCGATGACCTTGGTGTCGAGCGCCTTCTCGAGGTTGCGCTGCTGGGTAGGGGAAAGGTCGTGGTCGAAGATGACCACATCGACATGCATCGACTTCACAGCCGCGGCCAATTCCTCTACCTTGCCGTGGCCGATTAGGGTCGCTGCTTCCGGGGCTGGACGCGACTGTAGAACGCGTTCGCAGACCTCGGCGCCAGCGCTGGCGGCCAATTCGGCCAACTCAACCAGCGACTCTTCCACCTGGTCTGCGGTGCTCCGTGAGGGGCTGGACGAACCTCCGGACCGCGTCTTCCATTGCAGCCCGACCAAAATAGCCCGTTCCCGAACGGAGTTTGGTGGAGGCGTTTCCTAAGCCTCCGTGGTGTCCGCATGCACCGGAACACCGGGCGTTGAACTGGCCCCGGAACTCTGCGCCGCGGATTGTGAACTGCTGGAGTAGGAGTGGGACGACTTCTGCGTAACCACCGTGGAGATTGCATGCTTGAAGATCAACTGCTCCTGATTGTTGGTCTCCAGCACCAGCGAATACTTGTCAAAACTCTTGATTCGGCCGGAGAGTTTGACGCCGCTCATCAGATAAATGGTGAGCACAATTTTGTCCTTGCGAGCGTTGTTTAAAAAACTATCTTGAATATTTTGCGCCGGTTTTTCCATCACAGCCCCCAAACCCTTTCGGGAAAGCAAAACAGTATACGAACGGCGTTAGTATTGTACCGTATTCACCTGAATGAAGTGCGGTTCAGTACTCACTACTCCTCGTCATGCTCCTGAGCGGTACCCGCGGAAGAGGAATCCGAGACCATTCCTGCCAACTGGGCGCGCGTGATGGAACGCGGTTTAGAAGGATTCTTCTTATCGCTCTTGTGATCCGGAACACCGGCCGGTTCGAGGAGAAAGTCGCTGGCCGCAGCGAGTTCCTCCTCCAGATTAAAATCGGGAATTCCTTTCAGGGCCGGCACCTGCGCAATCCCATGCTCGGTGACGATGCATTCCATCCCATTGCGGAGTCGAAAATGCACTTTTGATTGCGTTCGAATCGAGAGCCTGCGTAGCTCGACCAGCCTCATCGATCGGCTTCCTGGAACTCATCCACGAACTCGCCTTCGGCGATGCGCGCAGCTATGGATTCCTGACATGCGACGCAGTAACGCGCCCACGGCACGGCATCCAGACGCTTGCTGGAAATCGGCTCCTCGCACTCCAGGCAGATGCCGTAATGCTCCTGATCCATACGATGCAGGGCACCGGCGATTTCCCGCAGGAGTTTCATGTCGATGGAATTGCGATTGAGGAAGATCCATTCTTCGTGATGCTGCTGGCTGAGATCGCCCTCATCCGAGGGGACATCCAATCGGGCCACCACTTGGGCCGCCTTTTGGGCAGACATACTGCGACGGACTTCTTCGGCTTTGGATTCGAGTATTTTCCTGTAGTCGGCGAGTTTGGACTTGGGTCCGTTTTTCGTAACCATAATTTCTCTCTTATCCCGGGTCCTGTCGGGTCAGACCGATAAGACGCTGATCCGGCACTAAAAGTTGCAAGTCCTGGAAGGGGGAGGAACCGAGTGCGGACTGTGCAGTATAACTGTCCGGAAGACGAAAAGTCAAATCTTTTCCGTCATTTACAGATCTTTACAATAGCGGTCACCACCTCCGCACGGTGTTATCTTTCGTCCAGGCGGGGTTAAACCGCTCTGCTGTTTGGACTTCTCTGCCGTCAAGCGGACGGTCGGCACCCCCCATCCTCGAACTGAGGCTTTCAGGTCCGATTTGGTAACAATTTGCTCGCGTGCGTAAGCGCACATCCCGCGTCGTACTCGGAACGACGAGACGCGGCGAGTTAATCGGAAGCCAGCTCCCCACCTAACTATCCATAGCGTGGAATTCGGGCGCGAAGCGGCCTATCGTCATCCCGCATGATCTTCGTCATCGTGGCTGGCGCGTTCGCTTTCTGTACGGTCGCCACGCGATTTCTCAACGGCGTAGCTCTGGAGCGCGGCTTGTCGGACGTTAGCACGGCAGTCTGGTGGGGACTATTCGTGCTTGCCCTGATCGTCCACCTCATCACCCATGAGTGCGGCCACCGCTTCACTGGCATGGCACTCGGATATCGATGCGTGCGTTTCGGCTTTGGACCTTTCGAGTTCTACCGCGAAAAGCGAGGTTGGAAGATGCTCAAAGTGAAGATGCTGTGGGGGGCATTCGTCAGACAGGTTCCGCCAGACTACTCTGCGTTCCGGCTGCAGAAGGCCGCCACGCTGCTGGGCGGTCCGTTCTCCTCACTGTTGTTCGGCATCCTCTTCGCAATCCTGGCGATGTTGTCGATGAGCGCCCTGCCCTTTCGGGTGTTCGGCCTGTGGAGCACGGTGTGCTTTTTGGGGGTCCTGGAACTCATCCCACGAGAGAAAGATGGCATCGGCACGGACGGGTATCGCCTGTGGCAGGTCATTCGAGGAGGTCCTCCGGTTGACGAAATGATTCGCGAGCTTGCGTGCGAATCCAGCGATCTGCATCGGCCCAGGTGGCGTGACTGGCCGCACGATATTATCGTTCGCCTCGCTATTGGCAATGACCCCTTCAATATTTACATCGCCTACCTGCACCATTTGGATGCCGGCGATTGGAAGACCGCCGGGAGTTACATGAGGCGCCTGCTGGCGCTTCTCCCCGAAGTTGACCCCTGCGCGCACTATGCATGCGAAGCCGCGTATTGGTTTGCGGCCCGCCAGCACGATCCCGAGTCCGCTCGAAAATGGCTCGAGCGTGCGGACCCCAAACTTGCTCACGAGAATCGACGCCGTGCGGCGGCGGCACTGGCCCTCGCCGAAGGGCAGATCGAGCGCGCCACCCTACTGGCCACACAAGCGATCGCCAACATCGGCACTCCCATCTGCGGTTCCGATGAATGCGAGCTCGACCAGTTGCGATACGTCCTCGCCCAGGTCGGTGTCGAATCGCAAATCGGGACTCTGAAATTCGCCACTAATGCGTAAGCAGGTATGCCGTCGCATGACGAGTGCGCCTTTGGTTGGGATCCCGCTTCACCGCGGAGGCGCGGAGACGCGGAGGTTCACGCGGAGGAAAACCAGGGGCGCGACGGCTTTTCGCCACCTAAGCGTGAGCAGGTACGCCTTCCACGAAGAGTGCGCTTTGGTTGGGATCTCGCTTCACCGCGGAGGCGCGGAGATTCACGCGGAGGGACAAATCAGAAGAGCGATGGCTTTGTGAAGGTGGCCTTTCTCCGCGTGTGCTTCCTCAGCGCCTCCGCGCCTTCGCGGTGAGTTCTCGTTTTCGCCCTACCAGCTCTTCTCCCAGACTCGGACGATGGGATATCGCCCGGTGTTGCCGGGGTCGTACTTGGACCGCTCGTACCACCATTGCAAGCGCGCATTGCGATCTGCGGCGAACTGCGGGTCGGACGCCAGCTTGTCTTCGAACTGCTTCCGCAACTCTGGAGAATCCGCCATCATACGCCGCGCGATCGGCTCGGATAGATACTCGCCGACTCCCCCTCGCGCGCCGCTCCGTCCGCCGCCACCACCTCCGCCGCCCTCGAAGACGCTGTAAAGCAGTCCCCAATGCGCGAAGGAATCGGGCGCCTGCGGTTCGAGCACCGAGAGGATCAGTCGCGCGCGCCGCTGTTTCATCGGAACCCACCAAGAGCCTGCGGGAATCGCGATCTTCTCCTTCACTAACCGGGTATCGAAGTTCACCGCGATATGTCCTTCCTGCGGGCCGTTGGCGTATGTGACTTTCGAGAAGCGATACGTCTCGAACTCCTGCTCAATCGGTTTGGTGGTGCGCTCCATCTCCACTCCGTGCAACGCCAGCAGATCGGCCGCATCTTTCCACGCGGCCGGAATCAAATAGCCCAGGGGCATCTGCGCCTCTACCGTGGAGTCGATCCCGTCGTGGATGACGGTTTCGAGATCGTCCTTGTCGGGAAGGTAGCGCGTGACCTGCGCCCCCGTTACCTCGCTTGGGAATTGCCCGATCTTGAGCGCGTGGTAGACCAGCGGGTGGCTCTGGTCGCTGACCTTGCCGGCCAGATAGACCGCCGCCGCCGACCGGTCGCCCGCCCTCGCTGACATCTCGCGATCTGCTTCCCGCACCGCTCGCCGAAGCGCTTCCGGATCGAGCAGGATCGTGTCGATCGCATGACGCATAATGTCGTAGTTGGCCCAGGCTCGCGTGCGGGCCGCCTTCAGGCTGTGCGTCTCCACCAGCAGGGACGGCCGGTTCTGCACCGCCGAGTAGAGGTGCGAATAACGCGGTGAAAATACCTCCATAAAGAACTCGCGCCGGCCATTGACGTTGCGTAGCGCTCCGTAGGGCGCCACCAGATGCCCGTCCGCGGCCATGCGCTTGTCCAACTCGGGCACGAAACGGTCGCGCACCCAGCCGCCCGCCGGCTCGGCCAGGTCCTGATTGCGGGCCATATCCCAAGTAACGTCATACTGCATATCCGACCCGTCGGTCACGTGATTGTCGATGTGGAAGTCGGGCATCCAGGTGTTGAAGAGCCGGAGCCAGAGGCGCATCTCGGGCGTGTCCGCCTTGATGTAGTCGCGATTCAGATTGAGGTGCTGCGCGTTGGCGCGAAGTCCGGTGGATTTCGGACCGTTCTGACTCGGCCGGTGATAGGGGCTGAAATACTCGTGGCCGTCTACGTTGAACACCGGGATGATGACGAAGATCGCGTGATCGAGCCATGACGCGTATGGCTTGCTCACCGTCATATCGCGCACCAGCATGAGGACGGTGTCCTTGCCTTCAATTTCGCCCGCATGGATGCCGCTCTGGATCATGATGACGACTTTGTTGGTACGAGCCGCAGCCGCAGGTGTGAAGGCGCGGTCCTTGGAAACCACCAGCGCGATCATGTTCCGGCCCTCCGGAGTCAGGCCCATGTCGAGCACTTTTACGAATGGAGAGGCGCGCTCCAGGCGGTGGGAAATGGCCACGGCTTCGGCATAAGGAGCAGTCTCGTTCCACTCGGATTTTTCACCCGTAGTGAGGAGGTCGGCCGGAGATGCTTTGGTACTGGCAGTGAGGGACGCGGCTGCCTTGGCGGCAGGCGGTTCGGAGGCGGAATGGGGAGCGATGGGCTCCTGCGCGAGGCAGACTGTGGCCAGACAGATGAGTGCAAGCGGGCGGATCATCTGTTGATGATACGCCAGGTTGCTGATCGGTCCGGCCGCTGATGCGTCAGATGTATGTGGGGACGACCGACAACTCGGGGATGTCGGCTCGCGGCGGAAGCTTCGCGACGAACAGCACCGTCTCGGCGACGTCTTCGGGTTTGAGCGCCTTGGCCAGCATCTCGGCAGAGGGCTTTACGGGACGGCGCTCCAGAATCTCGGTGTCGACCAGACCCGGACAGACCGCGCAGGTGCGGATGCCGTTCTCTTTCTCCTCGACGCGAATGGCGTGCGCCAGGCCGATCATGCCGCGCTTGGAGGCCTGGTAGGCGGCGCCGGAGATATCAGGCGTGTGCCCGGAGATCGACGCGACGTAGATCAGGTGCCCGGATCCGCGCTCGCGCATGGCCGGCAACACGGCGCGCGTGATGTAATAGGCGCCGTTCAGGTTGACATCGATCATCATGTCCCAGAGCTCGGTATTGAGACGGCGCATGGCGCGATCGACAATATTCGTGCCCGTGGCATAAACCATGATGTCGATCTCGCCCAGACGCTGGCGGGTGGCCTGCGCCAGTTCTTCCATCGCGGACGACTTGGACGCGTCGGATACGGCGATTTCGATGGCGTGGCCTTCACTGGCCAGCGAAAGCTGCAGCTGCTTCAAACGCTCTTCGCGCCGTGCGGCGGCCATGACGCGCGCTCCCTCGCGGGCAAAAAGCACCGCCGTTTCGCGGCCAATTCCGCTGGAGGCTCCTACTACGAGTACAACCTGATCTTTCAGAGAGACGGACATAGAATCAATATCCCACGGACCCGGCCAGCAACGAGAATGGTTTCCGGCGCCGTAGCCCGGCTCGCTTGCTGAGCACGGCGCAGCTCCGAACGCGTCTACAAACCGCTCACTTCGCCAGATCGATGCCGAGCTTCTTCAGCTCTTCGGAATAGTAACGTTTGTGGAGCAGATCCCATTCCTCGCTGCCTTCCGGGATCTCGCGCTTTTGCGTGCGGACTTTGGCGCGCGCGGCACGGTCCACCTTGTCCTCTGCCATCAGGAGGTCCGTCATCACGCGTAAAATCTCCAGGCGGACGGCGTTGGTGTCCTTGTTCTTGAGGCGCAGGTCG
Organism: Bryobacteraceae bacterium; assembly: GCA_035295745.1. Taxonomy (GTDB): domain Bacteria; phylum Acidobacteriota; class Terriglobia; order Bryobacterales; family Bryobacteraceae; genus JAIQFL01. Next base: position 99,561 of record DATGIL010000052.1, on the reverse strand, counting down.
CGGCTCTTGCGAAGCATCTCGACGATCTTATGAGAAATGTCGGTGACCTTATCGCGCGACAGTTTCATCGGATCGCCGGTGTCCCGGCCGGATGCCCGGATTACCTTCCGTTGGGTGACCAGAGTCTTCTTGATGCGGCGGAACATCTCCTGATAACTGACGTTCTCGCGGCGCATGTACTCGCTGTACTGACTGAGCATGTCCCGGACTTCATCGTTGAGCCGGTCTTCCACGGCGAGCTCGTCCGTAATCACCTCGGTGATCTTCGCGGCAACCGCATCGGGAGTGGGGGTCTCGATGACTCCAGGTGCTAGCCTCGTGACGAGTTGGCGCGAAAGATAGGCGACGAATTCTCTGGCAAGCAACATGCTATGTGGGTGATTCGATAGTTTAGCACGTTGCGGCGCAGAGCCCGGAATTGGGCTCCGCGGTTCCGGGCGGGCGGTCCCAGGCCATATTTTGTACGTTTTAGCACTATGTGTGCAAAAATACGAATGGTACGGGGTGTACCGGACAAAAAACTGATGACGTCTGTAGTTGGAAGAGGTTAATCTTCTAAAGTGAAGCTGGCCCGGAGGAGATGGTGCAAGGGCCGGCACTAGCGAGGGTCAAGTTATGGGTCGGGCAAACCAGATTGAGCGTACGTATGAAGATCCGTTGACTTATCTGCCACGCAAACCAATTTTGGAATTTGCCAAGCGGCGGGTGATCTATGATCGTAATCAGCCCAGTGCGGGTCTTTACTTGGTGATGCTGGGACGCGTCAAGGTCACTTCGACTGAAGATGCATCCATCACGGTCAGTCGAATCGTAAGCGCCGAAGGATTATTCGGCGAAGCGGCGCTGATTGGAGCTGACAATCGCTTCGAATCGGCTGTGACGCTTGACGATGCCAGCATCATGATGTGGACACGGAACGAAATCGAGCAGCAGATCGAACGCGAGCCACGTCTGGGAATCGCGCTGGCGCAGTTTCTGGTGCGGCAGTGCATCGATCTGCAGGACCGCATCGAGAGCATGGCGGTGCACAAAACTCCCGAGAGGGTCATGCTGGCGCTGCTGCAACTGGCCGAAACGGTTGGTACGCCAATGCCCGATGGAGCGACGCGGGTCGGCTCGCTGACACACCACACGATTTCCGAATACGTCGGCACCTCACGGGAAATCGTGACGTTTCAGATGAACCGGCTCAGACGGCTCGGGCTTTTGCGTTATTCGCGTAAGCACATCGACATTTTCGTGCCGTCCATGCAGCGCCTTCTCCGCGAGCAGGGGATCGGCACCGGGGAACCCCTCGAAGAAGCTGGCCGCGTGATGGGCTTTGTCGGGGCGTAAAGCGGTGCAAAACAACGCTCCGTTACCGTCGCGGCTCGTGGTTCTGCGTGTTACGTAGACTCAGCGCGGCTCGATGCGAGCCGCGCGTAAGCCAGCGATGCCCGATCGGCAAAACACTCCCTTACGGTCGTGGCTCGTTGTGAGCCGCGCGTAAGCAAGCGATGTCCCGGTCGGATTTTCACAGCTTCTCATCTCAGCAAGCGTTGCTGCAAAGCGGACACGTCCAGCCTGGCTAAAAGCAGTGTGGGAGATCTAAACTAATCCACGATGGAACGCCTCACGCACCACAGAGGCGGTTTCGTGAACGTCGAATTTGCTCATGATGCTGGCGCGGTGGGTGACCGCCGTCTTGAAGGAAATACCCAAGCGCGCGGCGATTTCCTTACTGCTGAGGCCTTCGACCATCAGGCGTAGAACCTCGCGTTCTCGTTTGGAAAGAGCTGGTTTTGTTTCGGGAGCCGGTGGGGTAGTATCTACCGTGGCTGGTTCCGCCGCCGAGGGACACTTCGAAAGCAGGACTAATTCCAGAACGCTGGCCAGGGCGCGAGCGCTGGATTCGATGTCTTGCAGTGCGTTCTGTTGCTCGAGAATGATCGAGCGCAGCAAATCCACTCCGAGCGCGTCGCCCCTACTCACGAGATTTGCAACATTGTCCATTTGATACCAGTTTCTCACAGCCCGTATACAAGCGACCAAACTCGATGATTCCGTTGTGACAGCACCTACACTGTAATCGCGGAACGTTGGAAGTACTCAATCGTACACGAAGTGCAGAACCTTCTTCAAGTCCTCCCACGCCTCACGCTTGGCGTTCTGATTATAAGCCCGCAGCAGATACGATGGGTGGTACGTCACAATTACCGGGATCTCATTCCACTGGAACCATTTTCCGCGCATCTTTGTGACCCCTTCTTTATGACCGGTCAGGGCACGCGCAGCCGTACCCCCAAGAGCGCAGATCGCTTTCGGTTTGATTGCCATTAACTGGCGATAGAGGAACTGTCCGCAAATCTCCATCTCATCCGCCTCGGGCGTACGATTGTCCGGAGGCCGGCACTTCACTACATTGCAGATGTAGACGTCAGCGCGGAGTAGAGGGATTCCCTCTTTCTTGGCTGTGTTCTCGATCATCTGCGTGAGTAACTGACCGGCGCGGCCGACGAAAGGGATTCCTTGCGCGTCTTCATCTGCGCCCGGGCCCTCGCCGACGAATACCAGAGGGGAGTGCTCGTTGCCGACGCCGAACACCAGTTTAGTGCGGCCCGAGTGGAGGCGGCAGCGCCGGCAATCGCCGATATCGGTGAGGATCTGGAAGAGGCTATCGCCTTCGGGCGCTATGGATGGCAGGCTGACCGGGGCGGGGGCAGGCGGTTTCACGGCAGACTCCTTCGGGACGGCAGGCGTGCGGACCGGGTTCTCTACGGGACGAGCGACCTGCTGTGTTTCCGCAACAGCCAGCGTCTCTGGCGACGCCGGGCGCCGGTAGAGAGTCTTGATCCCCAAGTCCTGATAGAACTCCAGGTATTTTCGAAGTTGATCACTGTCCATTGGTGGCGTGGAGCGCAAGACGCAGTTTCAGCACTTCGTCGAAGATATGGTCAGCGATTTCGCGTTTGGGAGCGCGGGGCAGCGCGATCGAATCACCGGTGCGCATCACCAGCAACACCTCGTTCTGATCGGACTCGAAGCCGCTCTCACTGACACCCACCAGGTTGCCGACGACCATGTCGCAGTTCTTGGATTCCAGCTTGCGGCGGGCTTCCTGCTGCAGATTCTGGGTTTCGGCGGCGAAACCAATCAGCAGCCGGTCTCCTTTCTTACGGCCCAATTCCGCCAGGATGTCGGGAGTGGGATCGAGTTCCAGCGAAACTCGGGCGGCGGTCTTCTTCACCTTCTGGTCGGGCACGCGGCTCAAGTGGAAATCGGCGACGGCTGCCGCCTTGATGACGATGTCGGCGGGCCCCAGATGATCGAAGACCTGCTGGCGCATCTCGATCGCCGTACGTACCGAAATCACTTCCACGCCTGGTGGCGGCGCCAGGTGCACCGGACCCGAAATCAGAACCACGTGGGCTCCGCGTGCGGCAGCAGCTTCGGCGAGGGCGTAGCCCATCTTGCCGCTGGAGCGGTTCGATATGAAGCGAACCGGGTCGAGCGGTTCCTGCGTGGGACCGGCGGTGATGAGCACGGTCTCGCCGTCGAGATCTCGCCGCTTTTTGGTAATCCGGCTGATGGCCTCGGCGATGGTCTCGGGGTCTGCTAAACGGCCCGGCCCGGTCATTCCGCAAGCCAGATATCCGCTATCGGGCTCGACTACGTAGTGGCCGCGGGAGCGCAGAGTATCGAGATTGGCGCGGGTGGCGGCGTGGTGCCACATGTTGACGTTCATTGCCGGAGCCAGCACCACAGGCCCGGTAAAGGCCAGGTAGAGCGTCGTGAGGAAGTCGTCCGCCAGACCGTGAGCCATGCGGCCAATCAGGTCGGCGGTGGCTGGCGCAATCACCAGAAGCTCATGTTCCTGGGCGACCGCGATGTGCTCGATGGCACTCTCGATCGCGAAGAGGTTGGTGAGGACTTTTCGCCCGGTTAAGGCGGCAAAGGTCAGGGGGCGGATAAACTCTTCGGCGGCAGGGGTCATCACCACCTGAAGTTCGTGCCCTTCCTGCATGAGCAGACGCGCCAATTCCGCAGCTTTATAAGCTGCGATGCCGCCGGACACACCCAGAATGATCTTCATAAAGCAAACCAAGACCGGGCGAGGGATGGTCTCTCGCGGCCGGCCCCCTGCTAGATGGCTGGTTCGGGAAGCGCTTGCTCTTGTACGGGGCCAGTGAGACTGTACTTGACCAGACCCCGCCGCACTTCTTCCATTGCGATGACGGTAGGTTTCTTGGAGGACGTTGGCAATACCGGACGGGCGCCGCCCTGCAACTGGCGAGCGCGCTTGGCGGCAACGATAATGAACCGATAGGTACTCTGATCGGGATCATCGGGGATGGTGCAATGCGCGTTATTACGGGGAACTTTGTCACCCATGCTTTTCAATACCTCGTCAAACTAGAAATGTGTTCAGTATCGGCCGGATTTGATCTTCGATCCTGGTTCGTCGCACGCGCTCGGAATGCACGATGGCACTCAACACGGCTTCTGATTCCTCAAGGTCTCGGTTGATCAAAATGTAGTCATACGCCTGATAATTCCGGATCTCCTCGGCCGCATCCCGCAGACGGCGCGCAATCACATCGTCCCGGTCCTCACCGCGGGCACGTAGCCGTTGTTCCAAAATCTGCCGTGAGGGAGCCAGAATAAAAACCGTTACCGCTTCGGGAACCTGATCCTTCAATTGTCTCGCACCTTGGACATCGATGTCGAGTACCAGGTCGCACCCCTGCGCCTGAGCGGATTCCAGAATCCCGCGGTGGGTGCCGTAATAGTTGCCAAATACTTCAGCCCATTCGAGAAACTCGTTACGGGCGAGCATCGCCTCGAAGTCTTCCCGCGAGACGAAGTGGTAACTCTGGCCGTTCACCTCGTGACCACGCGGCTGGCGGGTGGTGTAGGAGACAGAGAACATCAGGCGGGGAACGGTCGCGAGCAGACGCCCCACCAGGGTAGATTTCCCGGATCCCGACGGCGCGGAAACGATGAATACGGTCATAAGGAAAGGGCGGAAACGGGGGCCAGCGGCCAAAACAGGGGCCGGGGGCCAGGGGCCAAGACTGGGGCCGGGGGCCAGGGGCCGGGGGCCGGGGGGCTACACGCGGAGTCCGGTGATACCGTGCCGGAGCCGGGCAGAATCCGGGCAGGACCACGCAAATAAGGGGCCGGGGGCCAGGGGCCAGGGGCCGGGGGGCGACACGCGGAGTCCGGTGGCACCGTGCCGGAGCCGGACAGAATCGGGGCAGGCCCACGCCAATAGTGCCCGGAGAATCTTGGCCCAGGGGGGCCCTGATTGCTTCGTGTCGAGTCCGTGCAGTACCCCCGCTGGGTGCCAAATCTGCACGAAGCGCCGGCTATTCCCTGGCCCCCGGCCCCTGGCCCCTGGCCCCGGTTCTCGGCCCCTGGCCCCTGGCCCCGGTTCTCGCCCCCGGCCCCTGGCCGCCGCTTTCTCGTCATGCTCATTCCAGATTCAGAGACTGCTCGCGAATTTTGTCGATTTCGGATTTCGCACCGAGGGCGAGGTCGGTGATGGTGAGGCCGAGATCGCCAAGGCCGCCTGTTTTTGACAGGATCGTGTTCGACTCGCGATTCATTTCCTGCAGCAAAAAGTCGAGGCGCTTCCCGACTTCGCCGTCGCCGGTGAGCATCCCGTTCAGATGCGAAGCGTGGGTGCGGAGCCGTACCAATTCTTCGGCGATGTCACTCCGGTCCGCCAGCAACGCCGCTTCCTGGGCCAGGCGTTGCGGGTCGATATTGACGCCGTGCAGCAGATCGGTCAGTTTATCGCGGAGCCGCTTGTGAAAAGCCGGGAGGGCGCCAGCCCGGATCTCCTCCATCCGCGCTACCAGGCCACAGATCTTCTGGCAGCGATCCTGCATCTCCTCGGCCATGGCTGCCCCTTCTCGCTCGCGGAACACATTCAGCACGCCAACCGCATCGCGGGTTACCGCCAGAATCGCAGTGGCTACTTCTTCGTCCAGTTCTTCGTTGTCGCCGATCCCCAAAATGCCGGGAATGCGAAAAACCGCATTCAGATCGGGCTTAGCATCGAGTTGGTACAGTTCGCTCGCCTCCCGGAAGGCTCGCATATAGGCGTCGAGCAACGACCGGTTCAACGAGCCGCCGCCGGCCGGTACGGTACGGTTGAAGGACAGATGAATCTGCAGGTGGCCGCGCGCCACGCCGCTCTTCAACACCCCGCGGATTTCGTTCTCCAGCGCGTCCAACTCGGGCGGCAGGTGGAAGTGCAAGTCTAGACCGCGATGGTTCACGCTTTTCAGGCTCAGGACAATTTCGCCCTGTGCGATTGTTCTTCTCACCCGGGCGAAGCCGGTCATGCTGCGCACACTCACAAGTCCACCGCCGATGGTTCCTCGAACTGCAATTCGTGAAGCCTTTGATAGATTCCGCCCTGCCCTACCAACTCTTCGTGAGTGCCGGTCTCTCGAATCCGGCCCTTCTCAATGACTACGATCTTGTCTGCCCGGCGAATGGTAGAAAGACGGTGGGCAATGACAATCACCGTGCGATGCTCCATCAAATTGGCCAATGCCTTTTGTACCAACATTTCGGATTCGGTGTCGAGGTGCGAGGTCGCCTCGTCCAGAATCAGAATGGGAGCGTTCTTCAAGAGCGCGCGGGCGATGGCGATGCGCTGGCGCTGTCCGCCGCTGAGCCGGATGCCGCGATCGCCGATTACAGTGTTATAACCTTCAGGCAGCCTCTCGATGAAGCCGTGGGCCAACGCCGTCTCTGCGGCACGGCGCAACTCCTCCATCGGCACTCCCGGCCGCGCGTAGGCAATATTGCTGGCGACGGTATCGTTGAACAGGAAGGTATCTTGCGCCACGATGCCGATCTGGGATCGCAAGGAAGCCAACTCCCAGTCGCGTACATCCACGCCATCCACGCGCACTGCGCCGCTGGTGACGTCGTAAAAGCGAGGCACCAGATTGGCCAGGGTGGTCTTGCCGCCACCGCTCGGTCCAACGAGAGCGACTACTTCTCCGGACTTCACTTCCATGCTGAGTCCGGGAATGCGGAACCCATCGGGGGATCCGGGATAGTGGAACCCGATGTTGTCGAATACGATGCTCTTCCCGAAGGCAGTGAGCTTAGGCGCATTCGGCTTTTCCACGATCTCTTCGGTGTAATCCAGGTATTCGAAGACCTTGTGCGAGGCGCCCAGCGCCTGCTCGAAGATGTTATGGATTCCCACCAGCCGTTTGACGGGTTCGTAGAGCAGAAGCAAGGCGAAGACGAAGCTTATGAAATCGCCAGACGTGAGGGTTTGTTGTTTGATGCGGGTGACGGCGTAGCTCATCAGGCCCACGATCGTGGCGGCGCCGAAGATTTCGATCAGCGGCGAAGCGATGGCCTGTTGCAGCACATATCGCACATTGCTCCGCAAAAGATTGCGCCCGGCTTCGCGAAAACGGCGGGATTCGTAGGCTTCCCCTCCGAACGCCTTGACGACCATATGACCGCTCAGGGTTTCCTGCAGGATCTGGTTCAGGTCGCCCTGGCGCTCCTGGGTGCGGCGGCTGGTGCGCCGGATGTGACGGCCAATCGAGCGCGTGGGCAGCATGACAAAAGGAAGTACAGTGAGGCTAACGAGAGCCAATCGCAGATCGTTGCCGATCACGACGATGGTCAATGCCAGCGCACTGAAGATCTGGCGCAGGAAGTCGGCCAGCATCTGCGACATCGCAAGCTGGACCTTGTCGACGTCGTTCATGATGGATGACATGAGCTGGCCCGTGGAGTGAGCTTCGAAAAATTGCGCGCCCTGCTTTAAGACTTTGTCGAAGACTTGATTGCGCAGATCGGTGATCGAGGAAAAGCCCGCGTAGCTGATGAGGTAATTGCCCAGGTAGTCGCAGATTCCCTTGATGAGGAAGACGCCGATGACCGCGACCGCCACCATGGTCCACGTGGTGCGATGGTGGAGCGGCACTACCTGTTCGAGGTAGAGCTGGTGGTGAAAAATAGGGTGGGTGAAGAGAGGCGTGAGGCCGCCCTCCTGCGTATTCCCGAGAACTCGATCGAAGATCGGCTTGATGAGCAGCGCCATCATTCCCTGAGCAGCGCCGGCCGCAGCCATCAGGGCAACGGAACCCAGAAGATGCGCCCAGTACCGCCTCGCATAGGAGATGAGCCGCGGAACGCCCTTCATGCAGGCACCCGCAATCGAGTGAGGGCTTCCAGAACCTGCGAGGTGGTGACGCGAGAGATCCCACCGGGCGCGGTTACCACGATTGAATCGGTGCGCCACGGTCCCCAAATGGCCGGATCGGAGGATCCGAAGATCGTAACTACGGGAATACCGAACGCGGCGGCCATGTGAGCGGGACCGGAGTCGTTGCCGACGAACACGGATGCCCGCGAGAGCAACTGTTTGGTCTCGGAGAGCGTTTGGGATACGGTGCGGAAGGCAGTGAACGGCGAGAAGTCGTCGCCGGATCCGCCAATGAAGATTGGCTGGATGCCGGACTCTTGCAGGTGCGCCGCGACGGCCAGGAATCCCTCGCGACCCCAGCTCTTTTCGGGATTTGCCGCAAAGGGATGGAGGATAGCGTAGGCAACGCGAGGCGGGTCGGCGGCCCGCTGATTGAACAGCCGCGCTCGCGGAATCTCGCCAGCAGGAGCTCCGAGGAAAAACATAGCGCTGGCGATGTGTTCCGCGGTATGCACCTTACGCTCGACGCCTAGAATCGTCTGAGCCCGCGGGATCTTCACGTTGTATATGAAGCCGTTGCGGAAATGTCCGAACCCGGCGCGGTAGCGCGCGCCCGAGAGCGCCGTCATCCACGCGCTCCGCGTTCCGCCGTGGAGATTCAGACAAAGATCCGGACGCCAACGGCGCAGCGCACTCAATTCGGGTGGCAGAATTTGCTCGAGATCGGGATTGTCCTCGAATATCGCGCGGAAGCGGCCCTCGACGGCGACGGCCAAACGCAGATCGGGACGAGCGCGCTTCAGAATGTCGAGCGCGGGTGTGGTGAGTACGCAATCCCCCAGCGAACGATGGCGGAGAATGGCGACCCGGCTACCCGGCGGCAGACAATCCAGAACGCTTCCCACGGCTGCCTATTCTTCGATCTTCGCCTCGTCGATCAGCATCACGGGGATGTCGTCTCGGATCGGGTAGACCCGATGGCACTGCACGCATTTCAAGCCGGTCCCGTCCGGCTTGGGATCGACCGCGGCCTTGCATAAGGGGCACACCAGGATCTCGAGGAGCTCTTTGCTGATAGCCATAGCGAATCTTCAGTTTAGCAAGGGCGGCGGATCGGTGTCGGCGAGAGATATTTGAGAGGATTTCGGGGGTTCCTGCGAGCGCTAAGTGAGGCTGAGTACCGCAAATCTCAAGAGGAATTCCGCGAAGACGCTCTGCGCTTTAAAGATATGCGCGAACTGATCGACCGCCTCGCCGCGATCGCCGGATTGCATCAGGACCGCCTCGACGACCACGAACATCGCCTGACAACCTGGAGCCGCACTAAGGCGGCCCCACGAACTACGCACTCGCAGCCTTCATCTCCGAGCGGGCCTTCACCACCGCCGCCAGATACTGCCGCGCCCGCTCTTCGATCACATCGAACCGCCCGTCCTTGATCGATTTCGGGTCCACCAGTTCGCCGCCAACCGCCACAGCGCACGCACCCGCTTTCAGAAATTCGCCAGTGGTCTCCAGATTGACACCGCCGGTCGGAATCATCTCGATCTGCGGAAAGGGCCCTTTCAGCGCCTTGATATATTTCGGTCCGCCGACATTGCCGCATGGAAATATCTTCACCACATCCGCACCCGACTCCCAGGCAGTAAGCACTTCAGTGGGAGTGAGCGCTCCCGGGCAGATCACTTTCGAGTAGCGCTTTACCATCTCGATGGTCGACACGCGCAAACTGGGCGTGACGAAGAACTCGGCGCCCGCGAGCATGCAGGAGCGGGCCGTCTCCGGATCGAGCACCGTGCCCGCCCCAAGCATCAACTTGTCGCCGAAGCGGTCGGCTACCTTCTCCAAAGCCCGGATCGCCCCTGGCACCGTCATGGTGATTTCGGCGGCGCGAACCCCTCCCTGGTACATAGCTTCAACAGCTTGAATGGCGGACTCGGCGCTCGTCGTGCGCACTACCGGAACGATGCCTACCTCGGTGATAAAGGCAAGAATTTCCCGTGATTTCATCAGTTCCTACGCTATCACGGAGCACGCCGAAAGCGACGGCGTGGGCTGGATGTGAGGTGGTATCATTTTGCGGATAGGCGGTGGCACTCCCCGCCCGTCAAGGAGATCGAATGTTCTGTCATTCGTGCGGCACTCAGGTCGGTGACGATCTGCAATTCTGCTCCAATTGCGGTCAGCCGCTAGCGCCCGGCGCCACCCCGGTCATAGTTCCGCCCCCGCCTCCGATGCCGTGGACGCCCGCCGTTGGCATTCGCGCGACACCTGGACGCTGGATCGGCGAAGGCTGGCAGATGGTCAAGTCTGACATGTTCAACCTGGCACTGATGGCATTCCTCACCGGCATTCTGGGCGCGACCATCGTCACGCAGGGCCCGATGATAGTGGGATTTCATATCGTCTTCATCAAGAAGATGCACAATCGGCCCACGGAACTCGGGGACCTCTTCAAAGGCTTCAACTACTTCGTTCCGGCACTGGTGGCTTCGCTGATCATCAGCGCGTTCACGGCCCTCGGAGTCGTGTTGTGCATCGTAGGGAGCCTTGTCATCGGCTCAGCGCTCAAATTCACCTATTTGTTTATCGTGGATAAGCGAATGGACTTTTGGCCCGCAATCCAGTCGAGCCATGCCGTGGTAAAGAACGACTATTTCGGCTTCACGATGTTTCTGCTGTTGATCGGGCTGGTCAACATGCTGGGGTTCCTCTGCTGCATCGTCGGGGTTTTCGTGACTATGCCCATCGGAATCGCGGCGATCACCGTGGCCTACCGCGAGATCGTCGGATTCGACCCGCGCACCGTGGACGCACTGTGAGTACGACGTCCGCAGACGCAACTCGTGCCCATGTTTTGCGCGCGGCGGGCGCCGCCGTTCTGCTGCTGCTCTTGTGGTCGTACACTCCCCCCGCGGAGCCGCGATTCCACCTCTGCGGATTTCACTGGCTTACCGGCCGCCCCTGTCCACTTTGCGGTATGACGCGCGCGATGTTCGCACTCGCCAAGGGACACGTATTTCAAGCAATTCAGTTCAACGCGCTGAGTCCTGTGGGATTCGCGATGATCTTCTCGTCGTTCCTGGCGGGATCCCTGCGCGCGCGTTTGTGGGCTCTCGGAGTGCCTGCATATGCAATCTACGGAGTGCTTCGCATCTTTGTACCCAGCATCTGACGGATGGCTGTAGAATAGTTTCCATTCCGGGAGGGACGGATGCGACGATTCACCTTGACGGTTCTTGCGGGCCTTGCAGGCCTTTGGTGCCTGCTGTGCGCAGGCCTTTACGCCGCCATGAAACAGCCGCCCGAGCGCTTTGGCGCCTTGATGTCGCACGTCCCCAATGGCATCGCATTTATGGTGCTGCCCTTCGAAACGCTGTGGATGCCCGCGCGAGCAGGCAGTCTGAACGTTGGAGATCCCGCCCCCGACTTCGAATTGCCCACACTCGACCATAGCGGCGTCGTTAAACTCTCCGCCGAGTACCGTTCGCGACCGGTGGCTTTGATCTTCGGCAGCTACACTTGACCGCCCTTTCGCCGGGAGGTTCCCGCGCTCAACAAGCTCTACGATCGCTTCAAGGACCGGGTGACGTTTTACGTAGTGTATATACAGGAAGCGCATCCCACCGATCTCTGGACCATGTCCTCCAATACGCGCGATCACGTGCTGTACGCTTCGCCACAATCGGACGGTGAGCGCGCCGGCACCGCGTCGGCATGCGTGCGCAATCTGGGGATTCAGATTCCCGCCATCATCGATGGCATCGAGAACCGGACGGAGCGGGCATACACGGCGTGGCCGGATCGGCTGTACCTGATCGGCACCAACGGCCGCGTGGCCTTCAAAACAGCTGCTGGTCCGTTTGGATTCTCCGCGAAGTATCTCGAGCAGGCGCTGGAAAAAGAAGTGGCGGAGCACCCGCAACCGGTGTCCCGCAGTACCCCTGTCTACTGACACTTCTTGCTGTCAGGTCGCGCGAACTGAAACAGAATTCCCACTACGACGGGATTCAGCTTGCGCATGGCCGGGGTGCCGGACGCGATGGGGCGGTCGCCGCGAACGGCGTGCACTTCCTCCGGCGTCATGGCCACCGCGTAGTGCGCCGGTCCGGCGTGTTCGCCATCGAGAGTCAGAATCACGCGTCCTTCACAATCCAGTTTCTCCAGCTTTCCGCCGTCCCAGGAGAGTACGTTGCCCCCGTAGTTGAATCCGAATCCCGACACTGTGAAAGGCCCGCCATTCCGGTCTTCCAGATCGCTCAGGTGCGTACCAAAACGGATACCCTCAGCGATCTGCCAGCGGCATTGACCGCGGCGCAAGCCATGGCAGACGAAGATCTGCTTGGGATGCGCCTCGGGAGTCTTACCGTCCCAGGAAATCGCCAGGGAATGCGACGGGTCGGTATGGTAGATCAGCGTGGCGGATTGGAGCATTCCCTCGTCGAGTTCGATCTCGTCATCCTGCACAGCGTCCGGCGGAAAAAGACGTCTCAGGTCGGCGCGAACGGTGCTTGCGAGAATCGGCCCGACGCGCCGGCCGGGGACGATCGTCCAATCGTTAGGCGGAGAGGTAATTTGTGCGCCCAGAGGAAGCCACAGCAGCGCACTTGCGAGGAGCAGGCGCATGTGACTATACCGAATAACGGGGCGGAGTGATGCCCTTCTCGCGCAGGTACACTTCGGCATAACCGCGATGGTGGGCCGTATGAATAAAGGCGTGCAGCACCCAATCCCAGCCTGTTTGAGGAGCCGTGTTCGGCCGGCCGGGGTAGGATTTGTCCAGATCCGCAGCCTTGATCCCCTTCAAAACTCCGGCGCAGAAGTCGAAGCTCTCGGTGACGTAGCGCTTGGTAGTCTCCTTGTCGAACTTCTCCGAGGGTAGGAGCGAATCGGGAATCTCACCCGCCTTGAATCGTGAAATGTAGAACGCGTTATTGGTCGCGAGGTGCTGGATGAGCTGGCCGAATCCGCGCATTTCCGATTTAGGCTTGAAGTCGTAGCTGTCGGCAGGCATGGCGTCTGCGACCTGGAGCGTAAATACCTTCGCCTTTTCCCATCGGGCCAGGAAGATCTCCAGTTCCGTCCCGGCAGCCTCCACCTCAGGAACCGCTACTGCCATCGTGCCCATCACTACACTACCCAGCACTGCGCGCCGCTTCATCTTCTCCTCCCCATGATTCGCCAGTATATACCGCGACCGCGATGATAAGCTGAACTGGTGCCGCGCACCTTTTTGATCGACACCGACACCGCTTCGGACGATGCCGTCGCCCTGATCATGGCCTTGCGAGCTCCGGATGTGCGGGTCGCGGCTATTACCGTGGTCGCAGGCAACGTCCCAGTCGCGCAGGCAACACGCAACGCTTTGCTCGTGACGGAACTGTGCGGCTCGGAAGTGCCCGTCTATTCCGGAGCGGAAGGTCCGCTCTGGCGCGAGTATGCCAATGCCGAGTGGTTCCACGGAAAGGACGGCCTGGGCGACTGTGGATTCGCGCCGCCCAAGCGAACACCGGCACCCATGCACGCGGTCGATGCCATCATCCAAACGGTGTCCGCGAATCCGGGTCTCGAGATGGTTACGTTGGGGCCGCTGACCAATGTCGCGCTGGCAATTGCGCGCGACCCTTCGATCGTTGCCAAGATCAGCCGCTGCGTGATCATGGGCGGCAACCCTTGCTGCGAAGGCAATGTGACGCCCGCGGCCGAGTACAACATATGGGTCGACCCGGAAGCGGCCCGTATGGTGTTCCGCTCCGGCTTGAACATCGAAATGGTCGGCTGGCATCTCTGCCGCGGCGAAGCGGTGCTCAACGCGGCTGACATCGAGCATGTGCTCAGCCTCGAAACTCCCCTCGCCCGCTTCGCCATCGATTGCAACTTTGCGGCCAGTGAAGCGTACCGCGTGCAGACCGGGGAGATTGGAATCTCGCTTCCCGACCCGGTGGCGATGTCGATCGCGCTGGATCCCACCATCTGCACGGCTGCCAGTTCGCATTACACCGAGATTGAAGTCACCAGCGAGTTGACTCGAGGAATGACGGTGGTCGACCGCCTGAACGGCGCGGGAAACGACCGCAATCGCGAGATGTGGAAGCCGCTGCTCGGTCGCGTGCCGCTCACCCGTATCTGCTGGACCATCGACGTGGCGCGATGGAAGAAGGCGTTGTACAGCGCACTCCAGCGCCGGTCGTAGAGAGCATTGGGGACACCCCGATTAAGGCTTCCCACAGAATTACCCGAGCGCCTCTCGGTGCACGCTGTTACGATAGTGGGCGATTTGAGAACAGCTGGCAAATGAATGCCCCAACTTCAGCCTCACCCCCTCGTTGACCTCAGCGTGCTCGAGTCCGATCCCGCGGTGATATTCGTGCTGGACCGCCAATTGCGGATCCGCTATTGCAATAGCGCCTGGAACCGTTTCGCTCTCGCCAACGGCGGCCCCTCGCTTCTGAGCAACGCGGTTTGCGGACGAGCTGTCACCGACTTCATCTCCGGCACACTCGCCACGGATTACCGCGCGACCTATGAAAAGGCTTTGGAACGCGGCGTGGCGTGGGTCCATGATTACGAATGTTCGAGTGCCACCTGCATTCGGCGCTTTACCATGCATGTCTATCCTCTGGAGGCGGGATCGGGCCTGGTAGTTACCAACGCCCTGCGCGTCGAAATGCCCAGGGAAGCGAGCAGTCAGGCGTGCTTGCAGTCAGACTATCGCTTGGCGAACGGCATGATTGTGATGTGCAGCAACTGCCGCCGCACCAAAAGTAAGGGCCTGGAGCAGACCTGGGACTGGGTCCCGCAATTCGTGACCGATCCTCCCGACATGGTCAGCCACGGACTGTGTCCCATCTGCTGCGAACACTATCACATGAGCTTCGAGCGAATCCTGGCTTAGTACATCGTTTCGTCGATACGGCCCCCGTATTCAGTCAAGAACACTCCCTTACGGTCGTGGCTCGTTGCGAGCCGCGCGCGTAAGCAAGCGACGTCCCGATCACTCCGGAAAATTCACTCCCTTACGGTCGTGGCTCGTTGCGAGCCGCGCGCGTAAGCAAGCGACGTCCCGATCACTCCCAAAATCACTCCCTTACGGTCGTGGCTCGTTGCGAGCCGCGCGCGTAGGCAAGCGACGCCCCGATCACTCCGGAAAATTCACTCCCTTACGGTCGTCGCTCGTTGCGAGCCGCGCGCGTAAGCAGGCGACGTCCCGATCGCTCCGAAAAATCACTCCCTTACGGTCGTCGCTCGTTGCGAGCCGCGCGCGTAAGCAAGCGACGCCCCGATCACTCCGTAAAATCACTCCCTTACGGTCGTCGCTCGTTGCGAGCCGCGCGCGTAAGCAAGCGACGTCCCGATCGCTCCGTAAAATCACTCCCTTACGGTCGTGGCTCGTTGCGACGCCGGACTTCGGAAACGACGCACTTAAGCAGTCGGCATCTTCACTTGGCCAGCGCCTTTACCAACTGATAGAGGAATGTCTGTCCTTCATAAAACGCAGTCACTCCCATGCGCTCGTCGCGGCCGTGAAAGCGAATGTCATCGCGATCCATGAAGAAGCCCTGCACTCCGTACGTCGGAATCCCTGAGGACCGCAAATACAGCCCGTCGGTCGCACCCATCACCATGATCGGCACGGTGCGAACACCCGGCCAAAGGGTGTCGGTCAGCCGGCCCACCGCCTTCATCACGTCCTCGCGCATCGGCGACGCGGGTCCCTTCATCGACTCGCCCGAAATGATCAACTTCACCTGATCGTCCGAGATCATCTTTTCGAGCGTGGTCTTCACGTACTCGACCGAATCCTCCGGCAGAACGCGGCAATTCACATTGGCGGCCGCCAGTTGGGGCAAAGCGTTTTTGGCGTGCCCGCCCTCGATCTGCGTGGCCACACAGGTGGTCCGCAGCGTCGCATTCCAAGCCGTGGAAGCATCTGCCACGCGCTCCATCGCCGACTTCGAGCCTTGCGCCACTTGCGCCAGATCCTCCTTCCGCGGACCGCTCTCGATCTGCGACATCGCCTGGAAATACGCCTTCGTGACCTCGTTGGTCTTCAGTGGAAAATCAAACTTCGAGAGCTTGTCGAGGGCTTGCGCCAGGTGATAGATCGCATTATCTTTCACGGGTAGTGAGCTGTGTCCGCCCTTGTTGCGGACCTCCAGCCGGAAATTGATGACGTACTTCTCGCTCACCTGTATGTCATTGGCCACCTTCCGGCCGCCCACCGTTTCACCCCATCCGCCTTCATTCAGGCAAAACTCGGCGTCGATCAGCTCACGCTTGTTCTTCAGCAACCATTGCACGCCATTGTAGGGCCCGCCGCCTTCTTCATCGGCGGTCAGCGCCACGATGATGTCGCGATCGGGCTGGAAGCCCTCGCGCTTATAGCGAATCAGATTCGCAATCCACACCGCGGCCTGCGCCTTGTCGTCGCCGGTGCCGCGACCGTAGAAATAGCCGTCGCGTTCGATGAACTGAAACGGATCCATGCTCCAGTCTTCGCGGAGAGCCTCCACCACGTCGGTGTGCGCCAGCAGGAGGATAGGTTTCCGGCTGCCGTTCCCGTGGTACCGGACCACCAGGTTTCCCTTCGTCGGGATGGCGCCGCCGATAAACAGGTCTGAGGCCGGGAACCCGGCTGACTTGAGGCGCGCGGCCATGGCTTCGGCCACCGGAGTCGTCGCCCCCGTGGTATACCCCGACTTGATCTCGACCATCTCCTTATAGATGGAACGCGCCAGTTCCCGCTCGGCCTCGGGCGGCAGAGACTGGGCAGCCGCGCAGGCCGCCAGCAGCCCGGGGACCAGGATGAATTTGAGCATTCCACATTGTTCCACACGTTCGCGCGCGACCGCCTAACCATTCCAGGGAAGCCCCGTCTATGAGTGGTAGACAATCGACTACCTGGGTGGTAGATTGTCTTCTACCTATGGCGAGTGAAGAGCGCTACCAGAACCGCATCGAGTTGCTGCAAGGCACTCTCGACATGTTGATCCTGCGTACGTTGCAATGGGGACCCGAGCATGGGCATGGAATTGGCCTGGCGATCCGGAATTCCTCCGAGGACGTCCTGCAAGTGGAGCATGGGTCACTCTACCCTGCCCTGCACCGTTTACGAAAGCAGGGACTGATCGATGCGGAATGGAAAATGACCGAGAACAAGCAGCGCGCCCGCTATTATCGGCTGACGCCCAAGGGCAAGAAGGTGCTGGCCACCGAAGAATCGCGCTGGAACCGGATGGTGGAAGCCATCGCGCGGGTCATGCGGCCTGCCACCAAGTGAAGGAGCGACAATGCGTCCCTGGCATTGGCTGTTCCGGCGGTCACAGGAAGAACGGGAACTCGACGAGGAGCTTCGCTTCCATTTATCTGAGGAGGCGCAGCTTCGCATCGATCGCGGCGAGTCGCGAGAATCGGCCTGGCGCTCGGCGCGCCAGGATTTCGGAAATATCACATCGGCACAGGAGGTGACACGCGATATGTGGGGATGGACTGCACTCGAAAGGGCGGCACAGGATGTGCGTTTTGCCGTCCGCATGCTGCGCAAGAACGTGGCGTTCACGGCGGTAGCTTTGGCCGCATTGACGTTGGGTATAGGCGCCACCACGGCCATGTTCAGCGTGGTCTATTCGGTGCTTCTGAAGCCGATGACTTTTCCAGAGCCTGAGCGCGTAGTGATGCTCTGGGAGCGCCAGCCGAGCGGCCGGAATAACGTGGTGCAAACCCATAACTTCCTGGACTGGCGCCAACGCAATCGCTCCTTCCTGAATATCGCAGCCTATCTCGGCGTGCCCGCGAACCTTTCGGGCGATGGGGACCCGGTGCAGGTGCCGGGCGTGCGCGTGACGTCCGGTTTCTTCGAGATTCTGGGCGCCGCGCCGCTCTTCGGGCGGACTATCCAGGCGGCAGATGATGCGGTCGGTGCTCCACCCGTCGCGGTACTGTCCGCGGGCCTGTGGCAGCGGCGCTTCGGAGGCCGGACCGACGTGCTGGGCCAGAAAATCCGGGTGAACGGCGTGCCGTGCGAGATTATCGGGGTGATGCCCGCCGGCTTTGAAGTCCCCTCGCTCGCCGCGGACCTTTACACGCCCATGCAATTCGATCTGGCGAACCCGGGACGGGGACGCAATTACCGCACGGTCGCGCGTCTCAAACCCGGAGTGTCGACGTCGGCCGCCGATGCCGACATGCAGGCGATCGCCGCGCAACTCGCGCAGGAGCGCCCCGAGGACGACTACCGGTGGGGAGTGAACATCGTTCCCCTGTTGGAGCAGACTGTAGGCGATTCTCGCAGCACGTTGCTGGTGCTCCTGGGTGCTGTGGCGTTCGTGCTGCTGATCGCGTGTGCAAATGTGGCGAACCTGCTGCTCATGCGAGGCTCCGCGCGCCGCCGCGAGATGACCGTGCGGATGGCGCTCGGCGCAGGCCGCTGGCGATTGCTCCACCAATTGATCATCGAGAGTCTGCTGCTCTCGGTCAGCGGCGGCCTGATGGGCTTTGCCTTGGCGTGGTGGGGCGTGCCGGTAATTGTCAATTCCCTGCCGGCGGGTTTTCCGCTGCCACGTTCGGGCGAAATCGCCGTGGACTATCGGATTCTCGGCTTCACCCTGTTTCTTTCGATTGCCTGCGGCGTCTTCTTCGGAATTTTTCCGGTGTGGCAGATGAACCGCGCGCGCATGAATGACTCGCTGCGCCAGGGAGGACGGGGCCAGACAGCCAGCAGTCGCGGCATTCGCAACGCGCTGGTGGTCACCGAGATTGGTTTGGCCGTGCTGCTGGTCATCGGCGCGGGCCTGATGCTGCGCAGTTTTCTGCTGCTGCATCAGACCGACCCGGGTTTCCGCCTGGAGCACCTGCTCACCTTCCGCATGCTGCTGGTACCTTCGAAATATCCGGACGCCCCACGCCGTGCCGCTGTCGTGGAGCAGATGCTCGATCGGATCCGCGCTCTGCCCCTCGTCAGTTCGGCAAGTTCCATCCACGTGTTGCCCATGACCGGAGGAAACTCGGGCACCGGCTATTACCGGCTCGATCGGCCTACCCCCGCGATCGGCGCAGGCACAGGCGGCGAGATTTCTGTCATCTCCGACCGTTATTTCCAGACGATGGGCATTCCCCTGTTGGCTGGCCGCGACTTCGATGCGCGCGACCGCCTGAATGCTCCGGCCGTCGCCATCCTCAACAAGTCCGCCGCACGTCAGATGTATCCCGATGAAAACCCCGTCGGCAAACGCATGAATGTCTTCTGGAGCGGTACTCCCGATGTGGAGATTGTCGGAGTCGTGGCGGATATCCGCCATGATGGCCTCAATGTGGAGCCAAGTCCCACCATGTTCCTGCCCAATGCCCAGCGGCCCAACTCGTTCAACTCCCTGGTGGTTCGCACCAAGGGCGATCCCGCGCCGGTAGTGGCCGCCGTCAAAGAGCAGATGCACCAGATCGATCCGGACCAGGGCGCGTTTGAGATCCGGACCATGGAGCAACTCACCGCGCAATCCATCGCCCGTCCCAAAGTGCAGGCGACTCTGATGGGGGTTTTCGGCCTGGTGGCGTTGGTGCTGGCGTGCGTGGGAATCTACGCTGTGGTGTCCTACTCGGTGGAGCAGCGCACGCGCGAAATGGGAATCCGGTTGGCGCTGGGTGCGGCTCCGCTTTCCATCCTGCAAATGGTGTTGCGCGAAGGATTGTTTCTTGCCGGCGGAGGAATTCTGGCAGGTCTGTTGGCGGCCGCTGGGCTGACCCGCTACCTCTCCACGCTGCTGTATGCTGTGCGCCCGACGGACACCCTGGTGTACGCGTCGGTCAGCGCGACGCTCGCCGCCGCGGCGCTCGCAGGGTGCTATTTTCCGGCTCGCCGTGCCACCCGCGTAGACCCCGCGGTGGTTCTGCGGGAGGAGTAAGTCAGGTGGGCATCTTCCGCTGGCTCTCCCGTTCCAGGGAGAACGATGAGTTGGACGAAGAACTGCGCTTCCATCTGCGAACTGAAGCGCAGCTTCGCATCGACCGCGGAGAGCAGCCCGATGCGGCCCGCCGTTCCGCCTGTAGGGATTTCGGCAATCTGACTCTGACCCAGGAGGTGACCAGGGAAATGTGGGGATGGACCGCAATCACACGGATCGCGCAGGATGTGCGATTCGCAGTGCGCATGCTGCGCAAGAGCCCGGCATTCACCGCGCTTGCACTGGGGGCCTTGGCCTTGGGCATCGGCGCCACGACCGCGATCTTCAGCGTGGTGGATTCGATTCTGCTCAAACCGCTGCCGTTCGCCGATCCTGCCCGTCTGCTGATGGTCTGGGAAGTGACCCCTTCGGGCCAGCGGAATGCGTCGGTACAGACGCAGAACTTTCTCGACTGGCGGCAGCGCAACCGCTCCTTTGAAGCGATCGCCGCAATGATGACGATTCCCGCGAATCTCGTCGCCGATGGCGAAGCCGTGCAGGTGCCGAGCCTGCGCGTGTCGGGGGATTTCTTCCGGATCCTCGGCGTCGCCCCGCTGCTCGGCCGGGATATCGAGCCCGAGGACGAGAGATTCGGTGCGGATTGCGTGGCGGTCCTGGGCCACGGCCTCTGGCAACGGCAGTTTGGAAGCCGGCCCGCTATCCTCGGGCAATCCATTAATCTCGGCGGAGGATCGCTGGCGGGATCTTCCTGCCGGGTGATCGGAATCATGCCTCCAGGGTTCGAATTCCCGAATCAACATGCCGACCTTTACATGCCGCTGCAAATCGATCCCGCCGCGGCGCCTCGCGATGGACGCAATTTCCAGGTGGTGGCGCGTCTCCGTCCCAATACACCCCTCGGGGCAGCCCTCGCCGACATGCGGTCCATCGCGGCACAGACCGCGCGCGAACGCCCCTCCATGAATGCCGAATGGAGCGCCACCGTGGATTCGCTATTCGAAGAGACGGTCGGGGATTCGCGGACCATTCTGCTGGTGCTGCTCGGCGCGGCCGGCTTTGTGCTCCTGATCGCGTGCGCCAACGTCGCCAATCTGTTACTCATGCGGGCCTCGGCCCGGTCGCGCGAGATGTCGGTGCGGATTGCACTGGGCGCGCGACGGTGGCGATTGCTGCACCAGTTGACGGTCGAGAGCCTCCTGCTCGCCGTGGCGGGAGGGACTCTCGGATTCCTGATGGCATGGTGGGGCGTACCGGCGATCCTCCATGTCCTCCCGGAGGATTTCCCACTGCCCAGGCTGCAGGAGATCGCGGTCAATCGCGTGGTGTTGGGATTCGCTCTGGCGATCTCGCTGGTCTGCGGACTCTTCTTCGGGATCTTCCCCGCTCTCGCGGCCGATCGTGCACGAGTCGCCGAAGGGCTGCAGCAGGGACGCCACGGCTCACTCTCGCGGCGTACCTGGCGCAACCTCCTGGTAGCTGTGGAACTCGCGGTGGCGGTGCTGCTGGTCATCGGCGCGGGGCTAATGTTGAGAAGCTTTATTCTGCTCAACCAGGTCGATCCCGGCTTTCGCGCAGAGCGGCTGATCACCTTCCGCATGCTGCTCTCCACGCCGCTCGACCAACACTGGCAGGAGCATCGTGCCGCTCGTGTGGAACAGATGCTGGAAGGGATCCGCTCACTGCCCATGGTTTCATCCGCCAGTTCGATTCATCTCCTGCCCCTCAGCGGTTCGCAATCCGGGTCCAGCTATTACCGCGCCGACCGTCCGGCCCCCAGCGCCAGCGCGAATACGGGCGGCGACGTTTCGGTCATCTCGGACGGCTACTTTCACACCATGGGAATCGCGATGATCGCCGGCCGCGAATTCGAGCCACGCGATCGCAGGGGCTCTCCGCCCGTCGCGGTTCTGAATCAGGCCGCAGCCCGTGTGCTCTTTCCCGGGGAGAACCCCATCGGGCACCGTCTCCAGGCGGACTGGTATCCGAATCCGTTGGTGGAGATTGTCGGGGTCGCAGCCGACGTGCACCATCACGGCCTGGAACTCACACCCAAGCCTTGCCTCTTCCTGGCGCAAGCCCAGGCGCCCAGCGCGCGGGTCTCCATCGTGGTCCGCACCAGCAGCGACCCGGCCGCAGCCATCGCGGCAATCAGGGAGCAGATTCACCGCGCAGCGCCTGACCAGGGAATCCAGGACATCGCCACCATGGAGCAGTTGGTCTCCAGTTCTCTGGCTCGCCCCAAACTGCAGGTCACGCTCATGACCATTTTCGGAGCGGTCGCGCTGGCCCTGGCCTGTCTGGGTGTGTTTGCGGTGTTGTCGTACTCCATCGAGCAGCGCACCCGCGAAATCGGCATCCGGCTGGCCCTCGGCGCCGCGCCGGTCTCGATCTTGCGCCTCGTCTTGCGGGAAGGATTGTCGCTGGCCGCGGCAGGGATCGTGGCGGGGCTGCTCGCAGCGCTGCTGCTGACCCGTTACCTGTCCTCGCTGCTTTACACCGTGCGGCCGGCCGATCCCCTGGTTTATGCGGGTGTGGTTCTCCTGCTTGGCCTCTCCGCAGCAGCCGGGTGCTACGTTCCCGCCCGCCGCGCCACCAGAGTGGACCCCACCGTAGTCCTGCGCGACGAATAGCCATTCAAATCCGCACGCTTCCGACCGATATGGAACTGTGAGGAGCCGCCCGGCATGGGCCGGCTCCAAATCGGACATAAGGAGATAGCCGTGCGGGTCACGAAGGACGAGTCCGGCCGGGTGTTGAAGATCGCCGGAAGCCTGGACATCGGGGTGGCGGAGGAACTGCATCGTGCGCTCCGCGATTTCGTCTGCCAGGAATCAGGGGCAGCACTCGATTTGACTGAAGTAGACGAGTGCGATACCGCTGTCCTGCAGCTATTCTATTCGGCGCGAAAGACGCTGGAGGGATCCGGACGTTCGATCCAGTTTGCCGGCCTGTCGCATGCGGTCCGCCAGGCGGGCGCGGATCTGGGTCTTTCGCTCACCGGGAGCGCGGACGATGCAGTTTAACCCGATCGCCACGTTCTTGCAGGAAGCGGAAGAGCTGCTTGGCGAGATTGAGCAATCCGCCCTGCTGGTGAGTTCCGGAGGGTCCTCTGAAGAGATCATTCACGAGCTTTTTCGCGCCTTCCACACTATCAAGGGATCAGGCGCCATGTGTGGGCTCGAGGGGGTTGCCGGCTTTACTCACCACGTGGAGAGCCTGCTCGACAAAGTACGCGGCGGAACCTTTCCGGTCTCGCCGGCGCTGGCAGAACTGCTGCTCAAGGCTAAGGACCAAATCCGCCTTCTTCTGGCGGCCGAGACCGGCGGCGCAGCAGTACCTCCCGGTTCGAGCGAGGCACTCATCGCGGCCGTGGCGGCATTCGGAAGCCCCGAAAGGGAAGATGCGGAGCAGACATGGCGGATCGAATTCCGTCCGAACCCATCGCTCTTCATAAACGGTGGCAACCCCACCGCATTGCTCCGCCAGCTTCGCAAATTGGGCCCATGCCGGGTGGTGGCTGATACCGGCGAGGTTCCGGAGCTGAACGAGCTGCAGCCGGATCGCTGTTATCTGTCCTGGACGATCCACCTCACCACAGCCAGCGACCGGAACGCGATCCGCGACGTGTTCATTTTCGTGGAAGATGACAGCCACCTCGCAATCGAAGTGGCACAGGCTGTCGCGGGCAAAACAGAATCTGCGGAGCCGGCGGCAAACAGCCCGGAGCGGGTGTTGAAGCTCGTCAAAGAAGCCACGGTGCGCGTACCGTCTCAGAGGCTCGACCGCCTGGTGAATCTGGTCGGGGAACTGGTGATGAACCAATCGCGGCTGGCGCAGGCGGCTTTCCGGAATAACAACCCGGAACTGGCGAATCCGCTGCAAGAATTGGAGCGGCTGGTGGCGGAGCTGCGCGACGACGTGTTGGGGATCCGCATGCTCCCCATCGGAACGCTCTTCGGACGCTTCCGCCGCCTGATACACGACCTTTCGAAGGGATTAGGCAAGGAAGTCGACCTGGTAGCGGAGGGTGACGAAACCGAGCTCGACAAGAGCATTCTCGATCAACTCGGGGAGCCGCTGATCCACTGCCTGCGCAATGCCGTCGACCACGCTGCGGAGACACCAGAGGAGCGTCTGGCCTCGGGCAAGCCGCGTCGAGCGACCATCCGTCTTTCAGCGGAACATACGGGGTCCGACGTCGTGGTGCGCATTCAGGACGATGGACGCGGAATCGATCGCGCGGCCGTACGCCAGCGGGCGATCGAAAAGCAATTGATCGCACCTTCGACCAACCTGAGCGACAAAGAGATTTTCAACCTTGTCCTGCTGCCGGGCTTTTCGACTGCCCGCCAGGTGACCAGCGTTTCCGGACGCGGTGTCGGCATGGATGCGGTGAAGCGCCAGATCGATGCCTTGCATGGTTCGTTGACGCTCGCGAGTGAAGCCGGGAAGGGCACTTGCGTGTCCATTACACTCCCGTTGACGCTGGCGATTATCGAGGGCCTGCTGGTCGAAATCGGCAGCGACCGCTTCATCGTGCCTATGGCCGCGGTCACCGAGAACGTGGAACTGCTGGCTTCGCAGCGTGAGCGCAACAACGGGCGCAACGTCATTGCAGTCCGCGGCGAACTGATTCCCTACATCGACCTGCGTGCGGCGTTCGCTATTGACTTGCCGGCGCCCGTCATCGAGAAGGTGGTGATTGTGCGCCATGAGGACCAGCGCGTGGGTATGGTGGTCGATCGGGTACTCGGAACGCATCAGACCGTGATCCAGTCGCTCGGGCGCTTTTTGCGGACTATCGAAGTGGTCTCCGGGGCGACGATCCTGGGAGACGGGCGTGTCGCCCTGATTCTGGACGTACCCGCAGTGGTGCGGTTCGCGGAGCATCGGACCCGATCCGCCAACTCCGGCATTCCCATCATGGCGGGAGCGGCTTAAAGAAGGGGTTCGAGGGTGACGAACTGGAACATCGGAACTCGCATTGGAGGCGGATTCGCTGCTGTAACCGCGATCATCCTGGTCCTTGCGCTGAAACCGGGGAGCACGAAGAATGATAACCGAAACTAGGCAATACATGACGTTCAAGCTCGGCGACGAGCTGTTTGCCATCGATGTGGCGCAGGTGCGGGAGGTGTTGGAGCTTTGCCAGATCACCAAGGTTCCGACCGCGCCCGGCTATATGCGCGGAGTGGTGAATGTGCGCGGCCAGGCGACGCCGGTCGTGGATCTCCGGCTGCGGTTCGGACTCGCGCACGGCACCGATACCGTGCACACTCGCATCATCGTGATGGAGCTGGAACTGGATGGAGAGCCCGCCGTGCTCGGCGGGGTCGCCGACAGCGTTCACGAAGTGATCGAGCTGGACCCCGCCAATATCGGCCCTCCGCCGCGCATCGCGATGCGATGGCGGTCTGATTTCATCCAGGGGATGGGTAAACGGGGAGACGATTTCATCATCATTCTGGATGTCAACGCGGTCTTCTCGAGCGATGATCTGGCATTGGCGCGCGAAGGCGCTTCCCAAGAAGAAGAGACGGTCTCCGCATGTGAGGAGGTATAGAGTCATGAAGAACTGGAAAATCGGCAGACGGATTACCGCGGGTTTTGGCGCGGTCATTCTGGTGGTGGTCGCTTTGAGCGCCTGGTCATACACCATGGTAGGAACCATCGACAAAAGCTCTACTGAGATCACAGCCAACGCCTTACCGGGACTGTTCCTGGTATCGCAGATTCAAAAGATTGTGGAGAAGCATCTGGCGGCCGCTCTTACCATGATGGCCAGCAAGGACTCCGCGGAAGTGACGCGATTGACGGCCGAGATTCAGGAGGCGCGAGCCAGGAACACAGCCCTGTTTGCCGAATACGAGAAGACTATAGTAACGGCCAAAGGGCGCGAGTTGTACCAGAACGTCAAAACGGCGCGTGCGGCATACGGCGATGCGCTGGACGCGTTCTTGCAGCTCAAGCATGCCGCAAAAGACCAGGAGGCGATCTCCCTTCTGAACGGTCGAGTGCGCCCGACCCACGCAAAGTATGCCGACGCCATGTCAGAAATGATGGCCTTCCGCAAAGCCTTTTCCGACGAGCAGGCCAAGGCAATTGACGACGCCGTAAGCTCGACACGCCATGCGATCGTCATTGGGCTCGGCATGGCTCTTTTGCTCGGAGCCTTCGTCACCTGGGCGATCACACGGAGCGTCACCAAACCGCTGTCCGGGGCGGTAAGCCTGATCGGCAAGGTGGCCGGCGGTGATCTGACTGTGAAGCAGGACGTCACGTCCCGCGATGAGCTGGGACATATGACCAGCAACATCAACGAGATGATCGATAATCTCCGGCGCACCTTGGAAGGCATCTCCAGCGCCTCGAACAGCGTGGCGACGGGGAGTGAACAGATGAGTTCCACGGCAGAGGCGCTGTCACAAGGCGCGACCGAGCAAGCTTCCGCAGCCGAAGAGAGCACCGCCGCCATAGAACAGATGGCATCCAGTATCCAGCAAAACGCCGACAATGCACGGCAGACGGACAAACTCGCATCCAAGGCCGCCGAGGATGCGCGCGCCAGCGGAGAGGCGGTGGTCCGCACCGTCACCGCGATGCAGCAGGTAGCCGAGAAGATCGGCATCATCGAAGAGATCGCCCGCAAAACCGACCTGTTGGCGCTGAACGCCGCCGTTGAAGCCGCGCGAGCTGGCGAGCACGGCAAGGGATTCGCGGTGGTTGCTTCGGAGGTCCGCAAACTCGCCGAGCGCAGCCAGACCGCGGCCGCCGAAATCGGGCGGCTCAGCACCAACGGTGTGCAAATCGCCGAAGGAGCCGGACAACTGCTGGCAAAGCTGGTACCCGATATCCACAGAACCTCAGAACTGGTGCGTGAGATCGCCGCGGCCAGTTCCGAGCAAAGCACCGGGGCCGGGCAAGTGAATAAGGCGATCCAACAGCTCGATCAGGTGATTCAGCAGAACTCGGCGGCCTCTGAAGAGATGGCGTCTACAGCCGAGGAGTTGTCGAGCCAGGCCGAACTGCTGCAAAGCAGCGTCGGGTTCTTCAAGACGGGCGAGACTCAGTCCCGGTTGCCTGCGCCGGTGATGGGGCCGCGGCCCAAACGCCCGTCGCAGGCGCCTGCTCCCCGTTCCCACGCGGCCGGGCTGTCGCAATTGAATCATGCGATTCAAGGTGGAACGAAGATCGAGCTCGGTGACGCGCGCGATAAGGAATTCACTTCCTTCTAATCGAAGACAATCTTATGCCCCAACTTCTGGAAATCGACGACGACCCGGCGGCTCTCTCGCCGGCCGGCTTCGCACGCTTTGCGCAGTTCATCACCCGCGAACTCGGCATCAAAATGCCGGAATCGAAAATCGCGCTGGTGCAAAGCCGCCTGCTGCGGCGGGTCCGCGATCTGAAGCTCCGCAGTGTCGATCAGTATTCCAAGTACTTCTTTGACCCCGCCCACGCGGAAGAGCGGGAACATCTGATCAACGCTATCACGACGAACAAGACCGACTTCTTTCGGGAGCCCGGCCATTTCGAATATTTGACCGGGGTGGTGCTGCCGAACTTTGGAGCTGACTCCCGCGCGAATCGCAGGTTTAAAGCATGGTCGGCAGGGTCATCGTCGGGAGAAGAAGCTTACACCATCGCGATTGTGCTGGCAGAGTTCGCCAGCCAGCAGCCCGGCTTCGATTTCGGGATTCTCGGAACCGACATCTCAACGCATGTGCTCGCAAAGGCGCGGGAGGGAATCTATCATCAATCCCTGATCCTCCCGGTTGCTCCAGAATTGCGAAATAAGTATCTGATGCGGGGGAAGAATCAATCCGAGCATCTGGCCCGGGTCGTACCAGAACTGCGAAAGCGAGTCACCTTCCATCAGTTGAACTTCATGGATGACGACTACGGCATTCGCGAAATGTTCGACGTGGTCTTCTTCCGGAATGTAATGATCTATTTCGAACGCAGCACACAGGAAGCGGTAATCCGCAAGATCTGCCGCAATCTGGTTCCAGGAGGCTATCTGTTCGCAGGCCACTCCGAGTCGCTGGCCAGCCTCGACGTCCCGTTGCGGCCGGTGCGGGCCTCTATCTACCGAAGAGTCGATTGACTGCGAGGAGCCTATGAACCCAGCCAGGATCAAAGTACTGATCGTTGACGATTCCGCGTCAGTCCGCCAGGTACTGAAAGGCATTTTGGAGACGGACCCGGAAATCGAAGTGATGGCGGTGGCATCAGACCCCTTCGTCGCTGTGGAGCGCATAAAAGAAGAGGTGCCCGACGTGATTACCCTCGATATCGAGATGCCGCGCATGGATGGGCTCACCTTCCTCGATCGGATCATGAGCCAGCATCCAATCCCTGTGGTGATCTGCTCGACCTTGGCCGGCGCGGGTACGGACTCGGCATTTGCGGCGATGGAGAAGGGAGCGATCGAGATCATCACCAAGCCCAGGCTGGGCGCGCGCGAATTCTTCGAGGAGTCGCGGGTGCGGATCTGCGATGTGGTGAAGTCGGCCGCGCGCGCACGTCTTCGCAAGCATCGGCCCGGTCACATGGATACGTCCCCCAAGCTGACCGCGGATGCCGTCCTGCCGAAGCCGATTTCGAAGGCGTTGATCCAGACCACCGAGAAAGTGGTCGTGGTTGGCGCGTCCACGGGCGGAACGGAGGCGCTGCGGGAGTTTCTGCAGGCCATGCCGCTGGATTCTCCGGGAATCGTCATCGTGCAGCACATGCCGGAGCTGTTCACCGCGCGCTTCGCGCAGGGGCTGGACCAGACCTGCCGCATCACCGTGAAGGAAGCCGCCAATAACGACTCGGTGCTGCGGGGGCAGGCCCTGATCGCCCCGGGCAACCACCATCTGCTGTTGAAGCGCAGTGGCGCCCGCTACTACGTCGAGGTCCGCGACGGTCCGCTGGTCAGCCGGCATCGTCCGTCGGTGGATGTGCTGTTCCGTTCCGCGGCCCGCTATGGGGGCAGGAACGTCGTAGGCGTGATTATGACCGGGATGGGCGACGACGGAGCCAAAGGAATGCTGGAAATGAAGCAGTCGGGCGCCTTCAATATCGCGCAGGACGAGGCCAGTTGCGTCGTCTTCGGCATGCCTGCCGAGGCGATCAGGGCTGGGGCAGTGGATCGGGTGATGCCGCTCGGCGCCATCGCCTCCGACGTGGTGCGACTCTGCCAGTAGTGCCGCCAACCGTAGTACGATACGGACAGGAGCATGTTCTGACCAAGGTAGACGTCCACGAAACCGAATCGGCACAGACCACCATTCCTTCCTGGCTCATCGCCGTACGGGCAGCCGAATCCAAGAAAGCAGGCGACATCAAGGTACTGGACCTCACCGGCATTACTTCGTTCGCCGACTTCTTTGTGATCTGCACGGGGGCCAACTCCCGCCAGGTGCAGGCCATCCACGACGAAGTCCACTTGCAGTTGAAGCGCCAGGGCGGAGAACTGCCCATCAGCGTGGAAGGGTACAACCAGGCCGAGTGGATCCTGGCGGATTATGGCGATCTGCTGGTGCATATCTTCTCGCCCAAAGCTCACGAATATTACGGCCTCGAGCGTCTTTGGCGCAGCGCCAAAACGGTCGAAGTTCCGCCTGAGTGAAAATCTTCCTCTACTTCATCGGCAAGCCCAAAGACGCCCACGCCAATGCCTTGGCTGAAGACTTCGTGACTCGCGCGGGCCGTTACTCTCCCACCGAGATGCGCGAAATCCGCCCCGAACGCGTCGATCTTTGGGACCGTCATCCGTCCGCCCGCAAGGTCTTCCTCGACCCCGCCGGCAAGCCGCTCGACTCTGCCGGGTTCGCGCAATTGATCGCCAAAGCAGAGATGGGCGGCCGCGACCTGGTGTTTCTGATCGGCGGCCACGATGGTCTCCCCACCGGGTGGGCAGCGCGCGCCGACCTCCTGCTCTCGCTCTCCACTATGACGTTTCCGCACGAATTGGCCCGCGCCATGCTCGCAGAGCAGATCTATCGGGCGTTTGCAACCTTGCGGGGCCATCCCTACCCGCGTTAACGTAGACCATGAATGTCGTGGTTTAAGCGGGACAAAGCCGCCGAGGAAAAACTTCCGGTGGTGGAGAGCGGAGAACGCCGTGTGCGCACCGAAGGACTGTGGCAGAAGTGCGAGTCGTGCCGGCAGATCATTTGGAAGAAAGACCTCGAAGCTCACTGGAACGTATGCCCCAAGTGCGGTCTGCACAGCCGCCTGGACGCCGTTACGCGCCTCAAGCTGCTTTTGGACGATGGCATCTATGAGGAATTCGATACCGATCTGCGTTCCTCCGACCCATTGAAGTTCGTCGACAGCAAGCCGTATCGGGATCGTCTGGTGGCGATGCAGAAAGCCACCAACCTGTGCGATGCGTTGGTTTCTGCCGAGGGCAGGATGGACGGCCGCATGGTCCAAATCTGCTCGATGGACCCGCGCTTCATCGGCGGCAGTATGGGCTCGGTAGTGGGGGAGAAGATCGCGCGCGCGGTGGAGCGTGCGATTCAACGCCGCACGCCGCTGATCGTAGTCTCGGCTTCGGGCGGCGCGCGCATGCAGGAAGGCGCGATCAGCCTGATGCAGATGGCCAAAATCTCGGCGGGGCTGATGAGGCTGGATGAGGCGCACCTCCCGTACATCAGCGTGCTCACCGATCCCACTACCGGCGGCGTCACGGCGAGTTACGCCATGCTCGGCGATTTGAATATCGCGGAGCCAGGTGCGTTGATCGGTTTCGCAGGCCCGCGGGTCATCGAGCAGACCATCCGTCAGAAGCTTCCCGAGGGCTTCCAACGCAGTGAGTTCCTACTGAAGCACGGCATGCTGGACGCCGTGGTGCCGCGCCTGGAACTGAAAACATACATGTCCACGGCGCTGAAGTTCTTCGTCGGCTGACGATGACGATGTGGCGCATACACTCTTGTATGCCGCGTCGAGACCCATCTCGACGCTTTTCGGACCTCAGGAGAGGTCCCTGTCTTTCCGCGGTGCGCTTGTGAACTACCCCGACTCAGTGCAGTTCCTATACGCGCTTAGCAACGAGATCAAAACTGCCGCATGGCATGCTGGACGCCGTGGTGCCGCGCCTGGAACTGAAAGCATATATGTCCACAGCGCTGAAGTTCTTCGTCGGTTGACGATGACGATGTGGCGCATACACTCTTGTATGCCGCGTCGAGACTCATCTCGACGCTTTTCGGACCTCAGGAGAGGTCCCTGTCTTTCCGCGGTGCGCTTGTGAACTACCCCGACTCAGTGCAGTTCCTGTACGCGCTTGGCAACGAGATCAAAACTGCCAAGCTAGGGCTGGACCGCATCGCCGCCGTCCTCGATCGCCTGGGCAGCCCGCAGGACAAGCTGCGCATCGTCCACGTTGCCGGAACCAACGGCAAGGGCTCGACTTGCGCCATGATCAGCTCCGCGCTTCGTGCTGCCGGCCGTCGAACCGGCCTGTTCACATCGCCTCACCTCACAGAGCCCACGGAACGCATTCAGATCGACGGCCAACCGATCTCCGCGGAACAATTCTCCCGCGCGTTCGACAAGGTGCATGCCGCTGTTGAAGAGCTCCTGGCGGAGGGCGCCATCGATCTTCACACCACCTACTTCGAGACGGTGACCGCGATGGCATTGCTGATATTCGCCGAAGAGCGAGTGGATGCAGTGGTGCTGGAGGTCGGACTGGGGGGTCGTCTCGATGCCACCAACGTCGTCACCCCGGACCTTTGCGTCATCACGCCGGTGGATTTCGATCACGAAGCATTCCTCGGGAAGAGCATCGAATCGATCGCTACCGAAAAAGCGGGCATTTTGAAGGCCGGAGTCCCCGCCGTCTTCTCGCGCCAGCGCCCCGAGGCGGAAGCCGTGCTCGATCTGCGCGCTGCCGGGCTGTCGATCCCCGTGGCGAGAATCGCGGGTTGGACGATCGCGGATGTGGAACTGCACGCACGCGGCAGCCGTTTCCGATTGTCGGGCGAACGCGAACTGCGGATCGTCTGCCCGCTGGCGGGAGAGCATCAGGTGGAGAATGCGGCGACGGCGGCGGTCGCCCTCACGCGGTTGGGAGTCTCCGATTCGGCGATCGAGTCGGGCATCGCCCAGGCAGAGTGGCCGGGACGCTTGGAACTCGTCTCGGCGCGGCCGGAGATTATTCTCGATGGGGCTCACAATCCTGCCGGCGCGAGGGCGCTGGCCGCATACATCGACCGCTTCTATTCGGGACGTCGCGTGCGCCTGATCTACGGTGCGATGCGCGATAAGGCGGTCGCCGAGATCAGCGGGATTCTGTTTCCGCGCGCGCAGCAGGTGATCGTCACAGCTCCGCGGCAGGCGCGTGCGCTCTCGCCTGAAGCGATGCGCGAGATCGCGGATCATCCTGACGTGCGCGTCGCGCCCACCATCGAGGAGGCGCTGGCGATGGTCCGAGATGCGACGGAGGAGGACGTCATCTTCGTCACTGGCTCGCTGTTCCTGGTCGCGGAAGCCCGCGCCCTATGCTGACCAGTCCCTTCCTTGGCGGGCTAACGCGGAGATTCTCTACAAAACAGGCCGAGATCTGGGGACAGGCTACGCAACTCCCGAATTCGTCCGAATTCGGGAGTTGCGTAGCCTGTCCCCAGATCTCGGCCTGTTTTGTAGAAGATTGCTATATTGAGGGCAAACGATGAGTCTTCTCCGATCCCTGCTGATCTCCACTCCTCTGATCGCGTTCTCCACTGTCTTCCTGGGGACCCTGTCCCTCCTCGCTTCCCTGCTCGACAGCACGGGCCGGCTGCAGCACCACCTCGCACGCATCTGGGGCAAGTTCCTCTTAGCCGTAAGTTTTATCCGCGTCCGCGTTGAAGGACTGGAGAAGCTCGACCCCCATGCCACCTACGTCTTCGTTGCCAATCACGGCAGCCTGATGGACATCCCCGCACTCCTCTCGACACTCGACTATGAGTTCCGTTTCTTCGCGAAAAAAGGACTCTACAAGATCCCGTTCCTCGGCTCCCATCTGCGCCGTGCCGGACATCTGCCCGTAGACCGGTCCAGTGCGCGCAATTCCCTCAAGAGCATGACCGAAGGCGCCCACATCATCGCCCAGCGCCACATCTCCGTGCTCCTCTTCCCCGAGGGTGGCCGTAGCGCCCAGGGGCTCCGCGAGTTCAAGGAAGGCGCAGCCTACATCGCCATCAAAGCGGGAGTGCCCGTGGTGCCGATCGCGATCGTCGGCATGCGCCCGCTCTTGCCGATGGGGTCGCTCCACATTCGCAGCGGCAACGTCACAGTGCGCATCGCCGACCCGATCTCCACCGAAGGACTGAAACTCGGCAACCGTGCGGAGTTGAATCAACGCCTCTACAGCGAAGTGGCCGGGATGCTCGGCCTGCCCCCAGCCGCCGAGAGCGTTAAAATCGGAGAATGAGATCCGGCATGCACGCCGCCGTGCTGTTGATCGCGGGAACCCTTTCGGCGGCAGAGTTCAGCACTTATATAGGAGATGCCAATTCCTACCACATCGCGCGCGTAGTCGCCGATGCCGCGGGGAACACCTATGTGGCGGGCAATCGCGACCTCGCGGGACCATCCACCGAAGTCTTCGTCATGAAACTGGATGGCGCCGGCGCGATCCTGCTCTTCGCCACACTCAGCGGCAAAGGCAGCGATACGGCCCAAGGCCTCGCCCTGGACTCCTCTGGGAACATCTACGTTGCCGGTACAACCACTTCCTTGAACTTCCCGCTGCGGAATGCGTACCAGTCCACGCCCGGTCCGGGCTTCGTGGCTGAGTTCAACCCCGACGCCACGCAGTTGCTGTATTCCACCTATTTTCCCGCGGCAGTCAACGCGCTCGCGGTCGACTCCGCGGGCAATGCCTACCTCACCGGCAGCACCTTCTCCCCGACCTTTCCGGTGACCCCGGGGCTGCCTGCCGGCCCCGCATCCATGTTCGGCACCACGGCGGTATCGGGCGCATTTCTCACCAAGATCTCCGCGACCGGTGACCGCATCCTCTACTCGGGCTTGATCGTGGGCCACAACAAGGACTGCGGCGCCGGGAGCAGTTGCTTCCTCAGCGCGCGCAACACGTCCGGCGTGGCGATTGCGGTGGACCCGACCGGTGGCGCATACATCGCCGGCAACACCGATACCAACGACCTGCCAGTCACCTCCGGAGCGTTGCTGTCAAAGGGCACGGGCGCATTCGTCGCTAAGGTCAATGCCGCCGGAACGGCGCTCTCCTACCTCACCTACATCGGGCCCACTTCGTACCCGTTCGTGCCCTTCACCAATCCGGCGAACAACGCGAAAGCGATCGTGGCCGACGCCGCCGGCAATGCCTACGTCGCCGGCTCCACTTTCGATCCGGTATTCCCGGCCACGAATGGCGCCTACCAGACCGTCTTTGATGGCCCATCCGATCTCTCGGCGGGCAGCGTCCCCGACGCCTTCGTCCTGAAGCTCGATCCAGCGGGCGCCACGGCGATTTGGGGAACCTACATCGGCGGCAGTGGTGCCGATGTCGCCAACGCCCTCTCGCTGGACTCTTCCGGCAGCTTGTGGGTGGCCGGCACCACGACATCACCGGACTTTCCCAACGCGCAGGGATGGTCTCGCGGCGGAGACTTCGTCGTCGAGCTCAATGCCACAGGCTCGCTCCTGCCGTATGCTGCCCGATTCCCGAACGACGCCGCAGCCCAATCGATCTCCGCAGACCCTGCCGGCCTGCTCCACGTCGCGGGCCCAACTGGGCTGGTCTCCACCATCGCAGCCGCACCGCTTCCAGCGCCGCGCATCTTCGGAATCACCAATGCGGCGGCGGGCAACGCCTCAGGCCGCATCTCTCCCGGCGAGGTGATCGCCATCTACGGTCCACACATCGGAGCCGCTGGCTCCCAGGTTTTAATCGGCGGCTTGAACGCACCGGTACTCTACGTTTCGGACTCGCAGATCAATGCCATCGTCCCCTTCGACGTAGTCGGGCGATCCACCGCCTCAGTACAAATTGTCTCGAAGGCAACGGCAGGGCCTGGCCTTCCGGCAGGCGTGGATGCAGCCGATCCTGAAGTCTTTCGCAATCCCGACGGTTACGCGACGGCCCTCAATCAGGATGGCACCCTCAATTCGCCCTCGAATCCCGCGGCCGAAGGCTCGGTAATCGCGATTTGGGCGACGGGCACCGGCTATTCTTCCTTCCTCGACGGCCGCGAGGGGCAGGTTGTGGCGGGCGCGCAGAATCTATACTGTTGTCAGGTGACGGTCATGGAATCGCCGGCCGAAGTTCTTTACGGCGGGACCGCGCCTGGTCTCGTGGGAGGGGTAATGCAAGTGAATTTCCGCCTTCCGCTCATAGAGTTTTTCGCCGCACAGAGCTACCTGGAGTTCACTCTCCAGGCCGGCGGACAGGCGTCGCTGCCGGTTCGGGTCTATGTTACGCAGTAAGCTGCGCCTCGCACTCCTGTTTCTTTGCGCGCCCCTGCTTTCTGCTGCTTCCCGGGATCCCTGGATCCGGGTTCGTTCCGTCAATTTCGAGTTGTTCACCACCGCCGGAGAACGCGATGGCACGGATCTGATTGAGCAGTTTGAACAGGTCCACAGCTTCTTCCAACAAGCATTCGCACTGAATGGAACCGCCGTCCGCCCCGTCCGCATCATTTCCTTCCGGTCGGACAAAGAATACCTGCCCTATCGACCCAGCGAGGTCGCCGACGCGTTCTTCCAACCCGGCGCTGAACACGACTACATCGTCATGAAGAACCCGTCGCGCGACCTCTACCCGACGGCGATTCACGAGTATACACACCTGCTCCTGCGGCAGACCAAAATGCAGATCCCGCCCTGGCTGAATGAAGGTCTGGCCGAACTGTACGCGAGTATGGAAGCGTCCGGATCGAAGATCGTGGTCGGTGACCTGATCCCAGGACGCGCCCGGACGCTTGCCAGGGAGCGATGGATCGATCTGCGATCGCTGCTTTCCGCAGGCGCCAACTCGCCGCTGTACACCCAGAAGGGACGGGCGGAGATCTTCTACGCGGAGAGTTGGGCCCTTGTCCACATGCTCACACTGGACGACCGATATGCTCCGAAACTGCACCTCATGATGGACGCGCTCAAGGTTGGCGACTCGGTCACGGCTTTTCAAAACAGCTACGGCAAGCCGATCGCGAGGGTGCAGCAAGATCTCGAGGGCTACGTCACCGGCAACCGCTTCAACGCCGCAGTTTTCGATCTCCACCTTCCGGCGTCGGACGGGGATCTGCAGATCGAGCCCAATTCCTCTTTACCGGCACGGCTGGCGCTGGCGGATATGCTTTCCGAAGATCGGAGCCATCTCGATCGCGCGTTGTCGGCTTACAAGGAGCTGTCCCGCGAATATGAGAATCGCTGGGAGGTCGAGCAGGGATGGGCCGAATTTCTGGCGCGCGAACGGCGGAATAGCGAGGCTTTGCCTCACTTCGCGCGTGCGGTGGGTCTCGGCGCGACCGACGCGCGTCTGTATCTCCAATACGCGAAAGTGCTGAACATCGGAAACCGCCGAAACGAAGCCGTCGACGCCCTGCGCACCGCGATCCGTCTCGATCCCGCCCTGGACGAGGCGCACTTCGAACTGGCGGTCGCATTGGTGCGCGGCGGGAGCTACCGCGAAGCGCTCGGGGAGTTTCACGCCATCAAGCACCTGGGACCGGAGCACGCCTATCGCTATTTCTACAATCTGGCCGAGGCGCACCGGCAACTCGGCGACATCGCACAGGCCAGGTTGTTGGTAGACAAGGCTCGCACTCAGACGCACAATCCCGAGCAACTCGCCGCGCTGGATCGCTTGCAGCAGTTGCTGGATCGGAACCCGTAGAGGCAACTTCGGAAGTTCGGAAATGCCAAAATATGGCAGAATGTCGATCTCCGTTCGAGTTTGCGAGCCGAAAGAAATAGCGCCGCTCCGGGAATCCTACCGCGAGGAAATGGACTGCCAGATCATTCATGATTCGATCCATGCCCGCCCTGGCTGGACGATCGAATACGCATTGGATCTCGACAGCGCCACGGTGGGTTACGGGTCGGTGGCAGTCGCCGGGCCTTGGAAAACCTCGCACGCGCTGTATGAGTTTTATGTCAAGCGAGACTCCCGGCAGCGGGTCTTTGACCTGTTCACGACTTTGCTGGCGACGTGCAGCCCAAGCATCATCGAAACGCAGACCAACGCGACGCTCCTGTCCGTGATGCTGCACACTTTCGGTCAGAATGTCCGTGCCGAGGCGATCCTGTTCGAGGATCGGTTCGAAACACGGCTTGCGCCGGAGGGCGCCGGCTTTCGTTCCACCGTAGCCGGAGACGCGGAGCGGTTGAGCATGATGGATCTGGACGACACCGCCGGCTGGGTCGTAACGTTGCACGGCGAGATTGCCGGAACCGGAGGAGTTCTCTATCACTACAACCGCCCCTATGGCGACCTCTACATGAGAATCGTGGAGCCGTTTCGCGGCAGGGGGTTGGGAGCTTATCTGGTTCAGGAACTGAAGGCGGCTTGCCGGGCGGGAGGCAGCGTTCCCGCGGCGCGTTGCAATATAGGCAATATGGCGAGCCGAAGGACCCTCCAGAAGGCGGGCTTCGTGCCGTGCGGGAACCTGGTTGCCGCCGATGTCGTGAAGTGATGGGCAATCATAGCCCTTCCGGGGATACTCCCAGCGGTGCACAATCATGCAAGCCCAGGCAGCACCATCCAAGTCCTGTTCCAATCCATACGGCATAGGCGCCGGCCGTCCCAGGCACGCACTTCCGCATCACTGGCAGACTATCAGCATTGAGGATGGCATGTGGCCCGCAGTACTCCTTTGGTTATTCTCATTCCGTTATCAGCACGTAGTTATTGACCTCCTGTAACTATTTCTAATCTTGTTTGGTTGAACTTGCCAGCCGTAGAGTCGAGGTTCGAACCATGCGCCACCATCTATATTCGGCATGGGCAGTCGCCCTTTTAGGGGTTGCCGTCGCGGGAGCCCAGCCGGGAACCCGTAAAGAGCCTGTCCAGTACGCCGTCACGGAGCGAGCCTCACGCGTCGAGGCGCCGCCACCGGGTATTCGGCTCGGCCTTTCGAAACCTCTGGAGTTTGCTCTGGCACCACTGAGCGGCTCTGAAGTCTCGGTCCTGTCTGGGCCGGGTCCCCGGATGAGGACAGGCGTACACCGGACCTTACCATCCGGAATTCTGTCCCACGGAGCTTGGGAAGTCACCAGCGAGGGGGCTCGCGTCTGGCGCATGTCATTGCGTTCTCCTGGTTCGAGCGGCCTGCGCGTGGAATTCCGAAATTTCTCGGTGGGTGCCGGCTCCGTATGGCTCCACGACGGCAGCCATGTGGCAGGACCTTACACCGGCACCGGACTCTACGACGACGGCCACTTCTGGAGCGCCGCCATCCCGTCCGAGTCGGTGATCCTCGAATACCAGCCGGGTGCCGGGGTGCCCGCGGAGGGCGTCCCTCCTTTTGAAATCCATACGATCGCTCACCAGGCTTCCAGGCAAAGATCCAAGGCGTCGCTCCTGGACGGGGTCGGTCTACAGCCGTCACCCAACGCCGGCACTACCGACCCCGCAGACTACTGCCACCTCGATCCCAATTGCTATCCGGAATGGAAGACTGCGATGCCCATGGTGGGACAGATCACGTTCGAGGACCAAGGCTCGGAGTACTTGTGTTCGGGGTCTCTGGTGGGCACACGCGACAACAGTCTCAAGCCCTATTTCCTTACCGCCGGCCATTGCATCAACAATGAGGCCGCCGCACGCAGCATCGAAGTATATTGGACCTACCAGACGTCCACCTGCGGAGGAACTCCTCCCGCGAGCCGCGATTCGAGTACGAAATCGACACAGGGCGGCGACCTGATTGAGTGGGCCACCATCGAAGACGGCGACTATAGCCTGGTGCTATTGAAGGATCTGCCCAATGGCGTCACATTTTCGGGATGGGATCCGACCGATCCCCCGGTCAGCAGTGCGCTCACAGGAATCCACCACCCGATGGGATCCTGGAAGCGCATCTCTTTTGGGGAACGCGTGGCAGATGAGACCGTAGACGTGGAAGGCGACATCGCACCCGGCAACCTGTACCTCTCGGTGCTTTGGGACAAGGGACGGACGGAGCCCGGCTCCTCGGGTTCGCCGCTGTTTAGTAGCCCGGGCGTGATTGTGGGGACTCTGACCTACGGGCCGGCTTCTGACGTGCTCTCCGCCTGCGAGATCCAGCCCAATGTCGTTGGCTATGGCAGGTTCTCAAATGCGTATCCCGCTTTGAAGACATATCTGGAAGACTTGCCGGCGTCGCAAGTGACATCCGACAAGAGCGGGCTGACTTTCAAGGTTGCGAACCATGTGGCTCCGGCTGCACAGACCATTCACCTGGTCACGCAAGCTGCCGGAACGGTGACCTACAAACTGCGCGCCGACGCGAACTGGCTTCTGGTCTCCACCACGACCGGCAATGTCTCCACAAGTTCTCCTGCGACGGTAACGATTTCCGTGGATCCGAGCGTTCTCGGCCAGCCGGGACAGTACACCAGCACGGTAACGATACTCTCGGGCGCGGCCGCACCGCAGTTCATCAACGTGACGGCCACAGTAGCAGTGGATCAGTCCAATATCGTGGCGACAATCACTCCAAGCCAGGTACAGGCTGCTTCGGGCCAGTGGAGCTTCACCGTGAATCTGACGGAGACCGCGGGCGAAGCGACGCAGTTGACGACGGTCAAAGTAAACGGCACCGACTATTCGTCGAGCATCAAGAGCTGGTTCGGCACCGGCCAGATTCCAGCGAAGGGTTCGATTTCGGCTCCCCTCTCGGGCACGGGCGGCTTCCCCAAGGGAATTCAGTATTTCGAGTTTTGGGGCATAGACGATTCCGGACAACACTGGTATCGCGAAACGACGGTCACGTTCCAGTAAGGTCATCGCTTGCCTACGGGCGCGGGCTCGCTGCAAGCGTCTGCGTGCACGCGACTCTTACTTCTTACACAACACGGTCAGGAATCGGGTGTCGGGGCTGGAGTATTCCTTGAGAATTTCGAGCCCGCCCTGTTGCGTCACCAGCCAGCGGAAGGCGTCCGGCGTGTAGGCGTACTGGAAGTTCATCCCGATCCGCTCGCCCCGCTCCAGGGAGATCTCCTGACCGCCAACCGTTGCCGAAAGGTCGCGTACCGCGCGGAAGAAGCGGGTGATCATCTGCAAGCCCGTGTGGCGGTCATCGCGCTTAAGAATAAAGCCGATCTCGCCGTCATCGTCTTCGATTCCTACGCTTGCGAGCAGGGCCGAAACGAACTTCCTTGAGGAGGGATTGTCGCGGCGCCCCATGCTCTTGGCGGGATCGAAGATCTCTCCATCGATAATCAGGCGATCGTCCGGTTTCATGCATTGCGCGACGTAGCGGATCTCAGCCAGCGGATCGAAAGCTCCCATGGTGTTGCCGGACATGATAAAGAGCCGGGGAGGTTCAGCCGCGTCGGCTGCATACACCAAGTGGACAGGGCTAGAGATATCGGCCTTGATCCCCACCGTTTCGATGTCTTCGTCTTCCGCCCCAGCGCATGCCATCTCGAGCATCGCCTGGCTCGCATCTACAGGAAAATAAAGACATTCGCAGCCAGCGTCCTTGAGCGCGTCCATCAGTACGCGATCGCGCCCACCTTCGCCCGCGCCGAAACTGATTACGGGCACACGCCGGCCGCCGAAGTGCTCCGCCAGAACAGGCGCGGACGCAGCGATCTCATTCCACGTCTCCCAAAGGCCGCCGTACAATTCAGGATCTCCGGCGAGCGCCGCCCATTCCTTGGCCGACCTGGGAAACCAGAAGAAAAACTTCTCTGGGAGGTCGCGCGCTTCCATCGCCTCCGCAAATTCCTGCGAAATATCCGCTTCCGTGAGCACTACTTCTACTTTCATAGGGTTGGAACCATTATGGCAGGCTCGTGCGGGAAGTTACACAAAGGCGGGATTCCACGGAGTGCTTTGGCCCGCCAGAACCGGCAAGCCAAAGCATCTTCGAACCGAAACTACTGAGGCAATTGGATAGGCACGTGGCGTTCGCGATTCAATTGCATGGTGAAGTCGCGGTCCACGGTGTCGAGCGACGCCTGCTTCTCTTCATGCTGCAGAGTCACATAGTGCAGGGTATGACCATCCACCCAGTACGCCGCTGCCGCTCCGATCGCATGATCTTTGAATGCAATCAGATAGATGGGGGAAGCAGCCCCGCCACCACCGCCGGATCGCCGCACTTCCTGCCCATATTCGTCGTACTCGCGGGTGACCGGGGAAACCCGTTCCGGAGGCCCCGTCTGGGCCTGCGACGGATATACCACGGTCACATTCGGGGAAGAGCTGGCGTAGCCCTGCGAATAATCTGCGGGAGCTGCGGCGTAGCCCGAATAATTGTAGGGGTAAGCGTAATCGTAATAATCCGGCCCATAGCCATACCCGAACCCATACCCGAGATAGGGGTAGTAATAGGGCCAATAGCCGCCGTAAAAGCCTGCGCCAAAGCCCCGGAAACCGAATTCGCGGAACCCAACGCCACCGCGAAAACCGCCGAAATTCCCAACACCACCACGGAAGCCGCCGCCGGAGAAACCGCCGCCCCGGAATCCGCCTCCACCACTCATTCCACCACCGTGAAAACCGCCGCCGCCACCGCCGTGCATCCCGCCGCCGCCACCTCCTCGTTGTGCTGAGGCGGTCCCGGCCACCAGGAAGCATAAAGCAATTGGTAACAAGACGCGCATGGGATAGATCCTCTACTTGGAGGGTACTCCTGGAAACCGCCGCCCGCAACTTTGTTGCGTACCGATGGATTCTTGGTTGCGAGTGTAAATGTGTGCTAAATTCCCCCGATATGAAAACTCTCATCCTCGGGTTGCTGCTAGCCTCGGCGGCGTTCGCACAGAAAATTGAAGTTGAGTCCGATCAGGCGGCGGATTTCACCAAGTTCAAGACCTTCACCATCAAGGACGGCCGCCTCCACAGTAAGAATCCCTCGCTGAACAGCGAGTTGATTCGCAAACGGCTGGATGCGGACGTTCAGAAATTTCTGAGTGCAAAAGGACTCACTTACGTCGCTCAAGGGCCCGCTGACCTGAACGTCTTCTACACCCTGGGCGCGGTCCGCAAGACGGAACTGGAGGCCTATCCGGCGGGTTGGCGCGGATGGGGAACGCGCGTGGTGCGGGTGCCGTTCACCGAAGGCACACTGGTGACCGATTTGCGCGACCCCAGCACGCGCTCCTTGGTGTGGCGCGCGATTGCTCGCGAAGACAAGGGCGATGCCTCGAAAATCGAAGGCAAACTCGACGACATGGTGAAGAAATCGTTCGACAAGTATCCTCCGAAGGTGAAATAGGCGCGGCACGCTCGCCGCCAGAGAATCCGCGTTCAGCAGAATCCCTTCGCGTTCGAACCGTTTGCGTGGAGTCGGGCTTCGGGAAGTCTTACTGTCGAGAGGTAGATTAGTTCCGAGGAGGGGAATATGAACAAGCTGCTTTCCATAGTGCTCACCGTGATTCTGGGTGCCTGTTGCGTGCTCGCACAGGGTGGGGCTAAAACCGAGTCCG
Organism: Bryobacteraceae bacterium; assembly: GCA_035295745.1. Taxonomy (GTDB): domain Bacteria; phylum Acidobacteriota; class Terriglobia; order Bryobacterales; family Bryobacteraceae; genus JAIQFL01. The sequence goes on along the minus strand of DATGIL010000052.1, from coordinate 56,907 downwards.
CCAGAATTGATGGCAAATGGCAGATGTCGCTCGATACGCCGCACGGGCCGATGAAGGGACCGCTGCAGATTCAGCAGGATGGCGAGAAGCTCAAGGGAACGTATGAGCTCGAAATGTTTGGCTCGATGACGCTGAACGGCAAGGTCGAGGGCGATAAGATCTCGTTCAACATGGAAGTGCCGGGGGCGGGAATCACGCTCGCGTTTACGGGTACGGTTGCGGGCGAGAAGATGACCGGCGATACCGACCACGCAGGGAAATGGTCGGCAGTTCGCCAATAACTTCGCGGGGTGGCGCGGACACTGTCTGCGCCACCTCTCTGGAGGATTCTTATGAAGCGACCGATTCTCTCGTTGGCGCTGCTCATCGCGCTGGCCACCGCTATTCCCGCCGCCGATGTCCGCAAGGCGATCTCCGGCACCGTCTCCGATTTCAAGGTCAACTCCCTCGAAATCGGCGTCCAGAGCGATGACGGGCAAGCCATCTACTTCCCCATAGGACCCGAGACGCAGGTCGTGCAGGTTCCGCCGGGGGAACGCGACTTGAGCAAGGCGAAGCCTGCCAGGATCACCGACCTTTCGCGAGGCGACCGCATCCTCGTCTCCTTTGTCTCCGGACTCACCGAGGCGCGGCGCATCGTCTGGATCTCGGCCACCGACATTGCGGCGCGTAATGCCGCGGAGCGTTTGGATTGGCAGAAGCGCGGCATCGCGGGCGTCGTCATGGGCAAAGAGGGCAACGAAGTCACGCTGGAAATCCGCTCGCCGCTGGGCGCGGAAACCACCACTCTCGTGGTCGACGCCAAGACGGTGATTCGCCGCTACGCACCCGATTCGGTGAGCTTCCTGGATGCGCTGCCGAGCACGGTAGAGGCGATCTCCAAAGGCGACCAGGTTCGTTGCCGCGGAAATCGCAGCGAGGACGGCAAACGGCTTACGGCCGAGGACATCGTATTTGGCACCTTCCTTACCAAGGTTGGCACCGTCACTTCGATTGACTTGGCGGCGCGGACCGTGCACATTGCGGATTCCACCAATCAGCAGGAAATCGCCGTTCACCTAAACGCCAGTTCGCAGGTCAAAATGCTGCCTGACGTGAAGACCATGTTCATCAATATGCTCAAGGCGAATGGCGCTTCCCACGACACACATGCCAGCGAGCCCCCACAGAAAACCATGGATTTCGGGAGCATCATGGCGCAACTGCCCGCCGGAAAACTGGAAGAGTTGAAGGCCGGTTCAATGGTGATTGTCACCAGTACCGCCGGCGCGCGTAGCAACGAGATCACGGCGATTCTGCTGATGGCCAATGCCGACGGGCTGATCAAAATGGCGCGCATGCAGGCGCAAGGCGGCGAGGGAATGAGCGCGGCGGAAGCGATCTCGACACTTCACGGCGGAATGCTGACCGGTCCAGGCGGGCTGAACATTCCGACGATCATTCCGTAGTTTCCTAAGCAAGCAATCCACCATGAACACAGCTTCCAGACCACTCCTGCTATTTGTGTGTCTCGCCGCGGCCTGGGGACAGGACGCACCCAGCCTCAGCGGCACAGTCACCGATCCCTCGGGCGCCGCGCTGCCGGGAGCGGTGGTGCAACTTCGCGGTCCAGGCGGGGAAAAGGGCGCGGTTACCGGCGACTCGGGCCGATATTCGTTTATGGCGCTGAAACCCGGGAAGTATCAGATACGGCTCACCGCCAAGAACTTCTCCGCGGTGCAGAAAAAAGATCTGGCGATTGACCGCGCCAAGGTGGTCGATGTCCAAATGGCAATCCAAGCCGATGCGCAAGTAATTCGCGTGGAGGATGCACTGGGCGGCGTTCGTACCGATCCCGACTCCAACCGCAGCGCCGTGATCCTTGGCACACGGCAGATTGGCGAACTCTCCGACGATCCCGACGAGCTCGCCCTGCAACTGCAGGCACTGGCGGGACCGGCGCCGGGACCAGACGGCGGCCAATTCTATGTAGACGGATTCGTGGCCGGGGGCCTACCCCCCAAATCGGCGATAAGAGAAGTGCGCATCAATGCCAACCCGTTCTCGCCGGAATACGACAAGCCGGGCTTTGGGCGCGTCGAAATCTTTACCAAGCCGGGCAGCGACTCGTTCCACGGGCAGGCATTCGGTATGTTCGACAATCAACTGTTGAACGCGCGGAACCCGCTGCTAACCCAGCAGGCGCGCCCACCTTACCAAGTGGTGCTGGAAGGATTGAGCCTCTCTGGCCCGCTGCAGAAAAAGCGCGCCTCCTTCTCGTTCGATACCGAGCATCGCGAAGTTCACGACAACGCGCTGGTGCTGGCGACCACGCTCGACGCCAACCTGAACCCCGTGCCGATCAGCCAGGCGATCGCCTCTCCGCAATCGCGCACCGCGCTCAGCCCACGCCTTGACTACACAATCAATGCGAAGAACACGCTGGTGGTTCGCTACCAGGACATCCAGGCCAACTCCGACAACCAGGGGGTAGGCGACTTCAACCTGGCCTCGCGAGCCTACAACGAACGGCAGACCGAACGGCTGATGCAGGCCACCGAGACCGCCGTGCTGAGCCCGCGCTCGATGAACGAGACGCGCTTCCAGTTTCTGCGCTCTACCGATCAGGACATCACCAACAACGCGGTGCCATCCATCGTGGTGCTTGGGGCATTCAATGCGGGCGGGCCCCCGGGACGCAACTCCGGCGTCGTCACGAACGCCTGGGAGCTGACGAACATCTCGACCTACACGCTCAAGCGGCACACTCTCAAATGGGGCGGACGCGTGCGGCAGACGCTCCTCGCGGACACCTCGCTCAACAACTTCTCGGGCACGTTCACATTCTTCACCCTCGCGCAATACCAGGCCACCCTCGCACTGCACGGTGGAGCTTCGCAGTTCAGCTTGAACGCCGGAACTCCGACCACCCACGTGCACCAGGAGGACGCGGGGTTATTCGTCAATGACGATTGGCGCCTGCGGCCAAACCTGACGCTCAGTTACGGCCTGCGATACGAGGTGCAGAGTAACCTGGGAGGTTGGACGGACTGGGCTCCTCGCGTGGGTCTTGCCTGGGGCATCGATGCGAAGGGGAGCCGTCCCGCGACTTGGGTGGTGCGATCGGGCTTTGGGACCTTCTACGATCGCATCCCGCTCACCGTCACGCTCAATCGCCTGCGATACAACGGAACGACGCAGCAGTCGTACCTGATTATGAATCCGACCTTCTTTCCTTCGGTTCCCCCGGCCAGCGTGCTGGAATCGGGCAGCCAGCCGCAGCAGCTTCGTCCGGTGGCGAGCGGGATCCAAGCGCCGCGCCTCTACCAGGCGAGTGCCGGCATCGAGCGCAGGCTGAACCAGTCGTCGTACGTGAGCCTGACATGGACCGGTAGCCGCGGCGTTCATTTGCTGAATTCGCGCAATATCAACGCGCCGATTGCCGGTCTCTATCCGTTCGGCGATCCGTCGATTCGACTGCTGACCGAGTCGGCGGGCCTGAGCAGCCGCAACCAGGTAGTCTTGAACGCCAACGCGAACTACCGGAAGTTTTCTTTGTTCGGCTACTACACGCTCTCCTACGGTCGCGACGATAACGAAGGCATTCCGGCAAACCCGTACGATCTGCGCGCGGAGTGGGGTCCATCGACCTACGGCAACGGGCGTCACCGGATGGCCGCGGGCATGACATTTTCCCTGCCTGAGAAGTTCATTGTGAGTCCGTTCCTGGTGGCGAATAGCGGCGTGCCGTACAACATCACGACGGGGCTGGATCCGTATAACACGGGATATCCGGAAGCGCGCCCGTCGCTTGTGGCAGGCGGGACCGCCGCGAGTTGCCAGGGGGCCGGTCTGCAGTATGAGGCGGGATTCGGTTGTTTTCATTTGAACCCAACGGCGGGAAGCGCGGCGATTGAACGCAATTTCGGCATCGGACCGGCGAACTGGAACATGGCGCTGCGACTCTCGCGGAGTTGGTCGTTTGGACGCGAGTCGCGCGCCGGAGCGTCACCCGGTCAGGATGCCAGTCCGCATCCGGGAGGTCCCCCGATGGGCCCCGTGGAGCCCGTGGCAAGCCACCGGTACCAGTTCACCTTCACTGCGTCGACTTTGAACGCCCTGAATCACCCGAACTTCGCGGCGCCCGACGGCGATCTGTCATCCCCGTATTTCGGACAATCGCGAAGCTTGGGAGGCTTGATTGTGCTCATGCACGGGGGCGCACCGACGACCTACAACCGCAAGATCGATCTGCAACTTCGCTTCACGTTCTGAAGTCGTGGCGCAAACACTCCCGTTTGCCGCGTCGACACTCGAAAAGCGTCGAGATACGTCTCGACGGGGGCACACAGGAGTGGTCTTGGGCTGCTTCGCCGCCGTGGATTCCGATGAAAGCGGCGGGTTCGCCAGGCAGACAGGCTCGGCCACTGGCGACACGCTGCGAACCCCCAACCCCTAGCCCCAAACCCCAGCTTTCAAGGGTGTTGGCGCCGCGTGCTATCGTCACGGGAAGATGCCCTCGGCCAGCAGCAGTCGGAACCTCGAGATCGCCCGCCGCGACCTCCTCGACCTGGGGCTCCGCAACACCCTGCTCAACTACCGTCCGCTGCGCAGCAGGGGCATCGAAGTAGTCGATGAGATCCCGCGCGAAGTCTTCCGCATCCTCGTCGCCGAAGAGAAAGCGATGACGTTTCTGCCGGGCGCGATCGCGGACTCGGCAGGAAATGCGATTGGCGCCGCAGCCGGATTGGAGCAGCCCGGAGACGAGCGCGGCATCGCACCCCGTCACACCGATTCGCGGCTCCAAACCGCTTACACCTCGGCCCAACTGCAAAGCCGCCTGCTGGCTACCTACCACGCGGCAAGGACCGCCATGGAGGAACAGGGCGTGAACACGCTGTTCCTGGCGCTTGGCATGCTGACCTGGCGGGAAGAGGACAATGCCGAGAAGTTCTGCCGGGCGCCGCTGATTCTGGTCCCGGTGGAACTGGAGCGCTCCGATGCTCGCGACCGCTTCCGCCTGCGATACACCGGCGAGGAACTGGGCGACAACGTCTCCCTTGCCGAGAAGTTGAAGCAGAACTTCGGCGTCAAGAGCTTTCCCACATTGCCCGAGGCCGATGATCTCGACGTCGATCTCTATCTTGCGCAAGTGCAGCAGGCAGTGAGCGGACGCGGTGGGTGGACGGTGGATGCCGGTGCGGTCAGCGTGGGTTTCTTCTCGTTCGCGAAGTTCCTGATGTACCGCGACCTGGATCCATCCACTTGGCCCGTACCCGGCTCGATTCTCGAACATCCGATTCTGACGTCGCTCCTCGGCGAGGCGGCGCTGCCGGCGTCCCCGTCGAACTACCGCGAGGACTGCCTGCTCGAAGATCAGTTGGGGACTCGGGAACTGCTCCACGTGGTGGACGCCGATAGCTCGCAGAGTCTGGCCATCCTCGACTCGATTGACGGCCACACGATGGTGATTCAGGGGCCGCCAGGGACTGGCAAATCGCAGACTATCGTCAATCTGATTGCCGGAGCCGTGGCAGCGGGGAAACGAGTGCTCTTCGTTTCCGAGAAGATGGCGGCGCTCGACGTGGTCAAGCGGCGTCTGGACCAGGTCCGCCTGGGCACCGCGTGCCTGGAACTGCACAGCAATCGCACTAACAAGCGGACCATCATTGAAGAGCTTCGCCGCAGCGTCTTGCGCCAAACGGTAACCGGTCCGGCAAAAGCTGAGCTCAGCCTGCTGGGGGACTATCGGGAACGGCTCAATACCTACGCGAAGGCCGTGAATGAGCCGGTTGGCTCGACTGGCGAAAATCCCTGCAGCGCCTACGCGCGAGTTCTAGCGGCACAGGAATCGCTGTCCGGTTACCACGCACCGGAGCTTTGCCTGGACACCGCCGGCCTGTGGAGTTTCGAGGAAACGGCCCGGCGTCTGCACCTCGTGGTGCAACTTCAGGATCGCGTTTCCTGTTCGGGCGTGCCCAACCGCCATCCCTTTTGGGGTAGCCGGTTGGCAGTGCTGCTCCCCGCCGATCGCGACGAAATTCGCAATCTGTGCGTGGCCGCTGCTTCCGCCGGCCAACTGTTCCAGAACGCGGCGTGCGTGCTCGCGCAGATGTTCCACGCCGATCTGCCGGCGAGTCCCGCGGACGCCGCCTCGCTCACGAGAAACGCACAGTACCTGATGGAAGCGCCGCCGCTCGCCGGCTGCGATTTGCGCGCGGAAGTGTGGAGCCAGCGCGAGCCCGAGATTCGACGCGGTCTCTCCGCGGGACGTCGCCATCGCGATCTGCACCTCCGGTTCGACGCGGCTCTGCGGCCCGAAGCTTGGAGCAAGGACGTTTCCGAAATCCGCCAGGACATCGCCGACCTCGGGAATCGCTGGTGGCGCGTCTTCTCGGGGCGATGGCGACGCGCGCAGCGATCCTTGGCCTCGCTCTCGTCCGGTCCTACACCTCGCGAACCCGAACGGCAGTTGACGCTGCTCGATGCGATTACCGAAGCAGCATCGTGCGCACAGCGGGTGAGCCATTCCTCCTCGTTCCTGTCTGCGCTCTTTGGACTCTCGTGGAAAGAACTCGATTCCGATTGGGACCTCCTGGACGCGCAAGCTAACTGGATTATGGCTGCACCTGCCTGGTGTGCCGACGCGCAACGCATCGCCGTCGATAAACCGAAAGGCCGCGCGCAGATCGGCCAGGTGGAATCGAGCAGGAAGGAGTTCGAATCCGCCGTTTCCCGCTGGCGCCAGCGCCTCCAGATGGACGAATCGCCGGCAAGCGAGACATTCGGAAGCGGAAATGCGCGCTGGCAGCAGCAGAACGCACGCATCGATGAATTGCGCGGGCTGGTGGCGTTCAACCAGATCGCCGCGGAGTGCCGGCGTGAAGGGCTCGACACCGTGATCGAGATCGCTTCCAGTTGGGAATTGGCCGGAACCATGCTGGCCGCGCTCTACAACCGCTCGCGCGCTCTCGCCGTGTTGCGGCGCGCATTCCAGGAGCGTCCGGCACTCGCCGGCTTCGATGGCACGCGGCATGGCAGCGCCGTGCTGGAGTTCCGGCGTCTGGACCTGCTGCAGATCGAATACAATCGCGCGCTGCTGGCATCGCGGCATGCGCAGTCGTTGCCGTCGGGAGGCGGAGCCGGTGAGATCGGAATTCTGTGGCGCGAGTTCGAAAAGCGGTCGCGATTCCTGCCGATTCGCAGCCTGATGGCCAAGGCTGGACACGCCGTCCAATCCATCAAGCCGGTCTTCATGATGAGCCCGCTTTCGATTGCGAATTACCTTCCGCCTGAGGCGCTCACGTTCGACCTCATCATCTTCGACGAGGCCAGCCAGGTACGGCCTGTCGACGCCCTTGGTGCGATTGTCCGCGGCAAACAGGTAGTGGTGGTCGGAGACAGCCGCCAATTACCGCCTACCAGCTTCTTCGATTCGCTGACTGGCGCCGAGGAAGCCGAGCAGGATGAGGAGACCACCAACGCCGCGGATATCGAGAGCATTCTCGGCCTGTTCTGCGCCCGCGGCGCACACCAGCGGATGCTGCGCTGGCATTACCGCAGCCGGCATGAATCGCTGATCGCGGTGTCGAATCATCTGTTTTACGACGACCGGCTGGTGGTCTTCCCGAGCCCGGATCGCGGCCGCCGCGAACTGGGTCTGGTGTACCGGCATATCGAAAATGCGGCCTACGACCGGAGTCGCACGCGGACGAATCCCACAGAAGCGGCAGCGGTGGCGGCCGCTGTGATGGGGCACGCACGCGAGCAGATGCGATATCCGGGCGAACGGCGGAACACGCTCGGAGTCGCGGCCTTCAGCATCGCGCAGATGGACGCAATTCTGAGCCAGGTGGAGTATCTGCGCCGCCAGGATCCATCCTGCGAAGAGTTTTTCTCGAACCAACAGCCCGAGCGTTTCTTCGTCAAGAGCCTGGAAAATGTGCAGGGTGACGAACGCGACGTGATCTTCATCAGCATCGGGTACGGACGGACCGCCGAAGGCTACCTGGCGATGAGTTTCGGTCCGCTCAACCGTACGGGCGGCGAGCGGCGTTTGAACGTGCTGGTGAGCCGAGCGCGAAAGCGCTGCGAGGTGTTCACCAGCCTGACGCCGGACGATATCGATCTGGCTAAGACCAATTCCGCGGGCGTGGCCGCCTTGAAAACCTTCCTGCACTATGCAAAGACCGGCCAGATGGACATCCCCCACCGCACCGATCGGTTGCCCGATTCGCAGTTCGAAGAGCAGGTCTTTCAGAAGCTGACTGGCCTCGGACACACCGTGCATGCACAGGTGGGTAGTGCCGGATTCTTCCTGGATATGGCGGTCGTGGATTCCGCAAATCCAGGCCGGTATGTGCTGGGAATTGAATGCGACGGCGCGCGGTATCACAGCGCCTGTTCGGCTCGGGACCGCGATCGCCTGCGGCAGGCGGTGCTCGAAGGACTCGGGTGGCGCATCCATCGCATCTGGTCGACCGACTGGTTCCACAATCCGGATCAGGAACTTCGCAAGGTCGTGCAGGCTATCGAGACCGCACAATCGGCCATTTCGACGCCGCCACCGGCGCCACCGCCACCGGCACCACTGCCGCCTGTGCCGCTCGAAGTCCCGGAACCACGCGCTGCCGAAACGTCACCCGGCAATCCGTCGACTTGCCACTACAAGTGTGCCGAGGTGCAAGTTCATCTAGGGGACGCCGAAATTCATGCGATCGAGCGCGCACGCCTGGCAGCGTTTCTTCAGACGGTGGTTACGGTCGAAAGCCCCATCCACTGGACGGAAGCAGTTCGCCGCGTCCTGAATGGCGCCGGAATTCAACGGATGGGGAGCCGCATCCAGCAGGCATTTGAAGAGGCGATCCGCATAGGCGTATCGCGAGGTCTCTTTGTCCGCAACGGCGATTTTTTGTGGAGCCCGGAAATGCGCGAGCCGCCGATGCGCGATCGAAGCAATCTTCCGGCGTCCTCGCGAAAGCCGGAACTGATTGCGCCGGAGGAGATCCGGCAGGCCATCGTCACGGTGGTTCGGGACTCTTGCGGCATGATCCCGGACGAGATTCCAGCCGCGGTCTGCCGCGTCCTGGGTTTCAGCCGTGTGACGGACGACCTCGTGAGCGCGATCTGCCCGCATCGGGACGCCTTAGTGCAGGACGGCAGAATGGTGCGGCAAGGCGACAATCTGGTGATTCGTGCCTAGCATCGATGCCCGATGACAACTTTGCGGGTGTTCGGCCACCCCACATGCGTTGGCGACCCATCGGATCCCCAGCGTGATTTGACCCAGTCCATCCCAGTGTTTTCACCCATTCCCTCGGAGAGCGACGGCAGTTTCCCGGGTGCGGGGTTTTCCAACACACAGATAATAAAAGATTTGAAAATCCGATTTGAGGCTTCCGGGTTTGGCTTGGCGAATGCACTGCGTAGATGCTCGATAGCTTTCGTCTGGGTCAGCTTTCACCAAAATGGCGAATTCTTCCGGCCCGAAGGGCCCGGCGATTTACGAGTGTTCGAACTTGATTGGAGAGTAAGTATGCGGATTTTCGCGGTAAAACGTTACGCTGTGGGGCTGGCACTGGTGGCCGGTTCCGTGGCTCTGATGAGCGCCGCCAGGAAAAGCCCGTTCACTATCCACGACAAGGCCTATTTTGCACCGCGGGCGATCGTGGAATACGTTAATCCAGGTCTGGTATTTAGCGTGGTGTCGGCAAAAATTGCATCTGACGGAACCATCAGCGTGGATTACAAGGTCTCGGATCCCCAGGGCCTTCCCTTGGACATTGCGGGAATTCAGACTCCCGGGGTGATCTCGCCACGGTACATCGCGGCCTACATTCCGAAGGGACAAAGCCAGTTCGCCTCGTATGTCGTGAACACCGCCACTGCGATCAGCGGCGGCGCGACCGCGACCCAGGCGGCGGGCGACTCCGGCGGCACCACCACCACGGTGGCTGTCGGCGAGTACATTTACACGTTCAAGAACCACGCGCCTGCCAATTTCGACGCCACCGTAACCAACCGCATCGGCATCTATGGCTCGCGCAATCTCACCCAGTGGGACCTCGGCACGAATTACGCCTCCACCACGTTCGACTTCGTCCCCAACGGCTCCAAAGTGACCAGCACTCGCGATGTGGTGCGCACGGCGGACTGCAATTCCTGCCATGACCAGCTCGCCTTCCACGGCGGATCGCGCCGCGGCGTAGATCTCTGCATCATGTGCCACCAGCCCCAGACTTCCGATCCGAACTCCGGCAATTCGCTCGACATGAAGGTTTTCATTCACTCGATCCACATGGGGAGTTCCCTGCCCAGCGTAGCGGCCGGCAAACCTTACCAGATCGTCGGCTTTGGCAACGCAGTTACCGACTACTCCACCGTGGTCTATCCAGCCGACGTGCGCCGCTGCCAGACCTGCCACAATCCCAAGAGTGGCGCGGCCCAAGCCAACACCTGGATGACCAATCCGACACGCGCGTCCTGCGGCGCATGCCACAATGACGTCAACTTCGCTACCGGCCAGAACCACGTCAATCTTCCTCAAGTCGATGACAATCAATGCACCACCTGCCACATACCGCAAGGCGAACTGGAGTTTGACGCTTCGATCAAGGGAGCACACACGATTCCAGACCAATCGGCGACCATCCCCGGTCTGAACTTTACGTTGGTCAAAGTGATCAATGGCGGCGCGGGGCAGAAGCCGACCGTGACCTTCACCTTAAAGGACAACCAGGGCAACGGAATTCCGATCAGCACCTTCACCAGCAATTCCGGCTCGCTCTCGCTCACGATGGCCGGCCCGACGACAGACTTCGGATATACCGATTTCGGCGTCGCCACCACTCCCGGCTACGTCACGGAAAGCGTGCTTGCGGCAGCATCCTGCAGCTCTGACGGCACCTGCCAATACACCTTCACCCACGCGGTTCCAGCGAAGGCCACGGGCACTTACGCAATCGGCATCGAAGGCCGTATTTCCATCACCTTATTGCCTGGCACTACGCAACAGATGACCACACAATACGCCGGCGTCAATCAGGTAATTTACTTCTCGACCGACGGCACACCCGTACAGCCGCGCCGCACGGTGGTGGCATTGAGCAACTGCAACAACTGCCACGCCAAGCTGGAACTCCACGGTAATCTGCGGAACAACACCGCCTACTGCGTGATCTGCCATAATCCGAGCAATACAGACTTCACGCAGCGCCCCAGCGCGACCGTGCCGGCGGACCGCACCCTGCCGAACCAGGCGATCAACTTCGGCCTGATGGTCCACAAGATTCACACCGGCGTGAACCTGGCGCAATTCAACCAGGGCTACACCATTGTGGGATTCGGCGGGAGCCACAACGACTTCTCGGGAGTGCGATTCCCGGCTATGAGTCCCACGGGAGCCGTGCACGACACCACCAATTGCAGCCTCTGCCACACGGGCGGCTCGGAAGCGATCTTCCCCATCGGCAAGAACGTAGTCACCGACCCGCAAGGGTTGTTGAACCCGGCGCCGACTACCACCTCAGCCTGCACCGCTTGCCATCTGAAGACCTCGGCAATGGCCCACGCGCAAGCAAATACCGATCCTAAGTACGGTGAGAGCTGCGACGTCTGCCACGCCAGTGGCGCCGCGTTCGATGTCGACCAGGTGCACGCCGGAAAGTAACGGGCGGGCTCGAGGACTCTAAGGAGACCAACTACTGTGACTCGGGTGCGACTCAACCCCAAGGCCCCCGGCCCCTGGCCCCTGGCCCGTGTTTCCCGGCCCCTCGCCACGGGCCTCTGGATCTGGCTGGTAGCCACGTTGTTCGCAATTAACGCGTGGGGCGCGCAGGATAAGCCTGCCGCCCCACCGGCTCCGCCGGCGGATAACAAGCCTGCGACGTTCGTCGGCTCTACGACCTGTCAGGGATGCCACGAGGACATCTTTAATGCGTTTCAGAAGAATCCTCACCAGGTAGTGGAGAAAGACAAGAAGCGGGGGTTCGAGAACAATGCCTGCGAGTCCTGCCACGGTCCTGGCAGCAAACACGCCGAATCGATGTCGGCGGCCGACATCCGAAACCCCGGCAAGCTCAAGCCCGCGGAAACGGACAAGACTTGCCTGGGATGCCATTTGAATCAGCCCACCCACATCGGCCGTCTCAACAGCAGCCACGCCAAGAACCAGGTGAGTTGCGTGGCGTGCCACTCGGTCCACAAAAACGGACCCAATGGCATGGTCGCCCGCAAGACAGCGGACATCAATCAACAGTGCGCGCAATGCCACACCGACGTGTGGGCAAGCTTCCAAAAGCCTTACAAACATCGCCTTCCTGAGGGAGCTATGTCCTGCGTGGACTGCCACAATCCGCATGGCAGTTTCCTGCCGCGCTCCATTCAGACGGTCAACGCTAACGAGCCCACATGTTTCAAGTGCCATGGCGACAAACGCGGACCGTTCCCGTTTGAGCATGCCCCGGTCCGCCTGGAAGGGTGCGGAGCGTGCCATCAACCGCACGGCTCTTCAAATCCTCGAATGCTCACCCGGACGGAAGTTCGTTTCGTCTGCCTGGAGTGCCACTCCAATCTTCCTGGGCCGAAGCCGCCCGCCAACGGAACTCTGGGAACCGTTCCTCCAGGGCTGCATGACTTGCGCAGTCCGCGATTCCAGAATTGCAACCTTTGCCATCAGAAGGTGCATGGTTCCTACGTGAACAGGGACTTCTTCAAATGAGACTCCTACTGGCTCTGATTTTGATGACTTCGGCGGCTGTGGCGCAGTCCGAACAACCTCCCAGCCAGGCCGCACAGGCGCCCGCCCAGACGCCCGCCAAGCCAGATGAGAAGCCTGCCGATGCACAGGCTCCCGCACAGACCAAGACTGATTCGCCGGCGCCGTCGACCGAGCAATGGGTGTCCGGTACCATCGATTTCGGATATCGCTGGCTCACCGACGTCCGCGGCAATTTCCAGGAATACCGCAGCGTCGTCAACCTGGGCGAAGGGCCAAAGCTATTCGGCGTGGACCTCACATTTCTCGATCCCAAAAAGCGGCTCTTCGACCGGCTCGACGTGCGTGCTGCCGGATGGGGCGGCGATCCTTACAATACGGCTCATCTCGGCGCGCGTAAGATGGGTATTTACGACTTCACGTTCGATTATTCAAACATCGCGTACTTCGATGCCGTGCCCTCATATTCAAATCCGCTGGCGCCGGCCGGATTCAACGAACAGGCTTTCGACACTCACCGTCGAAATATGAGCTTTGCGCTCGATCTTCGCCCCGGCAAGCACATCATCCCCTACCTTGCCTTCGAGCGAAACTCCGGATACGGCCACGGGATCGATACCTGGGTGCAGGACTCCAACAACGAGTTTGCGGTGCCCACCCTGCTCCGTGACAGCACCAACAACTACCGCGGCGGAGTTCGTTTCGAATACAACCGCTTCCACGTGACTGTGGAACAGGGCGGCACGACCTTCAAAGACGACGACCAGAGCTACTACAGCGGCGTGAACTACGGCGATGTTCCGCCGACCACCAAGATCCTGGGACAGACCGAAGTCCTCTACGGTCTGGCGCAGGCGTATGGCATCCGGGGCACCAGCATTTACAGCAAGGTGCTCTTCACGGCTAACGTGAACGATGCCATGAACTACTACGGCCAGTTCCTCTTCAGCGAGCCCAAGACCACCGCCAATTTCTCGGAACTTGCGGCGGGAGGTTTCACGCAACTGAGCTCTCTGCTGTTCTACAGCGGCCAGCAGAACATCGGCACAGGAGTCGCCAACCAACCCCACACCAGCGCCAGTCTGGGCTGGCAGGGACGTCTCGGCCACCGCCTCCGCTTTATGGATTCCTGGATGCTGGACCACTCGCACGACGCGGCGTCTTCACTGCTGGCACAACAACTGCTGTTGGCCACCGCTACCGCGTCGCCGAAAACCTTCGACCCGCTAGCCTACACCCAGGTCGTCAACTACAATCAGAACCAGTTCGACGTGATGTTCGACGTGACGTCGAAACTCACTCTGCGCGGTGGCTATCGCTACGTTTGGGGAGACGCTACGGTGCTGGCAGGACAGCTCAGCCAAACCGGGACCCTCGCGATGGGCGAACTGAGCCGAAATGTAGGACTGGCGGGCCTCACCTACCGGCAGTCGGAGAAGCTCTCCTTCAATCTCGATTACGAAGGCTCGTCGAGCGACCGCATCTACTTCCGTACCAGCCTCAACGACTACAACAAGGCGCGGGTCCGGGCCAAGTATGCGCCGAATAGCGCGCTGTCCTTCCAGGCGAACTTCCAGGTATTGAACAACCAGAATCCCGCGGCCGACATTCGATACGACTTTCAGAGCCGCGACAATTCCCTGGCTGTGTACTGGACGCCCAAGGCCGGCAAGCTGATTAGTGTGATGGGGGAGTACGATCGCTCGACGCTCAACTCCAACATTTCGTATCTGGGACTGTTTCTCGCGCCGATGACTTCGTCCTATTACGATCGCGCGCACACGGCCACTTCGGCGATCGATTTCAACTGCCCGAAAATTCCCGGGTTCAAGCTCACGGTGGGCGGGTCGCTGTTTATCGCATCCGGAACCCGGCCCACCCGGTACTATCAACCCCTGGCGCGGCTGACCTTTCCTCTGCACAAACACTTATACTGGAACACCGAGTGGAAGTATTACGGTTTCGGGGAACAATTCTTCCTGTATGAGGGCTTCCGGACCCACGTATTTACTACCGGGATAAGGGTGAGCCGATGAAACTGACAATCTTCTTGGTTCGGGTAGTGGCTGCCGCATCCATCGCCAGTTGCGGGTTTGCGGCCAGTATTATTCCGGGCGATGCCCGCCGTGGCGAGCAGTTGTTCGATAACCAGCAGTGCATCCAGTGCCACAGTGTCAAAGGGCAGGGCGGAACGCTCGCTACCGACTTGGCCAAACGCATCGACCGGGACTTTACTCCCACGGTGATGGCCAGCCTGATGTGGAACCACGCCCCCGAGATGTGGGAGGCGATGAATAAACACAGCATCTCGAAGCCCGCGCTCAGCCCCGAGGCTGCGGCCGACCTGTTCGCTTACTTCGTTTCGGCGCGCTACTTCGAGAAGCCCGGCGATGCTGCGCGGGGTAAGCGGGCCTTCACCTCCCACCATTGCGCGGATTGCCACGGGATCACGACGCCGAATGCCAACGGTGCGCCGCCTGTAGCGAAGTGGGAGTCGCTGGCCGATCCCATAATCCTGGCGCAGCAGATGTGGAATCACGGTCCTAAGATGCGGCAGGCGTTCGCGCAGAAAAAGCTGTCGTGGGCCACCATCTCGGCGCAGGAACTGACCGATATGCTGGTGTACTTGCAGAATCTGCCGGACACTCGCGCGTTGGCACAGAACTTCCAGTTTCCGCCTTCGGATTCGGGAGAAGCTCTGTTCCAGTCCAAAGGTTGCGCGCGGTGCCACGTTGACCGCCTGGCCCTGGAGAATCGCTTAAAGAATCAGACGCTCACCGAGATCGCGGTGGCCATGTGGAATCACCAGCCGAATATGCCGGGACCGGCGCCGGAACTTTCGCAGGAGGAAATGCGACAGATCCTCGCCTATGTCTGGGCCCGCCAGTATTTCCGCGGAGATGGCAATGCCGATCGGGGTAAGAAAGTCTTCGCCGACAAGAGTTGTGCTACCTGCCACAACGAATCGGGCACCGCTCCGAAGCTGTCCAAAGGAAAGGACGGTTACTCCGATATCACCATGGTTTCGGCTCTGTGGGATCACGGCCCGCAAATGCTGAACATGATGACGCAGAAACAGATTACCTGGCCGCGCTTCACCACCCAGCAGATGGCCGACCTGATCGCATATCTGAATTCCTTGTAAACACTTTCGCAAGGGGGCGGCCGTGACAGGGTTCGCTCCCTCACGGTCGCGGCTCGTAAGCTACCCAAATACTGTTCCCTGCGATGTGTGCTTGGCTCGTAAGCTACCCAAATACGTTCGCACGATACGTGCGTTTGCGAGCCGCGCGCGTCAGCAAGCGATGAAAATCCGGAATCGCCTGTCCCACCTCGGTAAGTCCTGCACCTTTCAGTAATGGGGCTGGCGATTCCGCCTGCCCCACCATGCTTGCGGGCGATTCTTTCGGGGCATCTCCGGCTGAGCAAGCGGACTTCGACTTCTCCCCGGCCTTCCAGAACGCGCCCCATTTTCTTGCTATCCTTTTTCCCCGCCCGGCGTACAATCCTTTACATAGCTAGTTAAGCATAGCTACATAGGTAAGCAATGGGCGCGAAGAAAAACGACATCCTGCAGGGCACGCTGGTGCTCCTGATCCTCAAAACTTTGGCATCCAGTAAGAAAATGCACGGGTACGCCATCACCGGACATATCCAAAAGGTCTCCGACCAGCTTCTGCGCGTCGAAGAGGGTTCGCTCTATCCCGCCCTGCACCGCATGGAACAGGAAGGCTGGATTAAGGCCGAATGGGGCATCACCGAGAAGAATCGCGAGGCGCGTTTCTACTCGCTCACCGCCCAAGGACGCAAGCAGCTCAACCAGGAAGAGGCAAGCTGGGAGCGGCTCACCGAAGGGGTTGCTCGGGTGCTGCGTTTCGCCTGAGGTGGTGACGGCATGGCATGGTATCGGCAGATCTGGAATGTTCTGCGGCCGGGCCGCACGCAGCGGAATCTGGAGCGCGAACTGTCGTTTCATGTGCGGGAGCGCGCCGACGAATTGCAGGCGGCAGGAATGAGTGAGGACGAGGCCGTACGCGACGCTCGGCGCCTATTCGGAAACTACACTTCACAAGTGGAAAGGACTCGCGAAATGGACATCAACGGCTGGTTGGACTCGGCGCTTCGCAATCTTCGGCTGGCGGTGCGCGCGCTGGTGAAGACTCCCGCATTCACGACGGTGGTGATCCTCACACTGGCGCTCGGGATCGGCGCCAACAGCGCCGTCTTCTCCGCGATCAATGCGGTTCTGCTGCGGCCACTGCCGTTTCCCGAAGGCGATCAGTTGGTGAAACTGACGCAGACCAGGAAGCAGTCTCCGTTTGTCGCGCCCGTTCGTCTGGAGGATTGGAATCGCCTCAGCAGCACGTTTCAGGCGATCAGCGGCTGGTATGCGGAGGACGAATCGGAGCTATCGGGGGAACTGCCCGAGAAACTGAGTCGAGCCCTGGTGGCGCCCCGCTTTCTGCAGGTGCTGGGGGTTGCGCCCATCATCGGACGAGATTTCAGCTCACGGGAAGAGCATTTCGGCGGCCCCGAAGCGGTGCTGATCAGCCACCGGTTGTGGCTCCGCCGTTTTGGCGGCAATCCCAACGCGGTCGGCCAGACGTTGCGCATAGGCAGGTCGTCGGTCCCGATCATCGGCGTGATGCCAGCATCGTTCCTGTTCCCCGGGCGCGATGTGGACCTTTGGTCGGTAAGCCCTCCGGACGCGCCATACGCCCAGAGCCGCGAATCCACCTGGTACACCGTCATCGGCCGCATGAAACTGGGTGTGACGGTGGAACAGGCGCGGGCCAATCTCGCTACAGTCCAGTCCAACCTGGGTAACCAGTTCCCCAAGACAGACGCAGGCATGGGTGTCTCGATCGAGCCGCTGAAGGAGATTACAGTCGGCGGCGTTCGCCAATCGCTATGGCTTCTATTTGGGTCCGTCACGCTATTGCTGTTGATTGCCTGCACGAACATCGCGACGCTGCTGCTTTCGCGCGCCGCGGGGCGGCAGCATGAAATCTCGGTCCGCTTCTCCCTCGGAGCATCGCGCGCCTCGGTGGCGACACAACTGTTGACGGAGGTCCTGGTCCTATCGCTGGCGGGAGCGGCGCTCGGCCTCGTGATGGCGGCTGGCGCATCGCGGGTCTTTCCCGTGCTAGCCAGAGACTTGCCGCGCATCGAGGAGATCGGGCTCGACGGGCGAATCCTCTGGTACACGCTGGCGTGTGCCATCGCCGCGACGTTCCTGTGCGGGCTCCTGCCGGCGATTCGCGGCACGCGGCGCAGTCTCGCTGGCTCCCTGGCGACTGCCAGCCGCGCCCTGGTCTCGGGGCGCAACACCATGCAGTTCGTTCTGGTAGGAGTGCAGGTGGCGTTGGCAGTGACCCTACTGGCGGGTGCGGGACTGCTGGTACGCAGTTTGCAGGAATTGGGACGCGTCTCTCCAGGGTTCGAGGCCGAACACGTGCTCGCCCTTCACATCAGCTCCAATTGGGGCGAAACCTCCGACTTCAAGGCGTCCCATCAGCGCGTGACCAGAATTCTGGACGGCCTGAACTCGATTCCGGGCGTGGCGGGCTCCGCGACGTCTGTCACCATTCCGGGAGTGCCGGTCAACTATCAGATCGAAGTCAACACCGCCGAAGGCCGCGCACCCAGCGAACCCAAGATGCTCGCCGAGAGCCGTGCGGTCAATCCCAGCTACTTTGCGACGATGCGGATTCCGCTACTTACCGGCGATCTATGCCGCGACGATCAAAGCACCGCCGGCATGATGGTGAACCGCAGTTTCGCCGACGCTTACCTGGGGGGATCCTCGGCCATCGGGCATCGTCTCTTCCAGCCCGGAAACAGCTTCGTGGTACCGAGCGAAATCCGCGGCATAGTAGGCGACGCCAGAGAGAACGGGCTGGATCGTGCGCCGGTGCCCACCGTATATTGGTGTTTCGGCGGCAATCAACCGGGGTCGTACTTCCTGGTGCGCACCAAGGTCGCGCCGGCGGCCCTGGTGGAGACCGTGCGGCGGAAGATTCATGAACTGGAGCCGCTCCGGTCGGTATATGACGTGATTCCACTGAGCGGACTGATCTCGGATGCCTACGCCGAGAATCGCTTGCGCACAATTCTGTTGGCATTTTTCGCCACCACTGCGGTCTTGCTGGCATGCATCGGACTCTACGGAACGCTGCGATATATGGTCAGCATCCGGCAGCGCGAAGTGGGACTTCGCCTCGCTCTCGGCGCCATGCGGGCACAGATCGTGCGCCAGTTTGTTCAGCAAGGTCTGCGAGCAGTGCTGTGCGGTTGTCTTGCCGGCCTCGCCATGGCGGAAGCTGCAGGACGGCTCATGTCGGGAATGCTCTTTGGAGTTTCTCCTTCTGACGTGTTGACGCTGGCGGGCGTCACGGGAATCGTGGTGGCCGTTTCGGTTCTGGCATCGTTACTGCCGGCGATTCGGGCCTCCCGTCTCGAGCCCATGCAGGTGTTGCGGGAGGGATGAGTCAGCCCGCCGCCTGGGCGCTCTCGGCTTCGACCTCACCCTGGGGCTTATTTGCGGCAGGCATCAGCGGTTCCAGAAACTGCCCCGCGAGGCCGGATGCAACGGGCGTGTCGAGTCCATATTTCGAAGGCCATTGGCCCTTGGGCATGTACCAGGTGCCGAACAGTTTATCCAGGAAGGGCAGCATGGAGGCATAGTTCTGGTTCATGTGCTCGTCGTTGGTGTGGTGCCAGTGATGGAAGGCGGGAGTCGATACCAACAGCCCTATCCATCCGAACCGCCAACGAATATTGGCATGGATAAAGAAGCCCCACATGGTGGCGCCAAGCATCAGAAGCAACGGCACCGTATCGACGGTCTGGCCCGCCAATGGTTGTGCGAGTCCCAATATGTAGAGGGGTGCAAGGCCGCACAGGCGAACGAAGACGATATCGAGGGGATGTGCGCGAGTATTGACCAGCCAGTCGATCTCCTCGGCGCTGTGATGAACGGCGTGAAAACGCCAGAGGAACGGGATTTGATGCGCCCATCGATGTCCCCAGTAAAATCCGAACTCGCCGACGACCAATGCGATGGCAAGACGTAAGGGCGGGGCCAAATCAGCTACCCAGGACCGGAATCCGGCGGGCACGACATAGTGCAGCCCCCAAGCAAGCAGCGCGGTAGGGACTGCCAGCAGCACTTTGGGTATCAGGCTGTTGAGGAAGTAATAGGTGAGATCGATTGCGAATGACTTACGGAAGACCTTTTGCGGATGAATACCCGCGAGCCGCTCGATCGGGACGAAGACAATCAGCAGCAGCAACAACCAGACGCTCAGCCGGAAGACATCCATCAGGAACGAGAATACGAGGGGCTCGAGTTCAGGGATTTCCATAAACTACCGGGGAAAGGGGGCGGGCCGGAACCCGCCCCTTGGTTACTAGCTTTTCACTTTTTTCCCAAATCGAATGGCGCCGAGGGCGCAAAGCAGACCGCCCACAAGCAGTCCCGCGGTTCCCGGCTCGGGAGCAGCAGACATTGATACACCGTCGAGGAGAGAGAAAGGCGGCTCGCCATCCGGGGTACCTGCCGCTAGGAACGACAGCACTTCGCTGGCTTGCGTTGCCGTGTACGTGAAGCTGGCCAATTGCCAGCCCGTAAATCCATGATCGGCGTTGTCCAGAATCGGGGTGCTCTGGGTCTGGGCCCCCAAGGAAACCTGCCATTGCTCGGTGGTGGCTCCGCTAAACCCGGATTGTTGGGCGCCCGCCCAGTAGAAACTGACGGTGTAATCGGCGCCGGGGGTCAGGCCGTTGACCACTTGAGTGATCGGAGCGGTCTGGAACGCCCCATCGGCGGCTACAAAGTTGCCGCCATCCGGGCTGGTTGCGGGCAGGCCATTGTTAGAGCCATTGTTTGGCCCCCACAGTTGGAGGTTTCCATATTGACCGTTTTCTCCAGTGGTATCTGCAGTGCCCGGGCCGAATAGAAAGTTGTAAGCTAATTGGCCGTTGAGTGGAGCGGAAGTCCACCCTGTTGCCTGTGTCAGATCGTCAAATTGTCCGAGGCCGTTGGTGGTTTGCTCGAATCCGCCATTGACGATCAGGTTATTTGCCAACGCCTGAGTCGAAGAGGCAAGAGTAAGCAGGCCGACCGCGAAACCACCGCTGACGACGGCCTTTCGAAAAGTACAAAACACCCGTAAATCTCTGAGTCGAAACTCCATAAAGCTCCTTGAAGGGTTATGTACGCCACCTTACTAGTGGAGGTCCCAACCCGTCTAGGACCGTTTTTGTTATTGTTCCGAAGTTAACTCCCTGCCGGATAGGTACTGGCGAGGTACTGCCCGAGTACTGGTGAGGTACCGGAGATTAGCGACAGCAATACAGGGAGGACCCGCGATGTCCACCGCACAATTGCGGACGCTCTGGAATCTGTCCGCCTGCACGTGCGCCGCGGGCAACATGCGGTATATTTTCTTGCATGAAGCTCGTTTGGTGTCTCGCCCTTTTTGCGTCCTCTCTTTTCGCCCAGCCCAGCACGGGAATCCCGCTCAAACCGGGACGCGATCCAAAGCAGGAGATCGATGAGGAGTACACCAAGAAGATCCGCGAGTACACAACCGAGCCGTTCTTCAACTCGCCGCTGACCGACTACCTGCCGGCATCCAAAACTGTACCCACGCCGAAAGCCGTTCTGGGGGATATTGCCGGCGCCCCCGGCATTCTGCCGTATTCGGCCGATGTCTATCGGTACATGCGGATGCTGGAGAAGGCCACGCCCCGGGTGAAGGTTTTCACCGTCGGGAAGACCGAAGAGGGCCGCGAGATGATCGCGGTCGCAGTAGCAAACGAGCGCCTCATCGCCAACCTCGATGAGAACCGCGCTCGTCTCGCCAAGCTGGCGGATCCACGCACGATCAAGCTGGACGATAACGAAGCGGACAAGCTGGTAGCCGCTTCGACTCCGATTTATTACATCACTGGCACGATCCACTCCCCGGAGACCGGCGCCCCCACGGCGCTGATGGAGCTGGCATACCGCCTGGCAGTTGACGACAGCGCCTACATCCGCGCCATCCGCGATAACGTCATCACCTTGATCACGCCGGTGGTAGAGGTGGATGGGCGCGACCGCATGGTAGACATCTACCGCTGGCATCGCGAGAATCCCAACAAGGAGTGGCCCTCGCTGGTGTATTGGGGCCACTACGTGGCGCACGATAACAATCGCGACGCCATGGGGCTCACGTTGCAACTAACCAAGAACGTCCTGAACACGTTCGTGGGGTGGAAAGCCCAGGTGCTGCACGACTTGCACGAGTCGGTGCCGTATCTGTACGACAATACCGTCGGCGACGGGCCGTACAACGCGTGGATCGACCCGATCCTGGCGGATGAATGGCAGATGATGGGCTGGAACAACGTTTCGGAAATGACCAAGTTTGGTATGCCCGGCGTCTTCACGCATGGAACATTCGATACGTGGTCGCCGAGCTACCTGATGTTCATCGCGGCGATGCACAACGGGATCAGCCGTTTGTACGAGACGTTTGGCAATGGCGGGGCGGACACCGAAGAGCGGACACTGCGTCCCAACGAATACGCGCGCACCTGGTTCAAACAGAATCCGCCGCTGCCCAAGACTACGTGGTCGCAGCGCAATAATAACAACTACGAAGAGTCTGGCGTGCTCACCGCCCTGGCCTTCTTTTCGGCGAACAACAAGCTCTTCCTGCACAACTTCTATCTGAAAGCCAAGCGCTCCATCCAGAAGCCGCGCACCGAGGGTCCAGCCGCCTACGTTTTCCCGGCAGACGATCCGCGACTGGGTGCACAGGCCGACCTCTTGCAGATGTTGCAGGAGCAGGGATGCGAGGTCTCGCGCGCCACCGCGCCATTCACCGTAATGATGCCCGCCAAGAAGGCGGCCGGACGCGGCGGACGCGGGGGTCGCGGACGCGGAGCGACGGATGAGACCGACGGCCAGTCCGGATCGCAGTCTGGCGACACCGCGTCGGCCGAATCGGCTGCCAAACCCGCGGATAAACCCGCAGAGAAGCCCAAGGCGGAGCCGCGCACTTTTCCCGCAGGCAGCTACATCCTGCGCATGGACCAGCCCTACAGCCGCATCGCCGACACCCTGCTGGACTACCAGTATTGGGCCGCAAACGATCCGCAAAAGAGCATTTATGACGACACCGGCTGGACCTTCGGCGAACTCGGGAACGTGAAGGTAAGCCGGGTGACCGATCTGAAAGTGTTGGATGCCGCGATGGAAATGGTCCACGGTCCCGTCAAGGCGCCGGGAGGGGTTGAGAATACCGGGTCGATCTTCGTGATCAACCACAACGCGGATAGCGCCCTGATCACGCTACGCTACCGGTTCCCCAACGCCACGTTCGACGCCGCCGAGGCCGCATTTGAGGCGGCCGGGCACAAATTCAATCGCGGATCGTTCATCGTGCGAAACGTGGCGGCGGACGAACTGGCGAAGGCGGGCACTGAGCTTGGCGTACAGGCGTACGCGGTATCGTCGGCCCCAGACGTCAAGACACACCCGCTACGGGCTGCCCGAATCGCCGTGCTGCACACATGGTTCAACACCCAGGCCGAAGGATGGTGGCGCCTGGAATTCGATCGGCTGAAGATCCCCTACGACTACATCAGTACGCAGAAGGTTGCCGCGATCGGCGATCTGCGCGCCAAGTATGACGTGATTGTGTTCGGCCCCGGAGCGGGCCGCGGCAACCCACAGACGATCGTCAACGGGATGCCGATGTACGGCAATCCCCTGCCCTGGAAAGTAACGCAGCTCACTCCGAATCTCGGTAATACCGATGAGACCGACGACATGCGTCCCGGTCTCGGATGGAATGGGCTCGATCGCCTGCAGGAATTTGTGCGCAAGGGCGGGTTGCTGATCACTGCGAACGACACCACCAACTTCGCCGTCACCTTCGGCTTTACTCCGGGCGTGACTATAGCGCCGGCTCGCAATCTGAAGGTGACAGGGTCAGCGCTGCGCTCCAAGCTGGTGGATGCCGCCAGCCCGATCGTCTACGGGTACAGCGACAACCTGGCGATCTTCGCTTCGAATCCTCCCGTCTTCAATGTGACCAATATGGCAGGCGGAGGAGGAGGGCGCCGTGGCGGTGCGGACGAGCGCGAAAGGCCGACAGGGCGCGGCACAGCCGACGATCCCGATCTGCCACAAGGCCGGCAGCCGGTCGAGATCCCGGAGGATCCACATGCCGAGACCTGGGAAGCCACGCCGCTGACCAACGAACAGCTCCGCAATCCGATCAACGTGATTCCTCCCGCAGCCCGTCCGCGCGTGGTGTTACGCTATGCCAATAACAGCGAGCTGTTGGTTTCCGGTCTGCTGGATAGCGGTGGTGAATTGGCGCAGCATCCCGCGGTGATCGACTCGCCGTACGGCGAAGGTCACGTGGTGCTGTTCTCGAACAATCCGTTCTGGCGCGCCGAGACCAAGGGCAGCTATTTTCTGGTATTCAATGCCATCCTGAACTTCGATAGCCTGGATGCCGGAAGGAAACTGGCGGAGAAGTAGG
This sequence comes from Bryobacteraceae bacterium, assembly GCA_035295745.1. GTDB lineage: Bacteria > Acidobacteriota > Terriglobia > Bryobacterales > Bryobacteraceae > JAIQFL01. Next base: position 32,667 of record DATGIL010000052.1, on the reverse strand, counting down.
AAGGAGAACCATGCTTTATACCAGAAGAGACATCGGCAAACTCGCCCTGGCGTCGATCCCGGCGAGTATGGCGTTTGGCGCCTCGATCAATTCCAAATTCGGAGGCGTGCAGATTGGCGCGATCACCTACAGCTTCAGGAGCATGAACGATGCCGAAGCGATGTTGAAGGCCTACGTCGAGGTCGGGCTCGGCGAGATGGAACTCATGTCGAATGACTGCGAGTCCCTGGCGGGAGCGCCCAAGATGCCGAACTTCGGCGGGGGACGCGGACGAGGACCGGGTGGGCCGGGCGGTGGACCAGGCAATGGACCGGGACCGATGGCAGCGGGGCAAACACCTCCCGCCGGACAAGCACCGGCAGGGGGAGCTACCGGCGCACCTGGAGGACAACCTGGGGGTCCCGGCAGAGGCCGTGGCGGCCGTCAATTGACTCCGGAGCAACAGGCGGAGCGTGACGCAGCGGTAGCCAAGCTGGCGGACTGGCGCAAGTCGGCCAATGCCGAAACCTGGAAGGCCGTGCGCAAAAGGATCAACGATGACGGCATCACCCTGGCCGTGCTCTGCTACAACATGCAGGACAGTATGAAGGATGACGACATCGAGTACGGCTTCGAAATGGCGAAAGGGCTCGGCGTCAAAGCGATCAGCACGAGTACCACGTTGACCATGGCCAAACGAATCGCGCCGATCGCCGACAAGCACAAGTTGATGGTGGGCTATCATGGCCACGACGCCACCAGCGATCCGAATCAAACAGCCACGCTGGAAAGCTACGACACGCTGATGGCTTACGGGAAATACAACGGGATCAATCTGGACATCGGCCACTTCACCGCCTCGAATTATGACGCGGTCGCCTTCATCAAGCAGCACCACGATAAGATCACCAATCTCCACCTCAAGGACCGCAAAAAGGATCACGGCCCGAACACGCCCTGGGGTCAGGGCGATACGCCAATCAAGGCCGTTCTGCAACTGCTCAAAGAGAACCACTATCCGTTCCCCGCGAACATCGAGATGGAGTATACGGTCCCGGAAGGCTCGACCATCGTCGAAGAAATGAAGAAGTGCCTGGCCTTCGCCAAGGACTGCCTGGCCTGAACGCCATCTCCGATCCATGTCCATCGATCCCTCGGCCATAGTGGCCGCTACCGCCCGTGTCGACCCCAGTGCTGTGATCGGGGCCGGCACGAGGATCGGTGAATACTGCGTCATCGAAGCCGATGTGGTGATTGGCGCGGGATGCCTCCTGGAGCCTTACGTCTACGTCAAACGCTGGACGACGATGGGCGATGGAAACGAGATCTCGGCAGGAACGGTGCTCGGCACCGACCCGCTGGATAAGGGCTTCACAGGAAAGCGTAGCTATCTGCGCATTGGAAACGCTAATAAAATTCGCGAGCATTACACGATCTCGCGAGGCACCGCGCCGGAGTCGGTTACCGAACTGGGCGACGGCAACTACATCATGACGTCGGGCCACATCGCCCACAACTGCAAGGTCGGCAACCAGACGGTGATTGCGAGTTGCGCGCTGATCGCCGGATATGTGGAGGTGGAAGATCAGGCCTTCATTTCGGGCGGTGTAGTGGTCCACCAGTTCTCCAAGATTGGGCGATTGGCGATGATCGGCGGCAATACGCGGGTGAACAGCGACGTGCCGCCGTTTTTCTTGTACAGCGGGTTTGACGTGGCGGCGCGCGGCCTGAATGTGGTGGGTCTGAAGCGCGCCGGGTATAAGGCTTCCGACGTCGCCAAGCTCAAAAAGGCCTATCAGCTTCTGTATCGCTCCGGCTTGAAACTGCAGGATGCGTTGGCCAGAATCGAGGCGGAGGTCCCGAGCCCGGAGACGCTCCATCTCATAAATTTCATTCGCCGCAGCGAACGAGGCATTTGCCGGGAATAAGTGCGGTGAACGTAAGAACTTCACAGCACCGAGGACTCACTTGTCGACGCGCGCCCTGACGTGCCTGAAACGTCGACGGGAGCGGGTCACTTAGAGCGCGGGAATCTCCTTGTCAGCACTAGCGCGCTGCAGGACGCGCCTTAAGAGCGACCAGTGCGAGACCCGTGCCCAGCAGCAGCCAGGTGCCCGGCTCCGGCGCATTCGCCGGCGGCAGCGTGTCGAAGCCGATTACGTCCAGATTCAGCAACTCCACTCCATAAGTCGGGATCGCACCGGGAGTTCCAAAAGCGTCCTGCACCTTCGCCGATCCCGACGAAAGCCAGTCGCCGTAGTCGGCAGCGCCATTCTGATTGAAGTCCACCAAGTCGGTAACACCACCATTGATGGAGAAGTAGGAAGTGGCCCCGGAGCTGGTGTCGAAGCTACGAACTCCGGGCGCGCTGTAGCGGAACAGATCTTGCGGGCGGGACAACCGGGGGAAGCCAGTCGGAAGATTCAACCCCGACCCCAGGCCCAACACTTCGTCGATCTCGTGCAAAGCCACGCCTTCCAAGTCATACTTCCCGGGATTGATTGTGGTCCGGTCGAAGTTCGTGATCGCGGTGTTGAGGGTGATGGTTCCATCGGATCCCACCAGCCCGTGAGCGAGTCCGAGAGCATCCAGATTCGCAGCGGTCACCCACAGATTGGTGTTTCCGTCTACCGGGCTGGTAGACTGCGCTGGCAGTTGAGCAAGCGCAGTCGCGTCGGCCGGCGTCTTGGCATCGGCGATCAGAGCAGTACGATAAGTTCCGTAACTGACCTGGAATATCGGGGTGCTGCTGCTGCCGAGACCTCCACCTTCCTGGAACGTAATCGGAACAGTGATCGGATCGCCGAGCGAAGCTTCCACTAGAGAAATCGCAGCGTTGATGCCGGCTTCGATGGCAAGGGCGTTCGGATCGGAAGTGATGCTGGTATCGAAAGTTGGAACGATGAGGATATTGGCTGCCGCGGGAGCCGCGGAAGCCGCGAGTGCGATCAAGACAAAGAGAGCAGAGCGTCCGTTCAAGAAGTTTGTCCTCATAGTGGCGTCGTTACGAATGTTTGCCCATAATCGCCTAAGATCCCAGCTATTGCAAGTTAACCTTTGGCTAAAATGGTTACTGTGAATATCTCGCGGCGGTCCCTGTTGCTCGCGTCGGCAGGGATGGCAGCTTGCAGCCGGCAGCGGGCGTTGGGATTTCACGGCTACTGTTTCGTTGCTAATCAGCAGAGCCGTTCGGTGTCGATCGTCGACCTCAATCGTTTTCGCGTGCGGAAACAGATACCCCTGGATGGCGCCCCTTCGAAGATATTGGAGCATGCCGGCCGCCACAAGGCGTTCGTCCTGACGCCGGACGACGGCACCGTTTACGAAATCGATGCGTCCTCACTGTCGGTAGTCCGGCGGGTACGCGCGGGCAATCAGGCGGCCGATATGAAGTGGTCGCACACCCAGGATGCACTCTGGGTGCTCTACCGCGATCCGCCGGCTTTGGTGGAGATTTCGCTCGACACATTCCGCCCTGGCCGGCGGATCCGCTTGAATTCTGCGGCGACCAGCTTTGAGGTGAGCCGCGACAACCAGGCGGCAATCATAACCCCGCAAGACGAGAGCATCGTACTGGCGTCGCTCTCCAGGGGCGCCATCGACCGCACGATTGTCGATCAGGCTTCGCCTGCCTTAGCAGGGTACCGATGGGACGCGCGCCAGCTTCTGGTAGGGAGTGCCGACCGCAGCGTCACAATCTACGATGTGCCCACGGGCCGGGTAGTGGTGAGGCTGCCGCTGCCCCTCGATCCCAAAAATTTCTGCTTCAGCGCGGATGATGGTCAGCTATTTGTCAGCGGCGAAGGAATGGATGCCGTGGTGATCATTTTTCCTTCGAGCACGGAGGTGGAGCAGACGATTCTCGCCGGACATGCTCCCGGAGTAATGGCGGTAACGAAGGGAGTTCCCACTCCACCTCCCTATCTCCTGGTGGCGAACCCCGACAACGACAAGGTCACGGTCTTTAATATCGACACTCGCGAGTTGGTGGCCGTAGTTCAGGTCGGGCGCGGTCCGGTCTGCATTCGAATGACCCCCGACGACGAATATGCGCTCGTCCTGAATCGCGATTCGGGCGATCTGGCGATGATCCGCACGCGGTCGCTGATGACTCCTGACGGTTACATGCGCCGCTCGCGCTCCGCTCCTTTGTTCAACCTGATTCCGGTCGGAGAAAAACCCGTCAGCGCCGCGGTGATGGCGTTCTGAGGGCTGCCGAGAGCATACGGCGAGTACGCCAATTCACGGCCACCGCTCGCTAAGTGGTTGCAAATACAATTAGAAGGATTTGCGACCCGCGCGCACCTTGAGAAGCGGGCCGGGAGTTTCTCCTCGCCATGATTATCCAAAGAGTTACTCCGGATGCACTAACATTGTGCATTCGACTGTAATAGTAGTAACATATTGATTCCGCCGTGTCCCCACCGAAATCTGAGGTGCTTCATGACCATTCGACGTGTGTGGTGGCTATCCCTCGTAGCCATCCTGATCTGGAACCCGGCTGAAATCCACGCGCAGACCGCCAGTTGCGGGCCGTTCACCGATGTGGCGGCCACCGATCCCTTCTGCCCATTTATCCTCCAGGCCTTCTTCAGTAGCGTTACGCAAGGAACCGGCCCTACCACCTTCAGCCCAAACGATCTCGTTCCCCGAAACCAGATGGTTACCTTCTTCGATAGGGGCATGGACCTGACATTGAGTCGTGGCGCAGTTCGCACGGCAATCGGCAAGACGTGGGCTCCCACCTCCACAAATGGCGGCATTTTCAGCGACGCCGGTTCGCCGATCAACGACATTGTCAGCGACGGTATCAATCTCTGGATCGCGCTCAATAGCGGCAAGATTCTCAAAGTAGGTGCGGTGGACCGCCGGCTGCTCGAAACCTGGAGTATGGCCTCAGGCACTCCGAGGAAACTCGGCTTTTTCGGAGGACTGCTGTTCATCGCCGACAATCAAGGCGGTCTGGAAGTATTGAATCCCGCGACCACCCCGGCAGGCACCGCGACCGTGGTGGCATCCAACCTCATTTCCGCATCGAATCTGGTATCCATGGCATTTGATGGGACCAATCTCTGGTTGGCCGATGCGGCATCGCCGAATATCTTCATTTACGCCATCAACACAACTTCGGGAATCACCCTGAACGCAGGAGCTAATGTGGACGGAATGGTTTTCGACGGGACCAATATGTGGCTGGTGCTGGCGAACTCCTCGATTATCAAGGTGACGATACCGGCAATACCGAATCCGCCCAGCGCGGTCGAAACACTGACGATCCCCACCCCCGTCACCGATTGCCGCCCGATCTACGACGGCAACAACATCTGGATACCCGTCGGAAACGCGACCACGGGGAATGGAAGCCTGTACGTGGTGCGGCCAACCACGAATCTGTCCACGCTGCCAAGTTCGCTGATACAGGTCGGCAATATCCCGAATGTCGCGTCGCCCTACGTCGCCGCATTCGATGGCGTGAACGTCATGATCGGGGGGATCAACGGCGGCACGGTCGCGCTCTACAAGGCGACCAGCGTGAGTTTGATTCGCACCTTCAACACGGGCGCTGCGAGCGTCCGCGCGATCGCGAGCGACGGCAGGAGCTTTACCGTGGGAGACGCCTCCGGCACCAGATTTTACCAATATTAGGCTTTGCCACCATCGGCGCGTCGAAAGCTGTAGCATGGAAGGAGCGGGCCAAACGGACCCGACTCCCACAACTATGTCAGCCAAAATTACGGCCCTCAACAACGGACCCATCCGCATCGAGGGCGAGTTTCAGATTTGTGATCCCAGCGGCGCTACATTCGGACTTGCCGGACGGACGGTGATTTCCCTATGCCGGTGCGGGCATTCGGAAAACAAACCGTTTTGCGACGGCGCCCATAACCGGATGGGATTTACCCACACAGTGGAAGCACGCGAGTTGCCACCACCCAAGCCCAAACTCTAGAAAGTTCCAAAATCCGTGCCTCTTTCGAGCCATTGCCGAACCGTCCCCGTAACTTTAGTAATGGACGATTCGCCACTACAATATACTACTCCTATGGCTACATATACCCCGCATGGGTGTGACCGTCGGGTGATCCATAAAACCTTCTGGATTCTGGCCTTTACAGGCTTGGCGCTACTCTCCTTGCCGGGCTGTTCCAACTCCGGCGCCAGTGCTGCCGCGGCGGGCGCAGGTGCGGGGACGGGGGGCGGAAAGGGCGGTGGCCGCAAAGGTGGCGGGGGCGGCGATGTGCCGGTGACCGTGGCACAGGCGACTCAGAAAAACGTTCCGGTGGAAGTGCAAGTCATCGGCAACGTGGAGGCATACTCCACCATTTCTGTAAAAGCCCAAGTTACCGGGCAACTGAACAAGGTCAATTTCCACGAGGGCGACTACGTCAAGAAGGACGAGCCGCTGTTCACCATCGATCCTCGTCCGCTGGAAGCGGCGGTGAACCAGGCGCAGGCCAATCTCGCGAAGGACCAGGCATCTCTGGGACAAGCCCAAGCCAATCTGGCGAGAGACAGCGCGTCGGCACGGTATGCAGAAGCGCAGGCCGCCCGCTATGCCGAGTTGTTGAAGAACGGGATCATTTCGAAGGATCAATCGGAACAACTGCGTGCCAGCGCGGACGCCGCGGCACAGGCGGTTGCGGCCGATCAAGCCGCCATTGAGAGCGCGAAGGCGAGTATCGGCGCCAGCCGTGCGGCGGTGGAGAATGCCAAGATTCAGCTCGGCTACACGACGATTACCTCTCCCATCGATGGGCGCACCGGCAATCTGACAGTGAAGCAAGGCAACATCGTGATGGCCAACAGCGTCGAAATGATGACCATCAACCAGGTGGAGCCCATCTACGTTACTTTCGCAGTGCCGGAAGCGCAGCTTCCAGCGATCAAGAAGTACATGGCAGAAGGCAAGCTCCCCGTGCGGGCCCGTCCGCAGGACGACGCCGGTAATGAGGAGAATGGCATTCTGACCTTTGTCGACAATGCGGTTGACACCACCACAGGTACGATCCGGCTGAAGGGAACCTTTCCCAACTCCGATCACAAATTGTGGCCCGGGGAGTTTGTACGCGTGGTGCTGCGGCTGACGACCCAGCAGAATGCCGTGGTCGTGCCGAATGAGGCTGTGCAAACCGGGCAGAACGGATCGTTCGTCTACGTCGTAAAACCCGATCGGACTGTGGAATCGCGGGTGGTTACGACTGGAGCGCGAGTCGATCAAGACATGGTCATCGAGTCCGGTCTGGAAACAGGGGAAACGGTAGTCACCGAAGGTCAATTGCGCCTCGCGCCGGGAAGCCGGGTAGTGGTCCGGGATGGCAGAGGCGGCGGTGGCCAACGCGGTGGCGGGGGCGGGGGCCAGAAGGGCGAAGGCGGTGGCGACGGTTCTCGAGGCGGCGGACGCAAGAATCGCGGCGACCAAAATGGCGGCGACAGTGGTCAAAAAGGACAGACCAAGAACTGATCGCATGTCTGCAGTTCGCCCGATCAGCGATCTCAACCAACCAGAAAAGTATCTGCGTATAGGGCGGAGGGGCTCGGTATGAACGTTTCCGAAGGCTTTATCCGGCGACCCATCGCGACCAGCCTGCTCATGTTGGGCATCGCGGTTTTCGGCGTCATTGCGTATCGGGCCCTGCCCGTCAGCGATTTGCCGCAGGTGGACTACCCGACCATCACGGTGTCGGCCAGTTTGCCTGGAGCGAATCCGGACACCATGGCGTCGGCTGTAGCCACTCCACTCGAGCGGCAGTTCACCACCATCGCCGGCCTGGATTCGATGATCTCTACCAGCAGCCAGGGATCGTCTAACGTCACCCTGCAGTTTGATCTCAGCCGCGATATCGATGGCGCCACAGTAGATGTGGAGACGGCGATTGCCGAGGCAATGCCGCTGCTGCCGCCGGGGATGCCCTCGCCGCCCTCGTTCCACAAAGCAAACCCTGGCGATCAGCCCATCATCAGCATCTTTCTGACGTCTCCCACCATGAGGCTCTCCGATCTGGATGAATATGCCGAGACCATGGTGGCGCAACGCATCTCGATGGTGGACGGTGTGGCGCAGGTGCGTGTTTTCGGTTCGGCAAAATACGCGGTCCGGATTCAGGTGGACCCCAACATACTTGCCTCCCGGCAGATCGGCCTCAATGAGATCGATAGCGCCATCAAGAACTGGAACGTCAATATCCCCACCGGAACCCTCTACGGCAACAAGACCGCTTACCAGGTGCAAGCCAACGGTCAGCTCATGCGAGCCGTCAATTACCGTCCGCTGATCGTGACCTATAAGAACGGCGCAGCCGTACGGTTGGACCAGGTCGCTCGCGTCATCGACAGCGTCGAAGACGACAAGCAGATGTCGCTGATTTACGGCGGCGAGTATGGAACCGACGGGACTCGCGGAGTAAGCCTGGCAGTGATCCGGCAGCCCGGCACCAACACCATCGAGGTGATCGATAACATCCGCAAGCTGCTGCCCTCCTTCCAGGCGCTGATGCCGCCCACCGTCCACATGGGCATCCGCGGCGACCGCTCGAAGAACATTCGCGAGGCTTTCAACGATATTCAAACCACCATGGTGGTCACGCTGGCACTCGTGATCATGGTGATCTTCCTGTTCCTGCGAAACATCTCGGCCACTCTGATTCCGGCGATGGCGCTGCCGTTTTCGATCGTGGGCACCTTCTCGGTGATGTATCTGCTGAACTTCAGCATGAACAACATCTCAATGATGGCGCTCATCCTGTCGATCGGGTTCGTGGTGGATGATGCCATTGTCATGCTCGAGAACACGGTCCGCCACATTGAACGCGGGGAGAAGCCGTACGTGGCGGCTTTGAACGGGTCGAAGGAGATCAGCTTCACAATCGTCTCCATGACCTTGTCGCTGGCTGCGGTGTTCATCCCGATCCTGTTCATGGGCGGCATTCTGGGGCGCCTGTTCCGCGAGTTCGCCGTTACCATCTGCACCGCCATTCTGATCTCCGGTATCGTTTCGATCAGCCTGACTCCCATGTTGTGCAGCCGGTTCCTGCGCTACAACCAAACCGAAAAACACGGCCTTCTTTACCGCGCCATGGAGCGGGTTTTTGACTGGATGCTGCACATCTACGACGGCAGTCTGCGTTGGGTGCTGCGCCACCGGCCGATCATGATGGCTAGTTTCCTGGCGGTCCTGGGGGTCACGGTGTACTTCTACAACATCGTCAACAAGGGCTTCATTCCCGATACCGACAACGACAACTTCAATATCCAGGTGGAAGCCGCGCAGGGCACGTCGTATTACCAGATGGTGAAGTACATGCAGCAGATCTCGCGGATTGTAGTGCAGGATCCGGATGTCGAGACCTTCTATATCAGCACTGGCGGCGGTGGCGGCGGATACGGCGGCGCGTCCAACACCGGCCAGGTGATGATCAACTTGAAGCCTCGCCGGCAGCGCGTGGCGACGGTCAACGACATCGTCGCGAGACTTCGGCCCAAGGTCTCGAACTTCCCCGGCTTGAAAGCCTACCTCACGATTCCGCAGGCGATTCGCGTGGGCGGGCGCATGTCCAAGAGCAGCTACGATTTCACGCTCTTTGGCCCGGACACGGAGCAGCTCTATACCGAGGCGCAAAAGCTGGAAAAAATCGTCGCGAAGCTGCCTGGCCTCGCTGAGGTGACCACCGACCTGCAGATCAAGAACCCGCGCGTGAATGTAGTGCTCGATCGGGATCGTGCAGCGGCACTCAACGTCAATTACAATTCCATCGCCAGCACCTTGTACGACGCGTTCGGCCCGCAGCTCACTTCTACCATCTACGCTCCTACCAATCAGTACCGCGTGTTGCTCGAGATGCTGCCCACCTATCAGCGCTACACGGACGGCCTCAAAATGATTTACCTGAAGTCCGACAGCGGCCAACTGGTGCCCTTGAACGCGGTCGCCAAGCTGGTGGAGAATGCCGGGCCGCAGACGATTCCGCACTCCGGCCAGTTGCCCTCCGTAACCCTGTCGTTTGCGCTGAAGCCTGGGACCTCGCTGGGCCAGGCGACCGACGACATCCAGCAGGCAGCCAAGGACAACCTCCCCGCGACCATCACCGCGGTATTCCAGGGCACTGCCAAGGTTTTTCAGGACTCGATGCGCAACATGGGAATCCTGCTGGTCCTGGCCGTCGCAGTGGTCTACATTGTGCTGGGCGTGCTGTATGAGAGCTATGTGCACCCGCTGACGATTCTCTCCGGGCTGCCCTCGGCCGGGTTCGGAGCACTGCTGACGCTGATTCTGTTCAAGGTAGACCTGAGTATCTACTCATTCGTCGGAATGATCATGCTCATCGGCATTGTGAAGAAGAACGCGATCATGCAGATCGATTTCGCGTTGGAGGCCGAGCGCAAGGAGAACAAGACACCGTCGGAAGCCATCTATGAAGGATGCCTGATTCGGTTCCGGCCGATCATGATGACCACGATGGCGGCGCTTCTGGGCACTTTGCCGATCGCCCTCGGATGGGGCGCTGGTGGCGAGGCGCGCAAGCCTCTCGGCCTGGCGGTAGTCGGCGGCCTGGCATTTTCGCAGTTGATGACTCTTTATCTGACCCCGGTGGTTTATACCTATATGGCGGCAATCGTAGATCGATGGAAGGCGTGGCGCGCCCCCAAACATCCCAAGGTTTTGACGCCGGCCCCCGTGATGCAATCGGGAGACTGACGCAATGAACATTTCCCAAACTTTTATCGAGCGTCCGATCGCGACCAGTCTGCTGATGGCCGCCATCGCTCTTTTCGGCGGTGTTGCCTATCGCTCGCTGGCCGTGAGCGATCTGCCCAACGTAGACTTCCCTACCCTGCTGGTAACCGCCAGCCTTCCGGGCGCGAGTCCTGAGAACATGGCTTCGGCCGTAGCCACTCCGCTCGAGAATCAGTTCTCGAGCATCGCCGGACTGAATTCGATGACCTCGTCGAACTCGCTCGGCAATACGCAGATCACGCTCGAATTCGACCTCGCTCGAAAGCTCGACGGCGCCGCGGTGGACGTGCAGGCGGCCATCACACAGGCTTCTCGTTTGCTGCCGCAGGGCATGCCGACACCGCCCACCTTCACCAAGGTGAACCCCGCCGATCAGCCGATTTTGTACATCGCCCTCACGTCGCCGACCCTGCCGCTCTGGACGCTCGACGAATATGCCGAGACTCGGATCGCGCAACGCATCTCGATGATCTCAGGCGTGGCTCAGGTGCAGGTGCTTGGCGCGCAGAAGTACGCGGTCCACGTGCAGATGGATCCGCACTCGATGGCGTCGCGACAGGTGGGCTTCAACGAGATTGAGACGGCGCTCAAAAACTGGAACGTCAACCTGCCGACGGGTGCGATCATCGGACCGCAGCGGGCTTTCACGCTCCAGGCCAGCGGTCAGCTCATGAACGCCGATCAATATAGGCCGCTGGTGGTGGCTTATCGCGCCGGGTCGCCGGTGCGTTTGCAGGAATTAGGCAACATCATCGACGGCGTGGAAGACGATAAGACGGCGTCCTGGTATTACACCCATAACGGCGATAGCCGCGCCATCATTCTCGCGATCCAGAGGCAGCCCGGCACGAACACGATCGACGTCACCGACGGCGTGAAGAATCTGCTGCCGCTGTTCAAGGCGGAGTTGCCGCCTTCGGTCAACATGGACATCCTGTATGACCGTTCGGATACTATTCGCGAGTCGTTCCACGATGTCCAGTTCACCATGGTATTGACGCTGGGACTGGTGGTGATGGTGATCTTCCTGTTCCTGCGGAATGTCTCGGCCACCATTATTCCGAGCCTGGCGTTGCCATTCTCGATCGTAGGCACCTTCGCCGTGATGTACCTGCTGAGCTACAGCCTCGACAACCTGTCGATGATGGCCCTGATTCTCTCGATCGGGTTTGTGGTGGACGACGCCATCGTGATGCTGGAGAATATCGTCCGGCACATCGAGAATGGCGAGCAGCCGCTGCTCGCTTCGTTGAAGGGTTCTGAGGAAATCGGATTCACCATCGTTTCAATGACGCTGTCGCTGGCGGCGGTGTTCATTCCGGTCCTCTTCCTGGGCGGAGTGCTCGGCCGGCTGTTCAAGGAATTCGCCGTCACCATCACGGTCGCGATCCTGATCTCGGGCGTTGTGTCGGTGACGCTGACTCCCATGCTGTGCAGCCGCTTCTTACGGGCCGCGCACGAAGAAAGCAGGGGCTGGTTCTATCGCATCACTGAGAAGTTCTTCCAGGGGATGCTCAACCTTTACGATTCGACGTTGCAGATGGTTTTGCGGCATCGCCCTGCCATGATGCTCAGTTTCGTGGTGGTGTTGGGCGCCACCATGTACATGTTCGTCACCATCCCCAAGGGCTTCATTCCGGATCAGGACACCGATCAGTTGACCGTGTACACCGAAGCACAGCAGGGAACTTCGTACTACCAGATGGTGGACTTCGAGCAGAAGATTGCGCAGACGGTCTCGCAGGATCCCAATGTGGACTCGCTGATGGCAAGCGTGGGCGGGACGACGGCGTCCAATCTCGGCGGCCCCAATTATGGCCAGTTGGTGATCCATCTCAAGCCTCGCGTGCAGCGCGAATTAGGCGTGAACGACATCATCAAGGAATTGCGTCCGAAACTGGCTGCTTACGCGGGGGTCAAGTCCTATCTGCAAAACCCGCCGACCATCCAGATTGGCGGCCAGGTTACGAAGAGTCTGTATCAATTCTCATTGCAGACGCCCGACAAGCAGGAACTCTACGATCAGACCGAGAAACTCGCGAAGGAAGTGGAGAAACTCCCCGGAGTGGAGGATGTGACCACGGACGTAGCGGTTACCACACCGGAAGTGGACGTCACCATCGATCGCGATAAAGCTGCGGCGATGAACGTCAACGCGAACACCATCGAGAATGCGCTTTACGACGCTTACGGCCCGCGCTGGGTATCGACAATTTACGGTTCGATCAACGAGTACAAGGTTTTGCTGGAGTTGGAACCGAAGTATCAGCGGGACCCGCGCGCGCTCTCGATGTTGTACTTCAAGAACACCAATGGCCGGCTGATCCCACTGGATACGATGGCGAAGGTGGTGACCCAGACCGGTCCTCAGACCATCAATCATTACGGACAGCTCACGTCGGCGACGATCTCGTTCAATCTCAAGCCGGGGGCCGCGCTCGGAGAAGTGGTCGAACAGATTCAGAACCTGGCGTCGACTCAGTTGCCGGACACCATCAGCACGCAGTTCCAGGGCGCCGCGAAAGCGTTTCAGAGTTCGTTGGGCAACCTCTGGGTGCTGCTGATCATCGCGATTTTGGTGGTGTACATTGTACTGGGAATCTTGTATGAGAGCTACATTCACCCCATCACGATTCTCTCGGGGTTGCCGTCGGCCGGGTTCGGCGCGCTCCTTACGCTGGTGATCTTCAAGCTGGATCTGAGCATCTATGCGTTCGTTGGTCTGATCATGTTGATCGGTATCGTGAAGAAGAACGCCATCATGCAGATCGACTTCGCGCTGGAAGCCGAGCGCCAGCATGGGCTGAGTCCGGAGCGGGCAATCTATGAAGGTTGTCTGATCCGTTTCCGCCCGATCATGATGACCACCATGGCGGCGCTGCTGGGCGCACTGCCCATCGCGCTGGGATACGGCGCGGGTGGCGAAGCGCGGCAACCGCTCGGCCTGGTGGTGGTCGGCGGTCTCTTATTCTCTCAGTTAGTGACGTTGTACCTGACGCCGGTGTTCTATATCTACATGTCGTCGATGCAGGCGTGGGTGCAGTCTTGGAAGCGTGGCAGCAAACACGAGAAATTGACCGAGGCTCCGGTCGCGGGGTAAAACTTCAAATACTGCGGCCGGTCAGTCCAAAATGCCCGGCCGCGTTCAGAAGATGCCGGTCGCTCGACCAGATCTCAGACTCTCCCACTTCCATCGCGGTGGTCAAGTTTAGCGCATCGCCAGCGCGAAGAAATGTGGTCGACGGAAGTGTTTGCATCAACGCAACCATCTTTTCCAGGATGTGGTTAGCGACTGGAGTGAAGGTCCCAATTTCCGAGACTCACATCTTCCAGGAACAACCGGGTCAGGTTCAGATATTGAGTCGAATCCAAAAGGCCTTGGCGCAGTTGACGATGAAAGGCGCAGGTAACCTCTCCAAGTGCCCACCGAGATGAGATCAGTTGGTCCCGGAACCAATGACGGCTCGCACGCGTGACGAATCCGATTCGTTCAGATAGAATTTGGCGATATAAGCAGAGTCTAAATACACTTACCGATCTCGATCTTCCGAGATAGCGTCGGTGCTGTCGCCGGGAACTTGCGGGTAGGTATTCCAGATGTGGCTCATGTCGCGGAATTGAGGTTTCTTACCCGGTTGACTCAACGGGCGCAATTCTGCAACAGGTTTGCCGCGCCGTTCGATCACGATGGCCTCGCCCTCCGAGGCCTCTCGCACCAACTCCGAGGTGTGAGCACGGAGGTCCCGGATCGATGCCTTCCTCATGACTTCCAATGTAGCAGTTGACCCTGGCTCAAGAATCCTTGCCGAACGCGATCACAAAGTACTGAGCCGGCTCCGGTCCGGGATTGCGCCAGCCGTGCTCGTCATTCGACGCCATGTAGACTACCGACCCGGCCGGAAGGCGCATGCTCTCCCCTTTGATCGTGGCTTCGAGGGTACCCCTCTGGAGCATCATCAGCTCCTCGTGAACGTGCCGATGCGGAGGATGCGGCGCCTGGCCCGGCCCAAGTTCAGTCATGTGCAGTTCGATGGCGTAGCCGGAATGCGTTTCCCCGTTGAGCACAGCACGCGATTTGTTTTCACCATTCACCTTCACCGGGAGCGACTCATACGGGAAGGCTTTCGAAGGCAGTAGTTTGCTCTCCTGCGCCTGCGCCGCGGCGGCCAGCGCGGGCAGAATCACTGCAAGATCACGACGGGATGGGTTCACGCGGAAGTTCTCCTGCCTTCCAGTGTACAAACATAATTCGAAGGAGCTGCCTCGATGCCCATCGGACTCTCTCCTTTTGGCGAACCCCATCAGGCAGGCGAACCCCATCTGGCTTCCGACGTTTTTTCGGACGGCCTCTGCTCAATCGCGGCCGCAGGCCGGGTCCCTTTGTAAAACAGGCTCTCGAACGATGCATCCCCGGGCGAGATTCCTGCACCTGGGCGCTCAGTTCTCGGTAGCCTTCTCGGCGGAATCGACTACCAACACTTCAACCGGCCCCTTTCCGCCGACCAACTTGAGGCCAAGCTGCTGTTGCAGCGCCATGAACAGCGAGAGGCCAGGGCCATCGGAGGGGACCTCCATTCCCGGCGGCAAACGCTCCAGACTGGGGTCGGGAGTCCAGGTGACCGCAATGTCGTAGATGCCCTTCAAGCCTGACTCGTCGACGACCGTGACTCCCAGCAGCGTGGTGAGGCGGTCGCACAGTTGGCTAATGCGCCCGCGGTTGCCATTGATCCGCCCAAGGCCTTGATTCACGACGCCGCAGGGGGTGCCGTTCGGCAGTGCCGCCTGTGGGGAGCCGGATGCCGCACAATCCCCGTTGGGAGCCTCCGTCAATCCTGGACCGCCCGCAAGGGTTCCTGCTTTTGCCGGCGCCAAGGTGTACCTCGGCAAGTCGCGCGTCTCCTTGTGAACCTTCAGCTTGAAGCGGTCTTCGAGTAGCGACCGGAGCATCAGTCGTAGATCCGGCAGCGCTGCGGGACCTGATGCCTTGGCATCCATATCGTAGCGCTGCGTTTCGAGCCAACTGAGATTGCTGAAAATCTGGAAGTCCGTCAAGCTGTACGCCACCGCAATCATCCGCTTCAGATTAATGTTGTTGGCCTGCAGTTTTCCACCAGGACGCGGAGCAATAGAATAGCCCGTGTTACCGGATTGATTCGGTTTGAGAGACGCAACCTCGAATTCCAGCCGGACTGGCTTGTCCGTCGGCGGCTGCGCCGGGGTTGGCAAAACCGCCAGAAATCCGGTGAGAGCGACCTGGCGCAAAGTCATGACGCCCATGATAACGGAATCGTGAAGTGATATTGTCCAACGCCGTCGAATCAGAACAAGCTGAATACCGATATCGCGGGTATCTTGCCGCTGTCCGCTTCGCGTCCAGAATCTGCTTGATTTCCTTACTCCTAAGAGTGATACATCGTATGTGCAACGGTGTTGATTGCCGGCGCAAGGAGTACGGGTAGAGGACCACGTTTCTCGCGTGCACGCATCCGGAACCCAGAAGCGCTTCACGCGCGGGCTTGCTCGCACGAGTGCTTTTGCGTCGCTGACGAATGTCAACCGCGGCTGCGGATCAGCTCAATGATCTCGTCGACGGTCGGTGACCGGCCAGCCTGCTTCTTAGAATAGACCTTCTGCCCGTCAACGAAAACATCTAGTGCGCCGGGTCCGCCGAGGCGGATGCGCGTGGGAATCTTCAGTTGGCTTTCGATGTTCTTCTTCAGACTCACGGCCTGTGCCTGAATGTCGCTTCAAAAGAAACAGCGCTTGATTTCGACGGTCATAGGAGGCTCTTGCAAATCATATCACGCGTCGATCCCAGCGACCCCGGCATCTGGAGCTACGGGCACGCGGATTTGGACTTGCGATTACAGTGGATCCTGTTCGAACATGCGATCGTTGAGTTTTCTTGGCGCGTAGTGGGATGCCGATCCAGCATGCGGAAGACCGATGGTTGAACTCGCCGGG
Organism: Bryobacteraceae bacterium; assembly: GCA_035295745.1. Classification (GTDB taxonomy): domain Bacteria; phylum Acidobacteriota; class Terriglobia; order Bryobacterales; family Bryobacteraceae; genus JAIQFL01. The sequence goes on along the minus strand of DATGIL010000052.1, from coordinate 15,992 downwards.
CATAGTGAACACGTGCCATCTGCCACGGATCACCGGTTCATGAGGAATGATCGCAAACGCCAGTTGCTCCCGGGTCACTGGAGCCTCGGGCAAGCCTGGTGTCTCAAAGTATCCTCACCGATGAGAGAGCCCGTCCGAATTAGCAGGAGCAGCGCGATGAACATCTCACGGGCATTACACTGAGTTAGACTGGACAGGAACGGAAGGCAGGAGGAAATGGCGGAAAACCAAACCAAGCCCACGAAAATTAGCGTAGCGGCGTATATCGACCAACTCACGGACGAGACCAAGCGGTCGGATGCCAAGACGCTCGTCAAGTTGATGCAGAAGGCTACCGGCGAAAAGCCCCAGATGTGGGGACCATCGATCATTGGCTTTGGCAACTACCACTACGCTTACGAGAGCGGGCGCGAGGGAGATATGCCGCTGGCCGGCTTTTCGCCGCGTAAAGCCGCGACCGTGCTTTACGGCCTCACGGGATTCGACGGCGCTGAGGCGTTGCTCGCCACGCTGGGCAAGCATACCTGCGGCAAGGGCTGCCTCTACATCAAAAAGCTCGTCGATGTGGACCAGAAGGTGCTTGAGGCATTGGTCGTCCAGTCGGTAGCCGCCAAACGGTCCCGGCAGTCCTAAGCCGCTGGAATTGCTTCAGAAAATCGACGCCGGCCTATGCCGCCTCGCGTTCGGGAATGGTGCTGTTAACTTTTGCCACCCGGACGGATTTCGCCAGGCCGAGATACCTCAGGATCTTGATCTGTATCCAGGAGAGATCGAATTCATACCACGCCAGCCCATGCCGTGCCGATGTCGGATGCGCGTGATGGTTGTTATGCCAGCCCTCGCCGGAGGAGATAAGAGCTAACCACCAGTTATTGCGGGAATCATCGCGCGTGTTGAATCTCCGCGTGCCCCACATATGCGTCACGGAGTTTACCATCCAGGTCACATGCAGACCAACTACAACGCGGAGAAAAATGCCCCACAGTACAAATTGAATACCGCCGATGCCGAACAGCAGCAGGCCCAGCACGATCATGGGAATCCAATGATAGTCGTTCAGCCAGACGTAGAACCGATCTTTCGCCAGGTCCGGCGCGTACTGCGCCATCAGCGGAGTATTGTTGTGCTTGCTTTTTCCGACCAGAAGCCAGCCCATATGAGCCCACCAACCACCATCCCTGGGTGAGTGCGGGTCGCCGGGAAGATCGGATTTCTGGTGGTGGATACGATGGGTCGCCACCCAGAAAATGGGCCCGCCTTCCAGAGTCAGCGCACCGCAAATCGCAAAGAAATACTCAAGCGCCAGAGGCACCTGGTAAGACCTGTGGGTGTGCAGCCGGTGGTAGCCCATGCTGATCCCGAGGCCCGTACACATCCAGTAGAGGAACAGCGCGACAGCCAGTGCGCGCCAACTGAACATGAACAGTGCGGCGATGGCCCCGAGGTGGAAAAGACCGAAGGCAATGATGTTCGCCCAGTTGCTCTTGTGAGCGTCGGACATGTCGATAGGTTGCTGAGTCACGGCGCCTCCAGAGCGTTGAACTTCCTTATTTCAGGTTACCAGCAATCCCACGAATACCTTCGTAATAGTTACGTAATGTCAATGCTCTTCCCCATCCCCGTGGCAAAGATCCAATCGTTGGCGATAAGATCATGCTTTACGCCCTGGGCGCTTCACCGGCGGTTCGTGAATGGATAGAGGAACAGTACCGAGACGCATGTCCAAATTCCTTTCGATGCTGATTGCCGCGGCGCTGCTGTTTGGGCAGGACAACGTCACCGATCCAGCAGTACTCGCGAACCAGTTGATGGAAAAGCGCGACTTTGACGGCGCCCTCAAGGCGTGGCACGCGCTGCTCGACAAGGCCGTGCCTGCCGGCGATCGAAAAGAGGAGGCGCACGCCTGGCTGATGATCGGCACGTGCCTGACCGGGAAGCAGGAATTGACGAAGGCGGTGGACGCGTTCGATTCGTCGATGAAAGCGGCGGAAGCGGCCGGCGACAACGGTGCGCTGGGGGACGCGCTCGCCGCGCAGGTGCGAGCCGAATACGCTCTGGGCCGGTTCGATGACGGCGAAAGGCACGCCCGCCGGGCAGGTGAGGCATACGCGTCGGTTGGCAACCTGGCGATGGTGACCCGCATGAAGATCAACGTCGCGGTGATGCTCGGCGAAAAGGGGGACAAGAATGGCAAGGCGACACTCTTACGGCAGGCCGTTCGCGAGGCTGAGGCCGGCGGGTTCGATGAGTACCTGGCCAACGCCCTGAATAATCTCGGCGTGTTGTGCGTCGAGCAAGGTGACTTTGAGCGGGCCATCCAGTATTTCAGCCGTACCAATGAGATCGCGTCACGCACATCTACGGGCGATCACACCCGCCTCGCCAAGTTCCTGACCAACCTCGGGTCGATGCACGGTTATCTGGGTCACATTAAGCAGGCTCTCGCTGAGTACGCGAAGGCCGAGGTCGAGGCGAGGGCGGCGGACGATCAGTCCCTGCTGATGGGTATCCGGGCCAACCGCGCGTGGGTGTACGCTCGCACCGGCAGTTACACCCGGGCATTAGCCGAGGTTCAGCCGGTGGTCGAATATTTCGAGCGAAGTGACCAGCGGCGAGATGGCTACATACCGTTCACCCAGCAACTGGAATGGATGGTTCAAACCGGGAAGTACAAGGAGGCCGTCGCGCGTGGAGAGAAGCTCTTGCCGGAAGCCCGGCGGCTGGGACCGGAGGCGGTGCGCCTGGTGTTGACCCCTCTGGGCGACGCTTACGAGGCCGTGGGACGATTTGCCGATGCCCGCACGGCGTACCTGGAGGCAATCGCGGCAATCGAATCGGTGAAGTTGTCGGGGAGCGAGGATGAAAGGGAGGGCTTCTTCCACCAGAAATGCGGACCTTATCTCGGGATGGTGCGGCTTCTGATACGCGACTCGCAGCTCCTCGAGGCGCTGCAGTATTCCGAGCGGGCCAAGGCGCGGCTGCTGCTGGACGTGCTGCGCGGAGCTCGGGCGGACATCAACCGGGTGATGACGGAGGAGGAGCGACATCGCGAGCGCGAGTTGACGAATGAGACAGCCAGACTGGATCTGCAATTGTCGCGGGCAGGCACACGCGCAACCACAGAGAGTCTGACCCAGAGGTCGCTGCTGCAGTCGGAAATGGACTCGCTATTGGCGGATCTATACGGGAAACATCCGGAGTTGCGGGCGCAGCGTGGGGAATACCGGCCGTTGACGGAGCCGGACCTGGCGAGCCTGCTCCCGGATGCAGAAACAGCACTGATCGAATTCGCATCCACACAAGGCGGAGCTTTCGTCTTCACATTGACTCGGGAGGCGTCGGGAAAGCCGCGCATCGAGACACATGCTCTGCAGACGCAGGGGCTCGAAGAGGCGGTGAGAGCATTCCGGACGCAGCTGGCGAATCGCGATTTGGGCTACCGCGGCGTCGCGCGAGCGTTGTACGACCGGGTGCTGGGTCCGTCCATAGCGCTGCGGAATAAAAAGCGGCTGGTGATTGTGCCGGACGGTCCGCTGTGGGAACTACCGTTTCAGGCGCTGGTTTCCCCGCAAGGCAGGCATTTAATCGAGGAATCGACGGTCTTCTATGCGCCGTCATTGGCGGCTGCGCGCGAGATGCGGGCGCTGCCGCGAGCTCAGTTTGACCCGTCGCGGACGGTGCTCGCATTCGGGGCGCCCGCGAAGTCGGCGGTCTCCCTGCCCGTTCCACCCGAGACGAGCCGGGAATTGCGCGAGGTAGGCCGGATCTACGGCGACAAGAATGCGGTGGTTGTGTTGGGGGACCAGGCGGACAAGCAACGGTGGAACGCCGAGGCTCCTAACTACCGGGTTCTGCACGTGGCTACGCACGGCATACTCGACAACAACAATCCGCTCTCGTCTTTCCTGGATTTGAACCGGGTCGGCAGCGAAACCGAAGACAACATCATTGCGGCGCGAGAAATTCTGAGAATGGGTCTGCGCGCCGACATGGCGGTTCTCTCGGCGTGCGAAATGGCGCTTGGCGAGTACCGCTACGGCGAGGGCGTGATCGGCATGAGTTGGGCGTTTCTGATTGCCGGCACTCCCACTACAGTAGTCAGCCAGTGGAAGGCGGATTCCGCCAGCACCAGCGAGTTGATGGTGGCATTCCACAAGAACCTCAGGACCCACACGGATTTTTCCGGAAAGGCGGAGGCTCTGCGGGGAGCGGCGCTGGAACTGCTACAGAAACCGCAATACAAACACCCATTCTATTGGGCCGGTTTCGTCGTCATCGGCGACGGCTTTTGAAACGCCGGATGACGCTCCGTCCGGGAGGTGTATACTACGTTCGGCACGGGTTCCTCAGTTGCGAAGGAGGTGTTCGGTGAGGCATCCATCTCTCACACTGCTGGGTGCAGTGGCCGCCATCGTAGTGGCTCCAATTCCCGGCTTGGCTCAAACCAGGGCGAATGCGGTCAGTGCCTGGATCGTACCCCGCACGCCTGACGGTAGACCGGATTTTCAAGGAATTTGGAGCAATGCCAGTCTCACGCCCTTCGAACGTCCGAAGGAGCTTGCCGGCAAAGAGTTTTTCACCGAGGAAGAAGCCGCCGAGTTCGCCAGGAAGGCGAACGCTCAGTCGAATCGCGATCGCAGGGGCACTACTCCTGACGAGGACGTGGCCGGCGCGTATAACGAGGCGTTTTTCGACCGCGGAACCAAAGTCGGCTCGAACCTGCGCACATCTGTAGTGGTGGAGCCCGCCGACGGAAAGGTGCCTCCGCTGACACAGGAAGCTCGCGAAGCCGCCGCGGCGAGGGCAGCAGTCCAACGGCGCCGGCCCGAGAAGCCGCAAGACTTCAGTCTGCCGGTCCGTTGCATCCTCTGGCCGACCGCGGGACCTCCAATGGTTCCCGGCCCTTATAACAACAACTATCAGATCGTACAGACCCGTGACTTTGTCGCGATCAACATAGAGATGATCCATGACGTGCGCATCATTCCTCTGGATGGCCGGCCTCACGCCGCCCCAGCCGTCCGACAATGGATGGGTGATTCCGTTGGGCATTGGGATGGCGACACTTTGGTTGTCGATACAACCAACTTCACGGACAAGACTTCATTTCGAGGATCAGACCAGAACCTGCATCTGGTCGAGCGCTTCACACGAACCGGACCGGACACGCTGCAGTACCGATTCACGATTGACGATCCGACCGCGTTTACCCAGCCGTGGACAGGCGAGATTGCGATGAGCAAGGCGACCGGACCGATATACGAGTACGCTTGTCATGAGGGCAATTACTCCCTTGCCACTATGCTCTCCGCTGCGCGAACTGAGGAGGCTGCCGAATCCGAGGCAGTCAAGAAGAAATAAAGAGGATCAATCGGTCTGCTGCGCCTCGCATCCCTCCTACTCTTCGGACTCCTCCCCGCCCTCCACGCGCAGTCGCCTTGGATGGAGCGGATTCAAAACCAGGACCTCGCTGGTGTTGCCCGACTCCTTGCCCAGTCCGGCGTCGCCCCCTGGCCCGAGTTGTCCGCACCATCCGACCCACTCGCCCTCCAGGTTCACGCCAGGATCAAACAACTGGAAGGCGCCCAGCCACCCGACCTCGCCGCCGTCCCTGCCCGCGTCCAACTCTACGCCGATCTCGCCCATCGCTTCCGTACCGCCCGCGGATATGCGAACTACGTCCTTGCCGACACCCTACAGACTCTCTCCATCCTCCACCTCGCCCGCCTCGTAACGAGCGACTCGAGCCGCGCCTCCGAATGTGCTGCCCTGCTTCAATCTCTGGACTTCCCGGTTCTCACCTCCGAGACCTTTCAGGAAATCTATCGCGCCAAACTCGGTCCCACCGCTCAGCTCGACTCCGCAACGGCGGGGCAGATGCTCGACACCATGAAGAGGCTCGGAGATGCCGGCGACGGCTTCCTGCCCGTCTCGTTGGACGCGGTGCGCAACATCGGGACGGGTGCACTGCTCGCCCGCGTCAATCCGGCAGGCTTCATCTTTCGCCTCAGCGCGACCGAGATCGTGCGACGTGCCGCCCTCCCCGAACTGATCGAGTTCCTTCGCAAAGGAGGCCGCCTCGAAGACATCAACTTGGCGGATGTTCGCAACTACCGCAAGTTGATCCCTGATAGCTACGCCCAACGGACTTTCGGCGTCCTGACGGCCGTGACCGGCATCGCTCAGGTGCAGCAACTGGTGGCGGCTGCTAATGACCCCGATTCCGATCTGCTGCTCTGGGCTCTCGACGGTCCCCGACGGGCGGTGCAAAGCCGCTTTCGCGTGAAGGAACAACGGATCGGAAAGCTCTCCGAATTCCCGGCGGGCTACCTGATGGGGTTCCACCCCGCTTCCACTCGCTACTATCTCGTCGCCGTGCGTGGCTCCAAACGAGTCCTGGTTACCGAGCACGGCGAAAGCGGACCATACGACGACATTCGAAACATCCTCTACAACCCGCAGGGTACCAGCCTGGCTTTCATCGCCAACCGTGGCCAACAACAAGTCGTCGTCCAAGATTTAGTCGAGAGCCCGCCGTACGATCGTGTCCCCGAGCACGAGATGCAATTCAGTCCGGACGGCAAACATTTCGCCTACCTTGGCGTGCGGGGCCATCAATTCTACGTCGTCATCGATGGCCGGGAAAGCGAACCGCTACCCGACGTCATCGGCCTGTCGTTTTCACCCAGCCAACAACTGGCCTACATGGTGCGTCGCAACCAGCGCTGGACCATTGTCTACGGGCAGCAGGGCCGGCGCCCGCCGCGTGAATACCAGGGCGTGAACGGTCCCAGGGGCGTCACCTTCAGCCCCGACGGAAAAACCTGGGTCTATCAAGCCACCACGTTACAAGGCGAACGGCTGATCATCCTCGAAGGCGCGCACCAAGGCGCCTTCCCTGCCCGCGAGCTGAGTGCGAAGCCCGCGTTCAGTCCAGATGGCCGCCGCATCCTCTTCCGTACGCACTCCGCGCAACCCTACACCGTGGATGTTTTGTTGCTCGATATCGATCGCGATCCCGCCCTTGCACCTCAGCCGCGTACCATCCACGCGAGCGAGGTCTACTTCACCCGCGATCTGAGCCGCTTTGCCACCGTAGACCTGGTGCAACCAGGCACGGGAGCCGAGCGCTCCTACCGGGTCTCCATCGATGGCCATGAATATCCGGCGAGCGGAATCAACATTCCGGCCGTCACCTTCAGCCCGCGAGGAACCCGTTTCGCGATCGGCGGCGACCAGCCCCTGATCGACGGAATCCCGATCCCTTTCGGCCAGCGCGCCTCCGACTTCCTGTTCAGCGCTGATGATCGGAGTTACGCTTACGCAACGCACATCCAATCCGCCGATCCCGGGCCCCGCGACGTAATCGTGCGCGACGGGGTGGAAGTCCAAAGTTTTGCCACGGGAGGCGGTCACACCCCGATGGCATACAGCCCGGACAGCCGTCACCTCGTCTACACTGCCCCACACGGTCCTCTGCACGTCGCCTTGGCGGTGGATGGTGAGGAGGCAATCCCCATCTATGATTCGATCCCTTACCACTCGCAAATCGTCTTCGATGCGCCGAATCGGCTTCACACCATCGCAATCCGGGGAGAGGACGTGTTGTTGGTGGAATTGAGCTGGGAGCAATGAGGCGGCGTGAGGCGGCTTTCGAACTCCTGCGATTCGCTACCTACCAGCTTGCGGCGTTGGAATCGGTGATCTGCCAGAAGTCCTTCTCGAGCGTTCAACAATACCCTGCCATCTGCTTCGGCGAGATCCAGGCGTGCAGCGTCGCCCATGACGAAAACGTTGTAGCTAGCCAGTTGTAGCGCGACCCGTTGACACATGTAAAGGCCTTCAATACAATCAAGCCACCAATACGCAATGGAGGAGGGTCCATTGATCCGTCTTCGAATCGTTCTGCTGTGTTCCATCTTCGCGCCCGGCTTCGCCTACGCGCAGACCGCGTCCACCGGCCAGATGGTGGGTGATGTCACCGATCCTTCGGGAGCCGCTATTCCCAGAGCAACCATCACCGTCAAAGAGACGGCCACCGGCGAAATGCGCGTCGTTACCACGGACCGCGTTGGCCACTACGTGGTCCCGCTTCTCCCGCCAGGCACGTACTCGCTGGCTGCGACGGCTTCTGGTTTCGCCTCGGGAGTGGCCAATCGTGTGATCGTTCCCGCGGCAACATCCACCACGGTGAACCTCCAACTCGCCGTCGGAACCGCGGAGCAAACCATCACCGTCGCGTCCGCGGCGGAGATGCTGCAGACCGAGAATTCCGCACTGGGCCAAACTACCGACACCACCACCGTCACTTCCCTTCCGCTAACCAGCCGCAATTTTACGGAGATTCTCCAGCTCAATCCCGGCGTTGCGAGCCCGCTGCCCAATGCAGCGTCACTCGGCAAAGGCACCGTCGATGTAAACGTGAACGGCGCACGCGTTTCCGATAACGGCTATCAGCTCGATGGCGAAGATGCCCTGAACCTCCAGGTGCAGGGCTCGGCCGGCATCTTAGCGGAGTCCGGAGTTTCCATTCCCAATCCCGACGCGATTGAGGAATTCCGCGTCCAAACCGGCGACTACGACGCCTCCTACGGGCGCTCCGCGGGTGGCAATGTTGACCTGGTCACCAAGTCCGGAACGAATCAATTCCACGGCGACCTTTTCGAATTCCTCCGCAACACCGACCTGAACGCCAACGATTTCTTCCGCAATTCCGCTGGACAGTCGCGCCCGGTCCTCCGCCAGAATCAATTCGGCGGTACGTTTGGCGGGCCCGTTCTCAAGAACAAGCTCTTCTTTTTCCTCTCCTATCAGGGAACCCGCCAGACGAACGGCTTGGGCAGCACATCGCTACAATCCGTTCGCATGCCGCTCCTGTCGGCAGACTCTTCTGGACGCACAGCCGCCGCGCTGGGGGCCGAATTCGGCGGTCAGGCGGGACAGCAGGGTGGCGTGAAGATCGCCTCTGATGGCTCCAACATCAATCCGATTGCGCTGACGTTGTTGAACACCAAATTGCCCGATGGATCGTATCTGATTCCCGCACCGCAGGTCGTTCTCCAATCCACCAATGTAAATACCGGCGGATTCTCTTCGTTCTCGTTACCCTCCACCTTTCGCGAGGACCAGGCGCTCGGCAACATCGATTTCACACCCACACCCAAACAGAAATTCACCGAACGCTATTTCTGGGCGCGCGATTACACCTACTCCGCCTTCAGCACCTCCGACCTGCCCGGCGCCCCGGCGACCAACCTCAACGAAAACGCGAACGTGGCATTGAAATACAGCTACATCTTCTCGCCCACCGTCATCGATCAGGTTCACGCCGGCTACCATCGCATTTACGGATTGGTCTCCAGCCAGTACCCCATCACCAACGCACAACTCGGAATGGTTCCTTCGTGCGATTCCCAGCCGATTTCCCCTATCATTTCGGTGTCGGGAACCTTTGCGCTTGGCGGCACCTTTAACGACGGCCAATGGGCAAACACGGAGGGCTACCAGGTGGGCAATCAGCTCACGTGGATTCACGGCATGCATAACATCAAGATGGGCGCCGATCTGGAGACCACCAACCTTCCCTTCGCCGATCCCGAAACCACCCGCGGGACCCTCGGTTTTTCGACCTTCCCCGATTTCCTCCTCGGCATGAGCGCCGCACAAAACGGTAGCGCGTATAGCAATCTTTCCAGCGCGCGCAGCCTCTGTGGAGACGCCCAGAAGGAATTCAAGGAGACCGATTACGACTTGTACTTCCAGGATGACATCCACATCACGCGTTCGCTCACGGTGAACGCGGGCGTGCGTTGGGATGTCTATGGTCAGATCTCTGACACGAAGGGTAAGTTCGCCGCCTTCTGGCCACAGCTCGCAACCAACGATTTTCCGGCCAGCGGCAACTTGTACACCGGCTTCATCGTTCCCGCCAATTACGTCTCGCGTTACGGCCAACCGCCGGCAGGCGTGGCCGTGAACAGCAACAATACCTTCGCTCAAAACCCCGTCTCCTACCGCAACGTCGGACCGCGCGTCGGTTTCAGTTGGCATCCCAAGGGTAATCTGGTGCTCCGCGGCGGCTACGGGATCTACTATGCCCGCACCTCGGCCAACGACGCGTACCAGTTCGTTGGCGATCCACCCTTCGAGATCTCGCAAACGAACTCGGCCACACTGGCCGCTGCCGGGACCTTCCAGAATCCCTGGCCGCCGTCCGCGCCTCCGCTCGCTTCGGACTACCCGACCTTCCTGCCGCGTACGCAGAGTTCGCAGTTGACGCTGAATCTCCCCGGCCCAGTCTATACACCGCCCACCGTGCAGCAATACAGTTTCAATGCGCAGTATCAGGTGACGCCGTCAACCATGATTCAAGTCGGCTATGTCGGCACGAAGAGCACCCACCTGGAAGGCACCCAGAATATCAACCAGGCGGGCTTGACGGTCAACCCGGCATCTTCCCTCGCATCGAGCTTCACTGGCCCAACCACCGCGGCCGCCAACATCAATGGGCGGCGGCCCTATCTGGGCTTTTCCACCATCAGCCTGGCTCAGGAGATCTTCATCTCCAACTACAACGGGCTGCAAGTGGTGGTTCAGCGGCGCATGAGCCACGGTCTCCAAGGCCAGATTGCCTATACGTTCAGCAAGACACTTACCGACGACACCGGCAATGGGACTTTCCCGGGCACCGGCGGCACTTCAGGCGACGCGCTCCATCCCCTGAACGGCTATGGACCGGCATCTTACGAGACTCCCCATCGCATCGTCGGCAACTTCGTCTGGCAGGCGCCTTCCAGTGGCAAGGGCGTCACCGGTGCGCTCCGTAACGGATGGATTGTCTCTGGTGTAGTCACCGTCCAGTCCGGCAACCCGCTGACCTTCAGCAATGGCACGTTCACCAACATTTTCGGCGGCACGTCGCGCGCGCAGATGTGCCCGGGCTCCACATACAGCAACATCGTGATGCCCGGTTCCGTCGATGCCAAGCTCAACAACTATTTCAATATCAACACGCTGAACTGCGCTCCTGTGGCCATCGGCAACGGTTACGGGTGGGGCAGCAGCGGGGTCGGCATCGTGCTTGGGCCTCCCGAGAGCGCCGCCGATTTCTCGCTCGGCCGCACCTTCAAACTCCCCCGCCCGACGGACACTTCCAACGTCCAATTCCGCGCGGAATTCTACAACGCCTTCAACCATCCGAACTTCAGCAACCCTGGCACGTCGGTCAACAGCAGTTCCTTCGGCCAAATCACGTCGATGAGCGTTGCCCCGCGCCTGGTTCAATTCGGTCTCAAATATGTCTTCTAATCTCTGCTCTCTCACTGCCACACGAAAGATGCCGGCCCGGAACCGCGACCTCAAGGGGGCGGCCGCGGCTCTTGCGCTCTTACTCCTCGCGGTGCCTGCGATAACGCAACAGCAACCGCCCATTACCCAGACGTTCATCACCATATCAGCGCCGACCATCGTTCTGCGCAACGTTCGCGTGATCGACGGCACCGGCGCCCCGGCACTCGAAGATCAAGCCATCGTCATCGCAGACGGCAAAATCCGTTCCATCGGTCCGAACAACTCAGTTCAAATCCCGGCAGGTGCCCAGGCCGTCGATCTTGCGGGCCGCACCGTTCTCCCTGGGCTGGTCGGAATGCACGATCACATGTTCTACCCCTCGCCTTACGGCGAAGGCGGACGCGTCCCAGGCGCACCGGGCAGTTATAACGAGATGGACGTCAGTTTTCCGCGCCTCTATCTGGGCGCCGGCGTGACGACCGTCCGCACCACCGGCACGCTGGAACCTTATACCGATCTCCAGATGAAGCAGGCCATCGATTCGGGGCGCATCCCCGGTCCCAGCATGTATGTCACCGGTCCCTATCTGGAAGGCGCCGGGAATACGAGCATGCTGCAAATGCATTGGCTAACCGGCCCCGACGACGCCACCAGGACCGTCAACTACTGGCTCGACGAGGGCGTGCACGATTTCAAAGCATATATGCACATCACGCGAGCAGAACTCGCTGCCGCCGTCAAAGCCGCTCATGCCCGCGGCGCCAAAGTCACCGGCCACCTCTGCTCGATCGGATTCACCGAAGCCGCCAACATCGGCATAGACGATCTCGAACACGGTCTCACCGTCGATACCGAGTTCGACCCCGGTAAAGAGCCCGACGTCTGCCCGGGCGGCATGAGTGCACCCACCGGCGCGGTGATTGCTGCCATCGATCTCAACAGCGCGCCCGTGCAGAACATGATCCACACGCTTATCGCGAAGCACGTCGCCATTACTTCGACGCTGCCGGTCTTCGAGCCGAACCGCCCATCCACGCCACGCATTCTGGACGCGCTTTCGCCCCAGGCGCGTGTTGATTTCCTGGCCGCCAATTCCGGCCGAGGCCGTTCCGGCAACACGCCGGCCGGCAACAATCCGGAAGCAGGCCGTGGCGGCGCGGGGCGCGGCGCCCAGGGGCTCGCCGTCTTCAAAAAGGAGCAGGCATTCGAACATATGTTCGCCCAAGCTGGAGGCACACTTCTCGCCGGACTCGATCCCACCGGCTATGGCGGCGTCCTCGCCGGATTCGGCGATCAACGTGAAGTCGAACTGCTCGTGGACGCCGGGTTCACTCCGCTGGAGGCGATCCACATCGCCACCGAAAATGGCGCCAACTTCCTGGCTGCCGGCGATAAGATCGGCACCCTCAAGCCGGGGAAGCAGGCAGACCTGATCGTCGTACGCGGCAAGCCCGATCAACAAATCTCGGACATTGAAAACGTGGAGACCGTATTCAAAAATGGCGCAGGCTACGACTCCTCCAAGCTCATCGACTCGGTGAAAGGCCAAGTCGGAATCCATTGATGCGCGGCCGCGTTGTCATCCTCGGCGCGCTCCTCGCCCTTGCCGCGGGCTCGCAGCAGCCGGCCGAACTGATCCGCACGGCCGATCTGCGCTCCGACATCTTCTTCCTCGCATCGCCTGATCTTGCCGGCCGTCAAGCCGGCTCCGTTGGCGATTACGCCGCCACCGACTACATCGCCGCCGAATTTATGCGCCTCGGCCTGAAAGCGGCAGGCGACAACGGCACTTATTTCCAGAACATGGACCTCGTGTACGGCAGTATCGATCCGGCTCAGGTCACGCTGACCGGCAAAATCGGCGGAACCGATCGTTCCTTCAAATTCAACCAGGATTTCCGATTTGTCCGCTCCAGCTTGCGGCCTGCGAGTGGTTGCGGGACGATCGCGTTCGCCGGTTACGGCATCGACGCTCCGGAATATGGCTACAACGATTTCGCCGGCCTCGATCTCAAAGGCAAGGTCGCCATGGTGCTTCCTCGGGAGCCCCAGGCCAATGATCCTGACTCGAAGTTCATGGGAACCTGGGACACCTATCACGCTTTCAACTGGGAGAAGATCGAGGCCATCCGCAAAGCGGGGGCAATCGGCATGCTGATTGTGCAAGGGGTCGGCCCAAATCGCGAAATCAAGCAGACGCCTGCCAGTTCGCAACGAGCCGCCGGTGGCCCCATGATCGCCCTCGCGGGGGAGATGTGGGATCTCCCGGTCTTCACCATCCAGCGCGAGGCTGCCGACCAATTCCTCTCGCCCAGCGGCAAGACGGCGGAGAAACTCCAACAGGAGATCGATCGCACGCTGCAGCCTCACTCGTTCGCGGTACCGGAAAGTTCCGCCTGTCTGACTAAGTCATTTACCAGTCTCGAAACTCATCCGGGCCGCAACGCCGTCGGTTTGCTCGAAGGTTCCGACCCGCAACTCAAAGCGCAAACGATCCTCCTTACCGCGCATCACGACCACATGGGCCAAACCAACGGTCACACCTACTACGGCGCGGACGACAACGCCTCCGGCACGGCGGCCGTGATCCGCATCGCGCAGGCTTTCGTCGAAGGCCATGTACGGCCCAAGCGCAGCATCTTATTCATGGTTTATGACGGCGAGGAGCGCATCTTTCTCGGGTCTTACTACTACATGACTCATCCGCTCGTGCCACTGAACGACACGATCGCCAATTTCAACCTCGACATGATCGGACGCGACGAAAACGACGCCAACTGGCCCGTCCCATCCGGCGGCAACGCGAACATGGTGAACATCCTCGGCACGCGCTACAACCCGGGCCTGAGCGAAATCATTGACAAAGCTAATCGGACCCAGCACCTGACGCTCGACCACAAGATGGACACCGTCGATCCCGATTCCCTTTGGTCGCGCAGCGACCATTTTTGGATGGCGACGCTGCACATCCCGCAAGTCGAATTTCAAACCGGCCTCCACCCTGATTACCATACCGACAACGACACCTGGCAGCGGATCAATTACGACAAGCTCACTCGCATTACGCGCCTCGTGTATCTCTCGATCGCGGATCTGGCAAACTCGGCTAGAAAGGTGGCGTTCGTACCCGCTGGGGCGCCCGCGACGAAGCCGCCGAATGAGCGCTAGAGCGTAGGCCCCGCTATGTCCGGAAGGTAGTGGAACAAAGACGCCAATCAGCTTGTGAGCTACGGTGGCAGGTGCTCTCCGGGCCGTAGGCCGCCCGGCCGCCACCGACCGTGGCGATCAGAGACACGTTCTGTTGTGGCGTGGTGGGGTGGATCGTCACCGAAGAACGTTGAAGTCGTGATGTGGAGCGGCTGACAATCAATGGTCCGCCGTCACATCTTCATCGTGCGCTGGCCGCGCAGCAATCGCCCTTGCGGTTGTATGTACAGTAGTGCCACGGCACCGTGCATTCCAGCGGTGTGATCTTCGGATCGAACTTTAACGGTTGCCCATTAGCGATCCCCTCCAGCCGCTCACGTACGAGCTTCCGGTGTTCCTGACGCACGAACAGCCACGGAGTTACCGGCCAATCCAGTGGGTAAAGCTGGCAGTCACGGCGAAGTCCCGCGACGAGGCCGCCCCAATTCTCATGCCATCCCTTCATCCGGTTCATCAGTTTGCCGAGATGCTTTTCGTATGAGATTTCGCACAGAAACACTGTCTTCGACCGAAAGTCCAACGCAACCGCATCGCAGTACCAATGGGGGCCGCTTTTGTCGGGGTTGTCGGACGGATTGACCTGAATGCAGCACTCGGTGTTCACGAAGACGGCGCGATCCGCCCGAAGATACTCTATGACGACGCTCTCGTAGTAGTTCAGCATGGATCGTCGATTGTAGCGCAGACGGGCGAGACGCGCCCACTCCCAAACCATCGAGCGAGCAAAGTACGGATCGACTCTGAGGTCAGGGGCGCAGGCGCACTGTTTGTCCCCCAGCGGTCCTCAGACATTGGATGCTCGGTGCGGTCAGCCACAGACCGGATATGGCCCGCGGCACCGGGATCGGCAATTCGCGTGGGCCTTGGGCTCTGGAACTAGTGGCGGACGCGTTGGTTGATCGCGGAAGGCGGCATGTTCATTCTGGCATTGTGGCTGTACGCTGCCGGAACGCGCGGTGGGTCCATTGCCACGTGAAATCCTTTAAACCTTATTGATACTGAAAGGACGGCGGAGAGGGGGATTCGAGCAACTGGCGCTTTTTTGCCATCCGTAAGTTACAGATTCCCGATTGCTCGGGATGCCACGGTTGCCACCATTGTTGGCGTTCCTTGTCCGATATCGTCCGATGACGGGTGGTAGAATCGATCCCGTGGCTCTAGATGCCGAATCCGCTCAAAACATTGATCGGTTCTTCACGGCCATGAAGAGCGTGAACGAACTTGACAAGCTGGAGATTCGCAATGTTGTCGGCGGAATGCTGAGTCCCACAGACCGCGAAGCGTTCATAACAATAAACTACCAGAGGGCTGCGATCGATATCGAATTGCTTCTGACGATTTTTGACACGAAGCAGTGTAAGCGTCTGAGCAACCGCACCCTTTTCATGCGCCGCCACCAGTGATGAACTGGAGGGGTGGACAAACAGACGCAAGCCACGAACATCAAGCGCCGCCGGAACCGAGCGGAAATCCAGCAACTGGTGGCGGAGTTAGAA
>DATGIL010000051.1:0-70799 GCA_035295745.1 Bryobacteraceae bacterium | reverse complement strand
GATGGCGTTGCGCAGCGTGGTCTTGATGTGGTCCTGATTCAGGACGTCATCGAACGACTGGGGCCGGTATTTTCGCGCGATGACCTGATACATGAGGCGGGCGTATTATGCCAGGCTCCGGGTAATCCGCGGCACACGGGTAAAGCCACTACCGTTGCTTCCTTCCAGACCTGGCGGGGTTTGCAGCCGCCCGTTGCACGGAGCCCGAGACCTGACAAGTATTTATCGTAGCACGCCCCTCTGCCGGGTCGATTTCCACTCTCTGCGGGTTCGCGCTCCGCTCGTGCACGTGCTTGGGGCCGGTGCGTCGTCTGCTCATAACATCCGCTTGGAGACGGATCCCTCAAATTAACGCAAGCGGCGACTTGCACTATTCGGCGGCGCCGCCTTTTGCCTGCGTTCGCTTGAGAATGAAGACCACCGGCACGCAGAGCGCGCAGAGAATCGCCATGTAGCGGAACACATCGACGTATGCCCAGAGCTGGGCCTGGCTGTCAAGCGTTCTCTCCACCATCGCGAGCGAGCGCAAGGAGGCCTTCACCGGGCCGGCATGCATTCGCATCAGCATCGTCAGGCGGGTGAGTGCCTGCCGCAAGACTATGCTCGATCCGGACAACGAGCGCACCATCTCGTTGCGATGCGTTTGGAGGTGGCGCTGCGTGATCGTTGTCGTCATCGCAATCCCCACACTTCCTCCGAGATTGCGCAACAGATTGTAGAGTCCGCTGGCATTCCCGAGTTGATCCTGCGAAAGATTGCCCATAGCCACGCCTGAGAGCGGCACGAAGACAAACGGAAATGCGAATCCCGTCAGCACAATCGGCCAGAATAGCGAGGTCGGAGAAATCGCGAGCGTCAGCGATCCGTTCCAGAGGCTCGCGGCGCACAGCAGCGCAAATGCAAATGCCAGGAGCTTCCGGGAATCGAGCTTGGCCGCCAGTTGGCCCGCCAACAGCGCGCCTGCGAAGGACCCTAAGCCTCGTGGGCTCACCGCCAGTCCCGCGCTAGTCGCGTTGTAACCCATCAATGTCTGGTAAAAGAGCGGCAGGATTGTGGTAATCCCGTAAACGCAGGCCCCAAACAGGAAGATCAAAAGGCAGCCGCCGCCAAAATTGCGATCGCCCAGCACGCGAAGATTGATCAGCGGCTTGTCCATCACGAACTCGCGAATCAGAAAGGCCGCGAACGCGGCAATGAAGATCACCAGCGCCCAGCGGATTTTGGCGCTTCCCAGCCAGTCCTCTTCCTGCCCCTTATCGCACAGGAACTGCAGACACGCTGTCCAAAGTGCCAGAAGACCGAGTCCAATCTTGTCGAGCGCTCCTGGATTCGACTGCTGAATGTAGGGAGGGTCCTCCAATACCTTCTTCTGGAGCAGCAGCGCCACGATACCCACGGGAATATTGATGTAGAACGCCCATCGCCACGAGATCAGGTCGGTCAGATAGCCGCCAAACGCAGGTCCGATCACCGGCGCCACCACCACCCCCATCGCAAACAGTCCCAGCGCCTGTCCCTGTTTCTCGGGCGGGAAGCTCTCCATGAGGATCGCTTGCGATAGCGGCTGCAGCGCACCGCCTCCGGCTCCTTGTATGGCGCGCGCCAGCAGAATGAATCCCAGACTGTTGGCGATACCGCACCCGAACGACGCGATGGTAAACACCATCACCGAGAACATCAGATAGCGCTTGCGGCCAAACCGCCGGGCGAACCAGGCGCTCGAAGGCAGAAACACCGCATTCGCGACCAGATAACTGGTCAGCACCCAAGTAGCTTCGTTATAGCTTGCCGAGACACTGCCGGCGATGTAAGGGACTGCCACGCTGGCGATGCTGGTATCCATCACTTCCATGAAAGTGGCCAGCATCACCGCCGTGGCGATCAGCCAAGGATTGTGCGAAGGCTTCCAGCGTGCCTGCTCATCGCCCGGCATTTCACTTCACCCAAACTTTGGGCTCAGCCGACATGCCGGGGCGTAATCGATCCGTGTTCTGCTGCCCCGGCTTCAACCGGATCCGCACCGGCAGACGCTGTACGACCTTCACATAATTGCCGGTGGCATTTTCGGGCGGCAATAAGCTGTACTTCGCTCCCGTGGCTCCCGGCAGGCTCTCCACCATACCCTCGAAGTCCAGATCGAGCGCGTCCACGTGGACCGTCACGGATTGGCCGGGGTGCATACTCGCGATCTGCGTCTCTTTGAAATTGGCAGTCACCCAGATGTCGTCCGTTGTGGTGATCGCAAACAACTCTTGGCCGGGTGCGACCTGCTGGCCCACTTCGACAGTTTTGCTCCCGACGATCCCGGTCGCCGGCGCGATGATCTTGCAGTAAGTCAGATTCAGGCGCGCCTGCTCCACTTGAGCTTTGGCCGCTTCGATGTTGGCTCGGCGTCCCGCGACGCTGGCATGCTGCACTTCCATCTGGCGTGGGCGGTTGCTCTCCGCTTCTCGGAAACGATCTTGAGCCTGTGCGAGCGCCGCTTCGCGTTGGGCCACTGCTTTCTCCGCCGCATCTGCGGCAGCTTGTTTTGCCGCTACCACCGCAGCCGAGGAGCGGGCCTGCGTCGCCCGCTGATCGTACATCTCGCGCGATACCTCTTCCTTCTCGGCGAGACCGCGGTATCGCACTTCCTCAGTCGCGGCGTTTTCCGCATTGGCCCGCGCCTGCTCCAGTTCCGCCAGTCCTGATTGGTAGCTTTGCCGCGCCGCTTGCAACGCCGATTCGGCATTGGCGACCTCCAAACGCGCGGTGGCCACATTCGTCGCCTCCGACGTCTGCGTGATCGGGACATTCGGAGATTGCGCCTCCAAGGCAGCGACGGCTTGCGCAAGGTTGGCCTGTGCTTGCGACAGCGCCGTCTCGTAATCGCGCGTGTCGAGTTCCACCAGGACCTGCCCCTGCGAGACGGTCCGATTATCCTCCACATTCACTGCCGTGACGGTCCCGCTGATCCGGCTGCTGATTTGGTGGGTGTGCCCGTCAATCTCGGCGTCGTCCGTAGAAACGTAACTGTTCAGGTAACGCCAATAAAAGAACGCCCCGATTGCCAGCACCACGGTGCCGGTGGCGATCAGCGCGAAGGCCAAAGGATGCTCGCGGATCCAGGTTCGTGTGCGCTCCGGCAACGGTGGCTTCTTCTCTTCCTTCTTCTCTTCTTTCTTGCCCTCCTCAGCTTTCTGGTCGGGTTTCTTTTCACCGCCGCCGTTCTTGCCGTTCTGCTTTTGCTTTTCTTCCAGAAGCTGCTGGCGTTCCTGGCGTAAACGGTCCACATCGCTGCGCAGTTGCCTATGCTGTTGCAATAGGGCAATCAAATCGTCGTGAACAGAATTCCGGCCGCGATCCTCATCCTCGGGCATGCTGATTTCCTCACGGTCCACCCAGCGTGGCGCGACCAAAGGGGCTGCAGTTTGGTTTCCCAAGGGTGTGCACTCACAAGGACGCCTCTTTTTTACCGTAAAGGCCGTAACCAAATCGTCTTTGCCCGGTATCCTGTTCTATGCGCGCACTGGCTAAAGACCTCCGCTTCGCGGTCCGGACTCTATCTAAAACTCCCGGGTATACACTCGCAGCTGTAGTCACGCTGGCTCTTGGAATCGGTGCGAATAGCGCCATTTTCAGCGTGATCAACCAGATTCTGCTGAATCCGGCAGGCGTCGAACATCCCGAGCGTATCGTCGCCATCCGCGCGCGATACCAAAAGCTCGCTCTCAACAATATCGGAGTCTCGGCCACCGACTTCGCCGACGTGCTTCACAGCACCGATCAGTTCGATTCGGCCGCCATGATCAATCAGGGCGATTTCAACTACACGGGTTCGGCCGTTCCCGAGCGCTTGCGGGGCGCGAATGTCACTTGGCGCTGGTTCGACGTCTTTGGCGCCAAACCCAAGCTGGGGCGCGCATTTCAGCCGGAGGAGGACCAGCCTAAGGCCAATCAGGTAGTGGTACTGTCGTATGCTGCCTGGAAGCGCCTGTTCGGCCAGGATGCCAGCGTGGTGGGCCGCACCATCGAACTGAACCAACTGACGTATCGCATCGTCGGCGTGATGGGGCCCGAATTCCGCTGGCCCGTAAATGTTGACCTGTGGGCTCCTCTGGGTCTGCCCGACAACGCGTACACCGAGGTCAATCGCTTCAACGAGAGCTATAACGGCGTCGCCCGCCTCAAGCCGGGGCTGTCGGTTGCGAGCGCCAATACATTTGTCGAACTGCTGGCCAGCCGTTTGCGCAACAGCGGCACTGAAAACGGCAATTATGCGAAGGACTCTGCCTGGGGCATGTTTCTGATGCCGTTCACGGACTTCGTGGCCGGGAACACCAAAACGCCCATGCTGGTCCTGCTGGTAGCGGTCGGATTCGTGCTGTTGATTGCCTGCTCCAATATCGCTGGACTGCTGCTGGCGCGCGCCTCGGGACGAAGTCGCGAAATCGCCGTGCGCGCAGCTCTCGGCGCAAAACGCTGGGATCTCATCCGGCAATCGCTCTCCGAAAGCCTGGTGCTGGTGGCGGCAGGCGCGGTCGCAGGTCTCGGGCTGGCATTTGCGGCCATGCGTGGCCTGCTGGCTCTGGCGCCCGACGGGTTGCCGGTCGCGGTTGGCGTGACGATGGATGGGTCTGCGCTGCTCTTCACGGCTCTTACCGCTGTCGGGGCGGGAATTCTGTTCGGAGTGGTTCCGGCATGGCAAATCTCCCGAGCGGACCATTACGAGTTGTTGAAGGAGGGGGGGCGCGCCAATACGGCCGGAATGTCGCGGCAGAATCTGCGCTCCTCGTTGGTGGTGGCGGAGGTCGCGATTGCGCTGGTGCTGCTCGTCGGTGCCGGTCTCTTTCTGCGAAGTCTGGCCGCACTCCAGGAAGTCCAGCCTGGATTTCAATCGGAAGGTGTGATCACCGCAACATTGACCCTGCCCCGCGGGCAGTACGCCGACGACAGCAAACAGATCGCCTTCCTGCAGGCCGTCCTCGGGAATCTGGCGGGGATACCCGGCGTCAGTTCAGCCGCGGCATCGACCGACGTGCCCTTCGATGGGAACGGCGGCTCCGCCTCCTTTGCGATTGAAGGCCGGCCCACCAGCCCCGGCGACCCGGGACCGCATGGCAATGTAGCCATGGTCAGCCCCGAATACTTCGCGGCGTTGAAAATTCCCGCCCGTCAGGGTCGCGTGTTCACTGACGCCGACCGCAAGGATTCGCAAGCCGTCGCCGTGATCGATGAGATCCTGGCACGACAATATTGGCCCGGCGAGAGTCCGTTGGGCAAGCATATCCGGTTCGGTAGCAAGCTTCCGTGGTCCACCATTGTCGGGGTCGTCGCGCATGTGCGGGCAGCCGATCTGGCGGGCGAGGAAGTCAAGGGCAAATATTTCTTCCCGATGTACCAATTGCCGCAGCGGAACGCGACTCTGGTGGTACGGACTCCTGCCGATCCGGGCCGGTTGTCCGCCGGAATCCGCGATGCAGTCCGCGCAGTGGACCCGTCGCAACCAGTCGCCCAAATCCGGCTCTTGCCCGACATGGTCAACAGCTCTTTGGCTCCGCGCCGGTTCGTGCTCAGCGTTCTGGGCGTCTTTGCCGGACTTGCGCTGCTGATGGCGGTGATCGGACTCTACGGAGTGATCAGCTATGCGGTTACGCAACGCACCCAGGAGATGGGTGTGCGGATGGCATTAGGAGCCCAGCCAGGCGAGATTCTGCGTATGGTCCTGGCACAAGGAATGCGCCTCGCTTGCACCGGAGCGGTCATCGGCCTGGTGGTGTCGCTGATCGTCACCCAGATGCTGCGGAACCAGTTGTACCATGTGAGCCCGTTCGATCCTCTGACCTTCATGGTGATGGCGGGAATTCTGATCGCGGCGGCCGTCCTGGCGAGTTGTATTCCCGCCTTGCGGGCCACCCGCGTCGATCCGATGATCGCCCTACGCTACGAATAGGCTACCCGGTCGAGTGATTATCCCGTCGAACGATTCGACCGTCGCGCTCTTGGCACAGGGGAGGCTTCTGGTGGCGGCAGAACAGAAGCTGCTCATTCCGCCTGCTGTGCAGTACCATAAACCCAATCGCCAATGGAGATCACTGAGCTACTGCAGCGCGTCCGGGCCGGAGATGAGAACGCCCTACAGACGGTGGTTCCACTGGTTTACGACGAGTTGAAGAAACTCGCCTCGAGGCATTTGCGGCGGGAAGGGCGCGCGGTCTCTCTCGAAACGACTGGGTTGGTGCATGAGGCGTTTCTGCGCCTCGCGGGAGCGCAGCATCCCGATTACGCCAACCGCTCTCATTTTTTCGGCATTGCGTCCCGTCTGATGCGCCAAGTCCTGGTGGATCTGGCGAGGGCCCGGGACACGGAAATGCGCGACGCCCGGCTGGAAGTGCGGCTTGCGGAGATTCCGGACTTAGCCCGCAGGCCCGACGCCTCGTTGCTGATCATGAACGAGGCGCTGGAACGCTTGGGCCAGACAGATCCGCTCAAGGTCCAGTTGATCGAGATGCGCTACTTCGGCGGCATGACGGCAGAAGAATCGGCTGAGGCGCTGTCGATTTCGGTGCATGTGGTGCGCCGCCAGTTGCGGCTGGCACAGGCATGGCTCCGGAAAGAACTAGCGGGGTGAATTCCGGTTGCACTGGATTTGAACGGTCGGGTAAGCGGCGCCCGATACCCATGCCGCCTCGAAGTCTCCCTCCGCACTTTACGATAGCGTGCCGATTCTCCCAGTGATGCCGGCGCCCACGCTGGCACTGATACCGTAACCGGCCATGATCAAAACCGCAGTAGCCGAATTCTGCAGGAGACCGACTTTATCCAAGGCCTCCACCAGCACCTTTCCGCCAGGTCCGCCATACCCGGCAACCAGACCGAGCTGTACCAAATCCGATTCGATGTCCCGCTCTATGAACTTTTGTTGCATCCCCAGTAGCATTGCGGTTGCCGATCCTCCGACAATGGAGTTACCGGAGATTTCCCCGATGACACACCCGCCAGTGATATCACTACGGCGCAGTTCCTGGCCAGGGTAGGTGTGCAGGATGAAAAGCTGGCCCGCACTCGGGAAGGCCTCGGCGGCAAAGTTCGCCGATACTGGTAATTTAAACTGGCCTTGGGCCAGAGTGATTCCGACCGAGGCACCTCCGCCCACGCCGGAATAGTGGAACTTCGTTTCCTGTCCCTGAGGAGAGATCAAGGTTACATTTCCAGCCGACACGCCGACGAATCCGATGTCGATCCCACCGCTTGAGGACGTTTTAAAACGCCATTTGCTTTTTCTTTTGATGCTCAACATGTCAAATCTCCAATCAGAAGGAAGTTACTCCCTCCTGCCTCCTCATTGCGCGGCGAAAAGTAAAAATTAGCGGGGGCTAAAGATTATTCTTTGTGTGGACGGGCCGGTCTTTTGATGTGGCTCATTTGGAGACGTACGGAAGCGAGCGGGGTTAAGAACACACCCGCTTACGGAGCCCCGGCAATCGTCCGTCCCATTTTTTGGGGGATTGCGTCTTGGCTGAGCGCCAGGTCCCGGTAGATTTGACGCCGGGCCAGAGACGCGGGAATGCGCAACGACCAATGCCGGAAGGGCAACTGTCGAAATGCGGTGGCAATCCCGTTAGGGAGTATTGGAGTTATTAGGCCCTGCAGTGCCAGATCTCCGGAACGGTTATTTCGAGGCGGTGGTGCCGTGTTCAAGTATCGAATTAGTAGTAGGACGCAGAACCCACGCAAGCTTATCGATGAAGTCGTATTCAAATAGGATCTCTGGATCTTCTCCAGAATGATATCCATAATCGACCAGCACTTTGAAACCAATGGCGCCCATCTCTTTCTTCCACTTCAGGTTCTTGGGAGAACTGAATTGAAACCCAACCCACACAGCGTAGTTTTCCTGAGCTTCGGCGAGTTTCAAAATCGTTACCTTGGTGAGAAGGCCTCCTGGGTCTTCCAGATCTTTAATGCGAAAATCTGTAACACGATTCATGAGATTCGCTGCGACTTCCTGTTCGGTCCAGCCCATCACCCCAGCAGCAACACCTTTCGCAAACCCCTCTTGGATGAATTTGTCCTTAATCCTTCGGACTGCGTCCCGAGCTGCAAATTTGTCGGCGAGAGCAAGTACCAGATCGGGAATCATCGCGGCAATATTCTCAGCTTTGAAAGCGTCCTTTAAGCCCGCCTTTAGACCCGCTTTTGCCGCGTTCAAATATCCCTTCCCCCAACAGAGCCAACTGGGGGCTTCGGCGGCTCCTTCGGCGTTGGCGGGGTCGGGCGAGACGGTATCTGCGTTCTTACGGGAGGCGCATTGAAATCCAGTGCCAGAACGCCCCTCTGTCGCATCCGGATGAGGGTTCCGCCTGCATCTTTTGTAAGTAATACCGGATTTCTGAGGCCGCGGACCTGTGCGCTTGCTCTTGCTTGAGCGATGATGTCGGCATCGGTGATCGAGAGCCCGCCATGAATGGCCTCGTCACGCCAGGCTCGTAGCTGTTGTATTGAAACCTGGTTCCCCATTGTGTCAGTCGTGACTCCGAGGCGGGTGAGGAGACCCTGCCTCCTCACCGTATCTGCAGCCCTAAATCCCTGGCCGTGCAGAAATTCCCGCTCTACAGATGGAGGGAGTAGCACCTGGTGGCCGTCCCTTTGCAGATTCGCGATTTCAGCGGCCGCATTGGGCATCTTGCCATTGTCAATACTTACTAAGATGTTATTGTCTAACCAGATCGGAGGCGGCATGTTCGATTCTCCATGGGTTGAGACCGGACAGTTTTCGCCGGTCTGAGATCGGGCACTCTGAATGTGCCGTTGGGCTCGATATTCAGATGGCGAGCGTCAGGCCGCGGTGGATGACCCCTTTTTCGTTCGCTGCCTCGGCCGCGTTGAAGATTTGCGCGATTGGCAACGCCTCTTGCCAGCAGGCACAGGCCCCGCTTTGGCGCCGCCACCGAGCGTCGGCCCTTCGATCCACAGCCATCACGGGGTAACTGATTCCGACACAATAGTTTTGCAAGATGCTGGGTGATTTCAGGGAAACAGTCAGCTGCGCTGGGCAGCGGCTCCTTATTCCTCATTCTGTATCCCACATGAAAACAGCGACTGCGGTCTTCTAAAGCCGATATCGCACCCGGGCCTGTACTCGGTTGAATTTTCCTCGCGTAGGTCTTGTTAGGTTAGAGGTTTACTGCCTCTTGATTGCTACTTGCGGGATGGAGGGGAAAACTTAGCTGCGCCAGCAGAAAATTTCGTGAGTCGGCCTTTCGAAGAGTTTACATGTTGAACGGAGTGAGCAAACCCGTTCACCGTCCGATCCCTGCGGGCGGCTCAAGAATCGCGATACTGTGAGCGCCGCCCGCGGCGATCTCGATCGCGCCGCGAATGCCGGGAACCTGAATGGGCACATTGCTGTCCGTCGCGCCGCCGTTGCCCAACTGGCCGGAGGCGTTGTAGCCCCATGCCCACACGGTACCGTCGGATTTCAGCGCCAGGCAGTGCTTGGCACCACTCGCCGGGGCTAGGGAGATGACTCCGTTCAGCCCCGAGACCCAAACTGGCAGATTACTATCCGTGTTCGTGTCATTGCCCAATTCCCCTTCGCGATTGCGGCCCCAAGCCCAGACAGTACCGTCCGACTTGAGAGCCAGGCTGTAATGCTCGCCCCCCACGGCGGCGACCACATTGGCCAACCCGGGGACTTGGACCGGAGCATAGCTGTCTGCGTTGGAGCCGTTACCCAATTGGCCGTATTCGTTGAAGCCCCAAGCCCAGAGCGTCCCATCGGCTTTGACCGCCAAGCTGTGCGCACCGCCAGCGGCGATGGCAACCACGGCACGGAGACCGGAGACCTCAACTGGCACCGTGGTTGTGCCAGTGTGGCCGTCACCGGGAAGTCCCTTGCCATCGCCGGCCTGCCCATTGCCGTTGTATCCCCATGCCCAGACGGTGCCGTCGGCTTTCAGGGCGAGGGCGTGGCGCCCACCCCCGGCTACCGCGACTACCTGGTTCAGCGCCAGGATTTGTTCGGGCAAGGTGTGGTCCGAAGTGCCGTCCGTGCGGTCGCTGATTTCCCTGCCCCACGTCCAAACCGTTCCATCCTCCCTCACCGCGAGGCTGAATGGTTGCCAGCGTGCGAAGGGGGCAATACCCATCACATCCGGGAGTCGCGAGACCCAGACCGGCACGTTTCGGCCGGCCTTGGAGCCGGTGTCTCGTTGCTCTCCCTGCAGCATGACATTCTTCGCAGAGATCTTTGTGACGGCGGAAGTGCCGCTCCCCAGTGCGCCTCCGGTGTCGTAACGCCAAACTGCCATGAACTCGCCGGGTTGCCGATCCGACTTCGCCGCTGAGCCCGATAAGCCGCTTCGATATGTGCGCGCGAAGGCGGTCGAGCGCGAGAGCAAAGCCGCGCGTCTCGCTTCGTCGGGATTGAGCTTGCCGTGTCTTGCCATGAGTTCAAACTGGTCCGCCATCTCGCCGGCAGCGGCCAACGCCTGTTGGTGGTGATCCTGCATGATGGCAAGAATCATGCGGTCGTGGGCGATCTCGGCCGAACGAAGCAGAGCGCTTTGGTTCGCGGGATCGGCGGCCAGCACAGACCCCACAAAAAGGCTCGCTTTTCGCAGATTCTCCTCGGCTTCTCGAAATTGTCCCAGGTGGGAGTCCACAGGAACGCCCTGGATGCGAGCCGCCTGAAGATACGCCGCCCCGATCTCGAGAGCTAGATCTCTATCGCCCTGTGACTCCTTGCTCAATCCCGCCAGGTACGCGAGCGAATCCGTGACAATTCGGTTTCTCGCTTTGGTGGCGCCGCTCGATCCTCGAAACCCCCGATCCAATTCAAGGAACTGGTTGGCCAACTGACGCACTTGCAGAAATCGGCGCTCGGCGATGTTGCGCTCACGATGCGCCACATATAGTCCGAGGGAAAGACCAGCCAACGCGAGGACCACAGCAGCTACCGCCATGCGATACCGCCGGGCGAACGTGCGCACTCGATACCAGGAGTCGTTCGAGCGCGCCCGGATCGGAAGGCCCTCTAGAAAAGCCCGAATATCAGCGGCAAAGATCTCTACCGAGGTGTAACGCTCTTCGGGCTCTTGTCGAAGCGCTTTGCGCAGGACAAACTCCAGATCTCTGGGAAGCTTTGGAGCCAGCAAAACCTCCGCTCCATGACGGCTGCGGTTACGTAACTGACTTTGAGCGGCGCCGGTCAGGGAGCATCCCGCCAGTAGTCTGTGGAGGATCGCCCCCAGCGAGTAAATGTCCGTGGCCGTGGTCTGCGGTTCGCCCCGGATTTGTTCCGGGCTGGCGTATTCGGGCGTCAATTGCCATTCCGCGGTTTGGGTTCGGTCCTGACCCGCTTCGAGGATCCTCGCGATCCCGAAGTCCAACAGCTTTGCCTGGTCCCTGCGATCCACCAAAATGTTGGATGGTTTGAGGTCCCGATGAATGATCAGGTTCCGGTGAGCGTACGAGACGGCATCGCACACCTGGAGAAACAAGGCCAGTCTCCCGGGCAAATCCAGTTTATCGGCATGGACATCAATGGGCGTACCGTCGATGTAGTCCATCGCGAGATATGGAATGCCGTCAACGGTATGACCGGCATCGATCATGCTGGCGATTCCGGGGTGACTGAGGGCGGCCAGGATACGGCGCTCCCGAAGGAAGCGCGCGCGCGAGGCTGGGTCATCGCCACCGCGCCGGAGGAGTTTGACGGCGACTCGTTGCGCCACCTCGCCAGCCGCGCGCTCCGCCAGGTATACCGAGCCCGACCCGCCGCGGCCAATCTCTCGAACCAGCCGGAACGGCCCGCAATCTTGCTGGGGTGCTTCTTTCATGCAGGTCACCGCTGCGCTGGGGTAGGGGAAGCAACTCGCAGGGCACGTCCGGCGACAGTCAAGGCGAGGCTGTGCAGGCCGCCCGCCGCGACGGCGACCACTCCTTCCAGACCGGGTACCAGAACTGGCAGGTTAGAGTTTGTGGTTGTGCCGTTACCCAATTGCCCGCTGGCATTGTATCCCCAGGCCCAGACCGTGCCGTCAGATCTCAACGCCAAGCTGTGGCCGTCTTCCACGGCGAATGACGAGATGGCGGCCACGTCGCTCACACCCAAGACCCGAACCGGTATGTGGCTTCCAGCGTTCGTGCCGTCTCCCAACTCGCCGGTCTCGTTCGCTCCCCAAGCCCAAACTGTGCCGTCCGATTGCAACGCCAGGCTGACCTCATCACTCGCAGTGACCGCGACCACGTGGCTCAATCCTGGGACCCGGACGGGCACATTGCTGGCAAAGGCGCTGCCAATGCCCAGTCCCCCTTCGTCGTTGATTCCCCAAGCCCATACCGTCCCGTCTGACTTCAGGGCGAGGCTGTGCAACCGGCCGGCGGCGACAGCAACCACGTCGCGAAGCCCCGAAATCTGGAGGGGCTGGTTTGTGTCGGTGCTAGAGCCTATGCCAAGTTGGCCGTAACTATTGGAGCCCCAAGCCCACACCGTGCCATCAGACTTCACGACCAAGCTGTGTGCTCCCCCGCCGGCGACCGCGGTCGCTTTTCTTAGTCCAACGACTTGGACCGGCAAAGTGCTAGCGCGCTTGCTGAGGTTGCCCAGTTGGCCTCTGGAATTCCCACCCCAGGCCCAGACCGTGCCGTCTGCCCGCGCAGCCAGACTGTGATCCTGTCCAGCGCCGATGGCGACCACATCGTTCAACCTCGATAACTGCACCGGCAGTTTTTGGTCCTGGTTGGAGCCGATGCCCAGTTGTCCGCTGTTATTGCTTCCCCAAGTCCAGATGGTGCCGTCCGATCGGAGCGCTACGTTATGATGCCAGCCGGCAGCCAGAGCTACGACATCGGTTAACCCCGTCGCCGGCACAGCAACGTTCGTGCCAGTGAACGTGCCATCGCCTAACTCTCCATGCTGGTTGCCGCCCCACGATGCCCTCAGATTGCCGATGCGACGCTCCGATTGTCGCGGTACAACGAAGGCGGTGCTTTGATATTCCTTGGCGAATGCCACCCACCGCAACAGCGAATCCACTTTCCCAGCTTCTTCGGCATCGGGCGTACCCTGGAACTGCAAGCTGTTGAGCTGGGTGGTGATTCTGGCTGCCTGTGCCGGCAGGTCCTGGCGGCGGTTCTGCGCAATGGCGACGATCATTCGGTCATGGGTAATTTGCGCAGAGGCGATCAGGGCCCGACGGTTCACTCGATTAGCAGCCAACGCGGCATTCACGAAGACATCCGCTCTTTCCAGAGTCTCTTCCGCCTGAGCGAATTGTCCAAGGTGGGCATCAGCCGGCACGCCTTGGATCCGTGCAACCTCGAGATAAGCCGCTCCGATCTCGAGGGCGAGATCCGGCTCGCCGCGAGCTTCCACACCCAGTGCGTCGAGGTACGCCAGCGACGTGGAGACGATTTGCTTTCTGACAGCCAGGGTGTTCGGTAGTCCCCGAATCTCGCCGTCAAAGGCAATGAACCGATTGGCCACCTGGCGCACTTGTAGAAATCGCCGCTGAGCATTGATGCGCTCCCGATTGGCGGCATACAGGCCCACCGACAGGCTGGTGAAAACCAATGCCGCCGCCACCACCGGCAAACGGTAGCGTCGCACAAACCGGCGCATCCGATACCATGCATCGCCCGATCGCGCGTGTACCGGCCGCCACTCCAGAAAGGAGCGGAGGTCGTCCGCCAAGGTCTCCACCGAGGGATAGCGCTCCTCAGGCTCTTTCCGGAGCGCTTTGGCAAGCACGAAATCCAAGTCCCTGGAAACCTGCCGATTCAGGCTGCTGGCGGGGGCTGGTTGGTTTACGCAGATTGCCAGTTCCACCGCGGCGGGAGCATCCGATGCAAAGACGTGCGGCGAGCGCCCGGTGAGCAGTTTGTAGAGAACGGCGCCCAACTGGTAAACATCCGTGGTAGTGGTTGGTGCTCCGCCGCGCACCTGCTCTGGGCTGGCATATTCCCGGGTCAGCAGCCGCTCCCGGGTCTGAGTTTCCTCCTGACCTGGGTCGAGGATCTTGGCGATTCCGAAATCCAGCAGCTTCGCGCAGCCGGAGCCGTCCACGAGAATGTTGGACGGTTTCAGGTCGCGATGCACGATGAGATTCCGATGTGCATAGGAGACGGCATCCGCCACCTGAAGGAACAACGCCAGTTTGCCGCGAACGTCGAGCCCCGCCGCGTAAACATCGATGGGCGTTCCCTCGACATAGTCCATGGCTAGGTAAGGCTGCCCGTCGTCCGTGTGACCGGCGTCCAACAGGCGTGCGATTCCCGGGTGGCTGAGCGAAGCGAGTATCTGGCGCTCCCGAAGGAAACGGTCGCGGAAGGCCACGTCGTCATTGCCGTAGCGCAGGAACTTGATGGCGGCGCGTTGTTCCACTTCTCCGTCGGCGCGCTCCGCAAGGTAGACCGAGCCCATCCCGCCACGGCCCAGAAGGCTGATCAGCCGGTATGCGCCACAGCGGCTATCCAGCCTGACCTCATCCAGCCGATCGTGCGAGCGGAGTGACACTTCGGCGGACCCGGCCACGCAATCGGTCAGAGAGTGGTTTGTTCCTGAATCGAAACGCAGCAATTGCTCCACTTCGTGGCGCAGTTCCGCACCTACCTGCCGCTCCAAAAAGTAGCGTTCACGCTGCGCGGGCGAGAGATCGGCGACTTCCTGAAAGACAATCTCCACCTCGCGATTCATGGGCACCTCATGTGCAACGTGATTATATACTGCCCAGTCCCTGTGCCAGAGGGCCCGCGCGACAGGCAGTTTGGCGCCGCTGTGCTGCTGGGAAAACGAATGGAACCGGTAGGACTAGGCTACTGCGCAATTCTGGAACGGCCTGGCTGAACTTGGCTAGCCGAAGATCCGGCCTGACCGGATGTCGCTTTCGCTGGCCACGCGTTCCTCGCAACTGGCGCACCGCCTGCTAGAAGAGTCAATGTTCGTCCCGCATTCGATACATTTGACCGGCTTCCGCAGCGCAAAGTAGAGCGGCAGGAAGATAATCATCGCAAGCCCGACGCCGATTGCCCACCGCGGATTCATGCCGCGCTTCCTGGCATCCTGCCAGACCCATGCCGAGATCGATATCAGGATGGCTAAGCCTACCAGCACCGCCACGATGCGCCTCCCTGCTGCGCCGTAGGATATCAGAAAATCGGTTCAAAAGTTTTTGAAAAATAGTAGACAATCAGATCTGAAGGTGTGATAATCAAAACAACACAGACAGCATCCCAGGCGGTGAGTCCCCTCCCACCGCCATAATCTGAGTGCAGGCCCCGAGTACCCAGCTCGGGGCTTTTACTTTTTTACCAGTCCCGATCCCGATTCCCGCCAAAATTCTGGCCGAACATCTGCCCGGCATGTTCCGGAGATGCGATGACCTTCAAGAGTGTGTCCATGTTGACCTCGACCTCCACCACCGTAGCTTGATTCCGATCGAACGTCGCGACCAGCATTCGCGTCCATTTCCCTACTTCGCCCGTGCAGATGTACGTCGATTCCGCGTTGTGCCGTGAATGCGTACGGATCATCGGCCTCAGACCGCCCGCGGCCAGCTCATCGAACAGGCCGTCGAAACCCGCATTTTCTCCGTACCCGTTCGCCGCCCCCATGTTCTCGAAGATTGCGATTTTGAAGCTCTTCGTCCCCGCCGGCCGTGCCACCTTCGTGAAGAGATTCGCCACTCCCATCAGGGGAATATGAGTCTGCTTGACGCCGTAGTGCGATTCCACTGCCTTCACGATCCGTTCGAAGTCGCGATCCGCACCTGCCAACGCTGTCGAAAACGCCAACATCACGACAGTAGCCTGGAGTTTCATCTCATCTCCTTTCGCCTGCTGCCGAGCGCCATTTCCAGCTTGGGGACATGGAAATGGCCGCCCAAGTCCACCAGATGCTCGGGCGAAATCGACCCAACGATGCTCACGAATGTGAGCTCCCGCGCTTCGGCCGAGATCACGACGATGCCGCCCAGTTTGCCGTTGCCGCCGTCTTTGAAATACACATCCACGTTCCCGTCCTCAAAGTGGCTCTTGGAGCGGACGCCTACGATTCGCGACCACCCCGGCCCCTGAAACTGGCTGCGGAGCGCCTCCACATCCGCATCCTTATACTCGTTTTCAAATCCGAATTGGAAGCTGCGCACATAAATGCTCTCGATTCCATTGAGTGTCTGCTTGAGGTCGGCATCCGCGCCGCCGTCGAACTTGGCGAGTAGCTTCAACATGTTACTGTCGAGCGATACCACCACCGCTTCCTCTGCCTTCTCCGCGAGTTTTTCCAAACTGGGCGGCAGTTTGATCTCCTGCGCCCACGACGGCGCCAACCCCACAGCCAGGATCATGATTGCCACTTTCATACGTTCGGTTGCCCTTTCACAATCTAAATACGCTGGTCATTCTTTACCGAGGGCACGATTGTGAAGAATTCGTGCAGTGCCCAAATCGCGCCCAACCGCGGGCCGTTGCCAGTATTTGGGCAAGCACGCAGCCTCGACGCTCTTTCCCAACTTATTCATTCCTGGAGTCTTGACGTCTCTGGCAGCCCTCGTGCATGCTTCCTCGGCGGGCCATGTTGAAGATTACCATTCATGACAGCGCCAGAGAGCTTCGTTTTCGTTTGGAAGGCAGGTTGTCGGGTGCCTGGGTAAACGAATTACGCCAGTGTTGGCAGACGTCGGCGTCAACCACCGAAGGCCGTCTGACTGTCCTGGATCTCCGCGAAGTCGATTTTATCGATCCCGATGGTCAGTCCCTGGTGGCCGATATGTGTCACGCGGGTGTTCGGTTCCTCGCCAGCACTCCTTTGATTCAGTCGCTGATTGGCGAGATATCCGATCCTACGGGTTATGGTACGGTTGAAGAACAGCCTGCTGCTCGACGTCCCGATGCCATCGCCTGTTCTGACACACCCGGACGCAACTCACGCGCGCTATGAAACGCTGCTGGAGGTCGCCGAGTCGATCGCGGCGCACCGCCAGCTTTCGACCTTATTCGCCGATCTCAGCCGCTGCCTCAACCAGCTCGTCTCCTTCGACTTCATCACCCTGACTCTTCTCGACCCCAAGGAGCGGGTGCTCCGTCTCCACATTCTGCACACCGATCGTCCGGTCTTGGGCGAGACGCACGATCCCATTCCGTTTGACCAGACGCCTACCGGTCTGGCGCTCGAGACGCGCCAGCCCTACTATATTGCCGACATTGTCGAAGAGAAACGCTATCCCATCATCCGCGATCTGCTGAGCGCGAATGGCATCCAGTCGTTTTGCATTCTGCCCCTCTTCACAGCTCAGCGCGATATCGGCGGCTTGCATTTCGGCTCCCTGCACAAAGACTCCTACAGTCCCGAAGACATCGAATTCATGCAGCAGGTAGCCCGCCAGGTGGCCGTGGCCGTCGACAATGCACTGAATTTCGAATCGTCACGGGCCTACGAGGAACAGCTCTCGCGGGAGCGCGACCGTTTGCGCGCCCTGCTGGAAATCAACAATGCTGTGGTGAGCTGCCTCGGACGCAAGCAGCTTTTTCAAGCCATCTCGTCCTCTTTGCGCCGTACCTTCGGCCTCGACTACGCCAGCTTGCTGATCTATGATCCCGAACTGCGTGCGTTTCGCCTGCAGATGCTGGATTTTCCCGACAGCTTGGGCGCGATTCGCGAGGATGCAGTGGTGCCTGTGGATGACTCGCTGGCCGGGTATGTCTTCCAGAGCCGCCAGGGAAGACTGTTCACCCTCGAAGAGGCCTCGGCGATCTCCAAAACCACGGGCGTCATCATGGCCCAGGAAGGGCTTCACTCGCTCTGCTGCATGCCGCTGATTTCGCATGCCAACGTGCTCGGCACACTGAACCTGGGATCGCGCCAGAAGAACTTCTTCACCTCCGGCGATCTGCAGTTTTTCTCGCAAGCCGCCGGGCAGGTCGCCATCGCCCTCGAAAACGCGCTGGCCTACAAGCGTATCGAGGAACTGAACAGCCGCCTGGTTGAAGAGAAGGTTTACCTCGAAGACGAGATCCGCACGGAGAATCGGTTCGAGGAGATCATCGGCCAGGGTCCCGCCCTCAAAGCGATTCTCAAGCAGGTGGAGACCGTCGCACCCACCGATTCCACCGTCCTCATCTACGGCGAAACCGGCACCGGAAAGGAACTGCTCGCGCGGGCCATCCACGACCTCAGCTCACGCTCCAAGGCCACCTTCGTCAAGCTGAACTGCGCGGCGATTCCCACCGGCTTGCTCGAAAGCGAGATGTTTGGGCATGAAAAAGGCGCGTTCACGGGCGCGATCGCGCAGCGCATCGGGCGCTTCGAACTGGCGCACCGCGGCAGTATGTTTCTCGACGAGGTCGGCGAAATTCCGCTCGAACTGCAAACTAAGCTTCTGCGCGTCCTCCAGGAACGGGAGTTCGAGCGTTTGGGAAGTTCGCGCACCATCAAGACGGACGCCCGCCTGATCGCGGCCACGAATCGGGACCTCTCCTCTATGGTGGAGGAGCGTCTCTTTCGTGCCGACCTTTACTACCGGCTCAACGTCTTTCCTCTCACCGTCCCACCACTACGCGACCGCCGCGAGGATATTCCGTTGCTGGTGCGCTATTTCGTTCAGCAGAACGCGCGCCGCATGAACCGTCGGATCAACACCATTCCTTCGGAGACCATGCAGGTGTTGACGCGTTACCACTGGCCGGGCAACATTCGCGAACTCCAGAATTTCATCGAGCGCGCGGTGATCGTCTCGCCGGGTCCCGTGCTGCAGGCGCCGGTCCGGGAGTTGAAGCATGCGGTGACGCCGGCGGCGAGCGTCGTGACTCTGGCGACGGCGGAACGGGAGGCGATTATTCGCGCTCTTCACGACGCCGGCGGACGGGTCGGCGGAGATTCGGGAGCGGCAGCGAAGTTGGGCATGAAGCGGACGACGCTGCAGGCCAAGATGCGCAAGCTCGGAATCAGCACGAAAAGCGTCTGACGCCCGAACCCGCTCCAAAAGCATCCGCTTTGGCTACACAACTTCTCCTAACCGCGCCCCGCACCTCCCATGCGAGCCGCGCGCGTGAGCAAGCGATATTGACTGCTTTGGCGGCGTGGTAGCAACGCTCCCTTACGGTCGCGGCTCGTAAGCTACCTTCAGGCGAATACTTGCGCTGACGAGCCGCGCGCGTCAGCAAGCGACCACTCATCGGAGCGACCAACAAAAAGGACCACAAAAAAGGGACAGGCTACGTAACCCCGAATTCAATTCGGGAATTACGTAGCCTGTCCCCACCATTCGCCCGTTTTTGAGGATTTTCTCCTCACCCCCGGCTAGAAGTTCAAGCGTGCGACGAACTCCAGACTCCTGGCTCCCGGATCGTTCGTATTGTTCAGATCGCGGAACGCCTGCGTCGTCTGTCCGAAGGTGCTGTTCAGCGCAACATTGATGTTGCCGCCCGTTGCCGCGCCGCCCGGTACCAGGATGTTGGGATGATTGAACAGATTCAGCGCTTGCACGCGGAACTCGAAGTTCAACCGCTCCTTGATCTGCGTGCGCTTTACCAGACTCACATCCCACTTCGACAGCCACGGCCCGTAGATGAAGATCTGGTTGCAGATCTGACCGGCGGCGTTGCAAGGCCCGAGATAGGGCGCGCTCGGGTTGAACGTCCCGCTGATCCCCGCTGCTGCCAGGCTGTTTTGAATAAACGACTGTGGCAGGTAGAAAGCAGTTCCGGTCGCCACGCCGTTCGCGTTGATCTGGCTCGTGAAGTTGAGAGCCATCTGGTCCTGCAACTGCTTCGCAGTGATGTTGTACAACGTCACGCCGCCATCGTTCTGGTTGAAGGTGCTGCGGCCGCTGGTGAAATTCACCGGGGTGCCGCTCTGCACGCGCGCTACGCCCGCGAGTTCCCATCCGCTGATGACCTTGCCCGGAACGCCGTGCAGGCTGGAAAGCATCGGACGGCCCTGACCGAACGGAAGCTGGTAGATCCAGGTCGCCTTGAATCCGTGCCGGATATCGAACGTGGCCGGCCCCTTGTTCCCGCCCCAATCGCGCAGCGTCGGCAGGTTTGCGTCCGTCAAGGAATGCGAAAGTGCATAGCTGAATTGCAGTTGCAGTCCCTGGGACAACCGGCGCCGGACTTCGACCTGTCCGGAATTGTAGGTGCTCGAATTGCGGTTGGTCAACTCGATGGAGTTCCCGCCGTTGTTCGGGTTCACCTGAAAGAGATTGATCGGGAAGCCGGCCTTGGTGAGGTTGGCCATGCGAGTGGCGTTGGTCGCGATGCCGTTGGCGGTGGCTCCGGCCTGTCCCTGCTGTAACTGCGTGACCGTGGTCTGGTCGGTGCTGCTACCGATGGCAGTGGTGATCAGCGGGACATTCACCTGTCCCGGCAATCCCTGGTTGCCGTAGTTGTTGGTGGTGAGCTTAACACTCGGATTCAGGAGTTGCGCCACCGAGATACCGTTCGCGATCGCAAGGTTATTCTGCGCCTGCTGGAACTGCTGCGCGAATCCGCTCTCCACCACATTGACTTCGTTGAGATTGACGGCCGACCACAGGTCCACGCCGTGATTGCCGACATATCGGAACTCCACCACCGTGTCACGGTTCAACTGGCGTTGGAAACCGAGCGTGTAGCTTTCCACATATTCGGCCTTGATCTTCGGATTGTAGTCTTCTACGGTCTGCCCGCTCTGCACGGCCAGCGGGAAGCTCGGATTCGGGAACGCCGGATCGATCGAGCTGGGAACCAGGGTCGGATAAGTCGGATCGCTGAAAAGCACGTTACCAGCGGTGAACACGCTCGGCGTGGTTGAAGGGCTGGTGCTGGTGGAGAGACTGCGGCCCGCATTCGCGCCCCAGACGCCATCCAGGAAACCGATGCCCTGACGGATCGTCGAGATGCTGAACCCGCTACGGAGTACCGCGTCGTCGCCCGTCAGCCAATGAAAGACGCCGCCTTTGGGAATACGATACGCGATCCCGAAAGACGGATTGAAGTGCCCGACACCGGGATCGTATCCACCGACCCCCGGAGGCACCAGCGAAAAGACCGGCACCGATCCGTCCAAAACTCCCGGCTGGAACAGATGGCCGACCCCCGAGACGCCGAACAAGCCGGCGAAGCCGGGACGGGTGTATAGATTGTCGAGATTCCGGATCGCGCCCTGACGATCCCAACGCAGACCCACGCTGATCGTAACCTGCGAACTGACGCGCCAGGTGTCCTGAATGTATCCGGCGTATTCGCGCATGTGGTCGCGATCAACCGAGAAATTCGAGCCGTACGTTTTGGTTTGCTCGCCGAGCACCGCCGAACTGGTCACTGCGGAGACACGCCCCACCAGAATCGCGTACAGATTGGCTGCGTCACTGAGCTGCGTGGCACTGGCGCCGGGGAGAGTCGTCGTCGTAAAAAGGGAGGTCGCACCGGTATTGTCCGGATCGCCCGCCGCCTGACCGAGCGCCAGCGTATTGAGTAGCGAAGAATTCGCGGCCGCCTGCCACGCGTTGATCTGCGTGAAGTTGAATCCGAAGTTCAGCAGGTGGTTCCCCTTCAGATAGCTCACGTTGTCGTTGACCTGGTAGACCGGCGTGCTGCGCGGTGCGAAGTTCGTGTAGTTGCCGTTGTAAGGATTCGTCATGTATCCGGCGAAACTGAGCAGTTTGCCGTTCCAAATCCCGTAATCGGCCGTCGACAAGCCGTCGCCCAAAGCATTGGCGCCGCCTTGAATTCCACCCGTGAACTCATTTGTGATCGTGGGTGTAATCACGGATCGCAATCCGATGCTGCCAGTCCAATTGATGCCGTACTGGCCCTCCAGCGAGGGCGAGCCCAATTGCGTACCGGTGCCAGGAAGAATCCGGTATTCCAAGTTCAGTCCGTCCGGGCTACGGGAATTGACCTGATAATTCCAGACCGCGTTGATGTGATGCTTGTCGGTGAGGTTGTAGTCGAGGCGTGCCGTCTGGAATTTCCGGTTGTTCACCGCGGGAGCGTTGGAGGTGAAGTTTTCGCGGTTGTAGTCGTTATTCGACACGATGCGGCTTACCGGGGTCCCTCCAGACGCGGTGATGAGCTGGTTAATCAGTGAATATGTCTTCGCCAGGGTGGGGTCACCTGCGGTTGGAAAGGCGCGGACGCCTGCCGGCAGGGAAGGATTGGCCTGTGCCGCCAAAGTATATAGGTTGACGGTTTTCACGGCCCCGCCCACGTTATAAGTAAAGACGCCGCTCGCGGCGGTGGGAGTCAGCCATGTGCCCGTCTCCGGAAACGACTGCGGCAGATCGAAGAATTCGAAAGATTCGAAGAAGAACAGCTTGTTCTTCAGTACCGGTCCGCCGATTGTAAACCCATATTCGTTGAGGTTGATTCGGTCCTTCGCGGCGCCCTGTAAACAGTTGAAGAAAGCGCAAGCTTCGAAGTACGAATTGCGATTGGTCTCATACAGCCCGCCGTGGAACGAGTTGGTCCCGCCCTTGGTCACGAACTTGATCTGTACGGCGCCTTCGCCGGTGCTATCGGCACTCGCGGCGGCCGTGCTCATGGTCATTTCTTCGATCGCCTGCGTGCGGGGCTGGACGGCGTTGAAAACCGAGTCAGGATTGCTCTTGGTGGCGTTGTCCTGAACGTTAATGCCGTCGATGGTGATGTTAATTGTGGGCTGAGGCAGGCCATTGATGGTCGCGTAACGAACACCATCCGCGTTCTGCGTGCCCGGCTGGCTCGCAATCAACTCGGTCACGTTGTGACTGGTAAACGGAAGGTCGTTAATCTGCCGGCCTTGCAGCGTGGAACTCACGGTGGCCGAATCGGTTTGCACGATCTCAGCGCCCGCCATCACTTCCACGGTTTCCGTGGTGGCGCCTACCGCTAGCACGATGTTAACGGTCGCTGGAACGCCGGCGTCAATGATCACATTGTTATTTGTGACCGACTTGAAACCCTCTTTAGTTACCGTCACCTTGTAAGAGCCGGTCTGCAGACTCGGCAGGGCCCAGTAACCCTTGTCGTCCGTCACCGTGCGCAGGCTCTGGCCCGTGGCGCTTTGAACCACGACCACAGCCGCTGCCGGGACTACCGCGTTCTGCTGATCGGTGACGACGCCATCCATACGAGCAGTCGTCGTTACCTGTGAAAACCCAGCAGCGACGCATAAAAAAAACACGACAGACGTTGAAAATAGACGCATCCAAGACCCTCCCAGAGTTTTGCGAATGTGTTCATGATACGACAAGCGGTGGTGAAAATCCATACGCCTGAGGTTATGAAGATGAAAACTCTTTAGGCCCTTCAGCAGCCATTGCAAGCGGTACCAAAGTACCGCCCTTTCCAGGAGTTTATGATGAGAAAATGACCTCCGAAATGGGGCTCTCCCGTGCCACCGATCCGGACCTTTCCGAGGTGCTGGACGAGCTCATCCGCCGCGAACCCATCTTTCATCGCCCCGAGTTTGGCACCTCGCGGGCGGACTACGAAGACATGACCGTGAGTGACTTCTGGGAGGTAGGTGCCTCCGGCCGAAGATACAGCCGGGAAGTCGTACTTGAGGAGCTAGAGAGACGGCGTCAGAATCCCGTCAAAGATCACCTGGAGCCATCGGACTTTCGGTGTCAGGAACTCGCGCCGGATCTCTATTTACTCACCTACACCCTGGTCCAGGATGGCGATCGAACCACGCGGCGCTCGACAATCTGGCGGCACACGGACTCCGGGTGGAAAATCGTCTTTCATCAGGGAACCATCGTCGAGCAATGAATGCTGCGGAGTTAGAGCTGCTCCATCTCCCCTTCGAGCAGCGCAACGTGTTCATCTTCCTCGGCAGCCAGTTCCTCGCACAACTCCCGCTCCAAGCCGGCAGGCAGCTCGCGGGCAAGATTGCGAAAATGATCCCTCGTGCGCCGCTCCATCTCGAGTGCCTGCTGGTAGAGATCCGCAACTCCCGACTCCTCGTTGATGCGAATCCCACGGAAGAGCCAACTGGATAGCAATTGCTCTTCATTCTCGGAAAGCTCCACCACTTCGCGGTCCAGGTGAGCGTGATACTTCGCTTCCAGTTCGTGCAGGTGATCGAGTTCCGCTTCGAACAGCCGTTCCAGCACGGCCCGCTGTTCCGGCGTGTGCGCCTTGTCGCGGGCCAGCTTGTAAAAGTGGAAGGAATCCAGTTCGAACTGAACCGCGTCCCGGATGGCACGGAACCGCATGGAGTCTCCCAGTTCGCGCCCCGGAATTACTTCCAACTCGCCTCCGCACATGAAGCACTTGCCGTACGGAATCGCGAATCCGCTGGTCAGCTTGAAACAACTCTTGCAGCGCCACGTGTAGCGCACCTGCGCGCAGCAGATCTCGTCTTCTTCAACTACTCTCCGGCACTTCGGACAAGTGGATGGCATCTCAATTCCCTCTCACCGGCGTCGTCTCCGCGCAAACCTCGGGTCCCACGGAGTTGATGCCCATGTATTCCAGCATTCCCTGTGCGGCCCGCTTCCCCGCGCCCATCGCCAGGATCACGGTCGCTGCGCCTGTCACAATGTCACCGCCGGCAAACAGCCCCGGAATCGAAGTCATTCCCGTGCGGTCATCGATTTCGATGTACCCCCACTTGTTGACTTTGAGCCCGGGGGTGGTCTGTTTGATGATCGGATTGGCCGTGGTGCCCAACGCGTAAACCACGGTATCGACATCCAGCACGAACTCCGAGCCGGCAACCGGTACCGGACGGCGTCGCCCCGACGCGTCGGGCTCGCCTAACTCCATCTTCTGCACCCGCATTCCCGTAACCCAGCCTGCCGAGTTGCCCAGGATCTCTACAGGGTTCGTGAGCCACAGGAACTCGATGCCCTCTTCGATCGCGTGTTCCAGTTCTTCAATCCTGGCCGGCGACTCGCGACGCGAGCGGCGATACACCACCGTTACTTGCTCGGCGCCCATTCGCTTGGCGACGCGGCAGGAATCCATCGCCGTATTCCCGGCGCCGACCACCGCCACGCGTTTCCCCATCCCCACCGGCGTGTCGTAGAGTGGCTGCTGATGCCCGCGCATCAGATTAACCCGCGTGAGGAATTCGTTGGCCGAGAAGACTCCATTGAACGCTTCGCCTGGAATCTCGGCGAACTTGGGAGACCCGGCGCCCGTACCCACGAATGCCGCGTCGTATCCCATGTCCGTCAGCAACTCCGGAATCGTGAACAGCTTTCCGATAATCGTATCGAGCTTGATCTCCACACCTAATTTCTTCAGATTCTCGATCTCGGCGTCGATGATGATGTCGGGCAGCCGGAATTCCGGGATGCCGTATTTCAGTACGCCGCCTGCCACATGCAGCGCTTCAAAAATGGTGACCTTTACGCCGTTGCGCGCCAAATCGCCCGCACATGCCAGTCCCGAAGGCCCGGACCCGACGATCACTGCCCGTTTTCCTGTGCCGCTCGTCTGCGGCGCCTCCTCCCAACCGCGCCCCAGAGCGGCGTCCGCGACAAAACGCTCCAGCCGCCCAATCGCCACCGGCTTGAACTTGGCGCCTACCACGCAGGTAGCCTCGCATTGCGATTCCTGCGGACAGACTCGGCCGCACACCGCCGGCAACGCGTTGGATGTCTTCAGGATCTGGTACGAGCGCTTGATGTCTTTGTGCTGCAGCGCCGCGATGAAGCCCGGGATGTCGATTCCCACCGGGCAGCCCGGCACGCAGCGCGGCTTCTTGCATCGCAGACACCGGTCCGCTTCGTGCAGAGCAGCCGCTAGGTCCAGGCCAAGAGCCACTTCCTTGAAATTGTGGACCCGCTCTTCAGCCGGCTGG
The DNA here is from genome assembly GCA_035295745.1 of Bryobacteraceae bacterium. Taxonomy (GTDB): domain Bacteria; phylum Acidobacteriota; class Terriglobia; order Bryobacterales; family Bryobacteraceae; genus JAIQFL01. The sequence goes on along the minus strand of DATGIL010000051.1, from coordinate 45,043 downwards.
TGCGGCATGAGCGAGCGCTCCGGCGGTATGGTGCGGATGTTCTTGGGAACTCGCGGACCCGGGGGGGCCGGAATCGGCTCCGGCAGTTCGCAGGTCGAAACCAGCTTCGCTCCGTTTCCGTTCTCGCTTTGCAGGCTCGCCAGCTTGGCCGACTCCCTGCGAAACCGCTCCAGGGCCGCCTTTTCCTCGCGTTCGAAACGCTTCTGCCGCAGAGACAACTCGTCGAACGCCACCAGGTGGCCGTCGAAATCGGCACCGTCCACACAGGCGAATTTCATCTTGCCGCCAACCGTGACGCGGCACGAGCCGCACATTCCGGTACCGTCCACCATGATGGAGTTCAGGCTGACGATCGTGGGGATCGCCGACGGCCGCGTGACTTCGCAGCACGCCTTCATCATCGGAATCGGCCCGATGGCGACTACTTCGCAAACGTTCGGCTCACGGCTCAGGACTTCGGCCAAGGCGTGCGTCACGAGGCCTTTCCGCCCGTAACTGCCATCGTCCGTGGCGACAATCAGTTCATCGCTGCATTCCCGGAACTGGTCTTCCCAGAACACCAAGTCCTTAGTGCGAAAGCCGATGATCGAGAGGGTCCGATTTCCGCGATTCTTGTATTCACGTAATTGCGGGTAGATCGGCGCGACGCCCAGTCCGCCGCCTACCAGCACCACGGTCCCCTCCAGCTTTCGGATATGGCTTGGCAGCCCTAGCGGCCCGATAAAGTCGAGTATCGCGTCGCCTTGCCGCAGCGCCATCATCTCGATCGTAGTCTTACCTACGGCCTGGATGACGACGGTGACGGTGCCGCGCTCCACATTAAAATCGGCTACGGTCAGCGGAATTCGCTCCCCATGCTCATCGATGCGAGCCATGACGAAATGTCCGGGACGCGCCGCTCGCGCCACGTCCGGCGCGTTCACGTCCCAGAGGAAGGTCGTTGGACCGAATTGTTTCCTACGAGTGATGAGAAACACCACACCCCCTCGAAGCCAATATGATAACAGAATTTAAGGTGATTAAATCTTTTGTCGAAAAATCCCCCGAAATTTTGTGCGCCAATGCCTGCACTTGCGGGCAGCCCGCGCAATTCTGGACCGTGTGGGCCATTCTGTCTACTTGATTTTCTGCTTAAAAGGTCCGAATATAGAATTGTGGGAATGTTGTACACCACCACGCCCCAGAGGTGTCTTATGAGCGACGCGATTACGAATCTTCTGACCAGTCATCCCTTTACACAGGATTTCTGGCCCGAACACATCGCACGGCTGGCTGCCATGGCCGGCGAAGTGCATTTCACCGCAGGAGAATTGATCTTCCACGAAGGCGATCGCTCCAGCCTCTTTTACATCTTGATCGACGGCAACGTCGCGCTTGAAATCGTGACTCCCGGCCGTCCGCTTCGTGTGGAGACTCTTTACGCCGGCGAAGTGCTCGGCTGGTCATCGGTGACGAGCGAGAACGGCAAGCAGTTCCAGGCACGGGCGCTCCAGGAAGTCCACGCACTCGCCTTGGACGGTTCCCGTCTGCGGCATGCCTGCGAGGAGGACTACGCGTTCGGATTCCGCTTCCTGAGAGGGGTCTTGAACGTCACTGCCGATCGTCTGCACGCCATCCGCGCGCAGTTGCTCGACATCTATTCGCCGGCATCCGTGTAACGAGGGAGCCACGATATGGATATCGGGGTGATTCGTGAGCGCGCCGCGTTCGACACGCGCGTCGGGCTGACCCCTCCGGTCGTCCGGCGTCTGGCAAGTGCGGGACACACCGTTTGGGTAGAGAAAGGCGCGGGCGATGGCGCGATGTTCCGCGATACGGAGTACATCCGGTCGGGCGGTCACATCGTCTACTCTCCAGCCGAAGTCCTGCAGCGTGCCGAACTGGTGGCGAAGATCGGGCGTCCCACCGCGGAAGAGTTGGCGCTCTGCCGCCCCGGCACGGTGGTTTCGGCCTTTTATCATCTCGCCGTCGCGGACCGATGGCTTCTGGAGGCGCTCGAGGGACGCGCCATCACCTCCATCGGCTGCGAGGTCATCCAACAGGAAAACGGCAGGCTGCCGGTGCTGGCCGCAGTGAGCGAACTGGCGGGCCAGATGGCCGTCTCGATCGCGGCTCATCTGCTGCGCTCCAGTTCCGGTGGGCGCGGCATTCTGCTCGGTGGGACGCCGGGAGTTCCTCCAGCGCGCGTGGTCATTTTCGGGGCCGGCAGCGTCGGGTCAGCGGCCGCCCGTACTGCGGTCGCGACGGGTGCGCGGGTGCTCGCCTTCGACATCGATCCGTACAAGCTCCGGCGGGTGATGGAGCATGTGCGCGGTGTCGAGACGTGCCTGGCGGATGACGATGCAATTGCGGACGCAGTTGCGGACGCCGATGTGCTGATCGGCGCCATTCTCGTGGCAGGTACCCGCTCGCCCCATGTCGTGACGCGCGCCATGGTGGAGAGCATGAAGCCGGGCTCGGCGATTATCGACGTGTCCATCGACCAGGGCGGCTGCATTGAAACCAGCCGGCCGACGACGCTCGCGGATCCGACCTTCCTCTACAAAGGCGTCACCCACTTCTGCGTCCCGAACATCACCGCCGATCTGGGCCGGTCGAGCAGCGTGGCCATTGCCCAGGCGACGCTGCCGTATCTCCAGGAGGTGGCGCGGTTGGGCGTGGAGGCGGCTGTCCAATCCTGCCCCGAGATGGCTCGCGGAGTGTACACCATGCGCGGCAAGCCGGCCGCGGGGAGATGCTTATGACCGAAGATTATCGCGCGCGCATCATGCCTGCCGACGTGGCCCTTGCCGAAGTGCAGTCCGGGCAGCGGGTCTATATCCATAACGGCTGTGCGGAACCGGTGGATCTGGTGAACGCGTTGACCCGGCGCGGTCCTGAGTTGCGCAATGTGGAAGTACTCCACATGGCCACCATGGGGATCGCCGATTACACGCTTCCGAAATATGAGGGGCATTTTCGCCACAGCGCCCTCTTCATCGGCGGAAATGTCCGCCAGGCAGTGCAGGATGGGCGCGCCGACTACACGCCGATTTTCCTGAGCGAGATCGAAGGTCTGTTCACTTCCGGAGCTTTGCCCATCGATGTCTGCCTGTTGCAATGCACTCCTCCGGATCACTACGGCTACCTGAGCCTGGGGACGAGCATTGACGCCTCTCTGACGGCCGCGCAATGCGCGAAACACGTGATCGTGGAGATCAACCCCCAGATGCCGCGGACGTTCGGGGACACCTTTCTGCATGTCAGCCGCGTGGATGCCTTCGTGGAGTCGTCGCATCCGCTCTCCGAGTACCCCAAGCAGAAGGTATCCGAGATTCATCACGCCATCGCCCGCCAGGTGGCGCCGCTGATTCCCGATGGCGCAACCATTCAGACTGGCATTGGCGGCATACCAGAAGCGGTGCTCGGGCTCCTGAGCGACCATAAGGACCTGGGGATTCATTCCGAAATGGTTCCCGACAGCGTGGTTCCTCTGATGCAATCGGGCGTGATAAACAACGAGCGCAAGACCATCCACCGGAATAAAGTGATCGCCGGATTCGTGCTCGGGAGCCAGATGTTGTTCGACTTCATCGACAACAATCCCAGCTTCGAGTTTCGCCGTACGGCTTACGCCAACGATCCTTTTGTCATCGCTCAGAACGACCGCATGGTGGCACTCAACTCGGCGATCGAAGTAGACCTCACCGGCCAGGTGTGCGCGGATTCAATGGGCCAGACACTCTACAGCGGGATTGGCGGGCAGGTCGACTTCCTCCGCGGAGCGGCCCGATCGAAAGGCGGCATGCCCATTATCACCTTGCCTGCGACGGCGAAGCACGGAACCGTGTCGCGCATCGTTCCCCGCCTGCAGCCCGGCGCGGGCGTCGTGACTTCGCGCGGAGACGTGCACTACGTCATCACGGAGCACGGCGTCGCCTATCTGCACGGCAAGACCATCCGCCAGCGCGCCGAAGCGTTGATCCAGATTGCCGACCCGCGTTTCCGCGAAGAGTTGGAAGCAGTGGCGATTCAGACCAAGCTTCTGAGCGCCGATCGCGCGCGCTGGAGCTTGAGCGCTTCTGTCCCCGTTTGTTGATTTCCCCGCCGGCGGCTGCCTTGAATCCAATCGCAGCCATGGGATGGCCGTACTAGGCATCTATCTCTAAAGGCATAGAACTAAACGAGTAACATTCAAAAAGACCCGAATTCCTGAGAATTTTGCTGAAGAACACTACCTATAGATATCGTGAAGACAATCACACCTTTGCGTCTTTTTATTCTCGTGTTCCTTGCGGTGCTGACCGCGACCACGGCATCGGCGAACTCGGTGCTGTTCCAGGTGTATGTAGGTACGGGTGGAACGCAGTCAACATCTCTCACCCTCGACGGGAATTTGGTTGTTGGAGCCTACTATGGCTATCCAGCGGGTAGTCTGGTGATCAATCAATCTGTCGACCTGCCTCAGGGATGGAATCCGATCACCATTGTTTACGACAACATCAGTGGAACGGCCGGCTTCACGGTGATGGATGATGCCGGTTGGATGCCCCTGATCGATCTCGCTTCGTACGACTCGAGCGGGAAGACGATTCAAGGATTACAGGGCACGTACGCGGCACTCGATCCGATAACCCACCTCCCGACGACAAGCCTGTTCACGGATTACGGAGAAGGTCCGATTCATTTCACGGGAGGCGTGGCTCCGTGGTCCGGCAACTACAACGGGTTTACGCTGAACGCTTCATCCCACTTTCAAGAGACGTTGACCGGCTTCTTTTATAACGGAACCGGAACCCCATCGCTCGCGGATGTGCCTGCTCAGCAGCAGTCCTCGGGTGGTGGCGGCGGTGACACCGGCGGCGGCAGTGCCGGAGCCGATGCGCCCGAACCAGATGCATTGTGGCTCATGGCATTAGCCCTGCCTCTCATGCTTTTCTCGAAGCTCAGATTGCGCTCAGCGAGAATCCGCGCATAGGCGTTGCTGTCCGCAACGGATGAGTCTTTGGCTTGTTCTTTCGGCGGGCAAGCCAAGGCTCACTCCCATCAGGCGCCCTGTCGCGCGTCCACGAGTTCCCTTCGCGAAGTGGTTTCTCAGGAGTGTTCGAAGCGGGCCGTCGAACAACCAACTCGTGGCGTTAGAGTGGCAGACGCCCGAAACGCGCCCGTCGACGCGACAGCCACGAATGTCCGCGCCACATCTGTTAATTTTCTTCGCAAGCCGAAAGGATATTTCGCAATTGATCCAGATCGTGATCGCTGAGCAGCGCATCCTTGCAAAAGCGCGAGTTCCTCGCGAGGAAATGTGTGCGATCGAGCACGATAACGAAGGCCATCATGTACACGATCGAGAGTAGTGCGTATTGTTGGGTCATAGGTATGCCCGCCTGACTCCGAACAGTATGCTTCACAGAGTTCCTTTTTGCATAGTTACCAAGCGTAAAAAGCGTACTGTTCGTCCTGTTAACTTCAGGTTTAGGGTTACTCCGGGAGCCAAAAAAGGAAACCGGGTCCGGGCCTTCAACGGCCCGGTAACCCGGCTCTTCGCGAGAAAAATGGACGCTTTCGTACAAATCAGAATCGGTAGTATAAACCGAACTGGAGCAGCCGGGGACCTACTCCATCCGCAGCATAGAACTGCTGCGTGATCTTACCGAAATCCACCGAGTTGATGTTCTGGCTGACCGCCAAGAAGTTCGGGTGATTGAGTAAGTTGTAGAAATCCGCGCGGAAGTCGATATGTTGGCGTTCCGTGAGTTGAATGGACTTCAGCAACGCCATGTCATAGTTCTTAAACCACGGCCCGCTCAGCAGCCGGCGTTGTAACGTGCCGGCGGTCCCTGCCGGAGGGTTGAAGAACACTTGCCCCGCGAACGGCGCCGATCCGTCGGGCGAAGTGCCGGTTCCATTCGGGCTGACGGCGGATGGGTTAATGTAGTAAGGCCCGTTGCCGGTCATAAACACGCCACTCAAAGCTTCCAGTTGGCCCAGCGAATCGGTGGAGTTGACGGTGTTCTCGGGAGATCGCGCCGACCGGTTCAGCGTACCGCGCGCGCTCAGAATCGAAATTGGCGCGCCCGATTGAATCGTCATGAACCCGCTCAACGCCCAATTCCCGATCAGCCAATTCAGGCCGCGGGCCTGGAACCGGTGTCCGGCGCCAATCGGGATCGGGATGTAATGGTTCAGCTTGATGGCGTGCGTCAGATCCCAGGGAGCCCGAGCCCGCTCGATGGTGGGGCTGTTGTTATCGAGCAGCGCGTCCAGGCCGCGTTCTACGCTGGTGTCGCTGAACGTCTTGCTGAACACATAGCTCACCTGGAACTGAATCCCCTTTGAAGTCCTCTTGCGCATCTGCAACTGCAGCCCGTTGTAGCTGGATTGCGAAAAGTTAGTGAGCAGGCTCGAATAGAGTGTCAACGGATTGGGGAAGAACGAGAAGCCCGGCTGATTCGTCGGGAACGCGTTGGTCTGCTGATAGAACTGCGCCAGGTTCCCGATCTGCTGGCTGAGAATATCGCTGCGTACCGTGGCGCTGCTCAGGGAACCCCCGCTCGGCAGCGAGTTGAAGAACGGCAACTGCACGCTGCCCGGAATGTTCGCGTTGAATGCCGGGTTGAATCCAAGTCCGGCGTTCAGAGCGAGAATGCCGTTGTTGTAGGCATTACGAAAGTCCGGCAGGAACGTGCCCTGGTTGATGTTCACCTGGTTATAGTCGATCTGGCGAAGCAGGCCCACCGCGTGATTTCCCAGGTAGCCGGCGTCGAAGATCATCCCTTTCCATTCCTGCTCTACGGTGACGTTCCATTGCTGCACGTAGGGCGTCTTCAGGTTCGGACTGATCAACCCCTGAACGTTGTTGCCGCCGGTATTGACGAAGTTCTGTTGGGTGGAAATTGGGATCTGGAAGACCGGCGTCGTCAACGGCGGAGGCGCCGAAACCACACCCGACGCATTGGTGATTGCGGAGGATCCGGTCAAGCCGGAGTTCGCCGTCGCGGTGCTCAGGACCGCTTCCAGGATGTCGTCCTGCGCATAACTGATGCTGTATCCGCCGCGGATCACCAGTTTCCTGGCGCTGCCCAGCGGCGTCCACGCCAGGCCAACGTTGGGCGCGAAATTGTCCTTTTGCGAGTTGTAGAGATGCGTTCCCTGGAACGTCAGGCTGGAGTTCCCCAGCAACGTCGCTACCGGATTGTTGTTGATGATCTGCGGCTGGATCAGCAGCCCGTTCGTTTCCTGCACCGCCGGGAAGTAATCGTAACGGAGCCCGGCTACCACCGTCAGATTGTCCCGCACCTTCCAGGTATCGGAGACATACAGCGCGTAACTGTTGAAGAGCAGGTTCTGCCTGGAGGGTGCGCCTGGCACGAAGCCCGAAGTCTGGCTGGTCACGTTGTAGCTTTGAGTCGCGGATTGCACCAACCCGCCCAGCGTTCCCAGCAGCGCGTTGGCGGTGTTCGTATCCACCGCATTAGCTCCGGGAATGTCGCCCGTGCCGTAGCCGTAAGGTTGATTTGCGGAGAACACGCCGAGCGTGTAGGTGGGAACGATTCCGGCGTAGTTGTAGGGCGTCACGCGCACCTGCTGCGTCTGGAAGCCGAACGACACCGAATGGTGTCCGTGCAACCAGTTGGCGTTGTCCTGGATGTTGTAGGTGTGGGTGGTGCGCCCCTGCGGTAGAAAGGTGTTCTGTGGATCGGTGAAGATCGTGCCGGTAATCAGTGTGGCGGGCAGTTGGCCGGAAACGTCAAACGGCGCGACCGCCAGGTTGCCGCCTCCCCGCAATTCGTTCGTCAGGTTCGCGGACGGCGTCCATCGCCAGCTTGCCGAAAACAGATACGCGTGGTTCTGATTGAAGACCGGCGGGACCGTGGTGAAGCCGCTGAACACATCAGGGCGGTCGTCATTATCGCGGTTCCAGCGGAACGTTCCACTGAAGACGTTCTTCGTCGACAAGTTGTAGTCGACTCGCCCTTCCACGCTGTCGCGCCGTTGATTGCTTCGCGCGTTGAACTGATACCCCGTGGTGTTCAGTCCGTCGCCGACCTGTGTGCTGTTCCCGGTAGTCGGAACCTGCGCGAGGAGGCTCGCGGCAGTCGGATCCAACGGTATCGCGGACAGTCCGATTCCCGGATTCTGCAGCACGTTATACGTTTGTATCGGACCGGTGCCGTTGGTACGGAAGGTGAGAATTCCCTGCCGGGCAGCCGGCGTCAGAATGGTGGTCGTTTCCGGCGTGGTGCTGTGATAGTCGTATGTCTCGTAGGCCGCGTAGAAGAGCAGCCTATCCTTCTTGATGGGACCGCCGATCGTTCCGCCGAACTGGTTCAAATTCAGGAACGGGCGCGCCACGCCATCCAGATTGTTGAACCAGTCGTTGGCCGACGCCGCATTGTTCCGGTTGTACCAGTAGGCGCTGCCGTGGAATGTGTTGGTTCCCGACGGCGACGACAGCGTAATCGCGCTCGCATTCCCACCGATGGCAGGGTTGGCATTCGAACTGGAGATCGTCAGTTCCTGTACCTCGGCGACCGTCAACTTGTTCGGCAGATAGTCCAGCCCGTTGATGCGGATGAAATTGTCCTGGATATTGATACCGTCCAGCGTCACGTTGGTGTTCTGGGCGCGCACTCCGTTGATGGAGGTATCGGCGCTCCCATTGTTGTTTACCCCAGGCTGGGTGTAGAACAGGTTATTAATCTGCCGGTCGAGAACCGGGAGGTTCAGCACCTGCGATTGCGAAACCGTGCTGTTCACCTCGACGCTGCTGGTATCCACCGTCGAAACCGCGCCGACCACTTCCATCGTCTGCGTCGCGGACTGCAGCCCGAGTTGGATCGGCGCCAGCGTCGTCTGCCGCACCGGATCGATCACCACGTTCTCTTGAGAGAACTTGACGAACCCTGCTGCGTTGACCTCGAGTTTGTAAGTATCCGGCCTCACCGACGTAAAGTCGAAGATTCCAGCTGACGTGGTCTTCATCGTGAACACCGGCGCTTTACCGCCCGGCAGGTAAAGATTTACGGTTGCGCCAGGTATGGTCGCTCCCGAAGGGTCGATTACCGATCCGGTGAGACGCCCGCTGACCTGGCCAAATGCTGGAGCAGCCAGTAATGCAAAAACTGAGAGAATCGAAACCAATCGAGACACTTTACCTCCATGGTTCACGGTGTGAACCTCAGTTAAGCGTAATGAGAAGTTAAGCGCGTTCAAAAGAGTGGGCGCCTGCCTCTTGCTTCGCCGCGCGGAGACAGGCTCCGCTACAGCCACTAAAAACCCCTTAGCTCATATTAAGGAGAGTCAGTGACTTTTAACCAGTAAGGAAGTTAAGCGAGGGTGCGGCAGCATACCGTTCCGGTAAAATGTCGTAATGAGTGTGAAAAAATGCAGACATCCGTCGCAGTCACACGTCTAATGGCTCACTCGTTATGCGCCGGTACCGCAAGGACGCGTTGCTGTGCTCCGGCGAACGCTTTGCTCTCGCGAGCGGGACCCACAAGCGGTGTTCTGCAGGAACTTACGATTCCGCAACCGTGATCATTCGTGCTAGCCACGCAGCCCACACCAGATCGCTTTACCCGTTCCAGGCAAGCGGCGCGTTCTGCCGGATTTGGATCGAGAATGGCCTGGTTCGCCATGCGCAGAACAGTGCGATGCCTGGCATTTAGAAATGCAAGGTCAATGATGCAGCGGCGTACGAGGGCATACGCACGCCGACAACCTGCTCCGCGGGATCCCCGCCCGGCATGGGGATTACTCAGTGGTCTGGCCCGTGTAGCCTTTGGCGATCAGGAAATTCAGGTCCGAGAGTGACGCGAAGGTCAGTTCCCAGGATGGTCTTCATCACGACCATCTGGTAGGAATGCGCGCGCCTGACCACGCTTCCGATCACGCTTCCTATACCCGCCCGTGGATCGTTGGTGAAAAGCGCTTCGCCGATGCTGAAGGAGACCGATGGCACGGAAGGGATTGCGTGGCGATCACGTTCAAAGTCGCTTTTGGCGAATTGACCCCTCTCCATCGAACAGATCCGACATTTTTAAACACAGCGGGCCTCGCGGGACGCGTAATGCGGAGCGCGACAGTCTCGCGGCGCTGACAAAATCCGTCGTCAATCTTCAATGGGTGAACCTAACACCGTGCTTCACGAAGCGGGGGCCACCCCTGACCGTCTCCTAGTGAATGACGGTATTGGCCATCCGCGCGTCCTCGAACTCGGTATGGTCGCCGGCCTTCTTGCCCGGCACGGGGAGCAGGCGTGCCGCGAGCGGCTTTTGCCATTTGTATGCCAGGGTAGCGACGTCACCGAGAATGCGTGCGATCTGCTCCACGCTGGTATCTCCGGGCAAAGGTACGGTATCCAGGCCGCCGGCGCAGACCGCGGAATACGCCAGAAGCGAGTCCATATTGTAGGTACCCTCCGCCCACCGCTTCGCCAGCAGGTTATCCTCGAGCACCGGAACCATCAGGCCCGAGTATCCAACCCGCTTCACCGGAACCGATTGCACGGCGCGCGTGATGATGCCGGCCGCCGTCATAGTACCGCTCGAGCCAAAGGGGCCTCCGGTGAAGGATTCGATCGCGCGGCCGATGGACACATCGCCCAGAGGCGCTGGCGTGGGATCGATGCCGGCGTAGGCCCAGCCGCTTGTGCCCGCCACTTTGGTGGCGACCGCTTCGGCATCCTTCATGTGCCTGGCGAGCGCGGCGGCCAACTGCTTCTCGGCTTCCCTCGGCTCGTGATACTGCGCGAAGACATCCGCCACCACATTGGCGCCTTCCAATCCCACGGCGAAGGTCTTCCCCGCGCCCAGGTGGTAGGCACCCGGATAAAACGGACCGTACGGTTTCACCATTGCCGTAACCGCGAAGTTGAAGTTGCCCGAGCCGTGCGAACTGCGCTCGGCGGTATTCTTGATCAGCTTGGCCGCCTCACGGATCGCCCGCCAGTGAACGCCATCCTCGCCTGCCACAATCAGGCTGGCATTCAGCCTCGTTGTGGCGAGCACCGTCGCCAGCAGATCGAGCACCGCGGTGTCGTCGTTGTCGCCCACCATCGCGGTTCCGATATTGGGAGCGTACTTCAGTTTGGTGGAAAGCTCATCCAGCTTGTGGAACAGGGCGAGCGCCTCTTCCCGCTTCATCCCCGCGATGTATTGCGTGAAGGGCTGAGTCACTATTCTGACGCCCTCCACTTCGAAGCCAGCGGCGCGGTAGGCCTCGCGTGCGCCATTCAGAAACTGCATCGTGTTTTCGATTTCGGCGGCGTAGGTTCTGGCGTCGATATGGACGAATGCGGTAATTGCGCGAACCTTGGGCCGGGTATCGGCTCCCCATGCCAGAGACGCTAACGCGAACACAATCAGTGCTTTCTGCATGGAGTCGTTTATACCACGCCGGCCACCTGTTACAATCAGTGTTCCAAGTGAGACTCCCGCTGGTCGGGCCCGTAGCTGCCATCGCCGCGGGGATCCTGGTTTCCCGTTTCGTACCGTTTCAACCTTCGGAACTTCTTCTCGCCATCGGCGCCCTGCTATTCCTCGGCATCCTCGCACTCACTCGCAGCGCACGTGTCACCGCCGGCGTTGCCTGCATGGCCGGACTCGTCTGCACCGGCATCCTCACGGCACTTGCGCACGCGCCGGGACCGCCGCCGGAGTTGGACGCGGAAGGGCGTGAGATCGTGATCCTCGGCGGGTGCGTCGTCGAGCCTCCGGCCATCTCGGGTGAACGCGAGCGTTTCCTGCTGGAACTCGATCGCGGGGCGCGCGCGCAAGTCACGCTGTATACAAAGGATGATGCGCCTCTGCCCGATCTGCACTATGGCCAGAACGTGGAACTCGACGCGCGGGTGCGGAAACCTCGCAATTACGGCAATCCCGGCGCCTTCGATTACGCGCACTACCTTGCCCGTCAGGACATTTTCTGGACCGCATCCGGGGCCGCGAACACGGTGCGCGTTCTTCCGGGGCGTTGCGGGTCCCGCTTCCAAAAAGCCGTCATGGACCTGCGCCAGCGCGCCTTGATGCGCATCCAAAGCCTCTATCCCGGCGAGAGCTATCAGAGCGGCATCATGCAGGCGATCCTCATCGGCCAGTCTTACCAGCTTCAGAGAATCTGGACGGAAGACTATCGCTCCACTGGCACGTTCCATGCGCTGGTGATCTCGGGCACGCACGTTGCGATCCTGGCGGCATTCTTCCTCTTCCTGCTGCGCATCTGTTTCGTGCCCGAGCCATTGGCGCTTCTGACGACTGTCGCGGCCGCGTGGTTTTATGCGCTCGTCACCGGCTGGCAGTCGCCGTGCACGCGGTCGGCGGCGGGGCTGACGCTCTACATGATCGCCGGCTACTTCTTCCGCGAACGACGTCCGCTGAACATTCTTGCTGCCGTAGCGATGGGCTTTCTGATCTTCGATCCGGACCAGTTGTTCGAGGCGAGTTTCCAGCTTACCTTCCTTGCCGTCGCTTTTCTCGGTGCGTTTGCCACGCCTCTGATTCGCGCGACCACCGGACCGCTCGGCCGCGCCCTGAGCGGTCTGGACGATATCGGCCGCGATCTGCATCTGCCTCCCCGTGTGGCTCAGTTCCGAATTGAGATGCGCCTGCTGGCCGACACCATGCGCGCGCTCGGTCTTCCACGCAAGCTCGCGATTCCCGCCATCGCGGTGCCCGTGCGATTCCTGTTCTTCCTTTACGAGATGACGCTGGTCTCGGCGATTGCGCAGTTGGGATTGACGCTGCCCATGGTGGTCTATTTCCACCGCGTGGGCCTCTCGGGCCTTTCGGCCAATACTCTGGTTGTGCCGCTGATGGGGTTGGCGGTGCCGGCCGGCTTCGTCGCCGTCTTCACTGGATGGCACTGGGTGGCGCGGATTGCGGGAGTCTTGTTGTGGCTGTCGCAAAGAGTGGTAAGCTGGCATGCCGCCATCGAGCCGAACTGGCGGATTGCGACTCCGCCCGTCTGGCTGGGAGTCGCCTTTTCGGCGGCGCTGATCGCCGCAGCGGTGGCTCGAGGCCGATGGTGCCGAGCCGCCAGCATAGGCGCAGTCGCCCTGTTCCTGGTGCTTCTGCTGTTCCAGCCCTTCCCCGCGGACACCTGGCGCGGCCAACTGGAGATGACGGCGATCGACGTTGGCCAGGGAGACAGCCTGCTCGTCGTCTTTCCCGATGGCAAGCGCATGCTGGTGGATGGCGGCGGCATTCCTGCATTCGGCCACCAATCGCGCACACAACTCGATATCGGCGAGGACGTCGTGGCGCCTTACCTTTGGGAGCGCTCCATCCGCTCGGTGGACGTGATCGCGCTGTCCCACGCGCACGAGGACCACATTGGCGGTCTGCCTGCGCTGGTGAACGACTTTCATCCGCGAGAACTGTGGACCGGTGCAACGCCCGAGAGCCCCTCCTGGTGCAACCTTCGGGACCGTGCGGAGCGAAGCGGAGTCCGCATCGTGCCGATGCAGGCGCCAGGACGCTTCAACTTTGGCGGAGCCGAAATCGAGGTGATGGCGCCGCTGCCCGATTATGTCCCGGTCGATACGCCCAAGAATAACGATTCGCTGGTGCTGCGACTCTGCTTCGGACGCCACTCGTTCCTGCTCAGCGGCGATGTGGAGCGCCAGATCGAGCGGAGCATGCTCGACGAAGAGGAAGTACCGCATACCGACGTGCTGAAGGTGGCGCATCATGGCAGCCGTACTTCCAGTACGGAGGCGTTTCTGAGCGCCGTAAATCCCACGTTCGCGGTGGTCTCGGCGGGATTCGAGAACAGCTACGGGCATCCCAATCGGGATGTGATCGAGCGCCTGAAACAGCATGGGGCGTCGATCCTCCGCACCGATCGGGACGGCCTGATCACGATTCGCAGCGACGGCCGGCGGCTGACCGTCGAGACGTATCGCGGTTCCCGTTAAGGTGGCGCAGATCCGTTCCCGACATCTCGACACCTCGCTGGCGTCCACCAGGGCTGCCCCACGTTCTAACGCCCCGGGGGCCTTCTGGACCGCTTCGCCACCAGTCCCGAGGGTCCAGCAAAAAGTCTCGGCATGAGCGCCGAGACTGCGGAGAGGCATCTCTGCGCCGCGTCAGAAATGGAATTTGATTCCGCCCCAAATGCCGATCGGCGCTCCAGGCGCAAAGAAAGTCGTGGTGCGAATCGGAAAATCGCCATCTACCGACGGGAACGGGCGCGCAATAAAGTGGCCCGCATTATCGTACGGTGACGGTCCCAGTTGCGCCGCCGTCACGTAATGGTGATTCAGCAGATTATTGGTCTGCACAAACACCTGTACCTGCTTACGCGCCTGGTAATGCGCTCCCAGATTGACCACGCCATATCCCGGCGAGAAGCCCGGTCCCAGGTAATAGATGCCGTCGGGCTTGTCCAGATTGTTCTCATTTCCGCGCGCGAACGATCGCCCCACTGCATCGAAGTCCAGATCCACTGAGAGCTTCGTATTCGGCTCGTATTCCAGATATGCCTTCAAAATATTGCGCGGAATCTGCGGAATCTCATCGCCAGGCCGCACTGCGATGTTGCCGTCCAGCCCGAGTCCGGTGTCGTTTGCGCTGTTGCTGCTTCCGGAGATGATCTGCGCGCTCTGATAGGTGGCGCTGAGAAACGTATAGCCCCCGCCCAGAGTGAAGTGGTGGGATTTCCCATTCACATCGATCTCGAGGCCTTGCCGCATCGTCTCACCGAAATTCGTGAAGTATCCGAATCCAGTCTGCTGCGAGGCGACGAACAGCAAGTCGTTGTGGTTCACGCCCCGAAACCACCCGGCACTCCAGTGAAAGTTGTTTTCCAGGCTCCCGCGCACTCCGGTCTCAAATGTCCTGGTGACTACTTGCTGTAGCGGCGGGTCGCTTACCAGGGCGTTCGGCAGACTGCACGGATCATTCGGGTCGGCACACCCGAGTTCGATCGCCGTGGGTGCGCGGCTCGCCTCGCTATAACTGAAATACAGGCTGGCGTAGCGCGACGGGCTGTACGTAAGCCCGACCGCCGGATTGAATCGTTCGAATACATAGCTGCCATTCAGAGAGCCGCGCGACCCTGCGATGGCGGCAGGCGGCAGCCGATCTGTATTGTCGATCGAAGTGCGGTTGTACCGGCCCGACGCGGTGAGCGACAGTCCTTTCCCGAGTGTCACTGTGTCGGTGGCATACACGCTGAATGTATTGATGCGTCCGTGAAGGTCGACTCGCGTGTCTACGGGCACGCCATCCTGCGTGGTGCTGCCGTCCGCGAAGGCGTCAATTGGCGTGATGGTGATCCGGTCGGAATTGAGGTAACCGAATTGAGATCCCTGCAGGAAAGTGATGCTGCTGTGGTCCCAACCGCCGCCCAGCGTCACGTGATGCCGAGCCGCGGCAGCCGCCGCTTGTCCGGACAATCCGAAGTTGTGCTGCTTGTTGGATGTATTGGTGATGAGGCCGGTGCACTTCTCGGAGGGCTCGTCCTTTTCAAGTCCTTGTGCGATACAGCGCCAAAAGGGAAACGGCTCGGTAGTTGCGTTTCCCGTCGTTGGAAATCCCCGGTACCCCGCCACGGTCAGCGCCGCAATGTCTGCCGCGCTCAAATTGTACAGCGACTGATCGAATGATCCATCGTTGATGTCTCCGTTGGTCGTGTCCGCTCGGATATAGCGGAAATACAAATTGCCCGAGAACGTCAGAATATTGGACGCCTGGTGGCGCACCATCAGATTGAGTGAGGGCGAGCGATTCCACGTGATGTCGGGAACGCTGTAAACGCTCGAATAATTCTGCGCCAGGAAGCGGCTGTCCTGCAGGCCGTTGCCCGTCAGCCAGTTGTCCGCGTAGGCGAATGTCAGTCCCACATACGTACGCGAGCCTTGCCAGCCCAGTTTCCCGAAAGTCTGCCGCACTTCGGACGGCGAGAATTGCCGCCAGCCATCCTCGCGGAACAGATTCCCGGCGACATACCAATTCAATCCTGCCGCGTTCGATCCGCCGTATTCGAACTCTCCGGCGCGCCTTCCAAAACTACCTCCACTGATCTGTAAAGATGCGCCCGGTTGGGTACGCCCGTCTTTCGTCGTGATCGACATCGCGCCTCCCAGCGTATTCAATCCGAACAACGGATTCGATCCCGGCATCAGTGCCACCTCGGAGATCGCGATCTTGGGAATCAGGTCCCATGCAACGATGTCGCCAAACGGCTGATTCTGCCTCACGCCATCGACATACACGGAGATGCCTTCGGGCGTTCCAAGCAGAGGCGACGCGGTATAGCCGCGGTAATTGACGTCCGGCTGGAACGGATTCTCCTGATTGTCGTTGATGTGAACGCCGTTGAGCCGCTGATTCAGGAAGTCGGAGAGATTCAGCGCCCCAGTATTCTCCACGTCACGGGCACTGGCCGTTTGTACCGGCGCGGGGATTTCGTTGATCGCGAGATCGGTGCCGGGAAGCGGCGTTGCGGCGACCACGTCGACTTTCGACGCCTGCGCGGCCAGGGTCATGGTCAGAACACGCGAGACAGGCTCGCTGGAACGGACATCGAGCGTCGCGGTCTGCGTAGCGAAGCCTTCTTTCGCCACCTCGATACGATATCGGCCGAACGGCAGACCCGATGCCGAGAATGTTCCGCGCGTGTCCGTCTGAAAGTTGCGCATCGCTCCGTTCGGCAGCGCGCGCAGTTTTCCGGAGACTTCCATTGGCGCGCCGGAGGGGTCGTGGACTTCGATCTTGATCGCACCCGATGGCGCCGGCGCTTGACCGCGAGCAGGCGACTGACACCACCCAAGGAGGAGAAGAATCGCGGCTGCCCGCCAGAAGTCCATATTGAAGTATTCCGCGAGGAGGGCTCTTGTTCAGTTTTATTTTCATTTGCTAAGCCCATCGCGATGGGAGCATGATATCTACTGAAGCGAAAAGATTCGATGCCAGCCCGCGCGAACCTGCACCCGCCTGTCAATCTGGATTCGGCTGAACCCGGAAGCCTCGAAAATGAGGTCGTCGCGCTCTTCGATCAATGGCGCGGCAAACTGCTGCGGTACACGCTTCGAATCGGGGTTACGGTGCAAGACGGCGAAGAGGTGATCCAGGAGACCTTCCTCTCGCTCTTTCGCCATTTGCAATCGGGAAAGTCGCGGGAAAATCTGCAAGGCTGGCTCTTCCGCGTCGCGCACAACCTGGCGTTGAGGCGTTGCCAGCGAAGCCGGAGCAGTCCCGAAGCCCTTGATGGTCTCGACATGGCCGCCATCGACCCTTCGCCAGGTCCGGAAGCGCAATTCTCCGACAGTCAGACGCGCGAGCGCCTCCTCGCCGTAGTTCATGCGTTGCCGGAACAGGATCGCCGCTGCCTGTTTCTGCGGGCGGAGGGACTTCGCTATCGCGAGATCGCGGCGGTACTGGATATTTCTCTCGGCGCGGTGTCGCTCTCTCTGTCGCGCTCGCTCGCGCGCATCGGGCGTGCCGCCGAACGGTGAGAATATGCTCGATCGAAACACACATCCGTCGGACGAGCAAATCCTCTTGGAACTCGATGGAGAGCTGTCCGCGAGCGCTGCGAAATCGGTGCGTACGCACCTGGAGGCGTGCTGGCCTTGCCGCGCACGCCGGCAGCAACTCGAGCGATCCATCGCCGATTTGATTCGGGCCTCCGAATCCGATGGACTGCTGCCCTCCGCTGCATCCGCGCGGGAGCGGCTCCAGGCGCGCATGGCAGAGCTAAAAACTTTGGCTCCCGAGCGTTCCCCTCGCCCGGCGACGCAGCCCTCCCGCATGCTCCATCATTTAGCGGCATGCGTGCTTTGCCTGCTGGCGATTTCCTGGCTGGCGAGCCGTTTTGGCTTTCGCCCGCGATGGCAACATCCGCGGACTACTGTCTTATCGATGCCCGATGCCAACCTGACACCGGGCGCGACAATCCTGCTCAGCCAGAATGCCGTCTGTTCGCAGGCTAACGTGAAGAACAAGGATGTCCCTCCGTCCGTTCAGCGAATCGTCTTTGGCGAGTATGGAATTGAGCCGGCGCAACTGCGGTCGTATGAAGTGGACTACCTGGTCACGCCTGCCCTCGGCGGTTCCGACGATATTCGCAATTTGTGGCCGCATTCTTACTCCAGCACGTGGAATGCTCGGGTCAAAGATGCTCTGGAAGATCGTCTTCGCGAGATGGTGTGCGAAGGAAAGCTGGAACTGAGCCAGGCGCAGCGCGAAATCGCGACCAACTGGATTGAGGCTTACAAGAAGTACTTCCAAACCGACGTCCCCCTTACGGAGCATGCGAAAGAATGGCATTGAGGCACAGGCGGTACCCCGCTGTTGCGATGAAATCGGCACTACTTTTGATCCTCTGCAGTAGTAGCGCACTCTTCTCGAGCTGTTCCTCCAGCGGCAACAAGGAACCGAAAAAGGCCGCGCCACCCGCCGCCACGCCGGCCTATTTCAAAGTCGATCCCGCCACCGCCGGAAGCCTGTCCGGCACCGTCCGGTTCACCGGCAAAGCGCCCGCCAAAAAGATCATCGATATGAGCGGCGACCCCGCATGCGTCGAAGCCCATCACGGAAAGGCCTACGGCGAATCGCTGGTGGTCAATGGTAAAGGAGATCTCGCCAATGTATTCGTCTACGTCAAGAGTGGCCTGGAGGGCAAGACCTTCGAGACTCCCACCACGCCCGTGATGTTTGACCAGCGCGGCTGTTGGTTCTCACCCCGCGTCTTCGGAATTCAAGCCGGGCAGCCGCTGCAGATTTCGAACTCCGACCCGGTGACCCACAACGTGCATCCGATCGCCCAGGTCAATCGCGAATGGAATCACAGCCAGGGTCCGGGAGACGCTCCCCTGGCTCGCAAATTCCATCGTCTGGAAGTGATGATCCCCGTGAAGTGCAATATCCATAGCTGGATGCACGCCTTCATCGGTGTATTGGACCATCCCTACTTCGCGGTCAGCGGCCCTGATGGCGCCTTCGCGATTCCCAATCTGCCGCCGGGCGATTACGTTGTCGAAGCGTGGCATGAGAAGCTGGGTGTGCAGCAGGTGAGAGTGTCCGTGGCGCCTTCCGCAAAGCAGGAAATCGGGTTTACGTTCAAAGGAGAATAAGATCGTGGTTCGGATCAATCATGCGCTTCTCACCGCGGCACTAGCCGCATTCTGTGCGGGCTGTTCCCAGCAGCAGCCGGTCCCACAGGCAGAAAAGAAAGCGGAGCCGGCTCCCGGGCCGCGGATCTATGTCACCAACGAGGTGTCCGGCGATCTCACCATCATCGACTCCGCGTATAACGTCATCGCGACGATGCCGTTAGGCAAACGCCCCCGAGGGATCCACGCCAGCCCCGATCGCAGGACCATCTACGTCGCCCTCAGCGGATCGCCGATCGCGGGCCCGGATGTCGACGAGAGCACCCTCCCGCCGCCCGACAAAAGCGCTGATGGCATCGGCGTATTCGACGTGAAGCAGAACAGACTGGTGCGTGTCATTAAAGGCGGCTCCGACCCCGAAAACTTCGACATCAGTCAGGACGGCAAACTGCTGTATATCTCCAATGAGGACGATTCCGCCGTGAGCATCGTGGACATCGCCTCCGGCACCGTGGCCAAATCGATTCACGTCGGCGGGCAGCCGGAGGGCGTCAAGATGATGCCCGATGGCAATCTCGTCTGGGTCACTTCCGAAGAGACCGGTACCATCTCGGTACTCGACCCGTTCGAAGGCAAAATCACCAAGACGTTTAAAGTCGGTCACCGCCCGCGATCTGTCGCCTTCATGCCCGATGGCTCGAAAGCCTACGTCAACGCAGAGAACGACGGCACCGTGGTGGTGGTCGACGTCGCGAAATCAAAGGTAACGGATACCATCTCGCTCGGCAAAGCCGGGCTGGTGAAGCCGATGGCCGTGCTGCTTTCGCCCGACGCCTCGAAGCTGTACGTGAGCACAGGCCGTGGCCACATGGTATTCACCATCGACACCGCCACCAA
Organism: Bryobacteraceae bacterium; assembly: GCA_035295745.1. GTDB lineage: Bacteria > Acidobacteriota > Terriglobia > Bryobacterales > Bryobacteraceae > JAIQFL01. Next base: position 25,107 of record DATGIL010000051.1, on the reverse strand, counting down.
CAAAGTTGTAGGTTCCGTAGAGGTGGGTCCGCGACCTTGGGGGATAGCCCTCTCGCCGGACGGCAAGATGTTGTACTCGGCGAATGGCCCCTCGAACGACATCTCCGTAGTCGACCTGGCGACCAATACCGTCGTAAAGAAGGTGAAGGTGGGCGGCAGTCCCTGGGGTGTGATCGCGCTCGCGCCCTAGTCCGGCGTCTTACTGCTAGCGCGCTTCCTTAGGGATGGTCAGGACTTGCGTGGCGCAGCCTCTCTCATCCAGGTGAATGCGGCGCGGACCGTCCAACACCTTCGCCGCCTCGGGAAAGTTCGCGGGATATGCCGTGACCTGGTAATCGCCCGGCGCCAGACCATCGAAGGTGAAGAGGCCCAGTCCGTTCGACGCAGTGTATCGCCGTAAACTGTCTGACTTCAGTTCAATCGTGAGACCGGCAGCCGGTGAGGGAATCTCTTCCGCCCCGTGCGGCTGCAGTTGATACAAGCGGTCGAAGGTAGTGAAGCCCTGCACCCTGCCGCCAGGATTCTTGCGGTCTTTGTAGAAGTAGAGGTACGCCAGATCGGAGCCGGCATCGGTGAGACGTCGCGTGCGATTGCAGATGCTGGTCTCCAGAATGTTCGTCTCTTCATCCTCCGACGCGTACACCAGGTAGGTTTCGCCCGCCTGAAAGTCGATTCCACAGTCGCCGAAGGGAGTCATGACGTCGATGGTCTCCGTCTTTGCGGTGTCATCATCGTCGTCCGATTTTTTATCTTTTTTGTCGTCGTCGTCCTGACGGAAGATGGTGCGGACGCGAAAACGGATCCGCCGCGTGCCTTCCAAAACGGAAGACAACAATTGCACCAGCGCCTTTGGGCTCGCGCTGTTTGCCAGGCGGCGCTGCTGGTCCTCGCCAAGCTGTGGAAAAGCGGTGTGGACCGCTTCTTTCAGCGCGGCAAACGCGGCGGGAGTGCGCTTCGCCAGATACTGCTCGTGAGCCCGATTGATATGGTCAATTTGCTCCTGCGGCACCGGATTCCAGCGCATCAGAAACGGCGGCGTGATCGACTCCACGGTGCCGGTGAAGACCAGACTGCTATAAGCCGTCTCGCTGCAGGCGCTCAGCGACAGTTCGCACTTACAACCGAAGGCGGGCCGCGATCCCAGGATCGTCACCAACAATCCCAGACCCGCCAGTCGCCCGAGCTTCATTCCTTCATCGTACTCCGGCCGCGATTCGCAACGAGCCGCGCGCGTCCGCAAGCGATCTTCCCGTTGTCCGATCGCAACGAGCCGCGCGCGTCAGCAAGCGCCCTTCTCGATGTCCGACCGCAACGAGCCGCGCGCGTCAGCAAGCGATCTTCTCCATGTCCAACCGCAACGAGCCGCGCGCGTCAGCAAGCGCCCTTCCCGATGTCCAACCGCAACGAGCCGCGCGCGTCAGCAAGCGATCCTCTCGATGTCCAACCGCAACGAGCCGCGCGCGCCAGCAAGCGATCTTCTCCACGTCCAATCGCAACGAGCCGCGCGCGCCAGCAAGCGATCTTCCCGATGCCCGATCGCAAAATCCGTGCACATCGATCCCTTGAGAGCGCGAATTCGCCGTCGCCAGCCTATCCTAAAGGAATGGAAGATCTTGCTGGCAAAGTGGCACTCGTCACCGGCGGCGGGCGAGGCATTGGCCGCGGAATCTCGCTCACCTTGGCACGCGCCGGATGCCACATCGCCGTCAATTACCATCGCCGCCAGGAAGACGCCAACATCGCTGTTCGCGAGATTGAGCAGACCGGCCGGCGCGCGCTTGCGATTCAGGCAGACGTCTCGCAGCGCGCACAGGTCGAAGCCCTGGTGCAGTTGGTCGACAAACAACTCGGCCCCATTGAGATCCTGGTCAACAACGCGGGAATCGCTCGCGTTCAGAAGATCGAAGAGATTCGCGAAGAGGATTGGAACGAACAGATCGCCATGAATCTCACCTCCTGCTTTCTGGTCACGCAAGCGGTCCTGCCACAGATGCGCGCGCGAAAATGGGGCCGCATCATTAACGTGTCGTCGGTTGCCGCGCAGGCAGGCAGCATCGTGGGTCCGCACTACGCCGCAGCCAAGGCGGGCATGCTGGGTCTCACGCGCGGGTATGCCAAACTGCTCGCGAAAGAGGGAATCACCGTCAACGCCATCGCGCCCGCGCTCATCGATACCGAGATGGTCCGAACGAATCCCAACGCCCGGCCCGACCTGATCCCCGTCGGCCGCTTCGGCCACATTGACGAAGTCGCCGATGCAGCCCTGATGTTGGCAGGCAACGCGTATATAACGGGCCAGACCATCAACGTGAACGGTGGCTTCTACCTGAGCTGATTCGCATGGCGCACCGCAACATCGAACTCGAAATCGAACGCCTGGGCTCGTTCCGGCAGGCTCCCGCGAATGAGGCCGCCGCAGCCTTGCGCAAGGCGCTCTCCGACCGAGTCAATATGGTTGTCGCTAAGGCCGCCAAGCTCGTAGCCGAACTCCAACTCCACGATCTGCTTCCCGACCTGCTCCGCGCCTATGACCGCCTGTTTGAGAGCCCTGTGAGCCGCGACCCGCAGTGCTGGGGGAAGAACGCGATCGCCAACGCCCTGCGGGACCTGGGCTATTGCGAGTCCCCGCCTTTCGTTCGCGGCATTCGCCACGTGCAAATGGAGCCTTCTTTCGGAAAGCCGGAAGACACCGCAGCCACGCTCCGCGGAATCTGCCTGCTCAGCCTGCCCGGATGTAACGATCTGCGCCGCGGAGATATTCTGCGGCACATGGTGGACCTGCTTGCCGATCCGGCACTGACCGTGCGAGTGGAGGCGGTGCGCGGCCTGCAACACATGGAGGGCGACGACTCTGCCCTCCTGCTTCGCCTCAAGGCGCGCCTGGGCGATCCGGAGGCGGCGGTCGTCGGCCAGGTCTTCGATTCACTGCTCCAACTGGAAGGCGAGAATGGAATTCCGTTTGTCTCGGCCTATCTGCATGCCGATCCGGACGCCCGCCATGAGGCGGCTCTCGCCTTGGGATCGTCGCGCCTGCCGGCCGCGGTAGACCTTCTCAAGAGAACTTGGGACTCGACGCGCGAATCCGAATTCCGCGAGGTTCTGCTGCGCGCGATTGGCCTCTCGAGGCAGCAGAGCGGCATCGAATTCCTGCTAAACGTGATTCGCGAGAGCCGCACGCAAGAAGTAAAGATCGCCTTGGAGGTTTTGGCGCTCGATCGCAACCCGGAAACTCGTCGTCTCGCGGAAGTTGCTGCCGCCGAGGCAGGGCCCGCGATCCGAGCTCTTTGCGACCGCGCATTCACGTAAAATTGCACCGCAAGGATCGGGTGGAAGGCTTTTGCGAGGAAGCGCAAGCTGTAAGCATGACGAAACAAATTCAGAGCGAAATGAACCCGGCCGCAAATGCCAACCAGGAACAATACTGGGGAGCGGTCGAAACCCGCGACCGCTCCTTCGACGGCAAGTTTGTATACGGCATCACCACGACCGGCGTCTATTGCCGCCCGTCCTGCCCCTCTCGCCGGCCTCTGCGCAAAAACGTGCGCTTCTACGCCACTCCCCTGGATGCCGAACGAGACGGCCTGCGCGCCTGCCTTCGCTGCCGTCCGAAAAAAACTCAGTCCGATCCAGCGGCCGCCCGCATTCACGAGCTCTGCCGTTATCTGGAAGCGAATCCCGATCAGCCTCACGATCTGGCCGGCCTCGCCGATCGCGTGGGCCTGAGCCCGTTCCACTTTCAGCGCACCTTCAAAGCCGCCGTCGGACTGACACCCAAGCAGTATCTCGAAGCCTGCCGCATGCGGAAGCTCAAAGAGAGTCTGCGCACGTCGCAAGATGTCGCGGAAGCGGTCTACGACGCGGGCTTCGGTTCGTCCAGCCGCGTTTACGAACGTGCTGACACGCGGCTCGGCATGACTCCCAATCAGTACCGCAAAGGCGGACGCGACGTGGCGATCACGTGGGCCGCTTCGCAGTCGCCGGTCGGACTTATGATGATCGGCGCCACCGACCGCGGCCTCTGCTTCCTCGAATTCGGAGAGTCCGAGGAGGGCCTGCTCGCTGAACTACGCAAAGAGTATCCTGAAGCTACGATCACGCCCATGGCGACGCCCCATCCACCCGAGTTCGAGAAGTGGATTCAGGCGCTGAGCCGGCATTTGAATGGCAGCCAGCCGCGCTTGGAACTCCCGCTCGATATCCGGGCCACCGCATTCCAGATGCGCGTTTGGAACTACTTGCAGTCAATCCCGTACGGCGAGGTCGAGTCGTACGGCGAAGTTGCCGCGGCCATTGGGCAGCCGGCTGCGACACGCGCCGTTGCGCGGGCCTGCGCCACCAATCCCGTGGCGATCGCCATCCCCTGTCACCGCGTCATCCGTGGAACGGGCGAATTAGGCGGGTATCGCTGGGGAATCGCTCGCAAGCGCGCGCTCATCGATCGCGAGCGCGCGCATCGCGCCCAACGCGCCGGGTAAATCTGTGAAGCACCGCCTGCTGCTCCTGCTGATTCTCTTCATTGCGGCGCTGCTTCGCTTCCACCGATTGGGTACCGTCCCGCCGGGACTTTATCGAGACGAGGCCATGGACGGCAGCAACGCGCTGGAGGTGTTAGAGACGGGGCATTTCCAGGTGTTCTACCCCGAGGACGGTGGCCGCGAAGGTCTGTACATCGACCTCGCGGCACCCCTCATTCGCGTCTGGGGCAACGAGACCTGGGTGCTCCGTCTTCCCGCAGCGATTTTCGGCGTGCTCACGGTGCTGGGAGTTTATTATCTGGTAGGGGAGCTTGCTACCGAGCAGATCGCGCTCCTCGCCACGTTCTTCCTCGCCACCAGCTTCTGGCACATCAACTTCTCGCGCATCGCGTTTCGCGCCATCGGTGCTCCGTGTATGCTCACGTGGGCACTTTTTTTTCTGGCGGTCGGTATCCGTCGCTGGCGTCAAAATCGCCCGTACCTGGCGGCCACGCTCTTCGCGGGGGCGGTTTACGGGTTGGGCTTCTACACTTACATCGCCTACCGCGCTACGCCCGTTTTAATCGTCCTCTTTCTGCTGTACCATGCCCGCAAAGCCTCGAAGTTACATCTCGCTTTTGCCGCTGCCTCCCTGCTGACAATCCTTCCACTGGCACTCTACTTCATCGGGCATACAGGCACGCTCACCGGGCGCTCCGTTCAGGTCTCGGTGCTGCACGTGCCTCACCCCGGCTGGGAGGTGCTTCGCAATATCTGGAGGACAGGCCGGATGTTCTTCACGCGCGGCGACACCAACTGGCGTCACAATATCGCTTGGAGGGCCGAGCTGTTCTGGCCCGTAGCAATCCTCTTGGTTTTGGGAATCGCGCGGGGACGCACGCTGCGGGCATTCGCCCTCTGGTGGCTCGCAATCGCCGCGGTGCCGGTCGTGCTGTCTGCCGAGGCGGTGCCTCACGCATTGCGTGCGATTCTGATGATTCCCCCGGTCGCCATGTTGGCCGCGGAGGGCGCCGTTTACGTAAATTCCTGGATCTCGGCTCGTGTTCCGCAAAAATTGATGCAAGTGCTCAGCGCCGCGTTCCTGCTGCTCCTCGCGTGCGAGCCTTTTTACACTTATTTCTACCGATGGGCCACCGATCCCCACGTGCCGCCGGCCTTCGATGACGGCGCAACGGCGGTCGCACTGCAGATCAATGCGCTACCCCGCGATGGGCTTAAGTACGTGATCACTGAGGATTTCGTAGCTGCTCAGCCAGTCATGTTCCTGACCGCGACCTACACACCGAAACAGCAGCAGGAGTCCAACATTCACTACGTGTTTGCGGACTCCTGCGCTCAGTTCACAACGCCTCAACCCGCAGCGAGAATTTTCTGCCTGGCCCGACGGTAGTAGGTTTGCGGCGATCGCTTGCTAACGCCCGCCGACCGCCCATCGTTAATCGAGCGTAGTGTTGCAGAACTTGCGACCCGCGACCGTGACGGTGAGGGAGCGGTCCCGGTTCGGACCGATTACGAGCCGCGACCGTGAGGGAGCGTTCCCGATTTGGGCAGCTTACGAGCCGCGACCGTGAGGGAGCGTTGCCGCTTTTGGCAGCTTACGAGCCGCGACCGTGAGGGAGCGGTCCCGCTTTTGGCAGCTTACGAGCCGCGACCGTAAGGGGGCGGTCCCGACCGATCCTTTTTCACCCGTCCCTCATTTGTACTTCGTAGCCTGTAACCGCGCGTAGTTGGTCTGCGCTCTCAACAGAGCCGGATCCCCCGCCTGAAGCACCTTCTCGAGACCTTCCAGCGTACTGCGTCCGAGTTTTTCCGATTCCGTGAAACGGCGCTCCGCCCGCAGCACCTCCGCCAGCTCGTTGCGCGCCGAGAGGGTACGCGGATCCGTTTTGCCAAACGCCTCCTCCAGAATCTCCGCGGCACGTGCGTACAACGATTCGGCGCCGGCCTCGCGTCCCCGCTCATGATAAAACGCCGCGAGGTTCATGAGTCCTTGCGCCACGAAAGGGTGCGCAGGACCCAGCTTGTCCTCCCACACGCTGATGGCCTGGCGGTAGTCCCGCTCCGCCTCCAGATATTTGCCCTCGAATCTGCTGGCCTGTGCCAGGTTATTCCACGCGGCGGCCACCGCGGGATGTCCCGGCGGTAAAGCCAGGCGTGCAAAGTAGAGGGCCTGACGCGCATACTCCTCCGCCTTGGGAAAATCGTCGCGGTTAATCGCGATGCTCGACAAGCTGTTGTAAGCCGCCGCCGCGATGGCACCATCGGCGCCTTCGAGCGCCTCATTCAGCACCGATTCGGCCTCTTGATACCGGCGCTGGTCCAGGTATATCGATGCCAGCACCAGGCGCGGAGCCTGCCGATCCGGCGCCGGCACATCGGCGCGTTTCCCTGCGAGATCCACGGCCCGGATCGCGAACGATTCGGCCCGCGGCAGTTCGCCTTCAGAGCGGTACAGCGCTGCCAGATTGAAGAGCGCCCGCTCCAGCTCCATCGAGTCGCTTCCCGTCACTTCCAGCTCCCGCACCGCTTCATTGAGGAGCGGTTCGGCGTCGTGATAGCGGCCGATGGCGCGCAACAGTGCGCCCAGATTGCGAAGATCGATCGCGCGATTTTGCGCGGCGTCCGGTCCCAAACGGCCCCACGCCTCTACCGCCTGCCGGTAGAGAGGTTCCGCCTGCGTGTATTGAGCCTGGTCGTACAACTGTCGCGCGTGCTCACTTAACTCCTGCGCAGCGCGATATTCCGGACTCGGCACTACGGCAGCCGCAAACAGGATTCCCACAAACGCTATCATTTCTGTTTCTCCTACTCTTAGCTTGCGTAGTGGCGCGGCAAGAATGCAGTGTGAGCCGGTAATCTTACGGTAAGCACCTGCGATACTGGAAGCGAATGAGCTCCCCTCACTTGTTTACACCTCTAAAACTGCGCGATGTAACACTTCGTAATCGAATCGCCGTGTCACCGATGTGTCAGTATTCCTGCGTCGACGGATTTACCACTGACTGGCACCTGGTGCATCTGGGCAGCCGCGCAGTAGGAGGCTCCGGGCTGGTTATGGTCGAAGCCACCGCAGTCGAAGCCCGAGGACGAATCTCGCCAGCCGATTCCGGCATCTGGAAAGATGAACATATCGGACCACTGACGCGCATCGCCGCATTCCTGCGCGAGCACGGCGCCGTGCCCGCCATTCAATTGGCCCACGCGGGCAGGAAGGCCAGTGTGCAGCGTCCTTGGGACGGGGGCGCGGCGATCCGCGAAGCGGATGGTGGATGGCGGACTGTGGCACCGAGCGCGTTACCGTTTCGCCCCGATGACCCGCTGCCTCGCGAGTTGTCAAAATCGGAGATCCAATCGATCGTGACGGCCTTTCGCATGGGCGCGGAGCGGGCGGTGCAAGCAGGATTTCAGGTCGTGGAGATTCACAGTGCGCACGGCTACCTGATCCATGAATTTCTCTCGCCGCTCAGCAACCATCGTACCGATGAGTATGGCGGGGAATTCAGCAATCGATGCCGTTTCGCCGCCGAGGTCATTCAGGCCGTGCGACAGGTGTGGCCTGCGCATCTGCCAGTGTTTCTCCGGATCTCAGCCAGCGACTGGGTAGATGGCGGCTGGACGATTGACGACTCGGTGAAACTGGCGGCGCTGGCGGGCCGGCACGGAGTCGACCTGGTCGATTGCTCATCGGGCGGACTGGCGTTGCAACAGAAGATCCCTATGGTGCCCGGATATCAGGTCCCATTCGCGGAGCGGATTCGACGCGACACCGGGCTCCCGACGGGCGCCGTCGGTCTCATCACGACAGCATCGCAGGCGGATGAAATCGTGCGCGCCGGCAAGGCGGATTTGATTCTGATGGCGCGCGAATCGCTGCGCGATCCCTATTTCCCGCTGCGCGCTGCAAAGGCACTGGGAGTGGAACCGGTTCCGCCGGTACAATACGGGCGGGCGTGGATGTAGCGCGCCGCCGAGTGAATTGAAGCCCTGAAATCGGGGGAGATCGCGGCCGTGCGAGCGGCAGGTGAAGGCCGATTCCAAAGGCGTCCGGTATCCTGGTGCCATCGTTCTGGTAGCGAGCGAGGCCTTCCTTCCGGACATATAACTGCTTCAACCAAAAACGGAGGTGATCTGAATGCGATCGACGATTGGCGCCGCAACGTCTGGATATGTCGATCGATCGGCGAGTACGCAGCCGCGACTGACGCAGGAATTGGCGTTACCAGAGTTCGTGACATTCCGTGCGTTCCCACGTCGAGGCTAAATAGCCGGCATGAAGGAACCGCTATTCAGCGATACCGTGGTCTACGAATCCCCGCTGGTTCGTATCGGCGCGTTTCGTTGCCACGGCGCGTATCCCGGCTTTCGCGACACCGGGCCCGCGCAGAACGATTGCTTTGTCTTTCCACGAACTGCCGTTCAGATCGAGCATGAAGATGCCCCGCCATTTGTCGCCAATCCGAATACAGTCACGTTCTACAACCGCTCGCAGTGCTACCAGCGGCAGGGGATCAGCGAGCACGGCGACCGCTGCGACTGGTTCGGCGTGCGACGCGATCTCGCCCGCGAGGCTGTCCGCACAGTCGACCCGAAGGTGGAAGACACGCCTTTCCGATGGCATCGCGGCCCGTCCGACCCCAGGACGTACCTGTTACAGCGCCGCCTTTTCGATGCGGTCGCAAATGATGAAGCCCCGAACCCGGTCGTTGTCGAGGAGACAGTGTTGCTTTTGCTGGACCGCGTGATCGGAGGGGCGATCCACGCGCCACCCGATGTGAAAAAGCGGGCGCTCGTTCATGAAGTCGAATGCCTGCTCGCCACGCGCTTCAACGAGCATCTGGGGCTCATCCAAATTGCGGCCCACGCTGGTGTGTCGCCGTATCATCTCTGCCGGACGTTTCGCGAAGTCACCGGATTTGCGATCCACGCGTATCTCCGTCAACTGCGCATTCGTCACGGCCTGGAGAGGGTGTGCGAGACCTCGAACCCACTGGACCGCATCGCGGTGGATCTGGGATTTACGCACCACAGCCATTTCACTCACGCCTTTCGGCGCGACTTCGAGATTACTCCTTCCGCGCTCCGTTCTTCGCGATTCCGCTGCTGATCAGGAAAATCCGCCCCGAATGAAACCCATGAACGCCGCTCCACGCCGACGTGATCAGGAAATCGACTGTCCCATCGCCGTCGATATCGCCCATTCCGACTGCATCGAATCCGAAGGTATCGCCTGGAATCCGGCACGTGTAGGTCTTTAGCAAGCTGCCCGTCTTTCCGGAATACAAGTACGCACGTCCTCCGGAATTCGCTTCCGAGCTGTACTGCCACGCACCGACGATCAGGTCAGGATAGCCATCGCCGTCTGCATCTCCCGCGATCGATTCGCTGGTACCGAAGCCCTCGCCCGGTGTTTGGCCAGTGAGCGTGAACAGCCGGTGGCCGTCTTTCCCAGAGCTCAGATAGGTTTTTCCCGCCCCCGGCGCCTTACCGCTATCTGAGAAGTCGGAGGAAAAAACATCGGGCCAGCCATCGCCGTCCAGATCTCCGGGTATCGACACGAACATCCCACCCAGCGCCTGTCCGCCCTCGTCGGCGTCGAGGATGAATGCCGGTTTCTGGTCAAGCGACTTGTAGATGTACGTTCGTCCGTGGTGTTTCGGACCGGCTTGCGGGGCGCCCGAGACCAGAATCACACCCTTCTTCCCTGTGAAGCCTGTCACGGCGGCCCCGTACTGGTCGCCGTCTCTTTCGCCCGTGAGTTTCAGCAGCAAACTGCCATCCCGGCCGGAGTAAACGTACGCCGCGCCCCGTCCATGGTTGTTGCCAGGGGCGCCGATAATGACGTCCGCGTATCCGTCTCCATTCACGTCGCCCGCGCCCGCCACGTGCCTGCCAAAGTTGTCGCCGGCATCTTCCGCACTCATCGTGACGAGCAGCTTTCCATCTTTGCCGGAGAAGATGTACGCCTTCCCGGCTCCCGGAGCACTGGCTACGACGTCGGGCACACCATCGTGATTGGCATCGCCGGCCGATTCGATGCCAATCCCCAGTTGGTCCCCCGGCTTCCCATCGACGCTCCAGAGCAATTTGCCGGTCTTGGTGGAATAAGCGTAAACGCGACCGGCATTTTCGCCCCCAATGTTCTTCGTTGGCGCCGACGTTACGAAATCCGGAACGCCATCGTGGTCCACGTCGCCGATGCTGCGCGCGATCCAGCCGAACTGGTCGCTGGCGGCCTCGCCATCCCATTCGCGGATAATCTTCACCGGCTCAACGAATGGATGTTCGAAATCGGAGGGCTTGGGAAGGACGGAAGCGAAGCGCGGATCGGCGCGAAGCGAGGCGAGTTCAGGCGCGGACTCGGCCTGCGTCATATCGATCTTGCCGGTGGACTTGGCTTTGCGAAGCCATTCGAATGCGTGATCGGGATCGTTCTTCGCGGCATAGGCGAGACCGATGCTGTAGATCGGCGCGACCATCTCCGGCTGCACTTCGAGTGCCTGCTGATATGCTTCGATCGCGCGGTCGAGGTCTTTGACTCTTTGGTATGCCAGGCCGAGATTTCGCCAGGCGCGCCCGTTGCGCGGTTCGCGCTTCGTGACCGCCTCCAACATTTTGGCGGCGCCGGAAAAATCGCCGGACTGCAACAGCGCCAATGCGTCTCCCAAGGTGGGCTCGGCCTGCCAACCGAAGAGCAGGCCGGCTGCCACCAAACACAACATCGCTTTATTTTGAATCGCCACTGCAACTGGTATACGGCACTGGCGCCAGCCGCCGCTATCAAAATCTTGCTCTGGCTCGAATGGGGCAGAGATGGCTGCCCGCCTTCCTGACGGTACAGGATCAAAATCGCGCGGCCGGCTGCAACGAGCGCCATTGCCGCTCTCGTGGTCGCGCTAACAGCCGGCCGAAACCAGATAGAAGAGCAACGCCAACGCGATGCGCTTTCAAAGGTTCCACCACCCAACCGCTCGCTAACGCTCCCCGCTCGCATTCGAGCCGGAAAGCTCATCCACCGTCACCCGCAAGAACTCCGCGACGCTCCAAGCCTGCGCCAGGCACCCGCCCGCGCGATGGGGCGCGTCTCCATCGAAAACCTCCGGAATCTGGCCGAGACCTTCTTCCTCCATGTACCGGCGCAGTGGCCCGAGCCATTCCCACGCTTGCCGCCTCGCGTCTTCGGAGTAGTCATGTACTTTGAGATACGCCGTAAGAAACGGGCCCATGAGCCAGGGCCAAACCGTACCCTGATGATAGGCGCCATCGCGTTCAGAGGGGCCGCCTTCGAAGCGTCCTCGATATTGCGGATCGCCAGGGGCCAGAGTACGCAGCCCGTACGGCGTCAGCAGGTGATGTTGCACGGTCTCGACCACTTTCGCGGCCTGCTCGCCGGTCACCAGGTTGTGAAACAGGCCGGCCGCAAAGATCTGATTGGGGCGAATGGCGCCGTCCCGCGCGTCGCCGTAAATCACGTCGTACAAACAGCCGGCGGACTCGTTCCAGAACTGCGTTCGAAAACTCTCTCTCGCGCGGTCCGCCAGTTCGCCATAACGAGCGTCGCTGGCGCGATCCTCAAATCGCCGGGCGAGATCTTGCATCACGCGCAATGCGTTGTACCACAGCGCCTGAATCTCCACCGGCTTACCTTGTCGCGGAGTTACCTCGCGCCCGTCCACCCGCGCATCCATCCAGGTGAGTTGCACGCCGGGCTCGCCCGCAAGCAGCAGGCCGTCTGCATCGAGATGGATTCCGTAGCGCGTGCCGCATTCGTGCCATCGAATGATATCGGCCAGCACCGCGTAGAGATGGGTTCGCACGAAATCGTAATCCCCGGTGCGAGCGGCGAACGCGCGGACAGCTTCGAAGAACCACAAGGTCGCGTCCACGGTGTTGTACTCCGGTTCCTCGCCCGCATCCGGAAAACGATTGGGCAGCATGCCACGATCCACGCTTTGCGCAAATGCCATCAGAATGCCGCGTGCATCGTGGAATCGGCCGGTGGAGAGAGTCAAGCCTGGCAAGGCGATCATCGTGTCGCGCCCCCAGTCGCTGAACCAGTGATACCCCGCGATCACCGTGCTTCCGCTGCCCCGCCGCACGATGAACTGGTCAGCGGCCTGAAAGAGCGGATTTTCGTCCCTTCGCGCGATCTCCGCTTCCTGCATCTGCTCTGCCGACTCGGCACTTCGCGCTTCGGTAGACGCCACGATCGCCGGCCGCGGATTGCGTCTCAGGTCAAAAGTCAATACCAGCGGATTGAACAGGTCCTCGCGATAGTCCAGCCCGCGCTCCTGCTCGACGGTGTACTCGAAATTGCGGTACCAGTTGCCCTCCCCGCGAACGTCGCCGCCGGTGTGTGAAAGATATAGGTTTGGACAGCCCTGATAGGGGGCGATCTTCACGTACCCAGGCTCTGCTTGAAAGGACGGGTTGATCGCGCCATTCTCGTGCATGGTGGCGTGATAATCGCGGAAAGCGATCAGCGGCCGCACTTCCAGCACGCACTCTCCGTCGGCCGCTCCCCGCAGTTCGTACCGGATCACCGTGGTGTTCTCGCCGTATACCATGAACACCGACTTCTCCAGTTGCACTCCGTCTACCTCGTAGACAAAGACAGGGAAAGGATCCTGCCGAAACTCACGCAGATATCGATAACCCTGTGGGTGAACCGCGCCTGGGTAGCGATTGCACGCCAACTCGAAGCGGCGTCCGCCGAGGACCAGTGTCTCCTCCAGTTTCGAAAGCAGCACCATGCGGCCCACGGGTGGTTTGGTGGCGGCCACCAGCAGACCGTGGTATCGCCGCGTATTCATTCCGGCAATGGTGGAGGAAGCGAAACCGCCGATCCCGTTCGTCTCCAGCCATTCGCGCCGGCTTGCGATCTCCAGATTCCGGCAGATCGGTGCGTCGAATCGCCTCACGACAGTACACCCTCCAGATCGAGGCGTCCCCACCCCATCGGGCATCCCCGGATGCTCCATCCCCACGCGCGCTCGCTCAGGTATGGACCCCAACGCTGCCGATGCGCCCGCTTTTGTCTGCTCCTGTCCAGCTGGATCTGTTCGACTGTCATGTTCCGTAAGCTTCCCCCGTGCCCCATAAAAGCGGCATAGACACCAGATTATTCCCCGAATGCAAAGTTTCGGGACTCCACCGCGTTCCGGCTTCACATCGGGCCGCCCAAGCACACCGCATCCTTTTCAGCCCGATCGCATCCAATCTGTTTGCGAGGCGGCGGGGGATTGGCCGACGCCGGAAAGGTGCTTGAAATGGCCTACGCATTTGGATCCCTGGTGTTCACTCCCGTTATCAAGTCCCTCCAGGAACGGTACGGCAGCCGCGGTCAGTACGCAAGGCGAGAGGCATCCGCTTTCTCCCAGGATGGTCTGGGGCCCTCCGAAATCGAATTCCTGGCGGCTAGCGACAGCTTCTACATGTCGAGTATCGGGTCCTCGGGATGGCCATATGTGCAGCATCGCGGCGGGCCGAAAGGCTTTCTGAAAGTCATCGACCCGCACACCGTTGCATTCGCCGATTTCCGGGGAAATAAACAGTACATCACTACCGGCAATCTGATGACGGATGATCGCGTGGCGCTGATCCTGGTCGATTATCCCCATCAGGCGCGGCTCAAGATTTTGGGACGCGTTTCGATCCTCGAAGGACCATCTGCCAAGGAATGGATCGATAAACTCCGCGAGCCCGGCTATGATGCGGCGATCGAACGTGTGTTTGTCATTCACGTCGAGGCACTCGACTGGAACTGCCAGCAGCACATCACGCCGCGATACACCGAAGATCAGATCCGCCAGGCCTTGAGGCCCATGGAAGAACGCATGCAGCAACTCGAAGAAGAGAACGAAACGTTGCGGCGGCAGGTAGCGACAGCGGTCAAATCGGCTTGACGGCAAAGGTCACGAGCCGCGCGCTTGAACAAGCGTTCTTCAACCTTTCCCGAAGCCTGCCCGCTAGTCCTTTTTGCCGCTCCACGTGCCTTTCCCCAAGCCCGTGAACTCCACCTCTCCGGACATTTTCCCGGGACCTTCGATCTTGCCCGTGTAGACGACTTTGCCTTTGGTATCAACCACCGTTGCCTCAAACGAGAACTCGATGACGTCGCCCTTGACGGTCCCCGTCAGGTCGGCAGTTCCGAAAGTGCCCGTGTAAGTCCCGGTGAGCTTCTCACCCTCCTGTTTGAACACAAAGGTAGGCGACCCGCTCCCGGCCGCCGTTTCGACGTTGAAGGTCCATTTACCGGTGACATCGGCAGCCCAGGCAGCCAACGACATCAGGAAGACTGCCAACCCCGTGCGCACGCAAGTTCGTAACATGTTTGAGATCATCCCCTGGATGGTCGATTGACCGACCGTTCGGGTGGAGTATATCCCAGTCGCCAAGGGCGCGTCAATTTCGGGGCTGGCTGGCAAGAAGAATCAGTGCTTCCAGCGTTCGGCCCTTCTGCTCGCCGTCCAGAATCAGGTATCGACACGTAGCGTCCTCCGCGGCGGTGAAGATCGTCTGGCCTGCGTCATCCACAGTCACTAGGCCGGGAGGCGACAACGAGAAATACTGGCGATCGGGCCGAACGGCGTAGAGGACGGCGGTCAGGTCCCAGGTCGGCCGATCGTACGGCATCTTCATGTAGTTGCGGTACGCCTCCGCGACCGGATGGTCGGGCACCCACGCAAAATCCCGCTCGATGCTGACCGCCGGAAAGAGCAGCGCCTGGCCGATTTCGTATCCGCTGAACACGATCGGCGTCGGCCATTCCTCGAAGACTTTCCGCGCAGAGGGGATGTCCGTCTTCACGTTGTACTCCGGCTGTCCGCGCGGAAAATGACCCGCCATCGCGCTCAGCAGCCGGACCTTCTCCGCGACCAGATGTGCACCGTCCAGAGGACTGGCCGAATCCGGCGACGACGTCAGCAGTCGGGCGAGATTCGTGCTGAACCCTACCATTACGATCACCACGCTGCCATTCCGCGCCTGCGCGAGCGCCCGACGTAGCACTGACACCGCATCCGGCGCCTCGCGGCCGTCCATCAACCGGTGCGGATAGACATACGATCCGTCGGCCTTACGGCGCTCGGAAGGTACGCGAATCATCGCGCTATCTTCCGGAGTCTTGCCGTTCTTCACTGCCCCAACCGGGACGTCCTTCCGCCCATAGAAAGTATTGACGAGATCGCAGAACGGAGCGGCATACCGGCTATCCTTACTTACCGTGACGGCCAGGAGTTCGGCCTCGCCGCGCGACTGGAGCGAGTGGATGATCGCCAGCGCCAGGGCGTCATCCACATCGTTGCCCATGTCGGTGTCGAAGATCAGCGGCACGCGCGCAGCGCCGCAAACGGACGCAGCGGCCAGGAGCGCGATCGCAATGCGCATTTGCCTACTTCTGTGCGGACGCCGATGCCGCGACAGGAGGTTGCTCCGGAATCGCCGCTCCGTCCGTGCGCGGATCCGATCCCGCGAAGTTCACTCCCCGCCGCGCATCCCGCATGACGGCCTCGCCATTGCCCATTGCCCCGGAAAAGCCCGAGAGGGGTGAAATGAGATGTCCGCGGCGCGTCAGTTCCTGGCGAATCGCTTCCGGTACGCGCGACTCCATCTGCACGTCGCACCCATCGAAGGTGCCCTTGGTGAATCGTGCCGATTCGAGTGCCATCTGCACGTTCATGCCGAAGTCCACTATATTGGCCACGAACTGCGCGTGGGCCTGCGACTGATTCCATCCGCCCATGATGCCGAAGCCGATGCTGACATCGTCCTTCTTCATGAATGCCGGAATGATGGTGTGCAGGGGGCGCTTATGTCCCGCGAGCGAGTTCGGCTTACCCGCCACCAGATCGAATCCCTGTCCCCGATTGTGGAAGGAAAAGCCCGCTCCCGGAGCGACCATGCCGGTGCCGTACCCCGAATAGTTGCTCTGGATCAGCGAAACAATATTGCCTTCCTTATCGATCACCGACATATAGATCGTCTCGTTGCCATGCGCCGCGAGAGTCTCGCGAATCTCCGATGGCAACACCTTGCACGATGCCTTGTCCATATCCACCTGCCCGGCGCGCCTTTTTGCCAGATCTTTCGAGAGCATCTCGGCCACCGGTACCGGTCCGAACCGCGGATCGCCTACGAATCGCGCCATGTCCGCGTAGGCGAGTTTCTTGGCTTCGATCATGACGTGCAGGGCAGCGGCGGAATTGTGGCCGTAATCCTTGAGCGGGAAGTTCTCCATGATATTGAGCATGGAGAGCGCTGCCACTCCCTGCCCGTTGGGGGGCAGTTCGTAAACCTGCCAGCCGCGGTACGTAGTGCTGATAGGCTCGACCCATTCGGGCTCGAACTCGGCAAAGTCCTCCATGGTGTGCGCCCCGCCCTGCGCCTGCAGAAACTTCACCATCACCTCGGTGAGCTTGCCTTTGTAGTAACCGTCCCGCCCCTTCGCCGCTACCTGCCGCAGCGATTCGCCAAGCGCCGGATTCTTGAAAATATCGCCAAGTTGTGGCCGCGTGCCCGTCGGCATGTAGGTCTCGCGATAGCCGGGCTGCTTGAGAAGCGGCTGGGTGATCCAGGAGCGCGCGCCGATCTCCGGCAAGGGGAATCCGTTCTCCGCATAGAAGATCGCAGACGCCAGAAGTTCGGGAAACGGTTTGGTCCCGAATCGCTTTCGCAACGCGTCCCAACCGGCCACACATCCGGGCACCGTGATGTCGTGGACGCTGAAGCGGTCGAGCTTATCGATCTTCCGCTCCTTCAGGTAGTCGATCGTGAGAGCTTTGGGGGTCCACCCGCTGGAGTTGAGTCCGTAGACCTTCCCGGTCTTCGCCTCGTAAATAATGGCGAACAGGTCACCGCCCATCCCGTTGACGTACGGCTGCGTGACTCCGACGACCGCATTCGCCGCGATCGCGGCATCGATTGCGTTGCCGCCCGATTCGAGCATCTTGGCGCCGGCCTGCGATGCCAGAAACTGCGAGGTGGCCACAATCCCGTAACGCGTGACAATCATCGAACGGGCCTGTTCCCGTCCGGGAGGAGGAGGGGTCGCGGCCTGATTGGCGGCCGCACCGCCCGCCGGGGCATCGTCCTGCGCGAAGAGAGCTACCGAAGACAGCAGCGCGATACACAACCATTTCATAGGTACGGAGTGTATCACGGGCGGGATAAGCTATAGCCATGCCAACCTGTAACGAGTGTCTGGCCCTTTATCACGCCCTGCGCGAGACCGCTCACGACATCCGCCAACATCTTCCCCAACCGCCCTCGATCAGCCTCGAAACCTGGATCCAATCCTTGAACCCCGGCGATTGCGCGGAAATGCGGGCCAACTCCCGCCTGTGGGAGGCATGGCGCAGATTACGGGAGCACCAGTCTCGAACCGGCCACCACGTCTCCGCGCTTCCGCTGCCCCCCGAAGCCATCAGTTGCCCGAATTGAACCTCACGCCTTGATCAGCGAAACTTCGATCTCGATCTTCACGTCGTCGCCGATCAGCAAGCCGCCCGTTTCCAGCACCGCGTTGTACTTCAATCCAAAATCGCCGCGCTTGATCTTGGTTGTCGCCGAGGCTCCCATTCGCGTGTTGCCCCACGGATCCTTCGTCTCGGCGGTCGGCCCTTCCACCTTGAGGACGACACTCTTGGTCACACCATGAATCGTCAGATCTCCGGTGACCTTTCCCTCCTCCGGACTATCCGCTTCTACCTTTGTGCTCTTAAACGTAATCGCAGGGAAATGTTCTACATCCAGGAAGTCTGCGCTCTTCAGGTGCGCGTCGCGCTGCGCGTCATTCGAATTGATGGAGGTGACATCGATCTCGGCATCGACGCCCGATGCTGCGGGATCTGCCGGATCATAGACCACCGTGCCTTTGACGCTGCCGAACGAGCCGCGTACGTTCGTAATCATCATGTGCCGGACGGTGAAATGCGCAGTGGAGTGCGCAGGGTCGATGTTGTAGGTGCTTTTCATATGGAAGTTCCTCTCGAATGGATTATCTCGACATCAAGATAGATGGAGCGAGGGGCGAAAAGGATTCGCGACTAATTTCAAGCCTTCACACGCGTCATCCAGGAAGACCGGAAAAATCACAAATGTTGCGATCTACCTTCGGCACCAGCCTGTTCGTCCTCGCATCCGCTGGCGCATTTGCCCAGCCTGCCGCCGCCCCTCCTTCTTTTGAGGTGGCTTCCGTCCGGGTCAGTACCATCGGTAAAGCCGGCGGTGAGGGCAGCCGCCGCGAGAATATCCAGACCAGCCCCGACTCCCTCACCATGCGGAACGTCAGTCTGAAATCCGCCATCCGCTGGGCTTATCACGTCTTCGACTACCAGGTTTCGGGGCCGGACTGGCTGCAGTCGGAGCGCTACGATATTAACGCCAAGTCCGCCGGAACCGTCAACGAGGATCAGCTTCGGTTGATGCTGCAGGTGCTACTGGCGGACCGCTTCAAGCTCGAGGTCCACCACCAAACCAAGGAGTTTTCTGCGTATGTGCTGTTGGTGGGCAAGGGCGGTCCCAAGGTTCACGAATCCAAAGAGGATGGCGAGTTCAGTATGCAGCCCGACCAGAAGCGCATGGTGGTCACGGTGCAGCACGCGCCCGTTTCCCAGTTGACCGAGATGCTCTCGAATATTTTCCGTGCGCCCGTAGTCGACCAGACGGACCTGAAAGGCCGCTACGACCTCACCATCAACGTCGCCAAGTACCTCTCCGAGATGCAGCCAACGGCGGGAGGCGCCCCTCCCGACCCGCTATCGCTCATCACTATGGGCCTGCAAGAAGAGCTGGGGCTGAAGTTGGAATCGAAGAAGATGAATCTCGATCTCGTAGTGGTCGATCACGCGGAGAAGGTGCCCGTCGAGAACTGATCCACGGGGCAATCGATCGCATGCCCCGGCTTTGCTATATGCGTCGAGTTCCACTATACTTGCATCCGACGTGCGATCACACACAAAAGAGTTTCTATACTCGCAATCCCAGGAGCCACATCGCGACCGTACCAAGATACTGTTGCGCAGCCACCCGGAATTGCGGCGGTTTATCGGCAAAAATCCTTATACGGCCCTAATCATCCTGGGTTGCGTTTCGCTCCAGGTCGGCGTCGGGATACTCGTAAAAGACTCACCCTGGTGGGTGATCTTTTTAGCCGCATTCACCGTTGGCGCCTGCGTGAGTCATGCTTTGTGGACGCTCATTCATGAGTGCTCGCACAACCTGATTTTCTCGAAGGTCTATCTCAACACCTGTGCGTCCATCGCGGCCAATTTGCCGCATCTTCTGCCGAGCGCCGTCTCGTTCCAGCGGTATCACATGAAGCACCATGCCTTCCAGGGGGTCTACGATCTGGATGCCGACCTGCCCAGTTATTGGGAAGCCCGGTTGATTGGGAATTCCGCCATCGGCAAGGCTCTTTGGCTGCTGCTGTTTCCCATTTTTCAAGTCACCCGGCCTCCTCGTCTTAAGGAAATCCGCATGTTCGACCGATGGATCGTGTTGAACTTTGTGGTTCAGATCGCCTTTGACCTTGCAATCTACGCCTTCTTTGGTCCGAAGGCGATCGCATATCTCGCGGCATCGTTCTTCTTTTCCGTGGGGCTGCATCCGCTGGGCGCTCGCTGGATCCAGGAGCATTACCTGGTGGCGCCTCCTCAGGAGACCTACAGCTACTATGGGCCCTTCAACAAAGTTGCCTTCAACGTTGGATACCACAATGAGCACCACGACCTTCCGTCGGTGCCGTGGAACCACCTTCCCAAGATCCGAAGCGCCGCCCCGGAGCTGTACGATTCGCTGGTGTACCACACCTCGTGGACCAAGCTCTTGATCAAGTTCGTTTTTGACCCGGGCCTGTGCCTGTTCTCGCGCCAGGCCCGCACCGAGAGGGGCCACGTGGCGCTCACCGCCGAGGTTAAACCCGATATCGAGTTTCTGGAAGCGTCCCAACATTCCTAAAACATTTTTATGTAAAAATGCGACTTTTCTGGACACGATCGGCGCGCTTTCCTGTAATCTGGTGGGGAGGTGTTTTTCGAAGCCGATGCCGGTCAGAATTGGTGGCTCTCCCCGTAATTTTGTCGGCCATGAAGTAACCGACAAGGAGTGGCAGCTCATTGAGGAAATCACTCGTGATTTCTGCAAACTTCCATTGACCGAACTAGCCGGAACCGTCTGCGAGTTGTTGGAGTGGCGCAGGCCCAACGGCGGCCTGAAATCGACCGAGTGCTATCTTTTCCTCCAGAACCTGCGTGAGCGAGGTATGCTGCCCTGGCTTCCCGAGCCCAAGCCGATGATCAAGCGGCCCGCCCGTGAGATCGCCCCGGACCACGCCACCGATCCCCAACCTCCGCTCAATGGGCCGTTATCGCAGTACGCCCCCGTCATCTTTGAACGCATCGAAGATGCCGATGCGCGGCTCTTATTCCGCCAGTTCATCCATCGTTATCACTACCTCGGCCACAAGCAGGCGTGCGGTGCGCAGTTGCGCTATTTTATCCGTTCCCGGCATGACCCCAACCAGCTCCTGGCATGCCTCCTATTCACCAGCGCGGCCTGGAAAATGGCGCCGCGTGATGAATATATCGGGTGGAACGCCGATGTCCGCCCCCAGAATCTGCCGCGGATCATCAACCAGTCGCGATTTCTGATCATGCCGTGGGTGAAGATTCCACATCTGGCAAGCCACATCCTGGGCCTGTCGATCCAACAACTCCGTGTGGATTGGGAGAAGTTTTACGGCGTTCGTCCCGTCCTCATGGAGACCCTGGTGGATCGCGATCAATATCCTGGAACTTGTTATCGGGCTGCCAATTGGGTAAGCGTCGGCATTACTACCGGGCGGGGCCGCATGGATCGCTTCAACCAAACACAGAATTCGCGCAAAGAGATTTTCCTCTATCCGATGGTCCGTAGCTGGCAGAAGCAGCTGCGCGAACCCCCACGCGAGCGCGCCGTGGCCGTCGCCGCCGCGGCATCCGTCGACGCCGCCCCAACCGGAATCCGCCTCGTGCCGGAGCCTTCCTCTCGCGTCCTCCGCGCCCCACTGCGGCAGTGCTGAATCGATGATTCAAACCGGATTGCAGAATAGAGTCGTCATCGTGACGGGGGGCGCTGCCGGAATCGGTCTCGCCACTGCGCGCCGTTTCGCCGAGGAGGGTTGCCGCGTTGCCTCCTGGGACGTCCGCGAGGGAGAAGCGCAGGCCGGCGGTATTTTTCAAAAAGTGGATGTCACCAGCGGTGCCTCGGTAGAGGCGGCTCTGGCGGAAGTGACCAGCCAATGGGGTCCCGTTTACGTCCTCGTCAACAACGCCGGCATCCTGCGCGACGGCCAGTTAGTGAAGTATAAGGACGGTACGCTGCTCGGGACCATGAGCGATGAGCAGTTCAATTCCGTGATCGACGTCAATTTGCGGGGAGTGTTCACTTGCACGCGCGCGGTGGCGCCGTCCATGATCCACGGGGGTGGCGGTGTAATCCTCAACGCTTCCAGCGTGGTCGGCGTCAACGGGAACTTCGGCCAGACGAACTACGTGGCTTCGAAGGCCGGCGTCATCGGCATGACGCGGGTATGGGCGAGAGAACTGGGTAAATACCGCATTCGCGTAAACGCTGTCGCTCCGGGATACATCGCCACCGAGATGGTCCGACAGATGCCCGAGAAGATTCAGAAGGGCCTGATTGGTCATACGCCGCTCGGACGGATGGGCCAGCCGGAAGATATTGCGGACGCTTACCTTTGGCTGGCCTCCGACGCCGCCTCGTTCGTCAGCGGCGCCGTCCTCGGCGTCGATGGCGGCGCCGTCCCAGGCACGTAAAAACTGCCGGCACATCTGCATTACCGCGTGCCCCGATAGTTTCCAGGAGCGCTTGACGGCACGCACACTCGCATGTTTCCACTCGACAGACCGGACGTGAACGCCCCCAATCGCTGATAACGATTTCCGTGGGCGCTTGGGTCGAGAAGCTGGGCGACCAGCGTCTGTCCGGGAGGATCCGTCGCATGCGACAGTGCATACTGCGCTTCCTCCAGATCGCCCCGATCGATGTGGCCGTCGCGCTGCGCCCACGCCGTGATCACGCCCGCGACGCAATCCGCGGCGTTCTCCGCAAACAGCGAGATGCGCTCGTGGTATCCCTTCTCGATCGCCACGGCGTGCCCGAACTCATGCGCCAGCACCGTGATCGGAGCATAATCGCCATCTGTCCCCAGATTGCCCGCCGCTTCCTTCATCACCGTCGCGAGGAAGATCTCGTCGTAATAAATGGTGTGATCGGACGAGCAGTACTCCGCGTTATTGAGATGCACGGGACCGCATCCCGAAGTTCCCATCTCCGCCGTGAACGGCCGGAACGCCGGCGGCGCCATCGACCCGGCGAAGATGTCGCGCCATGCCGCCAGCAGATACGAGATCGCCATATTGTTCTTCGCGCGCATCGCGGCCAAGTCTGATGGGGTCACTCCGGTCTCGATCATCCGCATCATCGTGGAGAGTCTGCTCAGGTTGGGCGCCTGCTGCGGCATCCGCTCCGGCTGACCCCGTTGAGCCAACAGCGAAGCCGCCGTCAACAGCATGCCCACGGCCACTCGGGAACTGATCTTCGAATGCTTTCTCATCGTCTTCCCCTTCCGTCTGTGCCTCTTCCCCGGCACACTGGACCATACGGAAATCCGTTCCCAAACTGGTAATCCCGGCGTTGTCTGGTAGAATTCTTTGGTGTCCCAACTCTTTCAGCGGAAGCCGATTGCCGCGCTGGTAGCCGAGACCGAGGGCTCGGGCGGATTGAAACGCAGCCTTCGCGCCGGCGATCTGATCATGCTGGCGATCGGCGCCGTCATCGGCGCCGGTATTTTTGGAGCGATCGGCACCGCCGCTGCAGGACAGTTAGGCCCCAATGGTGAGGTCATCCGCGTAGGAGCCGGACCCGCCCTGGTCTTCTCCTTCCTTCTACTCGGTGCCGCCTGCGCCCTGGCGGGGCTCTGCTACGCCGAGTTGGCCTCGATGATTCCCCAGGCGGGCAGCGCGTACGCCTACTCCTATGCGACCCTCGGAGAACTCATCGCCTGGATCATCGGTTGGGACCTGATCCTCGAATACGCAGTTGGCAATGTCGCCGTTGCCATCTCGTGGGGCGATTACTTCAATACCTTGCTCCGCGGATTCGGCGTGCAACTTCCGGTCTGGATTACCACCGGGTATCGGAGAGCGTTGGTCAGCTCCGATCCGAAGATCCACGACTTACTGAATTCTGCCCCTCACATCGCCGGCATCCCCATTCTGATCAATCTCCCGGCGTTCGCGATCGTTATGCTGATCACCTGGCTGCTGTTGCGGGGAGCGCGCGAAAGCGTCACCGCCAACAACATCATGGTTGTGATCAAACTGTTGGCCCTGACGCTGTTTATCTGTGTCGGCGTAACCCACTTGAACGGCGCGAATTATCACCCGTTCTCGCCCAATGGGTTCCGCGGCATCCACCAGGGCGCCGCCATCGTCTTCTTTGCGTACATCGGGTTTGATGCCATTTCCACGGCCGCGGAAGAGACGATCAATCCGCAACGCAATCTTCCCATCGGCATTCTGGGCGGCTTGGCCATTTGCACCGTGATCTACATGATTGTGGGAGCCGTGCTCACCGGGATGGTGCCGTATAAAGAACTGGCAACCGCGGCCGACCCGCTGGCACACGCTTTGGAAGCGATCGGTTTCAAGACGGTGGGCTGGATCGTCGCGCTCGGAGCAGCAGTCTCGCTGACGGCTGTCCTGCTCGTGTTTCAATATGGCCAGCCCCGGATCTTCTTTGCCATGGCGCGCGATGGCCTGTTGCCCGAATGGGCCGCTAAGATCCATCCGCGCACCCGAATCCCATGGGCGACAACGCTGCTGACCGGCCTCTTCGTGGGCCTCTGGTCGCTGATCGGCGACGACGCGGAGACCTACGACCTGACCAACATCGGGACGCTCTTTGCCTTTATGCTGGTCAGCATCGGAGTGCTGGTATTGCGTTATAAGGAACCCGAGCGGCCTAGACCCTTCCGGGTCCCGTTTGTGTGGCCCGTCTGCATTCTCTCGGCAGCCGGATGCCTGTTCATCATGCAGGGCCTGCCTCACTCCGCCTGGATCAGGTTCGGCATCTGGCTGGCGATTGGCCTGCTGATCTATGCTGGCTACGGTCAGCGGCACAGCGTCTTAAATCGCAAACAAGGCTAACGTCCCCCGCGCGCCGTTCCTTGGCGCTGCGAGCCGCGCGCGTAAGCAAGCGTTCCTCAACCTTGCGATCCGCGCGCCGTTCCTTGCCGTTGCGATCCGCGCGCCGTTCCTTGCCATTGCGATCCGCGCATCGTTCCTGCGCGTTGCGATCCGCGCGCGTAAGCAAGCGTTCCTCAACCTTGCGATCCGCGCATCGCTCCTTGCCATTGCGATCCGCGCATCGTTCCTTGCCATTGCGATCCGCGCATCGTTCCTTGCCATTGCGATCCGCGCGCCTTTCCTTCGCGCTGCGATCCGCGCATCGTTCCTTGCCATTGCGATCCGCGCATCGTTCCTTGCCGTTGCGATCCGCGCATCGTTCCTTGCCATTGCGATCCGCGCGCCGTTCCTTGCCGTTGCGATCCGCACGCCGTTACTTGCCATTG
>DATGIL010000050.1:0-48505 GCA_035295745.1 Bryobacteraceae bacterium | reverse complement strand
TGGAACGTATAATACGCCGACACCGCTTTCAACAATTTCTAATGTAAGGGCCGAGCGACGAGATTTAAAAATCCCATTGAGGTCTGCTTTTCCTCTTGTTTTGCCGTTATCGCGCTCTCAACAATGGGATAAAGTCGAGCTGATACTGATCAAGCGTTCCCACGATTCGTCTACAGACTTCCGCCAACCACCTGCTCATCTGGTCCGCAAATCGGCCAGCACAAACGACTACCGCAGCACAGGGCCGCGAACACCTATTTCTTCATTTCCTCGTCGGTGTTGGCATCCATATGCATCTCCATTCCAGCCCACACTTCGTTGGGGGATTTTGCGTTGGGATAGACATGCGTCATCCATCCGAAGACCACCGGAATCCAAAGTCCATGCGCCTCTTTGCACGCCTCCTCGGTGTGGATACTTCCTTGCATCCCGAACTGCGCATCTGGCCCAAATTGCGCTTCAACAGGCAAGCTTCGCGGTCCGCCACAGAAGTCCACATGACGGTGCCAGGTCGCGATGCTGAGCGGGACGACTGCGTTCAGATGTTCCGGCGTCGAATCTTGCGGCGCGGAGTACATGACGCCTACGGCCTTCATGCCCTCTGGCGTGCGTCGGTACAGGATCGATCCCGGACGCTCGTAGTTCACGTGGCCCTGCTCCAGCCGGGCGTACCGATAATTCGTGTAGTGGACCTCTTCGCCCATCTTGCCGGTCGGATGAAACGGCTTGTAGCCGTCTCGCAGCGCGGTATTCACATCGGAATAATGCGTAATGGCGATACGAGCGGCAGCAATGATCCGCTGGGCGCGCTGCTCGTCTCCCGATAGCGGCTTGCCCCGAAGTGACATTTGCATGTGATTGCCCATCTTCATCGAGGGCACCGGCGTGTCATCGGTTTTGCCGCCGGAGAGCCGAAGCAGCCGCTCCCACAACGGAAATTGCTGCGCCATCATGGCAGTAAGAGAACAGAGCAGGCAGGGAAGGAGAATCACCTTGAGACTTTTCGCCACGAAACCTCCGACGCGCCAGTCTTAGAAAAGTCGGACCAGCTCTGTGGTTAGTAACGGATTCTCGGTCAAACTTGTTCCCCTGACGATGTTTTGCACACCGCCGCAGGTACCAGGCGATTTATTGACTTGAACTGGATGATGAAACCGCGCCGGGGAGTTGCTTTACGCGCGGCCCCAGATTGGAGCCGATCGCGTTGGGAAAACCTTCCGGAGCCGTACTTTCGGAAGCCGTCTCCTTAATTCGCGCCGCCGCGGCGTCCGCCGCGCTGCTGAGTCTGTCCGCCGCGTCCCGTAGCGGGCGGTACCGATGCCGGGGGCTTGTCCTGCCGTTCGCGATTCAGTTCCCACATGTCGATTGACTGGTCGTAGTCGTCGAGCAGGTAGCGCGCAAAATAATCGGCACGCCGCCACGCCACGTAGTCGCTGGCTGTCGTATAGCCATGACGCTGGCCCGGTAGGACCATGATATCGAAGCGCTTGTTGGCCTTGATCAGCGCGTCCGCCATGCGATACGTATTGCTGGGATGCACGTTGTTGTCGATATCGCCGGTCACGAGCATCAGGTGGCCCTTCAGATTTTTGGCCAGCTCTGAGTTCTTGTCGATCGAATATTCGAAGGTGACCTTGCCGTCCTTGTCGGTCACTTCCTTCACGCCGTGGTGCTTCTCGCTCCAGGAATTGTTGTAGATGTTGTTCTCGTGATTGCCCGATTCGGACCAGCCCACTTTGAAGAAGTCAGGATAGATCAGCATCGCGGCCGCCGTCATGAAGCCGCCGCCCGAGTGGCCCCACATGCCCACACGCTCGATATCGATGAACGGGTAGCGTTCCGCGAGTTGCTCGATCGCCGCCTTCTTGTCAGCCAGGCCGTAGTCGCGCAGATTGCCGTAGCCGAAGGTGTGATACCACTTCGAACGGTGCGGATTGCCGCCCCGGTTCCCGATCTCCACCATGATGAAGCCCATGTTCGCCATCATCACCTGGTTGCTGCGTGGGGTGAAAGTCTTGGTCACGCTCTCCGTCTGCGGACCGGGGTAGACGTACTCGATGACGGGATACTTTTTGTTGGGGTCGAAATCAAAGGGCTTGTACATCACGCCGTACAGATCGGTGATGCCGTCGTCCGCTTTTACCTTGAAGGGCTCTGGGAATTTGTACCCCGCGGCCATCAACGGACCCATATCCACCTTCTCGAGCGGCATGGTCATCGCGCCCTGGGCATCGTACAGCACCGAATCGGGGGCGGTATTGACGCGCGAGAAGGTGTCCACAAAATACTTGCCGGAGTCGGACATGTTGACTGCGTGCGAGGCGTCGCCGGGATCGAGCATTTTCATTCCGCTGCCATCCAGATTGGCCTTGTAGAAGTGCATGAAGTACGGATCCTCGCCATCTTCGCGCCCGGATGCCGTGAGGTAGAGCGCACGTGCCTTTTCGTCAACGTAGGAAATGTCTTCGGCTACGAACTCGCCCCTGGTGATCTGGTTCTTCAACGCGCCATCGCCGCTGTATAAGTAATACTGACCCCAGCCATCGCGTTCCGACCACCAGATGAGTTCGGCGCCATTGTTGATGATCTTCACCGGCTTGGACTCGATGTAGACGTTCATGCGTTCCTGGATGACGGGCTTCACGTCGCCGGTAGCGGTGTCGGCGACGCAGACGTCGAGGCGATGCATGTCGCGGCTTAGGCGCGTGAAGTAGATCTTATCGGAGCCGGGCGCGGCCCAAAGCGATTCGGTCTTCTCGTGTTCGCGAGCGCGCGCCGTGGGACGTTCCACCTCCACCTGCATCGTCTGATCTTTGAACGCGTCCGTTTTCATCACGACTTTGTGCTTGGCGGCGACATCGAACACTTCGAGAGAAGACTGCGGAATCTCGGCGTCGCCCGGCATCGCATACTTGTACGTCTCCAGAGTCGGGCGTGGAGAGGCAAGCGCATTGATCACCCAGAGCGGCTTGACTTTTAGAGAATTGCGGCGGATGACCGCAAACTTCTTCGAATCGCGAGCCCAGGAGACATTCGCCGCCTGGCGTTGATTTTGCTGATTGGCCTGATTCTGATCGCCGTTATTTTCCTGCTGGTCCTGCTGTTGCTGCTGCTGCTGATCTTGACCGCCCATGCCTCGGCCGCCGTAGCCGTTGTCCTCGACGCCATCAGTGGTGAGTTGCGTCTCGACGATTGTCTTGTCGTTGGCATCTTTAAGCGCCTTGGCGTAATTGGGGGCGTCCATCATATAAAGGTTGTGATTTTTGGCATAGACCACGGCCTTATCGTCAGGCGAAATCGAGGCCCAGGCCGGTTTGCGCGCGGGTGCCTCATCGAGCAGCGTCAGTTTGCCGGTGCCGAGTTCGTACTCGAAGTTGAGCTGCTTCTGATTGCGATTCGGAGGCGGGGCGAAGTTGCCGCCGCGGCCGCCTACCTGCTGCTGCGCCATCATGTCGGCATCGTCGTCCTCCTGGTCCTGCTGTTGCTGCCCGCCGGCATCGGTGGTCACGGTGGTGGTGTTGGTCTTCTTTTCGCCGGGAATCACCGCATCGCGCGGCACATTCACCTGGAACTGAATGGAAGCTTCATTTTTGACGAAGCGAATCGTGGTGATGGGAAGGTGCTGCGAGTCGTAGGGAATGCCCGTCGCTTCTGTGAGGCTGGCGGCGAGTTTCACCGGGTCGAAAACGAAGGTCTTCGTCTTTTTCACCGGGTCGACGATATAGAACTTCCGGCCCTTATTGTTCTCGAAGGTGTACCAGAAACGTTCACCGGAATCCATCCAGTGCGGAGTGACTGCTGTATCGAACACCAGCTTGCCGACTTTCGCTGAGATCCATTGGGCGGCCAGTTCGTAATTGGCCTTGGCCATCCTGGAACCGGTGGCTACCGGTACATTGTCGGCGCCAATGGCTGTGAAGGTGGCGGCGAGCAGCACCAGCAGCCCGCCAGAAACAGCAACATAGCGCGCCCAGAGCGGGCGGCTGACGACGGTCTTACTCCGCATCGCGAGAACTCCTGTTGGGAATGGTACGAGAACTAATCTTGTACTATATCCCACCAGGATGTCCTGTGGAGCAGCTCAGGTCGCCTCTCTGGGCAAAGGTCTCAACGCACGTCCTGGAAGTACAGCTTGAGGACCAATTGCCACAGCCGCGGTCTGTTGATCTGGCTGGCGTTCAAGCAGGCCCCCGATCCCGCAATGACCTTTTGTGTTTGTTAACAGATTTCGGGGGAACAAGACGCCGGCCGCTTTCGTAGCGTCACAATAGACCAGAGCCAGATCAGTTGATGATTGCTACTGTGCACTGAGGCTCGGGAGGCAAGATGAAAACTCCGCTTCGGAAACCACTGCGGTTATGGCCGGGTGTGGCCCTCGTGATCTTGCAGTTGGTCCTCCGGTATGTCGTCCCCGTCGCCGTTCCCGATTGGTCGATGTATGGGGTGCTTGGAGCGCTGGTCGCCGGCATGGCCGTAATCTTATGGTGGCTATTTCTCAGCCGGGCAGCGTGGTTGGAGCGCTTGGGTGCGGTGCTGCTGATCGCTGCGGCGTATTATGGCACATCGCGGATCGTCGATAAATCGATCGCGACAGGTGGCATGGGGATGCTGCTTCCAATCCTGGTCACCCCCGTACTCAGCATCGCCTTCGTGGTGTGGGCAGTGGCGACGAGCCGTCTCTCGGACCGCGTACGGCGCCTGACCATGGCCGTGACTATCATTCTCGCCTGCGGCTATTGGGCTCTGATCAAGACGGGCGGCTTCACGGCGAGCCTGCACAATGATCTGTATTGGCGATGGGCAAAAACGCCTGAGGATCGGCTGGTGGCGCAGTCGAACCTGGAAACCATGGCTCCATTGCAGCCCGTCTCGGACACGCCGGTGAGCCCGGCCGCGGCCAAAGTAAACGTTGAGCCAGCTGCGGCCCCGGCTGCTCCCGCGGCCGAACCGCGCGCCGGTGCTCCGGAAAAATCGCCTGAGAATCCATCCACCAAAGTGCCAACGGTGCTTTCCCCAGCGGAGCACGTCGAGATGGGAGGCGCCGACTGGCCGGGCTTTCGCGGTCCGCAGCGGGACGGCGTTGTCCGTGGAGTCCGAATTCAGACCGACTGGAAGGCATCGCCGCCGACCGTGATCTGGCGCCGCCCGATCGGACCTGGCTGGTCTTCATTCGCGGTCCATAACGACCTGATTTACACGCAGGAACAGCGCGGTCCCGAAGAAGTGGTCGCCTGCTATCGCTTGAGCACCGGTAAGCCGGTTTGGGCACATCGCGACCAGGCGCGATTCTGGGAATCGAATGGCGGGCCTGGACCGCGAGGCACTCCCACCCTCAGCAACGGCCTCGTGTACACGTTCGGCGCGACTGGAATTCTGAACGTACTCAACGCGGCGGACGGCAAGCTGATCTGGACACGCAACGCGGCGACGGATACCGGTACGAAGACGCCCGACTGGGGATTTGCCAGCTCGCCGCTAGTCGTGGGCGACATCGTGGTGGTCGCTGTGGCCGGGCAACTCGTCGCGTACGACCTTGCCACGGGCACGCAGCGATGGTCCGGTCCGGCGCGCGGCGTAAGCTACAGCTCGCCGCTGTTGATGACGGTGGACGGAGTCAAGCAGCTTTTATTGCTGAGCGAACCGGGCGCCACCAGCGTCGCACTGGCAGACGGTTCCGTGCTGTGGGAGCACGCATGGAAGGGGTACCCCATCGTACAGCCGGCATTGACGCCGAACGGTGACGTTCTGATGAGCGTCAGCGATTCGAGCGGTCTGCGGCGCCTTTCAATCGCGCACGGGTCCAACGGTTGGAACCTCGAGGAGAAGTGGACGTCGCTCGGGCTGAAGCCCTATTTCAATGACTCGGTTGTCCACAAAGGCTACGCGTACGGTTTCGATG
Organism: Bryobacteraceae bacterium; assembly: GCA_035295745.1. Lineage (GTDB taxonomy): Bacteria > Acidobacteriota > Terriglobia > Bryobacterales > Bryobacteraceae > JAIQFL01. The sequence goes on along the minus strand of DATGIL010000050.1, from coordinate 42,606 downwards.
GGAGCATCATGTCGTGCATCGATCTGAATGACGGCAAGCGCAAGTGGAAGGGCGGGCGTTATGGGAATGGCCAGCTGGTTCTTTTGGACGATCAGGATGTGATGCTGGTGCAGGCCGAGGAGGGCGATCTGGCCCTCGTCGGAGCGACTCCCGATCAGTTCACCGAATTGGCGCGAATACCGGCGCTCGAAGGGAAGACGTGGAATCATCCGGTGGTGGCTGGCAATGTCCTGCTGGTTCGCAACGGACAGGAGATGGCGGCGTTTCGCCTATCGCCTGAAGTTCACTGATGGATTGGATGCGCGTGAAAAGGGGCGATCGCTTTTTGCGTACGAAGCGAGTCTCTGAATCGCGGGGCTGTCCGTCTTGATCGCCGAGTGGCACGTCATGCACAGCGATGCCGGCGCGATGCGCATCGACTCGCCGGGATCGGGATTCGGATGACACATCTTGCACTTCAGCTTGAGTGCGCCCGCATGCACCTTATGACTGAAGGGAAGAGGCTGTTGGGGTGCGGCCTTTTCCGTCTGCGCGACGAGCGGAAGCGCAAAAGCGGCCAGAACCAACAGCCAATTAAACATTGCCCGCGCGCATCTGCTCAGTCAGGTATTCGGAGGCGCGCATCGAGAGCGACAGAATCGTCATGGTGGGATTCTGCGAGCCGCCGGTGACGAAGCTGCTGCCATCCACCACGAACAGATTCTTGATGTCGTGGCTCTGGTTCCACTTGTTCAGCACGCTGCTCTTGGGATTCTCGCCCATGCGGCATGTGCCCAGCTCGTGGATGCTGTATCCGGGCGGGAACATCTTGTCGTGCCTGGCAAGCACTTCCCATTTGCAGGCATGGCACAACTCTTCCATCGTGGCGATGGCTTCCCTGGCCATGTTGAATTCGTTTTCACCGTAACGGCATTGAATGTGGAGCGCCGGAATGCCCCAAGTGATGGTGACGCTCTTATCGATGCTGACGTGATTTTCGTATCTTGGCAGCACTTCGCCCATGGTCGTGCAGGAGAATCCGGCGCCGCGGTCGTTCACGTCAACGGCGAGCCTACCCGCTCCTGTGTGATGTCGGCGGCGAACGCGGCCGGTAAGAAGATCACGACGATCGAAGGCATTTCTCCTGATGGCGAGCACCCGGTGCAGGTAGCATGGGCAGCCCTCGATGTGCCGCAGTGCGGTTATTGCCAGGCCGGCCAGATGATGACGGCGTGCGCATTGCTGGCGAAGACTCCGAATCCGACGGATGCTCAAATCGATTCCGCAATGGACGGCAATCTATGCCGGTGTGGCACGTATCTAAGGATTCGCGCTGCCGTGCACCAGGCGGCAAAACTGAGCAATTCCAGATCGGTTGCTCCGTCGGGCGGGAACCGTTAGGAGGGCGCTATGGCGATGAACAGACTTTTTGCCTTCGGGCCGCGGCGACTGCCGGTGGCGGCTTTATGCTGGGCTTGTATCCCAAGGCAGAACTGAAAGCCCAAGGTTCCCCGGGCCCCAATCAGGCGTTGCTACCCACCGATTTCGTCAGCATCGCGCCGGACGGCACTGCGAGCATCGTCGCGACGAATCAGGAGTTGGGACAGGGCGCTTTGAACCTGTTGCCCATGATGATCGCCGAAGAGCTTGATGTGGACTGGAAGGCAGTCCGGATCGTGCGTTCAGGGTCGGGCCGAAGTTTGGCCCGCCTTCTCGGCGACTGGCGAACGCATTCGAACGATGCCCATTACGAAGCAGGGCTTCAGTTTCGTGTAGCACCTTGCGTTCCGGCAGACGTTTAGAATCCGCGCATGAAGACACGTCTTCAACTTCGGCCGACGTCAGCGGTGGATACTGCGGCGACAGGAAAATGGCTGGTCTTTCCAGCGTCCCGACCTGCCGTTGCATCGAAGAGATTCAGCATCCGTCGTTTTGCCGCCCGATTGCTCAAGGGGCACTGCGGCGCAGTCAGAACGGAGGGAACTGCGGCAGCGGATTCTGGCCGGCTGCTTCATGCAGACTTTCGGCACCGCCGTTGCATCTGGAGCATCATGGTTAGTGATGAAATACGAGCGAGAACTCGAATTTGCCCGCCGAATCGCCACTGCGGCCGGCGAAAACGCGAAGTCCATTCGCGCACGCGGCATCACGCCGGAGGCGAAGCCCGATGCATCACCCGTCACCATTGCCGACAAAGAAAATGAGCGCCTGATCCGGGCGGCCATCGAGCTGGAATTCCCCGATGACAGCATCCTAGGCGAAGAAGGCTCGTGCAAAGCCGGGTCCAGCGGCCGGCGATGGATTATTGACCCGATTGATGGCACCCGCGACTTCGTCCGCGGAAACCGATTCTGGTGCGTGCTGGTTGCCGTCGAAGCGGCCGACGAGCCGCTTGCCGGCGTTGCGCATTTCCCCATGCTCAATGAGACATATTGGGCGGCACGCGGCACAGGCTCGTATTTGAACAATGAGCGCCTACACGCCTCCGCCATTACATCCATAAGCGACTGCTGTTTCAGCCCGAATGGCCTGTCGCTCATCCAAGCCCGCTCCCACCTTCCACAAGTTATCGAGTTGATGCAGCGTTCGTGGGCTGTTCGATCATATGGAGGCGCTCTTGACGCCTGCCTCGTCGCAGCGGGTAAGGTGGATCTTTGGTTCGAACCCAAAGTCGAGGTCTGGGATCTCTGCCCGCTTAAGCTGATCATAGAGGAGGCTGGCGGTGCGTTCTTCGCCCTCGATGGCTCGCGAAGAATCGATACCGGGACGGCGATCGGGTGCGCCCCGGGACTCGCAGCTCAGGTGAGTGCTGCATTCGGTGTTCCTGCGGCCCGATAAACCTTTGCATCTTCCACTCTCCCAAACCCCTCCTCTCGGGCGCTTGCTTAACGGTCCCGCAGTCCCGCGAGCCGCGCACGCGCCATGATGATGATTGAGAGTCAGTGATATGGCTGGAGCGGGATGAACTCGACCCCGCTCTCTGGACTAAGTCGGTACTCCGTATCCAAATGCGAGTTCGTCGGGCTACAATTGGCCGACCAGGTGCGGAGATTGCCTTGAGCTGAAGTTCGAACGGAGCACGTAGCCGTTGTCGAGATGCTGATCGATGTGGAATCGGAGTTGGCCGACACCAGTCAAGAACCGCCAACCATTCGAGTCCGTGGGGGCGGTACCCGCCCGGTAGAGAAAGGAGACAAGGGAATGGTCACTTCCAGAGTTGGTTGGTCTTGGTCGCGCGCTACCTCAGCAGCCGCAGCCGTTTTATTGTTCGCCTCCCCACTCCACGCACAGTCGAAAGCGGTCAAGGCGATCAAGGTCTCGGACAATCCAGAAACTCCATTCAAGCTCGCGACGTTCGAGGCTGACGGTAAGCTCCAAATCGGCCTGGTGTTTGGCTCACGCGTGGTGGACATCGTCCGTGCCAATGCATACCTGGTGCAGAAGGCGCACGTACCACCGATGACGTTGCCCACTGAAATGCGGATGCTGATTGAGCAGTACGAAACGGCTTCCAAGCGCTTGTATCAAATCGCCAACTATCTCAAAGGTGAGAGTGGGACCAGCGGGTTGCCGTTCGCTTACGATATCGGCAGGGTCTCGGTGAAGGCTCCCATCAAGTATCCCTGGAATCTGCTCAATCTCGCCGCGAATTACAGGGCGCATGCCGAGGGTATGGGAGCACCAAGCGGAGGGTCGACGCCAACGAGCTCGTCCGCGCCGACCGCGGGACGCGCCGGTGCGTCAGGATTCAACGCCGCTGCCGCGGCAGACATTGATCCCGACCGCGACGGGCCGATCGTATTTGCGAAATCGCCGCGTTCCTGCATTATCGATCCCGGTGAAGCGTACCTGATTCCGCCGGGACGCACCCGTATCGATTGGGAGGGCGAACTGGCCATCGTGATGGGCAAAGAGTCCTATATGATCGCCAAGGAAAAGGCACACGACGCTGTTTTCGGCTACAGCATCCTCTACGACTTGAGCGACCGCGGCGGTGGCAAGCCGCGGCGGGTGGTCTCGATGTTTCCGGGTCCGAACTGGTTCGATGGCAAGAGTATCGATCGCGGCGCTCCTTTCGGGCCGGTCATCGTGCCCAAAGAATTCCTGCCGAACTTCAACAATCTGCTCATCGTGACCAGGGTGAACGGCGTGGTCAAGCAAGACGGAAGAACCAGCGAATTGATCTGGGATGAGGGCCACATGATTCAGTACATCACTTCGATCATGTCTCTTTATCCGGGCGACTTGATCTCCACGGGAACGCCTGCCGGGACGGGAGCCGAACGCAATGAATTCCTGAAGCCCGGCGACGTTGTAGAGATCGAGATCGAAGGTATCGGGACGCTCCGCACGCCAATGGATGTCGGACGAGGTCCCGCTCCCGTGTCGAAGTAACTGAAGAGTCGTCCTTCGATGTGTGTTACCTCGAATGCAGCCTGCACATCGGCCGGAAGCGAGGCCTGAGCTTTTCAACGTGGCTACTGCGAAGCCGAACCGCTGCTCTCAACGGCTGAACACCGGCTTGCCACCCACCACCGTCATCAGAACCTTCATCTGCTCGATGTGTTTTGGGTCTACCGTCATGATGTCTTCGTCCAGCACGACGAAGTCGGCAAGCTTTCCCGGTTCGATGGAGCCCTTGATCCGCTCCTCGAAGGTGAGCCGCGCGTTACCCATCGTGCTGATGCGCAGAGCTTCTTGGCGAGTGATCCTTTGATCGGATCCGAGCAAGCCGCCGCTTATGGTCTCACGAGTCACGAAGTGATAGAGCGTCCAAAGGGGCGGATACGGCACCACCGGTGCGTCTGTGCCTGCAGCGACCTCCACTCCGTGGTCGAGATAGGCGCGGACCGGCGTCACCCTGGCCGCGCGTGCCGCTCCCCAGTAATGAACCAGGCTCGGTCCAGCAAGATACAGATGATCCTGCACGGTGACGAAAACGCCGAGAGCATTGATGCGCTCGAAATGCTCCTCGCGCGGCAGAAATCCGTGCTCGATCGCCCAGCGTCTGCCCGCGATCGGTTTCTCGTGATTGGCGGCTTCGTATCCTGCCAGGACCTCGTCGATCGCAGCATCACCCACGGCGTGCGTGCCAACGCGCCATCCGAGACGATTCAACTCCTTCACTATTTCCGTGTAGCGATCCTGCGGCATCAATTGGAGCCCGCGAAACGTGCCGTCCTTTCCGTACGGCTCTTCGTAGGGATCCCGCATCCGGCCGCCTTCGAATCCTCCATCCACAATCAGTTTCATTCCGGCGATCTTCAACCATTCATCGCCCTCATCCGATCGCACGCCCGAGTTCTCGATGAACGCCCGCACTTTGGCAGCATCGGGATTCGGCGGTGCAGAGAGCAGGGCAGTCACCCGCATGGTGAGCAAACCGCGGCGCTTCATTTCCTGAAACATGTGGTATTGCTCGAGGCTGATTCCTGGCTGCCGTATGCTCGTCAGCCCAGCGGCGTGGAGCTTCTGGAACTGTTGGGTCCAGGAGTCGATCTGCTGGTCGAGCGTCAGTCGGGTTTGCGGCAATGAAACCAGCGTTCGCGCACGATCGATCAATTCGCCATTGGGTTCACCGTCGGTGTCGCGACTGATCTGCCCGCCGTCCGGCGAGACAGTTGCCTTTTCGATGTGCCATTTCGCGAGCGCCACGGAGTTGAGAATGTACTCGTGGCCGCCACGAACCAGCACCACGGGATTCGCCGGCGAAACCGGATCGAGATCGCGGCGGAGGGGGAGGCGTTGCTCTTTGAGTTGCCCTTCGTGCCAGTCGCTGTTCGACACGATTACATCTCCTGGTTTCGAGTTCTTCACCCGCTCGTGAATCGCTGTGAAGATGTCAGCGAATGACCGGGCATTCGAAAGGTCGACGCCAGGTCCGCCGCCCGCGCTGTGCAGATGGCTGTCCTCGAATCCGGGAATGACCGTTTTCCCGCGCAGATCAATAACGCGTGTCGAGGGGCGGGCAAGCTTTTGGATTGAGCTGCTCGTTCCGACTGCGGTGAACCGGCCTCGAGTGATGGCAAACGCTTCGGCGATGGAGAATCGCGGATCGACGGTGATGATCTTGCCGTTGAGGTAGACGGCGTCCGGAGTCTGCGCGGCCGCCACCGCCGCGAAGAACATGAGGAGCCAGCGCATCATTTTAGGCATAGTTCGAAGTTGGCGGCCCATAGAGCCGCCGTGGAGTTGTTCATAGATTGGTCTATTGTAGCCGTGGTGGGAAGCGATTTGAACGGAGCCGAGTCACCAGAGAGTCTAGATACCGGATGTCCTGCTTGTGGCGATACACGAAGGGCAAGGTCAGTACGACATCGTCTGAAAACGAACGCAAAGGGGCGATTCGAGATCGGCACGGAAACCGGGCGCGAAGTGAACGATAAAAGTCCGGGTACGTTGGATGATCAGGCGCTGGAGGGCGGTGATCTCCACGAACGCCGTTGCCGCGGTGTTCCTTCGCACTGGGCCGGCACCTTGCCCAGGCATTCGCATGACCAGCGGAAGCAAGGTTGGCTGTGCAGTCCTTCACAAACACCAGCCAAACACCGGCTGTTCGGTGGTGCTATGGCGAGCGCTTTGGACGCGTCGAAAGAGGCGACTTTTCCGCCGAGGTAGGGGCGTCGCGCCAGAACCGCGACCAGCATGCCGGGCAATCGGGTGTCGAGTCCGTAGTTGACTGCGCCGCGCACAATGGCAGGTGCATCGACGCGATTCAGAGCCTTTCCCAGCAAGCGATAGTGGGCGGGGTCTTTCAGGGGCGGGTCGGCCGGTACGGCTTGTCTGGCGGCAAGCACGGTGAGATCGCCGTACGACAGGCGGTGGCCTGACGCAAGATGCATCACGCTCCCAAGTTGGGCGGTGCAGGCAAAGCGATCGGTGTTCCAGGTCTGCGCCGCGGCGGAGATCAGCATTTCACGCGCCGCCGCTCCCATTCTCCGCAAACCGAGGAACAGGCCGGCACTGCTTCCGCTTCCACTGGTGCGCAGCCGGATGCCATGAAAGCGCGCACCGGGCATCGCCTGTTCCAGGCGAACCGAGGAGGGATCCACCTCCAACTCCTCCGTGAGCAGCGAACACAGCACGGTTCGCACGCCTTGGCCCATCTCCGAGCGGGAAATCCAGAGCGTGACCTGCCCGTCGGGCGCAATGCGGATATTGTGGTGTAGGATTTACCGTGAGTAGCGGACAGGGGGATCTGGCAGGAGCGCACCGCGACGTGATCCTGGTGAATCGTACAGGCACCGCACACACCGGCGCCGCAGCCGTATTTGGTGCCGGTCAAGTTCAGAAAGTCCCGCAGGACCCAGAGCAGCGGAATCTCGGGTGGTGCAGAAACCCGGTGCTTGCGCCCATTGACCGTCAGCTGGTAAGCCATGTGGTCGATAGACGGCGGGCCGGGAGAAAGGTGAGGCATCGGCTTATTGCAAGCCGGGAGTTCTGGGGACGCTGTATCGCGCGCGATTCTGGCTGACGGCGGACCGTGGGGAGCATAGAGAGTAAAGCTCACCTTCTTTCCATAATCTGGTGGGCAGGAGCGTATCGCCGCTGTAGTGCAGCGGGAGACGATCTCTCTAAAACGTTGGCTATTCCAAGCCGGCGGTCTTAAACATTTCCAGGAACTGGCGTTCGGTGCGCACGTCGATGGCCTCCGATACCAGATTGCCTTCCCGATCGAAGAGGAAGCTCTTCGGAATGCCCTCCACCGCGAACGCGGCATTCACCTTACGGCCGGGGTCGAGCAACACCGGGAACGTGTAGTTCTGCTTTTGCAGGAAGCCCGTGACCGTCTCGCGCTCTTCGTCCGACACGGCGAGCACCACCAGCCCCTTCTTCTCAAACTGGCGGTACAGCTTTTCCATGTCGGGCATTTCCTTGCGGCATGGCGGGCACCACGTCGCCCAGAAATTGAGCAGGACTACTTTGCCGCGTAAGGAGGGCAGCGAATATGTCTTGCCGTCGAGTGCGGTGAGTGTGAAGCCGCTCTCCTGTACCAGGGCTTCGCGGAGCGTGAGCAGCGAGTCCGCGGCGTCCAGGGCGGGGTCGGAATAAGGCGCGGACAGCCGTTCGTACCGCACCAGCTTGGCAAGCTCGATCCACGACTCGGAATCAGGAGTCCCCTCATGGATGGCTTGGGCCAGTGTGCCCGCGACGGCGGTCAGGGCTTCCTTGCCCAGGTCGCCTTCTGTGGAGAGGCTGCAGAGACCTTGCGCCAGCGAGAGCTTCTCAGCGCCTCCGGGAAGCGCGCGCACTTGTGCGGCGGCGGTGAGTGCCAGCTTCGCACGGTCCGCGTCTGTGGGCAGTCCCCGGAACTGCGAGAAGCTCTGGCGGATCGCGGTACCGGCCGCAGTAGAGGTGTTCGCGGCGGGTACCGCGGGCGCCGTGCCCGGCACCTTTGGATTGAAAGATCGAACGACAACGGCACCGCTGAGGTCCCAGCGACTGAGCACGTCCTTGTACTTTTCCAGGCGCTCCGGCGCCACCGCGCGGAGCCGGCCCGCGGCTTGTAAAAGGACGGTATCGCGGGAATTGGAGGCCGCCACAGTCGCAGAGCCGATCTGGAAAGTGGCCGTGAGGCTGCTCTTGGATTTCTCACCGTAGTGGGGCTGCGCGGCCGTTTTCAGGATGCGTTCATAGACATCCGCAGTTGGTCCGGGTAGGGCGGATGCGGCCGAATTCGCCACGCTCATCAGCCACCAGCATCCCAGGGCTCCAGGTTGCTGAAGTCATAATTGTCCACCAGCGACTCGAGCAACTCGGAGGCCATCGACGGTCTCTCCTTCGCGAACTGCATAATCAGCGGCGAAAGCGCGTGAAAATCAACCTTGCCATCGTGGAGCGCCGAGCGGTATAGCGCGAGTGCCTGGTCCGGGTGCTCGGGCGCCAGGGTCGCAATGATGACCAGCATGGCGTTGGGCGAAGCACTCGACAGCACGGGAATCGCCTCGTCCGGCGACGCCGCAATGAGCGCGCGGATCACGGGCGTGCCGACCTTGATGTCTTTCTCCTTGCGCAGTTGTTCTAAGGCGGCGCCGGCAAATTGGTGAGCCAGGTCGGGGTGGCGGGGCTGCAACGTCTGAGCCGCCTGGACGCGGAATTGGATCGCCAGGGATAGCGGCAACTGACTCAGCTTCCGTTCGAAATCCTGCGCGGCCTGAACCGCCGATCGGGCATCGCCGGCGGGGTAGGCCGCAAGGCAGCAGAGCACCGAAATGCAGGAAAAACGCCAGAGCATGAAGCACTCCTTGCGCCGAAGTATATCACCCATTGCGATCTTGAAAGAATCGTCCGAAACTACCAGTACATGCCATGGAGAATTCTGCTTCCGCTCGTGCTTCTGGTGTTCGCGGCTTTGGCTGCCTTGTCGCAAAAGCCCGCTCAGGAGTGGCCCGTCTACGGCGGCAATAGCGAGGGCACTCGATACTCGCCGCTTCGGCAGATCAACCGGGGGAACGTCAGTCGTCTGCGCGTGGCGTGGACCTACGACGCGACAAACGGCGGAGGACGCGGCGGTCTGCAGACGCAGCCCATCGTGGTGCATGGCGTCGTTTACGGCAATACTCCCGGCGGGTTGGTGATCGCGCTGGATGCCGCGACGGGGAAATTGGCGTGGTCGTGGGACTCGAAGAATAGCGCGCAGAAGGTGCGCGGGATGACGTGGTGGTCGGGAGCGGGAGAGGAGCGCATCTTCGCGGGCGTGGGGCGATATGTGTACGCATTGAACGCGAAGACGGGCGCAGTGATTCCCGGCTTCGGCAACGAAGGGCGTATCGATCTGCATCAGGACTTGGGCCGCGGAGACCCCGAGAAGGAGTCGGTGAGCCTCACCAGCCCGGGCGTCATCTATAAGGACTTGCTGATCGTCGGCGGACGCGAGAGCGAGGGACTGCCGGCCTCTTATGGCGATATTCGCGCCTATGACGTGCGGAGCGGCAAGCTGCGCTGGAGTTTCCATACCATTCCCCGGCCCGGCGAGTTTGGATATGAAACCTGGCCGAAGGATGCGTGGACCTATACCGGGGCAGCCAACAATTGGGCTGGCATGACGGTGGATGCGAAGCGCGGGATTGTCTTCGTGCCGACCGGTTCGGCGGCCGCCGATTTCTATGGCGCGAATCGGGTGGGTGACGATCTGTTTGCGAACTGCCTGTTGGCGCTGGACGCTAAGACCGGCAAACGCATCTGGCATTTTCAGGCCGTCCGGCACGACATCTGGGATCGCGATTTTCCGTCGCCGCCGGTGCTGGTGACGGTGAAGCACGACGGCAAGATGGTGGACGCGGTCGCGCAGACCAGCAAACATGGATATGTCTTCTTGTTCGATCGCGCGACCGGCAAGCCGCTTTTCTCGATCGAGTATCGCAAGTATCCCGCGAGCGACGTGGAAGGCGAGGTGGCGGCGGAGATGCAGCCTCTGCCCACGAAGCCCGCGCCCTATGCCCGGCAGCGATTGACCGAGGAGATGTTGACGAATCGCACGCCCGAGGCGCATCAGTGGGCCCTCGAACAGTTCCGGACATTTCGCAGCGAGGGCCAGTTCGTTCCCCTAAGCGTAGGCAAGGAGACTGTGATCTTCCCAGGGTTTGATGGCGGCGCCGAATGGGGAGGCGCGGCTTTCGATCCGGAAAGCGCGCTGTTATTTGTGAATTCCAACGATCTGGCCTGGACGTCGAGCCTGGCGCTCAATACGCCTGCCGCGAGCGGCCGCGAACTGTACGTGGCGCAGTGCTCCGTGTGTCATGGGGCCGACCTGACGGGCAATGGCGGCCAGGCACCGGCGTTGAACGAGATCGGCAAACAGCGGACGGCGGAACAGATCACGCAGACCATTAAGCAGGGTAGCGGGCGTATGCCTGGGTTTCCGAATCTGCGAGCGCAGTCGCTGCGGGCGATCGTGCAGTATGTCGTCGGTGGAGACTCCTCTGGTCCGTCGGCGCCTGTGCCCAAGTCGCCGTTCGACCTCAAGTATCGATTTACCGGATACAAGAAGTTTCTCGATCCGCAAGGCTATCCAGCGGTGGCGCCGCCGTGGGGTACCTTGAACGCGATCGATTTGAGCACAGGGGAATACGCATGGAAGATCCCGCTGGGCGAGTATCCCGAACTGGTGGCGAAAGGGATGAAAGACACCGGCAGCGAGAACTATGGCGGCCCGATCGTGACTGCCGGCGGCCTGGTCTTCATCGCCGCGACCAACTTCGATCGCAAGTTTCGCGCGTTCGATAAGCAGACCGGCAAGTTGCTGTGGGAGACGGTGATGCCTTCTTCAGGCAATTCCACTCCTGCGACTTATGAGGTCAACGGTAAACAATACGTGCTGATCGAGGCTTCCGGAGGCAAAGCGCCCGCAGGGGGGACGGCCTCCGTTTACGTCGCTTTCACATTACCGGAAGAGTGAGCGGGAGGGGAAATCATGGCATACATTCTGGCGTTTCTGATTGGTGTGGTGACGGGACTTCGCTCGATGACTGCGCCCGCGGTCGTCTGCTGGGCGGCCCGCATGGGCTGGGTGCCGTTGTCCGATAGCGGCCTGGCTTGGATGGGTTCGGTGCCCGCCGTGGCAATCTTCTCTCTGGGCGCGATCGGGGAGTTGATTGCCGACAAGCTGCCGAAGACGCCCAGCCGTAAGGCGCCTCCCGGCTTTATCGCACGGATCGCCATGGGCGCACTGTGCGGCGCGGCATTGGGAGTACCCAGTCATGACTTCGTGCCGGGCCTGGTCGCGGGCGTTTGCGGCGCCGTCGCAGGAACGCTTGGCGGGTACGAGTTTCGTAGCCGGCTGGTACGAGCTACCGGCGGCAACGATCTGCGCATAGCACTCCTGGAGGACGCTCTCGCCATCGGCGGCGCTCTCTTGATCGTCACGCGGATCTGACAGTGCCGTCAGTCAAGGACCGAGAAGACGCGGATGCTGCCGCCCTTGTCGAACTGCTTCGGCCCAAGCCGCCCGCCGTTCGACGGAACCAGCAGATACTTTCCATCCGGGCTGAACGCTACCGATCCGCATCCGAACATCGACACCTTCGTCTGCGATACCAGTTCACCTGAACTCACGTCCACCACCGACACGGTGCCGTCGGCATAGGTGCCGGCCGCCACCCGTTTGCCGTCAGGACTGAAAGCCGGGTTCGATACGTCGCCCCACCCGATGCGCAGCGAATGCAATCGCGTCCGGGTCGTGAGGTCCCAAATCGCGAGTTGCCCGTCGTCGGTTCCTGCCGCGAGCAGGTGGCCGTCGCGACTGAACCCGATGCCGTTGACGTAGCGTCCAAAACCAGCAAGTAAGCCGATTCGCTCGCCCGTTCGCAGCTTCCACAAGGTGACGTTGTCCCAATGACCGGATGCCAGGATCTCACCATTCGGATGGGCCGCGATCGAAGCCGTATAGCGCTTGCCGAAACGGGACACCACCGCGCCGTCGCTGGTTCTGACCACCGTGATGCGCGGCGTATCGGGCTTCCCGTCTTCGAAGTAGGCTGCCGACGCGAAGTACTCTCCAGTGGCGCTGAACGCCGCCTGCGTCCAGAGGCGGCGTCCACTCGGCAGGCGCAGTACCACCTGCCCGCTGCTGAGGTCAATTGCGCGATCTTCGGTTGCGAGAAATCGAAAATCGGAAGAAACGGCTTTGGGATTGCCCTCGATGGAGCGGATGAACTTGCCCGCCGGGAAGGTCCAAAAGCCGGTGCCGGCCGCATTGCCGGACAGCGCGCCATTTGAGGCCACCGTCTTTCCATCGGCACTGATGGCGACGAAGTTCATCCATTGATACGGTCCCGGTTCCCAATCCACGCCGATCTTGTGAGTAAGGGTAAGGCTATGAACGAAGAGCGCAAATAGAACAGGCAACGGCATCCAAACCATGATCGCGCTTCGAAGAGTGGATTCGGGCCCAGTGAGTGTGCCATGCTGGCGTTTTCGTATGGACATCATCACCGGCAATATCGGATGGATTGAAGTGATCTGCGGGCCCATGTTTTCGGGCAAGAGCGAGGAACTGATCAGGCGCCTGCGGCGCGCCATCATCGCGCGAAAGCGGGTCGAGGTGTTCAAGCCGACGATCGACGACCGCTACTCGGCGGACGAAATCGTGTCGCATGGCGATTTACGCATGCATTCCCAGGTAGTGGATGGCGCCAACGAGATCACACAGCGCATCGACTGGCGGTCGGAGGTGGTGGGAATCGACGAAGCGAATTTCATGGGCCCCACCCTCGTGGATGTGGCCCAGCGGCTCGCCGACAGCGGCAAACAGGTCATCATTTCCGGACTGGATACGGATTATCTCGGGCGCCCATTTGCTCCCATTCCCGAGTTGCTGGCACTCGCGGAATCGATCACCAAGACGCTGGCCATCTGCGTACGCTGCGGCAATCCGGCCAAGCATACGCAGCGTCTCCGCGGATCGGAGGACTTGATCGTCGTGGGAACGTCGGATATGTACGAAGCTCGCTGCCGCCGATGCTTCGAGCCGGGCATTCCAAAACAGGCCGAATTGGATTTTGTCAAGGCGAAGCGGGTGGAGAAGAAGTAAGACAAGGCCGGCTTTGATTCTCACCTGTGCCGTTCTCCAGTATTGCGGAACCCAATGGTGCGCCAGGTGCATGCTCCCTTCACGTAAGGGGGAATTGAAGGCATGCTTTACAAATGGATTGGCGGGTCGGCACTGGCCATCGCTCTTTCGATTGCCACCGTAGGGATGGCACAGGATCGCGACCGGGACCGCTCCGGAGACCGCGATCGGGTGACGAGACTGAATCCGGGAACCGTAATTCCGGTGAGGACCAACGACACAATCGATGTCGAACGTCAGGACAACCGGGTCTATTACGGCATCGTTGACCAGGATGTTCGGGGTGATAATGGGAGGCTTGCAATCCCGCGTGGGTCGCGCGCCGAACTGATCGTCAGAGTAGCACCGGACAACGATCTGATTCTGGATCTCGAATCGGTGATTGTCGACGGACAGAGGTACGCAATCCGCACTGATCCCAACCGGGTGGAATCACGGCGGGACAATAGCTTGGTAGGCCAAATCGTCGGCGCGATCAATGGCGGCCAGGCCCGCGGGCGGGCCGTGCGAGTTCCACGTGACTCCGTGGTGACCTTCCGCTTAGAACGGCCACTTGACATGGGCGTTATCGACCGCGGTTACGATCGTGACGGCCGGCACTATCACGATTACGACCATCCCGATGGACACTAACCAATAACTTGCAGCTTCGGCTGCGTATAACTGCGTATCGCACGCTCGGGGCAGGGCAACTCTTCGCCCGCCCCGCTTTCTGCTCATCGTGTCTTTTCTTGATCCCCACAAAATCTGGCCGGAATTTCGCTCCCTGACGGAGCACATGGTTGCCGGCCTCTTGATCCTCGGCGCCTTCTGGATTGCCGGAAAAGTGGCAGCCTATCTGATTGGCCAGGTCCGTCATCGTATGCCGCATAACGAGGGACTGCTCCAACTGTTGGGCCGTACCGCGAATATTGCGATTCTCACTATCGGATTCGGAACTGCTCTTGGCACTGTTGGTGTAAATGTTTCCGCTTTGATCGCAGGACTGGGCCTGACCGGATTCGCGCTCGGATTTGCCTTTCGTGACGTTCTATCCAACTTGTTGGCGGGTATTCTGCTGCTGCTATTCCGCCCATTTGGCGTCGGCGATCACATCTCCGTCACCGGACTCGAAGGGGAGGTGACCAATATCGACCTTCGGTACACCGTGCTGCGCCAGCCCGACAAAGTGATTTTGATCCCAAACTCCAGCCTGTTCACCAATCCAATTCTGGTGAGCGACAAGCCCCCAGCCGCCCAGCCTTAATCGTTCGACCGAGCTTTTCCCCTAGCCAAACCGGCCGCATCGCGTTACCTTTTAGGAATCGAGGTGACACCGATGTTCAGTCCGTTCCACCGCCGTGACCTTTTTCGAAAGGGCAGCCTGCTGGCCGCCGCCCAAATTGCCGGGACCGCCGTTCGCAATGCGGCCGCTGCTCCGTTTCAGGCCATGGTAAATGTGTACCGCGCCATTGGAGTGCGTCCGATCATCAACGCGCACGGCACCTACACCATCATTACGGGATCCACCACCCTCCCCGAGGTGAAGCATGCGATGGATGAAGCGTCGCGCAGCTACGTGCAGATGGACGAATTGATGGATGGGGTAGGGAAGCGGCTGGCCGAGTTGACCGGTGCGGAGTGGGGGATCATCACGGCCGGCTGTTGCGCGGCGCTGACACACTGCACCGCGGCAGCGATTGCCGGCAATAATCCCGAGCGCATGCAGCGGCTGCCCGATCTCACCGGGCTCAAGAACGAAGTGATCATCCCCTCGTATTCGCGCAATGTCTACGATCACGCCATCCGCATGTTGGGTGTCAAGATCGTCGAAGTGCGGAACGTCAACGAACTGGAACCCGCCTTCAATGAGCGCACCGCGATGGTGTACATTCTGGGTGGTCCGGGCGACGATGGGCCGCTCGGGACGCGCGTAGTATCAGAAGTGGCCCGCCGGAAGAATGTTCCCGTGATTGTGGATGCGGCGGCCGAGATTCTCACTCTGAAGCCGAATATCCATCTTGAGCGAGGCGCGAGCGCCGTCGCCTATAGCGGCGGCAAGTGCATCCGCGGGCCGCAAGCTGCCGGACTACTGCTTGGGGAGAAGAACTGGCTGCAGGCCGCGTGGGCCAATAGTGCGCCGCATCATGCTTTCGGGCGATCTCTGAAGGTGGGCAAGGAAGAGATCATGGGAATGCTGACGGCGGTGGAGATGTGGACGAAGCGTGACCACAAAGCCGAATGGGCACTGTGGGAATCATGGCTCGACACCATCGCCGATCGCGTCAAACCGATTGACGGCGTGACTACCAAAAAGGGGATGGTGAGCGAGGGACTCTCAAACCGCACCCCGAATCTGACGATTCAATGGGACGGAGCCAAGCTGGGGATCACTGGAACGGAAGTAGCCAAGGTTCTGCTGGATTCCGAGCCCCGCATCGTGCTCGATCGCGGTACGGGCACACGCCCTGCCAGTATGACCAGTTCGGCGGTGATTGTTCCCTACATGCTGGCTGCGGGAGACGAAAAGGTAATCGCCGACCGGCTCCATGCGGTTCTGACGAAGCCGCCCAAGTTCGAGAATCCTGCGCCACTTCCGGAAGGCAAGCCCGTATCGGTGGCGGGCCAGTGGGATGTCCGCTTGGAATTCGGGCGAGGTTCGGCGAATCATATGCTGGTGCTGGAGCAGGATGCGGGCAAGTTGGTGGGCACGCACCACACCGAGTTCTATGCGTCCGACTTGAATGGGACGGTGGCCGCCAATAAGGTGCGCTTCCAAACCTCATTCCCGATCCAAGGCCAACGGGTCTCGTACCTTTTCAACGGAACGGTGGATGGCGATAAGATCTCGGGCACGGTCGCGATGGGTGAGTACGGGGAAACCACCTGGTCCGCCGAAAAGCACAAATATCGCGCTTCCGGCGGACGCCGCAGCGGATGAGGCACGACGGGTGGTCCGGTTTTGATTACACAGGAGACTCTATGAGCACGAGCAATCGACGCAGTTTCATCACTCGCGGGGCTGGTGTTGCAG
Organism: Bryobacteraceae bacterium; assembly: GCA_035295745.1. Taxonomy (GTDB): domain Bacteria; phylum Acidobacteriota; class Terriglobia; order Bryobacterales; family Bryobacteraceae; genus JAIQFL01. The sequence continues at coordinate 26,044 of DATGIL010000050.1, read as the reverse complement.
CCGTCGTGACGGCGGCGGCCAGTCCCGCCGCGGCGCAAGAGAAGCCGGTGAAAAAAGTTATTTACGCCAACGGGAAGAAGCCGGCGGGGACGCCGCTATTCAGCAGCACGGTGCAATTTGGGAATTTGATTTTCATCGCCGGTGTGGGTGCGCACGAGGGTGAAAAGGAGATCAAGGCGCATACCAAGATCGTTCTGGATCAGATTCAGAAACAGTTGGAATCCGCCGGATCGTCGATGAACAAGGTGCTGAAGTGCAATGTCTATCTGAACGACCTGAAGGATTACAAGGACATGAATGACGTGTTCAAGGGCCGCTTCGGCGAGGAGCCCCCAGTGCGGACGACAATCGCAGCGGCTGGCGGAATTCCCGGAGATTCCCTCGTCGAAATCGACGTGATTGCCTACGTGTAGGCCCCAGGGGGCGCGGTAAGCCCGGCTTGCCGCCTATGCTTGTTCGGCTCGCAGCGCTTCGAGCGGATCTACCTTGGTGGCCCGGCGAGCCGGGACATAGCAGGCTAGGGCTGCGAATCCGCTAAGCGCCAGAGCTGCCGCACAAAATGCGATCGGGTCAAGCGGGCGCACTTCAAACAGCATCTTGCTCATCAGTCGGGTGAGCGCCGCTGCGGCGAGGGATCCGGCTCCGATTCCTGCCAACGTGAGCAGCATGCCGTGCTGGAAGACCAGGCGCAAGGCCGCGCCCGGCGATGCGCCAAGCGCCATTCGCAGCCCGATCTCCTGGGTGCGTTGCGCCACGGCCTGCGAAACCGTCCCATAGATCCCCACTCCCGCCAAGAGCAGCGATGCCATCGCAAAGCCTGTGAGCAGCAGCATAACGAAGCGCCTCTGCGCAGTCGACCGATCGACAAGGTCCTGCATCGCGAACACGTTGTAGGTAGGCACTCCGGCGCTCACCGAGCGGATCTTAGCGGAGAGCACATTGGAGAGCGAAGCGGGATCCACTGCGGTGCGAATCACCAGAATCGGCGCTCCCAACGGATTGAGAGCGTAGGGCCGGTACACCTCCGGCCGCGGATCGGCATCGAGACCGAAGTGCCGGACATCGCCCACCACTCCGATTACTGTGATCCAAGGAGTGCGATCCGGATTTCCGAGTTTGACGCGCTTGCCCACCGCGCTTTCGCCGGGCCAGAACTTGCGTGCGGCCGATTCGTTGATCAGGATGCCGGCTCCCGGGTTGGCATCGTCGTGCTCGTCGAACAGGCGTCCGGCTCGAAGCGGAATTCCCATGGTCGGAAAGTAGTCGGGTGCGGCTACACGATATTCCACGTCGTATCCGGGTTCGCCGGGGAGATACTTTCCCTCCACGAACAGCCACGATCCGAGATTGGAACCCAGCAGCGGCAAGCGGCTCACGGCACTTACGCTCTGCACTCCGGGCACCTGATTGAGCGCAGCCCGCATATCGCGTAGCATCGCCGTGCGTTGTTGCGGAGTGTTGGCGCCAGGAGGCAACTGGGTGGAAATGCTAATCAGATTCTGCGGGCGAAATCCCGGGTCGATTTCGAGCAGCCGTTGAAAGCTGCGGATCAGGAGGGCGGCACCAACCATCAGCAGTAGCGCTACCGCGACTTGTACCACGACGAGCGTGGATCGCAGCCGATGATGTCCGGCGACCATGCCTCGCCCCGATCCTCGAAGCGCGGATTCGATGCTGCCACGGACCATGCGCCACGCCGGCGGCAGCCCGCCCAGTGAAGCCGACACCAGAATCGCCATGAATGTGAAGAGAAGGGCGCGGCCGTCTAAAGACACCTCGCCGGCGTGGACGAGTGTGGAGGGAGCAATTCGAATCAGAAAACGCAGGCCTAGCCACGCCACACCCAGTCCAGCCGCGCCTCCGAGTGCGGCGAGCACGAAACCTTCCGTGAGGAGTTGCCGCAACAGACGGAAGCGCGAGGCGCCGAGCGCCGTGCGAATGGAGATCTCGCGCTGCCGGGCGGACGCTCGCGCCAGCAGGAGATTTGCCACATTTGCGCATGCCATCAGCAGTACGAAGCCCACCGTGCCGAGAAGCAACAGCATGGCAACGCGGAAGCCGCCGGTCACTTGTGTTTCCAGGTACTGGGCGTCGTCGGCAAAACCTCGATTCGAATCGGCATGCTGCTCCGCGAGGCGCGTCCCGATGCGCCGCAACTCGTCCTGACTCTGCGCCAATGAGACTCCGGGCTTCATCCGGCCCACCAGCTTGAGGAAACGCAGAGTGCGCGCCGAACCCACCAGTGGGTTGGCAGCAAGGGGAAACCAGGCGTCGATTTCCGTAGACGTACCGGCCAGGGGCTCACCCGCGTAGCGAAAACCTGTGGGGAGTACTCCGATGATCGTATAAGTCGATCCGTCGAGAACAATATTGGTTCCGAGCACCTTGCGATCGGCCCCGAATCGCTTCTCCCAAAACGCGTGTGACAGGACCACTACATTGGCAGCGTGCGTTCGATTATCTTCCTGCGGCAGGAAGGTGCGACCCAACGTCGCGTTCACCCCCAACATGGGAAAGAAGTCGGCCGAGACATACAGGGTTTCGAGCTGTTCGGCATCGCCCCGCCCCGTCATGGTGACGTTCCAGACGGGCGAAATACCAGCGAGCGATGACAGAGTCGTCGCCTGTTCGCGGATATCGAAAAAATCGAGAGCCGAGGTCCATGCTTCGAGTTCCGGCTGCTGCGCTTTGCGGGTTTCGACGGCAATCAGGCGGTCGGGCTGACGATAGGGAAGGCTGCGCAAAGCGATGGCGTCCACCAGAGTGAATACGGCGGTATTGCCGCCGATCCCGAATGCCAGCGTGGCAACCGCGATGGCAGTGAATGCGGGGTTGCGCAGCAGGAAGCGAAGGGAATAGCGGATGTCCCGGAGGGTGCCGGAGAGAAAGCTTCTCGTCTCGGGGCCAGGGCTTTCCATCATCTCCGCGGAGTTGATCTCGCGTGCCAGAGTGCCCCAGTCACCCAATTGTCTTTGCGCGCGCTCCGCGGCTTCGGCCTCGGGAGTGCCCGCCGCGATGGCTTCGTTGTACGCTTGTTCGAGTTGCAGCGCCAACTCAGAGACAATTGCGTTCTCACGAAGCGGTCCTACATGCAGTCGCGGAAGATTCCGGCGGACGTACTGGCGCCAGTCAGGCATGGCTGAACCCCGTGAGCTGGTTGAGTACGCTGACGAATTCGCGCCATGTCTGGCGTTGCACGGCGAGTGCGCGCTTCCCGGCGGGAGTGAGACGGTAGAATCGGCGCCGCCGTTCACCTGCCTTCTCCACCCATCGGCCCTCGACGAGTTGACGCCGTTCGAGCCGGTACAAGAGCGGGTAGAGAGATGCAACGTGGAATTGAACTTTGCTTTCGGATTGGGATTCGATCAGTTTGGCGAGTTCGTATCCATGGCGGGAGCGGCCTTCCAGCAGAGCGAGTACAATCATCTCCGCGCTACCCTTTTGCAAGTCGCGCGTGGCGATATCAGCTTTCCCCATATCTGGGGATTATATATGTAGCGATGGCTGATATCAAGAAGGGCCGGATGAAGATGGGCCAGACGCTTGCTCACGCGCGCGGCTCGTATCGCGCGATTCGCGATGGCAGCGTGTGTTCACGATGGTGACGTGCGATTCACGATAGCGGCGCGGGATTCATGATGGGAGGGCCCGGTTCACGATGGCGGCGCGATTCGCAATTGAAGGGCGCGATTTCACGATGGCGGCACGCGATTCACAATGGCAGTGCGCGGTTCACAATTGGCGGCGCGACTCACGATGGCAACGCGCGATTCACGATGGCAGCGCGCGATTCACGGTGGCGGCACGCGATTGACAATCGCAGCGTGTGTTCACGATGGCAGCGCGCGATTCAGATCGGAACGCGTAGTTCAAATTGCGCCTTCCCGCTGAGCCGCGCGCCTTGAGCAAGCGTCTGGCAGGCCTAACGTTGGGGAGCCAAGCTGTACGTCTTGTCCCACACGGGCAGTGTGCCCACGGGATCGCCATAGATCGTAATCTCGACCCGGCGGTTCTGTTCGCGTCCGGCGGCGGTGGCGTTAGATGCCAACGGACGGGCATTGCCCAGTCCTCGCGCGGAGAGCGCACTCGCGGGAACTCCCGCTCGCGCCAACTCCGCCCGCACTGCAGAGGCACGCTCATATGAGAACGTCTCGGCACGCGATTCGCCCATGGCGTTGTCCGTGTGCCCTTCCACCGAAACATACAATCCGGGATGCGACCGTACGATCGACGCGATCCGCTGCAGACTGCTATACATGCTTGGGTTCAAGCTGGCGCCGCGGAAATCGGCATCCGGCAGCGTCACCACGAGTCCCCGCGGCGTGTCCATCGTGGAGCCCGCGGACTTCAGTTCCCGGTAAAGCTGTTGGCGGAATTCGGTCTTCGAATAATCAAGGTTGCTCTGTGACGGAGCGGTTTGGACGTAGGTTTGCGCCGGCATGGTCTGCGTCGGAGGCGGTGGTGGCGGAGCCTGTAAGGCGGCCGTCTCCGTTTCCAGACGCGCCCTTTCTGCCTCCAGTCGTGCTCGTGAGGATCGTTCCTCTTCTTCCTTTTGAACACGATCCGCGGATGCCTGATTGCGCGCCTCGTTTCGGGCTGCCTGGAGATCCGCTTCCGCCTTCGCTCTCAACTCCTGCTCGTGCATCCGGAGTTCCTGCTCCTTCGCCACTTGTGCCTGTGCCTGAGACAGTTGCTCGTCTTTTTGGCGCTTCTCCGCGATCGCACGGGAGTCTTCCGCGGTCTGCGCCGCCTGGCGTGCCGCTGTGACTACAGTGTTGCGATCCGCGTGACGCATTTGCGCTTCTTGAGCAGTGCGGTAGAGCGCCTCGGCTTTATTGAAAACATCCGGCGCATATTGATCGGCGCCCATCGAGCGCGCGATCTGGACTGCGTTCTGCGCCTGATAGACCTCCAGCAGAGCTTCATAACGGTCCATCGAGAGCTTCTCGCCCTGAGCGGCAGCGTTCTGCAAGTCGGACGGCACGTTATAGGTGTATTCGCCGCGCGGTAGCAACTCATAGCGCGCCTGAATCTGCTCGATGCCGCCGACGGTCTCCGGCCGCACCTCGTTCTCCATCACCACGACATCGCTGGGCTGCCGCACCGCGGAGTAGGGCTCAGCCGTCACCAGCATTCCGAAGGATAAGAGGTCGGTGGTGACATGCATTCTGGCATGATCGGAACTGCCGGGAATGATCTCGCCCAGATTCTTAGCGTGGCCTTCCGGAGTGATCGCCCACAAGACATAAGTCAGGTATTCGTTACCGTAGCGTGTGGGCGCTTCCAGGTGATCGAATCGCGCGTCGATTTCGGTACGTCCCGCTTTCGATTCCACCATGGCATCGCCTTTGGCTTTCGGCAGAAGTACGGTGCCGCGAAAATCGATGGGCGTCGGGCCGCTGCGATATCGATAATCGACGGCCTTTACCGTTCGTTCGACAACAGTTACACGGTAAATAGGAACCGGCGGACGATTCACTGGTGCATTTTGACACCAGGCGGCGGTTGCGAGGAGCAGGCCGAACGCCGGAACCCGAGCCATTTTGTTGATCATCTTCGAAAACCTCTCCCTTCGGTCTCCAAGGATGCAACTCTGGTGCCAGAACTGTGTGTCTCTCAATACTGCTATATGCGTATTTTCAGTGACTTACTTCAGTCCCATGCGAATTACGATATTTAAGCCGAAAGCGAAGATTCCCGCGCCGAGTAAGACGCTCACCGGCAGCGTCAGCACCCACGCCAGGAGCACGTTACGGAGGGTCTCCATCTGCAGTCCGGAGCGATTCGCCGCCATCGTGCCTGCGATGCCGGACGAGAGCACGTGGGTAGTGCTCACGGGCAGGTTCATCGTGTCTGCCGCAAGAATCGTTCCCATCGCGACGAGTTCGGCAGATGCACCTTGAGCGTAAGTGAGATGCTCTTTGCCGATCTTCTCGCCCACGGTCACCACAATGCGCTTCCAGCCGATCATGGTCCCCAGACCGAGCGAGAAGGCGACCGCGAACTTGACCCAGTCCGGGATGAACTTCGTGACTTTGTCCATGCGGGCCTTGAGTGCGGCCGCTTCTTTCGTCTCGTCGTCATCGAGTTTGTGCTGCTTGACGAGTTTGCCGAGCGATTCGGATACGAGGTACAGATCCGTCCGTAACGTGCGGCGCTGGTCGACCGACAAGTCGTTGAAGCTCTTCTTTCCTTGCATGATCCCGTAAATCTCAAAGCACTTATTGCGGATGCCGCCGAAAGTCCGGTCGGTGGCCACACCGTTGGTCTTCAGAAATGCGGACAACTCTGCGGCCGACTCTTGAAAGGCGCCGACCTCCACCCATCCCGAATGCTTCTCCATCTGCCGGGTGATGGCTTGGGCGCTCTCCGAAATCTCCTGCATCGACTCCTGGTTCGTCCCCATGTTCACTGCGTACGCGGCCGGAAGGATGCCGATCAGGATCAGCATGATCAACCCCATTCCCTTCTGGCCGTCGTTGCGCCCGTGCGCAAAACTCACACCTGTGCACGTGAGGATCAGCAGGCTGCGGATCCAGGTGGGAGGCGCTTTATCCTTGTCGGGGGCGACGTACAACTCCTTCCGCTTGATGAGCGCCTTCGATAGCAGTAGCAGCAGGGCGGATAAGGTGAAGCCGACAATTGGAGAGACCAGCAGGGACATGCCGACTTCGGAGGCCTTCGCCCAATTTACGCCTTCCCCGAAAACGTGGCCCTTCCCCATCATGGAATTGGCCAAACCAACGCCCATGATCGATCCGATCAGCGTATGCGAACTGGAAGCGGGCAGACCGAAATACCAGGTCCCTACATTCCAGATAATCGCTGAGATCAACAAGGCGAACACCATGGCAAATCCAGCGGCGGAACCCACATTGATCACCAGTTCCACGGGCAAGAGCGCGATCACGCCGAATGCCACGCCGCCACTCGAAGAGAGCACGCCGATCAGATTCCAGCATCCGGACCAGACTACAGCCACGGTGGGTTTCAGACTGTGGGTGTAGATTACGGTTGCCACGGCGTTCGCGGTGTCGTGGAATCCGTTGACAAACTCGAAACTCAGCGCCAGCCCCAGCGCGAGCAGAAGAAACATCACTGTCGAAACAGAAAGCTGTTGTCCGAGAAAATCCATCCATCCTCCGATCGGGAAACCAACAGCCTACGAAACCGTTGTTACGGACAGATGAAAAAAGCAACACAAATCGGGTACGGAATTTCCGCCGTGCGGACATTGCTGTACTGGGCGAGAATGAATCACTACTATTGTGCGACGCTTCGCGGAGAGATTACGCTCGCTGCTGGTTCCCGACCACCAGGCGAAGGAAGGGAGCAGAAGCGGGGAGGGGCTCTCAGGATTCGCGATGCCTCACACGTTCAAACCGAATCTCCATCCCGCGGAAGCCACCATAGCCGTGGGAGGATGCCTGACCAGGATCTTCGGTTCGTGCATCTGGCTGGCAGTCTGGGGAGGGACCAGCGCTCTGGTGTGGAATGCGATCGGCACCCGGCTCTGGCGCGCCGTTGTGCTCCTGCCGTTACTTGTGCTTTTTCCCGTGGGACTCATTACGCTGCTCGTGGCAGTGAAAAAAATGGAGAGCCTGATGGCCAGGAAGCGTTAACTACTTTCCTCCGGGCGTGTGCCAAATCGCTTGCTAACGCGCGGGCTCTTAGCGGCCAGGCCGTATTAACGAAACGACGTACTTAGCGAGTCCGGACCTCGCGGACGATTACCAGACTGGCGTTCTCCTGCTCGATCGGTAGCCGGAAGGTCTGCCGCTCACGTGGCGGAAGGTTCTCCAGCTTTTGGCTGACACCTCCCAACTGCGAACCGGAGGCATCCGTCAAGTCGAAAACGATCTCCGCCGTGGGAATCGGATGCGTCGTGTTGTTCATGACCGTGGCCATCAACGCAATGCCCTTGGAGCGATCGATGTGGACCTCCATGATGTCCACATCGCGGTTGGTATCGAGCTTGATCTGGTCCATCTTCGGCAACATCTTGGCCGCCTTGGCCGCCACCTCGGCGGGGGTCAGGTCGAGTTTGTCACTGGCCTTCTTCGCAAAGTGATTGGTCAGTGCGAAACCAATGGCGCCGGCTACCAACAAACACGGAACGCCGATCACCGAAGCGCGCAGGATCCGCTGGGCGGGAGTTCGGCGGCTGAGATAAAGCGGGTCGGAAGGCGCCGGGCCGCCGGCGAGGAAACGCTCCAGGCGAGCGCGCAGACCTCCCACCGGCTTGCGCTGTGTTTGGGCCGGGGTTCCCGGTTTCATTCCCGCAAACACAATCGATTCGAGAACTTCGCGAAGACTCCGGGCCATAGAGATTGCTCGTAACTATTATAACGTCTGAATTCACACGTTTAGTAAGTTTTGGGGTGACGTTACCATTTGGGGTAATCGGCGCACTTACGAAGGTCTTACTTGCGAATCCGCCGTGACCCAGCGAGGAGTGCTTCCAGCGTCTCCAGATTTTCCTGCCGTCCCATTACGATGAGGTAGTCCCCACCGGCGATGGTGGTGTCGGCTTTGGGGTTGAACATCATTTTGCCGTCGCCCTTTCGGATAGCCATCACGATCACGCCAAGGTCGCGGCCAAGTTGCATGTCCCGGATGCTTCGGGAGACCATCTCACTCTGTTCGGAGACGCGAACCTGCTCGATGGCGACATCCATACCGATGTCCTGCGTAAAATCCAGGAACTGCACGACGTGCGGACGCAGCAAGGACTGCGCCAGACGATGTCCGGTGATGGAGTAAGGCGCGAAGACTGCGTCCGCACCAGCGCGCCGCATTTTCTCCTCGGCGCCTTCCTCGGCAGCGCGGGCGGCGACGTAGATTTTGGGGTTGAGGCCTTTCGCGGAAAGCAGGACGAAGAGGTTATCGGCGTCGGTCGCCAGCGCAGTGATCAAGCCGCGAGCCCGGTCGATGCCTACTTGACGAAGAGTCTCGTCACGGGTGGAGTCGGCCGCGACCGCGAGCATACCGGCGAGCATGGCGAGTTCGGCGCGTTCCGGACTGATATCGACGACGATGAACGGCACGCCGGCGTGTTTCAATTCCGCGGCGGCTCCTCTTCCGACGCGGCCGTAGCCGCAGATGATGAAATGATCTTTGAGAGTATCGATCATGCGTTTCTGGCGGCGCTTGGCGGTCGCGTCGCCGAACTCCAGTTCGATGATAGTTTGGGTCATCGCTCCGATAGCAATGAAGATGGTGGTTACGCCGAAGAAGATGAGGAAGGAATTGAAGACGCGTCCGGCGTGGGAAAGCGGATGAATTTCCCCGTACCCCACGGTGGTCATGGTGGTGAGCGTCATGTAGAAGGCGTCAAACGGCGGGAAGTGGTCGATCGTGGTGAATCCGACCGTGCCGATCAGGAGGGTGCCCACGATCGAACAAATGATGTAGAGGAATCGGCGGGTGAGGCGATTCATTCGTGTACGGACCAAGTATAGCGGGCGACAGGACGGGAGGTCTGATAACTGAACCTTCCCACGCTATATTTAAGTATTTCAGTCTACTATATCGTAAATTGGTCGGTACAGAGGACTCCCATCGCCTCGGCCACACCCGTTTTCAAGTCGCCGGCTCGCCGGCCCACCAGCCACTTGTGGTGTAGCGTCGAGCCAGCGGCGATACCATTCGGAGTCGACGGCCGAACGATACGCTGACGGGAGCGATGGACGAAGATGGCCACGCAGAGGATTCCGCTGGAGATTGCGGCTAACCAAAAGGGTTCTGGTGCGTATTGTAATTAGTTTAGGTATCAAATTGATTCAGGTATGAGCAAACCATCCGATCTGATCCAAGGGACCCTGGATCTCCTGATCCTGCGCACCCTGTCGCTCGAGCCGATGCACGGGTGGGCGGTTGCGCGCCGAATCCAGCAGGTCAGCGAGGAAGTCTTGCAGGTGACGCAAGGGGCACTTTATCCCGCGCTGCATCGGCTGGAGCAGCAAGGATGGCTACGGGCCGAGTGGCGGGACACCGAGACCGGGCGGGAGGCGAAGTTCTACGCACTCACCAAAGCCGGGCGGGTCCAACTCGAAAAGGAACTGGCGCAGTGGGAGCGCCTTTCGCACGCCGTCGGGCTCGTGATCCGGACGGTCTGAGGAATGACGGTGGCACTTCGGCGGCGGTGGGATATCGTATGCCATAGGCTGCGTTCTCTGATGCGGTCCGGCGTCCTCGAGCGCGAGCTCGACAAAGAATTGCGCTTTCACCTCGACGCCGAAACAGCAGCCAACCTGCGTTCCGGTCTCCCGCCGGCGGAAGCCCACTTAGCCGCCATTCGCCGCCTTGGCGGAGTAGCACAGATCCAGGAGGAATGCCGCGACATGCGCCGAACCGACTACTTTGAAAACTTCGTCCGCGACCTGCGATACGCCGCCCGGAACCTGGCGAGGATACCTGGCTTCGCCGTGGTAATCGTCCTCACCTTAGCGTTGAGCATCGGCGCCAACAGCGCCATCTTCAGCGTGATTGACGGCGTGCTGCTGCGCCCGCTTCCTTACCCTCAGGCCGATCGGATTGTCCGCATCTTTTTCTCAAGTAGACAGTATCCCAAGTTCGCGCTGAACCCCCTGGATGTGCGGGATTTCCGGGAGCGCAACCGCAGCTTTGCCTCTCTGGCGGCGATCACACGGAACGATCGTCAGCTTTCGGGAGAAGGCCGGCCCGAACGACTGTCAGGCTTTTCAGTCACCGCCGGTTATTTTCGAGTGCTGGGCATCAGTCCAGCGCGTGGCCGCGACTTCACAACCGGCGATGAACTTCCCGGACGCGGCAAGCAGGCGATCCTGAGCGATCGGGTTTGGCGCAGCCGCTTCGGCGCCGATCCGAATGTAGTAGGACGCAAAATCGTTTTGGACGCAGAACCTTTCACGATAGTTGGCGTTATGCCGCCTGGCGTAAAGCATCCGGGTAACGAGTATCACGCGGTGACGGATGGCGAAACAGTGGATGTCTGGACTCCGTTCACATATTCCGCGGATCTCACCAGCCGAGGCTCGCACTACATGGAAGGCATTGCACGGTTGAAGGACGGAGTGACCCTCGCCCAGGCGCAGGCCGACATGGATATGCAAGTGTCACAGCTTGGCCGCGAACACCCCGACAATATCAAGGGATGGCAGCCTCTGTTGGTGCCGTTGTACCAGGAGTTGGTGGGGCCCAGCCGGCGCTTGCTGCTGGTTCTGTTGGGTGCCGTGGGACTGGTGTTGCTGATCGCATGCGCCAATGCGGCCAACCTGCTGCTGGCGCGCGCCACGGCGCGACAGAGGGAGATCGCGGTGCGAGCGGCGCTGGGAGCGGCCCGCTCACGGCTGGTACGGCAGATGTTGGCGGAGAGCCTGCTGATTTCGTTGCTGGGCGGATGCCTGGGGATCGGAATCGCGGTGGAAGGCGTGCGAGTGCTCGCGTCGCTGCTGCCTCCAGATTTTCCGCGAGCCCACGACATCCACGTAAACTTCGCGGTCCTTGCGTTTACGTTCGGAATAGCGCTGGTCACCGGGTTGTTATTCGGCCTGGCGCCCGCCTTGCAAGCCGCTCGGACCGATCTGCAGCAGACGTTGCGCGAGAGTAGCCGCTCCTCTACGGCCAGCGGACGCCGTCTGTGGCTGCGCAATGCGTTGGTGATCGGCGAGGTCAGTCTTGCATGCGTGCTGCTGATCGGTGCTGGCCTGATGCTGCGCAGTTTCGTCAACATGCTGCGCAGCGAACCCGGTTTCCGGCCGCAGCATGTGCTGACCGCTTCGGTTGCGCTGCCCGCCGCGAAGTACAAGACGAAGGCTTCGCTCATGGAGTTTTATGACCGGCTGAATGCTCAACTGAAGTCCCTCCCCGGTATGCGAAGCGCAGGGTCGGGGTCCGACCTGCCATGGACCGGGTGGGACGACAACCTCGGTGGTTTTACGATTCAAGGGAAGGACCCCGCGACCAATGACGAGCACAATGCCCGCTACCACGTCGCATCGGAGGATTTCTTCCAGACATTGGGCATCCCGCTCGTACGCGGACGCTGGTTCACGCTACACGACAACAAGGACGCGCCTCAGGTCATCATCATCAACCGGGTCGCGGCCCGGCTTTATTGGGGGAGCGACGATGCTGCTGTGGGAGGGCGGATCACTTTCAATGACCATCCAAAAGAGAGTGACTGGATAACCGTGGTGGGGGTAGTGGGTGACGTGAAAGACCATCCCAATCGAGCGACGGCCGAACCTGGTATCTGGTGGCCTCTGCTGCAGGAGCCATTTGGATTTCCGACTATGTCGGTGGCAGTGCGCGGGGAGGAGAGTGCGGCGCGAGTGGCCGAGCAAGTGAGGTCGACCGTTAGTTCACTCGATCCCGACCTGGCAGTGGCCGATATACGCCTGATGGATGAGATCGCTGGCGCATCGTTTTCAACGCCGCGGTTTGCGCTGTTTCTTGTGATGCTGTTCGCGGGACTGGCGGTGACTCTGGCGGCAATCGGGATCTACGGCGTGATCTCGTACTCAGTGAGCCAGCGCACCCACGAGTTTGGGCTACGCATGGCGCTGGGCGCCAAGCCATGGCACGTGGTGCGGCAAGTGATGAGTCAAGGGGTGAATCTCGCCTTTGTGGGGATTGCGATCGGTGTGGCGTCGGCGATGGCGTTGGGCCGCGTGCTGTCGAGCCTTCTGTACGAGGTGAGCGCCAGAGATCCGGTGACGTTCACTGCAGTCGCCGTACTTGCCCTGCTGGTCGCCGCGGCTGCCTGCTATGTTCCGGCCCGTCGTGCCACAGCGGCAGACCCGATGACGGCGTTGCGCTCGGAATAGGGAACGGATCTTCATCAGATTTTCCGCTGTGCCAGAGATGGCGCGGAAGCCGGGCATGCATCGACCCGGCACGACACCCCAACTTGGCACTCGCGCCACGTTTCACATACCAGGCTCGGGACAGACACGGGCTGCCAAGAAGGACATTGAATGGGACGTGGGAGGTCGCACCCAAGAAGGTCAAAAAGGCACTCGGTGCGGCCGATCAGTAGATAAAGCTTGCGGCAGAACGTCCAGCCGCAGGTAGGCCCAAGGAATGATTGGCGGGGACGAAGGCGCACTGTTCAGGTTCGGTGTGGGTAAGTGGCGGTGCGCACACGACTGGATCCTCTCCCCATAGAAATGCCAATGTCTTCACCCCAACTCTGATCTTTAGCGGGTCAGCCACAGCAGCGGCGTGAGCCCCGTAATTGCAAGAGCAGCCAGAACGATCAGGCTAAGCTTGCCGGTCCTACGGTCGCTCAGGGAGTAAGCGTAGATTCCTTTCACCAGATTATTGCTGGAAGCGGCAATTAAGATCGCCACCGCCGCTACGGCCAGCGGCGCCGAACTGCCAGCGGCCTGCGTCATTCCCATGATGAATGGGTCCACGTCCGTCACGCCCATCAGGGTAGCCAGTGAGTACACCCCCGCTTTGCCCAGGTAAGTCACCACCAGGTGCGTGGCCACCAGCATGGCGACGAAGAGCACCGCGAAGCCTAAGGCGGCCCGCAACTCCAGCGGGTTCTTCGGCTCGAACTCACGCTCTATGTCTCCCGTTTTGGCATCGGGAACGCGGCTCCACAACCATCCGCACATGATGCTGGCTCCCGCAAGGACCAGAAACGGCGCTTCCAGCAGTGCAATCAGGTTTCGATTGAAGATGGCCACCAGCCCGGCCAGCCGCAGATACATCATCCCCGAGGCCACCAGGGTGACTCCAGAAAAGAGATGCGGTCGATTCTCCCGCCTGGCGCGCTTGGCCAGGACCACTGTCGTCACCGTGGAAGAATAGGCTCCGCCCAACAACGCCGCCACCATCACGCCGCCTTGTTGCTTGGTGATTTTCTGGATCACGTAACTGCCGTAGGAGACGGTGCTCACGGCCACTACTACTAACCAGGCCTTGGCGGGATTGATGGCGAATGGGCCGAACTCACGGTTAGGAAGAACTGGAAGGATCACTACCGTGAGTAGCAGGAACTTGGTGAAGGTGAGAATCTCTTCCGGTGCGATGCGCTGCGTGAGACCTTCCAGGCCGCCCTTCAGCTCCAGCAGCAGCATGCTCGCCACCGTGAGCGTAGTGGCGATCCAAAACTGTTCCCGATATACCAGCGCGGCAGCCACGTAGGTGGTCAACGCAGACATCTCCGAGGTGACGCCCGCGGTTCCAGCGGATTGCAGCTTGTTGCGGTACGACAGCATCAAGAAGCCCGCCACCACGGCGAACCCCAGGGTCACCGGCAGAATCTCTCCTCCTGCCAGGAAGGAGATGCCGTAGGCGATGAGTCCGATGAGAGGATAGGTGCGGACGCCGCCAAACGAGAACTGTCCGGTGCCGGTGCGCCGCTCCTCGCGCTCCAACCCGGTCAGGAAGGCGAGAAACAGGACCAGCAGAATCTTGACGCCTTCCGGCGGCAACAACTTATAGAAGTCGGCGAACACAATTCAGTACAAGCATATCCGATTTTATCCGCTACAGAACAGCTATAAGAATGGCGCCAAGATTGAAGTTGGCCGCGAAGGCGATCGGTCGGGTGCCAATGGCGTGTGGAGACAGGTTTGAAGACCGCGGAACTCTACCAGGTGTACCGTGGCGGCAAGGCGCGCTGTGTTCTCGCAAGTGCGCAAAGCTTCAGCAGGCTAGGCCGTGTTCCTTCGGCAAGGCTGCATTGAAAGACAGGTCTCCGTCCAAGCTAACGCAGCCCTCCGCAGGCCACGATCAATGCTGCACATATCGGAACTCGCGAAAAAGCGGGATCACGATTCGGCTCTAATCGCAATGGGAAACGTCCGGAGGCCGCAGATTCCAGGGGTTTCGGACGTGTGGATCGAGGAAGAATCGAGAGAGCGGCGAGGCCACCGCGATGTCAGGCGAATCGCGAGTCCCACTGACCGCATCCCGTACCTCCTTGGCACCCGGCTGTTAAGCAACTTTGCCGGGGCATTTACGACGCCAAGCTATCCTTCTAAAGAACAGCGGCAGGCGCACGGAGACGGCGTCATTTCAGCCCGGATAACGGAATCGGGCATTAATTCCGTCAAGACCAAAACTATTTGCGCGAGTCCACGATTCTTCTGATAAGATTCCTTGAAGCGTTCGGCGCCAGCCATGGTAACAGATCTAGCGCGAGAGGGGCTCAGGCGCTCAGATACGCGAGATCGGGTTGGGTGTTGGGTCCTCAAATCCCTTCTCCCGGGGTTAATCCTTACTGGGAAATGAGGCGTTCCATTGTCTTAGGAGGAGCTACCGATGCATTGCCGCCACGTACGAGGCTTTGGCACTCGCTTTCTACTGACTTGCGCGATGTTTGCGTTGACTGGTTTTCCGGCCCTTGGCCAGACTCTTGGCCAACTCACCGGGCGAATCACAGACTCCTCAGGCGCTGCGGTCGCCGGAGCGGCCGTAACTCTTGAGAGTGTCGCCACAAATGCGATACGGAGCACGCTGACCACGGGTGACGGCGACTACACGTTCGCGTCGGTCCAGCCGGGCATCTATAACGTCAAGGTGGAACACTCGGGGTTCCGGGTAGCTGCCGCCAACCACCTCGAAGTGCAGGTGCAGCAAACGGTACGCCAGGACCTTACTCTCCAAATTGGACAGGTCAACGAGTCCGTGGAGGTTTCGGCTTCTGCGGACCTGCTCCAGACCGAAAATCTGGCGGTGGGCACCGTAGTCGAAAACAGTATGGTCACCGAGTTGCCCCTCTCGGGGCGCAATTATCTGAGCCTGGTGGCGCTCTCCTCGAACGTGGACACCCTGTCTCCATCCTCGGGACAGGCCGGATCCCGCCAGGGCGGCGACCGCGCATCGCAGTCGATCTCCGCCGCCGGCCAGCGCATCATGTTCGACTACTTTACGCTGGATGGGGTCAATAACACCGACCCCGATTTCAACACCTATGTCACCCTGCCCTCGGTTGACGCCATCCAGGAATTCAAGGTGCAGACCGGCATCTACCCCGCCGAGTTCGGCCACCAGGCGACCCAGATCAATGTGGTGACCAAGTCCGGCGGTAACAGCTATCACGGCGCACTCTTCGACTTCATCCGCAATGACAAGTTCGATGCCGTGCCATACGCCTTCGGCACGGTCCATCCCATTAAATCGCCGTTTAAGTGGAACGATTACGGGTTCGAGATCGATGGCCCGGTACGCATCCCGAAGATCTTCAACGGCCGCAACCGGCTCTTCTTCATGGCCAACGACGAGTGGAAGACGCAGCGGTCGCACAGCCAGGCCAACTACACCCTGCCCACCGCGGCCGAGGAGGCCGGCAATTTCGGTGCCCTGTCTGCGATCATTTACGACCCGGCCACCGGCGGCAGCACCGGCGCCGACAAGACGCCCTTCCCCGGTAACATCATCCCCACCAACCGGCTCGACCCGATCTCACTGAAGTTTCTCAACTACTACGCCGCCGCGTCGCTGCCCACCGCCAACAACAACTACCCGTTCATCGTCAACGCTCCCAACAACCGCGACGGCTTTACGCTGCGGATGGATTTCGTGGAGTCGTCCAAATCGCAGTGGACCGGCCGTTATAGCTGGGGGGACGAGAATCAGTCCTCCAACGGGCTCGGCGGGCTGGGCAGCAAGATTCTGACGAACTACGAGCAGTACCTGGGGTCTAACACTCGCACGCTGACGCCGCGGGTGGTGAATGAAGCGCGCTTCGGCTATACGCGGATCTACAATTCCACCGGGACCCTATCGGCCGGCGTGAACAATGTGGTGGGGACGCTGGCGATTCCTGGGCTCAATCCTGGCGATCCGGCCACCTGGGGTATCCCGGCGATCACGCTCAACGGCGATGGCTTCAGCGGCATCGGCGATAACACCGACGGGCCGTACGTGATTCAGGACAATTCGTTGCAACTGGTCGATAACCTCTCCTGGACGCGGGGCAAGCACACCTTCCGCGCGGGCTTCGAGTTCAACCGGCAGAACTTCAACCAGGTGGGCAACCAGTTTTCGCGCGGCAATTTCGTATTCCAGCCGAACGCCACGCAGAGCGCCGGCCACACCGGCGGCGACGCGTTCGCCGAGTTTCTGCTGGGTGACCTGTACCAATCCACGGTGGCAGTGGCCATCGCCAGCGCACAGTACCGGCGTAACACCATGGCGGCATTTGTGGACGACACGTACCGCATCACGCCGCGGTTCACCCTATCCCTGGGGCTACGTTACGAACTGACGCCGCCGTGGGTGGATCAGCTCGGGAACGATTTCACCGTGGCGCTGCCCACACTCTATTTCGGTCCACAGGCGCCGCGGTCGCAATGGCCCTACTTCGTGCGCCAGGGCAACTGCACCGATCCCTACCAGGGGCTCGCCATCAACTGGACAGACACCACTGGCGCCGCCGGTACGCACGCCTCGCCGCCGCCGGTATGCAGCAACGGCTCGTATCCCGACGCCCTGATGCAAACCGATTACCGCAATTGGGCCCCGCGCGTGGGCATCTCCTGGTCGCCGGACACAAAGCTCGTCGTGCGCGCCGGCCTGGGCATTTTCTACAACCAGGACATCGGCAACGCCTATTTCGACATGGCGCGCAACATCGCCGGCCGCGTCACCCAGACCTCGGGACAGAATGGCGGCACGGTGGGTGTGCCGAATCTGTTCTACAACAATGCCGTCCCGGGCGGCAGCGGCGCGGTGGCGCAGATTCCGCCGCCGTACGCCTACGTCGATGCGTACGACCACCGCACTTCCTACACGGTGCAATACCTTCTCAACGTGCAGCGGCAGTTCGGATCGCGCACGGTAATCGAGGCCGGCTACCTGGGCAACCAGAGCCACCACCTTTACGGTTTCCAGGACGCGAACCAGGCGATACCGTACGGATATCTGGGAAACGGCGCCTCGACCCCGGTCTCGGCGCGATTGCCATACCTGAACTACGGCGTGATCCAGCTTGTGCAGGATGGGGGCAACGGGGTTTACCACGCGCTGAGCCTGAAATTGACGCGCCGTTTCGGCCAGGGGCTAAGCATCGTCAGCTCCTACACCTTCGCCAAATCCATCGACGACACCAGCGGCATTAGAACCCAGGGTTTCGACACGCTGTTCCCGCAGAATAGCGACTGCATCCGCTGCGAGCGCGGCCTGTCGTCATTCGACGTGCGGCACCGGTCCGTGACTTCCATCCTTTATGACCTGCCATTCGGCAAGGGCAAGCAGTTCAGTATCGACAACCGCGTGCTGAACGCAGTGGCGGGCGGCTGGCAGACCGGCGGGATTATTACGATGCAGACCGGCATCCCCGGCACCCTAAGCATCGGCGGCGTAGACAACGCAGCTACGTCGGATGGAGGGTACGACCGGCCGAATTCCACCGGCGCCAGCGTCTTTGCCGACAACCGGACGCCCTCGCGGTGGCTGAATCCCGCGGCGTTCACCGAAGCGCCGCCGGGCTATTTCGGCAGCGTGGGCCGCAACACGATCCAAGGCCCGGGTATTTTCAGTTTCGACATGGAAGTCCACAAGCAGTTCCGGATGCCGTACCGCGACAGTCACACGCTGCAGTTCCGGTTGGAAGCATTCAACGTCCTCAACCACCCGAACTGGGGTATGCCGAGTCTGAATATTCTGTCCGGCGCCGCATTCCCGGGCCAGCCCGGCACCAACGCGCACCAGAACTTCGGGATCATCGGCAGCACGCAAACCAATATGCGCCAGCTTCAACTGGGGCTGAAATATTCGTTCTAATCGAAGAGGAGGCTCGCCGGTACCGCACTCTAAAACACCTTCCGCGAGCCACCTGGATCGACCGCGGTCCGCCGCGACCCTCGCGTGTAGCCCAACGGCTACCCTCCGGCCAGCGTACGCTTTCGAGCTACAAGTCTCGGGGTGTGGCCAGCGTGCCTCGTGTCCTATTTCCTCACCGCGACGCTTTGCTCATTGGTGGCTCGCGGTGTAATGGGCCTTGAGCAAGTCAAAACCGAAATCGTTCTGGTAATCACGCCACACAGAGTGGATATGATTTCCCTCATCCTGCGTGCAATCCATCTCAATCAGGAAGCCGGGCGTCTGGATGCGGTAATAATGCAGGCCGCCGCGTTCAACCGCGCCGGTCCAGGCGAAGAAGGTGGCGTCCTTCGGTTGCTTCCGCGCCAGTTCCATGCGCCTTTCCGCCATCGCCTGCGGCACGTTCGAAGCGTAGAGTTCGATGATCGTCATCAACTTGTCGTACTGCGGGGCCGTCATCTTGGCGGCGGAGAGGCCGTTCGGGGCGCCATTGAGGGCAGCCTTGCGGGAAGCGCCGGTGATGATGTCCTTCAGCGCTGTCTTGTCCACCACGGCCACGTCTTGCTGGGTCTTATCCAGCGATTCAATCATGTCGTAGCCATAGTCATCTTCAAGCGCCAGGACGCGGAGTCCCTTACGGGGTCCGATGCGGACTTCGGCGGGGTTGGAGCCGAAGAACGACGGCGAGTCCGAGACCTTTCCATCAACGATCGTGTAATTCTGCGCCAGGTGATGGCCCTCGATGCGGTACCCCCACGTCCCCTTGGCGGAAGGGGTCCCGAAAATGGTGATGAAGTAATTGTCAGGGTCGCGGCGATTGGCTGGCTTAGCTCCTTCGAGGATGAGCAACACCTGTTCGAGGCTCATAATCGACTGAGCTTTGATCACACCCTGCTGGCTCAGGCCGGCGGCAAGCAGTGCCGTCGCCAGTTCACGCTGAAAGGGCTGCATCGCGCCCAAGGGCATGCCCTTGCGCAGTTCGCGGTCGCCAGGTTTATAGTTCGCTCCGGTCGGCACAAAGTGCCAACTAAGGCGCTCGTCGTCGTCAAAGGCGTACGACACCTTTGCCTTTTGGTCGGGCCAAAGAGAATTCAGAAACGCGTTGGCGGCGTCAGCCATAACGGAAGAAGGCTCGGCGCGCTTATATGCGGCGGTCAACAGGAGCGCGGCGACGCCAACGGCGGCTGCGCGGAACCAGACAGGCTTCATGGATGGCATTCTACACCAGTACTCCTCGCGAAAGGTGTGGCGGTGTGTGGTGCGTCCCCTCCTCCCGGGTCGGCGGCGATAGCCGGCCGCGTCGTGCGCACGCCGAGTAGCAGGTCATAGCCGGTCCGGTGACGAGTACAGCGCTTGGTCGCGACGGCACGGATAGGGTCGGGCTTAAGCGATATATTCCAGTCAGCGGTTTGGGGGTCGAATGCGGAACTGGATGCCGATTTCCCAACTGCACCACGCTTACCTGCCGCATCAGCGGCGGCACCCCGGGCAGCGAAACCGCCGTGCTCCGCACGCCCGCGTCAGACGAGTACGTGGAGGGCACGAACTCGGTTTTGCTTCGCTTTGCATCGGCCTCTCTCAGCATCTTCGGCGTCGCAGGCTGGCTTAATACAGGGTTTCAGAAATACGGTCTCGTATTTTTGGCGAGAACACTCCCTCAGCTCACGGTCGGGCTCGTAATCCCCCAATACGTCCGCGGGATACGTGCGCTTGCGAGCCGCGCGCGTCAGCAAGCGATACCCGGGCTTTTCAGAGCTTCTCACACTCACGCTCGTGGCTCGATACGAGCCACGCGTCGTCAGCCTCCCACGCCCACCCAAAGGCCCCGGCACATTCGTCTCCGTCAGGCTCTTTGATCCCTCGGGGACGAATCCCTGACTGGCGAGCCAATCAGCCAACATTTAGCGGAGAGACTTCGTAGGGAAGGGACTTACCACGGAACACTTTTAGGGCTTCCTCAAAGCTGGCCACCAGGTGGTCTGGACGAGGGCCTTGAAACCGCTCCAAGGCAACGCTTGGCTCTCCGCTGAAACCCCAAACACCGACTACCAACACGGTGCGCGGGAAATGTACCCGAAGCTGATGGCTTAGAGTTCTGGCGTGAGGTAATGCGAACGGAGGCACCGCGCAAACACAAATGCTGTCATCCGGCGCAATATCCAGGGCCTGGGCTAATTGGTGCAGATCTGTATGCGCCGGAAACGAAATCGCCGGGCATCCGCTCAGTTCCAGCAATTGAGACAGCATCGCGGCACTCACCTCATCGGCTTCGTCATTAGCGGGAACACACATTACACGACCCGCGTGGACGATCTTCGGTTGCATGTCGTCCGGCGCCTCAGACCTCGAGGAAAGATCCGGAAGGTCTGCTAACATCTCTTTCATACTAAGGAAAAGGAATTCTTCGCGTGTTGGGTCCAATGCACCCTTATGTCGATCTCGCTCGGCCATGCTCAACATGGGGACCAGGACCGAATCGTAAAGCTGGGTAAGGGTGTGGTCCTTAAGATAACGGTCCGCGACCGCTCTTGCTTCCTCATCGTCCATGGCCAGGAGGCGCTGGTAGATCTGCGCTTCTGCTTCCAGGGTCGCGTCATCTCCGAGCAGCACATGGAGAAAAGAGAACTGCGGCACGTATCTGCCCAGGACAACCACGCATACCGTGAGCGGGGTGGAGAGAATCAGCCCGGCCGGCCCCCACAGGGCGGCCCAAAAGACCGTAGTCAGAAGGAGCGCTAAAGAGGAGATGCCGGTATGAATTCCGTAGAGCCATGGTTCCACGAAATTACCGGTAATCAATTCCAGAGTTCCGAACAGCACGAGCACCAGTAAGGGTAGCTTCCAGCCCTCGAACACTGCCAATGAAAGCGCAAAGGGCAGCGCCGCGGCTGCGAGAGAGCCGACATAGGGGACCATCCGCAGGATCGAGGCGACAGTGCCCCACAGGGCCGCGTAGGGCACGCCGATCAGATACAGCCCGATTCCGCACAGCGCACCGAAGCAAACGTTCACCAGAAACTGGAGCAACAGGTAACGCCCCACCCTTTGGGTCGCATCGTCGAGGGCTTGCGTCATGACGTTGAGTTGCGGGAGGCCAGCCAGGCGGAAGAGGCGGTCTCGCAGATCATGGTGTTCGATCAACAGATACAGACTGAAAACCAGAACCATGCCGAAAATCGCAAGGGGCCGAAGAAACGGCTCAATCAGATTGCCCACATACTGCAGTTCATTTCCTGGCTCAGGCAGAATCCGCACACTCAGCGGAGTGCTGCCTGCTTTCGAGTCTTCGCGGCCCTTGCGACCTGTAGCAGCAGATCGGACGTCGGCAGGGGGGCGTACGACGGGTGAAGTCCGAGTGATCTGCTGCTCGAGTTCCTTGACGCTCTCGGCCGCCCGGCCCAGCGCGCTTTTGCCAGGAGCATTGAGGGCATCGATTTTCCTGGCGATATTATCCCGATATTGGGGCAGCTCAATGGCGACTTCTACCAATTGATTAAAGATCACCCAACTGATGGCACCGATGGAGGTAGCCGCCGCAACGATTACGAGGATCGCCGCTGGGGCCCGGCCTATCCGCAATTTACCCAGCGCCGTGACTACTGGCGACAGAATGAGCGATACCGTTATGGCAAAGGCCAGCGGGATTAGGATCTCGCGGGCGAAATACAATACGGCAATCACGCTGCAAGTAATGCCCAGCGTGCGCAGCCCGGAATCAGATACCTTTTGAAGCTTCGTCATAAAGGGGACGTCACGGCATTTCTAGTACGGCAATCGGACAGCTTTCACTCTTCATTTTGTTGTCTGCTCGGACGAAGCTAGGGGGCAAGCAAGGAGATCGAGCACGGCGTCCTCAGCGCAGGTTTGCAGTCACGAACCAGACGGCTATTGCTATGATCCGAACACCCAATATCTAAGTAACGAAGTATTTCAACTAAACGCCTGGCTAGCACATTTGCAAAGCGATGGCCAAAGCTGACGCCGAACCTGCGAGCGAAGGAGTGCCGGGATGAGGCTGGGCCTGGTGTCCATCGAGCCGGGTTGGAGTAAGCGGAGCCGCTGGCGTTACAAATCGAACCGGGATTTTTGCCTCGGCGAAGCCTGACGATCTCAATGATTGGACGCCTCGGTAGGTTGGGTGTGCGTTTTATTTGGGAAAGCGCCAAGGCAAAAAGCGCCAGACAGGCGAAAGGCGCCGCGGAAGTCCAGACATACAGAGTGAAGGGAGACGCTGCCGTCCAGCCCGAGTATGCATCGTGATAGTGCTTAAGAGCCGCTTCGGGGAACTGATAGGACAGAAGAAAAGAGGACGCAACGGCTGCAGTAATGAACCAGGAGCGCTGCCGTATGGAGCGCGCCAGCATGAGAGCTACGCCAGGGTATTGCAGAACCTGATAGTGACTCCAACATACCGGCGCAGCGGCCAAGCTCAGTGAAACGAGTGCAATCATTGCCCAGGGTAGTTGGTCGGCACTCAATCGTCCGCGACATCGGAAGACCAGCAAGAGCATGCCGGTAACAAGGATAACGAGTGCCGCGCCCACCGATATCCACTGCGAAGTTGGAGACAGGTGAAGGTCAGCGGCCACGTTACCGTATTCCCAGGCATGGGGAAGAACGGCACCGCGCTTGAGAGGGCTCAGGACCCGCAACACCATCGAGGGAATCGACCAACTGTAAATGGATGGAGTGCCCATCCAGTAGCGTGCGCTGGGAGGAACCTTGGCGCCGTCCAAAGTCCACATGATGGCGGCCCAGGGAAGGAATGCCGCAATTGCCGTTCCGATGAATGCCAGCAACGCGCGCCATCGGCGCTGCAAGATCAGCGCGGCGACCAGTATGCCTGGAATATACTTCAACGCGAATCCCATTCCTATACCGGCAGCTTGAAATTTGGAGCGTGAAGTGTAAGCGGCTGCGAGTACGAGAACGAGTAGGACGTTGATTTGGCCCACATCGAGGGTCTCCTTCAGGGCTCCCCCATATGTCCAGACACAAGCGATGCAACAGAGGCCGATACGGCTATAATTCCCAGCGCGCCACAAGAGCCAACCGGCCAAGAGCAGCACCACATGTGACAGCAGAAACCAGATCCACCGTCCGGTAACATAGTCCGTGAAGGCGAAGGGGGTCATCAGGAAGGATACCAACGGCGGATAAAAGTACGCGGGGTTCTCATATGGACTCTTACCCGCCACAACGTCTTTGGCGGCGCAGTAATATACTCCAAAATCGCTCTGGTTGGGTAGCCCGGGAATCGGCGCCACCACATTTGTCTTGATGTAAGAGAAGATGCACAGACCAAGGACAAGAAGCGTGGCGAAGTCCGCCCCATGTCGGCTTAAGGGCGCCGCTGAGTAGATACCATTGAAAAAGGCCTCACTTTGCAGCCCGCCCTTGTTCAGCGTTTGCAGCCGCCCGCGGTTTAGGTTCACGGAACGCTCCTCTCTCACGAAAGTCCTGCATGAGTGTGCATTTCTGCGCTTCAACTAATTCCGAATTGGCTTTAGGCCGCGATTTGGGCGACACACGAAGTGCCATTGACGTAGCTGCCCAAACTCCAGATGCGATTTCCATCCTGTACTTAATAAGGAAAGCGCCGACGAACCTTGCCCGGCGGTACAATACTTCCCGCGATGCGAACACGAGGAAGGCGGTAATGCCGAAACCCCGAACATGCGGCAATCGGGCGCTTTGATCAGGAATTAGCGGAGAACGTACAGCTTATTCTCCTGCCCGGCAGGAAGGGCAGATCGATTGCCAATGTCGGAATCATCACGTGCGCCTAGCAGGTTGCGGAAAAACCGCGTTTTGGTAAACGCGTCAGCTCGTCATTGATGAGTACTTTGTATTGCGAAGCATTGTAGGAATCGAGAGAAATGGGACCCACGACCATGTGGGGCCTCGAAGATTAGCCTTTAAAGTGGATTTACTGACGGCTTCCATCCTTTCGGCGCCCAGGAGACACACTTCTCCTCAGGCTTTTGCGGGGTCAGCTTCGGTCGACAAATTCCGGATACGCACCAGGTTGTAAGCGGCTGCCGCGAACGTGAACATCCAACCCACTAACTCCAGTCCGCGATGCCGTAGCTTCCTCATTCCTCCTACGGTCTTCATCCATCCGAAGATCTCTTCGACTCGCTTCCGCTTCACTTGGCTGACCGTATAGCCAGCGTGCCGCGTCGTTCGCCCATCGATCGCGCTGCTCCGACGCGCATGGATGTTTTGGGCTACGTGCGGAGTGGCATTCATGCTCGCGCGCTTCTGCGACGAATTCCTTCGTGTCGTAGTTCTTATCCGCTCCCACCGTGATTTGATGATTGCCCTCGATCCGTTCGATCATCAGCAGTGCCGCGTCGCGCTCCGCAGTCCCAGTGGCCTGCAACACCTCGACATCCGCCACCAGTCCGTTGCGATTCTCCATCAGCACATGACCGCTGTAGCTCAGTTTCGCCTCCTTGCCATTTCCTTTTCTGGCAAGCAGCGCATCCGGATCCGTCGTCGATGCATGCGTTTCATTACTCCGCTTCTCCCCATGAAAATCCACCGTCGGATTGCCCGGATCGTCCGGCGGCGGCCCTGGTTTCTCATCCACCTTTTTGAAACTCTTCAGACTCGCACAGGCTTCCAACAACGTCCCATCCACCGTGAAGTGTTCATCCGACATCAAGTTCAAGGCCTTTGCCTGCGCCGTCACCCGCTTGAAGAACTCCTTGGCAACCTCGGCTCGCAGCAGCCGGTCCCGATTCTTGGTAAATACCGTCACATCCCACACCGGCTCGTCCATATTGAGGCCCACGAACCAGCGGAACAACAAGTTGTATTGCAACTGCTCCATCAGCATCCGCTCGCTACGGATGGTGTACAGGATCTGGATCAGCAACGCGCGCAGAATCTTCTCAGGGGAGATCGACGGACGACCAATCTCGGAGTACATGCGGGAGAACAGCGTCGACAGATCTGTCAGGATCGTGTCGGTGATCTGTCGGATCGGTCGGAGGGGATGATCAGAGGGAACACGCTGCTCCGGCGACAGGTAACTGAACATCGCCGTTTGCTGATGGTCGACGCCACGCATAAAGTAATTCTAGATCGGAATATCTTAGCAGCCAAGGCCTCATCCGACTTTTTCCGCAGCCTGCTAGTACTACTGTGTTATAAAATAGCATTTTGATGTAGAATTGTTCTCGTGGGCAAAACCTCTGCGCCAGGCCCACAGCAGAAACGCTTTGCGGCATATTTTGAGGGCCTGGCGAAAGCCGCAGGGCACGTAGACCGG
>DATGIL010000049.1:0-68612 GCA_035295745.1 Bryobacteraceae bacterium | reverse complement strand
GCTCGCCTTTCTCCAAAACCTATGACCAGGACTATGCCGGGTAATTCTACCAGCGAACGCGCTCCTCCTCAGCATTGACGGGCCTTTCGCCCACACATACTTCAACTCACCCGGAATAGTCCGGAACCCAGCATAGTGCCTCAGACAATGTGGGCCCTGGTAGGGAATGCTGAGCCCACTCTTGCGAACCAGGGCTTGAAAGGCTTCCGTGACCGCAGTGGGTTTCAATATACCCATGGGAGCGCGCATCCGCAGAAAGATTCTGCGATACGGTGCTGGCGGCGGGGTTCGCTTCAGATGCTTCACCAGCGCGGCGAGTACCTCGTTGGTGAGCGGCAGTTCCAAAGGCGAGGAGGTCTTCCGTTGATGGATGCGCAGGACACGTTGCCTCCAATGGATGTCCTCAAGACTGATGGCAACGATCTCGCTGGCACGCAATCCGTAGGTGGCGATCAACAGAAACATCGCGTAGTCGCGCAGGCCCATGGCCGATGTCCTGTCCACGGATTGTAGGAGTGTGCGGACCATTTCCCACGGGAGGGCGCGAGGGAGTTGCTCCAAGCGGTACAGCCGCGGCGTGTCGATCTGGCGATCCAGTCCGACGGGCGCCCGGCCGTCGATGCTGAGGAATCGGAGGAGTCCTCGGAGCGCGGCAATATCGTGCTGGAGACTTCCCCGGCTCAGCCGTTTCCAGCCTGCGTGATGGACGATTCGACATTGCTGACGGCAACGCAACCCACGGCCGTACCTGCTTCTTCCAGATGCTGGAGAAAGCCTTGCGCTGTACGTCGGTGGCTCGAAATAGTGGAAGCGGCGAATCCGCGAACTTCGCGGAGATGCTCCGCATACTCGTCACTCAGACTCAACGGCTGAGCCGCTGCCTGGTGGCCATCCGCGATGAGGCCCTTCGCGACCAGATATCGCTCCAGCGTGTGGACGGTTCCAGCACGGCAGGGATACTTCCTCTTCAGTGCCTGGCAGCAGTCGTCGAGAACGGCGTGGTTGAGCTTCGCCACCTCGTCTACGCCGCATCGGCGGAGTTTCTTGTCCGCGACCGGCAGTAGATTGATCGCCAGCTTGCGCGACCCCGGAGTGAAGCCACTGGCGGCCAGCCAGTCGTCGAAACCATCAGCAACCGGCCCCAATAGCGGCAGTGAGAAATACTTCTGATGAGCCTTCGGAAAAGCGGAACGTAGCATCGGTGCCTCGATAACGGGATTAGCCGCCGGACGGCGGCCGTTCCGATGCTATCGCTATAAATGTGGAGCTGAGAAATCCGGAAACCCGGCCTTCCAATCTTTTCGCGCGTCAACTCCACACTTCTGGCAACTTCACATTAGTCACAAAATGTTGAGCTCAACATTTTGTGACGAAGTCGGGTATTTATCCTTCGATGACAAGGCCGCCGATCTGCTCTACGAAGTCGTCAACCGGCGTTATGAACGCAAGCCAGTCATTCTGACCACCAACAGACCTTTCAAAGAATGGAACGAAGTCTTTCCCAACGCCACCTGCATCGTCACGCTCCTGGATCGTTTGCTCCATCACGCTGACGTCACCGCTATTGAAGGCGACAGTTATCGGATGCGCGAAAGCGAGCAGGAAACCGCCGCGCGCCGGAAAAAGAAATGACTCCCGCATCCTCAATTCTGGAGCCCAACTCCAATCTCACCCTTTACGTCAGCGCCGTGTTGACTCTCTACGTAGACCTACCTGATACACCGTTGCGCGCCAGCGTTCCCGACCAACGCCAGGCTCGCACCTGGTTTGAGCGCGGTGTTCCCCTCGAAGTGGTTGAGACCGCGCTCTTGCTGGCCTGCCTGCGTCGTACGGTCCGACCTACCGACGTGCAGCCACTTCCACGAGTTCGTTCACTGGCCTACTTCCAACCCGTCATTGAAGAACTGCTGGACCACCCTGCTCCCAGCGGCTATCTCCAATACCTGCGCCTTAAGCTCTGCCATGTCGGCAATACCTCCGGCCCGGCCAAAGTCCAAAAATCTACGTTTTCTGGTGACCGCTAACATTCGCACTCGATCCGTCAACGCTGACCGCCTTCTTCCAGTCGTACAAGTTGAAATACGGCGCTTCTGCTGCTGCCTATGCACGCAAGACCTATGGAACCTGGAGGTCTGGTGAGATTGAACCAAGCGGGCAAACGTCGGAACGGCTTTTAGAGGTTCTGCCAACTTTTCTCAGCTTGCAAACGAAGTGCGATTTGCTCCACAAACTTCGTGAACGCTATCGCAACCCTGAATCCCATCAACTCAGGCTATCCATTTACAGTTGGCGTGGCGTCGTCCCTACCTCTCGTTCAGCGGCTAATCCATAAATCATGTACTGCCGAACTTCCCGAAAACGTTCAAAGCCGCCTAACATGGCTTTCGTCTGGTAGTATGCAAGCGGCTAAGGCGTTGTTGGCCGAAGCGGAGGCCTACACCGCACGGAATTCAGTGGCCTTCCTGGATTCTGAATTCCGCAACATTGATCGAATGCTCTTGACTCTACCACGACAAGAAATTATTCAGCATTCGATAACTCTTCCTTATGGCACCATGCCGGAGTCTATTTTGCCACGGTTCCTGAATCTGTCAAGACCTGCTAAAAGGAGCGGTAATACTACTGCCCCGGCACTGATCCGTCTTGAAACCTCCCTCTACCACCGCCGGAGATAGGCTTCCATTTCGGTTTCACTGTGTTTTCGGCTTTCGGTATATCGCCGTCTGAAGCATATATCCTGATGATCGGCGACTGGCTTCAGCCACAACCAGCAAGTCTCTGGCGGTGAGATCGCACGAGCTTGGGCCGAACCTCAATCGTCTGCGAGAAGGACCTTAACGTACTGCCTGTCAATCAGTGCCTCTCGCCCCACGAGATGAAGCTGACTCTCAAATCCAGCGATACAGACGTGATAATACTGAAAATCTCTGTAGTCCAACTGGTTCCAATCGAAAAACTCCAAGAAATGAAGCTCGACGTGTCCTGTGACACGGTCCACCGGATCATCCCAAAGACCTCTTGGAACTTCGGGAGTTGGCCGTGAGATCATGACGGGGCACCCGTGGGGTGATGCAGGTGCAACCCGGAAGTACGGGATGGGTATGCGGAACAGGTCTTCAATTGGATCTTTGTCTAACTTGGAGAGGACGAGTTGGTCAAACAAGATCCGTTCTATTTCTTGGAACCGCTCAACAGAGTTCCAATCCCGGAAATCTGGATCGGGCCAGAAGGCCGTGTTCCACAGCGACCTTGCGGAAATACGGTAGTGATCAAAAACGTTCGTAACGTCTCGCATGAGTGGCCCCACCCCATTATCATCGGGTAAACGACCTTTGAGCAATCAGATGTACGAACTCGATACGGTGGCAACATGTGCTCTTTCTGGGCGATGCAATGTAGTCCACTAACTCGAACCACCACCCCGAAGATGCAGGAGCGGTTTTGGTTGCCGTTCAGAGGGCACTCTGGTTAGCGGGTGCAACGGCGGTAAGCTGTGGTGAAGTCGCCGATCCGGGGCTGGTTCCCTGAATCAGCCTTCGGCCTTCGCTTCGCTCAGGATTCCTATTCGGATGTCCTGACAGGGTTGTTGAAATGGAAATGAGTACAGCGTCGCCGCCATCCTTCATTTCCACCATGTTCTGACATGGGAGAGTCGGAACTTGATCTTAGCGTCCGCTGCGTAGACTCGTTTTCGGATACCCGCTCATCGGCTACCCGGCCTTCGCCGCCCTACTCTTCTTCTCCAAGTTTTCGGGTGCCAGATTGCTCTGGTTTAGGCTAATTGGGTTCTGATGTTACCAACCGCTGTAAGCTCAACTATCACGGCTTCGATCCGCACCGTTCGTCTGAGTGGGGTACTCGCCGGGAACATTTCTGCTCCAATTTGCCAGCGGCTCAAGATGCGCCCTCTGGACTTCTCACTACTGTACGATATGTAGACGAGACGAACATTCTGATAATGGGTCTGCTATTCGGCTTTCGTCGGGGTTCGCTGCCCGAACTTGCTGCTCAGATCGAAGCTGCGGCAGGAGTCCGCTTTGCGCTTCATGACAGCCTATTTCACGGCGGCGACTACTACAGATTCGAGTCGGATGGCGAACAACTGATTCTCCAGAGGAACAATGATGGCGGAGGCCCGGACGAACCCGCCGAAGAGAGTTTCGCCGAGTTCCCGTTCCTGTTGTACGTCAACAGTTCGCTTCCAAGCGAAAAATGGGCATTATGCCTGTCTGCCGAACCGCTCTCAGCGGTTCTTTTGAGAAGTGAAAATTGATCTTCCCGCTGGCCTTTTGCGTCCTGAGATCCCGCCCGTCTGTCCCAACTTGGCCTATGCCGCTCGATGCAGAATAAGGACTTTACGGATCGTCTTCTTGATCCTCCAACCCATTGGCTACCTTGACACGGTTAGAGGTCTGCAGTTCGAGTCTGCACGGGCCCACCATTTAAGTTCAACACGCACAGCGTAGTGATCTCGTCGTCAACAGATTCGGGTTTGGCCCGTTCTGTCCCTTTCGCCACCCTTCCGCATGTTTCGCAACCTTTGGTGCTATGCTTGCTTGTCATGGAAGCCAAACCGGGCACGCGGAAAGTATTCCTGCTGCCGTGCTGCGTGGCCCTCTCGTTGGCGAGCTGCCAGAGCTCTTCCTGGCATCTGGCGGCAAGCAAAAAGGGCGACACCATCGAGCTTTGCCTGTCGAACAGCGACGCATGCCCGCAGCCTGGCGGCGTCTCACCCGGCTCGATTAGCGTGTATCGCTGGGACAACCTGCACGACAACGAGCTCGTGTGGGACGCAGAGCCGGAACACCCGCTCACCGCCGGCACGATCAGCGGCGTCGTCACGTACGGGGTGCCCCCGAAAGACTGGAGCAACAAGCTGGCGCCGCCCGCCCTGGTGTGCGGCAAGGCATACCTCGTGAATCCAGGAGCCCACTACTTCGCGTTGCAATGCGACGGGACCCTCGTCCTCTTCGATGATCCGCACCTCGAAGAATTCTTCTCCGGGAAACTACCCCCTGAGTCTCATCACCGAACAAAATAACATTCACATTACAGAACCGTCGTTGCTCTTGTTGTTTGGCAGTCGCAGTGGCCGCATTCCTTGCCGTACTTGCACACCGGGCAGATCGTGTGCCCGTCCCCGTCTCCGGCAGTGAACGGGTGAGGGTCCTTGGTGGATGTACTTGAGCTACAAGTCTTCTATCGCTGCCACTTGCGTCAGGGGGCATAACTCTTGGGATTCTTCCATTGTATCTTTGCGGCTGTTAATCCGACTTCTTTCCGTTGTTGTTCTCGGCCATCGTCTCTTTGTCGGTGAGGTACATAGTCCTGAAGTGTCCGTTGCGCCGTGCAGTTCAAAGACCCAAGTAAGCCAATCCTTCGGCACGGGGCCCGCTTCCTTGAGCTGCCGGAGCCACCACAGCAGGGTTGGCGCCGATGCTCCGCTCGATTTACCGGTTCACCCCGGGTGGTCGGATTCTGATGGCCATCAGAACTGCGTTTTCTAAGGCATGGCGGAATCTATCAATCCGATTAGAGAGCGCAGCCAGCCATGGAATCCCCCTCCTGGGATTGATGCTCGACTCAAGCGTAATCATCGTAGCCGAACGAAAGCGACAGACGGTGGAGCATCTGCTCACGTCTGTCGGACTCCTTCCCCCAGCATGTGACCCAAGTCTGCGGTAAGAGGTATGTTGAAAGCATGCGCGCACGTGAGGATGAAGAGGACGAGGAACCGCTCGCGGACGCGTCGGTTTCCCGGGCTCGTCAATTGTCCCGGGCCGCGCTGGCATTAGCGCTACTCTTCGCCAGCCTACCGCTGATCAGCATGTTGTTTTTGGGCAGTTGGGGATTCGACGGCGCAATGGGCATAGCGGGTCTGTTTCTGGTCGCGGCTGCGTATCTGCACCTTGCGGGACGAGGGCGGCGGTCCACCCTCCCCGATCCGGCCACCTTTCTTGACGAGGCCATCCGATTGGCAGGGGTCGGGGAGATTGACCGGGGGATCGAATTGCTGGACGAAGCGCTCAGGCTGAGCCCCCATCTCTGGCAAGCCCGGGAGTATCGCGGCCAGATGCGCCTCGCGGAACCGAACGCCGCTGAGTTCGCGCTGCGTGACTTCACGGAGGCGATTCGGCTGGCGCCCCTCGAACCGCACCTCTACATCCTCCGCAGCCATGTCTACACTCTGCTCGGGCGCGATGCGCCGGCGCGCGCCGATCTGGAAACCGCCGCCCAACTGAGCGGCGATACCGGAGTGACGACTGGATCGTAAGACCACGTCGCTCGTTGGCGGGCGTAGGGTGGTGACGAGGCCATGCAATCGTGAAAGAAGCCCGGGAAAATTTTCGCCTGGATGTTCGAGAGCAATCCCCAAAAGATTCGCACACGATTGCCACATTCGGGCGAGCCTGCCGGATCGCTTTTCGCGCGGACCGCAATCAGATGTATCGTCGCCGCACCCCTATGTCGTACAGCAATGTCATACAGCGGAGGGACCCGGCCGGTAACGTTCAGCCTGCTTCCTTTGGCGTGCCGTTCGTCGGTACAATTTCTAGCCCTCGTGCGAGTGATAGGATGACAGCATGTTGCTCAACCACCTGGCAGCGATCCTGCTGTTTTCCGGGCCGCTTTTCTATGTCGGCCTGTGGATGGTCGTCGCTCCGGCAACTTTCGCCAGGCTACCTGAATTGCTTCTGCGCTCGCTCAGAAACATCGTGTGGAGCTTCGGTGGACAGCCTGTGGGGATTATCGCTGAAGAGCCTGCTATTTCCCATAAGGTTGTGAGGTTCGCTGGCGTGGCTCTGCTCTTGTTCGCAATCGTGGTCTGACGCATCCCGAGTTCGTGAAGAAGAGGCGACGAATCGAGCCGCATTTCTTCGGCGCCCGTACCTCCTGATTTTCGAGGCGGCGTCCCACCCAGCGGTCACAATAGTGCGCCCGCCGTATCGGTTCCAGGCGCCACGTGACCCTTTTCGACGCCATCACCAAACATCTCGGCCTCAATCTGGAAGTGCGGAACAGCTCCTTGCCCGTACCGTAATCGTCAGTAGAGCGAAGCCAACCGATAGTCAAATTCTCGCCGGAATCTCGCAGGTACTTTGTAGAGGATCTTTGCCTGTGATCACCCCAAGCGACTACAAAGACCGGTACGTCAACTTGAAGGTCTACCTGGACAACGGCCGTTCGAAAACGGTCAGCGTTCACAAGTACCTGATGAAGAGTCTTGGCTACCATCCGGAGGGGGACGGGGCCTTCAAGGCGGCCCTGCGGACCCACGGCATGGACATGGTGTTACGCGTGGACACTGGATCCGGCATCAACCTGGTGGATCGTAAGTTAAACGATCGGGAACTGAAGATGCGTAACAAGTCCCATCTCGATCTGTCGCTTAGCGAAGAACGCTCCGATGGCTCTGTCGTTATCAGTACTCAGGCCGATAAAGCGATTACCGATGCAACGGGAAAGAAGAAGATCGGTGAGAAGTTTACCGAGCGTGACTGGTTCTCCATGGCTCATTATTGCTTCCTCGGGAAAGGCTCCCCGGAGGCGTGCCAGGTCGTGCTCCAGCTGGCGCATCATTGGGGGCTTACCGACGAAGCGCATTTGCAGGATTATGTCGACAAGTGGCTCGGCGTTGACTGCAACGGTTTCGTCGGAAACTACCTTTTCCATGTCGTTCAGGAGAACCCGTGGACGGATATCGGAGTGCAGTATTGGGATTACGGTCCGGACGTTACCATCGACGGGTATTTCGACCACAGAAAACCATACTTGACTGCATGGGAACAGATGGTCGCGGGGAAATCGTACCTCATGGGTAAGGTAAAGGATGGCGTCATCGTGCAGGGTGGCGGAGGTGCGGATACCGCAGGCCACATTGTGATCACGCAGCCGAACGACCGGGCAGGCCGGCCCGGCGGAAAGTTCGCAATCCGTTGTATCGAGTCGACGTTTGGCCACACGCGAGAGGGCTTTGTCGACAACTATTACACCTTCAAATCGGTGAGCGGGAAGGTATTCACCGTCGACCGGGGTCCGGGTATGAAGCCCGGGCACAAGGAAATGGATGTTGTGATCGCGGCCGTGTAGTGGGCGGGGCCAACCCGGCCCGTTCCTCCATGATCTGAACAACGGTTGTGGTTTTGAGGCGATACGCCGCGACTAGCTTGTACAGTTGGATGGGGTTGAAGAGATTCGGCAGCGCCGCGCCACCCGCTATTTGACGGAGTCGGGGCTTTGGTTGGCGAGGCGGGAGCGCTTGCGGAGTTCCTGGCGCAGTTCGTCTACGGTCTTTTCGAGTTTCTTGTTCTTGTTGCGGAGTTGATTGGCTTCTTTGCGTGCCGTGGGGTCCTCGACCGAGGGCACCAGGGACTGAGCGGTGGGGAGTTTGCCAAGGAATGTCGCCATCTCGCGGACGGTCTGGCTATCGGGGCCGTGGAGCGTAAGCGCTACGTCGACACGCTCGCTTTGTCGGCCGTACGTGAAGGAGCCCTGTCGAAGATGCGTGGAGTTCAACTGGACGGCCTGAGGCAGCGCACTGCCGTCTTCGATGACGAGACTGCCCTCGTCCGCACTGCGAACGGCGGGAGATTCGCGGTTCCAGCGGATCTGCAACTGGCCGCCGACATCGAGAATGGTGAGTCCGATGGACGAGGGATTGGAGTTGGACGCCGCGGAACCGTGGGGGAGCCACAGTTCGCGGGTCTGATAGGCAGCGGCGCCAAAGGCCAATCCCGCGGCCAGGGCAAGCAGCACGCCGAATGTGCCCCACGATTTGGCAGGAGCGGCCTCGGTGAAGGCGGGCGGCGGCACCGTCGGCTCGGCGACTGGCTCGGCCACTGGCTCCGGTTCCGGTACAGACTTGGCGGCGGATTTCGGTTCGGGTAACGGCAGGTCATCCAGTGTGGGGCGTTCGGGCAAGCGGGTCCGTTCGATCGTGGTACGCGCTTCCGGATCCGGTCTGGATGGCGTGGGGACCGGCGGGATCACGAGAGGGGCCGGCTCAGGAGCACGCTTGGGGAGCGGAGGTGCAGGGATCGGCGTGGAGTGGACCTCGGTCTCCGATCGGGGTTCCCGCGCAGGACGCGCTTCCGGTGAGGAGCGCGCTTCCGGCAGGGGACGCACGGATAACGGATCGAGCGCCACCTCCTGATAACTGCCTGAGCTGTGAATCGAGCCGTCCCTCTCGCGAAAGAAGAAGCCTGCGCGGCAGGGATGAAAGGTGTGGGGCTTGAGCACCACGGCGACTTGCCAACGCTCCGGGAAGTAGCGATTGTGGATCTCGATATCCGCAGGAGTGAGATTGATCTCGCTGCGGGTGTGGGAGTGATACCAGCCGACGGGTTCCAGGCCGCCAGGATTGCCGCGCGCGGCGGCCAGCATGTGCGCCAGTTTGTCGTGGTCTCGAGGCGATAATACGAACGACGGGCCGGTGGCGTGTTCGCAGTCGAGCGGGAGGTAGTCCGAAATCGTTACCACCCGGCTGGAGTGTGTGCCCAGGAGAATGCCGCCGATCTCCGCACCACCGCGAGGCAGAGAGAAGAAGGCATCCACCACGGCGAGGCGGATGTCGTCGAGCGCGCGGAGCGAATATTCGATGGTGAACGCGCACTCATCCACGGTCCAAGTGGCCAGTTCGTTCTCCGTATGGCTCTCAGGCATCAATTGGATCCCAACACTCAATTGTAGGCCATTTCAACGCTTACACTGCGTGAAAGTGACGGTTGCCAAGGGTTAGCGCGCGGGTGAGAACGCCACGCAGACCGGGAACGGAACGTCGAGCCGGTCGCCGGTCGGAGTGAGACGGCCGGTTTTGGTATCGATGCGGAAGACCACGACGTTCGCCGTGTCCTGGTTGGCCGCGAAAAGGTAGTTTCCGGTGGGATCGATGGCGAAATTCCGGGGGTTCTTGCCCTGCGTCGGAACATAGTCAACTGCGGTGAGGGTGCCTTTAGACGGGTCAACCGAGTAGATCACGATGCTGTCGTGACCGCGATTGGAGGCGTAGACGAACTTACCGCTCGGGTGCACGGCGATCTCGGCGGCTGCCTTGGTGCCGGTGAAGTCGGGCGGCAGCATCGAGATGGTCTGAAGCTGATGAAGTTCGCCCTTTCCCGAGTCGTAGGAGAAAGCCGTGACCGTGGCGGCCATCTCACTCGCCAGGTAGGCGAACTTGCCTTTCGGATCGAAAGCGAGGTGGCGGGGGCCGGACCCGGGCTCGATCCTGGCGATGGAACTCGGCTTGTCGAGCATGCCCTTGGTCTTGTCGAGCGGGTAGGTGAGCACCTGGTCGAGCCCGAGGTCGGCGACCAGCACGAAGCGGCCGTCAGGCGACGGATTGGCCGAGTGTCCATAGGGACGCTTCTGGCGCTGCGGGTTGGCGCTCGATCCGGTGTGCTGGACGAAGGTGGAAGCTTTGCCTAGGCTGCCATCCTCCTGGACGGGGTATGCGGCTACGCTTCCGCCGCCGTAGTTGGCGACGAAGACCCACTTACCGGACTTGTCGACAGCTACGTGGCAGGGGCCGGGACCGACCGTGGAGACCTGGTTCAACTGCTTGAGCGCTCCGGTCTCTGCGTTAATCGAGAATGCGGTGACGCTGCCGGCGGGCTGCCCTTCGAAGGTATTGTTTTCGTTTACGGCGTAGAGGAAGCGGTGGTTCGGTGAGACCGCGAGGAACGAGGGATTGCTGGTCTCGCCCTCCAGCCCGAGGCTGGTAAGCTTTCCGGTGCCGGCGTCGAATCGCCAGGCGTAAATGCCCTTACTGTTCTGGCGGGTGTAGGTGCCCACATAGACCAGGAATTCGTTGGCGCCGGCGGCCACGGTGGGCAGGCACGTACAGGCGGCTGCCAGCAGGGAGAGACTGCGAAGGAATCTCATTTGTTCAGGGTATAGAACTCGTAGGCGATGCGCCAGGTGTGCTCTTTGCCGGGGTCGATCTTCATGCTGATGTAAGCCTCGGGGCAGACGGTGGAACGGATCGACCAGAAATACATGCGGGTGATGGGTTGGTCACCCACCTGGCGGACCCCGATGCCGGCTTTTTTGTTTTCGACGCGGATATCGTAGTCCTTTGCGGTATTGCCGAAGCCTTCGAGGTCGCCGGCGGCGGTTTGGCCTTTTTCCAGTTCCTTGAGATAGGTGAAGTCTTTCCCGCGGAGCTCGGCGAGGCCTTTCAGGTCGCCGTTCAGTCGCAGGTCGAAGGGGAAATGGACAACGTAGTCGGGGCTGGCGGGCTGGTTGTCGAGCATGTAGAAATTGTGCTCGTAGACGATGGTGTCGATGGTCTTTTTGCCGGTGTTTTTAAGGCTGTGCTCCAGCACCAGTTCGGGTTTGCCGGGAGTGAGCCGGACGGTTTTGCGGTAGAGGTAGGCGTATCCCGCGGTGTCGTTGAGTTCCTGGGTGAATTCCACGAAATCGGCGCCTTTGCGGACGCTCCATTTCCCCGAGTCGGCGATGTCATAGGTGCCGAACTGGCGGAAGCGCGGCTCCTCGGGTTTGCGGATGGCGCCCACACCGATCTTGACGAAGTTCTCGCCGGGCTTGACTTCGTCGTAGCCGAGCCCCTGGCGGTTGGGTGTCAGGAATTCCTCGACGGGGCCCATGATGGCGTCGTGGATTTTGGGATCGTACGTGTCGAACCATTGGCCGAAGAAGTTGTGGCCTTTGTATTCGAGGCTGGCGATCACGCCGGACCAGTCGAAGCGAGTGGCGCGGTAGTAGCCCTGTTGCGCATCGGGCAGATAGAGCTTGGCTTGGAGGACGCCGTTGGAGATGTCGGCCTGCGGGAAGTCGGCAGCGGAGAGGGCCGTCACGGCAGACATGCAAAAAATAAGGAGTTTCATATCGGCCTCTCTATAGTATGAGGGGGCTTGGATGGGTGCAAGGGGTGAAGGGCGGGGCTTCCCTATCTAAAGGTCATTTGGGCTCTAAGCGCCGAAACCGCGTATTTGTGACAAAATTCTCCTTTGCCTTCGGAGAGGATAGAGCGTCCATGCGCCAATTACGAGTGCTGTCAGTAGTAATGATCAGCCTGCCCACTTTGGTCAGCGCCCAAACGGGAGCAGACGGCACGAATGAGCTGATCCAAAAACTTCTGGCGCGAATCGATAAGCTGGAAGCCCGGGTGGCGCAATTGGAATCGGGCGGCCACGCCACAACGCCCGCCGCAACACCCGATGCGGCGCAGGTACTTCCGCCGGCACGACCGATCCAGCACGATCACGATGCAGCACCCTCCGATGCCGCGCAGACCGTCTATCCAGCACTCAAGATTTCCGGCTTCAGCGATTTCGATTTCTCGTCCACCAATCTGCGAGGCCCGTCGGGCGGGTTTGGCGCACAGACACTCCTCGGCGCACATTCGGGATTTCAGGAAGGGCAGTTCGATTTGCATCTCAGCTCCGCGCTTTCGTCGAAAGTGAACGTCTTGAGCGAGCTCAGCCTGACGGCCCGTAGCGATGCCGGCACGGGCACGCCCCCGGCGACGGGGTTCAACGCGGAAGTGGAGCGCCTGATCATCCGGTACGATCTGGACGACGCCTTCAAAGTCTCGTTCGGGCGATACCACACGCCGATCAACTATTGGAATACGCAGTTTCACCACGGGCAATGGCTACAGACGACGATCAGCCGCCCGGAGATGACTCAGTTCGGAGGCAGTTTCATCCCGGTGCATTTTGTAGGCATGTTGGTAGAAGGAACGGTGCCCGCGAGCGGTTTGAATCTGACGTACAACGTGGGTCTCGGGAATGGGCGCGGACAAGTGATTTCGCGAGGCGGCGATCTCGGGGACATCAACAATAATCGCGCATGGCTGGTGAACGCCTATCTAAAGCCGGATTTCGCTTATGGACTACGGGTGGGCGGTTCGGTCTATCGCGACGAGATCAGTCCGGCTACCGGGTTGCCGACCCGCGAATGGATCCAATCGGGACACATCGCGTGGGAGAAGGAAAAGCCGGAAGTGATCGCGGAATTTGCTAATGTGACGCACCAGCCGATTGGAGGAACGGGGCCATCGCACAGCCAGGCGTTCTACGTTCAAACCGCCTACCGGCTGCCGTGGTGGCACCAGACATGGAAGCCATATTATCGGTTGGAGTCGATTCACGTACCGCGCTCTGATGTGCTGTTCCGGGCGGTGCCAAGTTTCCTCGGCTCGACGTTCGGCGT
This sequence comes from Bryobacteraceae bacterium, assembly GCA_035295745.1. GTDB lineage: Bacteria > Acidobacteriota > Terriglobia > Bryobacterales > Bryobacteraceae > JAIQFL01. The sequence continues at coordinate 55,436 of DATGIL010000049.1, read as the reverse complement.
GCGCTACGACATTACTACTTTTGCGGCGTTCAAATTCGAATATCGAATTTACGACCGTCGCGATCTGCTGACCATTCACGGTGTCTTTGCGCAAACGAGCTTTACCTTCTAACGCGAACAGGTTCTGGCTAGAGAGTTATCGCCGGGAGGATTCGGCCAGGACGGTCGAATCGTCAGAAGGTTCTCCTTAGCCCGAATCGCACCTGGAGAGGTTCGACAGGATGGAAGACGTCTGTGAATGCCGGATCGGCTGTCGGCGCAATTCGGGATTCGTAAGCGTAGTCGATGTCGTGATCCCTGCGGTTCAACAAATTCAAAAACTCCGCGAAAAAACGCCACTTCTTGTTGATTTGATAACCGAGCTCCGCATTGAGCAAGACCGTTGCGCTGGAGCGATAGATTCCGTCGGACGTCAAATCGCGCGGACCAAAGTTGCGCAGGCGCAAACTCGCTGAAATGCGTTTGTAATCGTGCAGCGTGATGCCCGAGGAAATCACCAACCCAACGGCTTCTGGTACACGCTTACCACCTGGGCTGTTCGGCGCGGCATCGTCTTCGTCGGTTGAAGTGAAAAAGGCTCTGGAATCCGCAATGTCAAAATCAAAGGCCAAATGATCCAGAGGTTCGTAGTAGTTCGCCCACTCGACCCCGTAGCGGTTGCTCGGCTGTGTTGACGGCACCGTGCCCCCGGTGTCGCCACTCTGCTGTAGTTCGGAAGCGCTGCGAAGGTACCAGAGCGACACGGTGCTTTGCAGATGCGGGAGGGCCGCAGTGCGCACGCCGATTTCGGCGCCTTTGGTTGGAATCAGAAGTGGAATTCTCGAGGCTGGCGTATTGGGATATGGATTTTCTTCCGAAACCGGCTGTACCGTTTGCGTCGCGCCCCGCGCGTCGTTGCTGTGAAAGCTGAACCCGCCCTGTACATAGAACTCAGTCTTGGACCACGGGCCGAAGATCAAACTCAGTTTTGGGCTGGGCAGCACCTTGGTAGCCGTGCTGGAATTGGCCTGGGCAACCAAACTGGTAACGTCCACGTGTCCGACGTCGCCGCGCAGGGCGGTGACCGTACGGAATTTGTCCGCCCACTGGATTCTGTTCTCCCAATAAAAACCTACCTGTGTATCCGTGAAGCGATCCTCTTGCGTAGTCGCCGGCAAAGTGCTGCCGGTATCGGAATCGATCTTGTCTACGCGCTCGCGATTTTCCGTTTGGTAAAGGCCATTGTGGACCCAGTCGTTGCGGACTTGCATCCCGAGCGTATTTGCCACCCTGCGACCAAACCATTGGCTGAGAATCGTGTGGTGTGCGTCCACCCCAAAGACCCAGCGTCTGTCCTTCTGTTCAAACTGGTCTCCGCGAACGGGGTCCGTCCGGTAGTAGGTGAAATCAGAAAACAGATCGAGGTCGTAACGGAAGCCGTAGAGCGTGATTTTTGTCTTGGAATTTGCGTCCTCGCGATGCCATTCCGCCTGCAAGCTATAACGCTGTGACTTGCCTCCATCCGTGGGATTCAGCGTACCGAAGAAACCAACGAAGGGCACGGCGTTATCGGCGATTTGATCGCTCGAGTTCCATTTTCCGTGGTAGCCCCGAGCCGTGATGCTGAAGCCTCTGGCGTCGTCGCCTCTGCTATAGGTCAAAATCCCGTTAAATTTCAAATAATCATCCGATTGCTTCCAAGGGCCGCCGTCGTGATACACCTCGCCGCCGTAGAGCAAACTACCCGAGCCAACCTGCTGGGATATGCCGAAAACGGCGCGCTCATAACCATACATGCCACCTTCCACCTGAAAGAAGTTCTTTGGCAGCGTCTTAAAGAATTCCAGATGCGCCGATCCTGCTGAGCCGTAGTTGCCGACGTCAGCGTAGTAAGGACCTTTCTCGAAATTCACTCGCTGCACAAACTCCGGGATGACCGTGTTCATGTCCGAGTACCCCTCACCGTGCGCGTGCGACGGTAGGTTGAGGGGCATATCGTCGATAAACACGGCGAAATCCGTGCCGTGGTCGAGGTTGAAGCCGCGAAGAAAATATTGGTTGGCCTTTCCGCCGCCGGCGTGCTGGGTAATGATGAGGCCGGGAACGGTTTCCAGAACTTCACCGGAACGAAGAATGGGTCGATCTTGGATTTCCTTCGCGCCCACCGTTCCCTGGGTGCCGGAATCGGCAATCCCGACCAGGTCATCCTCCCTGCCTTGCACGTTTATAGCGCTGCTCATGACGCTCACAGCCAGGACGATGCGTAACGGAGGTGGCGTTTCGGTGCCAATGGCGACCGGTGTTTCCTTCGTTTCAAATGCGGGGTGAGAGACGACGAGCCGATATTCACCTGGCGAAAGCCCAGAAAGGATGAAGGAGCCGTCGCTGCCCGACTCTGTTTTGCTTTGTATGGTGCCGCTCGCGCTCTGAACCAGCACTGTCGCGCCTGCGATCACCGCGCCAGATGCGTCTGCCACCGTCCCCGTAAAATGAGGAGAATCCGTTTGTTGTTGACCGGGCGCGAGACTGGTGAAGCGAAGATCTACCGTTGTTTCGTTCTCCCCGACGTGCACTGATTTTGTGAGTTCCACAAAACCTGAGGCCGCGGCGTCCAACTCGTAATCGCCCGGAGGGATCGCCGGGAACACAAACCGGCCATCGGAATCAGTCCTCGATTCCACCGCTGTTCCGGGGAGACGAAGGTGAAGCTCGACTCCCGACACTGGTCTATCGCGCGTATCGGCCAAGCGGCCCGTCACGCGGACCTCTGCAGCTCGGGAGTACCAGAAAGTCGCGAAAAGTAACGACGCGATGACAGCCGGCCGTGGAGTCACGGGCTCCCTTCGTGTGTGCTACGAATGTGAAATTAGTGATACTGCTCCTTGAAATGGTAGCACTAAGTTGAAAAACGTATCACGCAGGTTTGCGGCTCACGGGGAGCAATTGGATGGCTGGGTTAGCCCGCGTCAGAATTGCGATTCCGGTTCGAGGCTTCTGAATACGGGTTCGGACTCATCACTACACCTGGTTGCCTATAGATTCAAAGAGATGGGTCCGGATCGTGGAAGATTTGGGCCGGGAAGCGCTCACACGGGAAGCACGCGGAACCACTGGGTGGAGCAAATCACCCAGGGAGAGGTGCACGCAAAGGCGGCAATTGCTACTGTCGTCAATCCACGGGGACGTGAGTGCCTTTGGGCTCCTGCGAGCGGGAAAGGTGCTCGATGCGGCTATCGATCAGGCTCCGGACGCCCTTGAGGAACTCGATACGGGAGTTCCGGAAGTGGTTGCGGGTGGCGTCGGTCCAGACCTTTTCGAACAGCGGGACCGCCGTTTCGCAGAAGAAGCACCCGGCCTGGTGCTGGTGCGGAGGAGTCTTGGTGTTGTCGTCCATTTCAGCTCTCCTTCATTTCCACGGTCAGAATTCTATTCTCCAACTTTGCGCGGCTGGGCGAAAGGGCCGCCATCGAAGTCGGCAAGCCGATGTGGCGGCGGATCGACCCGATCTCTACCACCAGTTCGTCACCCTTCTTGAACAAGCCTACCTCGCCTTTGACGGCGAAGGGTAACTGGAGGCGCACTTCGTAGTGGCCGTCCGATTTAGAGAAGCTGTAGGGCGCCTCAGTGCGCGTGACGGCGGCGGGGTCCTCGCGATCGGCATACAGTTCGCGGGCGAGATCCTGAAGCCGTTCGCGTCCCAGCACCTCGTGCGTGAAGAGAGGGACGCGTTTGACGGGGACGGGTGCGAAGTAGCGGTCGATCTCTTCGACGATGCCGGCCTGAGACGCTTGCCATTCCTGGAAATAGGCATCGGTAACGGTGCTCGGGATGACGCGGTTGACGATGACGCCATCCACAGTAAGACCATGCAGCGAGAAGTAGACAAAGGCGCGCTGAGTTTCGCGCAGGACCATGCGCTCGGGATTGGTGACAAGGCGCACGCTGGTGACCTTGGCGTCCTCGAGCAGCTCGCCGATGCCATCCAGCTTGCCGAAAAGGTCCTGGATGTTGGCGAAGTAGTTGTCTGGCGGCAGTTCGACGGGGGAGACGCGGTTGGCGAGGGGGCGCACGGCTTTGAGGAGGCCGCGCTGGAAGGGAAAGATGTGCTTCATGTACCACTCGAGGGTGGTCGGCATACTGACGAAGCGCATGGACTCGGCGGTGGGGGCGCAGTCGAGCACGATGACGTCGTACCGCTGCTCGCGGCGGAACTGGTTGACGTACATCATCGCGCTGAGTTCTTCCATGCCGGGGAGGATGGCGAGTTCTTCCGCTTCCACGTCGCTGATGCCAGTGGTGCGGAGGACGGAGATGACGTAGGAGGAGATTTCTTTCCAGTGGCGCTTGATCTCTTTTTGGATATTGACTTCGTGGATCGCAAGATGATCGTCGATGGGGTAGGGGTCGCCGGTTTTGCCGTGGAAGAGGCCGGTTTCGAGGTCGAACGAATCGGCCAGGGAGTGCGCGGGATCGACGCTCATGACGAGGGTTCGGTACCCAAGGTGAGAGAGTTGGAGTCCTGTGGCGGCGGCAAGACTGGTTTTTCCGACGCCTCCTTTGCCGCTGAAGAGAAGGATGCGCATGAAGCTATTTTAGCGCGGGACTTTCGTGGGAATGGCGGCTAGACCGGATCGTGCTCCTGATCGCGTGTTTCCTTGCCAATGTCGCTTTATGGCCTCTGACGTCGGAACCCCGGGTGGGCCTCGCCGGAGCGCGACCGTCGAAGATCAAGAGGCCTGTCCCCTTTTGGAACGCTTTCTCGCGTATACCAAAGAGAGGAGATCTTGCGTGGCGAACCAACCGGCAATGGCAATTCTTCCAGGTAGCACCAGGAAACTGGTGCCTTTCGCGAAACTCATCGCGAAGTCCGATCCGAATCAGCGGATCACCGTGACCGTGTACGTAAGACGGAACCCGAATCCGCCTGCCGCGGCAGTGCAGAAGGTGGCCAATTTTGCCAGGCAACTGCCCAGCGAGCGGGAGAAACTTTCGAATGATGAGTTCAATTCCATCTATGGCGCAGATCCTGCCGATTTGAAGAAGGTGGCGGACTGGGCCAAGACCGTTGATCTCAAGGCGTCCGACCTGAGTGTGGCCAAGCGGAGTATTAAAGTGCAGGGGACGATCGCAGCGATCGAGAAGGCCTTCAACATTCAACTCAATGACTACGAGCACCCGGAGGACGGGCGCTTTCGCGGACGAGAGGGAGACGTCCATATCCCGAGTGACTTACTGGGTATCCTCATTGGTGTCTATGGACTCGACACGCGCAAGGTGGGTGACGAGCGCCTGCGCAAGATCAACGGCAGGAGCGCGGACTGGAAGAGCTTTAAAAAACCCGTAAGCAAAGCGACGCGCGGGGTCGCATTGGCACACTTGAGCAATAAGTGGCCGGGGACCTTCTTCCCGCCGCAGGTCGCGCAGTTGTACCAATACCCTCCAGGCCTGGACGGCGCGGGTCAAAACGTCGCAATTTTTGCGTTCAACGGCGGTTCGTCGGGCGATCCGCGGGGCGGTTACAAACTGCAATCCCTCAAGACGTACTTTGAGCAGGTTCTCGGAGGGAAGACTCCGTCGATCAAGGATGTCGTGGTGCAGGGCCCGGGTAACGATCCCGGCCCCGATACGCAGGCTTCCTCCAATAACGGCGATTCCACGGGCGAGGTCATGCTGGATATGTGCGTGGTGGGTTCCGTCGCGCCTGGCGCCAAGATCTTTATGTACTTCACCGAATTCACCACACAAGGCTGGCTGGACGGGCTGAGCGAGGCGATCACCGATAACAACAACATCTCAGTGATCTCGATCAGCTACGGCAACCCGGAAGACGATCCAGAAGGCGCCTGGACCGCGATGGGCGTGACGCAGGTGAATGACGCGTTTGAAGCGGCGATCGCAAAGCAAATCACCATTTGTGTGGCAGCCGGGGATGACGGGTCGAGCGATCAAGTCTCGTCGGGAGCGCACGTTGACTTCCCGGCGTCCAGCCCGAATGTTCTTGGGGTCGGTGGGACCAAGCTGGTGGCGACGGCCGGATCGCCGCCAGCGATCGCGAAGGAGACGGTGTGGAACGAGGTGCAGATTAAGGAAGGGGCAACAGGTGGCGGCATTAGTGCGATTTTCAGTAAGCCGGACTATCAAGATGCCGCCAATGTGCCCGTATCGGTCAATCCGGGGCACGTCGTGGGTAGAGGTGTGCCTGACGTCGCAGCCGTAGGGGACCCGGTCACGGGGGTCGTGATTATGCACGTGAGTGGCACAAAGTTGGAACCAATCGGCGGCACCAGTGCTTCCGCGCCCCTCTGGGCTTCATTGATTGCGGTACTGAACCAGGGACTGAAAGCGCGTTGCGGATTCTTGAATCCGATTCTGTACGGCAAGGCGGCAAAGGGCGTGCTGAACGACATCACTTCTGGTAACAACGGTGCCTATGCGGCCGGCCAAGGATGGGATCCGTGTACCGGCCTGGGAACGCCGAATGGCCAGCGCCTGCTTCATGTCCTGACGCCCCAGTAACCTGCATCCTGAGGAAGCGGTACGCGAAAAGGACCTACACCTTCCGCCTCGCCATGATCTCGTATACGGGCTTATTGTCTGCGTGGACCTGCCATTCCTGCACCATGCTGTCGCGAATGACCGCCTTCCAGGCCGCGGGTGTCCGCCAGGGGACCTGATCGATGGTGCCGCCCGCCTCCCCGATCGCGAGGATGGTGTCCGCTCCCATCATCGACTGCTCGACACGGATCCAAAAGTCCGGACACATCGCGAAGTAGGCTCGCCATCCGGCTTCCATCGCTCCGGCGCCTTGCACGCGATTCCCAAGCGAGTCGACGAACAGGTGGTCCTTGGGCATGAGAGCTCTCAAGGCAGGCACATCGTGATGATTGACCGCTGCGACGAACTGGGTGAACGCTTCGGGACGTGACATGGGGCTATTGTCGCGTGCCGCGCAGCGGCGTTGGGTCACGGGTCCATGAGACAATGGAACTTCCCGAACAGTATGAGTGCCCACATTACGCACGAGAGTGCCCTTCTCGAAGAACTACGGTGGCGCGGCTTCCTGGACGCCGTGACCGCAGATGACCTGGACGCTTACCTGAACGAGGCGCGTCGCACCATCTACGTAGGTTTCGATCCTACCGCGGACAGCCTCCACCTGGGCAGCCTGATTCCGGTGATGGGGCTGGCTCACGTGCAGCGCGCCGGTCATCGGCCCCTGGTACTGGTGGGCGGCGGCACCGGGCTGATTGGCGACCCCAGCGGCAAATCGTCGGAACGAACGCTGCTCACGAAGGAACTCACCGAGCAAAACGCCGCGGCCATCCGCACGCAGTTGAGCCGTTTCTTCGACCTCGAGTCGGAGGATCGGGCTCTGATGCTGAACAACGTCGACTGGCTCGTGAAGCTGAATCTTTTGGACTTCCTGCGCGATGTGGGGAAGTATTTTTCCGTGAACGAAATGATCAAACGGGACTCGGTGCGCACGCGGCTGAACGAGCGCGAACAGGGCATCTCCTACACCGAGTTCAGCTACATGCTGCTGCAGGCCTACGACTTCCTGCATCTCTGTCAGCATTTTGATTGCACCATTCAGATGGGCGGCAGCGATCAGTGGGGGAACATTCTTTCGGGCAAGGAACTGATCCGGCGCATGCTGGGACAGCGCGGAGAGGGCATCACGTTTCCCCTGCTGACCACTGCCACGGGGAAGAAATTCGGCAAGACGGAGGAAGGAGCGGTGTGGCTCGACGCCGCGCGCACCAGCCCCTACCAGATGTACCAATACTGGCTGCAGACGGCAGATGCGGACGTGGTCCGCTTCCTGAAGCTCTTCACCTTTCTGGATCGCGAGCGCATCGAGACCTTGGAGCGAGAGTCTCAGAGCCGGCCAGAGGGCCGCGAAGCGCAGCGCGTGCTGGCCACGGAATGTACCACGATCGTGCACGGAGCTGAGACGGTGCGCGCCGTGGAAGCTGCCAGCCGGATCCTGTTCTCAGCGTCGACCGAGGTTCCGACGGAAGAAACGGTCGCTCTTCTGGCGCGGGAAGTGCCGGTGACCGAGATTGCGCGAACCGAACTCGAAACCGGGATCGGGCTGGTGGATCTGATGATTCGCACGAAGCTGGCGGAAAGCAAGGGTGCCGCCCGCAAGCTGATCGATGGCGGCGGCGTGTATCTCAACAGCGAACGCCAGAACCAGGCACAGAAGATGGTCAAGACTGACGATCTGAAATGGCCGTCCGCGATATTGCTGCGCACGGGCAAGAAGAACTATCACCTGGTGGCGATCCGGTAGCCTGTTTCAGGACACGGTCGCGTAGGTCGCGGACTTGGCGGCGCCTTGAATCTGCTCCAGCATTCCGAGCATGTCCCAGTTCTGCCAGCCCTCTACCAGCCGGCCATCCGCAATCCGGAGTATCGAGATTCCGGTGAAGTGGACGGTTTTGTGGGTCGCCGGCATGCCCAGGGTGTCTCCGGTGTGCGTGCAACTACACGCCCAGCGGACGCAGGCGCGGTCGCCCTCGACGATAGTGTCCTGAACGGTGACCCGGAAATTTGAGAACGCTCCGTGTAGGCGGTCGAAGAATGGATAGAAGCCCTCTGCGCCCACGCAATCAGCGCCGCCTTCATGGAGAACGGCGGCCGGCGCCAGCATCTCGGCAATGGATTCCCGGCGGCCCTGGTTCCAGACCTCGTCGAACCAGCGAGTTCCCAAGCCTCGCTCCAAGTCAGTCATACTCGCCTCCTCGGGTAGTATATGCGAATGAGTATGGACTTGTCCCCAGTTTTGAGACAAACAGTTAAGACTCGTTTTCATTGAATCGAGAATTGAGTCATGGGTTTGTCGCGTAGGCAGTTCACAAAGGAGTTCAAACCGGCCGCTGTGCGTCGGCTGGAACAAGGGGTGTCCCTGGGCGAGGTGGCGCGCGCGTTGGAGGTAAATCCGAACGTGCTGCACCTTTGGCGGCGAGAACTCCGTCGCGGCCCAGGCAATGCGTTTCCGGGCAACGGAAAGCAACGCTGGTCTGAGGGCCGGATCGCGGCAGCCCTGTGGAGGCGGTGGAGTTCGAACAAACGTTGGCGGCATCCCGCCCTAATGCAGGTGGATGATGATAGGGCGTTCACACAGCGGGCCCCCTGGGGAGGAAAACGCTGCGCGTGCGATCGTTCGTCGCAGGTAATCCTCGGGATCGCCGTATCGACCAGGAAAATGTGGACTGGCGAGCCGGTGGACGGCTTGGATCTGAACCGCGGGTCTTCCCAGTGAGAGCAGGGCCAACAGCTTTCGCAATCTCCATATCTTTCAACCAGGGCTGGAACGTGAGCGAAAACGGAACGTAATGATCGAGGCGCACTGGCGCGGGGAACTGCGGCGCGGAACGCGACGCCCCGCGACGTGCGCCACCTGATAGAATTCTTTCGCATGACAGACGACAAACATCAAGAGGTTTTGGATGCGCTCAACGCTGCGATGCAAGGCAAAGCGTGTCCCATGTGTGGCGGACAGGAACGAACCCTGATTGATAGATTCGGCAGACAAGATGTAAACGAAGTAGGCGCGCCCTTCCAGTTCTCCTTGCATAAAGTAGTGGCGACTACAACCGAGGCATTGACCCATCCCGAGGCAGGATATCTACCATTCGCGATCCTGGTATGCGAGAAGTGCGGCCTCATGACGTATCACCATCTGGGCCGATTGAAGATAGCCTATTAGGCCGGCGCCGGGTAGTTGGCTTATTTTCCTCTTTGGCTCGCTGCGGGCGCTTCTTTTCGGCTGGCGGAAGCCGCATCTTGATTTCCGGCGTACGGCTGGATGTACACATCCCATCCTTCGCAGTTGCGCGCCCGCAGAAAGCGGATGGTGCCGGTGCTGGCCCAACTGCGGGGCCGTCCAGAGCCGTTCACCGGGAAAGGGGCGACCAGTTTGGCGGTGAATCAAACGGACTAGGTACAGTTCGTTAGGCATGGCAGCAAGTTGCCGCCGGATGGCTTGCCAGGTCAGAAAGAATCCACGGTTGTCCACGAACGCAATTGTGCAATCGAAGCAACCAGCCGTACGATGGATTCCCAGCGGACGGCTGATAGCGTCCTAAAGCGTCTTAACCGTTTGTCTCACCTCAAGGGGCAGGCGCAGTGAGGGTCCGGGAGATGCCGCTGGAGTCGGCTGGAAGGTTCATCCTCTTCGCCACTGCCGGCCAGTGCGCGCTCGCGCGCAGACCTCTGGCGATAGGCTGGTGAAGGATCATGACAATCGGCGCATGCCGCTGTTCGATCGCCCTGGAGGCCCATTTGGCAGCCTCTTCGATCTCGCCAGTGATCAGGCATTGCTGTGCGAATCCGGTAGGAGCGCTGTAGGACGTGCCGTCTCCGAGTCGCTCGAGCGCTTGCGCCGCGCGAACGGAGTCCCCCACACGCTTGGCCACTCCAGCAAGGCACCCGCTCGAAACCCACGGCCATCCTCCGAGCGAGTAGCCGCGTTCCGCCGCATGGAGAGCCTCCTCCTCGTTCCCAAGCTCCAGGTAAGCCCACGCCAACAGGACGTGGGAGGAGGACGAGCGTCCGTCGATTTCCAGCGTCCTGCGACACTCGGCGATGGCATCTTCGGTCCGTCCGTCCATCAGGTATGCCATGGAGAGAAGAAACCGGAAGTAGGAGTCGAGTGGATCGTCCTGGCGGGCGAGTTCGAGCGCATCGACGGCGCGTTTGGCTTGCCCGGAGAGTGAATAGCCACCGTAGAGTTGGCGCACGATGGGCGAGATTGGAGTTTGCGTGAGAGCGCGCTGGAACAGACGCTCGGCCTCAGCCCAGTTGTAATCGTAGAGAGCCGTGATGCGGGCCAACGCTGCCAGTGCCTCGGGCATTTCCGGCTCGAGGGAGAGCGCTCTGCACGCGGCGGCCCGGGCGGCGGGCATCAACTCATGCGCAGGTTTCGTCCCGGCATTGGCAATAGTCACGAGGTGAGATGCCAGCAGGCTGTGGGCGAGCGCGTAATCCGGGTCGAGCGCGATCGCCTGTTCCAGCCACTCCCGGCCGCGGTCAAACGATTCGGGGCTCATGATGCTGAATTGCTGGCGTGCCTTCATAACGGCCTCGTATGCGGCCAGCGGAGGCGTGTGGGCCGGCCGTCTCACGGTATGGGGCGAGAGTTTGAGCTGGAGGACGGCTACGATCGCGGCGGCGATGTCGTCCTGCATCGCGAAGATGTCGGCGACTTCGCGGTCGTAGCGCTCGGACCAAAGATGGCCACCATCCGACGCGGCGATGAGCTGCGCAGTGACGCGGATCCGGTTGCTCGAGCGGCGCACGCTACCTTGGAGAACATGGGCGACGCCCAGCGTTTCGGCAATCCTGCGCACGTCCGCGTTCTGTCCGCGGAAGGCGAAAGCGGAAGTCCGTGCGATCACTTTGAGCTCGGGGATTCTCGCCAGCGCGTTGATAATCTCCTCGGCCAGGCCGTCGCTGAAATACTCCTGTTCGCGATCGCCGCTCATATTCGCAAACGGCAGCACGGCGATGGAGGGCCGGACCGTATTGCGGTTGGGCGACCGCGCCGGCGGCGACTTTAACGCGTCCGCGAGCTCGATCGCCGATTGGAAGCGCTGCGACGGGTCTTTGGCGAGACAGCGCTCCACAATCGGGTAGAGCGTCGAATCGAAAGGCATGGGGTCGTCGTGTACTACCGCGTTCAACATCTCGAGTGTGCAGGCGCCGCTGAACGGCCGCCTCCCCGACAGCAGTTCGTAGAGGACCGTGCCGAAGCTGAAGATGTCAGACCGGGGATCGAGGTCGCGGCCCTGCGCCTGTTCGGGTGACATGTACGCTGCCGTTCCGGCGATCGAGCCTTCCATCGACAGCGTGTCGTCGTTGCCGGTGTCGATCGTTTTAGCAAGGCCGAAGTCGAGCAACTTAACGCCGGACTCGGCGAGCAGAATATTGGCCGGCTTCAGATCGCGATGGAGGATCCCGCGCTTGTGCGCTGCCGCCAGTGCACTTGCGATCTGCGATGCGACTGCCAGGGCCTCATCGGTGCCCATCGGACCGTGAAGCGGCTGACCTTCGATATGCTCCATCACCATGTAGTCGGGGCCGATGTCATGAAGCGCGCAGATATTGGGATGGTTCAGTGCAGCAATGGCGCGGGCTTCCTGCTCGAAACGCGAACTTTGCCCACTCTGAATCTGCTTGATTGCCACGATGCGCCCGAGGCGGGTGTCGAGTGCCTTGTAGACCTCGCCCATACCGCCCTTCCCGATAGACCCCAGGATTTCGTACGGCCCGAGCTTGGTTCCCGCGCTGAGGGGCATGCTGGTTCCACGATTATAGCCCTCACCAGGCGCCTGGGCCGGGCATCGTGCGGGTGTGGTGGAAGGTATATTCGCCCAGCAGATGTTCGCCGCCTGCGTCATCGAGAGCGACCAGACGGGCAATCATGGTTTCCGAAGGCGCCGCCTTGGCATAGGTGATCGACTGCTGGAAGACGACACTGCCGGCTGCGGAATGAAACGGAATATCCGCGAGGCGAACCTGTTCCCGGCCGCGCTGATTGCAGACCGACAGATCGACCCGCTTTGCCCCGCTCAGGTCGGCGGTCAATCGTCCGATGAGAAGGTCGTCCCCGGCAGTAACGGTGCACTCCACGCTGCCTCCCCTCGGAGGAGCATACTGCCGCACATGCAGACCCTGCTCCGCGGCGCGTTGGATAAAAGCATCGCTGACCACCATGAGCAGCGAGCCCTCGCGCGCCAGGTTGTGAATGGCTCCGGCGAGAGCAATCACCTCACGGAGGCGCGCACCGCATTCGTCGCAGGCGAAGAGGTGTTCCTCGACGGACTGTTCTTCGGATTCAGGCAGTGCGCCGAGCCAGTAGTCGGCGAGGATGGCGGCGTCGAGGGGCGTCCCGCAGGTCACGCGGCCGCCCCCATGCAATCGCGCAATTGATGGAGGGCCCGATGGCGGATCACCCTCAGGTTGGCTTCGGAAACACCGAGGAAGCGGGCGACGTCCGCGCGGGTCTGCTCGTCGTAGAACGAAAGGACGATCACGGATCGTTCGCGTTCCTTGAGCTTTTGCACGCACTGCGCGAGCTGTTCGGAATCCAGTTGCGGTTCGGCGCAAGGGGCCGGGGCCAGGTCCGCTCCATATTGTTCGAGCAGGCGTTCCTTTCTCTGCGAGTTGCGGCGGAGATCGAGGACCATCATGCGGCACGTTCCCAGCACGAAGGACGATAGCTTATGGGAATCCCGCAGACGGCCGGCGCGCAGAGCTTCCAGGGTAGAGATGAGGACCTGCTGGACGAGGTCATCCGCGGCGTCCTGGTTTCGCAGATGGCGCAGCCCGAAGAGCCGGATGCGCGGGGCCATGCGGCGGAATAGCTCGGCTTCGGCGGCCCGATCATTCCCGCGGCCGATGCGATGCGCAAGGTCCGAATCGTTGAGCTCAATTTCCATTCACCTGATATTTTATGTGTAACGGGCCGGCGGCTCGTTACACATCCGGGTATCGAGCGCGAACCGAGCGGCAAAACGACTTGCGCGCGGAGAGATGAGGAGCAACGAAATGAGCAGGGCGCAAAAGCCTTACTTGAACACAAGAGAAGATGCAGCTTTCCGGTTTTTGGGAGTTCCGAGCCAGATGAGGGCGACCTCCGAGACGACCGATGGAGCGTTCGCGCTGATGGAGCATTGGGAGATGCCGGTGGGGTTTGCAACGCCCTATCACACCCATCATCGGGAAGACGAGTCGTTTTACGTGTTGGATGGACAAGTGGCGTTCATCTGCGACGGGAAGTGGCTCAAGACAGGTCCGGGCGCGTTCGTTTACGGGCCGCGCGAAATCGCCCACGGCTTCAAGGTGATCGGCGATGCTCCGGCAAAAATGCTGATACTGTGTACTCCTGGCGGATTCGAGCAATTCGTTCTGAATCAGACGACGCCGATCACCGAGCCGCCCTCCCCTCCTGACATGGGCAAGCTGATGATGCTGGCAGAGAGGCACGGCATCGACATTCACGGACCCTTGCCAGAATCGCCGGAAGGGTTTTAGAAACTTGTCTCAGAGACTCGTCGCGTCGCGAGTTGCACGTAAGTAACGGTCTACGACCCTGTTCCGAATCAGACGGGCTGTAGGGGCAGCGTAATCACGAACTCGGTGAATTCACCTTCTTCGGTGTTTACGCGAATGTTCCCTTTGTGCTGCTCCACCACAATCTGGTAACTGAGCGACAAGCCCAAACCGGTGCCGACGCCAGTCGGTTTGGTGGTGAAGAACGGATTGAAGATCTTCTGCAGAGCGTTCTTGGGGATGCCCGTCCCATTATCGTGAATCCGTATTTCCGCGTGATCGCGTGTGTGGCTGGTCGTGACTCGCAGACGGGGGCGGAAGCTGTCGCCCCGCTGGATGCGTTTCTGATTTGCCGCGTAGCACCCGTTGTTCGCGATGTTCAGGATTACGCGGCTGAGATCCTGGGCCATGACCTGGATCTGCGGCATCGTTTTGTCGTACTCGGCTTCCAGGGCGATGTTGAAAGTGGAATCCTGAGCTCGCAGGCCATGATAGGCCAGATTGACGGCCTCGGACACCAGAGAATTCAAGTCCACTTTTTCGCGTTGTCCCGAGCCGCCGCGTGAATGCGCCAGCATGCCGCGCACGATACTGTCGGCGCGCTTGCCGTGCTCTCGAATCTTCTGCAGATTGATGGTCAGATCGCCAGTGAGTTCGTCCAGATAGGAAGAGTCGTCGGGCGTCAGGCTGCCTCTGGCCGGCGTCAGTGCCTGCTGGAGATCTTGTAGCAGATCGACCGACAGCTCCGCAAAATTGGTCACGAAGTTGAGCGGATTCTTGATCTCGTGAGCGATGCCTGCCGTCAGCGCACCGAGGGACGCCATCTTCTCCTGCACCACCAACTGGTCCTGCGTCTCCTTGAGGCGATGCAGCGCCTCTTCCAGTTCCTCGGTTTTGCGCCGCTCGCGGTCGCGCAATCGCTTCTTTTCGAGAGAGGCGCCAATTCGCGCCCGAAGCAGAACCGGGTCGAACGGCTTCGGCAGATAATCTTCCGCACCCATCTGGATGCAGCGCACCACGCTCTGAATTTCATCCAGCGCCGAAATCATGATCACCGGGAGTCCGTTCAGCCGGGGATTTTGCTTGACTCTGGCAAGCACTTCGAAGCCGTTCATCTCCGGCATCATGATGTCGAGCAGCATGAGATCGAACTCTTCGCTGGCCAGCCTGTCGATCGCCTGCCTGCCGTTTTCGGCTTCCTGAACCTGGTGTCCCTCCTTCTCCAGGCGCCTCCGTAACAGGTCCCTGTTCGCGGGATTGTCCTCGACAATCAGCAGGCGGCCGGCGGCGTCGTCGGGCGTGGCGCGCACCGGCGCTGGAGGTACCTCGGGCTGCACTTTCGGTATGGGTGCCGGCGATGCGGGTTCGGCAGGCGTCGCGTCTGGACCGTGGACCGTCTCCCGCACCAGCGTGAGCAGCCGGTGAAATGCGCTCGCGACGCGCTCCATGTCGGAGAGGGCTTCCTGCGTCCCCTCCAGGTGATGCAAGCTCTCCTTGACCGCTTCGGAGGCTCGCAACAGCCGCTCCGCTTCCGGACGAAGCTTGGCTTCGAACGCCTGCAATTGCGCTCCGCTGACGCTGCCGAGCGACTCTCCGAGCGATTGCTGGATCCACTCGAGCAGAGTGCGGCCGCCCGAGTGAATCTCGCGCAGAGTATCCGGAAGCTGATCGCCTCCGCTCTCCCCGAAGTCCTCGAGCAGGATCTCGGTGTATCCCAGGATGTGATTGATTGGTGTACGCAGATCGTGCCGCAGGTGCTTGAGCGCGTCACCGCTAAGCGCCTGCGTCATGACCGCGGATGTTCCGCAATCAGGCGCCGGATTTTTTCCAGAAGGCGCGGCAACTCGATCGGCTTGGTATCGTAATCGTCGCAGCCTGCTTCGAGCGCCTTGTGCCGGTCGCCCGCCATCGCGTGGGCTGTCAGCGCGATCACGGGAATGCCGCTGGTGCGCGCGTCCGCCTTCAACTGGCGAGTTGCTTCCCAGCCATCCAACACGGGCAGGCTCATATCCATGAGAATGATGTCCGGCATGATTTCGAATGCCGAGGAGACGCCTTGCCCTCCATCCTCCGCCACCACCACCTCGAAGCCCTGGCGGATCAGCCGGCGCGAGAGCATATCGCGGTTCATCTCGTTGTCTTCAACCAACAATACTTTCGACATGATGTTTCCAGACCTAACCGAGATATCGCAAGGCAAGTACCGTGATGTCGTCGGCCTGCGGCATTCCGGCGGCGAAGCTCTCCACCAGTGAATGGAGACTGGTAACCAGTTGTTCCGCGGTGGAGTTGCTGTGAGTTGCCAGGAATTGCTCCAGCCGCTCTTCGGAAAAGAACTCATCCGACCGGTTGATCGCCTCGGTGACCCCATCCGTAAACAGCAGGATGCCTTCCCCTGGCTTGATGTGGCAATGCGCCGTCTCGTACCTGGCGTTCTCCATCAATCCGACCACCGGCCCGCCATTCGAGGTGGACAACTCCCGCACCCCGCCTCCCGGCGAGAATATGTAGGGTGGATTATGTCCGCCGACAGCGTATTGCACATCGCCGCTGCGCGTATCGAGAATGCCGTAGAACATGGTGACGAACATGTACGCCGAATTCTGGTGGGAAAGCGTGGCGTTCAAATAATCCAGGCACTTGCCGGGCGGCACCTGCTGCAGCGCGATGGCTCGCAGCAATGTGCGGCTCACAGCCATGAATAACGCCGCGGGCACGCCCTTTCCACTGACATCGCCGAGCACAAATCCCAGGTGAAAATCGTCCAGCAGGAAGAAATCGAAAAGATCACCGCCCACTTCCTTGGCCGGCACCATTGCGGCGTGCAGTTCAAAGTCGTTGCGTGACGGAAATGGGGGAAAGGTGCGGGGAAGGATCGACTGCTGAATTCGCGCCGCTACCCCCAGTTCCTGCTGGATCGCCATCAATCGCTCCTGGGTGTGCAGCGATTGCTTCAGCATCGCGACCTGGTCGAGCGTCTTGCGGATGGTGATTTCGAGATCCTCGAAGTCGATCGGCTTGATCAGGAAATCGATTGCCCCGCGATTCATGGCGGTGCGGATGTTCGACATGTCGCCGTACGCGGAGACGACTACCGCCCGCAGCGTCTTGCTCGCCTCGGACAGTTTGCCCAGCAGCGTCAATCCGTCCATCACCGGCATGTTGATGTCGCTCAGCACCAATTCCACGGTGGGATGTACAGCGAGCGTCTGCAGTGCTTCCTCTCCGTTGTGGCTGAAGAGGAATTCGAATTCCTTATCGCGAATCTGGCGCCGGAACCTCTGGCGAACGAGCAACTCCAAATCCGGCTCGTCGTCCACTACCAGGATTTGGTGCGGCACTCGTGGCGAACTGGCGGTCATAGTGGTGGGCTTCGGCGCAGATGGCTAAGTATATCGTTTCGTTGACACGGCCCCGTGTATTCAGGCAAGAACACTCCCTAACGGTCGTAACGAGCCGCGCGCGTTAGCAAGCGATCTGTCGATACGGCAGCGGACTTCTGAGACCACGTACCAAGCGCGATGTATGAGCTTACCCAAAATCTGCAGAAGAGGCAACCTGCCAAAGGGTAAGTCCCTCACTATGCCTGGATAACTGCGGTAGGCAGGCTTGAATTAACTTAGGAGTAGGTCGGTTTGACATTGATTCGGCACGACTTATTCCTCTTGGTCAGACTCGGCGCACGGGGCCCCATGCGCTTCTGCTATAATCCGCGAACATACAGATTCCGCGAAGTTTCGCGGTTGGACAGGCAATGGTTCACGGATTCATGTTGTGGGCACAGTGTGCTCATCGTCGGGGTTTACTCTTTCTCTTGATTTTTCTCGGTCTGGTGGTGCCCCCGGCGGGCAGCGCGGATAACGACATCGCCGTTGTTGTGCGGCCGGACACTCCGGCGGATAACCTGAGTTTCGGCGAGATTCGCAAGCTGCTCTTGGGAGATCGCCAGTTCTGGAATTCGAACTTGCGAGTCACGCTTTTGATTCGCGCTCCAGCAACCCGGGAACGCGATGTGGTGCTCAAGACCATCTACCAGATGTCGGAATCGCAATTCCGGCAATACTGGATCTCCAAGGTGTTTCGCGCCGAGGCGTCCAGCGGTCCCAAGATTGTCTACTCCAACGAGATGGCGACTGAGCTGGTTTCCGCGATCCCGGGGTCGGTGGCATTCGTGGAAGCTACCGGGGTGCCCAAGGGTTTGAAAGTGCTCAAGATCGATGGGAAACTTCCCGGGGACAAAGGCTACGCACTTCGTTAGCGATGACTATCCGCCGGCGGCTGATACTTTCGTATTTCGCGATCCTGGTGCTGCTGGGATTGAATCTGGTCATTTACTTCTGGAGCGATTTCAAGCGCAAGACCACATTTGAGGAACTACGACGCGCCATCAGCCGGCAGGATCTGATCAGCTCGATTCACGAGGAATTGAACGACTACCAGAAACAGGTGACGCTGCTGAGCCAGGACATGGCCGACGTGACCAGCGGCGGAACTTCAGCCGAAGAAGTCAGCCGCGTGAACGTGCGACTCGACCATACCGAGTCCCAGATCGCGCAGATGCGCGCGCTCAGCGACGCCGGCGGGATCGCGGCCATCGATTCCTTTGCCGCCGCATATCACGAACTCAGTAGTTCCTGGCGGATCTTCTACGAGAATTTCGGGCGAAATCAGTCGAAGGCCATTACCGAAGTTGTGGTTCATGCCGAACCGCTGAGCCAGAAAGTGATGACGCAATTGCTGCCCAAAGTGCAGCAGTATGAAAAAGACAGCGTGGACGCGTCCAGCCTGGCCTTCTACGAAGTGGCGCGCATTACCGATCGTGTGACCGTCGCGATCTTCGTAATATCAGGACTGCTGTCAGGGCTTTTGGCAATTCTGGTCTCGCGCCATCTGACGCGCGGCCTGGGCGTGCTCAAGGCGGGAGCCGACTCGCTCGGCGGCGGAGACCTGAGCTGCTACATTAAGCTTTCCGCCAACGACGAATTGGGAGAGCTGGCCAACGCCTTTAACGACATGGCGGCGCGCCTGCGAAAGACGCGCGGCGACTTGACCAGTGCCAATGCCGAACTTGAATCGCGCCACCAGGAACTCCAGGTGCTGATGGAGGCTGCGGAAACCGCCAATCAGGCGAAGAGCCAGTTTCTGGCCAACATGAGCCACGAGCTGCGTACGCCGATGAACGCCATCATCGGTTATAGCGAGATGCTGACCGAAGAGGCGCAGGATCTCGGCCAGGAAGATTTCATCCCCGATCTCAATAAAATCAATGCCGCCGGCAAACATTTGCTGGCGCTGATCAACGACATCCTCGATCTCTCCAAGATTGAAGCCGGCAAGATGGATCTTTACCTGGAGGCCTTCAGCGTCCACGACATGGTGCGCGATGTCGTGACCACAATGCAGCCCCTGATCGATAAGAATGCCAATCAGTTGGTGGTGGATGTGGCGCCGGAAATCGCCGCGATTCGAGCCGATCTGACCAAAGTGCGTCAGGGACTATTCAATTTGCTGAGCAATGCCTCGAAGTTCACCAAGGGCGGGAAAATCGAACTTCGCGTGCGCAGCGAACAGGTTGGATCGCGTTCGTGGGTGGCGTTCCACGTGAAAGATTCGGGCATCGGGATGACACAGGAGCAGGCGGGCAAGGTCTTTGAGGCATTCACTCAAGCCGACGCCTCGACCACCCGGAAGTACGGCGGAACCGGCCTGGGTCTCACCATCACGCGGAAGTTTTGCGAGTTGATGGGCGGCAATATCACGGTGGAGAGCGAGCTGGGTAAAGGCACGACATTTACGATTCGTATTCCCGTCGAGGTGCGCGATCCGAAGACTGCCGAAACCATGGTTCTAGTTGACGAAGCCACGCCTGCACCGGCCCCGGCCACCAAAAAATCTGCCGGATGCGTACTGATCATCGACGACGATCCGACCGTGCGCGAGCTGATGCAATCGTTCCTTGGAAAAGAGGGCTATCGGGTAGAATGCGCTACCGGGGGCGAGGAAGGTCTGAAACGCGCCCATGAGCTGCATCCGGACGTGATCACTTTGGACGTCGCGATGCCCCGAATGGACGGCTGGAGTGTGCTCTCCGCGCTGAAAGCCGATCCCGGCCTGCACGATATCCCCGTCATCATGCTGACCATGGTGGACAACAAGAGCATGGGGTACGCGCTGGGCGCCGCCGAGTATATGATGAAGCCGATCAATCGTGAGCGGCTCATCTCCGTGATTCGCAAGTACGGTTCAAAGCATGGGCAAGTGCCGGTGCTGGTGGTGGAAGACGACCCGGACACTCGCTACATTCTCAAGAACACGCTGGAGAAAGACGGCTGGCAGGTGCAGACTGCGGCGAACGGCCGGATCGCGTTGGAGATGGCGGCCAGTAAGCTGCCGGGCCTCGTGCTCCTGGACCTCATGATGCCCGAGATGGACGGCTTCACTTTTATCGACGAGTTCCGGCGGGTTCCCGAGGGCCGGCGCATTCCCGTAATCGTGCTGACCGCGAAAGATCTGACCGCAGACGACCGGCGGCGCCTCAACGGTTACGTGCAGAGTGTGGTCAAGAAGGGATCGAACACCGAATCGTTGTTGGGTGAGCTGAGGGACCTGGTGGCGCAGAGCATCGGAAGGGCGCAGCCGGACGCGGGATGATGCAGGACGTCCTATCGCGCTCCGCAGTGGAGCAGGCGCGTTTGATTCGCGAGCGCCAGATCTCCTCCGTGGAGTTGATGCAGGCCCACCGGGAACAGATTGCACGCGTCAATCCGCAAATCAATGCGGTGATTGAGGTACTGGATCGCGGCGACGCGCCTCAGCCGGGTCCGTTACATGGCGTGCCGTTCAGCATTAAAGATTCCATCGAGGTAGCGGGCTCCGTCTGCACGGCCGGAACTCTCGGCCGCAAGCACGCCGCGCCTTCGGTAGCGGACGCCACCCTGGTCGCGCGGCTGCGAGCCGCAGGAGCGCTTCCCCTCGCCCACACCAATTTGCCGGACCTGCTCTTTGCGTTTGAAAGCGACAATCTGCTGTTCGGCGCTACTCGCAATCCATACGACCCGGCGCGCACTTCGGGCGGTAGCAGCGGTGGGGAGGCGGCTCTGATCGCGAGTTGTGGATCGCCTCTTGGATTGGGTAGCGATTGCGCCGGCAGCGTGCGTCTGCCGGCCGCGTTCTGCGGCATCGCCGGCATCAAACCGACCTCGGGCCGTTTGCCGCGGACGGGTCATTTTCCTCCGTCGGGCGGCTGGATCGAGGCGTTATGGCAGATCGGGCCGATGGCTCGTTATGTGGAGGATCTGATCGCCGTGATGCCATTGCTGATCGGCACCGATGGATGTGACGTGAGCACAGTCAGCATGCCTTTTCACGATCCGCGCGCAGTCGAATTGAGGGATCTGCGGGTGGCGTTCTATACGGACAACGGGATCGCTGCGGCGGATGAGGACGTCTCGCGAGTGGTTCGTGCAGCGGCCAAATCGCTAGCCTCTGAGGTTCGAGGCATAGAGGAGGCGCGCCCGCACGGCATCGAGCAATCCTACGACCTGGAGATGAAGCTGATTGGCGCAGACGGCGGCGACGGGCTCTGGCAGTACCTGCAGCAACTCGGCTCGACTGCCGTGCATCCTCTGCTGCGCGGGTGGCTCGACAAACTGGAGGTGTACCGGACGGACCTTGCGGGCTTACAGAGCTATTGGGCCGAATGGGACGCCTATCGCACGGGGATGTTCGCCTTCCTGCGCGACTTCGATGTGATTCTCTGTCCGGCGTACATTCATGCTGCACTCCCGCACGGGACTTCGACGTTGGACGCGAACTTCCGCGGCTTCAGTCACACGATGGCGTTCAATCTGACCGGATGGCCGGCGGCTGTAGTGCGTTGCGGCGAGACGTCCGGCGGGCTGCCGGTCGCGGTCCAGGTCGTGGCTCGTCCCTGGCGCGAGGACGTTGCGCTTCGTGTCGCGGCGGCCTTGGAAGAGACGTTCGGCGGCTGGAAAGCACCACGAACCGAACCCCCCAATCCCACCCCTGTTTCCGAAGAGTGAGGTACACTTTGCTTGTCGGCCACATATGAAAGCGTGGCTCAAGCCGCCTCGTAGCCTTCTCCTGATCCTATTCCTCTTGACCCTCGTGTCCGTATCAGCCGTGGGCTGGTCCGCATGGAAATTACTCGATCAGGAGCGCATTGTCGAGGCGCAACGCGCCCAGGAACTCCTCGAACAGGCCGCCGATCAGGCCGCGGCGACGCTCAAGCGGACGCTCGCCGAGACCGGCGATCGGCTCGGAGCTTTCATCGCCAATCCCTCTCCCGAGGACGCGCCTGAAGATGGCCTGCTTCTTCTCCTCAACGGCGAGGAGATGTCCGCGGAACCCGCGGGGCGCCTGCTATTCCGGCCATTTCCTTCGGCTGAACCGGAAGCTCCGGAAATGCTTTTCGCCGAGGCGGAGCTTCTCGAGTTCCAGCAGGGGCGTCTGCAAAAGGCCGCCGAAACGTATCAGCGTCTGGCCGCGTCTCCGGATCCGGCCACTCGCGCGGGTGCCCTGCTGCGCTACAGCCGGGTGATGCGCAATGCCGGACGCTACCAGGATAGTCGCGCAGCCTATGTCCGGCTGGCCGGCATGACGGGCGTTCGCGTCGCGGGAGTTCCGGCGGACCTCCTGGGCCGCCACGCCGAGTGCGAGCTGACGGCGCAGGCATCCGCCACGACGCCTGCTGCTGAGGTTCGGACCCGCATGGCAGCGCTTCTGAAAGACCTGCTCTCGGCAAGGTGGCAGTTGACGCGCGGCCAGTTTGAGTTCTATTGGCGGGAGGCCTCACGCCTTGCCGGCAGCCAGGGATTGCCGCCGGCGGAGTCGCTGGCCTTGTCGGACGCCGCCGCTCTCGCCTGGGGCCAGCGAAAAACCGAACCAGCCCCGCGCGGGCAGAGCATCGTGTGGGTCGATCGCCGCCCCTTCTTCGTGATCTGGCGGGGCGGGCCCGAACGGCGGGCGGTGCTGGTAACGCGGCCCGAATCTTTCCTGAAACAGATCCTCGCCGCGAAGGATGTAGTTCCCGCGGTGTTCGACAGTGAAGGGCGTCTGCTGGCCGGTCACAAGGACAGCCACAATCGCGCCGCTGTCCGCACCCAGGATGAAACCGGGCTGCCCTGGACCCTCTACGTCACGGGCGTGCCCAGCCTCACCCAGGCCGGCATGATTGCGCGTCAACGCTTCCTGCTGCTGGGGACCAGCGTAATGGTGATATTTTTGATCAGCGGTACTTATTTCATCGCGCGCGCCATCCGGCGCGAGATGGAGGTATCGCGAATGCAGTCGGACTTCGTCTCGGGCGTCTCGCACGAATTCCGCTCGCCACTCACCTCGATTCGCCAGCTTTCCGAGATTCTTTTGCTGGGGCGGGTGCCCAATGAAGACCGCCGCCAGGTTTACTATGAGACCCTGGTGCGTGAGACGGCGCGCCTGCAGCGTCTCGTGGAAGGTCTCCTGAATTTTGGCAGGATGGAGGCAGGAGCCCGACAGTACCGCTTCGAGGAACTCGACGCAGGCGCGCTGGTCCGGCATGTAGTGGGCGAATTCGAAGGGCAGATTGCAAGCCAGGGGCGGCATATCGAGACCATGGGAACTGAATCGCGCTTTCGGATCGACGCCGATCCCGAGGCGATCTCAGTGGCGCTGCGCAACCTGGTGGATAATGCCCTGAAGTACTCGCCCCAACATCCCACCGTGTGGGTGGAGTTGGGACGCGAGGGACATAGCGTGGCGATTCGGGTTCGCGACCAGGGTGTTGGGATCGCGCCCGCGGAACGGAAGGCGATCTTCCGGAAGTTCGTGCGGGGCACGGCGGCGACAGCGGCGAATGTGAAGGGATCGGGCGTAGGACTGGCGATGGTACGGCACATTGTGGCGGCGCATGGCGGAGACATCACGGTGGAAAGCGAGCCCGGGAAGGGCAGCACCTTCACGATGCTCCTGCCGGCCAGCGGGGCTGCGGCATGACGCGGATCCTGGTAGTAGAGGATGAGCCGGGAATCGCGCTGGGGCTCGAAGACGACCTCAAGATGGAAGGCTACGATGTGGAGGTCGTCACGGACGGCAGCGTGGCTGCGCGAAGGGCACGTGAATCGGAATTCGACCTGATCCTGCTGGATGTCATGCTGCCCGGAAAGGACGGCTTCGAGGTTTGCCGCGAGCTCCGGCGGGCGGGGTCGCGGACTCCGATCCTGATGTTGACCGCCAAGACTCAGGAGGCCGAGAAGGTGCTCGGCTTCGAGTTGGGCGCCGACGACTACGTTACGAAACCGTTCGGCACACGCGAACTGCGTGCGCGCATCAAAGCGCTGCTACGGCGCGCGCGGGGCGAGCCCGAAATCGAGATCTACCGCTTCGGCGACATCGAGGTGGATTTTCAGAGAGGCGAGTTGCGACGGGCCGGGAAAACGGTAGAGCTGACCCCGCTCGAATTCAAGCTACTGGCGTTGTTCATTCGGGGCCGGGGACGTGTGCTGAGTCGCGAGCGCCTGTTGGCCGGCGCGTGGGGCCCCGACACGTTCGCCTCCGACCGGATCGTGGATAATCATATTGCCAATTTACGCCGCAAGATCGAGCCCGACCCCGCCAATCCGCGATACCTGCGAAATCTGCGAGGGCTGGGCTACCGCTTCGACGGCTGAGGTCCAGTGCCCCCTTTCGGTGTAGCTGCGTGGTATAGCTGGACTTCGTCGGCTGGGGACTGGAAGCGTCCGGGAAGCTGAGACCCGTGACAGGCACGCACATATCCTTTACGCCGGAGAGAGGGGCAAGAGTTTGACCATGATACTCACGATTGAACTTCCCGACGAGCAGATGGCAGCGCTCACCCGCAAAGCGCGCGCGCAAGGGCTTTCCGCCGAGCAATACGCTCGCCAGGCGCTGCAACATGACTTGGCACCGGAATGGCTTGAGAAATCATGGAAAACCGCTAAGGAAGCCGGACTCGATCAACTGTCCGCGGAAGAGATCGGCGCGGAGATCGCCGCGGCCCGGCAGTCCCGGCGTGAGTCCAGCTTGCGACCGGGCGGATGATTCGGATCGTTCTCGATACCAACGTAGTCGTTTCGGCGTTGCTCCAGCCCCTTGACCCTTCCGCACAGATATTCCTGTCCGCGGTCAGCGGATCCATCCAAATGTGCGTTAGTGGCAATATCTATGCCGAGTATGAGGAGGTCCTCAGCACGTCCGCGACTGAACGTCCTGATGACGTGATCCAG
The DNA here is from genome assembly GCA_035295745.1 of Bryobacteraceae bacterium. Taxonomy (GTDB): domain Bacteria; phylum Acidobacteriota; class Terriglobia; order Bryobacterales; family Bryobacteraceae; genus JAIQFL01. The sequence continues at coordinate 30,153 of DATGIL010000049.1, read as the reverse complement.
AGCGTACTTCAGTCCATCCGTGAGAAGGCGATTTGGGTGCGTCCAACGGAAATCGTACGGGCGTGCTCCGACCCGGACGACGATGTTTTTCTAGAATGTGCTCAGGCCGCGCACGCAAACTATTTGGTAACCGGCAACCTCAAGCACTTTCCCTCCGTATGGGCTGGCGCTCAGATCGTGATGCCACGCTGGCTACTGGACACTTTGATGGCTGAATAGGTCCAAAATAAGATGCCTGTAAAGAGCCTATTCCGCGAACGGCCAGGATCCGGATCGCATTGAGCAGATCGCCAGCCACCATCCAGTCGAAGAGCATACGCCGGTGACGAGGTGTTGGGGGGAGAGCGCTTCACGTTGCTGTCCCGTGCGAGGACTATTTAATTTGACTGAAGAATCGGTCAGCAACAAAACCCAACGCTCCCACGACGCATGTCGTCTAACGTCGGGAGGGGCACAAGTGATTCGAGAAGTTGCTTGCGCGATACTCTGCGCCTCCGGACTGGCCTTCGGGCAGTCCGAGGCGTCGCTGCGATTTGAGGTCGCTTCGATCAAGCCCAGCAATGCCGACCCAAGTTCTTCCGGCGTCCACTCCGGAAATGGCCGGCTCACTGCCGAGAATGTGACATTGAAGCGCTGCATCATGGCAGCCTACGGAATCGGACCGAACCAAATTCTTGGCGGCCCGGATTGGCTGGACTCAGACCGGTTCGACATCGACGCCAAGGGCGAACGACCGGACGCTGATGTGATGACGATGCTGCGATCGCTAATGGCGGAGCGCTTCAAACTGGCTCTCCACCGCGAGACCAAACCGATACAGGCTTATGTCCTGGAGGTCGCGAAGAATGGGCCGAAGATGGAAAGAACCGATGGAGAGAGCCACCAGACCAGCAACGGACGTGGAGATATCGTCGCCAGGAACGCGTCGATGGACCGTTTCGCGGAGGTGCTCTCCCGTCAAATGGACCTGCCCGTAGTGAACCTCACAGGCTTGGAAGGCACCTTCAATTTCCGACTGCAGTGGACTCCCGAAAACTCCCGCACGGCCAAAGCCGGGGAGAGCGCCGCGCTCGAGAGGCTCGACAAGCCTTCCGTCTTCACCGCAGTCCAGGAGCAACTCGGATTGCGCCTGCGCGCGCAGAAAGCGCCTGTCCAGGTGCTGGTGATCGATCACGCAGAAAGGCCGGCCGAGAACTAGCGGTCCTGCCCAGTGTCCACCATGCGACTATCCACCTGGAATTTGTGATAGTCGGAGAAGGTCATCGTCATTTCACCGCGAGCGTTCAACATCTTGAAAAATTTCGCGGTGAAGCGAAATGTAATCAAAGACGTCAGCCAAACGCCGTCGTCGTGCCGGGCGGACTCGAACCGCACATTGGTGCCCTTCTGCATTCGGGAGTGATCGCCGACCACCTCCAGTTCCATCCGCGCCATATTGCAGTCCGGCTTGGCGAGCCAGAGTTTTACTTTGTAGTTGAGAGCTTCCCGCTCGTTCGATGAAGTGGCCTGATATCCCGGTTTCGGCGTGCCTTCAATCACCGAGGCCGGAATTCCGTCGACAGTCTCTTCCCCGGCGTAGCGCAGATCGTACATGTCCGCCAGTTTTTGATAAGGGAAGGAGAGGCTGTAGGAAAACGAGAAAGTGCGGTTGCGCCGTTCCTCGGGCGTTTCTTTTCGGCGCAACTCGGTTTCTTTTCGCAGACGCTCGTCTTCGCGCTTCTGCTCCTTCGCCGGCAATGGTTTGTCATTCCGCATGATCAGCTTACGATAAGTTGAGCCTTCCAGTCCGATGACGTCCCAGGTCTGCGTGTTGCGCCCCGTCTCCTTGCCGTTGGTGTCGAGGTCGCGCTGAACCTTGTACTCGCGGTATGCATACTGCGAAGCCTTCAGTCCATTGGCGTGGTTGGCTTCCATGGACGTGCGCGCAAGTGCGAGGGGGTCAGGATCGTCCCCTGGCATGGTCGAGGACACCAGGAGCATCGCTGTGAGCAGCATGACCACGGAGTGCATGCTACGAATACGCCCGTGTTTCGCCGAAAGTTGCGAGACTTTTCGGCAGCCTCGCGTTGGGAGAGGACAAAGTCCATAGACCCGTCGGAGTCCGACGGGTGCGCCCCAGCAGTTTCAATGGTTTACGGGGAATTTCCGTCGGAGTCAGACGGAATTGACCGGCCAGCAGCACTAATCACCAACGCTCCCCGATTCCTTTCCCCACCGCGCCGTCGAGTGAACACGGGGAGGCGCCTCCCCGTAAGGTATGATGAAGGATAACGGGTTCATGACGGTTTCCACTCAGACTTCCATCGACGAATCCACACTGGTTGCGCAGGCTCGCGAAGGCGATACCCGCGCATTCGGCGAATTGGTGCGCCGGTACGAGGGCAAGATCTTCCGGCTCGCGCAGCATGTCACGCAAAACCGGGAAGACGCCGAAGATGTTCTGCAGGAGACGTTTCTCAAGGCATACGAGCATCTGGATCAGTTCAAGGGCGACTCCAAATTCTATACCTGGATCGTTCGCATCGCGGTAAATCAGGCCCTGATGAAACTGCGAAGGCGCAAAACCGACAAGTCGGTATCTCTGGACGAGACCATCGATACGGGCGAGGATACCATCACTCGCGAAATTGCGGCATGGGATGAGGATCCCGAGCAGCGATTCTCGCGGGAAGAGCTGGGTGACATCCTCGATTCCGCGGTGGACAGTCTGGAGCCTCCTTATCGCTCGGTATTCGTGCTTCGGGATATTGATGAACTGTCCACAGAGGAAACCGCGGAGGCGCTGAATCTCTCCGTTCCGGCTGTCAAAAGCAGACTGCTGCGGGCGCGCTTACAGCTTCGTGAGAAGCTGACCCGTTATTTCAAGCGCAAGGGGGACGACGCCTTTGCTTACATGTAAAGACTTCCTAAGCGAACTAACGGATTACCTGGACGAGAATTTGGACGCAGCGTTGCGCGCCAAGCTGGAGAAGCACATCACGGAATGTCCGAACTGCTGGGTGATCGCCGATACCACCAGGAAAACCATTCAGATCTATAGAGGCATGGATCCGGTTCCCATCCCAACCGATGTGGAATCGCGCCTGATGCGAGCCCTGGAGAAGAAAATGGCTGCCAAGGGTAAGTCCCCAGCCGGATCCCACTGAAGTTCGCCAACCTGTCGCACGCACTTGCCGTCTAAGCTCCGTAGGAGAACTTCGTGCGGATCTTCTTCGGAGAACTGTGGCAGGACCTTCGTTATTCCGGGCGCATGATGGCGCAGAAGCTGGTCTTCACGTCGTTGGCCATCCTTTCCCTGGCACTCGGAATCGGCGCGAACAGCGCGATCTACAGCTTCATGGACGCGATTCTGTTGCGTTCCCTGCCGGTCGACCAGCCGGAACAACTGGTGCTCGCGCGCTACCACACGAAGAGCTTTCCCTCCGTCGCACACGGCTTCAATGGCAACAATCACCGCGATGAACAATTGGGCATGGTAAGCGGAAACATGCCGTTCCCGGCATATGAAGCCCTGCGTGACGGCAACACGGTTCTTTCGTCCATCTGCGGATTCGCGAGGGCCGGGGATCTGACCATGCTGGTGCAGGGCGACGCCTCCATTGCCGTCACCGAATATGTCACGGGAGGATTTTTCCAAACCATGGGCGTGCGCGCCGCCGCCGGCCGCCTGTTGGACAAATCCGACGATTTTCCAGGCTCTCAGCCAGTGGCCATCGTGAGCCACGCATATGCGTTGCGGCGCTTTGGTGACGCCGCGAAAGCCGTCGGGCAAGACATCCAACTCAATCGGGTGCCGTTTACCGTTGCAGGCGTCTCCGAGGCAGGGTTCTTCGGGATGAATCCAGGCGTTCCCATCGATCTCTACATCCCGATGCACGCGAATGCTTCGCTGGAGGCTCGGCCTGGGTACGATCCCGCGAGTAAATTCCTTGCGAAGAATCGCTACTGGATCGAGGCGATGGGGCGGTTGCGCCCGGGTGTGAGCATGCTGCAGGCGCAGGCGGCGATGGCGCCGGTATTCGATAATTTCATTGCCTCGACCGCGGCAAATGACAAGGAGCGGGCCGACCTGCCTCGCTTCTTCCTGCAAAGTGCGCGCGGCGGCGGCGAGTATCTGCGATTGCGCTATGCGCGCCCGCTTTACGCGCTGATGACGATGGTAGCGCTGATCCTGGCGATCGCCTGCGCCAACATCGCGAATCTGTTGCTGGCCAGGGCGGCCGGCCGCCGCCGCGAGATGGCCATACGGCTCAGCCTCGGGGCCGGCCGTGCGCGGATCATCCGCCAACTGCTGACGGAAAGCCTGGCGTTGGCCCTTGCCGGCGGCGCGCTCGGTATCGCATTAGCGATTTGGGGCGTTCGTGTCCTTTCAGCCCTCATCGCCAATGGCCGCGAAGGCTATATCCTGAATGCGCAACTGAACTGGCGCGTGCTGGCGGTGACTCTGGGAGCCACGCTCTTGACCGGCTTGCTTTGCGGGCTGGCGCCGGCCCTGCGCGCGTCGCGTGTGGATTTGACGCCCGCTCTCAAACAGACTCGCGGCGGGGATTTGGGGCACCTGCGCGGCAGGTGGTGGCGCGCCGGCCTGAGCCGCACGCTGGTGGTCTCGCAGATGGCCATTGCGCTTTTGCTGATTGTGGCGGCGGGGCTGTTTGCGCGCACGCTTGCCAATTTATACGCGATTTCCACCGGCTTCAACCAGGAGCACCTGTTGCTGTTTTCGGTGAACGCGTGGCAATCCGGCTACCGCGACGCCGCGCTGTCCCGTTTTTATCTGGGATTGCAAAATCGCCTGGCCACCATTCCCGGCGTACGCAATGCCAGCCTGTCGCATGTTCGGCTGCTCTCCGGCTCCATGAACAGCAGCGATCTCACCATACCCGGCGCGCCCGTTTCGCCTCCGCCCTCAGCCAATCTGCTCTCGATTACGCCGGGTTACTTCGAAACCATGGAGATCCCCGTTCTCTTAGGGCGCGACTTCACCACTCGCGATCTGGATAGCCGTTACGTGCTGGTGAATGAGCTCTTCGTGAAGTCCAACTTCGGTCACGAGAATCCGATTGGACGCCATTTTCAAATCGGTACCGGGCCAACCGCCGAGGACGCTGAAATTATTGGCGTCGTGAAGAATGTCCTCTACGATTCGTTGAAGCATGACCTTCCGCCAACCGTCTATCGGCCCTGTTGCGAGGGTGTCCGCGAGGTTACCTATGTCGTGCGAACCGCGGGCGACCCGCTGCAGATCGCGGCGAGCGTGCGCGAACTGGTACGCCAGGCGGATTCGCGAATCCCGGTCACCGCCATCAACACGCAAGAGCAGGTAATCGAGAAGAGTATCGGGCAGGAGCGCGTCTTCGCTTCCTTAGGCACCGGCTTCGCGCTGCTGGCGCTGGTGATCGCCTGCGTGGGGCTCTACGGCACGATGGCGTACAACGTATCTCGCAGAACCGGAGAGATCGGAATCCGGATGGCCTTGGGCGCGCAACGCGGGAGTGTGGTCTGGATGGTGCAGCGGGAGACGTTCCTGGTAACGGCTGTGGGCCTGGGGATTGGGCTCCCGGTTGCGTACAGCGGTGCGCGACTGGTGGAGTCATTGCTCTTCGGCATGAAAGCGCACGACGCAGTTACGCTACTCGCGGCACCGGCAGTGCTGCTCCTCGCCGCGAATCTGGCAGGCTGGGGTCCCGCGCGCCATGCCTCGCGGATTGAGCCGATGGTGGCTTTGCGAGAGGACTAAAGGGGTCTTTGGGACAGGAACACCAGCGACCCTCTCGCGGTCACGCTCGTCACGCCGCAACCCGCAACCACTGATTCTGAGGCGCGCGCGTATCGTTCGCGCGTCGAGGCGAGCCGCGTGCAGTAGCAAGTGCTGCTGCTAGCTGGGCTGGAGGCAATCCGCGATCTCTTTCTCTTCGATCGCGCCGGTCTTGATGACTTTCCAGTAAGGATCGGTGATATCCACCGTGGTAGCGCCCAGCCCCGCGCACGGGCCGCCGTCGATCACCAGATCCACGCGGCCGTCCATCATCCCAAACACTTCGATACCGCTCCGGCAAGTGGGATGTCCAGAGATATTCGCGCTGGTCGAGATCAGAGGCCCATTCAGCACGTCAATGAGACAGTTGAGGATCTTCGAACGCGATTGCCGCAGAGCCATCCTGCCGGTATTGCCGGTTACTTTCAGCGGAATCTTCGCCGATGCGGGTACGATGATCGTCAGCGGACCCGGCCAAAAGCGCCGAGCCAGTAGAAAGAAACGATTCGTCAACTCGCCGGCGAGCTCTTCCGCCATGACGATGTCGCGTACCAGGATTGGCAGCGAGCGTTGCAACTCGCGGCCCTTCGCCTTAAACGCCTGCGTCACCGCCCGCAGATTGAAAGGATCGGCCACCAACGTGTATAACGCATCGCTGGGGACTGCGACCACCTTGCCGCGCCGCACGGCCGCGGCGGCTCGCTCCAGGACTTCAGGCTGGGGCTCCTCGACGTTGATCTCGACCAGGTCTGTTGCCATTGGGATGGGTTCTCAGCGCGGGCCAATCGCATCCGCGACGTCCAGCGCCATCTGATAGCGGCCAAACGGCGCGCTCAGTTGAACGCCCTGCACCATGGAGCGGACGCGCATAACCATCTCGCGAGCGATGGCCACGCCCTCTTCGCGGGCCTTCTCCGCATTGTCCACACGGCGCATGCGCTCCATGAATTCCTCAGGCACCGGCACCCGCAGCTCGTTCACCATGAACTCGGCATTGCGGTAGCTGGTGAGCGGCCAGATGCCGCAGATCACCGGGATGCGCACATGTTCGATCCGCTTGAGAAATTTTTCCAGATCATCGAGGTCGAAGACGGGCTGCGTCACCACATACTCCGCGCCGGCTTCCACCTTCCATTCGAAGCGGCGGATCTCCTCGTCCAGGTTCAACGCACCAGGATTGGCCCCCACTCCGATCAGCAGGGCTGTCTGCGACCCCATTGGGTTGCCGCCAATATCCAGCCCATGATTCAGGTTTTTGACGATGTTGACCAGCCCGATCGCGTCGACGTCGAAGACCGCGGTGGCATCCGGATAAGCGCCCATGCGAGGCGGGTCGCCGGTAATGCAGATCAGGTTGCGTACGCCCACCGTGTGCGTACCGAGCAGTTCCGATTGAATGCCCAGGATGTTGCGATCGCGGCAGCAGAAGTGATTGACGGCCTCAATGCCAGCCTGCTTCTGGATAAGCTGGCAGGTGACCTGGGCGCTCATCCGCGCACTGGCGCGAGGACCGTCGGGAACGTTGATGCAGTCGATTCCGGCCTCTGCGCAGCGGCGCGCCCCATCGATCTCGCGAGAGGCATCGACCCCGCGCGGCGGCAGAATCTCCACGAAAGAAACGAATTTCCCATCGGCCAATTTGACGCCCAGCTTCGACTTGGCGGCCATCGGTATCGGCGCCAGCGCGTGCGCCTTGGCCTGTGGCTCCTCCACCGTAATGGTCAGTTTCTTTTGCAACGGCTGAAGAGAGCGCGTCTCTGAGCGGATGAGCTTGATGTGCTCGGGCGTGGTGCCGCAGCAGCCGCCGATCACCTTCACCCCCGCCCACAGCAGCCGGCGCGCATACTGCGCCATGTACTCGGGCGAGCAGAGGTAAATGTTGCGGCCCTCAATCCGCATGGGCAGCCCTGCGTTGGGCATGGCGCTCATGGGTTTCGAAGAGACCTGCATCATGCGCTCGATAGTCTCGAGGGTAGCCTTGGGTCCGACCGAGCAGTTCAGGCCGATCACGTCGACCGGCCACCCGCTCATCTCGCGGGTAAAGGTCTCGGGATCGGTGCCGCCGGGCAAGTGGCCGAAATCGTCGATGGTCACCTGCGCGATCACCGCCATTTGATCGCCCGCCGCATCGCGCGCTGCCGCCACCGCTTCCCTCAGCTCATCGAGGTTTCCGAAGGTTTCGAGAATCAGCAGGTCAACGCCGGCTTCGAGCAGCGCATCGATCTGTTCGCGGAACGCGGCACGGGCTTCGGCAAATGAAGTCGGGCCGAGCGGCTCAATGCGAACCCCCAGGGGGCCAACCGCTCCCGCCACGAAGGGACCGTCCTTCGCGGCCTCGCGCGCCAGGCGCACGCCGGCGAGGTTGATGTCGCGCAGCTTTTCGGCGACCCCAAACGCCCCCAGGCGAGGGCGGCTGGCGCCGAACGTATTGGTCTCCAGGATCTCCGCGCCGGCCTTCACGTACTCCTGGTGAATCTGCCGCACCAGGTCGGGCTGAGACACATTCAACTCGTCGAAGCAGCGGTTGATGAAGACCCCGCGCGAGTAGAGCATAGTGCCCATGGCGCCGTCAGCCACCAAAACGCGGCGAGACAATTGATCACGGAACTCCTGGGCGCGGCTGCTCGTGGCTGTCGTCATGGGAATGCGTCGCAAGAGCCTGATTGTTCCAGCAGTTGCGATATCTTTCGATTTTAGCGCAACACGTGCAAAGTCCGCTTTCGCGAGCCTGCAGTATAATCCCTGAGTCGAACCAAAACAAACCAGGAGAATCTATGGGAACCGCTCCGCACCATGCAGACGGGCCATCGCCCGCACTCGTATTTGAGACCTTGATGGCCTACCAGCGCACGGCGGCCTTGCGTGCCGCCATCCAGCTCGATCTGTTCCGGGCTGTCGGCGAAGGACCCGGCGATATCGCGTCGCTGGCGCGACAGTGTTCCGCTTCGGAACGGGGCATTCGCATTTTGTGCGATTATCTGACCCTGATGGGAATTCTGTCCAAGGAGGACGGCCGATACCGGCACACGCCGACCAGCGCGGCGTTTTTGGATCCGCGATCGCCGGCGTGCGTGGCATCGGTTTCGAAGTTCCTGGGAAGCCCCGAATTGCAGCAACCTTACGAGCATCTCGCGGATATCGTGCGGAATGGACGAACCAGTCTCCCGGGCGAGGGCAGCGTGGAACCGGAGCATCCGGTGTGGGTGGAGTTTGCGCAGAGCATGGCGCCGATGATGGCGCCGCTGGCGGGTCCGCTGGGCGCAATCGTATTGGAAGGGCTGGCGGGGCCGGTTAAAGTGCTCGACATTGCGGCGGGGCACGGCTTGTTTGGCATCGCGGTGGCCAGGCAAAATCCCGAGGCTCACATTGTGGCGGTGGATTGGGCCCCCGTGCTCGAGGTGGCGGCGGGAAATGCGCGCAAGGCTGGAGTCGCGGATCGGTATGAACGGCGTCCGGGCAGCGCGTTCGATGTGGATTTCGGTGGTCCTTACGACATCGTGCTGCTGACCAACTTCCTGCATCATTTCGACCCCCCGACCAATGTCGGCTTATTGCGAAAGGTTCTTGCTGCGCTTCGCCCGGGTGGTCGTGCCGCGGCGCTGGAATTTGTGCCGAACGAAGATCGCGTATCGCCACCCATGGCTGCCGCGTTCAGCCTGACGATGTTGGCGAGCACCGCGTCGGGCGACGCATACACCTTCCGGGAGTTGGAAGCGATGTACCGGGAAGCCGGTTTCGCGCGCGTTACACAGCACCCGGTTCCGCTCGGGCCTCACACCGTGGTCACGGGCGAAAAGGAAGGGTAGAGGATCCTCTCCGCCCAAATTCGAAGGTGGGCGGAGTGTATCTCGCGGATTTACAGCTCAAATGAATGGGGATGCCGCATTAGAAATAATGTGGCGATGATACCTGTGTCGAGATTCTCCCCCCGTCTTCCAATTCGGAAGGATCTTGCCCTGTGCCTAATTCAGCATTTGGGAGAAGTCCGACTGGCTAATCGCGCTCGGCTGTAGGCGAGCCACGCCCTTGCCGGAAAACAGGCAGAATCTACTACGATTTACGTCGATTCGTCGGCCAGCCCGAAAAAGTCTCGACATGAGTGTCGAGACGGCGGACACGAGTGTCCGCGCCACTTCGGGGCTATTCTTCGTCGTGTTGGGCGGCCAGGCGGGTGACTACCGATAAGTCTTCGAGCGTTGTGACATCGCCGGTCACTGAGTTGGAGGTCACGATTTCCCGCAATAGACGACGCATGATCTTTCCGCTGCGCGTCTTCGGCAAACTATCGGTAAAGCGAATCTGCTCCGGCTTCGCGAAGCTTCCGATTTCGTGCGACACCCATTTGCGCAACTCCTCGGCGAGTTCGGTGTGATTCCACTCCCCCTTCTTCAACGTGACGAAACAGGCCACCGCCTGTCCGGTGATTTCGTGCGGCTTGCCGACCACCGCCGCCTCCGCCACGGCGGGATGCTTCACCAGAGCCGACTCCAACTCCATCGTGCTGAGCCGATGGCCGCTCACGTTCATTACGTCATCGACACGGCCGAGGATCCAGAAGTACCCGTCCTCATCGCGCCGCGCCGCATCGCCTGCCAGGTACACGCCTTCGATGCGTTCCCAGTATTGCTGGCGGTAACGGGCGGGATCGCCCCACAGAGTGCGCGCGATGCTCGGCCATGGCCTGCGCACGATCAGGAAACCCTCGCGATTGGCCTCCACAGGCTTGCCCTGCAGATCGACCACGTCCGCGATTACGCCCGGTAGCGGCAATGTTCCCGATCCCGGTTTTAAGGGCACCGCGCCCGGCATCGGAGCGATCATGATCGCTCCGGTCTCGGTCTGCCACCAGGTATCCACAATCGGGCACCGTTCCTTGCCGATCGTCTTGTAATACCACTCCCAAGCTGCGGGATTGATCGGCTCCCCCACCGACCCCAGCAGCCGCAAGCTCGACATATCGTGGGCATTCGGCCACTGATCGCCCTGCCGCACGAAGGCACGAATCGCAGTCGGCGACGTGTAGAAAATGTTGACCCGATACTTCTCGATCAATCTCCAGAAGCGATCGGGTTGCGGAAAGTCGGGCGCGCCTTCGTACATCATCGTGGTGGCGCCCGCCGAGAGCGGTCCGTACACGATGTAACTGTGCCCCGTCACCCATCCGATATCCGCCGTACACCAATAGGTGTCGCTGTCGCGAAGGTCGAAGACCCACTGCATCGTCATGTGCGCCTGCAACAGGTAGCCCGCGGTCGTGTGCACGATGCCCTTCGGTTTCCCGGTGGTCCCCGATGTGTACAGCACGTAGAGCGGATGCTCGCTATCGAGATGCTCGGCCGGACAATCCTCGCTCACGTTGCGATCCAGTTCGTGCCACCAGTGGTCGCGGCCCTCCTGCATGTGAGTGGCGCCTCCCGTGCGCTGGTACACGATCACGTTCTGCACGCTCGGGCAATCTGCCAGCGACTCATCCACTGCGTCTTTGAGGCGAACCTCCTTGCCACGCCGCCACGCGCCATCGGCAGTAATCACTACTTGCGCGGAGAGATCCTGGATGCGCGCCTTGAGCGCCTCGGCCGAAAAGCCTCCAAACACCACGCTGTGAGTGATGCCCAGACGGGCGCACGCGAGCAGCGCGATCGGCAACTCCGGGACCATCCCCATGTAGATAATGGCGCGGTCGCCGGCCTTGAGTCCCCGGGCCTTCAACACGTTCGCAAAACGGCACACCAGGCGATGCAATTCCTGATAGGAGATGAGCCGCTGATCGCCAGGCTCTCCCTCCCACAGAATCGCGACTTTGTTCTTGCGGTGGGTGGTCAGGTGGCGATCCACGCAGTTGTAACAGACATTGGTCTTACCGCCGACGAACCACTTGGCGAACGGAGGGTTCCATTCGAAAACATGCGACCACTTCTGGAACCAGTGCAGTTCCTTTTCCGCAAGCGTCCCCCAGAACACCTCGGGATCTTCCGCCGCCTTCTGGTAGAGCGCTCGATAGCCCTCCATTCCCTTGACATGCGCGTGTTGCACAAACTCCGGGCTGGGCGGATAGACGTTCTGATTGGCCATATAGGCGAATCTTATCAAAATGCGATTCGTGCGCGAACTTATTGCAGGAAGTAGTTGAATCGCTTTTCGCGGCTGATGGTGGTGTTCTCACCGTGTCCCGGGATCACCTCGGTGTCGTCGGGCAAGGGCAGCAGCTTCTCATGAATGGAGCGCAGGATCTGGCGGCCATCCCCGCCTGGCAAGTCGGTGCGTCCGATGCTGTCGCGGAACAGTGTGTCGCCGGCAACCAGCTTGGTTTCCGACGGGATCCACAAGCTGATACTGCCTTGCGTATGACCCGGCGTGTGGAGCACGTGGAATTCGGTGGTGCCGACGATCAGACGGTCGCCGTCCTTGGCGGGAACGTCGATTGATACCTGCTCCACCGGCGCCATGCCGAGCCAGGTTGCCTGCACATCGAGCATTTTCTGCAGTTCGGTGTCGTTGAGATTCATGTAGACCGGCGCACCGGTAGCTTTCTTGAGCTTCTGCGCTCCGCCGATGTGATCGATATGCGCATGTGTGATCACGATCGACTTGACGGTCAATTGATGCTGCCGGAGGATTTCGAGAATACGGTCGATATTGTCGCCGGGATCGACCACCATAGCCTCCCGGGTCTGTTCGTCGCCGAAGACCGAGCAGTTACACGACAGCACACCCACCGGCAAGATCTCATGGATCATACGCTGATTGTACAGCGAGTGCCGATGATCGCATCAGCGCGGATTGTATACTCAACTCTATGGACGTGCTCCTCGTGATCATGCGGTGGATTCACATCGCCTCCATGGCGACCTTGATCGGCGGCCTTCTCTATGGCCGGCTGGTCATGGCTCCGGCGATCGCTATGCTCGCTCCGGATGCTCGTGAATCGTTAGCCGATCGCGCTGCCCTGCTGTTTCGCCCGTTCGTCTTCGCCTCCATCGCGGGACTGGTCATCTCCGGCACCTTCAACTTGTTGACGACTGCCGGCCACCGCCCCGTGTACCACATGCTCTTGGGCATAAAGCTTCTGCTGGCACTGCACGTATTCGCCGTCTCCATCCTCATCGTGCAGCCGAAAAATCCGCGTCGAACGCGCATGATGACCGGCACGCTGATCTCCGGCTTTATCATCCTGGCGATTGCCGCCTGGCTGCGGCTGGTGTTCTGATGAGCGCCGGCTACGACGCATTGCGCTCCTCTGCCGCCTGGCTGGACCTTTCCGCACGCGGCCGCATTCTCGCCAAAGGCCGCGACCGTGCCCGCTTGCTGCACAACATCACCAGCAACGAAGTGAAGAAGATGACCCCGGGCACCGGCAACTACGCCTTCCTGCTGAGTCCCCAGGGACGAATTCAGGCCGACCTTTACCTCTTCTGCTTCGCGGACCATTTCCTGATGGACACCGAACCGGAGTATCGCGAGAAGGTGCAGCAGCACATTCTCAAATACAAGGTCGCGGACCAGGTGGAGTTGGAGAACATTACCGAGTCGACGGCCGCGATTGGGATCGAAGGCCCGAACGCCGCCTCGATGCTGATGGCACTCGGTGCGCCGGTGCCCGAATCCTCCTATGCGCATCTGTCTTGGGGGGAATTGACGGTCGCGGCGATCAGCGAGACGGGCCAGCCCGGGTTCCGCATCTACTCTCCGATCGAAGCTCGTCCTTCGATCATCAGCCAGTTGGAAGGCGCGGGCGCGACACTCGCAGACGCCGATGACGCGCGCCTGGTCCGCATGGAAAACGGCAAACCCGTCTACGGTATCGACATCCGCGATACGTCACTGCCGCAAGAAACCCAGCAGATGCACGCCCTGAGCTTCTCGAAGGGTTGTTACCTGGGCCAGGAAATCGTGGAGCGCATTCGCGCCATGGGCCGCGTCCACCGCAAACTGGAGAGGGTAGAACTGGAGGGCAGGGAACTGCCCGATCCTGGCACGAAGCTCACTGTGGATGGGCGGGAAGCGGAGATTACCTCTTCCGTCTACTCCCCGCATCTCGGCAAAGTCGTGGCGCTGGCTTACGTTCGCGTCTGATTTCAGCGCCCCAGCCGCTCGGTGCGGATTCTGCCGTTGTCTTCCCACGCCGCGACCACCGGGCCGCGCGCGGTGAGAGCTGGGAATCCGCCGGATTTCGACAGCACATAGGGCGCCTTGCCCGGCACCTTCGCCATGATCGATGCGCCGTCCGACCACACGGCGTAGACGCCGTCCTTCCGCAAGGCAACGGCGGCATTGTGGCCCGTCGCCAGTTGCTCCTCCGGCTCGCCGGGAGTCGCCAGAAAGAGATCGCTCTTCCGCCGCCACAACGTCGTCACGGCGCCGTCGAACTCGCCCATGCCTCCGCCGTCCATGGGGCACGCGTCCAATTTCCAGGATCCCTGGCCCAGCTTGGCGATTTCGAAATGCTCCCCATCGCGCGCCGTCGCCAGGTAGAAGTCCCGATTGCCATCGAGCGAATTCCGAAAGAGAATCCGCACCGTTCCATCGTCCGAGATCGTCACTGTCGGATGGCAGCACTCGCAGACTGTTTGACTCAGGACAGTCTGTTTCGACCAGGTCGTGCCTGAATCATCCGAATGCGCCACGAACAATCGCGGTGCGCCATTCTGCGGTCCGATCCAAGCTGCGAACAGACGCCGCTTTCCATCGGAACCGACCGCTTGGAACCCCATTCCGCCCGTACCTGGAGTGCTGATGTCGGGTCCGGCATTCCACGTCTTGCCATGATCGGTCGAACGCCAGGAGCGAAGCGTGTTCGGCGCGTACTGCTGGCCGGCAGGGCCTACGCCGGCAGTAATTACGATCGCGTCTGCCGTGAATGCGAGCCGGGGCCCCCGGTGATTGCCGAGCGAAAGCACCGGAGCCTCCGCGACCGTCACCGGAGGCGCCTCGTTGTGCGCATAGTAGATGGTGTTCCTGGCGCCGAATACAATTCCCACGTCGCGCCCATCCGACGCAATTTGCGGCTGTTGGTAAGCGAGATCGGGATTTGACGGCGCGATATCGACGGCCAGCAGAAGAAGCAGAGCGAAAACCGGCATGAGCACCATACCGGCCAACTGCGAAAAGGTTACGCTGCAACCGGCTTGTAACCGGAATCCTTGTTATCCTGCCGGACATGAGGCTTCTCCTGACACTTGCCCTGACCGCCCTGCCGGTTTGGGCCCAATCGAGTCCGCTCGATTTCCTCAATCACAATCGGCCCGTCCCCGACGCGCATAACTGCTACCCCTACGACGGGCAATGGGCGGACCGGATCGAGCGCGCGCTCAAGATGGGCTTCCCGGTAGGCATCGAGCAGGATATGGCCTGGTACGTCGATCCCGCGAGCGGCAAAGGCCGGGCTGTGGTCACGCACACGGCCAAGACCACCGGCGCCGAGCCGCTACTGCGCGATCATTTCTTCGAGCGCGTCAGGCCGATCGTGGAGAAAGCCCTGCGAGACAACGATCGAGCCAGTTGGCCCCTGATCGTGGTCCATTTCGATTTCAAAGACAATCAGGCGCCCCTCTTGCACGCCGTCTGGGATATTCTCGGCGAATACCAGGACTGGATCACCACCGCCACCAAAACTGCCGATCCGAACGTGCTGTCGCCCTTCGAGCCCAAACCCCTGCTGGTGCTCACCGAAGATCCCGATGCTCAGGAGGAGGTCTTCTTTCGCCAGGTTCCCGTTGGCGGCAAACTGCGCCTGTTCGGCTCAGCGCACACCAAAGCTGTACCCTCGTCCCCCAAAGCTGAGCATGATCATCTGCTGGCCACGCTGCCCCCCGAGGAACTGCTCACCACACCGCCTACCAACTACCGCCGTTGGTGGAATAACTCGTGGTACGAAGTGGAGGAGGGCGGCCAGCATCAGGCAGGCGACTGGACGCCGGCAGACGAGCGTCGCCTCCGCGCCCTGGTCGACTACGCTCATAAGCTGGGCTATTGGATCCGCTTCTACACACTCGATGGCTTTGCCCAAGCGGAGGATCGCGGCTGGGGCAATGCCTACAACTTCGGAACTCGCGAGGCCGTGATGGCGAGATGGAAGGCGGCCATCGCTGCGGGGGTCAATCTGATTGCCAGCGATCAATACGAGGATCTGGCGAGAGTAATGCGATAAGGGTTGAGCCTGGTAGAGGCCCGAAAAGCGTCGACATGAGTGTCGACGCGGCAAACAGGAGTGTTTGCGCCACGGCTCTATGCGAGTGAAAACTTCGGCGGAGTCCAATTTAAGATAAACAGGCAAAAATACTCAAAATTATCTGAGCGGAATTGCCGCGCGGGCCGTCATATAGGGAAAGAGGCCCGACCGTATGCATGATTTGCGCCTCGCGATACGCATCCTTGCCAAGAGCCCGGCATCCACCGCGCTCTCGATACTCTCCATCACCTTGGGCATCGGCCTGACCGCCGGCCTGTTTAGCGTCGTGGACGCTATGTTCCTTCGCCCCCTGCCAATTGCGAATCCGGGCGAAATTCTGCGCGTGGCATCGCACGCCGACGACGGGCAGGAGCTCTCATTCTATGGCTGGCCGGACTACCTCGATATGCGGCGTTCGGGCGACGGCCTGGTGACGCTCGTAGCCTATCAGCGGCGCGCTTCGGAATTGTACGGCGCAGATGGCAACCTGTGGGTTCTGACCAGCCCGGTTACCGCCAACTACTTCTCCGTGCTTGGTGTGAGGGGGAAACTCGGACAGACCACCGTCGAGCCCGCTGAGGGGCGTCCGCAGGTGGTGATCGGCCATCAGCTCTGGCAGCGACGGTTTGGAGGCGATCCCCACGTCGTAGGCAGCACGCTTCTCTTGAACGACAAGGCCTTTCGAGTGGCCGGCGTTGCTCCCCGTGACTTTGGCGGCCTCATCCGAGGGGTTACCACCGATATTTGGATGGACGCCGACGCGTGGTTCACGGTTTTCGGATTCCGGCGCGACGAGCAGTCGCGGAACGGGCAGTTTGAGATCTTCGCGCGGAGCCGGCCCGGTGTCAGCAGGGAGCGCGCGGCAGCGGTGCTGGACGCCGCTATTCGCGGCCAAGGAAAGCACAAACCGGCGCCGCCCGGAAAGCCGGGTACATTTCTCGAGCCGGCTTACGCCCAGAGGTGGACAGACAATCTCAGCTACGGTGGCGGTCTGCTGCTGATTTTGGGCGCGATCCTATTTGTCGCCTGCGCCAATGTGGCTCAGTTGCGTATGGCGCAAGCCGAGGCGCGCAGGCTGGAAATGAGCGTCCGCATAGCGCTCGGCGCTGGCGCCGGAAGGGTCGCGCGGCAGGCGCTGGTGGAGTCCGGCCTGATTGCTGTGGCTGGTACGGGGCTCGGTATCCTGGTCGCGCGTATCTTGATGCGCAAGGCGGCGGAGTTCTTGGCTGCCGGACGCGTGTACGTCGACTACAACATTCACCTGGATGCCCGAGTGCTCGCCTACACCGTGGCCGCACTTCTCTTTTCGGTGATCTTTTCCGGCTTGGCGCCCGCGCGGCAGACGTGGCGTTTAAATGTCGCCGAGACTCTGAAAGCGTGGCAAGGCTCTACCGGAGCCCGCGGAGGATGGCAGAGGAACGTCCTGATTGTCGGACAACTGGCGGTGAGCGTGGCGTTGTTCGGCAGTGCGGTGCTGTTTGTCGCCGGTCTGCGAAACGCCGCGGCCGTGAGGCCTGGAATGGACCCAGCCAAGAAATTGCTGGTACTGACCGTAGGACCGCAGCGCGGGGCGACGGCGTCTTCCTGGGCTGAACCGGCTTGCGAGCGCCTGTCCGCGCTACCAGGCGTCCGGGGAGCGACGTACTCGCGAAGGCTGCCACTCTCCAGGTCCGGCGGTGGGTTCACCGTGCGCGCGGAGGCGCCCGGGATCGCGCCCCTCGACGTCCTGGAGAACAATGTCGGCGCGGGCTACTTTTCTCTGATGGGGACGCGAGTGGTGATGGGCCGGGGCATCGGCGGTGGCGACCGTGAAGGCGGCGAACCCGTAGTCGTCGTGTCGGAAGCTTTTGCAACTCGGTTGCTCCCCGGCCGCAATCCGCTTGGGGAATGGATCAAGGTGGACGGCGTGAATCGGAGAATCGTCGGGATCGCGGAGGACGGCCCGTCGAACTCGCTTCACGAAACTCCGCAGCTGTTTCTGTTCCTGCCCTACACGCAGGTAGCGCTCGGCGATTTAACTCTGCTGGTGGAAACGGCCGGAGAGCCTGCCGCCCTGGAACATGCCGTTCGTCAAGAGTTGCTGCGCTACGATTCGCGCTCCCGCATCTACAGCGCGGGAACGCTGCAGGAGCAGATGGACGTCGCCCTCTCGTGGGACCGCATGATGGCCACCATCGCCTCAGGTCTCGGAGTGTTCGGAGTGATTCTGACGGCCGCCGGACTCTTCGGCATGTTGCAGTACACGGTGAATCGCAGGATGCGGGAACTGGGATTGCGCGTGGCCATGGGCGCTGGCTCGCGGCAGATTGAGCGGCTGATTTTGGGCGAGTCCTTGAAGATGGCTCTATGGGGAGTGCCCATCGGGTTGGCATTGCTGGTCGCGGTAGTTCGTGCTGCGCGCTCGATGGTTTTGGGTGTCTCTCCGCTCGATTGGAGAATCTACTGTTTCAGTGCGGCGGCAGTGGTGTTGGTGGCGCTGGCGGCGGGCTGGCTCCCGGCGCGCCGCGCCACGCAGGTGGACCCAATTGAAGCGCTCCGTCCCGAGTGATGGTGACCTCAGAATGAGAAACGCATCGCCGCTTGAACCTGCCGGGGAGCGGCGGCGCTGACCACTTGTCCGAAACTGCTGCTCGTGATGTTCCCATTCACCGCGGCCGCCCCATAGAACTGTGCGTGATTGAAAATGTTGAACGCCTCGATGCGGAATTCCAGCGCTCGCGATTCCGAGAGCTTCACATTCTTGTGCAGGGCCACATCGAAGTTCGCCGCTCCGGGGCCATAGAAGAATCGCCGTGACGCCGTCCCGATGTGTCCCAGATCCGGCAGACTGAACAGAGAAGTATTGAACGCCGCCTGCCCGTTCCGCGGGTCGGTGTGGACCTGCAGATTTCCGGGGGAATAGTCGGGCGTATCGACGCCATCATTGTTGATCCCGTTCGGAATCGTTCCCAGCAGCGAGGTGTCGTTGTTGTTGTACAGCGTTACCGGCAATCCGGTGCTGAATCGCGTCACTCCGGAGAGCGCCAGGCCCGCCACCGGCAAGTGCCAATCGTAGCTGGCTACGAAATTGTGACGCAGATCGAACGCCGAGATCCCCCGATTTAAACTGGGATTCAGCGGGTTTACCGCCTCTGCCAGACTCGACGACTGATCGATCGATTTCCCGTATGTGTATCCCACCAGGAACTCCAGGTTCCTACCGGCGTGTCGTAGTGACAACGCCAGTGAGTTGAAGTTCGAATTCGCAATCGTCTTCTGATAAGTCACCGCCGCGAAATCGGCGTTAAACGGACCACGGGTACCATTGATCTGGTGTCCACTGCGCGTGAAGTAGATGCCGCTCTCGCCGAAAGGACCGCACGTCGGAGTGCCGGCCATTACGTTCGCGGGGTCGCTCAGGTAAGCGCATAGGGCCGGATTGCCTGGATTCGCCGAGATCAGCACCAGCAGGTGGTGAGCCTGCGATCCGTTATAGCTCGCCGTGGCCACCGTATTTCGCGCCACCTCCCTTTGCACGGACACGGTGTAGCTCTCGCTGTATGGCGTCACATTGCCAGGGAAAAATGACGGCATCCCGGTAATCGGCAGGTATCGCGACCAGTCCACCGTCGTGCCAGGATGCTGCGGTGAGGCGCCGTATACCGGGATCTGGGGAGGGAAGCGCTGGCCTACATCTTGTCCGCTGGCGGCAGTCACGAACGGGGTCTCGAACAGCGGCGGCGCAAGGCTGTCGTAGTCATACCCGTATGGCGGGCACGCACTCATGATGCCGGCCGAAAGTCCTTCGATCGCGGTATAGAACACGCCGTAGCCAGCGCGGATGCTGGTCTTCGCGGCCGGACTATACGCCAACCCTATTCTCGGGCTGAAGTTCGCATAGCGCGTGGGCGCGAGCGTCGCGGGAATACCAGGGTCGCCCGGAAACACCAGTCCTTCCGGGGCTCCTGGATAGACTTGCGACTGTTCCCCGGCCATCAAGGTTTGAACCTGGTTGTACTTCTCGCGCCACGGCGGCAACAGATCCCAGCGCACTCCGAAATTCACCGTCAGATTGGGACGCAACTGCCAGCTATCCTGCGCGTAGAGTCCGGCATATCGATTGCGAAGGTAGAAGTGCTTGGAATCGCCCTGCGCATAACTGCTGGCGATCCCCAGCAGGAAGTCGGCGAAATCCGATCCGGTCTCGGTGCCCTGAAAGAGGAACGACCCATTGTAGATCGCGTCGGGTGCGATGTTGATCTGGTCGGAATGAACGCTTCCGCCGACCTTCCACATGTGGCGCCCAGAGACCCTCGAATAGCTGTCGGAAATCTGATACGTGTTGTTGGCCTGGTCAACCCCGGTGATGTCCGATCCAATCGTGAAGTCGTTGAACGAGACGTTCTCGATGCCCTCAATCGACGGCGCCAAAGGCACGATGCCAGTGAATCCCTGAGATGCGAGCGAAGGGCCCACACCGCCAGACGGCCTTCCAATCTGGTTGGCGTTGCGCGTGTAGCCGGCGCGAAATTCATTGATCGCCGACGATCCGATGGTGGTCGTCAACCCAATCGCCGCCAATTGCGCTCGCCCCATCGAAGTCGCATTGAAACCAGGAACATTGGCGCCACCCTGGCCAGTCGGATACGGGTTGTCGAGGTAGTAATCGTCTGCGAAATAGTAGGCCGAAAGATTCCCGAAACGCGTGCCGGCGTCGGCCCTCAACGCGCCCTTGTCGTCTCGCAAGTTCTCGTGATCGGAGGTCGTCGAGAAGAGGTTGCTCGCACGATTCGGCGCGGGGATATAGGGCAACAACTGAGTCGCGGGCACGGTCCACGCACTCCGCGGGATCTGTGCATTCGGCAGCACGCACTCCGATGCCGAGACGCAACCGGGCGTGTAGTACGGCTCTCCCGGGCGTACCGTGTATCCCAGGCGATCGGAAAGCCGGTTCGCCCAATAGCTACCATTCACCGTGCCGCTCAGTGAACCGGCCACGTCGGAGAAATCGCCGGATCGATTCGCCAATGACGGCACTGCAATCAGACCCGTGTCGATGCCTTGCGTCATCCGCGTGCCCTGATAGTCGGCAAAGAGGAAGAGCCTATCCTTGCGGACCGGGCCGCCCACTGTACCGCCGAATTGTTGGCGATCGTAGATGGCGCGTTCGGCCGAGAAGAAGTTGCGGGCATCCAGCGCGGTGTTGCGCATATATTCGAAAGCGCTGCCGTGGATCTGGTTTCCACCCGATTTGGTCGTTACCAGCACCTGCGCGCCGCTGAAGTTGCCGAACTCGGCGTCGAAGTTTCCAGTCAGGATTCGTAGCTCCTGAATGGAATCGAGATTCGGCACGATCGCGGCTCCCATATTGAAGTCTTCCTGCGTGTTACTGCCGTTTACCGTGAAGCCGTTGGTGGTCTCGCGCTGCCCGTTCACCGACAGGTTTCCGGGATTGAGATCGCCCGAAGGAGGCGCTTTGGAGCAGCCTGACATCACCACTGCGTTGGGCTGTTCGGAACTCGCCGGTACTACGCCTGGTTGGAGTGCCAACAGGTCTGTGTAGCTTCTGCCGTTCACCGGTACGCTGGCGAGTTTGGACGCAGCGATCGCTCCGCCCGACTGCGTGTTGGCGGTTTCCACCTGCACTGCCGCCTCGGAGACCACCAACGCCGCGGATTGCTCTTTTAATACCAGAGCGATATCTACTTGCAGGCTGGCGCCCGCAGTCACTTCGAGGCCGGTACGGCGAAACGGGCGAAATCCAGCCTGCTCAATACGTAGTTCGTATAGGCCGCCAGGCAGCGCCACGAATGTGTAGTGCCCGGCCTCGTCGGTGGTAGTCTGCTGATCGGACGAGGCATCCAGGTTGCGGGCCACCACCGTGGCCGCGGGAATGACCGCTCCGCTCGGGTCGGCGACGGTGCCCCCGATGCTTCCATGCTCCACGGCGAAAGTGGAAAATGGAGCGGCCAGAACGAGGCTGAGAACTGCGGGAAGGAATCGCATAATCAGGCTTTCAGTGCTGCAACTCTGAAATCATATGTTAATGCAAGTCAGTTGCAATTACAAGGCGGAAACAGCAAAAATATGGGTTTTTCGCGCAGAACTGAAGTACGGCTGTTGCAACTACTCTGGCGCGGGCGGAACTGCGACTCCTGCTGCGCGCGCGAATCGTGCCGCCAGATCGCGAAGGGAATTCACCAGTTCCTGAGGCTCCCGTACTTCGAATTCGAAGCCGAACATCACCAGGTACATTGCCAGCATGTCGAGCGAATATCCTCCGGTGCGCAACACGCAGGAGTGCTCGCCGATCGCCTCTAGTGTTCCAGCAGCAGGCGGGATTCGTTCCGACGCCGTTTCGAGGGAACAATGCAAAACCACCTCAGCGCGATGAGGATAGGGCGAATACGAGACGCTTCGCGCCACATAGGCGGCGAAGTCGCCATCCGGCGCCGGGCGCGGCGTGAACCGGCGGTCCGGAACAATCCCGGGCTCGATGCGATCGACACGAAAGGTGCGCCAATCGCCGCGCGCCACGTCCCACGCGGCCAGATACCATCGGGTTCCGGTATGCACCAGCCGGTGCGGTTCCACTTCGCGCGTGCTGGGAGCGCCTCCACGGCTGCGGTAATCGAAACGGAGCTTCTGGTAGTCGCGGCAGGCTCCCGCAAGCACCGCCAGCGTTTCGGCATTCACCATGGGGCCGTGATTGGCCAGCGGCAGGATGAACGAGTGCAGTGCACTCACGCGCCGCCGCAGCCGCTCCGGCAATACCTGTTGGAGTTTGGATAGCGCCCTTACGGACGCCTCTTCAATGCCGCCCACATTCCCGCTGGCCGCGGTGCGCAAACCGACGGCTACCGCCACGGCCTCATCGTCATCGAGGAGCAGCGGCGGTAACGTAGCTCCGGCCCCAAGCTGATAGCCGCCCGACGTGCCCGATGTCGAGTTGACCGGATAACCCAAACTGCGGAGCCGGTCGACGTCGCGGCGGAGCGTACGCGAAGTCACCTCCAGCCGCGCACAGAGTTCGGCGCCGGACCAATAGCGCTGAGCTTGGAACAGCGACAACAACCGGAGTAGCCTGGCCGAAGTGTCCAGCATTTTTCCAGTCTGGCACGCCTTGCGGACCGAAAGTGTCCGCAACGGCTGTTAGCTTCGGAAATGTCAGCTTTCACTGTTCAGAGGAGAAAACCAATGCCGTTCAGCCAAACACTATTGCCGGAATTCGACGAAGAAATGAAGAACACTCGCAAGATCCTGGAGTGCGTACCCGACGGGAAGTTCGATTATCAACCGCACCCGAAATCGATGACCCTTGGCCGGCTCGCGACCCACGTCGCGGAGATTCCATCGTGGACCACCTTCACGCTCGACCGCGAGGTTTTGGAGTTGACTCCGGACTTCAAACCCAACTTCGCCGCGAACCGCGCCGAATTGCTCGAACTGTTCGACAAAGGCGCGAAAGAGGCCCGCGCCAAGATCGAAGCGGCCACCGACGACGATTGGCAGGTCACCTGGAGTCTGAAATTCAACGGCAACACGGTCATATCGATGCCGCGCGCGGTAGTGATGCGGTCGACGGTGATGAATCACATGATCCATCACCGCGCGCAGTTGGGCGTCTTCCTGCGTCTCAACGATGTGCCGTTCCCCGGCGTCTACGGACCATCGGCCGACGATCCCAAGTGGTGGTAGGGGGGATGGGGCAGTTCGTCCGGGGCTGCCCCATCGCGTGATAGAATCGCACCATTCCAACGTCATGGGAGGTGCCGATGAAGATCGGACCGGTTCCTTGTATTCTGGTCGCCGCGTTGTCGACCGCAGGCCTTTTCGGACAGACGATCGGCGCCGAAGGCCTCACGCCCGCGCAGCTTGCTGCCCGCGCCAAAGCGCAGAACGTTCCTGAGATCCCCTTCGAGTCCGTTCCCAACTTCCTCAAGATGCCTCCGAACATTTACATGGGCGAGGGCATTGGTGTGGCGACGAATTCCAAAGGACACGTCTTCGTCTACACGCGCAGCCAGGAGACCCGCCTGTTCGAATTCGACGCCACGGGCAAATTTCTGCGCGAGATCGGCGAAGGTCTGTACGGATTAGTCTTCGCACACGCTGTCCGGGTCGACCCGCAGGACAACATCTGGGTGGTCGACGAGGGATCGAACATGGTCATCAAGTTGAATCCCGAAGGCCGCGTCCTGATGGTGCTCGGTAGAAGGCCCGAAGCTATCGAGGGCATACCCGCCCTGGCGGCGCCCGCGCCGATGGACGAGCCTTATCTTTTCAACCGGCCCACGGACGTTGGATGGGACTCGGCCGGCAATATCTTCGTCTCCGACGGATATGGCAACTCGCGGGTCGTGAAGTACGATAAGGACGGCCGCTTTCTCAAAACCGTCGGCAGTCGCGGCGCGGGACAAGGCCAGCTCAATCTACCGCACACCATGGCGCTCGATGCGAAAGGCAATGTGTATGTCGGCGACCGCAGCAACAGCCGCATCCAGGTCTTCGACAACGACCTGAACTTCAAGGCCATCTACGACCAGACCGGTGCTCCCTGGGCCATGTGCATCTCGCCGGGAACGCATCAGTACCTTTACACTTCGAATTCGAATCAGGACAACAACAACTCGTTGAACGAGGCCGTCACCGGCGAGATCTACAAAATGGAACTGGACGGCACGATTCTGGGGAAGTTCGGCAAAGCAGGCAAGCAATTGGGCGAATTCAGCTCGGCGCACGAGCTGGATTGCCGCAATGAGAACGAGATCTTCGTCGCGGAGATTACCAGTTGGCGGGTTCAGAAGATCCTGTTGCATCCCAAGATGGGAGGTTCGAAGTGAAGCAGATCTCGACGTTCTTGCCAATCGCAGTTCTCTTCGCGGGGTCGGTCGCGGCGCAGACACCTGAGATTGCATTCGATTCCGCGCCGAACCTGCTCAAGTTTCCGGAGCATATCGCTCTTGGGGAAGCCGCCGGGGTGGCTACGAATTCGAAGGGTAACCTTTACGTCTACACTCGCACGGGTGGAACGTTCGCCACGGTAGGAGCGTCGCGCACGTTTACGCACGCGGGTTCGCGCCTCTTCGAGTTTGCGCCGGGAGGCAAATTCGTCCGCGAGATCGGAGTGGGCGTCTACGGATTTCTGTTCGCCCAAGCCGTGCGCGTCGATCCGCAGGACAACATCTGGATCGTCGATCGCGGCTCCAACATGGTCATCAAGTTTGCACCCGATGGCCGCGTGCTTATGACACTCAGCCGCAAGCCCGAATCGGTCGTTCTCACCAGTCCGGGCGCAGGACCCGGCCGAGGAGCAGGACGCGAGGGCGGCGCTGCGCCGGCTGGCCGTCAAGGCGGTGGTGGCGCCCGCGGAGGCGGCGGCGCGCCGGGAGCGGGCATCCCCGGCGACAGCTTCAATAAGCCCACCGATGTGGCCTGGGATTCCGCCGGCAATATCTTTGTCTCCGACGGATACGGCAACTCGCGCATCGCCAAGTTCGATAAGGGCGGCAAGTTCGTAAAGTCGTGGGGTTCGAAGGGCACCGAACCCGGGCAGTTCGACATGCCGAACTCGCTGGCAGTCGACAGCCAGGGCAACGTGTACGTCGCCGACCTCGGGAACAAGCGGATTCAGGTCTTCGACAATGAAGGCACCTTCAAAGCGCAAATCTCGAACGTGGGTTCTCCCTGGGCGATCTGCATTTCGCCCGGATCGCACCCGTTCCTATTCGCTTCCGATTCGAATGATCCGCGCAATCTCGATAACGGCGAGATTTACAAGATGGAACTCGATGGCAAGATCGTCGGCAAGTTCGGAAAAGCGGGCAAGCAGATGAAGGAATTCGGCACGGTCAACGAGATCGATTGCCGCAATCCCAACGAGCTTTACGTCGGCGAAGTTGGCAACTGGCGAGTCCAGAAGTTGAGCTTGCATTAAGGTTCGCTCCCTTACGGTCGCGGCTCGTTAATTTCCTGCGAGCCGCGCGCGTTCGCTTGACGCTTGCGAGCCGCGCGTTCGCTCGACGCTTGCGAGGCGCGGGCGTTTGCTTGACGCTAGCGAGGCGCGATTGTTCGCTCGATCGCTTGCGAGGCGCGAGCGTTCGCTTGACCGCTTGCGAGGCGCGAGCGTTCGCTTAATCCCTTGCGAGGCGCGAGTGTTCGCCTGGCGCTTGCGAGCCTCGATTGTTCGCTTGACGCTTGCGAGCCGCGCGCGTCAGCAAGCGTTTTTTCGACTTCTTCTTCAGTAGTGCCTCCGATCAAAAGTTGAGTTGTAACAGGTCTGTAGCAAAGTTCCATCGTTAGTCTGGGAACTCCTGTGATACCGTACCTTGGAGGGGACAACGCCATGACGCCTACGCGAAGGTCTTTCCTGAAGGCCGGTACGGGAGCACTGGTAACATCTGTGCTGGGGTTCGATCTAGGACCCGCCTATGCGCAGTCGCGCGACCTGAAAATCTCGCGCACCACGGAAACGCGGTCGACTTGCCCGTACTGCTCGGTTAGCTGCGGCGTCATCATCCACACCTTGGGCGACAAGGCGAAAAACGTCACGCCGCAAGTGGTACACGTGGAAGGCGACCCCGATCACCCCATCAATCGCGGTACGCTCTGCCCCAAGGGATCGTCGCTGCAGCAGGACATCGTGAATGAGCGGCGCCTTCTGAAACCGCAGGTGCGGCGTCCCGGATCCGATCATTGGGAAGACATCTCCTGGGACAACGCCATCAGCGAGATTGCTCGCCTGGTGAAGAAGACGCGCGACGAGACCTTTGTGGAGCAGGACGCCAAAGGGCACACCGTGAACCGCTGCGAAGGCATCGCGTGGAACGGCGGCTGCACCGATACCAACGAGTTCAATTACCTGGTCGTCAAGACCATGCGCAGCCTGGGAGTGGTCTATCTAGAAAATCAGGCCCGTGTTTGACATGGCCCCACGGTCTCCAGTTTGGGGGCCACGTTCGGAAGAGGGGCGATGACCAATGGGTGGATCGACATCAAGAACACAGACATGATGTTGATCATGGGTGGTAACCCGGCCGAGAATCACCCGTGTGGTTTCAAGTGGCCCATTGAGGCGAAGCGGCAGCGCAACGCCAAGATGATCGTTGTGGACCCGCGCTTTACACGCACGGCGGCCACGGCGGACTTGTTCGTGCAGATTCGCGCGGGTTCGGATATCGCCTTCCTTGGCGGGCTCATCCGATACGCAATCGAGAACAACCGCTTCGCCAAAGAGTATCTGCTCCACTTCACCAACGCCGCATTCCTGATCCAGGATGGGTTCAAGGGTCCTGAAGAAGGAGTCTTCTCCGGCTTCGACGCCAACACCAAAACCTACGACCGCTCCAGTTGGAACTACGACCATGTGGGGCAGGGCACTGATTTGCCCATCGACGCCGCGCTGGAGAATCCGCGATCCGTTTTCCAGCTCATGAAGCATCACTACTCGCGCTACACGCCCGAGATGGTAGAGCGGATCACCGGCATTCCGCAGGCACAGTTCCTCAAGGCGGCCGATCTGTTCACCTCGATTCGGAAGGACGGCGACACCAAGAAGGTCGGGACCATTCTTTACGCTGTGGGTTTCACGCAGCACGGATCGGCCACTCAGACCATCCGCACGGCCGCGATTCTGCAACTGCTCCTGGGCAACGTGGGACGCGCGGGCGGCGGCGTCAATGCACTGCGCGGCCATTCGAACATCCAGGGCGCTACCGATATGGCCGGCGTCTTCGACATCCTCCCGGGATATCTGAAGATGCCGAATCCGGCAGACACGGACTTCAAGGCGTACATCGATCGCATCACCCCTAAGACCGCGAAACCGGCGCAATGGGAGTCGTTCAACTACTGGTCGAACACGCCGAAATTTGCGGTCTCGTTCCTCAAAGCGATGTACGGCGATGCGGCGAAGAAAGAGAACGACTGGGCGTTCCACTACCTGCCCAAAATCGATCGCAACTATTCGTGGACACAGATCTGGGACGACATGTACAACGGGCACGTCAAGGGCCTGATGGCGTTTGGGATGAACGGTGTGGCCATCGGTCCCAACGCGCAAAAGAATATAGACGCGCTGAAGAAGGCCGACTGGCTGGTGGTCTGCGAGATCTATCCCGATGAGACTAGCGGCTTCTGGCAATCGCCTGGCATCACGCCCGAGCAGATGAAGCAGATCCAGACGGCAGTCTATCGCCTCCCAGGCGCGGGATTCGCGGAGAAGGACGGCACCTTCGTCAACTCGGCGCGCTGGCTGCAGTGGAAAAGTGCGGCGCTCCCGGTGCCGGGGATGGCGAAGCTCGACCAGGAGATCCTGGCGCGCATCTTCTTAAAGGTGCGCGAACTGTACCAGAAGGAAGGCGGCAAGTTCCCCGATCCGATTCTGAACGCGACGTGGGCGTATACCGATCCGCACAATCCTTCGCTCTCCGAAATCGCGCGCGAGATCAACGGGCGCGCGATCGCGGACGTCACCGACGCCAAGCTAAATCAGACCATCAAGGCCGGGCAGCAATTGCCGAGCTTTGCGTGGTTGCGCGACGACGGCTCGACTTTGAGCGGCAACTGGCTCTACTGCGGGTCGTGGACAGAGGCCGGCGCGCAGATGCAGCGGCGGGGCACGGAAGACCCGTCGGGATTGGGCATCTATCCGAACTGGGGATGGTCGTGGCCGGCGAATCGCCGCGTCCTCTACAATCGCGCCTCTTGTGACGCCGATGGCAAGCCATGGGATCCGGATCGCAGGCAGGTCTGGTGGAACGAAGGGCAGCAACGCTGGGCGGGTTTGGACGTTCCTGATTTCAAAATCGATTCGCCGCCTAAGGAGCACATGGGCCCGTTCATCATGAACAACGAAGGCGTAGGGCGGCTGTTCGTTCCCCCGCCGGGGCTCGCGGATGGGCCGTTTCCGGAGCATTACGAACCTGCGGAGAGCCCGATTGTGAATCCGCTGCATCCGGGGCAGTCGACGAATCCCATTGCCAAGCAGTTTCATTCCGCCCTTGACAAGCTGGGTACGGTAGGCGAAGGCTACAACATCGTCTGCACCACCTATCGGCTCACCGAGCACTATCATTATTGGACCAAGAACAATCCCATGAACGTGCAGTTGATGCCGGAGCCGTTTGTGGAGTTGCCTGCCGAATTGGCCGACGATCTCGGTTTGCACGGCGGCGAGAAGATCAAGGTCACGAGCGCGCGCGGGCATTATGTCGCCAAGGCGATGGTGACGCGGCGCATCAAGCCGATGACGATCGATGGCAAAAAGGTGTATCAGATCGGCATTCCAATCCACTGGGGCTATCGCGGAATTGCGGAGGATGAAGGTAAGACGGCGCTGCTGCCGGCTAATATGCTCTCGCCCGCTGTGACCGATCCCAACGCATTCACGCCGGAGTTCAAAGGCTTCCTGGTGAAGGTGGAAAAAGTATGACATGCCGTGGCGCAAACACTCCTGTTTGCCCCGTCGAGACTCATCTCGACGCTTTGCGGGGCTCCGCCAGAATTACACCGCCGGGTATCAATGGTTCGCTACGGCGTGCGAAAAGTCTCGACATGAGTGTCGAGACGGCCAAACAGGAGTGTTTGCGCCACGTCAGTTTGGAGAAAGCATGAGCACCGGTAATCTGCGCGTTCAGAAGATCTCCGGGCATGCGGGACCCGTCGCGGGCGCAGGCACGCAGCGGCAGGAAACGGTGGCCAAGCTGATCGATACCACCACCTGTATTGGATGCAAAGCTTGCGAGGTCGCATGTCTGGAGTGGAACGACCTCCCCTTCACCGAGACCGTCTTCAACAACACCTACCAGACCATGCCGGAAACGTCGTGGAATTACTGGAACCTCATCAAGTTCCAGGAGCATCCGCACGAAGACGGCACCATGCAGTGGCTCATGCGCAAGGACGGCTGCATGCACTGCGCCGATCCGGGCTGTCTGGCCGCGTGTCCCGCCGACAATGCCATCGTGCAATACCAGAACGGCATCGTCGACTTCCAGCAGGAGTATTGCATCGGCTGTCAGTATTGCGTCACCGGCTGTCCGTTCAACATCCCGAAGTTCAATCCGCAGACCAAGAAGATGTTCAAGTGCACGCTGTGCAACGACCGCGTGTCGCAGGGCCTCGAGCCCGCCTGCATCAAGGCCTGCCCCACCGGCTGCCTGCACTTCGGCACCAAGGATGATATGACCGCGCTCGCCCAAACCCGCGCCGCCCAACTGCGCGAGCACTCGGGCTACACCAAGGCCGGCGT
>DATGIL010000048.1:0-21039 GCA_035295745.1 Bryobacteraceae bacterium | reverse complement strand
TTGCCGGCCAGCAAGTTGGGCGGCGCGATTGCCTACACGCTGGGGTTGTGGGGGCGGCTCACTAAGTTCCTGGATCACCCGGAACTGGAGCTGAGCACGAACCTGGCGGAAAACTCGATGCGTGGCGTGGCGCTCGGCCGGAAGAACTGGATCCACATCGGCAGCTCGCAGGCAGGGCCGAAAGTGGCGGCGATCCTGTCTGTGGTGGAGACCTGCCGGCGGCTCGACATTCGCGCTCGCGACTATCTCGGTGCTGTTCTGCCTGGCTTGGCTGACGTGAGCATTCAAAACTTGGCCGGACTCACACCTGTGGCTTGGGCTGCGCGGACCCGGTAGTCTGTCCTGAAATTGCCATCAACCCTGCGGATAGTCTGACGCTTACCGTAAGACGGCCAGCACAGAGGCCGACAGCGACGCACTGTATCAGGAGATCGGCCGGCTGAAAGTAGAGCTGGACTGGCTCCAAAAAAAGTCGGCATGCTCGACTGAAGAACTGCGTGCGCTGGTGGATCAGGAGCATCCGGATCTCAGCGTTCGGCGGCAGTGTGAGTTGTTGGGTGTGAACCGCTCCGGCTTGTATTACGAGCCACTGGGCGAAAGCGAAGAGAATCTGCGGTTTATGCGGCTGATCGACGAACAGTACACGCGGGCGCCGTTTTACGGAAGCCGGAAAATGACGAAGTGGCTGGTGAGCGAGGGTTATCCAGTGAATCGCAAGTGGATCTCGCGTTTGATGGAGGTGATGGGAATCGAGGCCGTGCACCCGAAGCCGAAGCTGAGCCAGCAAGGCGAAGGGCACAAGATCTACCCGTACCTGTTGAGAGGGATCACGGTAGGGCGCGTCAATCAGGTCTGGAGTACGGACATCACGTATGTCAGGATGGCGCAGGGCTTCGTCTACCTGGTGGCGGTGATGGACTGGTTCAGCCGGTACGTGCTGAGTTGGTCGTTGTCGTTGACGATGGAAATCGACTTTTGCATAGAGGCCCTGCGGAGTGCGTTGCGACGAGGCCGGTCCGGAGATCTTCAACAGAGACCAGGGGTCGCAGTTCACCAGCGAGAAGTTCACCGCCGAGTTGGCGGCCAAGGAGATTGCCATCAGCATGGATGGCCGAGGACGTTGTATGGACAACATTTTCATTGAGCGACTGTGGCGAAGTCTCAAATACGTGAAGGTGTACCTCAAGGACTATGAATCGGTGACGGAGGCACGCACTGGGATCGAGCGATATTTCCTGTTTTACAACCACGAGCGGATCCATCAGAGTCTCGACTATCGGACGCCGGCGGCGATCTACCTGGCGAGAGAGTGATGTGATAATCGGAATGGCAACAAGGAAAGGAGCGTTGCTGAAGTCGGGGACGCTGTCCCCGAACCCCTGCGATTTAACGCTTTGGGGCCAGAAGGTTTGGTCTAAACTGGAAGACACTCGAACGGAGGATAGCGACCTGAGCGCCGCTTCGAGCGCCGGAATGGCAAGAGCGGCCCCGATGCCGGGGCCGTCCCAAACTCAAACTGGGGAAAAATGCTCGAGAAAGCGCTAACCCCGACGCCGATGGGCCTAAGCTTATTGCGAGCGAAAAATTGTCTTGACGGAGGGGTCCACTTCAGTGTGTTGTGTGACCCCCGTGAGATCGCCGGGGGTTCAGCCCCAACCCCCGAGGTTCACCAGTTCGACTCTTCCTCATGATCGAACACTCTCGACTGGAGCACCTCCATCGCTGCCACGACACGTTCGACCACATCGTCGGTCTGCGCCTGACCCGCAACCACCGATGCGATCGCGGTCGTTTGCGACTTGAGATTCTCCTCGATTTCCTGTATCTGCGCGCTGAAATGCTCCTGCTGCACGGCTTCGTTTTGACACAGAACGTCCATCCCGTCTTTCATCGCGGCGATGCGCGTGTCAGTCCCTTCGATCTTCTGTTCGATCTGTTCGACGTGAGCCCTGATTCGCTGGACGAGGGTGGCATTGCTTTGCTCCATGAGGGCCGATCGCCCTTGTGCCGCGGCCAGTTCGGATTCCACGTTCGACAGTCGCGCGCGGAGCCCGCTGATCGTGTCAGCGGATGCCTGCTGCATTTCGATCATCGCTTTCTGGTGCGTCTGGAGAAGCATAGACATGCGCGCTTCCAGTTGTTCCGTCTCCGCCCGCAGCGCCGCCATCACGCCCTTCTGTAGGGTTACACCGTCGGCACGGGGCGCCGCGATGGCGAGGATCCTGAGCTCCGTGATGATCTTTTGCATCCGTTGGCAGCGAACCTCCGGGTCCCTCGCCATGCAGTTGCTGATCAGGTGATCGACGGGGGTTCCCGAGGGCGGCGGAACGGACAAGGTCAGCGACTCGGCGAGAGCGTCCGCGTCCTCTCCGTCGAAGGCGCGGAGACCCGTCACCATCTCGTATACGATTGCGCCGAACGCGAAGATATCGCTGCGGGAATCCGGAGAGTGACCCTCCAGAATTTCGGGTGCGGTGTAAGGTGTGATGGCCTCCGGTTGACTCGGCTCGCCGATCAACTCCAGGCCGGCGGCAGTGATAGCTATGTTCGACGGAGTCACGTAGCCGCAGGTGCGTCCTGAGTCGTGAAACTGACGAAGTGCGTCGGCTAGCGTCATGGCGTAGCGCAACGCTTTCGATAGAGGAATTGGGCCTTCGGCCAGAAGCTGTTCAAGAGTGATTGTTGACGAATCACTTGTTACATTCACGTCGAGAGCGGTCATCTTGATCCTCGCTGAAGGGCCCATAGACCCTTCTGAACCAAGTCAAGCAGTTTGTATGGAGGGGGACAAGTTATCCAACGGTAAACCGTCGGGACTATGGGGACTGGTTTAGAGTACCAGCGTTACGTACTGGTTTTTGAGGAATTCCAATTAAGAGCGATATATAGATCTGTATGTCTGAGATAGAGGCCGTGGCGCAGTTTTTGAGGACGATTTCCGGCAACCGGAACCCTGCTGGAGGACATACCCGAACGGGTTCAATCCAAGGCTGGCAAAAAGGAGAGACGAAAGATTCGTTAAGCCGCCTTGTTGGGAAATTCCACACTGCCCACCGCAAAGGCCAATTGTGTGATCAAGGAAGCCTTCCGTGCGAGCCGGTCCTTCACATCGGTGACCATCTCCTCGAACTGGGATTCGGCGGCTGCCCGGCGGCCGAGCCGTTGAAGTTCGAAGCGGTGAATCTCAGTTGCGTTCTCGCAAATGCCGCTCGATATCCGATTTAACAAGCTGTCACAACCGCGTCTTATTCTCATCTGTCGCCTCCCGGACCATCCTTGCTGGAGTCCTGAGTGCCAACCGGCATGAACGCCTTTTGTTCTACTGGATCCATTATCAGGACTTTGTGTTCAAAGCTACAGTTCTGGAAGTGCTACCGAAGTAATGGTACGGCGCCAAAAGGTCGATTCAACTTCCAGTACCTGATGCTTTCCGGGGTTCGAGCCGCGGCGGCTTGCCCAGAGCACGGTGGTGGCTCGAAGCGGGCCGCACGTGTCACAAGCGATATGCAATTGTGACCGTCCGCCCGCTGCGAGCCCGCTGGGGAAAGCGAGTAAAGCGCCGGTGCGTATAAACTGAAGGTCGGAGTCCGGCACATGAGTATCAGGCGCATCGCTGTCATTCCCAGTCTGCTTTGCCTTCTCACACCCGTTGCGCGCGCACAACCGGCGACAGCGGCCCTATGCTCCGTTGCGGGCCAAGTCACTGACGCGGTAACCAACGCGCCCATCCGAAAGGCCACAATCAGTCTGATTCCTGATGGCAAGCCGACGGTTCGAGCCGCCATCTCCGATGCTGACGGCCGTTTTCAGTTTGCCAACCTCTTGCCGGGAAGCTATAGCCTGGAGGGAGACGCCCGGGGATATCTGCGTGTCAGCCAGTATGCATCCAACCAAACGCGGTCGAAAACTGTATTTTCTCTGGCTCCAGGGCAGACATTGTCAGATATCGCCCTTCACTTGACTCCCGCCGGAGCTATTTCCGGACGGATCGTCGATGAAGATGGGGACCCTGTCGCCAGAGTCAATGTGCATCTCTGGCGGATCACCTATCGCAACGGCTCCAGGGACTTGACGACCACAGGCCAGAATGTGATGACCGATGACCGTGGCATCTATCGCATCGCCGGCGTCCCCCCTGGCAGGTATTATCTGAGCGCTACCCCCACACAGTCGGCTCCGAATTCGCCGCCTGACGATGCCCGCTATCTGCGCACCTATTACCCCGGAGTGTTTGATCCTGCGGCAGCGGCGCCGATCGATCTCAGGCCCGGTTCGGAAACGGAGAACGTCAACTTCAAGCTCTCCAAAGTGCAGACCACGCACGTCCGGGGACGAGTGTCGAGCGCGGCTCAGGCCGATCTCTCGCTGTATCCCGAAAACGGTACTTCGAACTCAGCAGAGAGTTCCCGTAGCCTTTTGCCAGACGGAAAATTCGACTTCGACGGTGTGGTGCCGGGCGCTTACCGCATTCGCGTCCACGTCAAGGAAGGCGACCGGGAAGCGTGGTGCAGGAACTCTTCGATACCTGGTTCTTAAACAGTCCGGAGTGGGATGCCGCACAACGATAGGAAAGGAGAGAACATGCCGGATACCGAAACCAAAATCGATGTATTGATCGTGGGGGCCGGGCCGGTGGGCCTGTTCCTGGCGAACGAGTGTGCGAGGCGGGGATTACGCTGCCGTATTCTGGAGACGCGCGCATCGCAGTCGGAACATTCCAAGGCGCTGGCGATCTTCCCGCGGACGCTCGAAATCTTCGACATGGCCGGCGTCGTCGACGGCTTTCTCGAGAAGGCGAACCGCGTCACGTCGGTCGCGATCATGACGAGCGGACGGACCCTCGCCGATTTGCGATTTGAGCCGGAGAACAGCCCGTATTCCTTCGTCGCGATGGTCCCTCAGGATGTCACCGAGACTCTGCTGGTGGACGAACTGCGGCGCAAGGGCGGAGTTGTTGAGTATGAAACCACATTCGTTTCGGCCGATCGGCGGAACGAGGGGGTGGTGGTCACGGCAGATCATAAAGGCGATACGATCCGGGTGAATGCGTCGTTCGTCGTGGGGTGCGACGGCGCCCGCAGCAACGTGCGCAAGGCTTTGAATCTGCCTCTCGAGGGCGGAGAATATCCGGATGAGTTCCTGCTCGCGGATGTCGAGACGAACGACTCACTGCCGGGCAACCAGTTGCAGTTGTGTCCCAGTGAAGCCGGCCCCGTAGCGATCTTTCCGATGAGCGCGACTCACAGGCGCATCGTGGCGACGATCGATCTCCCAGAGGGAGACGCGCCGTCGCTGGAGTTGGTGCGGAAGATCTTGAAGGAACGCGGTCCGGGAGGAGTCGAACCGCGATCCATAGGCTGGAGCAGCTACTTTCGCATTCACCACCGGCGCGCAGCGGAATTGCGGAAGGGACGCGTGTTCATTGCCGGCGATGCGGCTCATCTCCACAGCCCCTTTGGCGGTCAGGGAATGAACACCGGGCTGCAAGACGTTTGGAACCTGGCCTGGAAGCTCGATCTGTATCTGCGCGGGCACGGCAATGACGAGTTGCTGGACAGCTACGCCGCCGAGCGCCTTCCGGTGATCCGGCAAGTGATCGACACCACCGATTTCCTCACTAAAGCACTGGGTACGCCGAACAAGCTGGCGCAGATCCTGCGCAATGCGGTGATTCCGATGGTGTCGGGCTTGGCACCGGTCCAACACGCGTTTGTCGAAAGGCTTTCGGAACTCGGGATCGCCTATCGGGGGAGTCCGATTGTCGAGGGGCCGGGACGCCGGTATTTCGAAGATTCGATGCGGGGCGGCAAGGGCATCGGCAGCCGATTCCTGATGCTGATCGATGACGATCAGGAAGCGGCGGTGCGAGAGGCCCAGAAGCAACTGGCATCCTTCGGCGACGTCGTGGAGATCCGGCAGTCGCCGCACAAAGGAGTGAAGTTGGTGCGGCCGGATGGTTATCTGGCGTATCAGACGGACACTGGAACTATAGACTCGGCGCTGACGCATGTGCGGCGACTACTGCAACGCCAGACGAGCCAGCCGGCTCCGGTGATGTGATGCGCCTTCACGCCTTCGCAGCTATCCGAAAGCCATAGTCGGCGTAACGGAATTCGGGCGGAATGCTGCTTCTGGCGGCGCATCGCGAGAACTTGATGTGATGGCGCCATGCGCCTCCTCGCGAGGCACGGCGCGTTCCCGACGCGGGTCCCTGCGGATCGCACTCGGGCGAGACCTGGTAATACAAAGGGTCATACCAGTCCGAGCACCACTCGTGGACGTTCTCGCACATGTCGTAGAGTCCGTAGCCATTGGGCTCTGAGAGTGCGATCGGCTCGGGTCCGCTTTGCCATTGGCTGGCATGTCCAGGACGGCTGTTGACCGGCGAATCACCCCAGGGGTAGAGTTTCTGCTCCATGCCGCCGCGAGCGGCAAACTCCCATTCCGCTTCGGTCGGCAGGCGCAACTCCATGCTCCATTGCGCCGAGAGCCAGCGGCAATATTCCGACGCATCGAACCAGCTTACCGACGTGACAGGCAGAATCGGATTCGCGGCTGCGAATTTGCGAAATGCCAGAAAATCGCAGTTGGTCACCTGAAAGCGGCATAAACGAAACGGCGACACGATGACACGGTGCACCGGACGTTCCTCGTCGCGGCCGTCTTCCTGGCCCATCAGAAACTCGCCACCCGGGATCAGAACCAGATCGTTAGGGGTCATCCTTCGAATAGTGTATCCGGGTTGTTTCTCTCGTCCGGCATTGGCGCGTCGCAAGAAATTGCGAACTTTGCCCGCGTTGCAGCGTATGAGTTGATATCTATGGGAACTCTGGGACAGCAAATCCGGCATGTTCTGCGCGGCCTGGCGCGAACTCCGATGTTCACCGTCATCACGGTGATCACGATCGGCCTCGGCATCGGCGCGAACACGGCAATTTTTAGCGTGGTCAACGGTATTCTGCTGAAGCCCTTGCCCTATCCGCATCCGGAGGAATTGCTCAGCGTGATGTTGACGGCTCCCGCGGTCGGCCTCAACGACTGCGAGTTGGCGCCGTCGAATTACTTCACGTTCCACGAAGAGAATCAGACTTTCCAGCAATTCGGTCTCTGGAATGGCGACTCCTCGAGCGTAACCGGCACCGGCGCACCCGAACAGGTGCGTAGCCTCGATGTAACCGAAGGAACACTGAATGCCCTCGGGATCCAGCCCGCCATGGGGCGCTGGTTTACGCCGCGCGACGATAGCCCGCAGAGTCCGCAAACCGTGATCTTGACGTACGGCTATTGGCAGCGGCGTTTCGGCGCCGATCCTGCCGTGATCGGCCGCAATCTCCTGGTGGATGGGAGGCCGCACGAGATCATCGGCGTCATGCCGCAGAGTTTTCGATTTCTCGACCTGAAACCTGAATTGTTGCTGCCGCTGCGATTCGATCGGGCAAAGACCACTCTCGGAAATTTCAGTTTTCACGGTATTGCCAGGCTGAAGCCGGGCGTCACACTGGCACAGGCGAATGCCGACGTGGGCCGCATGATCCCGATTGTGAATCAGAGGTTTGCCGCGCCTCCGGGGTTCAGCGTCAAGATGTTCGAAGAAGCCAAGATTCAGTCCAACGCCCGCTTCCTCAAACAGGATGTGGTCGGCAGCTTGAGCAACGTGCTTTGGGTGCTGATGGGCAGTATCGCCGCCGTGCTCTTGATTGCCTGCGCCAACGTTGCCAACCTGCTGCTGGTGAGGGCGGAAGGGCGCCAGCAGGAACTTGCGGTGCGGGTGGCCATCGGCGCGAGTTGGACTCGCCTGGCAGGTGCGCTGCTCCTGGAGAGTGTCATCCTCGGCGTGCTTGGTGGTGCGGCAGGCATCACTCTCGCCTATGGGGCATTGCAGTTCCTCCGCGCGAACGCCCCCGCATTTCTGCCGCGCGTCGAGAACATCACGATCGATGCTGCGTCCCTGCTCTTCACGCTGGTGGTCTCGGTGGTGGCAGGTTTGTTCTTCGGATTGATTCCTGTGATCAAACACGCCACGCCCAAGGTCACGCTCGCACTGCGAGCTGGCGGGCGTACCTTGAGTCAAAGCCGCGAAGCGCAGCGCGCCCGCAGCGGCCTGGTCGTGTTGCAGATGGCTCTGGCGGTTGTGCTGCTGATCGGCTCGGGACTGATGATCCGCACTTTCCAGGCTCTGCGCAATGTACACACGGGATTCACCGCTCCAGCCGAGTTGCAAACCATGCGGATCTACATCCCCGATGCCCAGGTGAAGGAGCCCGAGCGCGTGGTCCGCATGCAGCAGGAGATGCAGGAGAAGATCGCGGCGATTCCAGGCGTGACCTCGGTGGCGTTCGGCAATTCCGTTCCGACAGACGGCAACAACAGCACGGACGTGCTCTACGCCGAAGATCGCACGTATCGCGAAGGACAGCTTCCGCCGCTTCGCCGGTTCAAGTTTGTCGCCCCCGGCTTTTTTCAAACGATGGGCACGCCGTTGATCGCGGGCCGCGACTTCAACTGGACCGATCTTTACGAGCGAAGAAACGTCACCATCGTCTCGGAAAATATGGCGCGCGAAATGTGGCACACTCCGGGCGCGGCGCTCGGCAAACGCATTCGCGAGGGCATGGCGGATCCGTGGCGTGAGATCGTCGGCGTGGTGGGGGATGTGCGCTTGGATGGCGCCGACCAAAAGGCCCCGACGACGGTTTATTGGCCTGCCATGATGAACGTCTTTTGGGGCAACCCCGTCCTGGTGCAGCGCGGCATAGTGTTCACCATTCGTAGCAATCGAGCCGGTTCTGAGAGCTTTGTGCAGCAGGCGCGCCAGGCAATCTGGTCAATCGACGCAGATCTTCCGATCGCACGGGTCAGCACACTGGAGCAGATCTATCGCGACTCGATGGCGCGGAGTTCCTTCGCGCTGGTGATGCTGGCGGTGGCCGGAGGGATGGCATTGCTCCTGGGAATCGTCGGAATCTATGGCGTGATCTCGTATTCGGTTTCGCAACGCACGCGCGAGCTGGGGATTCGGATTGCGCTAGGTGCTCCGCAGGGCTCGCTGAAAAGTATGGTGGTTCGCAACGGCATGCTGCTGGCGGTGATTGGTGTGGCGATCGGGCTAGGGTCGGCGGCGGCACTGACGCGTGTCATGGGTTCTCTGCTTTACGAGGTCAGTCCAATGGACGTGCTGACGTACGCGTCGGTCTCTGGCATGTTGCTGGCCGCTGCCGCGGCGGCGAGTTACATACCGGCGCATCGCGCGTCTCGCGTGAATCCGCTGGAGGCGTTGCGAGCGGAGTAACGTGGCGCAAACACCCTGTTTGCCGCGTCGAGACTCGTCTCGACGCGTTTCGGATGTCCACGGATCCTTCCTGAAGTCAGAACTGCCGACGCGCGATAAGTCTCGGCGATGGTGTCTGAGGTGACGGCAAGCAGGAGTGGTCTTGGGCTGCCTCGCCGCCATGGATTCCGATGAAAACGGCGGGTTCGCCAGGCAGATAGGCTCGGCCACGGCGACACGCCGCGAACCCGAACCCCTATCCCCTAACCCCTAACCCCCAGCCCCCAACCCCTGACTTGCGCCTCGCTCTCTGGCGTTCTCCGTTGCTACTTCACGAATTTCAGCAACTCCTGGTAGAAGACATCCGGCACTTCCAGATGCGGAACGTGTCCTGCATTGGGAATGATCACGAGTTGCGCTCCAGGAATCGTGTCGGCAATGTGTTTCGCGAGGGCGGGAAAATCCTGCCCGTCTTTCTCGCCGCCAATCACCAGCGTCTTCGACTTGATGTGAGGCCAGTCGTACACCACTGGGTCCAGATAGGTGATCTGCTGGTAGATCGCGCGCACCATCGCGAGGCGCGGCCAATCGCCGCTCAACGTGGGCGCGTATAGGATTCGCACGTACTGCTCATACTCCGGCTTCCAGGCGCCGGGCGACGGGAAGTAGCGCCGGATGTTGGCGTAAAATCCCTGCCACCGCTGATCGTTGGTCTGCGCCATCGACGCCTTGTACGCTTCGTCGGTGCTTCGCCACGGCCTGTCGTAGCGGGGGTCGGTCAGTCCGATTGGATCGTAGATCACCGCACGCTCCGCAATTTCTGGGTACGACGCGGTGAAGCGTGCGGCCAGCATGCCTCCCATCGAGTGCCCGATGATCGTGGCCTTGGCGACCCCCAGCGATTCGAGGAGCTTGCGACTGTTCAGCGCCATATCGTGAAAGTTGTACGGGATGATCGGCTTCGAGGAGCGGCCGAACCCGATCTGGTCCGGTACGATGACGCGAAAGCCCTCCTTGCGCAGGACTTCGATCGGTCCGGCAAAGTAGAAGCCGCCGAAATTCATTCCGTGAAACAGCACCGCTGTGCGGCCGTTCGGCGTGCCCGCCGGCGGCACGTCCATGTACGCCATCCGCACGTCTTGACCATACAGCGTGAGAGGCAGGTAAGCGACGGGATACGGATACGCAATCTCTTCGTAGGTGATGCTGCCCGGCTTGACATCGGTAGGCGCCTTGGGAGCATTCGATCCGTTCGTTTGGGCAAGGGCCACCGGCGTGAGGCACAGCAGCAGAGACAAAAAGCGCA
This sequence comes from Bryobacteraceae bacterium, assembly GCA_035295745.1. GTDB lineage: Bacteria > Acidobacteriota > Terriglobia > Bryobacterales > Bryobacteraceae > JAIQFL01. The sequence continues at coordinate 10,465 of DATGIL010000048.1, read as the reverse complement.
TCCCGAAATCCTCCGTGCTCATGATACGCGGACCGCCCAGCGGCGGCAAGCTCACTGCGTTTCCTGGCGAGTTTCCGGTTTCCTTCGCACCACGCCGCGAATCCACCAATACAGTCCCCCCAGAAACACCGCGACCATCAACCAGCGGAGTGCCGCTGCCACCAATGCGGGCGTCAGTGTGGGCCACTGGAAGTGATACTGATTCAAACGCTCCGCCCGCTCCGTCATCCAATGCCAACCGGTATGTGCCACCAGCGCCGAAAGGATGATGGTTCCCATGCGTTCCGCCACCACGAAGCGGAAGAGCATTTCCAGGGCAGGGATCAGCAGCACCAGGACCAACAACTGGCCCAGTTCGACTCCGATATTGAAGGAGAGCAGGGAGGTCAGAAGATGGGAGCCTGCGAACTGCAGCGTCTGCCGTAGCGCAAACGAAAAGCCGAAACCGTGCACGAGTCCGAATCCGAACGCGATCATCCAGCGGCGATGCAGCGTGGCGCCGCCGGCGATGTTCTCGAGCGCCATGTAGACAATCGATAACGCAATCATCGTCTCGATCAACGGTGGGAACCATAGGGCGTCGGGAGCCAGATCGTATGCCGACGCGATAAGAGTGATCGAGTGCGCCACGGTGAAGGCGGTCACTACGGGAATCAACGCACGGAATCGCCGGAACGGGATCACCAGGCAGAAGAGAAACAGCAGGTGGTCGGTCCCATCCAGAATGTGCTCGAAACCCATGGCGACGAACTGCCAGGCGGCCTGATGCCAACTCGGGTCGAGCCGCACGAGCCCCGGATCGCCTATAAACTCGAACGCGCGCACGGCTCCGCCGGGAGGAAGATATCGCAGCACCGTGATCACGCGCTGCCCCAGTCGCGCCAATTCGGAGTGAATGGAAAAGCGCGATTGCTCGGAGTGGATCGGGTACTCAAACCAGACGTCGAGAAATGTCTGGTTCCACACCACGTTGGTCTCGACCGGCAACTGGCCGGCGAAGTTCGCGATGGCGGCGTCGTATGATGCGAAGGACCGATCGCCTTCGAGCGAGAGGCGGGCCGCGGCCACGCGCGGCTTCCGGGTCAAACGCAACTCTCCCTCGTCGAGTTCGATGAAATCCGAAATCCAGAGAATCGCCGCATCGGCGAGCAGCGGATTCGTGCGCTCGATATCGAGGAAGCCCCCGCTGCGCTCGGGAAAGACGACGTCGCGAATGCCCTTCAGCGGCACGCGGACCATGAGTTGGATCGTGTCGTTTTGCGGCCGCAGAAACAGTTGCGCCGTCAGGTCATTCGGAATGTCGTGCGCCGCCGCACCCATCGTCAACGACAGGCAAAGCATTGCGGCACCAAGGTACGGCGCGCCGATTCTTTTCCAATACGACCGCTCGGTCGAATCGTGTATAATCGCTTGCATTCGCTCGGCGGGCCGGGATGCCCGCCGTGAAGAGTAGCTTACCTCAAACGAGGTGGAGGAGAAGAAGCCATGACGCGTAATCTTCGAATCGGAGCGATTTTCGTGGGAGCCTTGGGCGCGCTCGGAGTCGCGTCCGTGGTCTTCGATCGCATGGCGGTGAATGCCGCCTCGGTCACGGCGCCGCGATTCGAGGTGGATCCGATGTGGCCCAAGCCCCTGCCCAATCATTGGATCGTGGGCAACGTCATCGGGGTTTCGGTGGATGCGCAGGACCACATCTGGATTGTGCATCGTGGCGCGGCGCTCGAAAGAATGGAAACCTACGCGGCCGTCAATCCACCGGCCGCCGAGTGCTGCGTACCCGCTCCTCCCGTGTTGGAGTTCGACGAGGCTGGAAATCTGATCGGCCACTGGGGCGGGCCGGGCGAAGGCTACGATTGGCCGGCGACCAACCATGGCATCACCGTCGACTACAAGGGCAACGTTTGGATTGGCGGCAATGGCCGGGCGCCCGAAGCGGTACCGGGAGGGGCTCCGGCACGAGGCGGACGCGGTGCGGGCGGCGACGACGTCGGTCCGGCTCCCGCGGCACGTGGAGCGGCGGCGCCCTACCACGACAACATGATCCTGAAGTTCACGCAGGAGGGCAAATTCCTGATGCAGATCGGGAAGCCTTCACAGAGCAAAGGCAGCAACGATGTGGAGAATCTCAAGGGGCCGGCGAAGATGTTCGTCGATCCGAAGACGAACGAGCTCTACGTCGCAGATGGATACGGCAATCATCGCGTGATCGTATTCGATGCCGACACCGGCAAGTACAAACGCCACTGGGGCGCTTACGGCAACAAGCCCGACGACACCAACCTGGGCCGCTACAATCCGGCTGACCCTCCCGCCCAGCAGTTCCGCAACCCGGTACATTGCGCCGAGTTGTCCAATGACGGGCTGTTGTACGTCTGCGACCGGCCCAACGATCGAATCCAGATTTTCAAACCGGACGGCACCTTTGTAAAGGAAATCTTCATCGCCAAGAACACGCTCGGCGATGGCTCCGTGTGGGACATTGTCTTCTCGAAGGATCCGCAGCAAAAGTACATGTTCCTGGCAGATGGCGCCAACGAGAAGGTCTACGTCATCCTGCGCGAGAGCATGGAAATTCTGACCAGCTTCGGCGATGGCGGCCGCCAGCCCGGGCAGTTCTACGCGGTTCACAGCATCGCCTCGGACTCGAAGGGCAATCTGTTCACGACGGAAACCTATCGCGGGCAACGGATTCAGAAGTTCCTTTACAAGGGCCTCGCGCCCGTTACGAAGAAGGATCAGGGCGTCGTCTGGCCCAAGACGAAAGGCTAGAGCCGCGCATCAGCAAGCGATGTCCCGATCGATCAGAAATCACTCGTTGCGAGCCGCGCGCGTAAGCAAGCGATGTTCCCGAACGCTCCGAAATCACTCCCTTACGGTCGTGGCTCGTTGCGAGCTGCAGCGCGTCCGCAAGCGATGTCCCGATCGCTCCGAAATCACTCGTTGCGAGCCGCGCGCGTAAGCAAGCGATGTCCCGATCGCTCCGAAAATCACTCGTTGCGAGCCGCGGCGCGTAAGCAAGCGATGTCCCGATCGCCTCCGAAATCACTCGTTGCGAGCCGCGCGCGTAAGCAAGCGATGTCCCGATCGCTCCGAAAATCACTCGTTGCGAGCCGCGCGCGTAAGCAAGCGATGCCCGGATTCGTTCCGAAAACCACTCCCTTACGGTCGTGGCTCGTTGCGAGCTGCAGCGCGTCAGCAAGTGATCCTTCCCAGCACCGTATCGAGCGCCGAGGTACTGGGAACGCTGCCTTGCGCCATGCGTGCGGTGCCGCCGCCGCGTCCGCCTGCCTCAGTGAGCGCCGCCTTCAGCACTTTGCCCGCATCGATGCCGGCATCGGCGGAAACAGCCACTAGAACGGAGGGAGGATCCGTCAATGCGGCGACGAAGACCGCCTTCGGCTGCGAGGTGAAACTCTGCGCCAGAGACCGGAGTTCTTCCAGACTTCCACGCTCCAGGCGACGCGAAACGCGCCTTAAACCGTCCGGACCCGGAGGCGTGGTCTCGTAAAGTTCCTTGCCTTGGTACGCGGCGAGATCACCTTCCAATTTCCGGCGTAATTTTTCGCTCGCATTGGCAGACTCCAACTGCGCGCCGACCAGCGTAGGCACTTCATCGAGTTGCGCACGAAACAACTGCGCCGTCTTGTAAAGCGCGTCGTAGTCGGCACGCGCCCGGCGGACCGCCCGGCCACCACAGAGGAATTCCACGCGCGTGGTCTGCCGCACTTTGTCCGACTTGCGCAGCAGGATCGGTCCAATTTCCCCGGTCGCGCGCACGTGAGTCCCCCCGCAGGCGCTGCGATCGCAGTCCTGAATCGAGACGATCCGCAAGGTGCCTTCCCGCTCCGACGGCTTGCGCAGATCCTGCACTTCGGCGGCGTGCTGGAATGCCACCGAGACCGGCCGATTCTCAAAAACGATCTGATTGGCCAGACGTTCCGCCTCCTGCACGATACGCGAATCCACTGGTCCGCCCTCCAGGTCAATGGTCGCGCTCTCTGCGCCCATGTGAAAGCTGACCGTCTTGAGTCCAAATGATTCCTGAAACACTGCCGATAGAAGGTGTTGGCCGGTGTGCTGCTGCATGTGGTCGAAGCGTCGATTCCAATCGACGGTGCATTCCACGGGACCCTCGGCGAGCGGCGACGCGAGTTGGTGGGCGACCCGGTCTTCCTGGTCGATGACGTTGGTCACCGCGACGCCGGCGATCGCGCCGAGATCGTAGGGCTGTCCGCCGGATGTGGGGTAGAACGCCGTGCGGTCCAGGTAGACGATCCGGCCGTCCTCGGAACGGTCGACCACGGTAGCGCCGAAGTGGCACAAGTAGGAATCGGAATAGTAGAGACGATCGGTCATGGGAGCCACTAATATTCTGTCAGAAGCGACGAGTGTGGGGTACAAGGTCCCGTATGGCAGGAATCGGCAGATATCGGGTGGGGGGAACGATACCGAATTGTTTAAGAATCTTTACGAATTTGGTACAACCCGTGCTTAGAGAAGTGCGTCCGATGAAGTGAGGGAAAAGCAATGAAAGCACTCGTTGAGAATCACACCAAGGGACAGGCACACTGCCCAATTTGCACCCACACGGTTCCTGCCGATATCGACCTCCGGGGTAAGTTTGTTAAGGTTACCCCGGGCCAGCGCTGCCCGCGATGCCGTTCTTCGTTGGATGTGGCGGTGGTGGTGCAGATTCCACAGGCTGCCTGAGTGGTCTGCCGATCTGGTAATTACCCGATACCAATTGGGGGAGTACCAGGGAAAGTTTGAGTTGTTTTCGGGGCGAGGTTTCTGCCATAGTGAAATCAAGGGCTGGGGATCATATGAAACGGAAAGCACAGGCTAAACCGGAAGTTGTGGTACCGCCAGAGATTTTGGAGCAGGCGAAACGCGCGTTTTCACCGGATCGCTTGAAGAAGCCCCAGATCTGTTCTGTCTGCGGCGCGGAAACGTCCACGGTGGCCAGCGAGCCCCTGTGCTGGGTCTGCCGCCGCTTGAAAATCAGCGCCTGGCGCGAAATCGAACAGCAGATGCCGGCCCAGGAGTAGGGCCCGTTCAGCTATTCGCTTCAATCAGTTGCGCAACTTCTTCCCACTCGCCCAGCAGTGATTTGAGATCAATCCTGCGGGCTTCTAGCAAATCCGAGATACGCTTGGTTTCGTTGACGCTCACGTAGTTGGAGAGGGCGCTTTCGTAATCGGCGATCTCGGCTTCGAGCTTGGAGACCTCCTGCTCGATCTCGTCCTGACGCTCTTTCATGCGCCGCAGCTTGATCGGGTTCAGACGGACGGACTTGGCTCCCGGGTCGGGCGCCGGCACGGAGGCGGGTAGGGAAGAAGATGCCGAAGAAGGCGCGCTGGACAATTCGGCGGGCGCCACTGGGGGCCCGCCACCATTCTTTCGCCAGAGGTAATCTTCGTAGTTGCCGGGAAAAACGTGCACCCGCCCGTCTTCCACTTCGAAGATTCGGGTCGCCAGCTTATCGATAAAGTATCGGTCGTGCGATACGAAGACCACTGTCCCGCTGAACTCCTCGAGCGACGTGAGCAGAACGTCCTTGGCGCGCATGTCGAGGTGGTTGGTTGGCTCGTCGAGCAGCAGGAAGTTGGATGGCATCATCAGCATACGGGCCAGAGCATAACGATTGCGCTCTCCACCCGAGAGGACTCCGATCGGCTTGAAGACGTCGTCTTCCGAGAACAGGAAACAGCCGAGTACGCTGCGCAATTCCGTCTGCGTCGCCCGCGGGGCAACCGTCGAAATATCGTCAATCAACTGTGCATTCCCATCGAGTTCCTTGTACTGATCCTGGGCAAAGTAGTCAGGCTGCGCATTGTGGCCGAGAGTGTAGGCCCCGGCCGAAACGGATTCGGCTCCCGCGAGAATCTTGATCAGGGTGGATTTCCCCGCGCCATTCACGCCGACCAGCGCAATCCGCTCACCCCGTTCAATGATGAAATCCGCATCGGCAAAAACCTGATGGTCGCCATAGCTCTTGGCGACGCCTTTGAACTCCGCCACAATCCGCCCGCTCGGCTTTGGCTGCGGGAACTTGAAGTGGATGGTCTTCTCTTCCGGCGGAATCTCGATGCGTTCAATCTTCTCCAGCTCTTTGATCCGGCTCTGCACCTGCTTGGCTTTGGTCGCCTGAGCGCGGAAGCGATTGATGAAGGATTCGAGCTGGTGAATCCTGTCCTGTTGATTGGCGTAAGCCGCCTGGAGCTGCGCCCGGCGCTCGGTCTTCTGCAATTCGTAACGAGTGTAGCCGCCGTTATAGAAGTGTATGTTCTTGTTCCAGAGCTCGGCGATCTTACGCACGGTCACGTCCAGAAAATAGCGATCATGCGAGACCAGGACGAACGCATTGGGGTACGACGAGAGATACTCTTCCAGCCAGTTGCGCGCTTCCAGATCGAGGTGGTTCGTGGGCTCGTCAAGAAGCAGCAGGTTCGGTTTTTCGAGCAGCAACTTGGCCAGCGCGATCCGCATCTGCCAGCCGCCTGAGAATTCCTCGGTCCGCCGTTTCCAGTCGCGCTGCGGGAATCCCAGTCCGGAAAGCACTGTGCCAACTTGCGCCTCGACGACGTATCCATCGCGCGCGCGAAATTCGCTGTCGACGTAATGGAACCGATTGGCTACCTGGGTATACTCCGGACTAGCGGGGTCCAACTCGGCCATCCGGCGGGTGAGATCTTCCTGTTCCGCCTCGAGCGCGCGCAACTCCGCGAAGACAGTCATGCATTCGGCGAAGACGGTGCGGCCGGAGAGCGCGAGACCCTCCTGCGGAAGATACCCGAGGGTGACGCCCTTTTGCGTCGTGATGGTGCCGGAGTCGAGGCCGTCCAGCCCTGCCAACACCTTTAGAATCGAAGACTTGCCAGTGCCGTTGGCGCCCACGACCCCGGTGCGCTCGTTGGATGTCACGAGCCAGTCGACGTTGTCGAATAAGATCTTGGGGCCGTAGCGCTTTCCTGCCCCGGTGAGTTGAATCATCGCGAGTTGAATCTGTATTTTAACTGGAATCTCGCGGAATCTCGCGAGAGGCTGGCCGCGCTTGGGGGAATAAGAACGGACTCCGGAAGCGCGGGGCCCGACGTGCCGCGCTTCCGGAGTCCGGAGACAGGAGAAGGAAATCTTCTAAAGCCTGTCAATTAGTGTGACGCATGGCGCTGGCATTCGGTTATAGCCAGTATTGCCACTCGCCGCGAGCCATCACATAAGCGGCCAGGGCTGCATTAGTAACGGCGTGCGCCAGTATACAATCCGCCAGGTTCCGGCACCGCACCATCCACCAGTTATAAACAATACCAGCGGCCAGCCCCACTTCCCAGTACGGCCCGTGCTCGGAAGCGAAGAGGAACGCCGCCATCCAGAACGACAGGGGCGCATACTTTCCGAGTGGCACCTTTTGGAAGTCCGCGTCGATGAGCCAGCGCATCAGCCAACCCCGCCAAAACAACTCTTCCAGAATCGGGACTAGCGCGATGCTGCTGAGGGCGCGGCTGACGGTGAACCATCCGAGCACTTCGAGGTGCGGCGGCAGCGAACTGGCGGCATGGCCGAAAATGGCGTTTTCAAACAGCCAATGATGCCGGTAGTGGAACAGAAGATCGGGGCTGACCCAGATGAGAAAAACCGCAAGCCCGACGAAGAAACTGGCGGCGGGGAATGACGGGCGCAGCCGGATCACCGGACGCGAGACAGTTGCCAATAGCAGCAGGACTACCAGGTAGCGCAACGGATATGAGATTTCCGGGGCAATCCGCAGCAGATGATCCAACTGCAGCAGTCCGACATAGCCGGCAAATGGAGCAATATAGGCGAGGGTCGCCTTACCGCGAGAGTTGGAGGAGAGCCCCATGACGGCAGTCAGACAAGCGTGTCACGATATAGTAACGCGTTTTACGCCGGACTGATCTGAGAACTCCGGGGCTACTTACGAGCGTCAGTACTACGCCGGCTGCCGGAAGCAGGTGGCCGGGCGTTGATAACAGGAATGAGGGAATGCCGCTCATCGGTCTCCAGCACCCGGCCCGACCGCGCCACTAACTCGCGGTTGAGCGAGGCGATGAAGTCCTGGATCTGTAACTGCATCTCCCCCATCTTTTCGCGCATATTGAGAATGATCTCGACGCCGGCCAGATTGACACCCAAGTCCCTTGTGAGGTGAAGAATGACTTCCAGCCTCTCGAGATCTTCGTCCGTGTAGAGCCGGGTGTTCCCTTCGCTGCGGGAAGGCTTCAGCAGCCCTTCCCGCTCATACAGGCGTAGCGTCTGGGGGTGGATCTCGTATTGTTCCGCCACCACCGAGATCATGTACGCGCCTCGTGATTTCCCTCGTGCCATCGATCAATCCTCAGTACTCAAGTGCAAGTGAGACATTCTACCGCAGCGCCATCAGACCTGGGACCACATTTCGCCTCGGGGATCCTCGGGATGCAGAGTGCGCAGTTCCTTGAGAATCTCGCGCGTGCGCTCATCGCGTGGATCGGGCGCCTGGATGGCGACCTCCACAATCTGATCGCCGCGCTGATTGGTGCGGGAATTGAGAACACCCTTCTCACGCAGGCGGAAGCGCTTGCCGGTGTGAGTTCCCTGCGGAATCTTTAACTCTGCGCGTCCGTCGATCGTGGGCACCTCGATTTTGGAACCGAGTGCCGCCTCCCACACCGCGATCGGTACTTTGATCTCGATATCATCGCCATCGCGGTGAAAGAACGGGTGCTCTTCGACTTTTGTGGTGATGTAGAGGTCGCCCGGAGGCGCGCCCATCGTACCGGCGTTGCCCTTGCCGGCGACGCGCAGACGCGAGCCGTTGCGCGCGCCGGGCGGAATGCGAACATCCACCGATTCAGTGCGGGTCACACGTCCATCGCCGCCGCACGTCGGGCAGGCGTTGCGCAGCCGTCCGGAACCTCCGCACTTGGGACAAGTCAGATTGAATCGCATGGCGCCCGCCATTTGCGAAACATTCCCGGTGCCTTTGCATTGCGGGCAGGCGACCTCTCCCGAACCGGTGGAGCCGGAGCCGTGGCAGGTTTCGCAGGTTTCGTAGTGGCTGATATTCAGCCGGGTCTGGGTGCCGCGAATGGCCTGCCAGAAATCGATATCCATCACGTATTCAAGGTCGCCACCCTTTTCCGGCTCGGCATGCTGCTCAGACCCGCCGCGGCCGCCGAAAAACTGGGAGAAGATGTCGCGGAAACCGCCGCCCGTCTCGGTGCGGCGTCCCCCGCCGCCTCCCTGCCGGGCTCCGGTGGCATAGTCGGTAAAATCGAAGCCGCCGAAATCCATACCGGGATGGGGGGCCTGGCCGGACGCACCGGCGCCTCCCGCGCCAGGAAATCCGCTTTCGGAATAGAAGCCATACTGATCGTACATCTGGCGCTTCTTGGGATCGCTCAGAATGTCGTAAGCTTCCTGGACGTTCTTGAAGCGCTCCTCGGCGGACTTGTCACCAGGGTTCAGATCGGGATGGTGCTTGCGCGCGAGTTTCCGGTAAGCCTTGCGAATGTCGTCCGCAGAAGCCTTGCGGGGAACCGCGAGCGTTTCATAATAGTCGTGCTTAGGAGCCATAGGAAATCCGGGGCCAGGAGTCAGGGGCCGGGGGCCAGGGAAAACAGCTCGCTGCGCTCGCGTCCCTGTATGAGGAGAGGCGGCGCCAACGAGCCGCTCTTCCCCGGCCCCTGGCCCCCGACCCCTGGCCCCCGTTTTTTTACTTCTTGTCGTCTACGTCTACGAACTCTGCATCTACTACGTCGTCTTTGCCTTTTTTGCCGCCGCCGCTACTGGGGCCGCCGCTGGGGCCGCCGTCGCTACCGGGGGGCGGAGTGCCGGGGCCGGCCTGGCTGGACGACTTGTACATCGCCTCGGCCAACTTGTGGCTGGCAGTGGTCAGCCGGTCGATGGCTGCATTGATACGGTCAGGATCGTTCTCCGTCATCGACTTCTTCGTCTCTTCGATGGCGGATTCGATTTCCTTGGCCTCAACCTCGCCGATTTTGCTGCGATGCTCTTTGAGCGTCTTTTCGACGTTGTACACCATGGCATCGGCCCGGTTTCGCGCTTCGATCGTGTCGCGTTGCTTGCGATCGTCGGCGGAGTGCGATTCGGCATCCTTGGCCATCTTGTCGACCTCTTCCTTGGAAAGACCGGAGGAAGAAGTGATCGTGATCTTCTGCTCGTTGTTGGTGCCGCGATCCTTTGCGGTCACGTTGAGAATGCCGTTGGCGTCGATATCGAAAGTCACTTCGATTTGCGGCACGCCGCGAGGAGCTGGCGGAATGTTCCCCAGTTGGAAAACGCCCAGGAGCCGGTTGTGCTGCGCCATCGCGCGCTCGCCCTGGAACACCTTGATCTCGACCGACGACTGATTGTCGGCGGCAGTGGAAAAGACTTCGCTCTTCCGCGTCGGAATCGTCGTGTTGCGCTCGATCAGCTTGGTGAACACGCCGCCCATGGTCTC
>DATGIL010000047.1:0-153091 GCA_035295745.1 Bryobacteraceae bacterium | reverse complement strand
CCGATAATCACGATCAGAAGCCGCGGAAGCGACCTTCGGCTCTCAATGGCACTTCGCAGCGACCAGAAACCAGTCACAAGGCGCTCTCATCAGAGCCGGGCCAGAGCGCCGAAAATCGGGGCTTTCACCACGGGCTGCTAGCTCCATAGTCAGTCTGGCATTCTACCTGAAGCTCACTATTCTTTGCCGGGCGGCTCGGATGCCGCGCGTGGAAGTCCCCCGCGACGCCGAAACTCGGCAACTGCTTCGGCGCGTGCCCGTCCGTGCTGTCTGACGGGCAGAGCGGCTTCCACGCGCGCCGCCGCTAATAGCTTCGGACACAGGCGCGTCGCCGGCGGAGAGAATCACTCGGGCCGATTGGTGGGAGGCGTGCTCTTCCTCATTTCGCAGATCCACAAGATACAACCGGAAGGACAAACCAATGAATCGACTTTCTATAGCCTTTATTGCTCTATGTCTGGTTCCTTCGCACTTAGGGGCGCAGAGCGCCGGCGTGCGGGGGAGCGGCCGAAATGCGTCCGAGTCAACCCCAGCCGTTGTCCAGACGATGCTCAGTGGCCCAAACGTTGGAGTGCGTCAAAACCTCGATGGCAGCGTGTGCTTTCCGGCGCCTTCTTATCAATTCTGTGACTACGACATTAGCTCCTACGCCCTGGGATTCTATCGTCTTTGGGCTTACCATACACTCTGGAACGGCATGAATGAGAGCGATCTGAGACAATCCGGCTCCAGAACCCAGTCCCCATACCCGCCTCCGCCACCAACTCCTCCAGTCACACCGGTAACGCATGAGTACAATTGGCTGGCGGAGGTGAATACGTCAGCGACGTTTTCGATCGTGACCACCAGCGGCACTGTGTATCTCGCCACTATGGTTTGGGTAGACGGAGACAACGTTCGTTTCAACTCGGTGGATGGCGGTGTCCGTGAGTTGGCGCTCGCCTCTGTTTCGAGGTCACTCACCCAGACCGCGAATGCGCAGAAGAACCTGAATCTTCGCCTGCTGTGGGCGCAAGCCCCCGGGGCATCAGTAGCAACGGCCAACTGACAATGTCGCTCTTTGGCAAAATGGCGGCTGAACTCGCATGAGCACATCCCCGTTTAATCGAAGCAGATCACCGCACCGATTGGCAGCCGGCGTGCTCTTTCCTTTATGGAGATTCAGACATAGACGTCGTAAATCAGATTTCTGACTTGCGGCGAAAACGGAGACTAATATGGGATTTTCACTTTGCGTACTTTCGGGTCTTGCAGCTATCGGCTTTAGCGTAGCGCGGTTCAAAGCGCGGCGCAGCCAAAAACGAAACGTTCAAACCCTCTTTAACGCAGTTAAGTAGTGACTGTTGCTGCGTGAGTGGGAGTCACAGAAGCCCGCTGGCTGGTTACGTTTGGCGGACGCCCGTGCCGGCATGCGCGGAAAAGGAGATGATCATGCGAATTAGATACGATATAACATTGCTACTGGTTGTAATATCCTTGATTGGGCTTACATCCGGTTGCAGGAAGAAGGTCGCGGTTGCGCCGCCCGCGCCTCCTTCGGCCCAGGAAGTTCCACCGCCTGCACCGAAGGCGCCGGCAGCCTCCATCACGGCCGAACCGTCGACGGTCGAGGCCGGTCAGGCAGTCACGCTGAAATGGTCGAGTACCGACGCTACCGAGGCGGCCATCTCCGGAATCGGCTCGGTGGCCGTCGAGGGAAGACAGCAAGTCCGTCCGGAGAACGCCACCACCTACGAGCTGGTTGCGCAAGGTCCCGGCGGCTCGGCTACCGCGTCCGTAACGGTTAACGTCATGGCGCCGCCGCCGCCAATAATCCTGCCGCCTGCGCCCGTGGCCTCCAAGTCCCTCGAGGATCGGATCGCTTGGGAGCTGTCGGATGTCTATTTCGACTACGACAGGAGCGACATGCGTGAGGATGCCATTGCCGCTCTCGCGAAAGACGCCGAGGCACTGCAGTCGATTCTCGCTGAATTTCCGGCCGCTGTCATCATTGTAGAAGGCCATTGCGATGAGCGCGGCTCGGCGGAGTACAACCTCGGCCTCGGCGACCGGCGGGCCGACGCCGCACGTGCATACCTCGAGGCGCTGGTACCTGCAGACCGCTTGAAGACCGTCAGCTACGGTAAGGAGCGGCCGCAGTGTACGGACGCGGCGGAGGCCTGCTGGCAAAAGAACCGGCGAGTCCATTTCGCCAATGGGGGGCCTCCTACTGGAACCAACTGAAACTCCGCGCGCTTGATTCCTCCAGGGATGCGGGTTCCCCTTACGCCCGCATCCCGTTTTTTGCGGCTGCTTACTGAAAGAATCGGGCGATATTGTATCTCCGCATGCGTGCTTGCAAGGTCGTCCGCTTTAGCCCGAGCCGGGCTGCTGCCCCGTCCGGTCCTCCGACCATGCCCTTGGTTTCCTTCAACACCAGCAGTATGCGCGCACGCTCGGATAGCTCCATCACATTCGAAGCCGGGCCATGAAACACCATCGCCGCGGACGTGCCAATGATTTCCGGCAAGGCGACCTGGAGTTCCGGCCCGCTGCTCACAACCACTGACCGCTCGATCACGTTCTGCAGTTCCCGAATATTGCCCGGCCAGTCGTAGTTCGTGAGTGCCTCCATGGCATGCGCCGGAATGCTTTCGATGTTCCGGCCCATGTGCTGCGCGTGCTTCTGGACGAAGTACCGGGCGAGCGTGGGGATGTCCTCACGGCGCTCCCGCAACGGAGGAACGTTCAGCGGGAAAACAGCCAGCCGGTAGTACAGGTCCGCCCGGAACCTGTTCGCCTCAATCATTCCCTTCAGGTCGCGGTTGGTGGCGGCGACAATCCGCACGTCGACCTTGATGGTCCGGCTGCCGCCCACCCGCTCAAATTCCTGCTCCTGAACCACCCGCAGCAACTTGGTCTGCAGGTGCAGGGGCATCTCGCCGATCTCATCCAGGAACAGCGTGCCGCCGTCGGCCGACTCGAACCGGCCTATGCGCTGCGCCACCGCTCCCGTGAACGCGCCTCTCTCGTGCCCGAAGAGCTCGCTTTCGAGCAACTCAGCCGGGATGGCCGCGCAATTCACTTTGATGAACGGCCGATGCCCGCGTTCGCTGTGCACGTGGATGGCTCGCGCGATGAGTTCCTTGCCCGTTCCAGTTTCGCCTCCAATCAGCACCGTGGCGCCGGTGGGCGCCACAATCCGAACGTCATCGAGGAGGGCGCGCAACGCCGGGCTTGACCCCACGATCCCGTCAAATTCTGTCGCGGACCGGCCGCACGCGGCGTCCGTGTACTCATGGCGTTCGATCCGCGATCCCAACCGTGACTGAACCTGCCCGGCGCCCGAGGGGCTCGAAAAAGACCCGAAGTCGATTACGGCTGCAGTTGCCATCTTGTCCTCTCTTGAAAATTGATTCTCCGCTCTTTGCTGCTCGCCGAGAACCCTATTTAGTCGCGCGTGGCATTGGTCGGATGGTTCAGGATGGCGCTACCACTTTCAGGGGAAAATAAAGAGCCCCTGTTGGGCCGATGCTCGCGCCCGCGCGGCCCCCCTTGGACCCGGCACATACGTCATAGGAAGGGAACTTCGAGGCGGCGTGAATCGGGCGTCCGGCGGAACGCTGTTAAAGTCTGGGTGGGACGATGTGCTTTCTGCCGTAAAGCCGGGCATCGACGGACCATTCTCCGGGCCCGATCAGGGCCAGCGTCACGCCCAGCACCGCCAATGCGGCGGGAATACCCGGATGGCCCGAGTACGCGAAGGCGACCCACGCCTCGGCGCATGCCGTCACAACTCCGGCGACCGGCGTCCACAAACCCGCGATGAGCAGGAGGCCGGCCAGCGCTCCAATCACTTGCGGCGCCGCAACCGTGCCGCCGTGTGTCGCGGCCACGCAGTACAGCAGGGCGGCGCCGACCAGCAACCGCTGCATCAAAAGCCCGGCGCCAGGCCAGCCGTCCGCGAAGGTGGAGAAAAGCCGTTGCACTTGTATCCCGTTTTCAGCTTACGGGAATCGAAATGGCATTAAAAGATTATAAAGAGGAAACGCCCTACCCCACTTTTGGGGGATTTACAGCTCGATGACCCCGCGCTCAAGCCCGATGGTGACTGCGTGCGTGCGGTCGTTCGCTCCCAGCTTCTCGAGGATGCTGGTGACGTGCTTCTTCACCGTATCCTCTGCAACCGCAAGTTGCGCCGCGATCTCCTTGTTTGCGTTCCCGTTAGCAATCAGCTTCAATACCTCTAGTTCGCGCAAGGTCAATTCGTCCTCGGCAGTGTGCATGGCCAGTTCGGCCGCGACCTCGGGTGGAATCCTCTTGCGGCCCGCATGCACCGCGCGGATGGTCTCCAGCAGATCCGTATGTACGTTTCCCTTCAGCAGGTAGCCGCGCGCCCCCGCTTTGAGCGCACGCACCACCAGGACGTCGCCCGCGTAGGTCGTCAGAACAATGATCCGGGCATCGGGGAACTCGCTGCGGATGGCGATGATCGCCTCGATGCCGCTGATATCGGGCATCTGCAGATCCATCAGGGTGATGTCCGGCTGGTGCCGCCGAAACTGCTCGATGGCCTCGCGTCCCGTCGAGGCCTGCGCCACCAGCTCCATGTCCGGCTCGATCTCGACCAACGACGCGATGCCTTGGCGCAGAAGCGCATGGTCATCAGCGGTGAGGATTCGGATCGTCTTCGTTTCGGTCTTCATGAAGGCGCCTTCTTTCTGCGGAGGAACGAAAAGGCGCCGCCATTGGAGGCCCCGTAGGCGGCCGCCGCCGGTACGGTCAACACCGCTTCGGTGCCGGCCCCCGCTTCGCTCCAGAAGTCCAATTTGCCGCCGAATCGTTCCACCCGTTCCCGCATCCCCGGCATCCCCCAATGCCCGGCGCGCCCGCCGGCCTTCAGGACTTCGGGGTCGATTCCCTTCCCGTCGTCACGGATGTGTACGCGGAGCTGGCGGCTCTCGTAGCGGATCTCGGCCTCGATCCGGCCGGCCTGGGCGTGCCGGAACGCATTCCGCAGCAATTCCCGGGCGATCCGGTAAACCTCGTCCTGGAGCAGCGGCTCCAGATCCCGCCGCTCCCCTTCCACCGTAAGGCGGAAGACGGGTGGATTTCCCTGAGCCTCCTCGGAATGTGTCAGCTCTTGACCGGCCGCCGTGAGCAGTTGCGCGAAATCGTCTCTCCCGGCCGGGTGGAGGCGCAGGTTCTGGATCGCGTCACGCCCTTCGGCGACGGCCCCCGCGGCTGTCGTAATGGCTTTGTCGAGGCTCTGCCCGGCTTTTTCCGGACGACGCGCGAGCACATTGCGCGCGGCCTGCATCTGGATCAACGAAGCCTGAAAGCTCTGCAGGAGGGTGTCGTGCAACTCCCGCGCGACGCGCAGCCGCTCGTCCACGCGCCCGTCCAACTGCGCGTTGAACTCCCGCCGGATTTGATAGAGACGAAGGCGGTACAGCCCCCAAAGGACTCCCAGAAAAGCGGCGACACAGGAGGCGTAGAACCAGGTGGTCTGATTCCAGGCCGGGGCGATGGAAAACTCCAGCGTGTCGCCGGTTTCGTTCCAGAGGCCGCTGTTGTTGGAGGCGATGACGTGGAAGCGGTACTTCTTCGGACGCAGGTTCGAGTACTGCACTTCGCGATCATTGACTACTTCCCTCCAGCCGGGGTCCTGCCCCTCCAGCCTGTACTTGAAGTGGACCTTCTCCGGCGCGGCGAGACTCAGTGCCGTGTAGTCGATGGTGACGTTGTGGGGGTTGGGGGGCAGTCGCATACCGGGCTTGATCTCGTAAGGTTTGTCGTCGACCGTGATCGATTCGATGTGGACCGGCGGCGCGATCTTGTTCTCGGCAAGGTGGTGCGGATCGACGATGCTCACGCCTCTTGCGGTTGCGAACCAGAGTTGCCCGCCCTTCAGTTTGGCCACTTTGGGGTTATTGCCGCCTGCTATTTGTTTCGCCGCTCCGTCAGACGCATCGAAGAACGTGCTCTTCACCGGACGCTTCGGATCGGCGGTCCATGCCGCGAGTTCGTTGCGGCTGATGCGAACCAAGCCGCAGGCCAGGTAGATCCACTCGGCGTCGTCGTCATCCTCCAGCGCCGCACGAACGGAATCGCATGGTAATCCATTCCGTGAGTTGAGCGTCGCCACATGACCGTCTTTGATCCGGCTCAAGCCGCCTTCGGTCGCCACCCAGACCGAGCCGTCAGGCTGGGGATACAGGCCAGTGATCATCCCCGCTCCCAACCCCTCAGCAGTTGTGTAGGATTCGCGGATGCCCCCGTTGCGGACGAATACGAGGCCCCCGTGAAGGAACCCTAGCCAGATGCCGCCCCGTTTCGCATCGCCGGCCAAAGTGATGGCATTATCCTTGTATCCCATCGCCGGCAAGGGCACTCTCTCTACTACTTCCTTGCCGGCCAGGTGAACCAAACCCGAAGCGTCTGTTGCCCAGAGACTCCCCTCGGATGCTTCCGCGGTCAACCCGAATGGCTGGATCGGCACAGAGAGTAAGGGAACGAACCTGCCGTCCTCCCAATAGGCGAGGCCGCGCTTCGTTGCAACCCAGATTCGTCCCCCGCTGTCTTCCGACAAGCTGATCGGGCTGTCATCAGGCAAGCCGTCTCGCTTGCGATAAACCGTGATTTGACCATTTTTCCATCGGCTGAGGCCACCGATGCCGCCAATCCAAACGCTTCCATCGCTTGCCGCCAGCAGTGCCCCGACCTGATCGCTGGCGAGTCCTTGCTTCGAGGACATCGTAGGAACGGCTAAATCCCGGAAGCGATCCAGCCCCTCGGACGTAGCGGCCCAGATGTCGCCTTCCCGGTCCTCGAAAAGGGCGCTGACGTAATCACCTGAGAGGCCGTTGGATTGGTCGAACCGATCGGTTCTTCCCTGGTGTACGTGGAGGAGGCCTTGATCTGACGTCCCGATCCAGAGGCTGCCGTTCTGATCCCGCAGCAGTCTGCGGACACTCGCTGGCCGCGCGCTGGTTCGAATCGGGAAAGGCTCGAGTCGTTCGCCTGCGAGCTGAGTGAGTCCGGGTGGCCTGGCAATCAACAAACGCCCGTCGTCGGACGTGATCAAGTCTCTCAACTCGGGGCGGGGCTCTGGATCCGCGTAGTGTTTCGGAGGATCGGGCCTCCAGCGCCAAAGTCCGTTTCCAGCGCCTGCCCAGAGATTACCGTTTTCCTCGAATAAAGAGAGAACGCCGATGCCGAGGCCGCCATTCTGCCCGTAGCATTGCACTCCATCGTCTCGGATCGCACAGAGCCGTCCACTTACGGAACCCCAGGTCCCGGCCCAGACGGTTCCTTCGCGATCCTCCGCAAGCGACGCAACCAGTTGTTCGGCGAGTTCAGGGTAGCGGACAAACCGGCCGTCCTTCCAACTGGCAAGTCCGGTTCTTGTGCCGATCCAAAGCCGCCCGTCGCGTGTCACGAGAAGTCTCTTGACATTCGCGTTGGGAAGACTGCTGCCGGCGGGCGGATTCCACGCAACCTTCCGCACGCCATCGAAACGAAACAGGCCGAATTCCGTGCCCAACCAGAGGTAGCCGTCGGGCGTCTGTCCAATGGTTTGAATTGTGCTATCGAAGAATCCGTCGCGAATCGTCCACGAGGTGTGCGCGTATTGGCTGACATCGAGCGCAGGATTCAGCGCCAATGCGCACGGACAGAATGCGGCCAACACGCCGGCCGCAGCCGCGGCTCGCATTCTTCGCGGTCGATCCACGTATAACTGATTATCTCCCACCTTCGCGGCTGCTCTCTAAAACAGAAACTTCATCGCCAGTTGCACCGAGCGCGGGCCGCCGATCTGGTAAATCGGCGCAAAGCCTCCGTTCAAGCCGCCCGATCCCAGGCTCCGTCCGAGCATCGAAGTGGAGATGCCGAACAGTGGGCTGGTCAACAGATTGGTTGGTTGCGCGAAATTGGGGTGGTTGAAGATGTTGAAGAATTCGCCGCGGAGTTGCAGGCTCCATCGCTCCCTGACCGTGAACTGCCGCCGGATTGCCAAGTCGGATTGCCACGCGCCGAAGCCCCGCAGAAAATTGCGCGGCTCGTTGCCGGTTTGCCCCGTCGCCGCGGCTTGAAAAGCCGCCGCGTTGATGCGCTTGTCCGCCGCCACGGTGGCGTCATGCAGGTAGAACGGCTGCCCCGGCACGAGGTTGGGCAGCGAGCTCACATACACTCCGTCGATGAATGCGCTGCTCCCGATCACGGTCAACGGTTCGGCGGTCCGCACCATATTCATGCTGTCCACCGACCACCCTCCCAGAACCGCGCGGCTGAAATTGTTCCAACGTGGCTTCGGGATGTCGTAGCTGAGTGCGGCGGTGAAGGTCTGGCGCACATCAAAATTGGACGCCGCCCGCCCCACCGCGAGCGTGCCGGTGTACGAGTCCGACGACGCGTTGTCAATCGAGTGCGCCCACGTATAGGAGCCGAGAGCCTGCAAGCCGCGGCTCAACGTCCGGCGGAACTGCGTCTGCAGCGCGTGGTAGTTCGAATCGGCAACGTTGTGCGTCAGGTAGACCGTGGTGAAGTTCGGGCTGGGATTGGAGTAGCGATCCTCGCGCAGCAGCCGGTGGCCGGCCGCTCCCACATAGGAAACGGTCAGTGTTTGCGCCACCCCAAGCTGCTGCTCCGCGGAGAAGTTCCACTGGATGGTGTAGGGCAGGCGCAGCTTTGGATCGTAGAATGCCACCTGCGCGATCGGCGGCGTCCGGCCCGCCAGCGACGGAGGCGTTGCCTGCGCCGTGGTCAGCGGGAAAGTGGCGCCGCTGCTGTAGATCGTGGTGCCGTAGTATTGGGAGTTGACGGCATATACGTCGCCGAGCTGACCGTAGCCGATGTCGTAGAAAATGCCCCCTCCGGTCCGCACCACCGTAGCCCAGTTCGGCCGGCTCGATAACTGATACGCAATGCCCAGCCGCGGCGCGAAGTTCTTTCCCGAAGCGTGCCACAACGGGCTGCCATCCGGCGCCAGTTGCATGGTTGCCAGGTTGGAAGCCTGGTCGGGTGTCCAGGCCGCCGGCCGGTTGGTGACGCCCGGCGCCGGGTCGTATTCCCAGCGCAGCCCGTACGTCACCGTCAGCCGCAAACCGGCGCGCCACGTGTCCTGCGCGACTACCGAGTAGTTGTTGGTCGAAAGGCCCAGGCCGGCCGCGCCGGACGCTCCATCCACGTACACCGGCGCTGGCGTGTTCGCAATCACGGCCGCCGCGGTGGAGTAAAGATATTCGGTGTCGTAGGAGCGCCTCCCCATCGTCGGCATCAGGTGGCGCTGGTCGATCCCGAATTTGAGCTGGTGTTTTCCTTTCACATAACTCAGCGTGTCCACGGTGTTGAATTGCAACTGCCGGTTGATCGCATTCGCTCCCTCGAACAATTCCGCCAGGTTGCCGCAGCATAAGAATACGAAAGCCCCCGTCTGCGGAGTGCTGAACGAGGGAAAGACCAGCGAATCGTCCAGCGAGCCGGCGCCGCCGAAGTTATCCAGCGTGAAGTAGCTGGCTCCGTGGCTGCGGCTGAAATTGAAGCGCAGATCGTTGTTCACGGTGGGACTGGCCAGCCAGGTGGCGCCCGCCGTCGCCGTCAGGGTATCGAACTGGGTGTGCGTGAGGTCGTTCGGCGATTGCGGCGATCCCGCGCGGGTGAGGGAGTGCGACGGCGCATCGTTGAAGCGGCCGAAGATCGTCCATTTCCCCGTCAAATGATCGGCGCGGATCGAGGTCGCGTTGAGTGTCGTGGGGCTCGAGTAGGACGCCGAAAACTGCGCCAGCCCGTTTCCCAGTTCCGGACCGTTGGCTTGCGAAAATGCGTTCAGCACCGGCTGCAGTACGCTGGGCGCGGCGGCCCTCAGTGCGGCATCGGGCACCTGGTCGATGATGACCTGCGGCTGCCGCAGGCGCAGTCCTTCGTAGGAGAAGAAGAAGAAGTCTTTATTCTTGCGGATCGGTCCGCCCATCACACCGCCGAAGTCGTTCTGCCGCTCTTTCGGCCGCGCCTTGCTCTGCTGATTGGCAAACCAGTCGTCGGCGTCGAGCTTGTCGTTGCGGAAATAGTCGAACAGAGTGCCGTGAAACTGGTTCGTCCCCGAGCGCGTGGAGATCGAGATCTGCGCGCCCGGCGTGCGGCCGTATTCCGGCGAAAAGGTCGAGGTTTGAATGCGGAACTCCTGCACGGCGTCCACCGACGCCAGGCCGTTGAAGCCCCCCTGCGCCGTGAGCGCGGGCAAGGCGCCGCCGCCCGATTGTCCCAGCGGTCCGGCGCTGATGCCGAAATTGGCGCTGACTCCATCCACGGTGTAGTAGTTGGCGTCGGCGCGCTGGCCGTTCACGTTGAACTGGCCCTGGTCATAGAAGCTAGTAGTCGCGACCACTAGTCCCGGCGTGAGCTGGAACAGATTCTGAAAGCTCCGGCCGTTCAACGGCAGATTCTCGACAAACCGCCGGTCCACCACCGTGCTCACCGAACCGTCGGTCGCCTGCAGCACCTGCTGGCTGCCCTCCACGATCACCGACTGCCGGGAGTCGCCCAACTCCATGGAAAAGTCCAGCCGCGCGCTTTGCCCGACTTCCAGGACGACGTTATCCTGGGCCGCGGTTCGAAATCCCGACGCTTCGGCGGTGATCTGGTAGCGTCCTGGCGGGAGCGACGAGAAGGTATAGGCTCCCGTGCCGTTGGTTTTGACCACCTGCCGGAGTCCGGTATCGCGGTTGGCTGCCGCTACGGATGCCGAGATAATGACTCCCGAGGAGGGATCGGTGACGACGCCTTCGAGGCTTGCGTTTTGCGACCACGCAAGGCCCGACACCGTCAAAAAGAGGGCCACAACAACCTTCATTCAGTACTCCTCTTCGTTCAGACGGCGTTCCCAGGTTTAGTCGTAGTATAACGCCGGACCCGGCCAGACCCCGGCCTCAATCCGCTCTACCAGATCGGCGGCCCGCGCTCGGCGCAACTGGCGCGCTGAAGCTCACATTCTAAAGCAAGGAAAGTCTGAGGTTCGCGAAGTTCACTGCCGCCCCGCGCAAAATCCGTTTGCGCATCCGGGCACGCGAGAACCACGTTTCGCTAAGGGGAGCCGGATCAATAAGCTGTACATTGGACGCCGATGGAAAGCAAAAACCGCCGTGACCACGGCGGTTTCGTTCTTAGGAGGTGGGCATCAGTACCAAAGATGAAAGCGGCGCGCCACCAAGTTATTGAGAAGCCAGCCGAACCGCGACGATCGTACCCGAATCAGTCTGAATGCCCAGAACCTCACGGCCGTTGTCGACTACAATCGCGCGAAAGTGCATCGCGGCCGCCTGGTGCTCGTCCGCCGGCAACTCCAGGACGAGCTTCACGAAGCAATCGTCCTGGACCTCGTAACTTCCCACAGCCAGCGCGGGCTCGTCGGGCCCGGAGTCGAAGAAAAGGTTGCCGGTGCCATCGGCGATCAGCACGCCCCGAACCGAAACGCGGCCGGAATCGACTGCGGTATTGACGTCTACGGTCCTGCCGGATGCCGTCACCTGGAATGTCCCCGCCAGGCTGGATACGGAACACCCATCCATGGTCCGGCGCAGAATGCCGTTCCCGGCGCCGCCCGGATCGGTCTGCCGGAACGTCACGTGCCCGTCGTCGCCGCTCATCGTTCCGGCGAAGTGCTGGAAATTTCCGGAGTCATCCTGCAAACTCCACGTGACGGAGCAGTCGAAATGAGCCTCATATCTGCCCGTGACGGGATTACCGAGGATCAGTCCTGTAAAGCTCGTCGACGAAATACCGCTCAGATTCCCGGAATCATCCACTACCAGCCGGCCTACTACGGCGACAGGCCGCTTCGGACCGCCGATTGTGGTGGTGCCGGTCAAGGAAAAGCCATAGGCGCCATGGAAGGCCTTGGGGTCGCAGACCGCGGCATGCGCCACTGGAAGCGCGAAAATCCACGCGCACAGCAGAAGGAAGTACCTCCGAACGTTGGCGCCAACCAGCACTTGTCCCATTCCAGTCACCTCGAATCAATCAACTCGCCCGACAAACTCCCTCTTCGGCCGGCACCTTGGTGCCACCGGCCCTAAGGGACTCCGGGCAGAAACTGAGAACCATCCTGGTGGCGTCCACGACCCCTTCGGCGTACTGCCGCGCGTGAGCTCGAGCCGTTTCAGCTTTGTGCCGTAGAGTAGCAAGCCACAACCCGAATGCCATGCAGCCATGGACCACGTACGGCACTACGTGGATTGCAAGGCGGGGACGGACGGGCGACTCTGCAAAACGTCTGCAGATTTCACTGTTCCACATGAGCTCGGTGGCGCCGATCTCGCCGCGGTAGACGTTCGCCGCGAATTCAGGCATTTCCAACAGCGCCCAGGCCATTACTGAGGCGTTACCCTCGCCATCCGCACACGCCAGGATTGTTGCTTCAGCCATGCGATCGATACACTCGAGGGGCGGAAGGTTCGGGATCGAAGAGAGCCGGCCCTCCAGCCCCGCCAAACGTTCCTGGGTATTGCGCTCCACTACTCTTTCGAACAGCTTCTGCTTGGCGGCAAAATGCCTGAACAGGATTGCCTCGGAAATGCCCGCCGCCTTCGCCAGAGCGGCAGTCGTGGTCGACCTCAGACCGGTAGCGGCAAACAGCAGTTCGGCCGACTTCAAAATCTCTTCCCGGCGCCGTTCGCCGGAGAGCCTGGCTTGCCTCGGTCTACGCGGTTTGTCGGGACGCTCCTCATCCATACATAATCGTTCCATGGAAGCACATGTCACTTGGCCTCTAGTTCACAAAACACCGCTGCCGGCCTCTGGAGCGAGGGCTCCAACTGGCCGGCAGCGCTGCGCGCGCGAACGTCGTCAACGATCGTGAATCAGAATCGAAACCCAAGACCCACGGAAGGCTCGGCGCGGTGCGTCGTGCGATCCGTTCCGACCAGCCCCGCGATGTTATACGTGGGCGAGTTATAGACCAAGCCCCGATACTCTGCCCGCAGGAACAAGCGGTGAGTAAGGTTGTAGTCGGCGCCGGCGCCGTAGACGAATGCGGCACGCGCCTGATAGTCGATTCCGCGAAGGTCCTTGGGATTGAATATGATCGCTCCCGCTCCGGCAAGAGCGAACAGATTCACCTTCTTGAACGGCACGCGATAAACTAGGGCGCCTGTTGTTTCGTGCGAGTAACTCTTGATGCCGGTTGTGCCCGTCGCGAAGCGGTAGTTCTGCGTGTTCAGAGTGTAGCCATAGTCGATCTCCGCGCCGAGATGCCTGGTAAAGTAGAAGCGATACCCCGCCAGAATGCCGCCGGTATTGGTAGCGTCTTGTTTAATTCCGGACTGCGTCGTCTCTTTGGTAAAGCTACCGATCCCCTGGACAGTGACTTCCGAGCGGTAGTCCTCCTGAGAATAAGCCGGCAGTGTCACGACGACGGTAGCGGCGAACAGCGTTAGAAAAGCGTTGAACTTTGACATTTCATTACTCCTTTTTAGTTTGCGAGACTGAAGTGGCCTCGATCTTGGCTGCTTTGCTTCTGATAAGGCACTCCGGCTGCCAGATGCCGGCGCGCAGCTTATTCCTCAACTCGCCGGCCCTATGCGTTGCATGGCAAAGCTTTATCAATCGCTCCGCTGCCAAAGTGCGTGCGACGATGTTCCTGGCTGTTCACCTCTCACGTGACTACTCAGTCAAGCGCCGACATCGCTTGCCGAGATCGGCGCGGAGGCAAAGTGAAATGTCTTCTAATGCTTTGGTTTGGACGGGGCTCGCGGCAGCCGCGAGACAGCTTCCGTCAACTGTGATCGCTGGGCTCGGCTTGTCTCGTGCAAGGTACTATCACCGATTGCATTTCCGAGGTTTAGTTTGGGGGACAGGCAAAAGGAATGAGGAGACTAATTAGGACAGCCTGATCTTGTTCTACCGGTAGTGACGGAGAGAAAAGCGGACGTCACTTCGCGCGGGTGTGATGCCGGGCTTACCCGAAGAGACCAGGCAACCAGCACACGCTCGAAATCCACGGCCAGCCGGAGCGCCGGGGAAACACTACCACCCGGACTCCCGAGGAATTCGACGGACTACGGTGGCCGCGCGGCTCTCAAGCGAGCGCCCGACCACCTCAGCGATAGAGCCGTTCAATGCCCCGTGCGTCCGCGGCCGTCAGAGCCGAAACATCGACGAACACTTCTTACCAATCAGGATCGACGGTGCGGTGATCCAAGCCCGCAGCGAACCAATCCAACAGCTTTAACATGCCTGCCAGTTTGATGTTGGCGGATGAAGCGAGTGCGGCCGCAGGGACGCAACCGCACTCCGTGCCATGGCCGGCCGCCAAGCTGGCGGGGGGACGACCGGTGCCGATAGATCACCGAGACGCGGCTTGCGGTTTGCGCAAAAAGCGTCCGGACGCGAGCTGGGCGAATGACGGCACCCGTCGAGCCCTACATCCGGCGCATACAGTTTCGGTACATCAACGGGAGCGGGGCGATTGGATCACTCGCGGTGGCGCGGTCCGTGAGCCGCTGAGGAGCGGAAGGCTAATCGTCAAAGCTTCCAGTAGTCCCCTGAAATCCGTGGAGGGCCTGTCTGAGCGTCCATCGGATCGCGCGGGATGCATTGTAGCAGTACGCCAGGTTATGGTTCAGGGTGGAAAAGCAACGCTTCTGGCATTCCACCTTCATGCCGGCAAGCTGTTCCTTCTCGAATCGCGGCTGGCCCGCCGTTCCCCAGTCGTGCGTCGCGCTATACATAGGGAAGCAGGGAGCAAGCGTCCCATCGGTACGGATGATCAGCGAATTCTGTCCCGCGCGGCAGTCCCACTCTTGCAGCTTGCCGCGCATGAACGCCTTCATCTCCTCCAGCCGCCGCACAGAGTTCACCATCTTGTAGCCCGATCGATTCTTTTCGATCAGCCAATCGATGGTCGCGTCGACTTCCGGCCAATCCTCTTTCGCAATGTACGTACTGTTGCCGTCTTTGTGCTTGAAGTGCGGCTGCTCGAGCATCGGCGTCTCGTTAATGTGGTAGTCGGTCGCGATCCCGACCTCGTGGGCGATTTCCGTCAACCGGCGGACGTCTTCCAGGTTGATTCGCGTGATATTGATGTTGAAGAACACGCTGAATCCGTACACGTATTGCTTCTTGATCAGGTATTCGAAATAACGCCGGATCGGATCGAGCGCCTTCGGCAGCTCTTTGCGGTCCGCGACGGAGTCGACGGCAAGGTTGAAGGTAGCGACGCCTGCGTCGCCGAGCTGATCGATCACCTCCGGACGCATCAGCCGGCCATTGGTGGGCACATACACCCAGAAGCCCTTCTGCACCGCGTAATCGACTACTTTGTGCGCGAAATCCGGACGGAGTAAAACCTCGCCCCCCATCAGCGCAAGCACCCGGCAACCGGTATCATGCAGCCAGTCGATCGAGCGCCGGGCGGTATCCTCTGTCATGCCCTTGACGCGATTGTCGAACGCCCAGCAGTAGTGGCAGTCGAGGTTGCATTTCCATTCGGTAAACAGGTAAGAAATGATGGGATGAAATTCGCCCGCTTTGACCCGCGAGCCCACGTAAGGGACGAGCCATCCCTTCAGCGCCCGCGCTATCATCGGCACTGTCACCCTCGTGCGATAGGGATTCCCGTCCCGGGGGAGATACTTTCGGTCAGGCTCCACATCGCCACACTTCTCGGGGTGCCTTGGAAACACGGGAGCCGGAAGACTCAGCGGCGGCCCGGTGAATGGAATTCTGGGCGAATTGCCCGTGCCGAGGACCGGTAACTCGTGAATTGCAATTCTGCCGTCTGGATAGCCATTCCGGCCCTTTACCTCATCATCAGACACTGTCATCATCTCGCTGTCCTTAGTCGCGGTACTCATTGTCGCGATCGACCTCCATGTTTGAAACGTTCATTTTGCCCGTGGTCGGCGTGTCGGCAATCTCCAAAGCGGCGTGGCACGCGAGTTCGATTGCTTAAGCGGCAGCCGGAACTCCGAAATGCACGTCGGCTGCCACAGAATCGCCCTTGTTTGCCCGCTCGTCGTCCGTCTCTGGCGCCGATTTTCGGCACTTGCCTTCGGCATGCGACATCCTCGTGACGACTCCGCGCCTTATAATAAAGGACGTTCACACTGCCACAGGTTGGCGAGCCGAGTGCACATAGTGATAACGGAAAGTGCGGACAGTAAGCCGCGCAGTAAGTCTAACTTGGAGTTGAGATTCCGATGCTAACCACTCTTTTCTTTCTCGCTATGATGCAAGGCGATTCGTCGCCATCTCTGACCGCCCCGGAAATCCTGGAGCGCATGTTACAAGCGGATAATGACAGGCTCGCCGCTCTGGCCGGCTATTCAGGAGTCCGGCATTACCGGTTCGAAAACAAAAAGTCCGGCAAGACGGCCGAGATGACAGTGCGCATGTCCTGCGGCAGCGACAGGGTTAAGAAGTTTGAGGTCGTGTCTGAAAGCGGTTCGGGATTCGTCCGGAGCCACATCATCCGTAAGATGATCGATGCGGAAACGGAATCCAGCTTGAAGGGTGAGCGCAGAGAAAGCCGCATCATCCCCGAAAACTACGAATTCCGCCTGATCGGAATGGAGGACTCGGATGGGCGGGCCAACTATGTTTTGGAGATCGATCCCAAGAAGCCGAGCAAATTCGCTATTCGCGGCCGTATCTGGGTGGACGCCGAGGATTTTGCCATTGCCCGGATTGAAGGCGAACCTGCGAAGAATCCCTCCTTCTGGATCAGCAGTGCGAAGGTGGAGCAACGGTATGGACGCACTGGGCAGTTCTGGCTGCCGGCCCTGAACCACTCGGTGGCACAGGCGAAAATCTTCGGCTCGACAGAAGTCATCATCGAGTATTCCGGCTACAACACCAGTATCCGTGAGACGCGCGCCCGTGCGGGTGAAGAGTAGCGCCGGGAGTCAGCGCCGCGGCGCCTGCCGAGCCGGAAGCCAGGTCTGATTTCTCCTACCCAACTTGGCCCCGATGTTGGATTTTCGCAAGCACAACTCCAGGTGTCCCTAGAACCCGAGGCGAGCCGCAGCCGTCCGGTCCTCCGACTCGCCCCCCTTTTCTTACTCCAGTGCATTTAGAATCGCGTCCTGCGCGAGCGTAGTTCGGTTCCAAAACCAGACTCGCCTTGCCAGCCGGTTCGGTTGCAGGAACGTCGAGCACGCTCCCACAACTCAGGATGGATCGACCTTCCAGCACACTCTGCAGCTCTCGGATGTTAGCCCACCCAATCGTAACTCATGAGTACCTCACCAGAGTGCCGATCCTAAAGTCACCACCTCTCGGCCCGCCAGTTTCGGACTAGACCTGGACCAGAAAGGTGGGACCACGGAGCGGCAGCATGATTCTGCCATATCCCACCAGTTAGACCCTCGTCCATAAGTAGCCGAAGGCGCTTGATGACGGGATTGCAGGGCCATTCAAGATGTGCCACCATGTGCCGCCGATTCTCGGCAGATGGTATGGCGAATGCCCGCAGACTCTCCGTTCGCGCGACCAAACCCCTCAGAACAGCGGGTCTGTGACTTGGCAGGCGTCGTGCTTTATGCAGTCGGGAATGGAAGGTATGTCGTGATGAAAGAAGCTGATGTGAGCAAGTACAGAACGTTGCTGATGAATAAGCGCGCGGAGATCGTCGGCAGGGCGCTCCTGCGTGAGGATCTCTGGATTGTCCAATCCAACGAACAGATCGAGACGGTGCAACTCGCCGGTCAGCGGGAATTCGCCGCTCGTACCCTCGAACGGGACGCGAAGAGTTTGATGCAGGTCGGCGCGGCGCTGGAGCGCATTGAGGACGGCGAGTTTGGAATTTGCCTGGACTGCGAGGAGCCCATTTCTGACAAACGTCTCGCGGCTGTGCCCTGGGCTGCATATTGTTTGCACTGCCAGGAAATACATGACGGAGAAGAGGCGGCCGATGCAGTCGGGGCGAAACTGGCGGCATAAGGCGCCTCTTCGGGCGCAGGTCCCGCTCCATGCGGCAATGCGAAAAAGGGCCTGGAGGTCGTCGGCACCGAACCGCTGACACGCCATAAATTCTCCCTCGAATGCACTACTGTCATCCAAGCGCGGGCGCCGATTTCGACTCAGCCAGGCGGAGCCGTCCTGCGCCAGAAGGAGTGCCAGTCCGCTGGTGCCGGTGCGAAAACGCGCACACGAATTGCCGGGGGCATCGCCGACGAGGCTCCAGGACGTCGGGAACAGTGGCATGCGGCTCTCCCACTTTGGTAGGACCTCCCACGAAGCCGCGTCTTCCCACGCGCGGACCACAGCCTTCGTTTCAGACACAAGCGGGAAGCAAACGTCTGCGCGAAGACCGTGAGCGGGCTCGTCGCGTTGTAATACAGTCTCAAAAAGCGAAACAGCGCTCCGCGTCCGATCGTCTGGGCCGCACGCGCTTTGAACACGAAATCGAGTAGCGACGCGCCCAGTGACGCCCCGAGCGCAAGCACCCGATCTCGCAGGCATTACCCAAAATTGCCCAAGAAAACCGGCTGGCCCGAGCTAAGTTGTTGATTCGATTCTGGCGGTGAGGGTGGGATTCGAACCCACGGAACCCGCAAAGGTTCAACGGTTTTCGAGACCGCCCGATTCAACCACTCTCGCACCTCACCGCATTCGCTGGCGCGATCCTTATTGTATCAAACCCCCGACAGTCTCCGCCGAAACCGCGACACTCACGCTCTCCACGTCCTCAAGCATGCCTTGCTATATTAGTATTTTCCCCATGCCAATTGAAAAAGTGTACGAGCCCCGGCGGTTCGAGCCGCATTGGGCACAGTGGTGGATCGATTCCGGCATCTTTCGCGCTTACGCGCGCGGAGGAAACCGTGTATTCTCGCTCGTCATTCCGCCGCCCAATGTGACCGGGTCTCTGCACATCGGACACATGCTCGAACACACCGAAATCGATGTGACCATTCGCTGGCACCGCATGCTCGGCGACAACACACTCTGGCTCCCAGGGACGGATCACGCCGGTATTGCCACGCAAATGGTGGTGGAGCGCAAACTGGCGGAAGAGGGTATCAATCGCCGCGATCTCGGCCGCGAAAAGTTCGAAGAGCGCGTCTGGGAATTTAAGAAACAATACGGCGACACGATTAAGAAACAGATGGTCCAACTCGGCGCCAGTTGCGATTGGACCCGCGAACGTTTCACTCTCGACCCGGGACTCTCCAATGCGGTTCGCGAGGTCTTTGTCCGCCTCTTCGAAAAGGGTCTGATCTATCGCGGCGAGTACATGGTCAACTGGTGCCCAGGCTGCCATACCGCCTTATCCGACCTGGAAGTCGCCCACGCCGACGTGCAGGGGCACCTCTGGCACATTCGCTATCCGGTGAATGGCATGCCGGGCAGGTTCCTCACTGTCGCTACGACGCGGCCCGAGACTATGCTCGGCGATACGGCGATTGCCATCAATCCCAAAGATGCCCGCTATAGCGACGTCCACGGAAAGACCGCCCAGGTCCCGCTGATGAACCGCGAGGTGCCGATCATCCTCGACGCGCTGGCGGACCCCAAGTTCGGCACCGGCGTCGTGAAGGTCACGCCCGCACACGATCTCAACGATTTTGAAGCCGGGCGGCGCCACAATCTTCCAAAGATTCAAGTCATCGACGAAGACGGTAAGATGACCGCAGCGGCCGGTCCGTATGCCGGACTGGATCGTTTTGAGGCCCGCAAGCGCGTGGTCGCGGATCTGGAAGCGCTCGGTCTGCTGGCGAAGATTGAGGACTATCCGCTGAGCCTCGGAAAATGCAGCCGCTGCTCCACGCCCGTGGAGCCGCTCATCTCCAAACAATGGTTTGTTAAGACAAAGCCGCTCGCGGAAAAAGCCATCGCCGTGGTCGAAAGTGGCCGCATCGAGTTCATTCCGTCAAATTGGGCTAAGACATATTACGAGTGGATGTACAACATCCGCGACTGGTGTATCTCGCGCCAGCTCTGGTGGGGGCACCGCATCCCCGCGTGGCACTGCGAGGAGTGCCATGAGATTCTGGTTGCGCGCGAGGCGCCGGCCAATTGTTCGCGTTGCGGATCGGGCCGCCTGGTGCAAGACCCCGACGTTCTCGACACCTGGTTCAGCTCCGGCCTCTGGCCTTTTTCCACCCTGGGCTGGCCCGCGCAAACCGAAGATCTGGCCACGTTTTATCCCACGTCGCTGCTGATCACGGGTTTCGACATCCTGTTCTTCTGGGTGGCGCGCATGGTCATGTTGGGCCTCGAGTTTATGGGCGACGTGCCCTTCCGACAGGTTTACATTCACGGCCTGGTGCGCGACGCGGAACGGCAGAAGATGTCGAAGACCCGAGGTAATGTGGTCGACCCGCTGGTGGTCACGGAGAAATACGGCACCGACGCGGTGCGCATGGCTCTGCTGCAAGGCGCTGCACCGGGGACCGACATCGTGCTCAGCGAAGAGCGCATGGAGAGTTCCCGCGCTTTCGCCAACAAGATCTGGAACGCCGCACGCTTCCTCTCCCTGAAGATGGAATGGTCAGGCGTTTCGCCGTGGGTGCCCGACAGCCTGGAAGATTTTCTGCCCGAAGCGGACACGCAGACGCTCGAGGTGCCGATTGAGGACCGCTGGATCTTCAGCCGTCTGAACAGTTGCGCTGAGCAGGCCAATCGCGCGATTGAACTCTACCGCTATCACGAAGCCGCGCAAGTCTTGTGGCAGTTCTTCTGGCACGAGTTTTGCGATTGGTATATCGAGCTCAAGAAGCAACGCTTCGAGGAGAACTCGGGCTTGAATGCCGGTTGGCGCAACACGCTGGCGGCGTTCGAAACCGCCCTTCGCCTGCTCCACCCCGCGATGCCGTTCCTCACCGAGGAACTCTGGCAGCGCATCGCCACCGATCGCGCGATTCGCCCCGTTTCGATTGCGGTGGCGCCTTATCCAAGATACCGGCAGGATGTGACGGATCACGAAGCCGAATACGAGATCGGCATCCTGCAGGAGATCGTGACCATGGCCCGCACGCTGCGGACGGAGGCCAAACTCGACCCGAAACAGGAACTGGAAGGTACGTTGTATTCCCGCAACGCCGCCCTGGAGGTGGCCCGCAGGCATGCCACAGCCATCCAGAAACTCGCCAACGTGAAGTTGGATTTTCAGAGGGATACCGCGCCGAAGGCCCCGGCGATGCGTTCCACCGTGCAATTTGACCTGGTGCTCCAGGTTCCCAAGTCGCAGGAAGATACGCAGCGCAAACGCCTGGAAAAGGAGCGCGAGCAACTCAGCAAGAACATCGCGAATTCCCGGCGCCAGTTGGCCGACGACGCGTTCCTGGCGAAAGCGCCGCCCAAAGTCATCGAAACCATCCGCACCAAGCTTGCCGATTACGAAGCCCAGTTGAGCAAGATCGGGAGTCCTGAATGACCGAGATCGTACGCCTTGCCCTGGAGGAGGACATCGGTACGGGCGACGTGACGTCCGCGGCTTGTGTGCCCGAGACGCAGTTAGCGAGTGGACGCTTTCTGGCACGAGAGCCCCTGATCATCGCCGGACTCGAGTTGCTGCCTGAGTTTTACAGGCACGTGACTGTACACAAGCGCGATGGCGACGCATGCGCGGCGGGTGACATGATCGCCGAGGTCTCGGGACCCGCACGCACGCTGCTGGAGCGCGAGCGCGTGGTGTTAAATTTTCTGCAACGGCTGAGTGGTGTGGCGACGTTGGCGCGGCGCTTCGCAGACGCCGTACAGGGAACCAAGTGCCAGGTATTGGACACGCGCAAGACGACGCCGGGATTGCGCCGCCTCGAGAAGATGGCTGCGCGCGCGGGCGGCGTCACGAATCATCGCCAGGGGCTCTTCGATGCCATTCTGATCAAGAACAATCACATTGCCGCGGCAGGTGGCGTGCGGAATGCGATCGAGCGCGCGCGTCCCAGCGGGCTGCCGGTGGAGATCGAAGTCCGCACGCGCGAAGAGTTGCACGAGGCGCTGGATGCCGGCGCCGCACATCTTCTGCTGGACAACCTCACGCCTGACGAAGCGGCCGAGTGGGTCCGCGAAATTGCCGGCCGCGCCAAAGTCGAACTGTCCGGTCGCATCCATTTGGAAAACGTGCGAGCGTACGCGGAGACCGGAGCCGACTTTGTTTCGTCGGGCGCCATCACTCATAGCGCGCGAGCGATGGACATCAGCTTTCGCCTGGAACTTGCATGAGTCCGGTAGACGTAGTGCGCATCCGAGCGGAGTTTCCAGGCCGCCCGATCGAGTATTATCCAACCGTCGACTCCACCATGACGACCGCTGCCCGCTGTCCTCCAGGCGCCGTGGTCGTGGCCGGCGAGCAGACTGCCGGACAAGGCCGCCATGGGCACTCGTGGCATTCGGAGGCAGGCGCGGGCCTCTACTTTTCGATTGTTCTGGAACCTGCGCCCGTGCTGACTCTGGCTCTCGGTCTCGCCGTGCAGAGCGCCTTGCAGGATGTTGCGGGCATTGCGTGCGATCTGCGCTGGCCCAACGACGTGATGCTGGGAGGCAAAAAGCTGGCGGGAATTCTGGTGCAACTGGTGGATGGCAAAGCGATCGCGGGCATCGGGATCAATCTCACCCACACGGCGTTTCCGGAAGAACTCGCGTCCGAAGCGACCTCGATCAAACTTCATACCGCCAGAGAACCCGAACCGACCGGCTTGGTCATCGCCCTTATTCATGCGATCGAGACCTTTGCTGCCGAGGATCAGGACGCGGTACTGCGGCTCTTCACCCACGCGTCTAGTTATGCGGTGGGACGGCGCGTGACGGTGAACCAGCCGGGCGGCGTGATTTCGGGAACCACCTCCGGCCTGGACTCCTCGGGGTTCCTGATTGTGCGTAAGGATGATGGTACGGATACCCTGATTCTCGCGGGAGGCGTACGTGCTGCTGGCTCTTGATGCAGGTAACAGCAATATTACAATCGGCGCATTTGAAGGCCGCAAGCTGGTTTTTCAGTGGCGGCTGCGCACCGTCCACGAGCAGACCGCCGATGAATGGGGCATCCTGCTGCACAACCTGTTCTCGCCCGCCGGACTCGACATCGCGACCGTCGACGGCATGATTATCTGCAGTGTTGTGCCGCCTATCGATAGCACCCTCGCCTTCATGGCGCAACGGTATTTTCACACTGACGCTATGTTCGTTGGACCGCAAACCGATATCGGACTGGCGATCCGCTACGACAATCCCAACGAGGTGGGCGCCGACCGGCTGGTCAACGGCGTGGCCGGCTTCTACAAGTACGGCGGACCGTGCGTGATCGTCGATATGGGAACCACCATCAACTTCGATGTGATCTCGAAAGAGGCGGAGTACCTGGGGGGCGCGATCGCAATGGGCATTGGCATTTCGATCGACGCGCTGTTCAAAAGGACCGCGAGGCTTCCCAAGGTGGATTTCCGTCCGCCCGCGGATGTCGTGGGAACGAACACCGTGGCCAGCATCCAGTCAGGCTTGTACTTTGGCACGATCGGGATGATTGACGGTATTCTGGAGCGCGTGATTCAGAAACTGGGACCCGAGACGAAGACGATCGCGACCGGCGGTCAGGCGCACATGATTGTGAGCGGGTCACGGTACCTGCGGACCGTGGATGAAAGCTTGACGCTCGAAGGTCTGGAGATGATCTGGGAACGGAACCGCCACACCAGGGCCCCGCAGTGAACTATTTCAACTACTACACAGAAATTGAAGAACATTTCCAAAAGGCCCGCGCTACCAGCCTGTTTTTGCTCTCGCCGCTCGACTGGGCGCTGATTGAATCGTGGAAAAACTCGGGGGTTCCGCTGGAGGCTGTGTTGCGCGGCATCGACGCCGCGTTCGAAAAATGGCGCGCACGGCGAATCAAAACGCAGATGGTGAACTCGCTGGCGTTCTGCGCACAGGCGGTAATGACTGAGGCCCAGATCATGGCAGGAACGGCTCAGCCGAAGGCCCGCAAGGAAGCGGCGCCGCCCTTTCCACTCGAAGATTTGCGGACGTACCTGGTGGGCAACGCGGAGGCTCTACCGGCCGTGTACGAAGAGATCGCACGATCGCTGCGCAAACTGGCGGATGAGGTGGAACTGCACTATGCCGATCTGGAAGCGCTGGAGCAGCGCCTCACCGTCCTCGAAGAGAAGATGGTGGCCGCTGCCCGCACCCGCCAGACTGACGAAGAGATGCTGACCTCGCGCCAGGAACTCGATCGCCAGTTGCGCCCCTATCGCGGCAAAATGTCCGCCGACCAGTTGAGCATGCTCGAAAAGCAGTATCTGGAACGGCATCTGCTGGAAAAGAGCGGCCTGCCCCGCCTCAGCCTGTTCTACATGCGTTGAGGCGCCGGAACCACCACCGCCAGCACCTCGGCAAGCTTGTCATGGCATTCGGCCGCGCCGTGTTCCATGCCGGTTTGCAGCCGATTTCACGAATCTCGCACGGCGGGCACATTACTGAGCGTCGTCTGGCCTCTTTCCTCGGTCAGCACCGCAGTGGCCTGCGATTCGCCAGGATACTCAATGTTCGAATGCAACCTCGCGGTCGCTCGGCATAGGAATGGTCGGCGTCGCGTTATGACCCATCGGCGGCTGCCTCTCTCGACCGGAGATGGCCGGCTGGCTCATTGGGAACACATGGCTATTCCGTGACCGACGCCTCGGCGGGCATGAGACGCGACAACATGGCGCGTCGCGTGGGACCGGCGAGTGCCGCGGATATTGCACCCAGGCGCGACTTGACACGAAGATCGTGGAGTACAAGACTACTTCTATGACTCGACGCCAGGTCTTGGCCCTGATGACCGCCACACTCACGCGTGCAGCCGGTCGCCTGCCTGCGAACCAGAACGTAAAGTGGGGGCTCGGTTCGAACCTCTGGAATTCCTTTCCACCTGTGCCTTTCACCGATATCCTAGACGTGATGAAGGATACCGGCTTCATCGGGCTGCGCCTCACACAATTTCCGCAAATTCTGCAGAAGTACGACATCACTGCCGCCCAGATGCAGAAGGAAGCCAGCAAGCGCGGCTGCTCCATCGTCACCATTTCCTTCAACGGGGCGACGCAGGATCCGACCAAGCGCTCCGACGTCGTGGCCAGCGCGAAGACTGCCATGACCTTCCTGAAGGAGTTCGGAGCCAACCACCTGGTGGTCTTTCCCCCGAATCGCCGTAACGGTGGCGCGCCGGGCGCATTTGAGGCGATGTGCGAGAGCTTCAATGCCATCGGAGCGGCGGCGCGCGAAATGGGATTCTACGCCGGCCTGCACAACCACATGGGCGAGATGGTCCAGAATCCGGACGAGTTGGATCGCTGCATGTCGCTCACCGATCCGAAGCTGTTCTACTTCTCTCCCGACACTGCCCACCTGCACCTCGCCGGCTTTGACGTGGCGAAGACCCTCGAGAAGTTCAAGGCCCGCTTGATGCTTGCCGACTACAAGGACGCCAAGCGCCTTCCTGACACCAAGCCAGACTCCTTCGACATCAAAAGCATCTTCGATCTCGGCGACGGTGACATCGACTTCCCGGCATGCCACCGCGTGCTCAAATCCATCGGATTCAAAGGCTGGCTGATTGTAGATCTCGACATCGCGCGCAACGGCCCGCGTGCCAGCTATGAGCGATGCGGCGCTTACGTGGTCAACAAGCTAGAGTCGATCTATGTCTGAAATCACCCGCAGGTCGCTGCTGGCCGCGGCCGCGATGAGCCCCTTCATGTTGGACTACCGCATACTCGACCCCCATGTACACGTGTGGAAGCACGATCCGAAATATCCCTTCGCAGAAGGCGCTCATCCTCCCGAGCGCGATGCCACGCCCGACACGCTCCTGGAGTTGATGAAGGCAAATGGCGTGTCGAAGACGGTGATCATCCAGGTGATTCACTATCGCTACGACAACAGCTACCTGAAGGATGTTTTGAAGCGGTACCCGAAGACGTTCCAAGGGGTGTGCCGCGTGGATCCGCTCGACCCGGCGGCGCCCGATCACCTTTCGACGCACACCGAGGAGGGATTCCGGGGGGTGCGCCTGAGCCCCGCGGGCAATGCAAGCGGCGACTGGTTTCGCGGCCCGTTGATGCCGCCTCTGTGGAAGCGCTGCAACGATCTGAAAGTCCCCATGACCGTGCTTGCGCCGATCGGGCGCATGCCCGAGGTCGGCACATTGCTCGAGAAGTTGCCAGATCTGACGGTGGTGATCGATCACATGGCCGATTGTCCCGTGGACCGGCTGGATGAGTTGGAGAAGTTGATCGCGCTCAAGCGCTACCCCAACGTGTTCGTCAAGATCTCACACACCTGGTCGCTATCCAAACAGCCATACCCGTGGCTCGACGCGCAGGAACTCGTCAAGCGCCTGCACCAGTCTTTTGGTCCGCAACGTCTGATGTGGGCCACGGACTGGCCGATCATCGAAGCCGTCTCCACCTACGAAAAGGCGCTCAAGGTGGTTCGAGACGAGATGAAGTTCCTGAACGCCGACGATCTGCACTGGATGTTGAGCAAGACCATCGAGCGTGTCTGGCCTTTTCCCGAGTAGGTCCAAAAGTGATGGATTATTCGACAACTCTTTTCTTTGCCCCAAAAAGCCGTCACTGATTCTTAAGTAGTTCGAGAATGGCAAGTGGCGTGCCGCTCGTCTTGACGCCGGTTTTGAAGGGGAGGGAGAATCGATGGCTAAACAAGTGTTACGGCTCGCTTCGTGCGCCATTCTTTCGCTGTTCATTGCGGCGACGGTAGCGCTGGCCGACGCTCCCTCAAAGAGTGCGGACGCCGCCATAGGAGGCATCTACACGCGTCCTTACGGCGACAAGGCCGAAGGCGTTCCCTCGGCGCTCCTCGCTCAGGAACTGGTAACCGCCTCTGCGGTCGCCATTCCCGCGGTCATTCCGGTTCCGATGCCTGAGCCCTCGTATCTGGAGATCCTTTTGATTGATCTCCTGTCCGCGGCCGGCCTGATCTGGCTCGGACGGCGGATCCTTCGGTCCCGAGCTTCGCGGGTGTGAGGAATCGCGTTTAACCGTTCGTAGCCGAAATCTCGCGAGACGTGATCTCGTACTTGAAGTTGTCGGGATCGAGGGAATCTATTCGCACGCCGCCGGTCTCCGCCTGCGGATACATCAAAAAGCCCGTGGGCTTGCCTGCCGACCCGGGCAGTGCCACATCGTGCGCAAAATTGTAGGCCATCCAGTTCATCTCCCACGAGCCGAACAGCCGCGCACGGGCTTTGCGCACCATCTCATCCTCGATCGCGCGATTCCCTGGCGGCTCTTCCAACACTACTTTGCGAACGTCCGCAGGATCCACCGGCACCCACCCGTAGTCACCCAGATACACCTGAGCACGGCAGTGCTGCGCTTTGGTGATGTTGTCCGACGACGTGCCAAGGCTCTTGTACCCCAACTCCGACCTGGCTACGCGGATACCGTAGACATCGCGCGCGGGCAAGCCGGCGGCGCGGGCAAGACCGACATAGAGCGCATTCAGGTCGGCACACTTGCCGCCCAGGTCTTTGGATTCCAGCATGAACTTGATGTCCCCAATGCCGCAGCCGCGCGTTTTGGGATTGCGAAAGGTGTTGTCGACAATCCACTCGTAGATCGCGTGAGCCTTCTCCAGGTCGCTTCTCGTGCCGTGGGTAATCTCCATCGCCGCGTCTTTGACGATGCCATCGGTCGGTAACAACCTGGTTGGCCGGAGGAAATGCTCCAGCTCCTCGCGATCGGATCGCGGCGTCTTGCCGCCCACGGAAAGATCGACGGAAAAGTCGCGCGTCGCTACTCGGCTAGTCAGCGTGAGCGCCGGCTTCACGCCCGCGGGAAACTCCGCGCTCACGATGCCGAGGGCATCTTCGCGGTGGGAAACGAGCGAAGCCTTGCCACCCTCGGCATGGAACTCGTTCGTGATCGTCCTCTGGAATGGCGTCTCCCCAATTAAGGCGGCGGGCAGCCACACGCGAGTCTCGCCGGAGGGCTTCAGGACCTCGACACGGGTCTGTACTTCGAACTGGCGCCAACGGGAAGCGGCCTGTTCAGCGAATAGCGGTTTACTCTTGTGTACTGCGAATGCGGCGGACAAAACGCCTGCAGATCGGAGGAAGTGACGGCGCTGCACATCGCTATTGTAGCGGAGGCCGGGCCTATCCCCGGCCCAAATCATCCTGATCTGCCAGAATGGTTCTTTGCATGGAATCCGTACATCCCGGAGTTTCCGCGGCCGGCGCCCGCATTGTCCTCTTCGATTTCGATGGAACCCTGTCGCTCATACGCACCGGTTGGATGCGTGTCATGGTCCCAATGATGGTCGAGGTACTGGCTGACCTAAAGACTGGCGAAACCGAAGACGAACTACGCCAGGTAATAGAAAGTTTCGTCTGGCGCCTCACCGGCGAAGAGACGATCTATCAGATGATCGCGCTCGCGAGTGAAGTGACGCGGCGCGGCGGCACGCCTTTGGAGCCGCTGGTCTATAAGCAGCGCTACCTCGACCTGCT
Source organism: Bryobacteraceae bacterium (assembly GCA_035295745.1). Taxonomy (GTDB): domain Bacteria; phylum Acidobacteriota; class Terriglobia; order Bryobacterales; family Bryobacteraceae; genus JAIQFL01. Next base: position 124,656 of record DATGIL010000047.1, on the reverse strand, counting down.
CTCCCATGTCATCGCCGGCCGCCTGAACGATCTTCGCCGCGGCCATTGTCCGCCCGACCGCTACCTGGTTCCGGGTGTACGTGCGGTGCTCGAAGACTTCAAAGCACGCGGCTTCTCGATGTATCTCGCGAGCGGCACCGATGAGATCTACCTGAAAGAGGAAGCGCAACTGCTCGACGTCGCCCGATACTTCGATGGCGGCGTGTATGGTGCACTCGACGATTTCCAGAAATTCTCCAAGCGGATTCTGGTGCAGCGCATCCTCGCACTGCCCGGCGTCAGCGGCAATCAGTTGCTCGGTTTCGGCGACGGATATGTCGAGATCGAGGAAGTGCGGCGTGCCGGCGGTGTCACCGTCGGTGTCGCCACCGACGAGCCCGACTGCCAGATCGTCGACGAGTGGAAGCGGCAGCGCCTCATCGGCGTAGGCGCGGACTATATCCTTCCCAACTACCTCCAGCCAGAAATCTGGATGCCGGAGCTCTTCCGCGTATGAGCCAATACGAAATCTTCGATCGTTCCCGTCTGCAAGTGAAGCCGCTCGCGGAACGCCGGCATGATCTGCATCTGGACCGATGGCTCTCGCTCGAAGATCCCGTCCCGGCCTTCTCGCATCCCGAGTTGGAGACAGTCGCCGCGCGCCTGAGGCGGGCGCGTGAAACAGGTGCGGCGCGGATCCTGATGATGGGTGCGCACGTGCTCCGTGCAGGCGTGAATCGCCACATCATCGACCTCCTGGGGGCAGGATGGATCGATCACATTGCGGTCAACGGTGCCGCGGCCATTCACGATTACGAGCTCGCCCGCATCGGCGCGACCACCGAGAGCGTCGACCGCTACATCCGCACGGGAGAGTTCGGTCTATGGCGGGAGACGGGGGAATTAAACGACTGGATTCGGGAAGCTGCCGATCTGAGGCTGGGTCTCGGAGAAAATGTCGGCCGCCGCATCGGCGAGAGCGACTGTCCGCACCGCGATCTGTCTGTGTTTGCGGCTGCGTATCGCTGCCGGGTGCCCGTCACCGTTCACGTGGGGGTCGGGTACGACATTATTCACGAACATCCCAACTGCGATGGGGCCGCGCTGGGAGCGGCGAGTTACCGCGATTTCCTGATCTTCGCCCACACGGTGGAGCGCCTGGAGAGCGGCGTGTTGCTGAGCTTCGGGTCCGCGATCATGGGCCCGGAGGTTTATCTGAAGGCGCTGGCGATGGCGCGCAACGTGGCGAGGCAGGAGGGGCGATCGATTCGCGACTTTGCGACCGCGGTCTTCGATCTCGTTCCCATCCACGGCGACTATCGCAAGGAGTTGCCGAAGAGCGATCCGGGCTATTATTTCCGGCCGCACAAGACGATTCTGGTGCGCACGGTCGCTGAGGGCGGGCAGAGCTTCTACTTCGCGGGAGAGCATCGCGCCACGCTGCCGGCGCTGTGGCGTCTGTTGCAGAGGCCTGCGGGATGACAATTGAAGACCCTGCGCGTCACTGCCTTACGGTCGTGGCTCGTAAAAGCATCGAATTGAGCCGCGACGCACGAGCCGCGACCGCAAGGGAGTGTTCCCGCTCAGTCTCAGGTCCGGGGTGCCACATGCAGAGGCGAGCGGGATGACCACGGCGGAAATTCTGTCCGGCATTTCGCGGCTGCGCGTGCTGGTGGTAGGCGATGTCTGCCTGGACCGCTGGTGCCGTTACGATCCCACCCTTGCCGATCCATCGCGCGAGACGGGAATTCCACGGGTCGGTGTGGTCGCCACCGAGACGACTCCCGGCGCCGCGGGCACAGTGGCGAACAACGTCGCGGCCCTCGGGGCCCGAGTCGCCGTGCTCGGAACGCTCGGCATCGATGGCTTCGGATATGAGTTGGGGCGCGCGCTTGAGGCGCGCGGCATCGAGAGTCAATTGCTGTTGCGCTCGGAACAGATTTCGACCTTCACCTACACCAAGCTGATCAATGCCGCGACCGGTATTGAGGATCTGCCGCGAATCGATTTCGTCAATACGCGACCTGTACCGGAGGAGTTGGATCGCGAGTTGGCGGCTCGCCTCGAAACGCACGCTGGGGACTACGACGTGATTCTGGTTTCCGACCAGGCTGAGACCGATGCGGGCGGACTGGTCACGGGCGCGGTCCGGGCTGCACTCGCAAGAATCGCCAAAGCTCATCCACACATTCTGATCTGGGTCGATTCGCGGATGCGAGCGGAGCACTTTCGTGGCGTGATCGTGAAGGGCAACGTATTCGAGGCGCGCGCGGCCTGCCGCCGGGTCTTAGGGCGCATCGACTATCGGGAATTGCGCCGCGTCACGGAGTCCCCGCTGCTGGTCATCACGCGTGGCGCGAATGGCGCGCTGCTGATCGGCGAGCACGTTCCCACCTGGGTGAGAGCGAAGCGCATCGAACATCCGGTGGACATTTGCGGCGCCGGAGATAGCTTCTCGGCCGGCGCCGCACTGGCGCTCAAAATTACCCGCGACCCCGCCGCTGCCGCCCGCTTCGGCAATCAGATCGCGTCCATCACGATCATGAAAAAGGGCACCGGCACCGCGTCTCCCGAGGAAGTACTGCAAGCCGCGACGCCGTGATTACTCGTGCCGGACGGCGGTGAGCGGGTCGATTCGCGAGGCCCGGCGCGCCGGTACGAAACCAGCCAGCATAGCCGCTCCCAACAGGATCGCGACCGCCAGTTCTACCGATGCCGGATCATCCGCCTTCACTCCGAAGAGAAACGACTCCACCAGCTTTGAACTGCGCAGCGCCGCGGGAACACTCAGCGCCAGACCGACCGCCGCCAGAATCAGCACTTCGCGCAGTACCATCCAGAGCACCACGGCGCGCGGCGCTCCCAAGGCCATCCGTATCCCGATCTCGCCCGTGCGTCGTGCCACCGTATAGGCCATGGTCCCGTACAAACCGATGCACGAGATTACCAGCGCCAGAATCGCGAAGCCCGAGCACAGACGGGCGAACATGATCTCGCGGCTCATAGTCTGGTCGATCTGTGCTGCCTCCGTCTCGACATTTGTCACGGGAATCCGCGCGTCGGCCTGCCGTACGAGTGTTCGCACCGTGTTGGCGTAGGCCAGCGGGTCACCGGTGGTGTGCAGCACGAACGTCATCTCATCCACCGGGTAGTAGGAACCCTGCGTAAAGGGAAGGTAAACCACCGGCCGATAGTCACCGCGAGTATCGCCGTACCGGGCATTTCTGGCCACGCCCACAATCTCGACATCCCGCTTCCCCAGCGGAGGACGGCGATCGACCACGATATGGCGGCCGATCGGATTTCGCCCTGCGAAGTTCACGTCGACGTAGGCTTGGTTGACCACCGCGACAGGTGGCGCGCCTGCGCGGTCGCGTTCGTCGGTGGCGCGTCCCAGGATCACCGGAATCTGGAACGTATTGAAGAAGCCGGTGCCCGTCATTAGGATATGAGTGGTGCGCTCGGGATTCGGCTGTTCTCCCGCAGGAAAGACCGACCCCATCCAGGTTCCACGACCAACCATCGGATAGTGGATCACCGTCGCCTTGGTCACGCCTGGGATGGCCCGGAAGCGTTCCAGCAGTTCGCTGTAGAACTGGACGATCTCCGGGTCGCGATGGCCCGCCTGCCGGGCATTCATTTGGAATAGCAGCAGGTTGTCGCGCTGGAACCCCAGCTCGATGGCTTGCAGATTGGCGAGCGTCCGCGCGAACAGCCCGGCCGCCACCAGCAGAAGCAGCGAGAGACCAATCTGGGTCACTACCAGCAGGCGGCTCAGGCCAGCCCCGCGAAAGAAATGCCGCGACCCGCCATCGCCGGTTCGTGTTTGTTTTAAGGCCGGCATTACGTCCGCACGAGTGGCCTGCAGTGCGGGAGCCAGCCCAAACAACAGCCCGGTAGCCATCGATAGTAGAGCCGTGACGCCCAGCACACGCCAGTTCAGTGCGGGGTCCAGAGCGAACCCCAGCCATTCGTGCTTCAGCAGAAGCTTGAGGAACCGTACTCCCCAAATCGCAAACAGGATTCCCAACGCGCCGCCGGAGATTGCCAGCAGTACGCTTTCAGTGAGGAGTTGGCGAATTACACGAAAACGCCCCGCGCCCATGCTGAGCCTCACTGCCATCTCCCGTCTGCGTGCCGCGGCCCGCGCCAGCAACAGGTTCGCGATGTTGGCGCATGCAATGGCCAGGATCACACCCACCATCACGAGCAGTACATACAATGGCTGCGAGTATTCACGGCGTAGCGAATCCACGCCGCTGGCGCCTTCCTGGAGCAGCAGATTGGGGAGGTGCGCCTGTTCCTCACCGTTCGCCGCCGTGCTGGCTACCCATTGATGAAAGACCGGGCCGAGCTCGGCCTGCGCTTGCGTGATGCTCACTCCCGGACGCAAGCGCGCGGCCATCTCCAGCCAGTACTCGTTCTGGTCGAGGTAGCCCTTGGCATCCCCTGGCCCTCCCCTCAGTTTCAGGATCAGGTTAGTATGCAACGGCAGGTAAAAGTCGGGATTCGCCGACGGATCGACACCGAAGAACGACGGCGGGGCGACGCCTGCAACCGTGAACGGCAGGTTGTTGATGAGGATGGACTGCCCGGGCGCGCTTTCTGAGTTACCGAAGCGCCGCATGCTGAACGCGTAGCTCAGGATCACGATCGGCGGGGCACCCACGCGATCGTCGTCGGGCATGATGAGGCGGCCGGAAGTGGGAACTACTTCCAGTCCGCGGAAATAATCTCCCGAGACGAACTCTCCGCTGTTCTCTTCGGCCTGGCCCTTGATTAGCACGTTCACTTTGCGCGTCGGGTAGTACGAAAACACGCTCGAAAAGACCGCATCATACTTCCGCAGAAGCTCGAATGCGGGATATGGGAAGATGCCTGCGGTTGATCCGGTCTCGCTATCGTTGTGGATGTTGCCGCTGGCGCCGTGAATGACTGACGCGCGTTCGCGCACCGCATCGTGCCAGTTCACGATCACCAGGGATTCGGGATGCGCAATCGGCAGAGTGCTCAATAGAATCGCATCCATGAAGCTATAAATGGCGGCGTTGGCGCCGATCCCCAGGGCCAGAGACAAGATCGCCAGCGCGCTGAAGGTCTTGTTGGCCATCATGGTGCGCAGCCCATAGCGGCAATCCTGCAGCAGTTGCTCGACACACATCCACGTCCACGCCGCGCGCGTGTCTTCCTCCACTAGCAGCACGTTTCCCAAGTCGCGACGTGCGGCCAGCCTGGCATCGGCATCCGGCAGACCGTCCTCGCGGCGCTCCTCAGCTTCCTCGTCGAGGTGAAACTGAAGCTCCTCTTGCAGTTCCTCATCTTTACGGCGCCGCCGCGCCAGATATCTCAGTTTTCGGAAGAATGCGATCATCTAACCCTCCTGATCCCTGGGATTGAGCACCAATTGCATCGCACGCGAGAACGCCTCCCACTTCGACTGTTCGGCCTCGAGTTGCTTGCGGCCGCGCGGCGTCAGGCGATAAAACCGCGCCCGCTTTCCCTTGTCCGACAGTTCCCATGAAGCCGCGACCCATCCCTGCGTCTCCAGCCTGTGGAGGGCAGGGTATAACGAACCAGTTTCCACCTGGAGGAGATCTTCCGAAGTCCGCTGAATGTGTTTGGCGATGGCGTGGCCATGCTGCGGCCCCGTCAACAGGGTCCGCAGGATCAGAACGTCAAGGGTGCCTTGCAGGAACTCCACGCGTGGGCGGGGCTTCTCGCTCATTGTGTAGTCATTCTACTGTATGTTCTGTAGGCTGTCTACTCAAAAAATTCACGCAGTGTAAACCCAGGTGCGCAGCCCCTTGTGATAGAGTCGAATTCCGGTTATGGAAGATCCAACCCATCCCAAGCATGAGATGACCCGCGTGATGAGACCGATGTACGCCAGACACTGGCTGTTGGGCCCGGCGCCCCGGCATGCCATCCCTGAGGACGGAATGCCCCCCAGCACCGCCTACCATCTCATCCATGACGAACTCATCCTGGACGGCAGCTCGCGCTTCAATCTCGCCACCTTTTGCGGCACGTGGATGGAACCCGAAGCGCACAAGCTCATGTCGGAGACGTTCGACAAGAACATGATCGACAAGGACGAATACCCGCAGACCGCGGAGTTGGAGATGCGGTGCGTCCACATGATCGCGCAGCTTTGGAATTCGCCCACCCCGGAGAATACGCTCGGCTCGTCGACGATCGGTTCGAGTGAGGCCTGCATGCTCGGAGGACTCGCTTTGAAGTGGGCCTGGCGGGAGAGGATGCGCAAGGCCGGCAAATCGTGCGAGCGTCCGAATCTGGTGATGGGGACGAACACGCAGGTCTGCTGGCACAAATTCACGCGGTACTGGGACGTGGAGGAGCGCTGCGTAACGCTGGAGGGTAACGGATTTGTGATGGATCCCGAGCGCGCCGCGGCGATGTGCGATGAGAATACCATCGGCGTGGTAGGCGTGATGGGCAGCACGTATACGGGCGACTATGAGAACATCGAGGCGCTCAGTGCCGCGCTCGATCGCGTGCAGCAGAAGACGGGGCTCGATATTCCGATTCACGTGGATGGCGCGAGCGGCGGCTTCGTCGCGCCGTTTCTGCATCCTGACCGCAAGTGGGACTTCCGGCTGCCACGCGTGAAGTCGATCAACGCCTCGGGGCATAAGTACGGTTTGGTCTATCCCGGTGTGGGCTGGATCATCTGGCGCGAGGCGGCGGACCTGCATCCCGACCTGATCTTCCACGTCGACTATCTGGGGGGCACCATGCCCACCTTGGCGATCAACTTTTCGCGTCCGGCCAGCCAGGTGATCGCGCAATATTACAACCTCATCCGGCTCGGAAGATCGGGCTATCGCGCGATCCATCAGGCCTGCCAGGATGTGGCAGTCCACCTCGCCGCGCAGATCGAAGCCCTGGGACCGTTTGAACTGGTCAGTACTGGCCGCGACTTGCCCGTCTTCGCGTGGAAGATGAAAGAGAGTGCGCACTGGTCTCTGTACGATCTGGCCGACCGGCTTCGCGATCGCGGATGGCAGGTGCCGGCGTATCGGTTACCGGCGAATCGCGAAGACACCGTGATTCAGCGGGTGGTGGTGCGGAATGGCTTCACCTGCGACCTTGCGGACATGCTGATCAAGGATATCAAGCGCCACCTGGATTGGTTTGCGTCGCAGCCCGGACTGAACGCAAAGCTGGAAAGCGCGCAGTTCCACCATTAGGCACGGACTACCTCGGCGGAATCACAGAAGTGTTCTTTGCGCCACGTCCGCTCACCCGCAGCGGACTTCACGGCCACCGTTGGCAATCGACTCGCGCGCCGCTTCGATCACGCGCGCGTTGAAGCTGCTATTGGCGGGGGTGGCAATAATCCCGGCACGATCGATCTCATCCAGCACCGCCTCGCCTTCCTGACTCACGCGAATGGCCGACCTTACGATCGCTTCGATTGAGCGATAGCCGTAGCCCACCGGCACCAGGCCGCCCGATCCAAGATCGACGTACTGAAAATAATCCGGACTCGGTTCCGCATACGACACGGGATTGGCATAAGAGTACTTCAGGCCGCGATACTGGTCGGAATGTGAAATCAGGCCGCCGTCCGTCGCGCCCTGACAGTAGAGCGTCATGCCCTGCGTATTGGTTCCGGGAGCGGCATCCGGGAAACCAAGAGCATTCTGCACATTGAGGCACGCGCCATTGCTCCAGATGACGCGGGCATCGGCCCACAGGTACCCCTCCTTCCCGTTCGGAAAGCGATCGAGGATGCCGTACACGCTAACGGAGACGGGGAGGAGCCCGGTGATGAAGTGGACCAGGTCGACGTAGTGACAGCCGATATAGGTGAAGGCGTCGGAGTTTTCCGCTGTCATCCAGTTTTGGAAATTCGAATGCCGGTAATACCACTTTTCGAAGAGGCAGGCAGTTCCCAGCCGGAATTCGCCGAAGCGGCCTTCCCGATAGGCGCGCCGTGCCATCAGACTGCGATCGTCGAAGCGCTTGTGGTATTCCACGCCCACCAGAAGCTCGCGAGTCCGGGCTTCGCGCGCGATCTCCACAGCTTGGCTGTGCTTCAACACCAGCGGCTTCACCGCGCAGACGTGTTGATTGTGCCGCAGAGCTTCCATGATCACTTCATAGTGCAGTTGATCGGGAATCGCCACAACCACGATCTGGCGTGGCGGAAGCTGCGCCAGGATCTCGCGATACAACTCAGGCTGCGGCGATGCGGCTGGCGCGGCCGGAAACATGCGGAAGGACTGTCCGGGGAAGGCGCGAGCAATCAATTCCGCGTCGGCCAGCCGCCGGACCGTCGCGTAAGACTGCGCGCACACCGAAATCTCCCCGATCTCACCCTGACGCTGCAAATGGTACAACGATGGCAGGATCTGATCGTGCACGATCATTCCCGCGCCGATGATGAATACTTGTGGAGGCATCGGAATGGTTAGATTCTTTGCATTACATTAAACAGCGCGAACGAGTCAAATCTCGAATTTAACGCAGAGACGCCGAAGCGCCGAGAAAAACAACGGATCTTTGCGGCCTCTGCATTCTTCGCGCACTCAAGGATGCGGGGCGCAATCGATGGTGCTGGCCGAACTCCTACCATGCCCGCAGAAGCGGATGAGCCCGCAGAGTGAAGCAGATTTCGCCTTCCCGTCGTGTTGGCGTCTCGGCGATTCAACATTTGTCGCCCGTCTGAGGCATCGGAGCGGTTACGCCAAGGCCGCCTGGAAGGCCTCTTCCAAAACTCCAGTGCTTTCGAGCAGCGCGTCCTCTGAAATCACCAAGGGCGGAGAGATCTTGACGGTCGCGAGTCCGAAACCCACGGGAGAGAACATCAGCACGCCCTTCTGCATGCAGCGCTCCACCACCTGGAAGGCGAGTTCGGAATCGGGCTCGGTAGTGCACGGCTTCACGCACGCAAGTCCTGCGACCAGTCCTTTGCCGGCGACGCGTCCAATTTGCGGGAAGCGTCCAGCCAGCGATCGCAGGCGCTCGTGCAGCACATTGCCCATGATCCGCGCCCGTTCCGCGAGATTCTCCCCCAGCACCAGGTCGATGGACGCGAGCGTCGCCGCACAGCAGATCGGATTGCCGGCGTGCGTCGAGGTCATACTGAGCGGCGGGTACGTGTCCATTACATCGGGACGGCCGGCCACTGCCGAGAGGGGCAGGGAACTGGAGATCCCCTTGCCGAAGACCGCCAGATCGGGGACAAGGTTGTAGTGCTCGAAGCCCCACAATGTGCCGGTGCGGCCGAAGCCTGCCTGGATTTCGTCGCAGACCAGTAGTGCTTTGTGCCCGGTGCACCACTGCCGGAGAGCCTGCATGTAAGGCACGGGCGCGAACGCCGCACTACCGCCCTGGTAGGTCTCCAGCATCACGCCCGCCACGTTTTGCGGCTCGATGCGCAGTTCGCGCAAGCTGCTCTCGAATGTCTCAAAGGAGGTGTTGGACGTCCGAAAACCATCAGGAAACGGGACCTGTGCGAAACCCGGATCCAGATTGACAATCCACGTTTTCAGTTCAGGAATGCCGCCGGCCTGCTGTGCTCCCAGCGTCCTGCCATGGAAAGCGCCGCCGAAGGTCACGATCACGTGCTTGGAACGGCCGCCATTCTTCACTCCCCAGGTACGGCAGAGCTTCACCGCGCATTCCACGGCCTCGGAACCGACGCTGAAAAACGAAACTTTTTTCAGTGGCTCGGGTAATATAGACACCAACCGTTCCGCGAGTTGCGCGCGTGGCAGGTTGGCGAACGAGTAACTCATTAGTAAGTGAGAAGCAGCTTGTGCGGCGATAGCGTCGGCAATTTCGCGGCGGCCGTGTCCGGCATTGGCGATCAGCACGCCTGATGACCAGTCGATCCACCGGTTCCCCCACGCGTCATAAACCTGGAAGCCCTCGGCGCGGTCCCATACGATCGGCGGCTGTCCGCGCATGGCGCGGGGTTCATACTGGTAAAGCTTTTCGAGGATGGGTAACGACTCCGGTACCGGCAGATCGGTCACTATGCGTCGAAAACGTGTGTCAACCCGCTCTACTCCCTGCGGAACCAACGTAAAATCTCTCGCCATTTCGATTCAGTCCGTTGTGCAGTCCATTATCATTTTGAGTATGGCACGCGCGGGCGCCCACGCCCTTCTTCTGATTCTGCTGCTCACGGTTGCGCACGCGCAATCCCAGAACGCTTCACCTCCGGCTGCATCGCCGCCGGCTAACGCAGGCGGTTATGTTGGAAGTGAAGCCTGCAAGACCTGTCACGCGAACATCTGGACGCCATTTTTCAAGAACCCGCATTATAAGAGCATTGCTTCCGGCAAAGAGCCGCCGGAACGGACCGGCTGCGAAGGTTGCCACGGCCCGGCGAAGGCGCATGTGGAGGCGAGAGGCGGCAAGACCACTATTCCCCATGCATTCTCGTTGATGGAGCCCAAGCAGGTGCTCGCCGATTGTCTCACTTGCCATGCACGCGATCTCTCTCGCGCCAACATTCAACGCTCCGAACACACCATTCGCGACGTAGCGTGTACCAGTTGTCACTCCGTTCATCATTCCCCTACACCCAAGTATCTGCTGGCGGCCAAGCAGAACGAGCTGTGCTATAAATGCCACGCCACTGTCCGCGCGCAGTTCGACATGCCCTCGAAACACCGCGTGAACGAAGGCTTCATGCAGTGCTCCGACTGCCACAATCCGCACGGCGCGCTTCCTTCGACCTGGAGTATGGGACAGCGCCCGAGGATGGTGGAGCAGGCGCTCGGCAACGAGGAGCCGTGCCTGAAGTGCCACGTGGATAAGCGTGGGCCCTTCGTCTTCGAACATCCATCCGTGCGAGTGGAGGGATGCGAGGCGTGCCACAATCCGCATGGCTCCATGAACGCGAAACTGTTGCGGCGGCCCGTAGTCTTCACGGTCTGCCTCGAATGCCACAACGGCGGTGGCGAGGGAACGCGGCAAGGAGGCGTCGACCTGCAGACTTCGCGTCACAATCTGCTCGACCCGAAATTCCAGCGGTGCACCACCTGTCACGTGCGCATACACGGATCGAACGCCGACCAGTTCTTCCTGAGATAACCACCATGCGGACGCTCTTCACTTTTTCTCGACTACAAGCGGCCACTCTGGCGGCTTTTCTCATTACGGCCGGAGGGCTGCTGGCGCAACAGGTGGCGGCTCCCACTCCCGAAAACACCAGCCCGCCGCGAGGCGAGGATGTGGGCAACTATAACTTCAGCCAGACGTTCGAATTCGGGTACCGGTTCAAATCAGTCGGCGGCGATGAAGGGATGTACCGTAGCGTCGACAATTATGGGAATGGACTCCGCCTGCTGGGCAGCAACCTTTCGATCAACTCCAAGGACGGTCACGGCACTTATTTCGACGAGATCCTGCTCAATACCATCGGCCTCGGCAACGATAATTATCAAGCGGCGATTCTGCGGATCCAGAAGAACAACGTCTACCGCTATGACATGACGTGGCGGCTCAATGCGTATTACAACCCAGGCCTCACAACCGCGGGCGGGGCGCACCTGGAAGATACGATCCGCCGCATCCAAGACCACAACCTGTTGCTCCTGCCACAGTCGAAGATTCGATTCAACCTGGGATACAGTCGCAATACCGAAGACGGTCCGGCGCTCTCAACCGCTCAGGAGTTCGACACGAACGGCTCAGCCTATCCGGTGTTTACGAATGTAAAGCGTCAATGGAACGAATACCGGCTGGGCGCCGATCTGGACCTCTCCGGCTTCAAGCTGACCATCCTGCGCCGCTGGGATTTCTTCAAGGACGATACTCCCGCGAGTTCCGCAGGCATCTTCGCCGCCGGCACGCCGACCGATGCGACTGTTCTGCAGCAGTTTCAGCGATCGCAGCCGGTCCACGGCTCGAGTCCGGGATGGCTCGGCAATCTCTTCACAAGGCGCAAGCATTGGGGCATCAACTCGCGCATTACGTATGTGAGCGGCCGAAATGACTTTGCCCTCGACGAATCGGCCGCCGGCATCAGCTCGTTCGGCACGGTCGGCAGCCGGCAGATTACCGTCGGCGGCGAGGCCAAGCGTCCGGACCTGGCCGGGGACTTCACCGTCAGCTTGTTCCCCACCGACAATCTGACTCTCAGCAACACCAGCTCAGTGACCTCAAACCGCATAGACGGTAACTCCAGTTACTCGGAGATCAATCCCACGACGAACCTGGGGACCACCATATACTTCCAGTATCTGGGCATCCTGACCCTGACCAATTCCACCGATGTGGATTACCGGGTGAAGAAATGGCTCGGATTCTATGGTGGCTACCATTACTCCGACCGGCACATTCGCACCATCGATGGCAGTGATGTCCCGGCGTTTGCGAATTCGTTTGGCGCATTCCAGTTCGACGTCAGCAATCACGTGAACTCGGGGACATTCGGAGTGCGGATTCGCCCGATCAGCCCGCTGACGATCAATCTGGATGGCGAAGTGGCGCGCGCCTATCATCCGCTCACTCCCATCAGCGACAAGAACTACCACGCGATTAATGGCCGCATTCAGTACCGCCTGAGGAAAGTACAACTGTCCACGTCTTATCGCCAGGTGTACAATCTGAATCCGCCTCTTTCATTCTCGAACTTTAGCTCGCACTCGCGGCAATACAGCGCCAACGCGTCGTATGCGCCGCTAAACTGGTTCTCCATCGATGCGAGCTATACCAAGATTCATCTCGACACGTTCGATGGCCTCACGTTCTTCGCCGCTCTGCCGGGGAATCGGAACACGTTGACGCATGCTTCCTCCGAATACATCAGCAACATCCACGCGGCCAATCTGGGAGTCCGCTGGGCCTTTGGGCGGCGGGCCGACCTGTACCTGGGATACACCATCACCAAGGACACTGGCGACGGCCGGGCAGTTCAGGTGCCTCCAAGTGTCACCGACCCCCTCCAGGTGCTGCTGGTTTCGGTGCAGACCTTTCCGCTGACCTACCAGTCGCCGCTGGCCCGCGTCTCCATCAAGATCACTCCGAAGATTCGTTGGAATGCTGCATATCAGTTCTACGGATACGGCGAGCAATTCCACATTCTCGGTTACGATCAGAATTACCACGCACACACCGGATATACCAGCATCCTCTGGTCATTCTGAGTGACGCAAACAATCTTGTGTGTCGTCTCGCCACTCATGTCGAGACCTTTCGGGAGGGTAGCAAGGTTACCTGGTATGGTAGACTCGCCAGACACGTGAACAGTCGAGAGATGAAGAGCGTTAGAATCTCCGGTAATGATCCGGACCATTGGCTCGGCTTTTCTGCTCTTGGCATGTTCCTTCGCGGCATCCGCCCAGCCCGAGGTGATGGCATGGGGCAATCTCACGGGTATCCGCGTCGAGGGGCACCTTCTGGAACTGGCCACCAGTCTGTGCGTGGCACAGCCGGGATTAACCGCCCTTACCTGCACTGCCCGTGAGAAGCAGCAGAATACCTACGCGCGCAAGGGCAAAGTCGAAACGGTCACCGTGCAGATGCGCCCGCCTCTGCAGGTCCATGCCACCGAAACCATCGAGGACACCGGCAACGGCAAAGCCAAGATCGAACTCGAGGTCACCCACGCCGGTGGAGGCCCTCCATTTGGGGGCGCCTTTCTCGGAATCGATCTGCCTGCCGCAACCTTTGCGGGAGCATTGGTAGAACTGACCGAACCCGATCCTGTGAGCGACGCTCTCACTCCGCTGCCACCGGATCGACCGGAGCAGAGCGAATACCTCCGCGCCACAGCGACGCGTGCGCAGTTCGTCTCCCCATCGCGGCAGATCGAAGTGATCTTTAACCAGCCGACCCTGGTGGTCGTTCGCAGGAGCGATTCCGGATTCCGGGTACTGCTCGGCGTCCTTCCGGCCGGCGCAGCAGCCCAAGCAAGCAAACGAAGCTTCGCATTCAAGGTCACGGGCACAATCGATCATCGCCCCGTTGAGATTACCTTGGACGCTGCGCATCCCGGCCAACTCTTCGACGGACTGGGCGGCAACTTCCGCCTCCAGAATCCGCGTACCGATCCGCAAGTCATCGATTACAATCTCGACAATCTGCGCGTCGCCTGGGGCCGTGTGGAACTGCCCTGGAGTTTCTGGCATCCGGACGAGAGCACCGACCCGCTCGCTGCCGCGCGTGCCGGAACCCTCGCACCCCAGGTACAGCAAGCCATGGAGATGGCCCGCCGTCTCGCCCGGAAAGGCATGCCCATCATCGTCAGTGCCTGGCAGGCGCCCCCGTGGGCAGTGCTCGGTGGGCCGGCGCGTCGCGGCGGCAACGGCGTCCCGCAGCGGAGCCCTCTCAATCCCGCAAAAATGGAGCGGATTCGCGACTCTCTTACCGCCTACCTGCTCTTCCTTAAAGAGAACTACGGGGTCGAAGCTGCCATGTTCAGCTTCAATGAGTCCGACATCGGGATCAACGTGCTGCAAACCCCTCGCCAGCATGCGGACCTCATCAAGACTCTCGGTGCGTCCTTCGCACGGAAAGGTCTCGCCACCAAACTCGCCCTCGGCGATACCTCTGACGCGAATCCTGTCGACTTCATCAAGCCCGCACTACACGACGCCGAAGCCGCCAAGTACATTGGCGCCATCGATTTCCACTCCTGGCGGGGATGCACTGACGATAAGCTGTCGCAATGGCGCGATGCGGCCCGCGAGTTGAACCTGCCGCTGGTTGTGGCCGAAGGGAGCACCGATGCGGCTGCCTGGCGCTATCCGCAGATCTTCGCCGAGCAATCGTTCGCCCTGTATGAGATCAATCTCTACCTGCGCATTCTTTCGATCGCGCAACCTCGTTCGATTCTGCAGTGGCAACTCACTGCCGACTATTCGCTCCTCGGGGGTGGCGGCATCTTCAATGATGACCGCCCGCTCCACCCCACGCGGCGCTTTTGGAACCTCAAGCAACTGGCGTCGACACCGGCGCGGTCCTTCTCGCTTCCCGTGGCCTGCGACCGGCAGCCAAACCTCACTTGTGCCGCTTTCGGAAACATCGCGGAGGGCCTCTATACGGTGCACATCGTGAATAACGGAGCCGCTCGCACTGCGACGCTCGAAGGATTGCCTGGGTCCGTGAGTCAGCTACGTGTCTGGGTGACCGACGCCCAACGTGGCATGGAGGAATCTGTCGCCGTTCCTGTGATCGCCGGCGCCGCCAAAGTCCCGCTACCCGCTACGAGCTACACAACCCTGATCGGCGCCAGTCAGTAGGGAGGGCTACTCCGACCGGAGGGTCGCCATCGGATCGACTGTAGAAGCCTCTCGCGCCGGGAGATACGACGCCATCAATCCCACAGCGCTCAGAAACGCGATCGCCAGGAAGAAAGTCAACGGGTCTGCCGCCGAGATGCCGTACAGCAATCCTCGCATCAGACGCGTGAGCGACAGGGCGCAAGCCGTTCCCACCGCCGCTCCCGCCAGAATCACGGTGGCGCTCTGTCTCAGTACCAGCCGCATTACATCGCGAGGACGCGCCCCGATCGCCAGTCGAATGCCGATCTCGCGCACTCTCCAGCGCACCAGGAACGACATCACACCGTAGAGCCCGACGGTCGCCAAACCCAGCCCCAGCCCGGCAAAGCCTCCGAGCAACAGCGCCGCAAGTCGGGGCCGCGCTGCCGATCGATCGAGATGGCTGTCCATGGTCTCTAGGTTTCCGATCGAGATACTGGAATCCAGTTGCGTGATTCGCCTTCTTACATCCGGCGCAATGGCCGCGGGCTCCAAAACCGAGCGGACGAGAATCCCGATATTGTCCCCAAGGAATCCCGTGTCGATCCTCCCTAACTGACGGTAGGGAAAATAAATCACGGGCTCGGGCGACGCGGAAAGGCCGGCGGTCTTCACATCCGCCACAATTCCCGCAATCCGCCACCAACTGTCGGGGCCAACGGAAATTCTGTGGCCGAGGGGCTCTTCGTCCGGAAAGTAGCGGTGTGCCAGGGTCTCGCTCACGAGGACCACGGGATCGGTGCCCGGCGTATCGGAGTCGAGAAAGCCGCGGCCTCGCAATAGTGGAATACCCAGGACCTGGAGGTACGAGGCACTGACGGAAGGCTGCCGTGCGACGGGCCGGTGCCCAGGGGGCAGTAGCGGACGGCCTTCAATGCGAATTCCGTTGGTCGCATGAAAATCGCCGGGCGGTATCGTACCGGCGGCTGCTCCCGTAACACCCGGGATGTTCTGTAGGGTTTCCAAAAGCTCGTCAAGAAAAGCCGACTGCTTCGAGCCCCCGGGATAACGCGTCCGGCTAAAGTGGATCGGAACAGCGAGCAAATGGTCCGAGTCGAAGCCCAAGTCGCGGTACCGCTGCCTCCAGAAGCTTTGCAACATCAATCCGCCGCCGGTCAGCAGCACGATCGCTATGGCCATCTGTGCGGAAGCCAGCAGCCGCAGACCAAGGTGCCGGTTTGTCCCGTTGGAGCAGCCGCGGCCATCCGCCCCGAACGAGGGATTGGCGGTCGCTTTTGCACCGGAGAACGCCGGGCCCAGCCCGAAGACTAGAACGCTGGCGCAAACGCTGGCCATGGTAAAACCCAGGACCCGAAAGTCCAACGGTAGAGATTCCAGACCAGGAATCGTCTTGGGAAGCAGAGTCAAGATGGCGCCGCGCGTCCAGATGGCCAAAACAAGCCCGCCGGCACAGCCCATGGCGGCGAGCGCCAGGCTTTCCACTAAAAGTTGCTTCGCTAGTCGTCCCCGCGAGGCGCCCAGCGCGATGCGAATGGCCCACTCGCGCTGCCGGGAAACGGCGCGGCTCAACAGAAGATTGGCCACGTTCGCGCACGCCATCAGCAGCAGGAACCCCACCGCGGCCAGCAGCGTCAGCAGTGCGGAGCGCATATCCCCGACCAGATACTCGCGCAAGGTCAGAATTTTGACCGTCAGAGTGGCGGTAGGGCTCAACATGGACGGGCGCGCGATGTGCGATTGAACGACCTCCATATCGGCGCGTGCCTGTGCCAGTGTGACTCCCGGTTTCAGACGGGCCACTACGTTCCGATTGAAGCTCATGCCATCGCCGCGACGCATCTCGACTGCTTCATCCTTACCGAGCGGCGTCAGGACATCGACTGGTTCGGATGATGGGAAATAAAAGTCGCGGGGCAGTATGCCGACCACGGTCAACAGTTGATCATCCACATGGATCGATTGACCCACCACATCCGGCCTGCCGCCAAAGTTCTGCTGCCAAAGCGCATAGGAGAGCATGGCAACATGGTCGCGGCCTTTTTGATCTTCACTGTCGACGAAGCCGCGGCCCAGCGGCGGTTGCACTCTTAGCAAAGGCAGCAAGGCGGCTGAGGCTTTGACCGTGTTGATCTGGATCGAGTCGCCGGCGCCGGTCAGGGTGCGGTCGAACGCGTTGTAGGCTGCCATGGCTGTGAAGACGTGGTTTTGGATGCGCCAGTCCATGAAGTCTGGAGTGAGCGTGACCTCGTCGGTGGTGTTGGATTTGAGAACCTCCGTGAGCCATACGAGGCGGTCGGCTTCCTGAAAAGGCAGCGGACGCAGCAACACCGCGTTGATCACACTAAACATCGCGGTATTCGCGCCGACGCCGAGCGCCAGCACCAGCACCGCCACCACGGTAAATGCTGGCGCCTTGCGCATCATACGCATGGCAAATCGAAGATCGTTCCAGAGACTCATGATCAGGCCGTCCCCCTCCCGTAAATCGGGCTCCTCAGTCCAATCCGCGCGGCGAGATTCCGA
Organism: Bryobacteraceae bacterium; assembly: GCA_035295745.1. GTDB lineage: Bacteria > Acidobacteriota > Terriglobia > Bryobacterales > Bryobacteraceae > JAIQFL01. Next base: position 106,945 of record DATGIL010000047.1, on the reverse strand, counting down.
GACGTGTTCCAGAAAGGCACTGCGCATCAAGTCGGCGATGATTGCGAGAGCTTGCCTCCATCCGCGATGCTCACGCCAACGTTCATCGAATGTGGCCATCAGGTCGCCGGCGAAAGCGCGCCGGAACCTTGCTGGGAAGAAACGCAGCAGAATGGCCACCAGCAATCTCAATGGACATCTCCCTGGGGAAGCAACTCGCGTAGCCGCAGCAGGTTGACCACATCCGCCAGTCGCTTCGCTTCCGCTTGCAGTGCCCGGTGGCCCTCGCGAGTGAGCGCGTAGTTGCGGCGGCGTCCGTCCTCTTCCGCCTCCCGAATCAATCCGTGATCCAGCAGGCGTCCCAGCAGGCGGTACAGCGTGCCGACCTCGAGCCGCACACGTCCTTCCGACTCGCGCTCGACTTCCTTCATGATTTCGTAGCCATGGCGAGGCTTGGCTAAAAGCACCAGCAGGATGTGAAAGTCCGCCGGTTTGAGTGGTTCAGGCTGCCGCATACCAGTAATTGGAATATATGTATATTACTGGTAGAGGCGCGGAGGTGTCAAGAGGAGCCCAGAACAGTTCATGCCGTTCGTGTCGCGAAACATGCTAAAATGGAAATGTAACCTACTCCGCCACATTATCCAGCAGTACCATCGTTGGGTCTGCAAAAGGCCCGCGACAGCGCCCGCACGATGCTTAGAATGAGGCTTATCTATGCTATACGACAGTACGAAGGGTCTCCTGCAAGGCATTCTCCGATCGCTCGAAGTTCGCGGAAATGTCTTCTGGGATGACCAGATCGAGTCCGGCAAACAATGCCTGTATGAGATGCATCAGATGTCCCGTCCGCTGTACAAGGGATATCGAACGGAAGGCCCGAACGCCAAGGCGCCTGGAATCATTCCCGTTTCTACTAAAGTTACCCGCGCCATCCCTCACGTAAAGCTGATGGTCAGCGCGATTCGCCGCAAAGACCAGGCCACCGCCTTAGAGTGCGGCAAAGCTGCTCTCGCCGAAATGTAATCGCTGGAAGAGACCTCCTGACTGCTCGCTTGCCAAGGTGCTGAATTTTTAGCATAATGCTAGGAATCCAGCAGGGAAACGCTCCTCGCTGGGTCGAGGAGCAAATATGCGCCAGTTGGCAGTCTCGATTCTCTGCACTTTCGCAGCGTTCTCGCAAGTTCCTTCGACACCCACGTCCGATCCGGGACAACTCAGCCGGCAGGCAGCCACCCTTGTCTCCGTCGGAAAGTATGCGGAAGCCGAGCCGCTCCTCACGCGTGCCCTGGAGCTCCAGGAACAAGCCACCAGCCCCGATGACCCGAGTCTCGCGCCGCTTCTCACCGCCATTGCCACCGTCTACCGCTCCCAAGGCCGCAATCCCGAAGCTCAGAAGGCATACACTCGTGCCATCGGCATCCGCGAGAAGTCCTCGGGCGCGAACAGCCTGGAGCTGATTCCCGATCTTCGTTCCCTAGCCCGCCTGAACGCCGCCATGGGACAAGGCGGCCCGGCCGAACTCGCCTTTCTGCGCATCATTGCGATTCGCCAGAATGTGCGCGGCCCCGATGATCCCGACCTCGCCAACGATTGCCTCGAGCTCGCCACCTTCTACATAGGCCGTAAGCGTTTCGCCGTCGCCGAGCCGAACCTTTTACGAGCCATCAAGATCATCGAGACGGCTTACGGCCTCTCCGCTCCTGCCCTCATTCCGGTGATCGATTCCCTCTTCAACGTCTACATGAAGCAGGAGAAATATCCGGAGTGCGAGCAGCCCCTGCTCCGCGCCATCGCCATCCAAGAGGGCATTTACGGACCCACCAATGAAAACGTAGCTGGCTACCTGGACCGGCTGGCTCTCACTTATTACCTGCAGGAACAGTTTGCCAAGGCGCAGCCGTTATATGAACGCTCCCTGGCGATCTGGGACACGAAACTCGAACCTAGCGATCCCGAACTGGCCAATTCGCTCGACGCCCTGGCGGTAGTCTACGCCCGCCAGGAAAAGTACGAACTGGCAGAGCCGCTGTACCGCCGGTCGCTCGCGATTCGCGAAAAGCTCGCGGTCGATAGCCTGAACAACATGGGACTTACACTCGAAGCGAAAGGCGACCACACCGCCGCGGAGGCTATCTACAAGCAGGCCGTCACGGAAGCCGAGAAGCTCCCCGTGTTGAAAGGCCGCGCCAGCGTCAATGAGACCGCCGCGTTGGGCGCCACCTTGAAGAACTACTCGATCCTGCTTCGCAAGCTGAAGCGCGATGCCGAGGCCGCGAAAATGGAAGCCCGCTGGCGCGTTCTGCTCAAGCTCGATCCAAAGAAAGACTGAATAGCGCTTCGCAGGCACGTTCCTGTCGTGGCTGCCGGGAGGCTGCCCGGCACTGCCTTTGTGCTTGTGGCTCTTCAGCGCACCCGAAGGCGCGTCCGATTTGATGCACGTTGCGAGCCGCGTGCGTTAGCAGGCGATACCGTTTTGCACCGAACTAAGACTTCAAATTCTTCTCGAACAGCGCCAGAATGCGCTTATACTCGTCCGCCCAACTGGTCGGCTCCACAAAACCGTGATTCTCCACCGGGTAAACCGCCAGCGACCAGTTCTCTTTGCGCAGTTCGATCAGCTTCTGTACCAGCCGCACTGTATCCTGGAATTCCACGTTGGTATCCACCATGCCGTGACAAATCAGCAGCGCGCCCTTCAGTCCCTGCGCGAAGAAAATCGGTGACGACTTCCGATAGGCGTCGGGATCGCTCTGCGGCGTGTTCAGAATGTCCGAGGTGTATCCGTGATTGTAGAGCGCCCAATCGGACACCGGACGCAGCGCCGCACCGGCCGCAAAGACATCCGGCTGTGTGAACATCGCCATCAACGTGATGAACCCACCGTAGCTGCCGCCGTACAAGCCGATCTTCTTGGGGTCGACGCCCTGTTCCGCCGCGAGATATTTGGCCGCGTCCACGATATCGTCCAGATCCTTGCCGCCCATATGCTCGTAAACCGCGGTGCGCCAATCGCGACCGTAGCCCGCCGATCCGCGATAGTCCACATCGATCACGGTGAAGCCCCGCTCTCGCAAAATATGGTGGAACATGTACTCGTGGAAATAGGTGGACCACTTGCGATCCACATTCTGCAGGTATCCCGAGCCGTGAACGAAGACCACACCGGGCCCGCCCCTGCGCGCGTTCGCCGGCTTGAACAGGCGCGCCGGCACCTTGACTCCGTCGCGCGCAGTGAACGTCACGATCGGCACATCCAGCCACGGGTACTGCGCGAAGTCGGGGGCAGGCGACGAGGTCAGCTTCTTGCTCTCCGCTTGCACGCGGTTCTCCTGCACGTACAGCTCCGGCGGCTTATTGGTGTACGAATAAACGTCCGCGATCCAGCGCTCATCCGGAGAAAGCACGGCCGCATGCTTACCCGGCGCTGCGGTCAGACGGGTCAGCGCGCCTCCGTCGCCACTCATCTCGTAGAGATGCTGCTCGTAAGGCGAGTCCTTGCTCGCAGTGAGATAAAAGTGCGACTTGTCCTTGGACTGCCGCACGTTTAGTACTTCCCAATTGCCCGACGTGAGCGCCCGCGGTTCACCGCCATCAAACGCCACGGCGTACAGATGGGAGTACCCGGTGCGCTCGGACTGGAAATAGATCTCGCGATCGTTCTTCATCCAGCCGAGGGTCTGAGAACCCGGCCCACCCACCCAGGCATTGTCGTGGTCGGTGTTCAGTACGCGCGTTTTTCCGGTCGCCGGATCCAGCGCCAGCAGCCAACGATCCTTATTATCCGCGGCGCGCGCCATCATCACGGCCTTCGTTCCGTCTTCGGACCAGACCGGCTGACCGAGTTGCACGTCGCGCTCCTGCGGGGTCGGCGTGCGAACCGTCGGTGCGGCGCCCTCACGCTCCGTTCCCATGCGCTGCGACGAGGCATCCGGCGGCGTCGTGCGCTGTCCATGATCGACCCACTTCACATCGCCCGATGCGACGTCGATCAGCGCCAGCCGTGCACGCCCCTGGGTGTCGCCGACGTTGGAACGGCCGGGGATGTCTTCGGTGTACGCGGACTCAGTCACGTAATTCGGCACGATGGTATTCTTCGCCGTACCTGCACCCTCCACTACGGTCGCGACTACATATTTCTCGTCGGGCGAAAGCTGCAGCGACGTCACGTTCTGCCGCGGCTGCAGGGTGAACGGCTTCCGCGGATTGTCCTTTTTGCGCTTGGCCTCGGCTTCCTCGCGGCGGGCGGCTCGTTCCCGGATGGTTTCCAGCAGCTCCTTCTGCTCCTTCTTCAAATACTCCTGGCTGTCGGTACCTCGCGGCGTTTCCCCGGCAACGGCTGGAGCGGCGCCGCCTCCCCGTCCGCCCCGCCCTCCGCCTCCAAATCCTGCCGCGGTCGCGGGAGCGGCTGCCGGAGCCGCCGGTGCTGCGGCGCGAACGTCCGTGAGCTGGACCAGCATTCCGTTGTCCACCGACATCACGTAGAGATTGTTGGCGCGCGTGAAAGCGATCCGCTTGCCGTCCGCCAGAAAGCGGGGATTCACTTCGGCATCGGTGGTCTTTGTGAGCTGCTGGGTCTTTCCGGTGCTGTTGTCGTAAATAAACAGGTCGCCATCTCGCGTATACGTGACGAGGCGCTTGTCCCTGGTGGTATCGCCGAAAACCGGCGGAGCCGACTTCGTCTCCTCATCCGACAGCTTGCGCGGCGCCGCACCGTCGCGCCCGGCCACGTAAGTGTCCATCGGCGCTTCCTCTTTGTCCGAAGCCTGCTTCCATTGAAAATAAATCTGCTGGCTGTCGCCGGACCATCGGACCTGTGAGGGCTCGAAACCCACCAGGCCGGAACCTCGCATGATGTTGTCAATCGTGAGGGCGAACTGGTTGGCGGGCTGCGCCTGAAGGATCAGGAAGGTCAGGCTGAAGGGGATGAGCAGTTTTCGCATTCAGTGCAAATCATATCGCGGTATGGCACGTTCCCGCGCGGGCGAAAATTGCTGTCCGTAAGCGTACGAAATCCCACGATGTATACTTAGGTTATGGGTGAGGTCAAAAGACTTGGGCTCCTGGTGTGTTTTCTGGGGCTCGGCGCGCCGCTGTTCGCGCAGGACGCGGTCGCGTCCTGGTTTCCGATGACTGTGGGGAACCATTGGGTGTACGAGCACGAGGCTCTCGACGGAACCGCGCGTAGCCCCCGCGTGGTGAAATGGCAGACTGACGAGTCCATTACCGGCCTGCTGGCGCTCGCCGAGGGGACCGTGGTGCTGCGCTATGTCCAGTATGAGGGTGAAACGCCGGGAAGCTGGCTTTCCAAGTACGGTGAATCGCATTACCTGATTCGCAATTCCTGCCTGTATTTCCTGGATGGCGCCTACTCCTGGGACGCCGAAAATCGCCAGCTCACTCCGGAGTTTCGAGAAAAACTGCTGGCCAATCAGGAGCTTCCGGCCTTCTGTTTCCCATTGGTTGCGGGCAAGAAGTTCGCCACCGAGTTGCCTGCGGGATTCACGCCCTCGAAAGTCGTCGGTACGGGCCGGGGATCGGGCTTCACTCCTTCCTCGGTTTCCGACCAGGCATTTCGCGTGGAGATCCACCTCTTCGCGGCGGATACCACCCGATTCTGGTTCGAAAAGGGCGTCGGCATTACTGGCCTCTGGGATTGGCACAACGGCAGTTACAGCGAATATCGCGTCCGATTGGTCAAATTTGAGCCCGCCAAGGCTCGCAACCAGGCCGTAGCCGGTACGCCAGCCCGATAACTGCGTTCTCAGCAGATCCCTCCATCGTATTGGATTGGTAGATGGAGGTTTGCATGAGGATTCTGCTGCTGCTGGCGGCGTCATTCGGATACGCTTCGGCCCAAGAGGCACCGCCTGCACCCGATCTCACCCGGATCCTGTCGCGCGTGGCGGAAAATCAGGCGCTGGCGCAGGAGCAGCGCAAGGAATGGGTCTACACCCAAAAGCAGTTGCTCGCCATGCATCGCGGCAGTGGAAAGCTCGCCCGCGAGGAGCGTCGCGAGTACTCCATCACACCCAAAGGGCGCCGCGTCCAAAAGGAACTCGTTCACTTCGAGGGCAAATACGAGAATCACGGCAAGATTCTTACGTACGACCGTCCCGGGTACGGTTTCAAGGGCATGGACATCGATGGCGATCTGATCAACAGCCTGTCCGATGATTTGACAAACGATAAGGACTCGCGCGACGGCCTTGACCACGATCTGTTTCCGCTGGTCCGCGACGAGCAGAAGAAGTATGATTTTCGTCTCGAAGGCACGCAGGAAGTGCATGGGCGCCCAACCTTCCGCCTTACCTTCAAGCCTAAGCCGCATCCGGCGGATGGCGATTCGGGTTCCTGGAAGGGAGAGGCCCTGATCGACGCCGAGGAGTTCCAGCCTGTCCGCGTGACCACCAGCCTCGCCTTTCCTATTCCGATGGCAGTGCGGATTCTGCTGGGCACCAACATCAAAGGGTTGGGATTTACGGTTTCATACCAGAGGTTCGCGGACGGCGTCTGGTTTCCCGTGAGCTACGGAGGCGAGTTCGACGTGCGCGCGGTATTCTTCTATAAGCGGACCATCTCGCTCGCGCTGACGAACTCCGACTTCCGGCGGACCGATGTGAGCACCAAGGTTGCGTACTCGATTGAAGACAAGTGATCGAACTGGAGAGTGTGGAACAGACCGGTTTTGAGTTCGCCGACCTGGTGCGCGAGCACCAGTCGATGGTCTTCAGCCTGTCTTATCATTTTCTGCACGACCGCGACCAGGCGGAGGAAGTCGCCCAGGAGGTGTTTCTGGCGCTGCATCGGCACATGGCCGATATCAAGTCCGCGGAGCATGCGGTCTTCTGGCTGCGCAAGGTGGTGGTGCAACGTTCCATCGACGAGACCAGGCGCCGGAAGCGGCGTCCACAGGTCGCGCTGGAACAGGTGGCCGAACCCGCGGCCCACGCCGTCCAACACGATCCGATGTTGGGCGATATTTTGCGACGACTGATTGCGACCCTGCCCGAGACGCCGCGGGCAGTCATGATCATGCGCTACCAGGAGGATTTGGAGCCGATGGAGATCGCGGAGCTTCTGGATATGCCCATCGGCACAGTGAAGAGTCATTTACAGCGCTCGCTGGCGCTGCTGCGGGAAAAACTGCAGCGCCGCGGCGTGGGAGACAGGTAATGGATCTGGAGAAGGAACTATCACAAGCGCTCCGCCGCAAGGAGCCCTCGCCTGATTTTGCGGCGCGTGTGGCCGCGCGGGTCGCGGCGCAGGCTGCCCCGGTCGTCATGCCGGTGACAAAGCCGCGCGTGTTCGCGGTGCCGCGCTGGCTTCCGGTAGCCGCTGCGGTGTTGGTAGTCATCGGAGGCGTGGGCGAAGCGGCGTGGCGCAGGCACCAGGGCATGGTGGCCAAGGAGCAGGTGATGCTCGCGATGCGGATTACCGCCGGCAAACTGAATCACATTCAGACGCACGTGCGCGAGGCTCGTTAATGAAGCAATGCGGAGTGCTGTTGCTGGTTGGCTGGCTGGCGATGCCGCTTCCGGCGCAGCAGTTCAAATTCAATCTCGATCATCTGGAGTCGAAGGCCAGCGATACTGTCGACGTCAACCTCAACGGTTCTACGCTTCAGTTCGCGGCGAAGTTCCTGGATGACAAGGATCCGGACGAGGCCAAGGTAAAAAAGCTGATTGCCGGGTTGCAGGGGATCTACGTCAAGAGCCTGCAATTCAAGAACGATGGGGAATGGTCGAAAACCGATCTGGACAATGTAAAGAATCAGTTGCACGAGCCCGAGTGGTCTCGCATTCTCGGTTTCAAGAGCGCAGAGGAAGGCGAGACCGCCGACGTGTATGTGCGCACGGAGAATAAGAAGATCACGGGCGTAGCGATCATCGCAGCGGAGCCGAAGCAGCTCACCGTGGTCAATATCGCGGGTGCGGTCGACCTGGAATCGCTGGCCGACCTGAGCGGCCACTTCGGACTCCCCAAACTCGAGCCTCCATCACCGGGGAAGGGCAAAAAGAACTGATCGGCCGGTTCTCTCTCCTACCGTTCTGGCTTGCAACGATCCGCGCGCGTCACGGTCGCGGGTTGTACCTACCCAAATACGTTTCGCGCGATACGTGTGCTTGCGAGCCGCGCGTGTCAGCAAGCGATCCGGATCGCAACGACCCGTCCACGTCAGCAAGCGATCTGATTCGCCACGAGCCGCGCGCGCCAGCAAGCGAATTGACTCGCAACGATCCGCGCGCGCCAGCAAGCGACTTGGCCCACAACGAGCCGCGCGCGTCAGCAAGCGACCTGGGCAATTATGGCGGTCCGCAGTTCCGTTTTCCTTTTCTCGTTGACGTAAGCATTCCCCTTCACATAGGTAAGGCGGGAATTACTGGGGGGATGCTCCACGCGCCACGGCGCTAAAATCTACCCATGCGAGTGCGCGAATTGGCGGAATGGCTCGGAGCCACCTTTGAGGGCGACGGCGAGAAGGAAGTGATCAGCGTCGCGGCGCTGGAGACAGCGGGTGCTGGAGACGTGGCCTTCGTGGGAAACCGAAAGGCGGCAGCCAACGCCGAAAGTTCCGCTGCCGGATGCCTGCTGGTGCCCTCGGAGTGGCCCAGCCCCAGCTATCGCACCGTCATTCGCGTTCCCGAACCCCGGACTGCGTTCGCGCGCGTGATGAGCCGCTTCTATCCGACCGCCGAGTTGAAACCCGGCGTTCATCCCACCGCGGTGATCGGCAAAGATGTCGAGATGGGCGCTCTCGTCCATGTTGCGCCGCACGCGGTGGTCGGCGACGCTACGCGCATCGGTGTCGCCACCAGCATTGGTGCGGGCTGCTTCGTGGGCAAGCGTGTGATGTTAGGCGAAGGCTGCGTGCTCCATCCCAACGTGACCATCTACGACAACGTCGATATCGGGCGCGGCGCTATCATTCATTCGGGAAGCGTCATCGGCGCCGACGGTTTCGGCTACGTGATGGATCGCGACCGCTGGCACAAATTCCCGCAAGTCGGCCGTGTGGAGATCGGCGACTTCGTGGAGATCGGGGCGAATTGCTGCGTCGATCGCGCAGCGCTCGGTGTCACCATAATCGGTGAAGGCACCAAACTCGATAACATGGTGCATGTGGGACACAACTGCCGGATCGGCCGCCACGTGGTGGTGGCGGCGCAGACGGGATTCTCAGGGCAGGTGGTGGTGGAAGATTACGCCGTGATCGGCGGACAGGTCGGGATCGGCGACAAAGCGCGCATCGAATCGCGCGCGGTGTTAGGCTCGGGCTGCGGTGTGCTGACTTCGAAGATCGTGCGATCCGGTGAGACTGTGTGGGGCACGCCCGCCCGTCCCTTGAGGCAGCACCTGGAGCAACTCGCCAACCTGGCTCGTCTCCCCGATATGCGGCGTGAGTTAGCCGAGCTGAAGCGCCGTTTGAGTGAACTCGAAAGGAGGGATTGAATGCTCGTGGTAGTGGGCGGACACTCGCGGAACATTGGAAAGACCTCCGTGGTAGCAGGGCTGATCCGCCGTCTGCGAGACTGTAAATGGACTGCAGTCAAGATCACGCAGTACGGACATGGAGTATGTGCCAACGAGGGCAAAGAGTGTGGCTGCGAAGCCGAGCCGGACCATCCTTTTGCCCTCAGCGAAGAGTATGAGCCGAGCAAGACGGACTCCGGCCGATTCCTGGCTGCGGGAGCGGACCGTTCGTTCTGGCTTCGTGCGCCATCCGGCGAGTTGGCGCGGGCAGCGGGCACGCTACACAAGATTCTGGACAACAGCCGGAATGTCATCGTCGAATCGAACAGCGTGCTCGAGCTGGTGAAGCCCGACGTCTTTCTGATGCTGCTCGATTTCTCCTGCCAGGATTTCAAGGCTTCGAGCCTGCGCTTCATGGACCGCGCCGATGCCTTTGTAGTGATCGACCGTGGCATCAACGGTCCGATGTGGGACGACATCGCGCGCGGCGTATGGGACCAGAAGCCGCAATTCCTGGTAAAGCCCCCACGCTATGTCACTGCGGCCGTGGCGGGCTTTGTGAAGAGCCGGGTTTCGGCGGTACAGTAGTCGGTAGAGTTATGCGCAAGTACCTGCTGGCGTTCACGCTTCTGGTGGCGACGGCTTGGGCGGCAAACCTCAAGCTGTACCTGAAGGATGGCAACTTCCATCTGGTCCGCGAATACAAAGTGGAATCGGACCGCGTGCGTTACTACAGCGTGGAGCGCAGCGAATGGGAGGAGATGCCGCTCGAACTGGTGGATTTGAAACGCACCGAATCCGAAATCGCCGAACGGCAGGCGGCACTCGAAAAAGACGCCAAGGTCATCTCCGAAGAAGAAAAGGTGGAGCGCGATCTCAAGAGGCAGGTCGCGCAGATTCCTCAGGAATCGGGGGTCTACTGGATCGAAGGCAAGCAGACCCGCGTCATCAAGGCCGCCGAGGCCACCGTTCACACCAATAAGGGAAGGAGTGTCCTGCAGAAGCTATCGCCCATCCCCGCCGTGTCCGGCAAGGCGACGCTGGAACTGCAGGGAGCACACTCAGAACACGTCTTCGACAACGGCGATCAGGAGTTCTTCATCCAGCTCTCGGAAACCGAGCGATTCGGGATTGCGAAGCTCACCCCGAAGGGCGCCATCCGCATTGTCGAAAACCTGACGTACATGCCGGTCACCAAGGAATTGCTCGAAGAGCCGACCATGGTGGAGACCTTCCAGCAACAGCTCACTTCGGATGGTCTGTACAAGATCTGGTCCAAAGAACCACTGCCGCCCGGCGAGTACGCCGTGGTGGAGTATACCGAAAACAAGCTGAACATCCAGGTGTACGATTTCGCGATCAAAGCGAAACCTTGAAGCCACGGCACCATCTAGTACTTGTACTGGCCTGTCATGAGCAATCCAATCTACACCAATCTGCCTGCGGAAAATCGCGAATCGGATGCATTGGCCGAACTCGCCCTGAACCTGAGATGGAGCTGGAACCATTCCGCTGACGAATTGTGGGGACGGCTCGATCCCGATTTGTGGGAGCTCACCCAGAACCCGTGGCTCATCCTGCAAACCGTGTCTCAGGAGAAGTATCACGCCGCGTGGTCGGACCCGGCGTTCCGGCGAAGGGCCGAGGAGATTCTGCGCGAGCAACGGGAAGCGGCCAAGGAAACACGATGGTTTGACACGGCGCATTCGGGTTCCGAGTTGAAACTGGCGGCCTATTTCAGCATGGAGTACATGCTGAGCGAGTCGTTGCCGATCTATTCCGGCGGCTTGGGAAATGTGGCCGGAGACCAGCTCAAGGCGGCCCACGATCTCGGTGTTCCAGTGGTCGCCATCGGTCTGCTCTATCAGCAGGGGTACTTTCGTCAGGAAATCGATTCCAATGGCAATCAACTGGCCCTCTATCCTTTCAATGACCCAGGTCAATTGCCGATTACGCCGGTCCGCGAAAAGAATGGCGAATGGGTCCGGCTCTCGGTGGTCCTGCCTGGACTGAAGATGTGGATTCGCGTCTGGCAGGTGCGGGTGGGAAGGTGCATGCTCTACCTGCTGGATTCCAATGATCCGGGGAATCCGCCCAGCTATCGAGGCATTACCAGCGAATTGTACGGAGGCGGACCCGATCTGCGGATTCGTCAGGAAGCCGTCTTGGGGATTGCGGGATGGCGCTTGCTGCGCAAGCTCGGACTCGATCCGGAAGTCTGCCACCTCAACGAAGGCCACGCTGCGTTTGCGGTACTGGAGCGTGCGCGGTCGTTTATGCTCGACCACCAGGTGCCTTTCGACCAGGCGCTCACGGTCACCCGCGCGGGCAACGTGTTCACTACGCATACGGCGGTTGACGCGGGATTCGATCGTTTCGCGCCGGACCTGGTGCGGAAGTATTTCAATTTCTACGCCAATGAACGTCTGCACATTCCGTTCGAAGATCTGTTGGCGATGGGGCAGTCGGGCCACGGTGGTCCTGATGAACCGTTCAATATGGCATACCTGGCGATGCGCGGCTGCGCATTCGTGAACGGCGTCAGCCGCCTGCACGGGAAGGTCAGCCGCCGGCTCTTTCAAGGGATGTTTTCGCGCTGGCCCGAGGACGACGTGCCCGTCGGGTACGTCACCAACGGCGTCCACACGCCCACCTGGGAGTGTTTTGACGCGCGCTGCCTGTGGGCCGACGCGTCCACGGAACATCGTTGGCGCGGAGAGACCGAAGGCCTCGAAAACGAGATTCGCAAGATACCGGACGAGCAACTCTGGCGTCTGCGCACCGGCACCACGCGCGAGCTCATCGACTTCACACGCAAACGCCTGACGCGACAGCGTGCCAGCCAGGGGGCGTCGCGGGAAGAGATCAACGCGGCGGGCCGGATCTTCGATCCGAATGCGCTGACGCTAGGTTTTGCGCGGCGCTTTGCGACATACAAACGCCCGGCGCTGCTGCTGGAGGACCCCGAACGCCTGGTGCGGATCCTGACCAATCGCGAGCGCCCCGTCCAGTTGATTCTCGCCGGCAAAGCGCATCCGCAGGACGGTGCGGGGCAGGAGTTGATACGCCGCTGGAGCCAATTCCTCCACCGCCAGGATGTCGCCGGCCATGTGGTCTTTCTCAGCGACTACGACATGCTCCTCACTCAGCAACTGGTGCAAGGCGTGGACGTGTGGGTCAACACACCGCGCCGTCCGTGGGAAGCCTCCGGCACCAGCGGCATGAAGGTGTTGGTGAATGGCGGGTTGAATCTCTCGGAGCTGGATGGATGGTGGGCCGAAGCGTTCTCGTCCGATGTGGGATGGGCTATTGGCGACGGCTTCGAGCACGGCGACGACCCGGCTTGGGACCGCGCGGAAGCGAACGCGTTGTACGATTTGCTGGAACAGCAGGTGGTGCCCGAGTTCTATACGCGTGATGGCGACGGAATTCCACACGCCTGGGTGGCGCGAATGCGCGAGAGCATGGCGCGGCTGGCGCCTTATTATTCCGCAAATCGAACGGTGAGGCAGTACACGGATTCGCACTACGTGCCGGCCGCCACCGCCTATCGGGAGCGTGCCAAAGACGGCGGGAAAGCTGGAGCCGCGCTGCTGGAATGGCGCAGGGCGATGGAGGCGCACTGGCACGAGCTGCGATTCGGCGCGGTCCAGGTCCACGATTCCCCCCAAGGCCATGAGTTCTCGGTGCCGGTCAGCTTTGGCGGTGTCGATCCGGAATCGGTCCTGGTGGAAATCTATGCGGATGCCCACGATGGAGGACACGCCGTTCGCCAACCCATGTCGCGCGGCGATCGCCTCGCGGACGGCGGCTATGTCTACAAGGCTTCAGTCCCCGCCGATCGGCCGGCGGATGCCTTTACGCCGCGCGCGCGGCCTCAGCATCCCGGAATGTTCCTGCCTCTGGAATCTTCACAGATACTCTGGCAGCGGTAGTGCCGGGAGTGCGTAGGTAGGCACCGGTGGAAAATGCGCCATGGATACTGGAAAGTTCGCGACGGGACTTGGTGGACGCTGTTTTTGGTAGGCGACGCTGGAACCGGAGCAGCATCAGCGAGTATTAATCGTGGCAACGCGCAACTCGGGAAGACGCGAATATCCGGCTGGCACAACGAAACTGGGGGACCAAGAGAGTTTCGATCTCAATGCGTCCTTTTGTAGAGATCATCACTCGCACGGCGGATGGCCCGGATGAGATGGTGAAAGCTCCTGGACCGAGGTGCTTGTAAGTTGAGGTGCGGAGCGATCGCACGGGAGCCAGCCACCTTGTGGTAGCGATTGCCGGTTAGTTTTTGTAGTTCAAAGGACGGACTGACCAACCGGTCGGGATCGCGAAACTTCGCCTTAGCCTGCTTGCCTGCAAGGCCGCTGATATCCAACCCTTTCTCGACAGCCAGAAGGTCGCCGATGTAGAAAGCCTCCAATTCGCGGCAGGCGATACGTACCGTCGTTTGAGGATGACCCGCACCGGTACAGATAGCCGCTAGTGTCCTCTTAGTCTTCCGGCAATCAGCCTGATCTTGATCCCGCATCACGATAAAGCGAGCCCGCGGATTCAAATAGCCCCGCAACTTGTTCGGCAGCTGCTTCTCGAGATCCTGTTTACCTTCAAAAACAATGAAGCGTGGATGGATCTCGTCCCCAGGGGGAATCAAATGAGGAAATATTCGTTCTAATAGCGCCTTGGCAGATTCCTCCTCAAGAAAGAAAACCACTTCGTTCATGCCGGATCTACCCCTGTGAAGAACCCTTGCTTCCAGAGATATCCCATCTTGTCGCCTTGCTCCATGTAGCGCTTTACTTGCGGATCGTCTTGTGCGCGCCGGATCTCGGAGAGTCCGTCTTTTTTTATAAGCCAGAGAACTTCCTCCAGCCGAACCGCATTCAAGAGATCCGGGGAATGCGTGGATACCATCACTTGGCCGCCCCTGCGCGCATAGTCGCGAAACTCCTCGGCGAGTTCGCTCATCAAACTTGGGTATAGTTGATTCTCCGGTTCCTCGATGCAAAGAAGAGGGTGAGGTTTAGGATCGTGGAGGAGCACTAGATAGGCAAACATCTTGATGGTCCCGTCGGAGACATAACGGTCCAGGAAAGGGGTCTTAAAAGTGCCGTCGCGGAAACGAAGGATAAGATAACCGTCCTGCGTCAGTTCCGGCTCGACACCGCTGATACCTGGGACACGCTCCTGCATTCGAGTGAGGATAGTTTTGAAAATAGGGCGGTGGTTCTCGTAGAGATATTGGGCAACTCGTGGTAGATTCTCCCCTGTCTCCGACAGGTGCTCTGCAACGCCGATTGCCTCTTTCCGGCCTCGCGCGGCGCTGATATGGAAGTCTGAGACGTGCCAGTTTTCCAAAAGTTGACGTAGCGCGCTGGCCGCCCGGAAGCGCTGGAATTGGCCGAGACCTTTAATAGCAAGAATATCTGGCGATTCCAGTTCCTGTTCTTCCCGCTGGAGTTGTTCGTCGGGTTTGTCAAAATCTTCCTCATTCCTGATCGCAAAACCCGAGCCGTTGTGGAAGTCGAGAAAGTAGAATGGCGCGCCGTAACGGCCTCGTTTGTACCGAAGGAACTCATGCTTAACGACCGGGCGGCCATTCTCAAGTCCGATCTCCAGGTGGTAGGTAACCAGCCGGGATCTGCCAGCAATCGGCAGGTCAACTTGAAGCTCTACAAGTATCGTATCGTTCTCGTGGCCTCTCGTAACAACCTCGGGGAACCGTCCGCGCGCATCGAGGGCCTGCCGAACATTTCCGGTCAAGGCGTCACGCAGGAATCCAAAGACGTCGAATAGTGTTGATTTGCCTGACCCATTGGCGCCGACAAGGACTACGAAATTAGGGATATCCGTGAGGTGGATGTTCTGAAGTGCCTTGAAGTTGTGGATCGTGACGGATTTCAGTTCCATGTTGGGTTCATTGCCAAATGTCTTTCAGAGCGGAAGAAGAACGTCATCGGACTCCGGTTTGTCTACTTGGTTAGCCAGCGAATCTCACCTCTGTTTTATGGTACGACAGCGATTCGCATGATCGCGTGCTCGCAAACCTTAACCCGAGCCCGCGAGGGAATGGTAACAAGAAAAACCAGGTGGGGATCCGAAAAACCAACTCGCCGAGGTCTTGTGGCAAGCGCCGGGACCGCTGCTGAACTGACCAGGCGAGCGCAGAACCTGGTTCCTATCCGACTTATCGCCAGTCCGGCCTCTCTGTGGGGTGCGCTGAAAATATTCCGCTCCAGACGCGTTCAGTGCGCAGATCAGAGTAACTTCCGCCGCCACAAGTTGCAGCCTCGCGGCCGTAGCATGCCCGAGAGGCCCGCTCGGGACGGGTGCGCCTGCTCGGCAGCGTGCAGCCGGAAGCGATCGCGCAGAGCATGATCCGTGCGAGAGTCGACCAGCTGTCCGAGTGATTGGGCAGACGTGTCGTCAGGTCGTCTCGATCGGTGGACCGAATCAGATAAACCCTTTTGGGAGAGCGGCGCGGGATTCGGAGGAATGGTTAGCAGAGTGCCTTCTTCAAACCCAGAGAACGGTTCCGCACTTGAAAAACGCGAAACAGCTCATGTACCGCGTGGAATGTCGCGGGTGGCAGCAAGAAGGTTCATCGAACTCACGGAATGGAATGGAACCGCAACGCTGGAACAACCAAGGGAGCGGCACAAATGCTACTGAAACGACAGCCGAGGGATGTTGAAGGAATGGAGATTTCACGTCGTCGATTTTTTGCGGTGGCCGGCGTCGGGGCCGTGCTGCTCGCTCGTCGGCCACTGATCGCGGGCGAGGAAGGTATTGTTCCGACAATGGTCAACGCAGCAGCGAAGGCAACGATCGTCACCCACCCTTTGCGCCGCAACATCTCGGTTCTTGAAGGCTCCGGAGGCAACATCGCTGTCCTATGCGGGCGCGACGGCAAGCTTCTGGTGGATGCCGGCTTTACCGCCTCGCGGGCCGCGCTATCCAATGCTTTGACGGCGATGAGCGCCGATCCGATCAAATATCTGATTAACACCCACTGGCACACGGACCACACAGACGGCAACGCATGGCTGCACGACGCCGGAGCCGCGATCACCGCGCACGAAAACACGTGGAAGTACCTTTCCGTCGCCACGCGGGTCGAAGGCTGGAATTACACATTTCCAGCCGCGACCGCCGGCGCCCTACCAACCAAGGTGTTCCAGAAGGACTTCGAACTGCGCTGCAATGACACGCGCCTCTTCCTGAAGTATTACGGGCCGGCGCACACCGATAGCGATATCTCGGTCAATTTCATGGACGCGGATGTCCTCCACGTGGGCGACACCTGGTGGAATGGCGTTTACCCTTTTATCGACTACTCCACCGGAGGCAGCATCGACGGATCGATTCGCGCGGCAGTGGCCAACCTCGCGCAGGTAAATAGCGGGACGATCGTGATCCCGGGGCACGGACCTGTGGGCGGCAAGTCCGAGATGACGGAGTTTTGCGACATGTTGGTGGGCATCCGGGAGAAAGTGGCGGCCCTGAAGAAACAAGGTCGGTCTTTGGACGAGACCATCGCCGCCAAACCGACCGCCACATTCGACGCAAAATGGGGCCAGTTCCTGATCACTCCAGCTATGTTCACCGGGCTCGTTTATCAAGGTGTCTAAATCTGTCAGATCGAAGAGAGGAAACTATGCCAAGAATCACAACCAAAGATGGGACACAGATCTACTACAAGGATTGGGGGAAGGGGCAGCCAATCGTCTTCAGTCACGGCTGGCCCTTGAGCGCCGACGCGTGGGACGACCAGATGATTTTTCTGGCTGCCCGCGGCTACCGCTGCGTAGCCCACGACCGCAGGGGCCACGGACGCTCGGATCAAACGTGGGATGGCAATGACCTGGACACCTATGCGGACGACCTTGCCGAGTTGGTCGCCGCGCTCGACCTTCGCGATGCGATCCACGTTGGCCACTCTACGGGGGGCGGGGAAGTCACACGATACATCGGCCGCCACGGAACCAGGCGTGTCGCCAAGGCAGTGCTGATTAGCGCCATTCCGCCGCTGATGCTCAAAACGCCGTCCAACCCCGGGGGCTTGCCGATCGAGGTGTTCGATCAGCTTCGCGCTAGCGTGCTTGCCGATCGCTCGCAGTTCTTCAAGGATCTCAGTGCTCCCTTCTACGGCGCCAACCGGCCCGGAGCCCAGGTCTCGCAGGGAGTGCGGGACTCCTTCTGGATGCAAGGCATGCTTGCCGGCCACAAAGCCGCCTACGATTGCATCAAGGCGTTCTCCGAAACCGATTTGACCGAGGACCTCAAGAAGATTGACGTCCCCACTCTGATCCTTCATGGAGATGATGATCAAATTGTGCCAATCGGTGCATCGGCGCTTTTGTCGTCTAAGATTGTCAAGGGCTCCACGCTCGTGATCGTCCCTGGAGCTCCCCACGGAATGACTTCGACCCTGAAAGACCGGGTCAACCAGGAGTTGCTGCGCTTTATCGCGCGGGGTCAATCTAGCGTGGCAGCCTAAAACGAGACTGCCTGCCACGCGCGCGGGCGCGCTTTATGTGAGCGGCCTTGAGCGGATTGCAGGGCCGCGCCCGCGCGACTCACATGCGGAGCCAGAGGGAAACAGTCGATGAATCCGTAGCAGCGAAGACTCGCGCTGTGGGTGTGTACTCAGGCACACCCTGCCCGTGGTGTTTCGCCTGGAGCGCAGTAGAATAGAACTGGTGCCTCTCGTTCCTCCCTACATCGAATCGCTCCGGCCTTATGAAGCAGGCCGCACCATTGAATCCGTCCGCAGGCAGTACGGACTGACCCGCATCGCCAAACTGGCATCCAACGAGAATCCGTTGGGCGCCTCACCCAAGGCCATTGAGGCGATGACTCGTACGCTTAGCGGTCTGAATCTCTACCCCAACGGCGGCCTCGATCTCCGCGAAGTACTCGCCGCCGAGTTCGATGTAAAGGTGGAGAACGTGATCGCCGGAAGCGGATCCGAAGGCATCATGTCCAACATTATTCGCGCGTTCCTGTGCGATGAGGACGAGGTGCTCACGACGGAGGCCGCTTTCATCGGGTTCCAGGTGCTGGCACGTTCGCGCGGCGTCAAGTACCGCACCGTGCCCTATTGCGACTGGCATTACGATCTGACCGCACTCGCCGGTCAGATCAACGCCAACACCAAGATCATCTACCTGGCCAATCCCAACAATCCTACCGGCACCATCTTCTCCAAGCACCAGTTCGACGAATTCTACAAGCATGTTCCCGAGCGCGTGCTCATCATCCTGGACGAGGCCTACTTCGAGTACGCCAAGGACAATCCGCGCTATCCCGATTCGATGCATTATCGCTACGACAACGTGATCACCCTGAGGACCTTTTCGAAGATCTATGGCCTCGCGGGCGCGCGGATCGGCTACGGATTCGCGCATGACGAGTTGATCCGCAATCTGCTTAAAGTGAAACTGCCGTTCGAGCCGTCCACCCCCGCACAGGCGGCGGGTATCGGCGCGCTTGCGGACAAGGAGTTTCTACACCGCTCACTCGAACTCAATGCCCGCGGGCTGCGCAGTCTTTCGGAGGGACTCTCCGCAATCGGGCTGACCGTGGTGCCCTCGCAAGCCAACTTCGTGATGACCGTTCTCGACTCCGAGCAGGACGCCAGTCATCTCTTTGAAGAACTGCTATCGCAAGGCGTGGTGGTGCGGCCGCTCAAGGCCTTCGGCCTGCCGAACTGCCTGCGAATCTCCACGGGATCGGACCAGGACAACGAACTTTGCATCGAAGCATTCAAGAGGAGCTATGCCACAAATTCTCGAGCAACCCACCACAGTTGAGAAAGATTTCCTGCCGCTCAACGGCACCGACTACGTGGAGTTTTACGTGGGCAACGCGCGCCAGGCCGCGCACTACTACCGCACCGCATTCGGTTTCCGATTGGCGGCATATCGCGGGCCCGAGACCGGCACCCGCGACCAGGCCTCCTATGTGCTCGTGCAGGACAAGATCCGCTTCGTGCTGACCACTCCGCTGAGCCCCGACCATCCCGTCACCGACCACATCCGTCTGCACGGCGACGGCGTCCACGATATCGCGCTATGGGTGGACGATGCCGAATCGGCTTGGCGTGAGACTACAAGGCGCGGCGCTCGCAGCGTTCGCGAGCCGCAGACGGTTTCGGACGATCAGGGCGAGGTGCGCCTCGCGAGCATCGCCACGTATGGCGATACGATCCACACCTTCGTCGAGCGGCGCAATTATTGTGGCGTCTTCCTGCCGGGCTTCAAAGCGGCGCCCGCCGAGGATTCGCTTGCGCGCCCCGCCGGCCTCAAGTACATCGACCACATGGTGGGCAACGTCGGCTGGGGCGAGATGAATCGCTGGGTGGACTTTTATCGCGATGTGATGGGCTTCAAGATGTTCCAGCACTTCGACGATAAGGACATCTCGACGGAGTACTCGGCGCTGATGTCCAAGGTAATGTCGAACGGCAACGAGCGCGTGAAATTTCCGCTGAACGAGCCGGCCGCGGGTAAGCGCAAATCGCAGATCGAGGAGTATCTGGAGTTTTATCGCGGTCCCGGCGTGCAGCACATCGCGATGGCGACGGGCGACATCGTCGAGACTGTGGGCACGCTGCGGCGGCAGGGCGTGGACTTCCTCCGTGTGCCATCGACCTATTACGACGAGCTCGAAGCGCGAGTCGGCAAGATCGACGAACCAGTGGACGAGTTGAAGGATCTCGGCATTCTGGTGGATCGCGACGACGAAGGTTACATGCTGCAAATCTTCACGCGTCCGGTAGAGGATCGTCCCACGCTCTTCTACGAAGTGATCCAGCGCAAGGGCAGTCGGAGCTTCGGAAAAGGAAACTTCAAGGCGCTCTTCGAGGCAATCGAGCGCGAACAAGCCCTCCGCGGCAATCTCTAAACTAACCGTGCTGCATTTTTCCACAATTCGCCGCTAATTCTGGGGACAGGCTACCTAACTCCCGAATTGTCCACCTTCTTTACAATTCGGGAGTTAAGTAGCCTGTCCCCGCATCTCGGCCGGAAGTGTATTGACTCTCTGCGGCGTGATGCGATATAGTTGCTGACGACGTACGAGAACCGCAATGACTTACTCCCGAACTCTCCGCCTGTTCCTGGTGATTGGTCTCCAGGCCGCTACCGCGTTCGCCGCCCCCTGTGGCGGGCACGGCGACAAGTCCACGATGCTCGTCTCCACTGCCTGGCTCGCCGATCACCTTCACGATCCGAACCTGACGATCCTCGCCATCGGACCGGAGCCCGACTACCAGAAAGCGCACATCCCCGGAGCCCTCTATCTCTCCTACGACTCGATCCACCTGATGCAGACCCCCGCCAACCTGACCGTAGAACTCCCGCCCATGGACCAGTTGCGCGACGTCTTCCGCAAGCTCGGCGTGAATAACGATTCGCACGTGGTGCTCTACTTCGGCACCCAGCGCTTCGCATCCATCGCCACCCGCGCTTATCTCACGCTCGACGCCATGGGAATGGGTCCTCACACTTCGCTCCTCGACGGCGGACTGCCCGTCTGGCAAAGCGAGGGACGCGCCACCACCACCGAGGTCCGCCCTGTGACCGCAGGCAAGCTTGAGCCGTGCCCGCAGAACGACATCATCGCCGAGCTCGATTACGTCCGCTCCAACTTGCGGCATCCCGGCGTCGCCATCATCGATGCGCGTGCGCCCGAGTTCTACACGGGCGCGCAGATTCCGAATGGCAAGCGTGCCGGGCACATCCCAGGTGCAACCAATATCGCCTACACGTCGCTGCTCGATGCGCAAGGCAAGTTGAAGTCCCCCGAAGCTCTCAAAGATCAGTTCACCAGCGCGGGAATCAAGCCCGGAGATCGCGTGGTTTCGTATTGCCACATCGGGCAGCAGGCCACCGTTGTCTACTTCGCCGCACGCTATCTCGGATACGACGCGCGTCTGTACGATGGCTCGTGGGAGGATTGGAGCGCGCACAAGGAGCTTCCCGCCGAGACTTCGACGGCGAAGTAGCTACTGCGCCAGTTCCCGCAGCTTGCGGCCGCAGATCATGCTGGCTTCGTGCTTGTCGTTGTTCGGACCAGTCCAATGCGTTTCGAGACTGATCCAGCCCGTGTAGCCGTCGCGCGCCAGAGCCGCAATCTGGCCGCGCCAATCGATCAAACCATCGCCCAAAGGGCCCCAGATGAGCTTTTCATCGCCCTGCAGGCAGTCCTTCGCGTGCACGTGTGCGATGCGTCCGACGGGCAGTGTAGCGTAGCCATCCGGAAACGGCGTCTCTCCCGAGACCAGCGCGTTGGCAGGGTCCCAAACCATTTTCAGGTGAGGATGATTTAGCGCGGCCAGCAGCCTCGACGTCTCCGCCGCGGTCGCAATGTTGCACGCGTGCTCGTTCTCAATCGCGATGGTGACGCCGTAATGCGCCGCTTGGTCCGCCAGTTTGCCCAGCGCCTCCACGATCCGCGTGAAGCACTCCTCGGGACGCACCGTGCGCCAATACGAGAAGACCCGGATGATTTTCGCGCCCGTCCGCTCCGCAATCGCGAAAGCGCGCTCCGCGATCCACGGTTGATCGTCGAATGTCTGCTTGGCTGCGAACATATCTTTCTGGAAGCGCTCGTCCACCTCGGGAGCATCCGGCAGCGTGCACTTCAATAGCGGCGATGCAATTGAAATAATCTCCAGCCCGCACCCGCGGACCATCTCGATGGCGCGCTCCAACTCCTCCGTCGACAGATCCACGATATTCTTTCCGAAGAGCATGCGCAGTTCGGCGCCGGTCATCCCGACTTCCGCCATCGAATGTACGGCGATATCCAGATCGGGCGAGAATTCATCGGTGATGGCGGCAATGCGAAAATGTGCGCTCATGGAATCCCCATTATAAAGTGCCTCGACCAGTGCGAGAATGTTTAGAATGTCGCAATTGGCCAGCTCGGTGGAAAAGGTCCCGCACTCCCGCATTCGTGAATTGGCGGAGATCGCCATGTCCATGGATGGCGTTCTGCGCCTCTATTTCGGTGAATCGAATCTACCGACCCCCGACTACATCAAGCAGGCGGCGTACCGCGCCATGCAGGACGGCTTCACATTCTACACCGAGAACGCCGGGTTGCCGTCGCTGCGGCGGGCCATCGCCGAGAATTATCGGCGGCTGCACGCCGTCGAACTCGACCCGATGAGCGAGATCGTGGTGACCGCTTCCGGCGTGCAGGCGATCAACCTCGGTATACGGTGCGCGCTCGACCCTGGCGATGAAGGCATGGTGTTGACACCCGCGTGGCCCAATGGCTCATCGAGCGTGATGATGGCGAATGCCGTGGTCCGCCAGATTCCGCACCCGCTGTGCGGCGAGCGCTACCGCGTCGATTTCGATGCGCTCGAAGCGGCGGTGACTCCGCGCACCCGCGTACTTCTGTATACTTCGCCCTCCAACCCGCTCGGCTGGGTCGCGACCAGCGAGGAACAGCAGGGCCTGCTCGATTTCGCACGGCGTCACGGGATGTGGCTGATGGCCGATGAGGTGTATGATCGCCTTTACTACGCGGGTTCTCATCTGGGAGAGCCGGTGCCGTCGATCTTGCGCAAAGCGACCCGCGACGATGCGGTGATGGTGGTACATTCGTTCTCCAAGAGCTATTGCATGACGGGTTGGCGCGTGGGTTGGCTGGTGGCGCGGCGCGATCTGGCCGCGAAGGCCACCCAGTTGAACGAGTTCATCATCTCGCACGCCCCCACCTTCGCGCAGAAAGCCGGTGAGACCGCCCTCGCCGAGGGCGAAGGCGAACTGCGACGCATGTTAGAACGCCTGAATGAGAATCGCGATCTGTGTCTGGACGCGTTGCGCGGGCTGGCTGAAGTCACCGTGCCAAAACCGGACGGTGCTTTCTATCTGTTTCCGCGAATTGACGGGATGACCGATTCGTTCGGCTTCTGCCGCCGCCTTCTGGAGGAAACCCGTGTGGGGCTGGCCCCGGGTGTCGCCTTCGGTGCGGGTGGTGAAGGTTCGATTCGGATCTGTTATGCGGCGGAGCGTTCGATTCTGGAGCCCGCCATGGAGCGTTTGACCAAGTTCATCAGGAGTGGCTCATGATCAAAGGATTCAAAGAGTTCTTGCTCAAGAACAACGTGCTCGCCTTGGCGATCGCGGTGATCGTCGGCGGTGCAGTGGGGAAAGTGGTCTCGTCACTGGCGGCGGACGTGATTATGCCGCTGGTGAGCTTCGTATTGCCCTCCGGCGAATGGCGCGCGGCGAAGTTCGTTCTCTCCGAGCACATCGGCGCCGACGGCAAGCCGGTCGTTAACGCTCTCACCTACGGGACATTCTTCGGCAATTTCATCGATTTTCTGATCATTTCGTTGATTGTCTACATCGGGACGAAGGCCCTGATCAAGGAAGCCCCCGCTCCTAAGCCGGCGCCGACGAAGGTTTGTCCAAGGTGCAAGGAGACGGTGCCAGCGGACGCCACGCGCTGCAAATTCTGTACCTCGGATGTGTAACGCTTGCTTACGCGCGGCTCGTCAGTGTCTTGCGAGCCGCGACCGTGAGGTGGGCGTCTCCGCCCTCTGATTCGTGATCGCTTGCTTACGCGCGCGGCTCGCCAGCACGCTTATCGCGCGAACATATTTGGGTACGTTATGAGCCACGACCGTGAGCGTGACGCGCGCGGGTCGTAATCCAGCGGTGAGGACAGCGAGCCGCGCGCGTCAGCAAGCGCTAAAGTCACCGGAGGAGGCGGACAGGTGGTGGGGCCGAAGGGCCGCTGACCACGGTGCGAATCAGTCCGCCCGAGAGTTGCCACCATCCACAAAACCGGACGCCTTGCGGACATTCCACCTTGAGCCGCCTCCAACCCCCGACCGGGGTGCCTGAGATGCTGACCGCGACGGAGCGCGTGTCCTCGCGCAGCCCTACTCGCAGGGCCTTGAGCGCGCTCTCTTTGGCGCTCCATAAGAGCGCGGAGATCTGAGAACAATCCGCGCCTGCCTGATTGATGAGGGCCTGCTCCCCTTCGGTGAAGTAGTCGGCGACGAAGCCCTCACTCCGCGGTTCGACCAGTTCGAGGTCGCATCCCAGCTCGGAGGCGGCCTGCCCTAACGCGCAAGCCGCCACTCCACCCCGATGGCTGATAGAGATCGTGCCGTCCGCCGGTCGATCCGCGATGAATACTTCGGGCGCCCCGGACGTGGCAGGGCGTATCTCAATCGCGGAAAGAGCCGGCGGACTGCCGTGCGGACTGAGCCACCGGGCTACCGCCAGTTTCGCGGTCCAGCGTCCCAGCCGCCAATCGGCGCGACGCTTCGGAAACCGGAAGCTGCTCAGTCGCACAAGCTCGCTCGTGCTCAACCAATCGTCCTCCGTGGGCACGTCGGCTTCGGTCTGCTCCAGCCAATAGACGGTCACGATGCATCAAGCCATCGCGGGTTCAACCACTCGGAGCAGTTCGGGATTTACTGGCCCCAGAGCTACGGTCCGATAGCCGCTCACCTCGACAAAGCGGTTGCCGGCCGTGTCGACGACCTCGGCGTCAAAGCTGGAGGTATCGAGGTCACAGGTGACCACCGCGAAGAGTGGTCCCTGTGCTCCAGCCGGATCCTGGCACACCGCTACATGGTCGATCTGTAGCGGCAGACCCATGCGGCCCTGCTGTACGATCTCCCAGAGCCCCGCGGTCTGCTCGCACAACTCGATCAGCCGCGGCGCCATCAACACCGGCAACTCCGCCGGCCGGTGATTCTCGGGCAGGCGCTGCGACATCTGCCCAACCACTCGTGTGGGCTCGACCCAGGCGCGCTCCAGAACCTGGTAGGCCGGTCCATGGAAGTACACGTGATAGATATCCGCCGCTTCGAAAGTGGCTCCGGTCGGAATTTTCAGGGGCCGCGCCGCAGAAACCATCGGCGCCCCCTTGGCGAGACGAACACGAGACGTGAAGTGCGTAGTGATCTGCGGCTCCGCCTGGTTGGGGAGTGCCCGGCTGCCGCTCAACTGGCAATCGGCCACCATCCCGTCGCCTTGCGGAGAAATCATCGCGTGAACGGTCACAGTGCGAGGCTCGTTTCGATAGAACTTAAAAGGCGCCAGGAAATTCACCTGTTCCACGGCCGCAACGTGCCAGCCGGGCAGCACCGCGCGTGCCGCTTCCGCGAATGCCTCGACCCCCATCACCCCCGGCAGCACTGGTGTGCCATCGATCTGATGATCGTAGAGGAAAGGTTGCACCCGCGGATCGAGGGTGGTTTCGACGGTAAGCCCGCCGTGCAGGCTCATGCCGGCGACCTTGCCGCACATGGGCCCTTGGGCGGCCGCCATCGCCTGGAGATCCAGGCCGCCATCGGCATCCCATTCGCTTTGCAGAATGCCGAGTCGCTTTCCAACCAGGACCTCGCCGCGCGTGCCTCCCACCGTCAGTTCCAGCCGGATCAGCGGAATGCCGGCTTCAGGCGGCAGCATGTCGATTCCCGCCAGCTCCATCATCTTGGGAATGGAGCCTCGCGTAGCCATGCCGATGCCACCCCACGCCGTCCAGTCGATGACGATGCCGCGAGTATTCGGCCGCGTCGTGCGGAAGCTGGATGTGATCTTGCACAGCAGATCGTTGGCGGCGCTGTAATCAGTCTGACCTCCGTTGCCGAAGCGTCCAGCCACTGAGCTGAATGCCACGGTAGCGCCGAGCGGCATGTCTCCGATGGCGCGCAGCAGGTGGAACCAGCCGTCGCTCTTGACGTCGAAGACCAAGTCGAACTCACGCGGGTCTTTATCGGGGAGGAAGTGGCTACGTTCGAGGCCCGCGGCGTGCAGCAGGACGTCGATGCGTCCGCTCTGTTCGCGTACCTTCGCAATGGCTCGGGCGACCGCTTCGCCATCGGTGAGGTTGACGCTGAGGTAGTGTGCGGTTCCGCCGGCGGCTTTGACCGCTTCGATCGCGGTGCGAGCCGCGTACGCGCGTTCCAGTGCAGCCAACTCCTTCTCGACCATTGCGGGAGTGGCCCGCTCGCCACGCGTTTGGATGCGGGCGAACAGGTCGCGCTTGAGGCCATCCTTGTCGTTGGCGAAGCGCGCGAAGTCGGGGTTGTCGGCTGCGGGTTCAGGCACCATGTCGAGCAGGTAGAAGGTGCCGCCAGACGCCGCGGCCAAATCTGCGGTAATCGCCGAGACGATACTGCCGGCTGCGCCCGTGACGACGAAGACGGTGTCCCGTCCGAGTGTCATGCCGGTTTGACCGTCTTCCGCCGGCTGTTCGGCGAGCGTGATGCTGAAGCGCTCGGCGCCCTGGTATCCGATCTCGACTGCGCCAGGATCTCGCATCGTCTCCGCGATGAGCATGTCGGCGATTTCGGAGGCCTTGCGACCCGGTTCGAAGTCGACCGCTTTGACGAGGGTGTCGCGCTTCTCTTGTTTGTAGGCCTTGGTGAAACCGGTGACCGCACCGCCCATGGGCGACGTGGCGCCTCCCGCGTCGTAGCCGTGCAGGCCGCCGAGACGGGTCGCCGAGACCAGGAACGGAGACTGTGCGTAGAGTGCTCGCATAGTGGTGTACAGCGACTTGACCCGGACCTGAACGGCATCGTGCCAGGCGGGCAAGTCCATGTCGAGCAGGTTGCCTTCGTCGTCCAGGGCAGGGAGCCAATAGACACCAGCGATCGTGCCTTCCGGTTTGTCGACTACTACCAGACCTAGCGCGCGCAGGTGTTCGGCGAGGATCGCGGCAACTCCGCCCTTGTCGGGGACGACGAGTACGCGCGTGCCCGGGCTGAGTGTGACAGTGGTTTGCTTGCACAGATTCAGCGGTGGACGGACCACCGGCACCGGGACGCGGCGGGGGACTGGGCTCTGATTCGCTACGCTCGCGGGGTTGGAGGTTGGGGGTTGGGGGTTGGCGACTGGGCTCACTTCACTCGCCTGCGCCGGGGGCGGGGGCCCGAGGGCCGGGGGTTTGCTCGCTTCGCTCGCGGGTGCGGGCGCACCATTGCGCGCGAACTGGATTACGTGCGCGAGCGTCGGGAAGTCGCGCAGCTTCAGGTTGGGATTGCGGGGGATATTCCAGGCGGCGCGGATCGAGGCGAACATCTCGGCCTGTTTCACGGTGTCGATGCCAAGATCAGCTTCAAGATCGAGATCCAGGTCGAGCATGTCTTTGGGGTAGCCCGTCTTCTCGGCTACGATTGCCAGAACCTTCTCTCGGACTTCGTCCGATTCGGAGACTGGCGTTTGGGCCTGGGGGGCCGGGGTGGGCCTCGCTTCGCTCGCGGGTACAGGTGCGCGATCTTTCGCGAATTGGATTACGTGTGCGAGCGTCGGGAAGTCGCGCAGCTTCAGGTTGGGATCGCGGGGGATATTCCAGGCGGCGCGGATCGAGGCGAACATCTCGGCCTGTTTCACGGTGTCGATGCCGAGGTCGGCTTCAAGATCGAGGTCCAAGTCGAGCATGTCCTTCGGGTAGCCTGTCTTCTCGGCTACGATTGCCAGAACCTTCTCTCGAACTGCGTCCGACTCGGAGGCTTGAGGTTGGGGTACCGGGGCCGGGGGCTTGCTCGCTTCGCTGGCAGGGACAGGCGCCCGCTCGCGCGCGAATTGGACTACATGCGCAAGCGTGGGAAAGTCTCGGAGCTTCAGATTCGGGTCGCGCGGGATGTCGTAGGCTTGGCGAATCGCCGCGAAGAGTTCGGCCTGCTTGACGGTGTCTATGCCTAGGTCTGCTTCGAGATCCAAATCGAGGTCGAGCATTTCGGGCGGATAACCGGTCTTCTCCACTACCAGCGCCAGGATCCGGTCCTTCAGCGGGTCGGCGGCAACCGGAGGGGCTGGGGGAGTTCGTTTCGTCATTTCGGGAGCCGGGACCGGCGCGGCTACCGGAGCTGAAACGGTGGCGGGCGGTGCCGGGGGAGTTCGTTTCGTCAAGTCGGGGCGCTTGCCATGGACGAACTGGATGACATGCGCAAGGGTCGGGAATTCGCGCAGCTTGATCTTGTCATCTCGTTCAATTCCATAGGTTTGGCGGATCGACGCGAAGACTTCGGCTTGCTTGACGGTGTCGATGCCCAGGTCTGCTTCGAGGTCCAGATCTAAGGCAAGCATGTCGATCGGGTATCCGGTGATTTTGGAGACCAGCGACAGGACTTCGTCTTGGACGGGGTCCCCCGCTGGAGCTGGAGCCGGTTCCGGCTTTGGCTTAGGTTCCGGTTTTGGCTCCACGTTAGGTCGCAGGCCGGTGGCCTGCGCCACAGGTTGAGCTACAGGTTGAGCTATAGCCTGAACAACGGGTTGCTCGGCGACCCTGAGTGTGCGTTGCACCACTTCGAGGCTGGCGGACGGGCGGCCTGCCATCCGGGTCAGCCAGGCCTCCCACGTGGACTTATCGGCTATTCGATTGGCGTATCCGAGCGCGTTGGGGCTCGGACGCGAGCCGTCCTTCGACTTGACCATGCGGAAGAGCGTCATGCTGATCTGGGAACCAAATCCAGCGCCCAGGCGCAAGGCATACTCCACCGGATAGATGCCGCCCTTCGACAGGTTCAGTACGCCCAATTCGGGATCCACCTCTTTGAAGTTGGCGACCGGTGGAACACAACCCGTTTCGAGTGCCTTCATCGCCACTACGTCTTCAATACCTGCGCCCATGGCGTGGCCAGTGAAGCCCTTGGTATTGGCGATGACGATGTGGTCGGCCACGTCGCCAAACACCCGGCGGAGCGCGTGGATCTCGGCCGAGGCACTGCCGCCGCGAGCCGGTGTATAAGTCTCGTGCGAGACGAACACCATGCTCTCGGCCATTTGACGGCGCGAAACGCCGCCACGCTTTTCGGCCTGGGACACCAGGCTCTCCATCACCTGAGCGATGTGCTCCACGTCCAGCCGCGTACCGTGGAACGCGCTATTGGCGGTGGCTGCGCCCAGAAGCTCGCAAATCGGGCGGATGCCGCGTTCCCGCATGGCCTCGTGGCTTTCGACCACGAAGCCGGCCGCGCCCATGCCGATGACCATGCCATGGCGGCGGCGATCGAAGGGCATTGCGGCGTCTTCTACTACTTCGTCCGTGGCGGCCGCTCCGCTGGCGAGGAAACCGGCGCCGAACCAGTCGATCAATTGGTCGGTGGTGATGTCATCGGCGGAGATCACGACCACGCGACGGCAGCGGCCCGCGCGGATCCAATCCTCGGCGACAGCGGTTGCCTGCGTCGTGGAGGCACACGCGGCGTTGATCTGCGTGTTGGGACCTCGCGCGCCGATAAACTCAGCGAACTGCGAGTGGCCCATGGAGAGGACGCGGAACAGGAAGCGCCGGTCGAATGTGTACGCATCCTTGTCGATGGCGACGCGCAATTCCGCGATCTGCCGCTCGATCTCCTGTCCAAGTGTGGAATTGCCGTTGTTCTCGACGGCTCGAGCGCGAAGGCCTTCGAGCATGGCCAATTCCTCGCGGCGGGCACGGTCGCTATGATAGCGCGTGATCTCGTCAGAGAGCCGATTGAAGCCTGGAAAGACCGAGGCAAAGATCACGCCGGTGTCGTCGCGCATGTCTTCCGGCAGAACCCAACGGTCAGGTAACCGGGTGCCTTTGCTGGTGGTCTTGTAGCGCAGCACCAGCGGGATGCCGGCGTCGCGGAGTGCGTCGAGTCCCACGGCCATCGCCAAAGCGGTGTTGCGGTCGAGTGAGGCCACACGGTCGGCGGAGACTCCAAACTCGGTTTCGAGATTGAAGGCATTGCCGCGGCCGGCGAGCTTGATCACGTCGGCAGCGTTGGTGATGGTTTCGAAGACGGGTCCGCCGTTGTCACTCTTAACCAGGCGAGTAATGTGCTTGTCGAGCATCGCCTTGCGAAAACGGGTCGGGATCACGTCGATCAGTTGCTCGCCGCGCAGGATGCGGGCGACATTGCCATCGTCGAAGATGTGCTCGGTGCCGGGGAGTCCAAGCGCGGCTCCGCTGATGGCCACGGGGTGAAGGATGGGGTCCGGTTTGCGGTCGTGGTAGAGTTGCGAGGCGCGATCCATCGCATCGGCGAAGATCTGGCCCAGCGCCACGAGCGGCTCCGCGGAGAGCGGCTTCGTCGGGAGTGGTGCGGGCGCTGTCGCGGCGGCAGCCGGCACGGTGGTCGCCACCTCAGTCGCCTCAGGGCGGACTGCTGCAGGAGCGCCGGCGGCGCCGAGTCCGGCGGCGTACAGGGCGCAGAGTGCCTGGTTGAATGCGGCAATGTCTCCCAGCTTGGGATGGTTGGTGAACATCGAGACAACATCGCCGCGGTCGCCAAGGACATCTTCGACGAAGCCTTGCAGCGCCTTCTTCGGTCCGACTTCGACGAAGATCCGGGCTCCTGCGTCGTAGATCGTCTTCAGTCCTTTGACGAACTGCACGGGAGCGGCCACCTGCTGGGACAGAATGTCGAGCATCTGCGGCACCACGCCGGGTCCGGTGGGATAGAACTCGCCATTCACGTTGGCCGCGATGGGCACATGCGGCGATTCCAAATGGAGACGTTCCAGGACGCTGCGAAGCGGTGCGCTTGCCGGAGCGACGATCGAGGTGTGGAAGGCGTGGCTGACGGAGAGCGGGACGGCGTTGTAGCCGGCATTCAGGAAGATCTCGCTGGCCTGCTCGACAGCCTTGCTGGCGCCGCCGATCACTGCCTGGCGGTCGCTATTGAGATTGGCGATCACCACGTAGCCATCCACCGTCTTGAGGATGCGTTCGATCTCCTCAATGGGCGCGAATACCGCGGCCATCTTGCCGTTGTCGGACCAGGAGACGCGAGTCATTTCGCGGCCCCTGGCACTGACCGCTTCCAAGGCGTGGGCGAACGGAAGCGCTCCGGACGCGACCAGCGCGCCATACTCGCCGAGGCTGTGGCCCATGGTCATGTCGGGCCGGATTCCATAAGCCGCGAGCAGTTTGGTGACTGCCTGGTCCGCAGCCAGGACTGCGGGTTGGGTGATCGCGGTCTGGCGGAGATCTTCTTCGGCCTGCTCCACGGCGTGGCTGTCGGCCTTATCGACGAAAACGAACTCGCTGAGCGGTTTCCCGAGAATCGGCGTCATCACCCGATCGGCTTCGGCGAAGACTTCGGCGACTATCGGTTCCGCCTTGCAGAGGGGACGCAGCATGTTGACGTATTGGGAGCCTTGGCCGGGGTAGAGGAATGCGACTTTGGCGGCCGGTCCCTGGCCGCGGTAGATGGCTTGCGGACGCAGGGCTTTCCAGATGGCGGGCTGATCGGCAGCGAAGGCTTTGAGCGCCTTGCCGGCCTTGTCCGCGAGGTCGGCCGCATCGGTGTAGTCGATCGCGATACGTTCGGCGGCGCGCAGGTCGGCTTCGGCGGGGGCGGTAGGCGCGGGTGCATCGCCGGTGAGGGCGAGTTGGTAGACGGAGCGCAGTCGCTCGGCGAGGGCGGTCACAGTAGGAGCGCCAAGCACCAGGGCACCGCGGAGGGGGGCTTTCGCCTGCTGGGCCGCGGCGACGGGCTGCCCTGGCACCGGGATATTGATGGCTGCGGATTTCTTGCCGTTTGCGCTCAAGCGATGCGGGATGTATTCCTCAAGCACCGCATGGAAGTTCGTTCCGCCAAATCCGAAGGCGCTGACACCCGCGCGCCGGACACCGTCCTGCGGTGTGGGCCACGGCCTCAGTTCGGTGTTGACATAGAGCGGGGAATGGGCGAAATCGATATTGGGATTCGGATGCGCGCAATTCACACTGGGGGGCAGTACTTTGTCGTGGAGCGCCAGGGTGACCTTCAGGATTCCAGCCGCACCCGCGGCGCCCTTGAGATGCCCTATGTTCGATTTCACCGAACCCAGTGCGATGGAGTGCGCCGGCAGATTGTATTGCGCCAGCACGTCGAGCATACTGGTCACTTCCACCAGGTCGCCGACGCTGGTGGAGGTACCGTGGCCTTCCAGCAACGTGGCGGTTGCGGGTGAGAGGCCAGCATTCTCCCAGGCCCGCTGGATGGCGAGCTTTTGGCCAACAGGATTGGGAGCGGTGATGCCCTTGCCCTTTCCGTCGCTCGACCCGCCAATGCCGCGTAGCACGGCGTAGATCTTGTCGCCGTCGCGTTCGGCGTCGGCCAGGCGCTTCATCAGGAAGACGGCGGCGCCTTCGCCCATCACGAAACCATCCGCACCTTCGGCATAGGGCCGCGTGCCGGTAGCGGAGAGCGCGCCGATCTTGCTGAACTTGACGAAACTCGAGACTCCCATATTGCGGTCGATCCCGCCGGTGATGACTGCGTCGAATTCGCCGTCGATCAGCGCCTCGGCGGCGGAACTCATGGCCGCCATGGCGGATGCGCAGGCGGCATCGCAGACATAGTTGGGGCCGTGGAAGTTGAAGGTGTTGGCGACGCGGCCGGCGATGCAGTTGGACAATTCCCCGGGCATGGTGTCTTCGGTGATGGGAGGCAGCAACCGGACCATACGCTCGTGGAACTCTTCTTCTATCTCGCTGCGCACGTCTTCGGGAAGACTGGCGAAGCTGCTGGCGGCGGCCAATTCGCGGGCATACTCCGGGAACAGGATGCGCGCCGTGGTGAAGTAGTGCTTCTCCCCGGCCATGGCGTTGCCGAGGATCACCGCCGTGCGATCGTGATCCAAATGGCGTGCCGGGAATCCGTAGTCTTCCAGGGCCGCACGCGTACAGGCGATGGCCCACTTCTGTCCGCCATCCATGCAATCGGCGACTTTGGGAGGGATGGCGAGATGCCACCTCAATGGATCCCAGGCGTACTCCCGCACCCAGCCGCCAATCTTGGAATAGGTTTTGTCGGGGGCGCTGTGATCGGGATCGAAGTATAGGGCCGGGTCCCAACGATCCGGCGAAACTTCGCTGATGGAGTAGCGGCCGGTCTTGACGTTTTCCCAAAAAGAGGCCGTGTCGGTGGCGTCGGGCAGAATACTTCCAATGCCCACGATGGCCACCGCTCGATATGACGTATCTCGCATGATCTCGCTCCTCAAAGTGGAGCCGGTGAGACCGGCCCCACGGGTCTAAGCGGCTGCTCCCGCGTTTTTGGACGCACGGTGATAAAGCACGTCGGCTACGGCATCCATATCGGCAATCAGGCCCGACTGCGCGCGATGCACAGCGGGCAATCCCAGCGCGGACTCGAAGGCGGGCAGGGCGGCGTCGTTCACGCCACCCGCGCCGATCGCCCAACGGAGTCCCTCTTCGGCGATCTTAAGCGCGGCTTCACGGGCGAAAATGCGGCTGATGGCCGCGAGACAGGTCTTGTCGAAGCGGTCATTGGCCTTCTCGTTGAGTTTGCCTTCCTTCAGGCGGGCGGCACGGCGCGCCAGGCACGCGGCGGATTCGCCGAACGCGATCCACTCGCCCACGCGCAGCAGGATGTGCTGATACCGGGTAAGTCGGGCGACGCGGCACCGTTCGAGCAACTCGGCGAGGCCGTGAAGCGCCAACGCGGCGGTGTTCGCTCCGACATCGGAGTGCTGCTGGTGCAGAGCTTCCATCTGCCGGGCCAGGTCGTGATAATGCTGGCCGCGGGTCTTCAGATGAAGCTGCCAGCGGTCTCGGCTGATGGTCATTTCCATGATCTCGGAGGTGCCTTCATAGATGGTGGTGATGCGCACGTCGCGCTTGATCTTCTCCACCATGTACTCGTGCGTGTAGCCGTACCCGCCCAGCGCCTGAATGCTGGCGTCCGCAGCCATATTGCCCGCCTCGGTGGCCATGTATTTGGCGATGGCGCCTTCGGTATTGAGGCTGCCTTCCTCGCCGCCGTCGATCCTTTCCGCGGTCTCTTCGATGAAGGCGCGCGC
Organism: Bryobacteraceae bacterium; assembly: GCA_035295745.1. GTDB lineage: Bacteria > Acidobacteriota > Terriglobia > Bryobacterales > Bryobacteraceae > JAIQFL01. The sequence goes on along the minus strand of DATGIL010000047.1, from coordinate 72,722 downwards.
GGCCTCCAGCCGCACCACGTGGGGAACGATCAGCTTGTGGGTATAGCCCTGCTTTTCGGAGAGCGGCGACCCGGCCTGGATGCGCTTGGTGGAGTAGGGAAGCGCGCGGTCCAACGCGGCCCAACCGGCACCCAGGCCGAACGCCGCCACCATCAGGCGCGTATAGCCGAAGACGGCTTGCGCCTGGTTCAGTCCCTGGCCTTCCACGCCGCCGATCAGGCGGCCGGCGTCCACGTAGACGTTGTTGAATGCCAGGGCTGCGGTGTTACTCAAGCGGATCCCATGCTTGTCTTCGGGCTTATCGTGACTGAAGCCGGGCGATCCCGCGTCCACGATGAACCAACTGGGGCCCGCGGGAGTGTTGGCAAGCACGGTGTAGGCGCCGGCGATGCCGCCGTTGCTGATCCACTGCTTGGCGCCGTTGATCCTATAGCCCTTGATGACGCCGTCTTCGACAACCCGCTCAGCGGTGGTTTGCAGAGCCCCCAAGTCGCTGCCCGCGTCGGGTTCAGTCGCGCCATAAGCGAAGAGTAAGCCCTCCTCCGCGATGCGCGAGAGCCACATCTTCTTCTGTTCCGGCGTTGCCCCGACGGTAATCGGGTCACTGCCCAGAAAAATGGCGAAGACCGAAGTGGCGACACCCAGATCGATGCGAGCCATCTCTTCGCACACGCGGTAGAAATCGAAGGTGCCGCCGCCCATGCCTCCATACGCCTCCGGCACGAAGAGCAGGGTGATGCCCAGCTTATCGGGGCTGCACATGTGATGCACGATCTCTACCGGGCACTCGTCGCGCGCGTCCAGATCGATCAGTTGCTGATCGGGGAGACGCTTTTTGGCAAAATCGCGGAGTGACTTGAGGCTCAGGTTCAAGGTCTTCTTGGAGATCATTCCCGGCTCCTTCCGGCGGCGACGCTGGTCTCTTCCAAAACACGCTCGGTGAGTTCGGGCAGGAATTCCAGAACATCGTCGACAATGCCTACGTCCGCAACGCGGAAGATCGGCGCTTTGGGATTCTTGTTAATGGCAACCATGAACGGATTGCCTTTGATTCCAGCCAGGTGCTGGAATGAGCCGCTGATGCCGCAGGCAAGGTAGACTTTGGGACGCACGGTCTGGCCCGATGAACCGACCTGCCGGGATTTTTCGAGCCACTTGGCGTCGACTACCGGGCGGGAACAACTCACCGCCCCGCCGAGCGCGTTGGCAAGGTCTTCCGCGATGGAGACATTGTCCTTTTCCTGGATCCCGCGGCCGACCGAAACGAGCACGGCGTGTCTGGTGATATCGACATCGCCGGCTTCGGGAATGAGGGTCTCGAGGTAGCGGCGCTTAGCCGTGAGGGGCCCGACCTTGGCCGACTGGTCGACGATCACACCGCTCGCGGAGGCTTGGACCGAACCATGCGTGGCGATGGCGCCGGGACGTATGTTGAGGACGGCGCCGCTCGTAATGTCGCATTGGACGTGGGTGCTGACCTGGCCTCCGAACTCCTGGCGGACGAGGGTCAAGGAGTTGCCCGCCACGCGCTCGATGTCCAGTACATCGGAGACATAGGCGGCGTTGAGCTTGACCGAGAGGCCAGGTGACAGGTCCACTCCGAAGTGATTGTGGGGGACTAGCAGAATGCTGCCTTGCGGCAGCACTCTAACTAAGGCTTGTCGTACTAACTCGGCATTTGGATAAGCGAGTGACTCATTAGACAGTTTCCAGATTTCGGAGAAAGTGCCGCGGAGCGACTCGCAGACGGCATCGAGATCTGCTCCGTACCCGACAACGAGGGCGACGGGCGTTTGCGCGGGACCGATCTTCCTGGCGGCGGCGAGCAGTTCGCCCGCCGATTCGTCGGCCAGCCCGGCCTTGTGAACGATGTATGTAAAAGTGCGAGGCATTAGTTCAACCCTCCCTTGGCTCTCATCATGGCAACGAGGCGGTCGATGATCTCTTCACGACTGCCTTCCAACATCTCGGCGCCCTTGCCGGCGACGGGAACGAAGTAATCGGTGCGTTTGACCTTAGCGGCGTCTTCTCCGACTTGTCCGCCGTCCAGACCAAGAGTCGAGGCGTCGAAGGTGGGAATCTCGCGGGAGGCCACCTGGCGGATGCCGCGCATGCCAACGTAGCGGGGTTCGTTGATGCCGGTCTGAATGGAGAGCACGCAGGGCAGATCGATTGCGCTGATCTCTTTACTGCCGCCTTCGATCTCGCGGCTGATCTTGAGTCCGCCGTTTTCGACGTCAATTGCGTTCACCAGCGACGCGAAGGGATAGTCGAGCATGGCAGCGAGCATGCCGCCCACCTGGGCGCCAGCGTCATCGGCCTGGACCCCGGTCAAAATGAGGTCATATTTGCCTTTTTGGACAAAGGCTTTGAGGATCGTCGCGATACCCCTGCCATCTGAACCTTCAAAGGCCTCGTCGGAAATCAGAGCGGCCTGGTGAGCGCCCATGGCCATTTCGCGGCGCAGGATCTCTTCATCCTCGTCGCCGCCCACTGTCACCACCGTAACGTTTCCGCCGGTGCGATCGACAATCCGCAGGGCTTCCTCGACGGCGTAATTGTCGGGCTCATTCACCGAATAGACCACGTCGTCACGTTCGATGTCGTTCCCGGCACCGTTGAGTTGAATTTCATTCTCGGATGTGTCGGGTACTCGCTTTGCACATACTAAGATTTCCATGTACTCTCCTCAGTAAGCTGGTTAGCGGAGCGGGCTGGTGGAGCCCTGAAAAGTGTCGAAGATGCGTCTCAACGCGGCAAACAGGAGTATTTGCGCCACGGCGCACCATCTAAGCCACCACCATCTGGCGGTCGACTAACTCTGTCAGGTCGATCGCGGTCATTTTGCCTTCCATGCCGGCGACTTTGATCGCATCTTCAATGTTCACCATGCAGAACGGACAGGCTGTCACGATCACACTGGCGCCGGCTTCGGCCGCCATTTGGACACGCTTCACACCCATCCGTTCGTTCTCTTTTGGCTCGTAGAACAGGGCCAAGCCGCCTCCTCCGCAGCAGAAGGAACGATCGCGGCAGCGTTTCATCTCGACCCGCTGCAAACCAGGGATGGCGTCGAGCACCTCACGCGGCGCATCGAAGGTTTGATTGTGGCGGCCGAGGTAGCACGGATCGTGGTAGGTATAGATCTGATCCGAATCTTGTACGGGAGCCAGATCTAGATCGCCCAGCCTGACTTTTCTCGCCAGCCACTGACTAATATGTTCCACCGGCGGCAGGTTTGAGTAGTCATGCCTAAGCGCGTTATAGGCATGCGGATCGGCAGTTACGATCTCAGTGACTCCGGCGGCCTGGATGGCGTGGGTATTGTGGTCGCGGAGAGACATGAATAGAAGTTCCTCTCCGAACCGCCGCACTTCATGGCCGCTGTCCTTTTCCGCCGGCCCCAGAATTCCGAAATTCGCGCCCGTCCGCTTGAGAATCTTCGCCGTTGCGCGCCCGATGGATTGGATCCGGTCGTCGTAAGAGGTGATGCTGTCGACGAAGTAGAGTGTGTCCCCAGGTTGGCTGGCGCTCAGAATCCGGACTGTGCAGTCCTGTTGAAATTCCTTGTTCTTGATCCACTCGGCGCGCTTTTTGTCGAGTTTCCCATACGGGTTGCCGCGGCTTTCGAGAGCTTTCAGCGGCTTCTGCAGGGATTGCGGGACCTTGCCGTCATCTACCAGCCCACGGCGCAGATCCACGACCTTATCGATGTATTCGATCAACAAGGGGCACTCGGCTTCGCATGCGCCGCAGGTGGTGCAGGACCAGATTTCGTCCTCGGAGAAGACCGTTCCGACGAGAGGTTCGCTTTCGAGGACCTCCCCGAATACCGGATAGTGGCGATAGCCGTAATCCCGCGCCTTAATGGTGAGGAATCGTGGTGCGAGCGGCCGGCCCACCGCATTCGCCGGGCACTGGTCCGCGCAACGTCCGCAATCCGCGCAGGAGTAAAAGTCGAGCATGTGCTTCCAGGTAAAGTCCTCATACCTCTTCACGCCGAAGGACTTCACCTGGTCAAGTTGATCGTCCGGAATGCCCCAGCGGACCGGTTTGAGCGTGGAGCGGTCTAACTTCGCGAAGTAAATGCTGAATACTGAAGTCTCCACGTGGAACTGCACGCCAAAGGGGCGGTAACAGAGTAAGAAGAAGAACGCGAACTCATGCAGGAAGTAAGCTCCGGAATGAATGCTCCCGAGTGCGGAGAGAGAGGCCGTGGAGAAGGCGCCTCGCAGGATCCACGGCATGGAATACGGCGCCAGAAACTCGACGGCGAGATTTCGCCGGGACTGGCTCGCGGCCTGGCTCGCCGCAAACAAGCCGTCGGCGAGCATCAGGATGGCGATGAGCGAGAGCAGGAAGATTGCGTCGGGTGTTCGATCTTTGCCGCGTCCAGCCGGAACCCGGTAACGTTCCGGTTTGAAGATGCCGCGGCGTATGGCGGCGAACACCATGCAGAGGAAAACTACGGTGGCGGCGTAATCCCTGGCGACTTCGTAGGCATGCCCAGCCCATCCGGAGAAGCCTGGCATCACGAAGCCGTTCGAGACGCCGAGAAGGAGCACGTTGAATGCACGGGCTGCGAGGATCAGGAAGCCCACGAAGATCAGAATGTGGAGGATTCCTGCGGTCTTGTAGCGTGGATGTTTCCACTGGCCGAGCCAGAACCGTCCCACCTGGGCGACGCGGTCCAAAGGCCGGTCGAAGCGGAAATCCCGCTGGGCGCGAAGCAGAGGCGTCATGCGCCGCGCCACGATATAAGCGAAACAGCCGAGCCCCAGCAGATGCAGCAGGAGAAAGAGAATATGCCCCGGAACCGACCAGAAAACGGCCCCCGCGATGGAATCGATGCTTTCCGTCATTGTGGCTATCTCCGGACCTGGGTTCCATCGCCGTGGAGTGGAGCGCGGTGATTGCGGCCTCGCTGCGCTCCTGATCGATCAACGCGAAATTACATGCTGGCGATTTGCTCGAGCGTCAGCCTCTCGTTGAGGATGAGCCGCCGGAGCGTGCGCAGATCATTCAGGGCTCGGCGGCATTTTTGTAAGTTGCAGCCGAGCGTCTTGAGCTTGAACATGGCTAGTTCCAGGGCCCGTCCGCGGCGCTCCTCGCCTTGGCGAACGGCCAAGTCGTAATCGCGTTTGAGACTCGTCATCTCGTCCAGGATGGTGTCAGCGAGAACGTTCAAATAATCCTGGGCGCTTTCAATGGAATCGAAAGGTTGCTCAATCTCGTTGGGAGACATTTCCGTACTCCGCGCCGGTTGCACGCCGAGGAGGCGCGCAAGTCAATCCTCAGCGATTGCCGCCTGAGGGTCACGGTGAGACCGGAACTTGGGAACACGCCTACCACCTGGGCCAGGTGAAATTCCGGAAAAGTTCCGAGCGAAACAGCCTCTGGACTCTGTGCCGCTAACGGAAACACGAGGATCTCCGATTTTGGCTTCAGAAGCGATTCGGACTGCGACCGAACCGATACACAATTTTATATCTCAATATCTGAAATAATCAACTCTTGTTAGTAAGATTCGTGAGATTGGTTCGTTAAGATACAACTAATTCAAGATACCGAAACATCACGAGGATAGAGGACGGGGTGAATTGCCCCAGTGACCCGACGGGTCGATGCCGCGGACAATCACACCCTTGGCGTTCCAGCCCAGATTGGCGCGCACATCGGCGGGGCAGTAGCGCAAGGTAAGGCCGCAACGGCGCCGGCTCGAATAATTCGCTTCGGACCCATGGAGTAGCAGGTCGCTGTGAATAGAGATCTCCCCGGCGCTCAGTTCGTCATCCACTGGTTTTTCGAGGTTCTGGACGTCTGCAACCGTCTGATTCAATACATTTGCTTCGTCATTCTCGCTGAGCGAATAAGTCAAATGCCCCAGCAGGTGAGATCCCGGAATGAACCGCATGCAGGCATTTTCAACAGTGGCATCGTCGATCGCTAACCAAGCTGTCACCGCTTTGGACGGCGTAAGAGGCCAATAGCTGGCGTCCTGATGCCAGGAGACACGCTTGCCGTCGCCGGGGAGTTTGCAAAAAAAATGCGAGCCCCAGGCTATCACGTTCTCCCCGAGCAGGTCGGCTATGCGGTCGACGATGCGCGGCTCGGTGAGGAGGTCGTAAACCGGGCCGTAGCGCAGGTGCGCGGTGCTGATGGAATAGCTGTCGCCGCCGGCTGCGAGGGTGCGCGCCAGCAGTCCGTCAAAATACCGAGCGATGGCGGTAATCTCGTCCTGCGAGAAGATGCGGATTCCTTTGAGGTAGCCGTCACGATTGAAGGTGGCAATCTGCTCGGGCGTGAGAATCCGCGGATTGGCTGTCTGGGATGGATGAAAACTCAAATCCCGATCCATTTGGCTCAGTTCGTCTGTGGTGGGAATGAACTTGGGTGTGTTCATGAATCGGACCTCATCGCAGGAGGCATGCCGGAGTGGATACGAGGGCCGGCAGGTTGGCTCGCGAGGATTTCGGCCTCGGAGGCGAGCATCTCTTGCCAGCGCGCTTCCACGGCGGCGGGTTTGGCAATCTGGCAGGCCAGCTTCAGAAAGACTTTGTAGTGGCCGAATTCCGACGAGAAGAGGGCGTGATAGAAGCTCGCCATCTCCGCTTCTTCGGCGGCGGCGGCCAATATAGCGAAGCGCTCGCATGAGCGAACCTCGATCAGCGCGGAGACGAGCAAGCGGTCCAGGACCTCTTCGGGCTCGCCCTTGCGGACCAGGAGGCGGAGCGAGTTGGCGTAGGAGTTCTTGTGGGTGCGGTCGAGGCGGCCGCCGCGATCGAGGAGCATGCGCATCACTTGCGCGAGGTGGGCAGTCTCATCGCGGGCCACGGAGGCCATGGTCTCTACCCATCCCTCGGTCCAGTCGTTGGGCCAGCGGGTGAGGAGTTCCATGGCGTTGTTGGCGGCCTTCTTTTCGAGAAAGGCATGGTCGATGAGCAGGCTGATGGGCTCGTTCAGAACGGCGCGTCCCCACTCGATGGGGGTTCGCGAGTGGAGCGGGAGCGCGTCGAGCCTCGCGAGATCGGCCGGGTTCATGTATTCAAGTTAGCAGGGGTCGAGTCCGCCACAAAAGGGACAGACGCCGAGGAACACCGATGGAAACCACGGAGTTATCGGCGTCCATCCATCTTTATCGATGGCCTGAAATGAGTTTTCCACAGTATGCCCGTTTAGGCTTCTTGTGAGGGTGGCCGCCGCGCTCGAGGAGCATGCGCCTGACTTGCCCAGGGGAGGCTTTCAGCAGGAGTCCTCGTTCGATGCAGCGAATGAATCACAGACGCTGTCCGATCTTGGGACACGGTGCGGCGCAAGCGGACAGTGGATGGAATCAGTCGTGTCGCAATGCTACCGCTGCCTCCACTTGTGTCGCCCGACGGGCCGGAATCATACAGCCGAGCAGAGCAAGCGCAAAGAGCGCCGCCGCGGTCGCTGCGAGGGTAGCGGGGTCGCCCGGGGCCACTTCGAAGAGCATCGTCCGCAGCAGACGCATCAGCCCCAGGGCCGCGAGACCGCCCACCAGTACTCCGGCTGCCGCCACCCGCATCCCGCCCAAGAGCACGAGACGGGTTACGTCCCTCCGCTCCGCGCCCAAGGCGACTCGGATGCCGAATTCTCGGGTGCGCTGCGTGACCGTGTACGCCATAACGCCATAGATGCCGATGGCCGCGAGCAGCATGGCGCTGGCAGCAAACGTCACCAGCATCCACATGAGGAAACGCCGCTCGCGTAACGAGGTGTCGATCACGGAGTCCATGGCGAGCGCCGAGGGGATGGGGATGTTCTTGTCCGCGAGTTTGATCTGCGCCTGGATCGCGGCCGGCACGCCGCGGGCGCCGGGTTGGAATCGGGCAACCAGGCTGATGAGGGCCCAATTGTGCTGGAAATAGTTCTCATACGCCTCAGGGCTGGGTGGCAAATCCAGCTGGTTGTGCCGCACGTTGCCGATGACACCGACGACGGTGGACCAGGGGTCCTTGGGATTCGGACCCAGCCGGATGCGGCGGCCCACGGCGCTTTGCCCGGGCCAGCACAGATCCGCCAGCGCCTGATTGATGATGACGACTTCCGGCTGGCCCTCAGTATCGTGGGCGTTGAAGTCGCGGCCGGAGAGGAGGGGAATTCCCATCGCGCCGAAGTACCCGGGGCCGGCGAGTTGGTAGTTGGCGCCCAACTGCTCGCCGGAAAGGACGGGACGATCTTCGATGACGATCTGCGTGCGGGATGCTTCGCCACTTAAGGGGACGTTGCCTACGGCTCCAGCGGCGGTGACTCCGGGAATCTGGCGGATTCGGGATAGCAGGTCTTCGTAGAATCCGCCGACCTCGGTTCTGCTCTTGAAGCGGCCAGGAGATGGGGCGACCTCGAAAGTGAGGACGTGGCCCGGCGCGAATCCGGGGTTGACATGGCGCAGATTCCAGAGGCTTTCGGTCAACAATCCCGCGCCCGCCAGCAGCACGAACGCCATGGCGACCTCGACGGTGACGAGGATGTTCCGCGCCGATTGTCCGGCGGCGGTGATGCGCGACGTTCCGCGAGCGAGTGCGTCGCGAGTGGCGGCGAAGGCAGGTGCGAGTCCGAACACGATGCCGCAGAGCAATGTTGCGGTGACGGCAAATAGCAGGACTGGTGCGTCGAGGCGGATCTCCGCGGCGCGGCTGAATCGGCCAGCGGCCATGAGGCGAACAAGATCGACGGCCCAGGCGGCGGCGAGAATGCCTCCCGCTCCTCCAATCGCACTGAGCAGGATTCCCTCCGCAAGTAGTTGTTGCAGCAACTGCTTGCGCCCGGCGCCCAACGCAGTCCGCACGGCGAACTCGGAGACGCGTGCCGAGGCGCGAGCGAGCAGGAGGCTGGCGAGGTTGGCGCAGACGATCAGGAGTACGAATCCGACGGCTCCCGCGAGCACGATGAGCATCGGACGGGAGTCGCCCGCCTGGAACTGCTGCAAAGTCATCACGGAGACGGAAGCTCCGGAGTTGGTGTCGGGGTGTTCGGAGGCTAGCTGGGCGGCGATTGAGGAGAGCTCGGCGGCGGCGGATTTGACGGAGATGCCGCTGCGGAGGCGTCCCAGGGTGTGCAACCAATACACGTTGCGCCGCGCCAACTGGCGGGGGCTGATGCGCAAGGGGAGGAAAATGGCAGAGGAAGGCTCGGGGAATGCCAGCGCGGAAGGCATTACACCGATGACGCGGATGGGGGTGCTCTCCAGGGTGATCGAGCGGCCGAGCACGCCGGGATCGGACGCGAACTGGTGGCGCCAGAGCGATTCGCTGAGCAGGACGGCGAGCGGAGCGCCGGGGCGCATGTCGTCAGGCGAGAAGCTGCGGCCGAGCAGCGGCGCGATGCCGAGCGTTTCGGCGAAGTTCTGAGAGATGGCTGTGGAGAGGATGCGCTGCGGGTCGCCGCTGCCGGTGAGGGTGACCTGGTCGGTGCCGTAGAAGGCAAGCGACTGGAGGGTGCGGCTGCGGTTAGCGAAGTCCTGGACATCGCCGGGGGAGAGTTGCGCGACGGTTTTCTGGGTGCTCGGGTAGTAGCGCTGGAGGACGACGAGCTGTGCGGAGTCGCGATAGGCGGGCAGGCGGAAGAGAATGGCTTCCGAGACGCTGAACATGGCGGTGTTGGCGCCGATGCCGAGGGCGAGGGTCAAGACAGCGACCGTGGTGAAGGCCGGGCTCCGTCGGAGGAGCCGCCATCCATACAGAAAGTCTCGGAACATGGCGGTTGCGAGAGCAAGCAGGCTGCCAGACGGGGATTGCGGAATTGACTTGGAGGCAGCGAGCGCGGTACTGTGCACTTGTAGGCCTCGTCATCGGGCGCGGTAGCCAAGTGGTAAGGCAAAGGTCTGCAAAACCTTTATTCGTCGGTTCGATCCCGACCCGCGCCTCCATTCAAGTCATTGATTCAAAGTTCATTGCGCCTTTTTTGACCTTTCCGCATATTCCTGGGAAGTAGCGGGATTTCCCGGTACGAAGCGGGCAGGCGGCGGCCAGGATTCCGAACCAGCCTCGAACTTGCGCATCCCTTCCGTGATGTGCGTTTGGGAAAATATGGACGTACCGCATGATGCTCCGCAGATTCGAGTGCCCGAGGATCGCCATCAACTTCGGCAATTCCACCCCGCGCTCAACCGCCCGGGTCGCAGACGTGTGCCGCAAGTCGTACATGACCATCCGGGCGCGATTTGCGGCAGGGAGTCCGGCAGCGCGGTGAAGCCTGCAGTAACCAGGGCTTTTCCCCATCCTGGCTTTCCCATTTCTCGGCAGCGGCCCGGTCTGGCAGTTAGAGTTGCCTGCACCCCACTTCCGGCGGGTTCTGCCACCGGCTGCCTCAACAAGATCACGGAGATCCTTAGAGGCACACCAGTGACAGTCGCTTCAGCTACCGAACTTGTGATACTCGGAATTAGTAGTTTTGCCTGTATCTCTTTCGCGGTTGCATCCAAGATGGTCGTCTCGACGAAATTCGTGCCGTCCGGTAAAGTGTTGAAGCTCGCATTGAGACTGACGACGTCCTTCTTATCATCCAGGTAAGTTGTCACCACGAACGAAAGCAGCTTCTTGGTTGCCGGGTCGAAGGTAAGCGTGACCTGGTCGCCCGGCTTGGCGAAGTCGGTAAAGATCAACTGTCCGGCTGCCGGAATCAGCTTCGCTTTGCCTGACTGGAACGACGCCTGCATATCCTTTGGATCTGGCGGAACATAACGGCGGATCAGGCTGCTCACGCCGTCCATGTATGCCTTCATTTCGGCGACCTTCTTGGCGATGATCTTGCCCTTGGCCACCTTTTTTCGCCGGCGGAGGAGCGGCGCCGATCGGCGTCTTTTGTACCTTGCTGTTCTGTGCGATGGACTGCTTAAGTTCGCCGATCTGCTGCTGGAGGGCAGCCGTTACCGTACCGGCATCTTGGGACCAGGCCGCCGCAGCCGATAAATATTTTATTCGGGTTTAAAGGCAAAGTCATAAAAGCAAATGGACACGTACGGCAAAACGCCGTATAGTGAAGACGCTATGAAGCCGGACCCCCAACCCACCGCCCGCCTGGAAGCGCGTTTGCCTCACGAAGTCATGGCACGCCTGAAACGAGCGGCGGAAATCCAGTGGCGCACGCTCACGGATTTTGTGGTAGCCGCCGACTAAGCCGCTTGCCGGGCCATCGAGCAGACCGAGATCTTTCGTCTTTCGATCCAGGATCAGCGCCAGATCGCCAAGGCGATCCTCAATCCGCCTGAGCCGACCGCGACTCTCAAACGGGCTGCCAAGCGATACCGTGAACTGTTTGGCGTGGAATGACTCGTGCCCCTTTTCGTTTCGAGCCTCTCGGCGAGGGACATGATCCCAGCGCCTTTCATTGCGGGGAAGAAGCGCTCGACCGGTATTTTCAAACGCAGGTCACGCAAGACATTCGTCGCCGCATCACGAATTGCTTTGTCGCGGTCGAAGCCGTAACCGGGCAGATCGCCGCCTTTTACTCCTTGTCGGCGGCCAGCGTTGCGCTCACCAAGCTTCCGCCCGAAGAGACCAAACGCCTGCCTCGTTATCCCACTCTGCCCGCGGTTCGGATCGGCCGTCTTGCGGTCGACGAGAAATTTCAGGGGCGCGGGCTGGCCGCGGCGATGCTGATGAACGCGGTCCATCGAAGTACGCAGGACGCGGCCGCTGCTTTCACCCTGCTTGTCGATGCCAAGAACGATCGAGCGGTTGCATTCTACCAGCACCACGGATTCCGGGCGCTGGAGAGTCAGCCGCGGACGTTGTTCCTGCCCCTGGCGGCCCCTCACTAGGCTGTACGTGACTGGCGGCGACGAATTGGGTACGCTACGAGCCGCGACCGCGAGGGAGCGTTTCCGCCCTCTGATGAGTGATCGCTTGCTGACGCGCGCGGCTCGCGGGCGCACGTATCGCGCGAACGTATTTGGGTAGCTTACGAGCCGCGACCGTGAGGGAGCGTTTCCGCCCTCTGATGAGTGATCGCTTGCTGACGCGCGCGGCTCGCGGGCGCACGTATCGCGCGAACGCATTTGGGTAGTTTACGAGCCGCGACCGTGAGGGAGCGTTTCGCACTCTGATTAGTGATCGCTTGCTGACGCGCGCGGCTCGCAGGCGCACGTATCGCGCGAACGTATTTGGGTAGCTTACGAGCCGCGACCGTGAGGGAGCGTTTCCGCCCTCTGATTAGTGATCGCTTGCTGACGCGCCAACCTGATTCAATAGACGCATTTCATGATCTCGGATAGAGACCATCGGTTCGCCATGACAGACTGTACGTCGTCCAGCAGCCAGGCGTTGCCATTCCGCCGGAAATCGAAGTGGATCTCCTCAGGTTCACCCAGGTTCACGAATTTGGCGATCACGGTTTTTTGGTCTTGGCCCTGATCCGCACTGGTGACGGTGAGATTCGTAATCGTCCAGTCCTGACCATTGACCCAGAAATCGAAATCCAGGCAGCCAACTTCGCCCTTAGCTTTCTTCTTGTCAGCTTGAAAAAGCTTTTTCAAACGCGCGGTGTAGATGTCGTCGGGTGGCGCATACGGGTGCTCCTTCGAGTCTGCGATGTAGTGCTGGTAGACTGCGGTGACAAAGCTCTTCGGATCATCGATCCGGGAAGCCGCCGGGAGCACAAGGACGGCTGAAAAAAGGACTATGGTGGCGCGGAGGGTCATAAGCAGTAAGGCCTTTCGGTCGAAATCGACGGACTCAGCACGGGACCGCCGGTTCCCAGAAGAACTCGGCTGGTTTACGGATTGAGCCCGCTATTCAATAGGGCGGAAAGAAGGGCTGGATATGATCATGGAATGATCACGGGAAACAACATTAATAGCGAATTGTGGGGTGATGTCGGATCGGACGACGGCCATCCGCTTTCGCCGATCTGCTGGTGCGCGGTTGAACTTACTCTTTAAGGACGCTGTCGTCGTACCAGGGACTGTTGAGACTCCGGTCGGCCTCGTCGAACTGGAAGCCGGCATGTTCCGTCAGATTCAGATGGAACTTCACCCGCCGGCCCTCACTGTCCGCGTAAATCCGGCCTTCCAGTTCCCGCCCGATCAGGCCTTCCAAGTCCGCGAAGAATTCTCCTGGAAACACAAAGGTGGGACGCATCTGCAGCTCCGCCTCCACGGCCGTCAGGACGTCGTGCGAACGGCAGTAGCATTTAGCGACTGCCACCATCCGATCGTCCTCGCCAAGCATTCTGGCTTCGGAGAGCCGAAGCTTATGGAGTCGTCCTCCACGCAATTCCACGGTGTCGTAGTCAAGCACCCTGGCACCTGCGCCAATCGCCATTTGAGATGAGTATAACTGAAATACCGCGCGGCGATCTCAGGCCGAAGCCTTTTTCGCCAGCGCCATTTGCGTCTTAGCCGCCTCCACCACGTTCTCTTTAGTAAATCCAAACTGCTGTTGCAGTACCTTCAATGGAGCCGACGCTCCGAACGTATTCATCGCCAGGGTCGATCCGGTCATCCCGACGTAACGCGACCAGCCCAAGGTCGAAGCCTGCTCCACAGCCACTCGAGCGGTCACTGCCGGCGGCAGGACGCTGTCCCGATATTCCTTGCTCTGCAGCTCAAACAATTCCCACGAGGGCATGCTGACCACGCGCGCCGCGATTCCCTCCGAGGTGAGTTGCTCGTACGCCGCCACGCACAGCGAAACCTCGCTACCGGTCCCGAGCAGGAGCACCTCCGGCGCCGTGCCGCTGTCGGCCAGCACGTACGCGCCCTTCGCCACGCCCGCGGCTGAGGCATAAGGCGGTCGCGCCAACGTCGGCAGCGGTTGGCGCGTCAGGATCAGCGCCACCGGATGGTGCTTCTGACCCATGATCACCTTCCACGCCTCCAAGGTCTCATTCGCATCCGCCGGCCGCAGCACGATCAGGTGCGGGATGGCGCGCAGCGAGATGAGCTGTTCGATTGGCTGATGGGTCGGTCCGTCCTCGCCCACCCCAATCGAGTCGTGCGTGAAAATGTGGATTACGGGCAGTTCCATGATGGCTCCCAGGCGGATGGCGCCGCGCGCGTAATCGCTGAAGATCAGGAAGCCCGAGCCGTAGGAGCGCAGCTTGGAGAGCGACAGGCCGTTGACGATCGACGTCATGGCATGCTCGCGTACACCGAAGTGCAGGTTGCGGCCGCTGGGACTCCCGGGCTGGAAATCGCCCGCCGCGTCGAACGTGAGATGGGTCTTGGTGGATGGCGCAAGGTCGGCCGCGCCGCCCACAATCCACGGCACGTTCTGCGCGAGAACGTTCAGTATCTTGGCGGAGGCATCCCGGCCGGCTACGCCCTTGGGGTCCGCCGGGAAGACGGGCAGGTTCTTGTCCCAGCCTTCCGGCAGATCGCGGCGCTGCATCTGACCGATCTCGCGCGCCAGGTCGGGAAACTGCCGCATATACTCCTGGAACATTTCACGCCATGCCTGATGTAACGCGCCGCTACGCTTTCCGATGCCTTCCTGGAAATGCTCCATCACGCCTTCCGGCACCAGGAAGTGCGCATCCTCGGGCCAGCCGTACGCCCGCTTGGTGAGCTTGATTTCTGCTTCCCCGAGCGGCTCGCCGTGCGCCGCGGGAGAGTCCTGCCGGTGCGGCGACCCGTACCCGATATGGCTCGCCACCACGATCAGCGTCGGCCGCCCTTTGGTGACTTGAAACAGGCGCAGGGCCGCTTCAATGCCGTCCAGATCGTTGGCGTCGGTGACATGCAGCACGTTCCATCCATAGGCCGCGAAACGCGCTGCCACATTCTCGGTGAACGCAATCTCGGTGTGGCCTTCGATCGTCACCCGGTTGCTATCGTAGATCCAGCAGAGATTATCCAACTCGAGATGCGCGGCCAACGACGCGGCCTCGCTGGAGACGCCTTCCATCATGCAGCCATCGCCGCACAGCGCGTAGGTGTTGAAGTTGAACAACTCGAAGCCGGGGCGATTGTAGCGCGTGGCGAGCCAGCGGCTGGCGATCGCCATGCCGACGCTGGTGGCCACTCCTTGCCCCAGCGGCCCGGTGGTCGATTCCACACCGGAAGTCCAGTGATACTCGGGATGCCCGGCGCAGCGGCTGCCGAACTGGCGGAAGTGCTTGATGTCGTCGAGCGAGACGGTGGGCTTGCCTCCGACTTCGTAGTCGGACCCGACTGCTTTAGTTCCGGTCAGATGCAGCATGCTGTAGAGCAGCATGGAGGCATGTCCGGCGGAGAGCACGAAGCGATCGCGATTCGGCCAGATGGGATCCTCGGGATCGAACCTCAGGATTCGCTGCCAGAGGCAATACACCGTCGGCGCCATCCCCATCGGCGTCCCCGGGTGGCCGGAGTTGGCCTGCTGAATCGCATCGATGGACAAAGTGCGAATCGTATTCACGCAAAGCTGATCGAGTTCCATGAGTAGCTCCTTCCAGTCGGATTCCCTTAGGTTATGTCATTCCGGGTGTAGCCGTGGCGCAAAGACTCCTCTTTGGCGTCTCGACACTCTGTCGAGACTGTTCCGCGGGTCCACTGAGTCTGACCGCAAGAGGGTATTTGGGAAGGCTGCGGCGGGAATTGCGGCCACCCGAAGGCGCCGAGATGACGGAGTCTCGATGCGCCAAACAGGAGTTGTCTTGGGCTGCTTCGCTGTCATGGATTCCAATGAAAGCGGCGCGTTCGCCAGGCGGATAGGCTCGGTCGCGGCGACACGCCGCGAACCCCCAAACCCCAACCCCTAACCCCCAACCCCTGCTTTCAAGGGTGTAGCCGTGGCGCAAAGACTCCTCTTTGGCGTCTCGACACTCTGTCGAGACTGTTCCGCGGGTCCAGTGAGTCTGAACCGCAAGAGGGTATTTGGGAAGGCTGCGGTGGGAATTGCGGCCACCCGGAAAGGGTCGAGATGACGGAGTCTCGACGCGCCAAACAGGAGTTGTCTTGGGCTGCTTCGCCGTCATGGATTCCAATGAAAGCGGCGCGTGCCAGGCGGACAGGCTCGGCCGCAGCGACACGCCTCGAACCCCCAACCCCTAATCCCCAACCCCTGCTTTCAAGGGTGTTTGCGCCACGCCTGTCACAAAGCCCTCACTCGCCAGTCGTGTTATTCTTCTACCAATATGTATCCCAATCCGAACGGGCACGACCCGCTGGGCCGCATGGCAAAGAACCTCGAGCACCTTTCCAGCGTCGTTCAGAAACTGGGAGACGCGCAGTTGGTAATGTATGGCCACCTCGACAAACTGATCGGCGTCATCGAACGGCTTTCGGCGATTGAGGCGCGCACCGACGAGCGGCTCGAACATTTCATTTCGGTAACAACCGAGCAGATTGCCGCGATGCAGCAGTCGCAATCCGTGACGCAGGAGAACCTGAATACATTGATTAAGATGGTGGGCCGCCTCCTCCGCAAAAGCACTACCGCATAATTTCCAGCCGAAACTCCCCCAGGCAGCATATTTCTCCTTGCCACAGCCCGACGTTCGAAGGAAACTGAAAGCGTGAGGAGATGCCACGTTGGATAGAAACGGACGCAAGAATTCGGTGGTCATGGAGCCGACGGAACGATGGACGCCCCAGGTGGCCAGCGACTTCTACGACGTCGCAAGCTGGGGTAAAGGATATTTTTCGGTTGGGGAGAACGGCCACGTTCGCGTGCATCCGGAGAAGGATCCGGCCTGCTCCGCCGACCTCAAGAAGCTGGTGGACACACTGGTGCTGCGCGGCATCAATCTGCCGATTCTCATCCGCTTCGCCGACATTCTGAAACATCGCCTGGGCGAGATCCACAGCGCGTTTGCCACCGCCATCGCCGAGCATAAGTATCAGGGCGATTACTGCTGTGTCTACCCCATCAAGGTGAATCAACAACGGCAGGTGGTAGAAGAAGTCGTGGAGTTCGGCCGTCCGTACCGTTTCGGCCTCGAGGCCGGGTCCAAACCGGAGCTGATGGCCGTGATGGCCATGGCCACCAACGACACTCCCATCATCTGCAACGGCTTCAAAGACGATGAGTACATCGAGATGGCCATGCTGGCGCAGAAGATGGGCCGGCGGATCATCCCGGTGGTCGAAAAGTATACGGAACTGCACCTCATCCTGAAATACAGCCAGCGCGTGGGGGTGCGCCCGGCGATCGGCTTGCGCGTCAAGCTTGCCAGCCGCGGGTCGGGACGTTGGAAATCGTCAGGCGGCTTTCGCTCCAAATTCGGACTCTCGGCGACCGAAGCCATGCGTGCGCTCCAGGAGTTGAAAGATCTGGGGATGGCGGACTGCCTCAACCTGCTGCACTTTCATCTGGGCAGCCAGATTACCAACATCCGGCAGATCAAAGGCGCCGTGAACGAAGCCGTGCGTGTTTACGTCGACCTGGCGCGGGCGGGAGCGGGCCTGAAATATCTCGACGTCGGCGGCGGCCTTGGTATCGATTACGACGGCTCGCAGACGGACTTCGAATCCAGCGTGAACTACACGCTCCAGGAGTACGCCAACGACATCATCTATCACGTGCAGAACGTGTGCGATGAGGTGGGTGTGGCCCATCCCACCATCGTCACCGAAAGCGGCCGAGCGGTGGTGGCGTATCATAGCGTCCTGGTGTTCAACGTCCTGGGCGTTTCGGGAATGGGCGAGGCGGACGTGCCCGGGGAGCCGCCGCCGGATGCCGAGCAACCCCTCATCGATCTCCAGGAGACCTATCGCGGGCTCACCGCCAAGAATCTGCTCGAGAGCTACCACGACGCGCAGCAGGCGCTCGACCAGGCTCTGAACCTTTTCAGCCTGGGATATCTTTCTCTCGAACAACGCTGTGTGGCTGAGAATCTCTATTGGGCGATCTGCCGGCGCATTCAGAAGATGGCGAGCGACCTGGACTACTTTCCCGAGGAGCTTGAGGGCATCGACGCGATGCTCTCCGACACCTACTTCTGCAACTTCTCGCTCTTCCAGAGCATGCCCGATAGCTGGGCGATTAAGCAGCTCTTCCCCATCATGCCGATTCACCGGCTGGAAGAGGAGCCGACCCGGCCCGCGGTACTTGGCGACATTACATGCGATTCGGACGGCAAAGTCGACGCATTCATTGATCGCCGGGATGTGAAGCGGACCCTCGCGCTGCATCCCTTTAGCGGCGGCGACTACTACCTCGGGGCGTTCCTGCTGGGCGCGTACCAGGAGATCCTGGGCGACCTTCACAATCTGTTCGGCGATACCAATGCGGTACACGTGCGCCTCGGGCCGACCGGCGAAGTGATGTTGGATTCGGTGATCAAGGGAGACACCGTGCGCGAAGTGCTGGACTACGTCCAATTCAAGTCGGACTCGCTGGTTTCGCGTCTGCGGCGCGACGTAGAGGCGGCTCTGCGCGAAGGCCGGTTGAGCTACGAGGAAAGCGGCAGTCTGCTCAAATTCTACGAAGAGGGCCTGCACGGCTACACGTATCTCGAAGACGTTCACGAAGCGTAATGCGCGGTCCTTTCTAGAAGCGCCGATGCGAGCGGAAACACGCAATGTGCGGGGGTAAAATCAGGCGCCACCCCCGAAAAGTTGTGCCCTACAGAGGTAAGATAGGCGGTAGCGAACGCCCATGAAAACCGCCGAACGCCAGTTCACCACCATCAGCGGAGTTCCCGTGGAACCCGTGTACGGACCGGAGCATCTCCGCGATGTCGATCCGCTCCGCGATATCGGCTCACCGGGCGAATTTCCGTATACCCGCGGCATTCATCGCGACATGTATCGCGGCAAGTTGTGGACCATGCGGCAATTCTCGGGCTTCGCGACACCCGAAGAAACCAATCGCCGCTATCACTATCTGCTGGCACAGGGACAGACCGGCCTCTCGGTCGCATTCGATCTGCCCACCTTGATGGGTTACGACGCCGGCCACCCGCTCAGTGAGGGCGAGGTGGGAAAGTGCGGCGCCTCCGTCTGTTCGTTGGAAGACATGGAGATTCTCTTCCGCGGCATCCCGCTGGGCGATGTCACGGTCTCCATGACCATCAACTCGCCGGCCTCGATTTTATGGGCGATGTACCTGGCGGTTGCCGAGCAGCAGGGTGTGGATTGGAAACGCCTCTCCGGGACCCTGCAGAACGACATCCTCAAAGAGTACATCGCGCAAAAGGAATACATCTTCCCGCCGCGTCCTTCCATGCGGCTGGTTACCGACACGATCGAATTCGGCGCGCACCACACGCCCCGCTTCAATCCCATTTCGATCAGCGGCTATCACATCCGCGAGGCCGGGTCGACCGCCGTTCAGGAACTGGCCTTCACTCTTCGCGATGGCATCGAGTACGTGGACTGGGCGCTGGAGCGCGGGTTGGCGATCGACGACTTTGCTCCCCGCCTGAGCTTCTTCTTCAACGCGCACAGCGATTTCTTCGAGGAGATCGCCAAGTATCGCGCGGCACGGAAAATCTGGGCTTATGTGATGCGTGACCGCTACGGTGCGGCGAGCGAGCGCAGCATGAAACTGCGCTTCCATGCGCAAACCGCGGGCTGCTCGCTCACCTGGCAGCAGCCATACAACAACGTGGTGCGGACAGCGCTGCAGGCTATGGCCGCGGTGCTGGGCGGAGCGCAGTCCCTGCATACCAATTCGCTCGACGAAGCCTACGCCCTGCCCAGCGAGCAGGCCGTGACCATCGCACTAAGGACCCAGCAGGTGCTGGCCTACGAGAGCGGAGTAGCCAATGCCGCCGACCCGCTCGGCGGCAGCTATCTTCTGGAAAAGCTGACTCTCGACACCGAGGCCGCCGCCAACGACTACATCGGCCGCATCGATCGCATGGGCGGCATGATTTCAGCGATCGAAGCGGGCTTCCCGCAGAGCGAAATCGCGTCGGCCAGCTATCGCTACCAGACGGAAGTCGAGTCCGGCGAGCGAACGATCGTAGGCGTAAACCGGTTCCAGTCGGACGACCAGCCGATCGATCTGTTGCAAGTCGACGAGACTTCGGCCCAACATCAGGAGCAAAAGCTGGCGGCTCTCAAGCAGCGCCGGAGCCAGGCCGCGGTGACCAAGGCGCTCGATGCGTTGAAGCGTGCGGCCGAAGGTATCGAAAACACCATGCCGTATCTGCTGGACGCCGTGCGCTCCTATGCGACGCTCGGCGAGATCTGTGACGCCTTGCGTGGGGTATTCGGCACGTACCAGGAGACGACGCACCTATAAACTCATGTCACGACCGATTCGAGTGTTGGTGGCCAAGCCCGGGTTGGACGGCCACGATCGCGGCGCCAAGATCATCGCGCGCGCGTTGCGGGACGCCGGCATGGAAGTGATCTATACCGGCCTGCGGCAGACTCCGGAAATGATTGTGAATGCGGCGCTGCAGGAGGACGTTCAGGTAATCGGCCTCTCGATTCTCTCGGGCGCGCACAATGCGATTGTTCCCCGGGTGCTCGAATTACTCCGCGAGAAAGACATGATGGATGTGATGCTGATCGTCGGCGGAATCATTCCCGATGAAGATGCCGAAGCGCTGAAGAAGCAAGGTGTCGCTGCGGTGTTTCAGCCGGGCGCATCGCTCGACGCGATCGTCACGTTCATTCGCAGCGGCGTCCCAGTATCGTAAGCATGACGCTAGCTGAGCCTTGCGAGCCGCGACCGTGAGGGAGCGTCACCGCCCTCCGATTCGTAATCGCTTGCTTACGCGCGCGGCTCGTCGTTGTCTTGCGAGCTGCGACCGTGAGAGCGTCACCGCCCTCCGATTCGTGACGCTTGCTGAGTCCTGCGAGCCGCGACCGTGAGGGAGCGTCACCGCCCTGGTCCGGGCCGGTCACATCCTTGACAATCCAGACGGAACACACCTTTGACATTTTTGGAGGTCCAAAGGCGAGTTTTCGAAACTGGGGCTGGCCCAGCCAATCCCCGGAACAGCCAGCAGCATCTCTCGTCTTGTCATCACTCTTTGGGGTACGATCCCACGAGTCACGTGGATTGAAAAAAAACTGCGCGTCTTGAAGCTTCTGAAAAATCGGGGCTTCCCTGTGAGGTCCCACCCGCCGGTCGTCTCCCCACGCGGACCGCGCGATTAGCATAGGTGTCAAATGTCTCGTAAATACGTTCTTTCGATTGATGGTGGCGGTATTCGTGGAATAATACCCGCCCTCGCCCTGCAGAAGCTCGAAGAGGTCACCAGAAAGCCAGCACGCGAAACCTTCTCGTTTGTAGCGGGCACCTCCACCGGGGCGCTCCTGGCCTCAGCCATCGCCGCCGGCGTTCCGGCATCGCACATCGTCCACATCTACAGCCACCGCCTGCGGGACATCTTCAAGCCGGGCAAACCGTGGAACACGATCCGCCAACTCACCACCGGGCACAAGTACGATGCCGCCAGTCTGCACCAAGTCCTCTCCGAAGAGCTCGGCGCCGCGGCTCACTGGGGACTGAACGATTCGCCCATCGACATCTTGCTCACCGCCAAAGGGCTGGCCGACTGCAAGCCGTGGTACTTCGTGAAAGACAACCCACGCAACGGGCGCGCTACGGGCCACTTGAACCTCGTGGACTGTGCGACCGCCAGTGCCGCGGCGCCTGCTTACTTCAACCCGTGGCCGATGCCGGCCCCGGTATCGGGCAAACTCGTGGATGGCGGTGTAGGTGTGGCGGGCAATCCCGTATACCAGGCGTGCGTGGAGGCCTTCTGCTACAGCAACGGCTATCAGCCCCGGCACACGACGGTAGTCTCATTCGGCACCGGCCGCTTCCCGCGCCAATCGGATCCTCGCCGCTTCACCGATTGGCTTACCTGGACGCTCGATGCCCTGCTGCACTCGCCGGAAGAGCAGCAGACTGAGCTTGTAGCACGGCACTATCCGGAAGCGATTTTCTATCGCCTGGAACCGCAACTCGAAGACAATATTGAAATGGACGACGTCACGCGCGTCAGCGAGCTGGAATCCATTGGGCGAAAATTCGCCGCGCTGGTGGACTGGAAGGCCATGCTGCGCGGTGACGACACGCCATTTCGCGTCTCCTCCGTTCCGTACCTGCCACAGGCCGCGTGAGTTCAGGCCACTCTCACCGTCTTGACGTTCATGAATTCGCGTATGCCGTAGAGTCCCAGTTCGCGGCCGTATCCGGAGCGCTTCACGCCGCCAAATGGCAGCCGCGGATCCGAGGCCACCATGCCGTTCACGAAGACCAGCCCAGCCTCGAGCTCATCCACGAATCGCCGCTGTTCTTCCGGATCGCTGGTCCACGCGCTCGCACCCAGGCCGAATTCGGTGTCGTTGGCCAGTGCGATCGCATGATCGATGCCGTCTGCGCGAAGCAGTGCCGCGACCGGTCCGAACAGTTCCTCGCGGTATGCCGGCGACTCCTTGGAAATGTCCGTCAGCGCAGTCGGAGCGTAGTAGTTCCCGTTCCGCAGTTCCGGATGATCCACGAGCGCCTTCTTGCCACCCACCAAGAGTCGCGCTCCCATTTGCAACGAACGCTGCACCTGGCCGTCGAGGTCATCGAGGATGCCCTTCGTGGCCAGCGGACCTACCTGGGTCGCTTCGTCCATTGGGTCGCCGATGCGCAGCGCTGCCAGCGATTCCACGAATCGCCGCTCGAACTCGTCTGCGATGCGGACGTCGATGATGAAACGCTTGGCGGCGATGCATGACTGTCCGTTGTTGATGATGCGGGCCTCGACGGCGGTACGGGCGGCGCGGTCGAGATCGGCACTGGGCATCACCACGAAGGGATCGCTTCCGCCCAACTCCAGCACGGTTTTCTTGAGTTGCCTGCCTGCGCGCCCCGCTACTTCCACGCCCGCCGGCTCGCTACCCGTGAGCGATACCGCCTTCACGCGCGGATCGTCTATCACTTTGGCCACCTGGCTTGATCCGATGAGCAGGGTTTGAAACACATCCGGCGGGAATCCGGCGCGCCGCACGATCTCCTCAATCGCCAGTGCGCACTGCGGCACGTTCGAGGCGTGCTTCAGAAGGCCCACGTTGCCCGCCATCAGCGCCGGCGCCAGGAACCGGAACACCTGCCAGAACGGAAAATTCCACGGCATCACGGCCAGTACCGCTCCGATCGCCTGATAGCGAATGAAGCTCCGGCCCGCGCCCGCATCCACCGGCTCATCGGCCAGCAGCCGCTCGCCGTGCTCCACGTAATAGCGGCACGCCAGCCCGCATTTGGCAGCCTCCGCGCGGGCGGCGCCAATCGGCTTGCCCATCTCGAGCGTCATAATGCGCCCGAACTCGTCTTTCTCTTTCTCAAGAATCTCCGCGGCGGCGGCCAGCCAGCGGGCGCGATCCGCCAGGCTGGTATGCCGGTACGCTCGAAAGGCCCGGTCGGCGCACGCCAGCTTTTCTTCGGTCTGCGCCTCGGTCAACGCATCGAAAATCCGCAGAGTAGCGCCCGTGGCGGGATTGATAGAAGCAATCACATCCACATTCTATGGCAGATCGCCAAAGGGCTGGTGCATACGATCCCGGGAAGACGTGGCGCAAACACTACTGTTTGCCGTCTCGACACTTTTGTCGAGACTTTTCGTCGCGTCTGCCAAATCTGCCTGACGAAAGCCTCTTCGTGACGCAGGTTTGGTGGGCGGTTGTGCCACTATAGAAGAAGAGCTTTATGCCTGGAATTGCAGTACTCGCCCTGTTCGCCGCGGCTTTGCCGAACGCGGTGGTGTTGCGCCCTGTCGCCAACATGTACTCGAAGGCGAGCGAAGACTCCGACGTTGCTTCGCAAGCGATCTACGGCGCCAATGTGTCCGTGCTGGAGCAAAAAGACGGATGGGCCCGCATTCGCACCTTCGACCAATACACCGGCTGGATGCCGTTGAGCGCTCTACGCAACGGAGAGCCCTACGCGGCACACGGGCGCGTGGCCGAGGTGCAGAGCCTCTTCGCGCACATCTATCGCGAGCCCGATGTCACTAAACATGCACCGTTGATTACGGTGCCGTTCGAATCCAAGCTGGAGGTGATCGCCGAGCCCGCGGACAACACGCGTTGGATCCAGGTCCGCCTGCCGGACGACCGTTCCGGCTGGCTGCAATCCGGCGATATCGCCTTCGATGTGAAGCCGCTCAGCACGCCGGAGATGCTGGAGTTCAGCAAGCGATTTCTGGGCTTGCCGTACACCTGGGGCGGAACTTCCACATTTGGCTACGACTGCTCGGGATTCGCGCAAATGCTCTGTCGCCGCCGCGGCATCAACCTGCCGCGGGATGCCCAGCCGCAGGCAGACTGGAGCGGCCTGAAGCCGGTGGAACGCGAAGACCTCGTGCCTGGCGACCTGCTCTACTTCGGCACGTCCGAAAAGCACATCACCCACACCGGAATCTATCTCGGCGACGGCAAGTTCATCAATGCGACCAGGGCGCAGACTCCCACCCGGCAAGCTCCCATGGTACGCATCGACGACCTGAGCGATACCACCGAACATCTGGTCACCATGAGGAGAGTGAAATGAATCGCAGGAGTTTCGTGAAGGCTGCCGCCGCGGCGCCTGTGGCCGGCCTGGCTGCGCCGGCAAACGGTACCAATTTGACGACCAAGATTGTTCGCCTCAATCTGCAGCACACCTGGACGACTACTATGTCGTCGAGCCAATACCGCGATACCTTGCACGTCTCGTACGCACGCGACGGAATCACGGGCCATGGCGAAGGCGCACCCATCGTGCGCTATCACGAGGACGCCGAGGGCGCGCGCAAGGCTGTGGAATCGGTGCGCGACCTGCTGCTGGCCAGCGACCCCATGCATTTCGCCAAGACCATGTCGAAGGTTTTTGAGCAGGTGCAGGGGGAATGGGCGGGCAAAGCGGCCATCGATATCGCGCTCATGGATTGGGTGGGGCAGAAACTGGGCATCCCCCTCTACAGCTATTTCGGACTCGACCCCGCCGACACACCGCTCACCACGTTTTCCATCGGGATCGACACGCCGGAGATCACCAGGCAGAAGACTCGCGAGGCCGCCGATTACCCGATTCTGAAGGTGAAGGTCGGGCTGGCTACTGACGAGCCCACCATCGAAGCCGTGCGCAGTGTGACCGACAAACCTCTGCGCGTGGATGCCAATGAGGGCTGGAAGAACAAGGAAGAAGCTGTCGCCAAGATCAACTGGCTGGAGAAGCACGGCGTGCAGTTCATCGAACAGCCGCTGCCGGCGGAGATGATCGAAGAGACGCGCTGGATCCGCAGCCGCGTGCACATCCCGATCATCGCCGATGAAGCCTGCCAGCGCGCATCCGACATACCGAAGCTAAAGGAAGCCTTCGACGGCGTGAACGTCAAGCTCGACAAGAGCGGCGGCATCCTCGAAGCGTACCGCATGATCGAGATCGCCAAATCGCTCGGTATGAAGACAATGTTAGGGTGCATGGTTTCGAGTTCGGTGAGCGTCACGGCGGCGGCGCATCTTTCGCCCCTCGTCGATTTTGCCGATCTCGACGGCAATCTGCTGATCGGCAACGATCCGTTTCATGGCGTACGCGTGGAAAAAGGAAAGCTCATCCTTCCCAAGCGCCCGGGTCTTGGGTTGACGCCCGCCTGACGCCTCAGGTCCGCCGCTCACCAAAGTCAACTTGTTACGCGGTCCGACTGCCTCTACAATCCGGCTGTGAGAGGAGCGGCGATGAGTTCTGTTCGCATGATGGCGGCGTTAGCGCTTCTGGCGTCTCCAACTTTCGGCCAGAAGGTAACGGATACCCACAAGGTCGAGATCGACGGTAAGGTTCAGGTCGTCCGTAAGATCAACGGGCGCTGGTGGTCGCCCGACAACCGGCAGTTGAACCCCACCAAAGCGGGATACATCTGGTACATCTCGAGCGATCGCGCGCCGTTGGAGTTCTACCATCACAATCCCGTGTACCTGCCGCGCGTGGAAGAGCTCCGTCTCTTCATGAGTCAGGACGAAGTGCGCGATATCCTGGGTGACCCAAACGAGACGCAATCGCGTGCGGGGCTCTGGCATTACTATGCCGAGGACGGCACGGCGGTGCTGCTGAAGTTCGTCAGCGACGAGTTGTTGGAGGCGCGCTATGAGCGCACCGATTACGGCGTCAAGGGACGCCCGGTGCAGGCAGTGCTGCGCGACCTGGATGGCCGCGAACCCTACGCCGTCGCCGCCGACCGGGCCTGGCAACGCCGCTCGCCGGAAGCGTACGCCAAGTTCAAAGGTCCTAATGGGGATCCGAAGCTGACGCGTTCGTGGGATCCACCCGTTCGCCGGTAGTGCGCCAGCGCACCCGGGCTTTCGCTGAAGTCCCGTTAGACTCGACGCACGGCTGAAAAATTGCTCCGCCTCCAGGCAGCCGATGCGCTGCGTTTCGCTCCAGTTCAACTTCGGAGGCCTCCGTGTGGATCGTTAAACTTGCGCTCCGGAGGCCGTACACCTTTGTCGTGATGGCGATTCTGATGGTCGTTCTTGGGGCCGTCGCGATCGCCAGTATGCCCACGGACATTTTTCCCCATATCGATATTCCCGTGGTCAGCGTTGTCTGGTCGTACACCGGCATGTCGCCCCAGGAGATGGCAGACCGCATCACCACCATTTCCGAGCGCGCCATGACTACCACGGTGAACGATATCGAACACATGGAGTCGACCTCCTATTACGGTGTGTCTGTGATCCGCATGTATTTTCACGAAAATGTGCGCGTGGAGATGGCGATCGCACAGATCACGGCGCTCTGCCAGACGATTCTGCGGCCTTTGCCACCGGGAACATTCTCGCCACTGATCGTAGCCTTTGACGCCTCCAGCGTGCCGATTTTGCAGCTTGGACTACAGAGCGACTCGCTCAGTGAACAGCAACTGTACGATTACGGGCAGAACTTCATCCGCACGCAGCTTGCGACGGTACAGGGCGCGTCCATCCCGCTGCCTTACGGCGGAAAGTCGCCCGCCATCATGGTGGATATCGACCCTAACGCGCTTTATGCCAAGCATCTCTCCGCCACCGACATCTCCAATGCGATGAATTTGCAGAGCCCGGTGCTGCCCGCTGGAACCGCCAAGATCGGCGATCGCGAGTATGTCGTCCAGATGAACAGCAGCCCGTTAACGGTGCAGGGCCTGAACGATCTGCCGATCCGGACTGTGAACGGCGCGACTCTGTACATGCGCGACGTGGCTCAGATCCGCAGTGGATATCAGGTGCAAACCAATATCGTCCGCGCCAATGGACGGCGCTCCGCGCTCCTGACCGTGCTCAAGAACGGCAAGGCATCGACGCTGGCGATCGTCAACGCGGTAAAGGAGGAGCTGCCGCGCGTCATGGCGAGCCTGCCACAGGATCTTCAGGTGAAGCAGCTCTTTGATCAGTCGCTGTTCGTGCGCGCGGCCATCGGGGGAGCCCTGCGCGAGGCCGGCATCGCGGCGGCGCTCACCGGGATGATGATCCTGCTGTTTCTCGGAAGCTGGCGGAGCACCCTCATCGTCTGCATCTCGATTCCCCTGTCGATTCTGACGTCGCTCATCGTGCTGAGTATTCTCGGCCAAACCGTGAATGTGATGACACTCGGCGGCCTGGCACTGGCGGTTGGAATTCTGGTGGATGACGCAACCGTCGAGATCGAGAACATCCACCGCAATATGGGCCAGCGGAAGCCCATCACGCGCGCGATTCTGGATGGCGCGCAGCAGATCGCGGTGCCGGCGTTCGTATCCACGCTTTCCATCTGCATCGTCTTCGTCCCGGTACTGCTACTGACAAGTACAGCCAAGTTCCTGTTCACTCCTTTGGCGATGGCGGTGGTATTTGCCATGCTCACGTCGTACCTGCTCACGAGGACGCTCGTCCCTACCATGGTCCACTACCTTTTAAAGGGCGAAGCGGAACTCTATCAGAAAGGCGAAGGGGGACATGCTGCCGAATCGCAAGGCGTGATCTGGCGTGTGCATCACGCCTTCAATCGCCGTTTTGAAGGTCTGCGAGAGCGCTATCGCGGAGTCCTGGAATGGACTCTCGATCATCGCGCCGTTGTCGCCGGCGCGTTTGCCGTGTTCGTAGTGGGCTCACTACTGCTATCCCTCGTCGTGGGCCGCGACTTCTTTCCATATGTAGATTCCGGCCAGATGCGCCTGCATGTCCGCGCCACGGAAGGAACACGCATCGAAGAGACGGAGCGCATCTTTGCCCAGATTGAAGCCGAGATCCGGCACATCATTCCGGCGAGCGAGATCTCGGAGATTCTCGATAACATCGGCATTCCCACCAGCGGTGTGAACCTGGCATTTGGCGATACCGCTACCATTGCCGCGTCCGACGGGGACATCATGATCGCGCTCGATCCCAAACAGCAGAGCAAAGGCACCCAGGAGTATACACGGATCCTGCGCAACGATCTGCGCGCCAGGTTCCCCGACGAGACCTTCTTCTTCCAGGCGGCCAACATTACGAACCAGATTCTCAATTTCGGACTGCCCATGCCGATCGACGTGCAGATTGTGGGCCGCGACGCCGCGCGCAATTACGAAATGGCTCGCGAAATCCGCCGCAAGGTAGCCGCGATTCCCGGCGCAGTGGATGTTTTCATCCGTCAGGAAGTCGCGACACCGACCGTGGTCTTGAACGTGGATCGCGACCGCGCCAGTGAATCCGGACTGACGCAGCGGGATGTGGCGAACAGCGTCCTGATCTCGCTCAGTTCGAGCGGGCAGGTGGCGCCCAACCAGTGGCTCAATCCGCAGAATGGCGTCAGCTACAACGTCGCCGTGCAAACGCCGCAGTACCGCGTAGACTCCTTCGACGCGCTTTCGCGAACTCCGGTCACGCCGTCCACCGACAGCGGCACGCAGTTGCTCGGCAATCTGGCCCGGATTGAACGCACCCGCACCACCGGCCTTGTGAATCACTACAATGTGCAGCCGGTCTTCGACGTCTACGCCAACGCCGACCAGCGGGACTTGGGCGGAGTCTCCAGCGACATTCAGAAGATTATCGACAGCTACAGCGAGAAGCTCACGGAAGGGACACGCATCGAGATGCTGGGACAGGTGGAGACGATGCGACGCTCGTTTTTCCGCCTCGGCATCGGAGTGATTTTCGCGATTCTGCTGGTCTTCCTGCTCATGGTCGTGAATTTCCAATCGTGGACCGACCCGTTTATTATCCTGATGGCGATTCCGGGCGCGCTGGCCGGTATTCTTTGGATGCTTTACCTCACGGGCACCACCATCAATGTGCCTTCGATGATGGGATCGATCATGGCGATCGGCGTCGCCACAGCGAATTCGATTCTGCTGGTGGTCTTCGCGAATGACGAACGAGCGGAGGGCAAAGACGCTCTCGAGGCCGCGCTCTCTGCTGGATTTACGCGCATGCGCCCCGTGATCATGACGGCACTCGCCATGATCATCGGAATGCTGCCGATGGCGCTCTCAATGGGTGAGGGCGGCGAGCAGAATACGCCCCTGGGGCGGGCGGTCATTGGCGGACTTTTGGTGGCTACCTTCACGACGCTGTTCTTCGTTCCGATCATGTACAGCCTGTTGCGCAAGAAAGCGCCCGAAGATCAGGACAAAGTCATCGAGGACGCGGCCCACGAAGGCCTGCCCGAATCTCAACCTCAACCCGGGACGTAGCTCTTATGGAAACGCACGAGGTGAAATCCCTGCCGCCCGGCAGGACTGTGGAACTGCTGGAGGCTCCTCCCAAAAAGAAGCGCGGCTCGCACATCGGCTGGCTATTGCTGGCCGGCGGGGGCTTCATCGTGTTGCTCCTGCTGCTCCTGCTGGTGGGTTTCCTGCCCCGCCACAAACGGCAAAAGGAGATCGAAGCAGCGGCGCGGCGCCAAGCCAATGCTCTGCCGACCGTGAACGTGACTCAGGTGAGGGGCGCGCCCGCCGTTTCCCAACTGCTGCTCCCCGGCAGCATCACGCCGCTCCAGGAAGCGTATCTCTATGCCCGCGCGACCGGGTACGTAAAGCGCCGCTATGCGGATATCGGCGACCATGTGCGCCAGGGTCAGCTTCTGGCCGAAATCGAGGCTCCCGATCTGGATGCGCAGGTGGCCCAGGGGCGCGCCGCCCTCGCGCAAGCCGAACAGCAACTGGCCCAGGCCCATGCCTCTCTCGAAAACTCGCAGGCACAGGAGGAACTGGCGCGCGTCACGTGGAGCCGCTATAGCGTGCTGGCTGACCACGGCGCGGTATCGCGGCAGGATGCCGATCAGCAACAGGCCAACTACAAGACTGCGCAGGCGAACGTCCGTCTGCAGGAGGCTGGAATCCATTCAGCCGAGGAGAACGTCCGGGCGAACCGCGCCAATCTCGACCGGCTGGTGGTGCTGCAAACTTTCGAGCAGGTACGCGCGCCTTTCGACGGCAACATCACAGCTCGCAATTTCGATGTAGGTGCGCTGATTTCTACCAGTGGCGGCAGCCTGGGCGCGTCTACGACGCCGATGGGTGGCACTCAAGTCTCCTCGGCGGTCGGCAACTCCGGATCCAACGGAAGCACGCCCTCCGCCGGAGGATCGGCGGCACCCAATCCATCCACTCCCGGAATCGGCAACACCGGGGAGATGTACCGCATCGCGCAGATCGACATCGTGCGAGTGCTGGTGAACGTCCCACAGGAAAACGCGCCCTCCATGCAGGTGGGCCAGCCGGCCACGGTGCTGGTGCAGGAAGTGGCCGGCCATCCCTTCGAAGGAAAACTGACGCGCACCACGCGATCGCTCGATCCCACGGCACGCACCCTGGTGGCGGAAGTGGATGTTCCCAATCGCCAGTCGTTGTTGCTGCCCGGCATGTATGCCCAGGTGCGTTTTACCGAGAACCGGCACGGCCCGCTGATGCTGGTCCCTGGGGATGCGGTGCTCACTACGCCCGCCGGCCTCCAGGTGGCGATCCTGCAGGAGCCCACGCCTGAACAGCGGCAACAGTTACAGCAGATGCAGCAGAAGCAACAGGAGGAGAAGAAGAAGGAGAGCAAGGACGAGAAGGCGCAGCAGGGTCAGGAGCAGCAGGATCTCTCGCAGGCCAGGCGCATCCATTTGCAAAGCGTCGCGGTGGGCCGCGACTACGGTACTGAAATCGAGATCACCTTCGGGCTGAACGGCGGCGAGTCCGTAATCGTGAATCCCGGCGACGAGGTAGTGGAGGGCGTGCTCGTGATCCCGAGGCCCGCGCCTGCCACAGCGGGCGAGAATACGCAGACGCCGCGCCAGGGAGAATCCGAAGAGCACCCTTCCGGAGTGTCGCAACCGGGCAGCAATACATCCACTCCCGGAAAGCAAAACAACGCCGGCAAGAAAGGAAACGACCAGGGGCAGTCCGGCAAAAAAGCCAAGCAGGGTAAGGACAGCGGAAAATGAAGTCGCTCTCGATTGTGTTGCTCGCGTGCCTGTGCGCGCATGCGCAGTTCCGCTCGCTTACGCCGCGTCCCGCGCCCGTTCCTGCGGTCGACTTCGAGAATACGCCGCGAATCGACACGCTGCTGCGCGCCGGATCGCTCTATCTTTCCCTCTCGGACGCAATCGCGCTCGCGCTCGATAACAATCTTGACGTGGAGTACGAGCGATTCGAACCGCGCAAGGCGGCGTCGGACACGCTGCGGGCCAAGGGTGGCGGCACTTTGCGAGGCATCGCCCTTTCCGTGGCGGAAGTTCCGGCCGGAATCGGCGGGCCGGCGGGTCCGCTGGTGAACGCCGCGGCTGGCGGAACTCTTGCCAGCTCGGCGGTACCGGGCGGGCTGGTGGAGTTGAGCGCGATTCAGAGTTCCTCCAGCGGGATTTCGATTACCGGCGCTTCGGGATTCGCGGCGGGCCCGCCGATTCCGCCGTTCGACCCGGTGCTCACTGGAAGCTTGCAATACCAGCATCAGAACAGCCCGCAGGAGAGCCAGATTGCTTCGGGAACGAATTCCCTGATCGGCAATACGTGGTCGGGCAATCTGGGGATGGAAAAGGGATTCAGCACCGGCGCGCTCGTGGATGTTGGGATGAATGGCAGCCGGCAAGAGACCAATTCACGAACCGCCTTGCGCAATCCGTCATCGACTTCAAGCCTCAATCTGAATTTCACTCAGCCGCTGCTGCGCGGCTTCGGCGTGGAAATGAATCGCCGCTTCATCCGGATCGCAAAGAATAACCAGCAGACCAGCGAACTGGTGTTCCGCCAGCAGGCCATCGCAACGATCGCAGGAGTGATTCGTCTTTATGATGACCTGGTCGGCCTGATTGAAGACGTCCACGTGAAGGAGCAGACCCTGGCGCTGGCGCAACGGCTTTACGAGGACAATCGCATTTCGGTGCAGCAAGGCACTCTCGCGCCGGTGGAGTTGACGCGTGCGCAAGCGCAGGTGGCGGCGGCACGCCAGGATCTGGCTAATTCGCAAGGCCTGGAATTGCAGCAGGAACTGATCGTCAAAACCGTTTTGACCCGCCGCGGCACGTTCGACTCGACCATCCGCGCTGCCCGCGTGATGCCAACGACGCCGATCGAGATTCCGCCCAACGAGCCCATCCGGGTGAATGAAGACCTGGTGGCGCAGGCCTTGCGAGACCGGCCGGAACTTGAAGAGGCGCGCCTCCAGATCCGCAACTCCCACATCAGCCTGGAGGGATCGCGAAACCAATTGCTGCCCGAGTTGGATCTGGTCGCCACCGCTCAGAATGCGGGCCTCGCGGGCTCGTCCAATGCTGCGCTGCCGAGTGCCAGCGGTTCCCCGGTGATTGCCACGGGCGGTGGATCGGGAGGTGCGGGATTGGGCACGACTCTGGGGCAAAGCTTCTCTTTCCGCTATCCGACATACAGCATCGGGCTGCAACTCAGTTTGCCTCTACGGAATCGGACGGCCGAAGCCGACGTGGTGCGTGACGAGATGCAGGTGCGGCAATGGGAGATCCGTTTTCAGCAACTCCAAAACCAGGTGCGCCTCGAAGTGGAAGGCGCCATCATCGCGCTGGACCAGGCTCGAACTGCGTACGAAGCCGCCGTGGAAGCCCGCACGCTGCAGGAGCAGTCACTTAAAATTGAAAATGAAAAGCTGGCCGCCGGTCTGTCCACAACGTTTCTGGTGTTGCAATATCAGAGCTTCCTGGCGCAGGCACGATCGACGGAGGTGGCCGCTCGCGGAGTTTACGCCAAGGCGCGGACCTCGCTCGAACGGGCGCTGGGGCATACCTTGGAAGGCAACGGCATCGACATCACACAGGTTTATCGCGCGCGATAGGGGCACGTCGTGAGTAAAATCAACGCTCCCTCACGGTCGCGGCTCATAAGCTACCCAAAAACGTTCGCGCTTGCGAGCCGCGCGCGTGAGCAAGCGATCATGAATTATGAGGGCGGTGGCGCTCCCTCACGGTCGCGGCTCGTAAGCTACTCAAATACGTTCGCGCTTGCGAGCCGCGCGCGTGAGCAAGCGTTTCGTACGCCGCTAGCTGTGGCCAATCGCTGCACGGGCGCGCTTGCGCATCATCGATTCGAATGAGACCCGGGGAACGTCGATCAGCTTGCGCATTTCCGCGTCGCGTAATAATCGCTGCGTGGCGTTCGGCATCCGCGACGCCGCCCGATCGAAAGCGCCTTGTGACGCGGCCCGCATGCCCGCGATCGCCCGATAGTAGCCCTGCTGCCCTTGCACCTTCTGACAACCGATCACCAAGGCCGCCAGCACCTCGTGACTCTCGTCCAGACGCGCCACGACGGCGCCCCAGTCATCCAGGAACGGGCACAGGGGCAACAGCGTCGCGGGCGAACGCCGGAGTATTTTTACAGGACGGAGCGGGTAATGTCGATGGCCCTCCGCGGAGAGTCCCGTCTGCTGATACACCCGCACGGC
Organism: Bryobacteraceae bacterium; assembly: GCA_035295745.1. Taxonomy (GTDB): domain Bacteria; phylum Acidobacteriota; class Terriglobia; order Bryobacterales; family Bryobacteraceae; genus JAIQFL01. The sequence continues at coordinate 39,007 of DATGIL010000047.1, read as the reverse complement.
CTGCGCGAAACGGCCCCGTTCCGAGAGATGATCCATGACCGGGCCGGTGAGCGCAGTGCGTTTCCAGAAACCCATTCCCTGCGTGAGATCCCCGCGATTGTGGGCGAGAGTCATCGAGAGGCGCAGCAGGTCCAACTCGGCGTCGCGCTCCGCAGACACCTGATCGAACACCGCCCGCTCGCGATCGATCTCCGCCTCGATGGCTGCCAGCGCTTCGTCGGCGGCCTGCTGATCTCCGAGTTCGAGCAGGCGTCCCAGTCCTCCCGCGATCGCGCTCCACTGTTCGCCGTTGTGCCCACTCACGCCTCGGACCGCGCGGATCGAGACGCCTTCCTCGCTCCACGCGCGAGACTCCAGCGCAAGGCGCAGCATTGCCCGCAGCGTTTCGAGGTCGCGCGTTTCCCGCCACACGATGCCGCGGATCTTGGTATCCACGTCGGTTGGCACAAAGGTCGCCACCGTGGCGTGGTGACACGCCAGGCACAGCGCGAAATAGTCCTGCAACTGCTCCTCGGGGCTCAGGCCGGTGCGCAGCAGGTTCTCCCAGTTCGCCAGGATTCGCAGGAAGCCGTCCGTCGTACCGCCCAGGTGGACGAGGCGTCCGGTTTCTCTTGCGGGCATTCGCGCGTCGAGGAAAGGCGCGGTGCCTCGAACCTGCGAGATCAGCGTCTCCGGGCCGATCCACTGGGCCCAGGCGTCGCGCGGCGGTTTGATCGGAGTAGTTGCCAAAGTATTAGTATGACGCGCCGCGCCCAGCATCTATAATGAGGTCCAATGAAAATCGGCCTGCTCGTCAGCATCGCTCTGTTTGTGCTCGCCTGTGCGCTGCCCGCTCTCGAATTCTGGCATAGCCAGGGTCCGCATACCACGATGTGGGGCGCGCAGGTGCTGGCGGTGGGCTGGTCCGGATTCTTCGCCGGAGTGTTGGGCTGGTTCGCAAATCCGTTCTGGCTGGCCGGTCTGATTTTCGGATTCTTTCGCAAGCCCATTCCCACGGCCGCGATGGGCGTGGTTGCGATCGCCATTGCCTGCACTACGTTCGGGGTGGTCGGCAGAGAATTGCCGGGAGACGAAGGCGATGTTACGAAGCAAGCCATAGTCCGCTTACTGCCGGGATATTATGCGTGGCTCGCCAGTATGGCCGCGCTTCCGGTGTCATCGATATTTGCGTGGTTGAAGTAAGTCTGCGTAAAATACAAGAAATCGGTGCGCGCACTCATTGCAAGTCTGCTGGCAGCCCTCTTCAGCTTCGCGCTGATCAGTCCCGCAGTGCTTGCGTCTGATGCCGGGAACGCCGTGCCGGCATGTTGCCGGCGTGCCGGAGAGCACGGTTGTGCATTGCGATCCTCGCAAAACGCGCCGCTTGGCTATTCAGCGCAGGCCGCGCGCTGCCGATTCTTTCCACCCGCGAAATCTACCACGCCGGGTCGAGTGACCGCAGTGCCCGCGATGTCGCAGGCGTTTTTCGCCGGCGTGATCAGCCATCCGGCATCCCGTCCGCAAATCCAAGCGCTCTACCGCATTTCCTACAGCCGCTCCCGACAGGAACGCGGTCCCCCCACTCCCCTCAGCTAGATCGCCGATTCCAAGCGCGCAAGGCCGTCTCGTGTGAGGCGGAGCCTAACGCGCCATGTCTGTGACACAACTTGGGGGGATTCGCATGAAAGCAGTTCTTTTGGGGATTAGTGTATTGATAGTTCCAGTCGCGCTCTGCGGCGCGGTCTTCGGGACGCTTCGCGGAGTGGTTCACGACCCCGACCACCGTCCAGTTCAAGCGGCCGACGTGCTTGTGAAGTCGGCCAGTTCCGATTACAGCCAGAAGCTCGCCACCGATACGGACGGGGGCTTCGACGCATCCGCGCTCCCAGTGGGCGCGTACGTGGTTACCGTGACCAAGCAGGGCTTCGCGCCCTCCGTCCAGGAAATTGTGATTGCGTCGGGCAGCGCTCCGGTGCTGCATTTTCAACTGAGCGTAAGCACGCGTGCCGAGCAGGTCACGGTCTCCGAATCCGCTCAGACCGTGACGCCCGAGCAGATGACGCCCGCCACCATCGTCAGCCGCAACGAAATCGCGATGACTCCCGGCGCCGACTTGAGCAACAGCTTGAGCGCGATCACCAACTACGTGCCGGGCGCGTGGATGACCCACGACCAGCTGCATGTCCGCGGCGGCCACCAGGTCACCTGGGCGATCGACGGTGTTCCTATCCCAAACACCAATATCGCAAGCAATATCGGGCCGCAGATCGATCCTAAGGATATCGACTACCTGGAAGCGCAGCGGGGCGGATACTCCTCCGCATACGGCGACCGCACCTATGGCGTGTTCAATGTGGTGCCGCGGACTGGCTTCGAGCGCAACAACGAAGGCGAGCTGTTCACCACCTTCGGAACATTTCACCAAACGAATGACCAGGTGAACTTCGGCAGCCACACCGAGAAGTTCGCTTACTTCGCCAGTATCAACGGAAATCGCAGCGACTACGGATTGGAAACTCCCGGGCCAGAGGTGGCGCACGATCGCGTGTGGGGACTCGGCGGCATGGCCACGCTGATCTACAACCGCGATGCCGCCAACCAGTTCCGCTTCGTTACCTCCGTGCGCCGCGACGATTATCAGATCCCCGTGGGCGGCGACAATGCCGGCCCCGACGTGGAGCGCGAAAGTGACGCGACTGCGAGTTTCACCTGGGTGCACACGCTGCGCTCCGGCTTCCTGCTGACCACTTCGCCCTTCTACCACCACAATCGCGCCAATTACGATGGCGACTCCGAAGACTTCCCCATCGCGCCCACGCAACATCGCGATTCCGAGTACGGGGGGGCGCAGATCGCCTTGAACGCGGTGACCCAACAGCACAACGCCAGCCTGGGACTCTTCGGCTTTGGACAGCACGACACGGAATCGGTCGCGCTGATCGCGAACGATGGGTCGGGACTCTCTCTCGCGCAGCGCCAGACCGCGACTGGCCACCTGGAGGCCATCTTCCTGGAGGACCAGTACAAGCTCCTGCCGTGGCTGACGCTGACCGGAGGCGCACGACTGACGCACTTCACGGGCGCGATCTCCGAGAATGCGGCCAGCCCCCGCATCGGCGCCGCCATCCGCATTCCGAAGCTGAACTGGGTGCTGCGAGGCTTCTGGGGCCGCTACTATCAGGCTCCGCCGCTCTCTACAGTTTCCGGACCGCTGCTCGATTTCGCGGTGTCGCAAGGACTGGGATTCATCCCCTTGCGCGGCGAGCGCGACCAGGAGCATCAGTTCGGGCTCACTATCCCGCTGCGGGGCTGGTCACTAGACGTCAACAACTACCACCAGCGTGCCAACAATTATTTCGATCACAATGCCATCGGCAACTCGAATGTGTTCTTCCCGTTGACCATCGCGGGCGCGCGGCTCTATGGGTGGGAAGTCACGGTGCACTCGCCCAGGATCGCGCGGCGCGGCGAGGTCTACCTCACGTATGCCTTCGCGCATGCGCAGGGCGAGGGCGCCATCACAGGAGGACTGACCGACTTCACACCGCCGGACAGCGGCTACTTCCTGCTCGATCACGATCAGCGTCACACGCTCCACACCGGATTCAACTTCACCTTGCCGTGGAAGGTCACGGCCGGCACCGACTTTTATTACGGCTCCGGATTCACGGACGGTTCGAGCGATGTGCCCGCACATCTGACCGGTCACACGACCAGCGATTTGACAGTGGGCAAATCGGTTGCGGAGAACCTGACGCTTTCGCTGACGGCACTCAATTTGGGAAATCGGCGATTCCTGTTGGATAACAGCGAGACCTTCGGCGGCACGCATTATGCGGAACCCCGGCAGATCTACGTGCAGGTGAAATATCGGTTCCACTGGTAGGCTGGCGGAGAATCACGGCTGTTTTAGGGTAGACAGTTGAAGTCAACGGCGCGGATGGAGGCAAGTCGCCGGCCCTAAATTGCCAGTCGCGCGAGTGTCGGGATAGGAGACCATATTGCCAGTCGGCCCGCAAATCACGGGTTGCGGCGTTTCCGGTTTGATGCTCCGCCGCGTGCCGGGGGAGGGTGCTTCTTCGTGCGTCGATTCGCGTTCTTCTCGATCCGTAGTTTCCACGCAGCGCGCAGTGCACCGGTGAGTATATCCTCGTTCGCCGCGGCTAGACGAATATGGGTATGCCCCATTCTTCCCCACCCACCTGGGATGGGTAGGAAGATTTCAGGAGCCTCCTCCACGAATGCCGCCTGCTGTTCCAGCGTAAGCGTCAGGTTTCCGTAGCCATCCGCTTGAGAAGCCAGCGAAGCGAATCGCGCGCCGCCCACACGGAAGGCTGGCAATCCCGCGTGAGTCACCTCTTCTACGCTGTCCAGGCTCAGCGCAATTCTTCGAAAATCTGCCGGGGTCATCGCGCGATGCGCTACCTCAGACCGTATTTCACATCATGGGAGACCGCGTTGACAAGTGCCCGCGACTGCGCGAGAGACCGCCGAACAGCAAGTTACAATGAGTGGCCACCGGAGTTCCATCGATTCGCTGACGATGGAGGGCTACGTCGATCACACGCGAGCCGGTTGGTCGATCCCCTGGATCCAAAGAATCCGAGTGCCGTCGCGAGTGGCTGCCAGCATGAAGTGCCCCTGGGAACTGGGTGCGGTGCTCACCGCAAAGAGGCGTTCGGCGGGTAGTTGGAATTCTCCGTGGGTGAGGTCCGGCCGCCACTCGCGGCGCCTCTGTGGTGGCCTTCGTCTCTGGAGCGATAGAAAAGTCTCAACGGGCGAGGGCGGACTTCAATGCGGCCAGATCTTCGTTGGTCTCCAGGATGATTTCACCGCCAGGGTTGATGACCACGTGCTGCGGGTACGCCGCTACGTGAAACGCATCGGCGACTTTCTGAGAGTTGGGGATGATCTGATACCGAAACGGAAACTTTTTCAGGAAATCGCGAAGTGCCTCTTCACCATCGAGCGCGAAGCCGAGGAACACCACATCGGGGTATAGCTCCACAAGCTGATTGAGAACCGGAATTTCCTCGCGGCACGGAAGACAGCCGACGAACCAGAAGTTCAGCACGACCGTTTTCCCCTTCAACTCCGAAAGTGACCAATGCTTGCCCTCGAGTGAGGTCGCATCGAAGGGAAAGGCACGTTTGGTCTGCTGCGATTCCTTTGCGTCGACGCGATTGGCATCCAGGAACGCCGCGAATCCTGCCGCGGTGCCGCGGTTGCGCTCAAACGCCTGCCGCAGGGGAGCCTCCGACGCCGCGGGATCGCGCCTCCACGCCTCGGCGAGCGCGGCTTCGGCCCGGCTCCAGTCGGAGAGCGCCGACCAGATGGTGCCTTCCAGGAGATGCCCGGCGGCATTGCGCTCACGTTCGAAATTCTCGGCGGCCTTCACGTCGGCCAAGGCATCGGCGATGTCGTCCTGCGCCAGATGAATTCGCGCCCGCAAGAGATAGGTTTCGGACAGGCGGTTTCGCGTGAGCGTCCCGGCAACATCGAAGACTACGCGATACTTGCCCTCCAACAGCAGTCCCAACGCAGTCTGCAATCCGCTCAGTGCCTGGGCATAGTCGCGCCGGTGCGCCAGACTGGCGTTGGCCAATGCAAGATACGGCGCGGGATTCTCCGGTTCCCGTTTGAGTTGTTCGCGAGTCACGGCTTGCACGGTCTCGAATGGGAACTCGGGCTGCGACGCCAGCGAATTGATCGTGAAGCCGGCGTGTGGGCCCTGGGGATGAGCGATCACCAGGTCGCGCTCCCACTGCTGAGCTTCGCGCTTCGCCTCGCCGGACGCACGGAAGATGTAATAGTTCAGCGCATCGCTCGTCAACGGAGACTCCGGAAACTGGTGGAGAAGATTCTCCATGGCCGATCGTGCCTCCGCGGGATCGCCCAAACGCCACCGTCCATAGGCCATCGCGTAGAACCACTCCGCACCCGGATTCTGTGGCGACGGGCCGATCTTCTCCAGGTCGGCGCGAATGGTGGCGATCTCCTTTTCCCTCCCACCGTTCGAAAGGAACCATCGATGGCGGTACGCTGCGAGGTTGTCGGGATACCGATCGATTTCCTGTTGGAAGTAGCGGTCCGGGTCGCCGGTGTGGTTCCACATCAGATGATCGTAGGCGCCCCGTGCCGGTTTGCCGTCCGGCCGGAAGATGACCAAAGAAGTGGCTGCCTTCGCGTCGTAGTCGTGAGGGGTCACGAATGCGATTTCAAAGAGGCAAGCCCCGTCTGGAACCGTGGCCTGATAACGAAAGCGGCCGTCCGGCATACTGGTCATGCGGGCGGCCACTCTTCGCAACGACTGGTCTTCCAAATAGATACTCGCCGAGACCCAGACCGGGTCGGCGCGCTTGAATTGCGCGCCTTTCGCCAACGGATCGTAGGTGATTTCGAGGGTCTGTCCCCATTGCGGCTGGCTGGGAGTGACGCTGACCTGCGCACGCAGGGATCCGGCAGCCAGGACCAACGTGGCGATGCGAAGTCCGTTGTACATGCACGCTTCCCCTCAGTAGAGTAAGACTGAGGATCGGCGCTTTGCGTTGACGGAATGTACGCGCTACTTCTTTTTGCCCTGCGCCGCCACTGCCTCCATGGCAGCCTTGATCTTCTCCGGATCTCCCAGGTAGTAGCGATTCAGCGGCTTGAGCTGATCGTCCAACTCATAGACTAACGGCATCCCGGTCGGAATGTTCAGTTCGACGATTGCTTCCTCGGAGACGCCGTCGAGATACTTCACCAGCGCGCGCAGACTATTTCCGTGCGCCGCGATCAGCACCTTCTGGCCCTGTTGAATGGCCGGGGCGATGGTCTCGTGCCAGAGCGGAAGAAAACGCGCCACCGTGTCCTTCAAGCATTCGGTGAGCGGCAACTCCGCCGGGCTCAGGTTGCGATAGCGCGGGTCATGGCCGGGAAAGCGCTCGTCGTCCGCGGTGAGTTCCGGCGGGCGGATGTCGTAACTCCGCCGCCAGATTTTCACCTGGTTTTCGCCAAATTTGGCCGCCGTTTCGGCCTTGTTCAGACCTTGCAGCGCACCGTAGTGGCGCTCGTTCAGGCGCCACGAGCGGTGTACCGGAATCCACATCAGGTCGAGCTCATCCATGATCGTCCACAGGGTCCGGATGGCGCGCTTGAGTACGGAAGTGTAGGCCACGTCGAAGGTATAGCCCTGTGCCTTGAGCACCTCGCCGCCTTCGCGGGCTTCCTGCCGCCCTTTTTCCGAGAGGTCGACATCCGTCCAGCCGGTGAATCGATTCTCTTTGTTCCACGTGCTCTCGCCGTGGCGTACCAATACCAGTTTGGTCATGGAGTTACCGGCTGAAGGCCTTCCTCCCGAGGAACTGCGCCGCAGCCCCCAGCTTCTCTTCGATGCGCAGCAGTTGGTTGTACTTGCAGATGCGATCGGTGCGGCTGGCGGAGCCGGTCTTGATCTGGCCAGCGCCGGTCGCGACCACGAGGTCGGCGATGAACGGATCTTCGGTTTCACCGGAGCGGTGCGATACCACGGAGGTGTAGCCGGCCGCGGTCGCCATGCGCATCGCTTCCAGGGTCTCGGTCAGGGTGCCGATCTGGTTCACCTTGATGAGGATGGAGTTGGCGATGCCCTGCTCGATGCCGCGTTTGAAGATCGCGGGGTTCGTCACGAAAATGTCATCGCCCACGAGCTGTATCTGATTCCCGACGCGCTCCGTGAGGGCCTTCCAGCCGGGCCAGTCCTCTTCCGACATGCCGTCTTCGATGGAGAGGATCGCGGGATATTGGCGCACCCAATTGGCCCAATACTCCACCATCTGCTCCGAGGTGCGGGCGCTTTTGTCGGACTTCTTGAAGACGTACTTGCCGTCCTGATAGAACTCGCTGGCTGCGGGATCGAGGCAGATGCCAATATCTTCGCCCGGTTTGTATCCTGCCTGGGTGATCGCCTCGAGCACGCTCTCGATGGCTTCTTCATTCGACTTCAGGTTGGGGGCAAAACCGCCCTCGTCGCCGACCGCTGTCGAATGGCCCTTCTTGTGGAGCACTTTTTTGAGGGTGTGAAATACCTCGACGCCCATGCGGAGCGCTTCAGAGAATTTCGAGGCTCCGAAAGGCGCGATCATGAACTCCTGCACATCGACCGAGTTGTCGGCATGGGCGCCGCCATTGATGATATTCATCATCGGGACCGGCAGGACACACGCTCCCACGCCACCCAGATATCGGAACAGCAGGGTGCGCTGTGCGGCGGCGGCGGCCCGTGCAGTAGCCATCGAAACCGCCAGAATCGCGTTGGCTCCCAGCTTGGATTTGTTGTTCGTGCCGTCGAGTTCGATCATCAGGCGATCGATCTCGGCCTGCTGCGAAGCGTCCTTGCCATGCAACAGCGCAGCGATCTCACCGTTGATGTGGGCAGTCGCCTTCAGCGTTCCCTTGCCGAGGTAGCGCGCTTTATCGCCGTCCCTCAGCTCGACTGCTTCCTGTTCTCCAGTCGACGCACCGGAGGGTACTGCCGCCCTGCCCATGCTTCCGTCAGCGAGATAGACATCCGCTTCCACAGTCGGATTCCCGCGCGAATCGAGAATCTCTCTTCCGGTCACTTTTACAATCGTCATCTACTCTCCTAAAGTTCAAAACCCTACAAAAGGGGCCTAAGCAGGGGCCGGGGGCCCGGGGCCAGGGGCCGGGGAAAAGTCCCCGCACGTTCCCGGTGCTCCGAAGCCAGCCTTTCTCCCGCGACCAGCACTCGATCAAACCAGGAAGGCCCACGGCGTTCGCCGGACCACCCTGGTCCCCGGCCCCAGAATTTCAAGCTACTACTGTGATTCCGCACTCGGTCACGGTATACCCGGCGGCGCGGTCTGCGGCGGCATCGAAACCGATGACGCTGGAATCCGGGATCTTCACCCCTGTATTCAGGATGGCGCGGCGAATCCGGCTGTATCTGCCGATCTCCACTCCCGGCATCAGAATTGAGTACTCTACTTCGCAATAGCTGTTGACCCGTACGCCCGGGGAGAGGATGCTATGCAGCACCCGGCCACCCGAGACGATGCAGCCGGAACTCACAATCGAATCCACCGCGAGCCCCATGCGGCGGCCTTCTTGTGCAAACACGAACTTCGCCGGCGGCTGCTGGGTCACTTTGGTTCGGATGGGCCAGTGCTTGTCATACAGGTTAAACTCGGGAACCACATCCACCAAATCCATATTGGCTTCGTAATAGGCGTCCAACGTGCCCACATCGCGCCAGTACCGAACCTGTTTGGCGTTCAGGTCGCGAAAATCGTAAGCCACTACACGAGACCGATTCAAACATTTCGGGAGGACATCCCTGCCGAAATCTCGGCTGGAATTCGGATCCTGCGCATCTTCGTGGAGCGCGCTCAATAATACCTGAGTATTGAATACATAGATCCCCATGGACGCGCTGATCATCGACGAGTCGAACCGCGATGGAATCGCGTCAGCAGGATCGGGTTTCTCCACAAATCCCACAACCTGATAGTCCGAGGCGATATCGGCGACCCCAAAGCGCGAGGACTCCATCGTGGGTACGCGGATCGTGGCGATGGTCACATCCGCCTGTTGCTGCCGATGCCAGTCAATCATCTCGCGGTAGTTCATCTTGTAGATGTGGTCTCCCGCGAGGATCAGGGTGAGGTCCGGAGCTTCCACCTCGATGCTCTGGAAATTCTGAAAAACGGCATCGGCCGTGCCTTGGTACCAGTCCTCATGGACGCGCTTCATCGGTGGGAGTACTTCGATGTACTCTCCCATCTCGGGGGACAGAATATTCCATCCATCGCGTATGTGACGAATCAATTCCAGGGCCTTGTACTGTGTTAGGATTAAAATTCGACGAACGTCGGAATTGATACAGTTGGACAGAGTGAAGTCGATAATCCGATAGGCGCCGCCAAAGGGGACTGCCGGTTTGGCGGTGTCCCGAGTGAGGGGGGATAACCGTTCACCCGCACCCCCAGCCAACAGAATTGCCAATACATTTTCCATTTCAGTCTAAATCCCTGAAAAGAAAGAGCATGCAAGAAAATTGATGGGGCAGTGGCAAGCATCCCCAAAGTTTGGACTTGACTTTATCTGTCAACCACCTATGATATCAGTACCTTCTGTGCGAAGTGCAGGAAATTTGGGGTCAGCCTCACTCCAGGTGACGCCGGGTCTCGGAAATCCAGAAAACCCGCATGGGAACACTAGGTCTAGTTGGGAGGTGTATTTCGTTTGGCTGAAGTAAAGCTTCAGGAGGGCGAGACGTTAGAGAACGCCCTTCGCCGCTTCAAGAGGAAAGTCCAGCAGGAGGACATCATCAAGGAGGTCAAGAGGCACTCCTTCTACTTGAAGCCGGGTGAGAAGCTTCGAGCTAAGCAAGCGCTAGCTCGTAAGCGGAACCGGAAGAAAAATCGCCGGGAGATTGAGTAACGCGGTACGGGGGGTGGCCGTTCCGCAAGGTTCGGCGCTCCCCGCGCCTTAATCCAGTACAGTTCATGTCGATAACGGGGCAACAGTTGCTATGGCGGAGTTCCAGGATCGCGTCCTCAAGTGCGTAGACTGCGGAGCAGATTTCGTATTTACAGCGGGAGAACAACACTTCTTCCACGACAAGAATTTCAAAAACGAGCCGAAACGCTGTAAGAATTGTAAAACCAAGCGTCAGGGCTCTTCGGCCTCGGGCTTTACCAAAACGGAAACCATGACCACCTGCTCACAATGCGGTCGGGAAACCACGGTGCCCTTCAAGCCAACTCAAGGCCGACCGGTATATTGCCGGGAGTGCTTCCTCAGCCGGAAAGTCTCATCGGCCACCGCCTCGGGAAATCGTTAGGCGTCTCCATGGACTGGCTGCCCCTGTTTAGCGGGTGGCTTGTCCATGGTTCTTAAACCCGCACCTTCAGTTACACTGGAGTCGGATAATCACCTCCGATTCCTATGAACTATCGATTTCTGTCCGTGCTCCTCGCGCTGCCGGCCTTCGCCTGGGCAGCCGATTCCGCCTCGGGTCTGGATACCGCCGCGATGAATCGTTCCGTCGACCCCTGTGTCGATTTCTACCAGTTCGCGTGCGGAAATTGGATCGCCCATAACCCATTGCCCTCCGACCGCGCCCGCTGGGGCCGCTTCACCGAGTTGAGCGATCACAACGAGAAGGTGCTGCTCGACATCATTCAAGGGGCCGCGGTAGCCAGGCCGAATCGGAGCGAACTGGATCAGAAGATCGGCGACTACTTCACCAGTTGCATGGACACCGAAACCATCAACAAGAAGGGGTTGGCGCCGCTCAAGCCCGAGTTGGACCGGATCTACTCCATGACCAACGGCGACGACGTCACCAGTGAGTTGGTGCGCCTGCACCGGCGAGGCATCGGCGTGCTCTTCACGTTCGGAGCTCAGCCCGATGCCAAGGACTCCACCCGCACCATTGCGTCGCTCAGCCAGGGCGGTCTCTCCCTTCCCGATCGTGACTACTACCTGAAGACGGACGCGAAAAGCGTCGAGACGCGCCGCCGCTTCGTCGACCACGTGAAGAAGATGTTCCAACTCGCGGGCGACTCCGAGGAGAATGCCGCCGCCAAAGCGACGACTATCCTGCAGTTCGAGACCATCATCGCCCAGGCGTCCGCCGATCGTGTAGCGATGCGCGATCCCAACAAACGCTACCACCCGATGACGAAGCAGGATTTGAAGGCGCTGGCTCCGAATTGGAAGTGGGATATCTATTTCCAGGGCGTCGGTGCGCCCGCTTTCGATACCCTCAACGTCAGTGGCCCCGATTTCATTAAGCAGACCGCGGCAGCGCTCCCCAGCGACTCGATCGCTCCCTGGAGCGCCTACTTCGCCTGGCATCTGTTGCGCCAGAATGCCAATCAGCTTTCCGAAGCATTCGAGAATGAGAGCTTCGATTTCTGGCAGCGCTACCTCACCGGCGCCAAGGAACCGCGCCCGCGCTCGGCTCGCTGCGTCGCGGCGGTGGACCGCTCGCTTGGCGATCTGCTCGGCCAGAAGTACATCCAGGTGGCGTTCGGCGCGGACGCCAAGGCGCAGATCACGCAGTTGGTGGATGCCCTCGAAAAGGCCCTCGGCAAGGACATTCAGACGCTCCCATGGATGACTGACACCACCAAGACGGCCGCACTCGAAAAGCTGAAGGCCATCACGAACAACGTCGGCTATCCCAAGAAATGGCGCGACTACAGCAAAATGAGGGTTGCCAAGGACGACTACCTGGGCAACTCGGCTCGCACCGCCGAAGTGCTGCAGCAGGAGCGCATCGAGCGCATCGGAAAGCCCACCGACAAGACCGAGTGGAACATGACTCCGCCCACGGTGAACGCCTTCTACAGCCCCCAGAACAATAGCATCAACTTCCCGGCAGGCATTCTGCAGTCTCCGTTCTTCGACCCGCGCCGCGACATCGCGCTCAACTACGGTGCGGCCGGGATGGTGATCGGCCACGAGATGACGCATGGATTCGACGACCAGGGGCGGAAGTTCGACGGCAATGGAAATCTGCGGGACTGGTGGACCGCGCAGGATGGCGCGGAGTTCGAAAAGCGCGTCGCCTGCATTGCCGACGAATACTCGGGCTTTACCGCGGTTGACGATGTGAAGCTGAACGGCCGCCTGACGCTGGGCGAGAACACCGCGGACAACGGCGGTCTGCGTGTGGCGTTGATGGCGTTGCAGGATACTCTGAAGGGTAAGGAATCGTTGCTCGACGGCTTCACGGCGGAACAGCGCTTCTTCCTGGGATTCGCACAGATCTGGTGCGAGAACAGTTCGCCGCAGTCGGAACGACAGCAGGCATTAACCAATCCGCATTCCCCCGGCCGCTACCGGGTGGACGGCACGCTGCAGAACATGCCGGAGTTTCAGAAGGCCTTTTCCTGCAAGGCGAGCCAGCCGATGGTCAGTTCGAACGCTTGCCGCGTCTGGTAATTTCGCGGAAATCTGTCACGCGCTCGCGCCGGTTAAGGTCAGAATCCAGCATCTGTTTCTCCTCGCTCGAAATTGAGTCGAGACGCTATCCGAGCCAATCGGAAAGGCGTGCTGTCACGGTTTCTGACGTGGTCTTCATGGTTCGATCACGACCGGCGCCTGCCAGAGCGCCGTTTTTTGCGTGCTGGGACTCCGTACCGTGATCTGGCAGGTATACTCGCCCGGCTTAAGATCGGCCAAAGAAATACTGAGGCTCAGCGGAACCGCTCGGGATTTCGAGTCTGTGCCCTGCGTTACCTCGATCGGCGCCGTCTCCAATACTTTTACCGATCCTTGATAGAACGCGGCCGACGCCACAAGCGGCTGAGTGTTACCGGCTTCGCGCTGGTACGCTTGCAGATAGACGTACATCTCACGGCTCTTGCTGAATACCCGGGTGACGCTCGGTATGAGCTTTCGTCCGTCCGCGACCAACGGATTGGCGGTCTGGAGCCTGTTATCCGCGTTGATCGCATCGGCCATTTCGACACGCTGACTGCTGAGCACTACCGAACTGATCGGAATCCCCTGCTGTTCCTTGTTGAGGTTCGGCACAGTGAAGACTGTTTGATAAGTGCCGATCCGGCCGGTCTCGTTATTGCGAGCCAGAAGTTTTATGCTATACCTGCCGGGAAGCAGCGTGGACGCCGCGTCGTATTCAACCGGAGTGCTTGCCAGCTGGGCGGCCATCGCGCCGTTCAGATTGATAGAAACCTTGTCACGCTTGTTTTGAACCACGGCGCCAAACTCATCCTTGACCTGGTAGAGGAAATCGAACGACGTCTGCTCCGCACCGCCATTCCGTGCCAACCCCAGCTCACTGCCGGGGATCTTTACCGTCAGCGGCACCAAATATTCTGCTCTGTTCAACTGAAAGTAATTGATCTCCATCGCGATCGCCATGTCCGTAATCGGATCACTGCTTAAAAACGCATCTTGCAGTTGTTTCTCCTTTGCGGCGGAGTCTGGCGGTGGCGCGGCCCCTGCCGTCTGTGAGGGTGGGGCAGGTGGATTCGAAGGAATCGGTCCTGCCGCAGCTTGCGCAAGCAGGACTCTCGGATTCTCCGGCGCCTGAGCCGCAGGGGCAACCTCCGGCTTCATCCCGGCCGTCGGCAGTATGGGTGCGGCAACCGGGCGGCTTGCGACGGGCGGAACGTGTGTCCGTGCGTGGTCCAACGTGCCGGACGCCAACAAGGCGGAGGAACTTGCACAGGCAGCCACGGCAATCGCAATCCTCGTACGGGAGGTTGGCAGTGCTCCGCACGGGCTGAGAATCTGCCGGATTCGCTGTTGGAGAAGGCCGCCATGCATGGCCATCCCGACGATGCTCAGTCGAGATCCGGAGCGCGCAACGAAACGGGCAATATCCAGTAAGTATTCAGAATAGTTTTGTGGCGAATGCCCGCGCGCCAGCACCGCAGCGTCGCAAGCCTCCTCTGCAAGCACTGAAAGCTTCTGCTCTAACCACCAGGAAAGCGGATGGAACCAGAAGAGCGCACGGTTCACGAGAGCCAACCACTGGATCAAAGGATCGCGACGGCGAACGTGTTCGCGTTCGTGTGTCAAGACTGCATCCAGTTGCGGCGGCGACCACTGTTGCCAGTTTTTGGGCAGAATCACCACCGGATGGAGCCATCCCACGGTGACAGGACTAGTGCACTCGGAACTGATGCCTTGGCCGTCCCGGACATTCGCCCGGCTTCTGAGCCGGTGCGTCTGGGCCGTTCCGATTGCCAGCCGGGCGAGGAGCGCGAATGCGCCTGACGCGTACACGAGCAACAAGAGATTTTCCCAAGTCCAGTTTTGGCCTGACGGCGGCGGCACGGGAGCCTGGAGTTGGCGGACCTCCGTCAAGCGGACGGAAGAAGGAAAGACACTTTGCGCCGGCGTCTCGATGGTTCCGCGAAACTCCACAGGCGGCAGCAAGCGGACTGGCGTCTTCGGTCCCCATGCCGTCCAGATCGGGAGCAGAAGCATCGTCAACAGGACGCCCGTCCATGCCGTGTGGCGTGCGGCGGCAGGCTTAATGCCGATCGCGGATAAGACGGCCGCGGTAACGACAGCGATCAGCGCCGCCCGGACGGCGCACTCGACGAACAGGCTTTCCATTAGTTCCCCCCTTTTCTCTGGCTCCGAACGAGCTCCTCCAGACGCTTCATTTCTTCCTCACTCAGGACATTGGCGTCCACCATGCCGGTCACGAGCTCCTCCACAGACCCCTGACAAAACCGATCGATCAGCTGCCGAACCGCGCGTCCCGCGAGGCTTCGCGACGTTTCCGTCGAACGATATAGGTAGGCCGTGCCGTCGGATTCATGCGTCAGATGACCTTTCTGTTCGAGACGGCGAAGAATGCTGCGCACCGATGTCTCTTTGAGATTGTGCTTGCGGCAAAGAAGCGCACGGACCGCTTCGACAGAACAGGGTTCGATCTTCCACACGGCTTGCATGACTTCGTTTTCCAAGTCGGCAAGGGGTGGACGCATGACGGCGCGAGTATTGGTCGCCTTTGTCATGGTACAAGTTGTACCACACCGCGAAATCATTGCCAAGCGATTTTTAGTGGGTTGCTCTACAGCAACGATTCACGAGGTGCGGCTGGGCACACAGGATCACCCGCTCACGCTTTCGAACGCGCGCCACTCCTCGATCACCCGTTGAAGTTTTCCCGCCCGAGTTTCTTGCCCATGAGGAGGAAAGGTACTGCCCACAGGTATGCGAAGCAGATCCTGTTGGTCTCGTCGTTATGCTGCGGTATTCTGCGGCGAAGGCTTTGTCAGATCAGGAATTAGCACAGCAGGAGCGTCTTACTGTTCCGAAACCGCTCCGCCCATGCCGTTCTCACCGGGCGCGGGCAGGATAGTGCGGACTTGGCTGACGAGCTTCAATGCGGCGCTGAGCCCTCCGGCGCGCTGAATTCCGGGCACGAAGAAACGGTCGCGGAAATCCTGGTCCGAGCCGCCGAATCCATTCAGGTCTGCCACTAAATCCATGGTCACCGGAGCGATTGCGCCGGCGAACACGCACCAGATCCCGGCGTCGCCCAGGCCGACAATTTCCGGCTTCCCGCCCGCATGCCCCTTTAAGTACGCAGCGGCAGTCAGTATGTCCTGCACTCGTTCGGCATAGACGGACCGGTTATAAGAAAGAAAGTAGTCGTCGAACTGGAGCTTCCGCGTGCGTTCGGCGCTTCCGACGAATCCATCCAGGATCAGAACCGGCCTGCCGGAGTGCACCATATCCAAGACCGCTTGGACCCTCAGTGCCGCCACCGAACCAGCCGGGTGCACTACCAGGATGGGCGCACCCTTGCCAGGCACCCAATAACCGGTAAGACGATCGCCCTTCCCCGTCCGGCTTAGTACAATCTGGTTTCCGTGGATCGAGCTATCGACTTGGGAAGGCCACTGGGCACCCAAGGCGTATCGAAGAGCATCCCGTTGTGAGCTCGGATCCATATGAGTCTGAATTGGCAGCGCCCCTGTGATTTTCCACGCCTGGAAAACCTCGGCATAACCTTCGACGTCACGCTCCCCCGATTTCGGGAAGGCAAGAAGGTCCTCGTCGGCGGGAAGCGTAACATCCCGGTCCACGGGCTCAGCGCCTGGATGGCCCGGTTGCATGTTCTGCGCGAGGAACCGGTAGACTGCTTCCCGGCTCTGCCGATTGTAGTTGTGTTCGGCGTCGATGTGCGCGTTGTGAACGTTCTGGAATGCGCCGTAGAGGCCATAGATCCGCTGTATCGCCGGGAACTCCTCGGTAGGAGTGTGGCGCGTCCAGTCGTGAGTGGAGGACACCAGCAGCATGGGCCGAGGGGCCATCATCGCGGCAAACTCCACATTGAACGTGTCCACGCGCAGGTTTGGGGCCTCTTCACAAGGATCGCCGCCCTGCATGTAAGCGGAGACCATATTTACGGGTGCCGCGAACCCGACCCTGTCGTCAACCGCGGCAAGCAGGAAGGTCTGCGTGCCTCCCCCGGAGGCGCCGGTTGCCGCGATCCGATGCCCATCCACGTCGGGACGCGATTGCAGATAGTCCACTGCCCGGATGGAATTCCAGAGTTGCAGTCCCATCGGACTGAACGCCCAGAGAACCTCCGACCAGCCCCCAAACGAGTGCGAGGTTTGACGGGTATCGTTGAATCCCACCATGTCGTAGGCGAAGGCCATGTAGCCCTGCCGCGCCAGGTTGATGCCCAGAGCCGGCACCGAGTAGGATGGCTGGTCCTCGAGCCGGCCGCGCTTCCAATGCCCATGCGGAATCAGGACGGCTGGCGCAGGCAGTTTCTTGCCCACAGGGCGATACAAGTTTCCGCCGAGGAAGTAGCCCGGCAGGGTCTCGAGAAGCACGACATCGATGGTGTAATCGCTGTATTCCAGGTGCCTGACGACTTTGGGCCGCAGAGGTGTTTTGGCGGGCATCGGAAGCAGGCCGGCCGCTGACAGAATCTGATGCTGCAATTCATCCCGGCGGGTCTCCCACTCCTTGCGGGATTTGTACTCCGTCATTTTGAAGTGAGTCTTGAAATCGGCCGGTTCGGTGCTGCGGATGTCGACGTCGGAGACTGCCGCAGGCATTCGCGAGACCGTGAAAACGGCGGTTGACAAGAGGGCGCCAAGTGCCAGAAATCGTCTAATTTTCACTCGATTGCTCCTCTGGAGAATCCAAAGTTCCGCGAACTGCCATCGCAGGATTCTCAGTCTCGTCCTGGGTGGACAGCAATCCGGTTACCGTTTGTACCGCCTGTACCGCCGGTGGGGCGGCAGAGACTCCGTAGTGGTCTTGCCAGTGCCGCCACGCCAAATTGATGATCCGGAGCACCTCAGACCCTGAAAATGGCTTGGCAAGTGCCGAATATACGCCATGTGCCGGGGTCCCACTAAGGCAGTCGGAGGCTGGGCTACACGAGAGAATCAGGCAAGGAGGCTCGGAAAGGCGGGGAAATTCCCGAGCGATCTGCTCCCAGCCGGCCGGATCCGCGTCTGCGTCGCACACGACGATCGGAATCCGGGCCGTATGAAGGACGGAAAGCGCGCTGGCCGGGTCGGAGCACCGGACGAGCCTCGGCCGGCAGTTAGGGTAGAGAGTCCCCTCGAAATCTCGAAAAATGCGCTCCAGGCTGCGGTGATCTTCCTCGAATCTACTAATTGAGAGTACCGTGATGATGCCAATCTCCACGTCGCTAGCCCGATTATCCATGGACGTAGCCTGCAATTCCAGTTCCTCGCTGTCCTTTCCGGGCATTTACATCAGCTAGACGACAGCCGAACGCCTGCGGTGACTAGCTCTAACGGACTAATGGGGGGCCGGCAAGGCACAGTTCGTGGGCCTCTCCGCGCTGGATTGAGGAAAAACTGAATGGCCGCCTGACGTTGGGCGAGAATACTCCGGATCAGGGCGTTCTGTGGATGGCGTTTTGGCGTTGCAGGATACGCTTGAAAGTTGCAGAGCAAGCCGGGGCTCCTGAAGGCGATTTCACGAAAGGGCAGCCAGCCGCGTTCCCCGTACATGCCTTTGGGTCATGACTCACCCCGATTCCCGTCGCCGGCCAGGCGGCTCGGGTGAGGCTAAAAGCGTCGTGCCGACGTTATTGACGTACAGTCCCGAGAAGCCGGGCTAGGGTCTGTCGGAGGGAGGATGGAGCACGTGGTCAAGCGCTTCCCGCTTCAACTGCCGGAATTGCTTCAACGTGAGGTTAATCGACAAACAGATGGACTCCTCAGTTTCGCGGAAGACATAATGCCGCCGCAGGAGCATCTTCATGGGTTCGGAGAGTGATGCCACGCGAATGGCGATCTCGGCATAGCGCTCCGCGGCAGCAGGAGAGGGGTGGCGTCCGCGAATGGCCTCTTCGATCGAGCGAATCGCGTTGCGGAAGAGGCCGCCCGGGCCTTCGGGGAGTTCACACAATCGATCCACCAGGGCCTTCTCCATCGCGTTTTCCAAATCCTCAGGGCACATCGGGCGTGATTTTCGAGGCGGCAAAACAGGTGACGCAAACATCTTGGGCAATTTCTCGTGACAACCGACTTTCAATTATGCAGCGACCGATAACCGGATCCCATCCGTAGTTTTTCGGTATGAGCGCACTACCGGTACCACTTTTGGCGATTCCCCGGGAAACCAGGCGGCCCTTGATTTCTGCCGTGCTATCAGCTTTTTTTCTAGGTAGAACCCGTAGGGATCACCGTAATTCTACGGATTCCCCGTGCCGCGTATCGGTCGTTTAATGGAGCTATCAGTGGGGACGTGGCATCTACGCAGGCTATCATTAGTGACGACAACGGGGACCGATCTATGCCCAGGACCAGAGTTTTGTTGGCGGATGACCATGCGGTAGTGGCCCAAGGGCTGGAGGCGCTGCTCAAAGACGATTTCGATCTGGTTGGCATCGTGCACGATGGGCGCGCCTTAATCGAGGCTGCCGACACCTTACGGCCGGATGTGATCGTCACCGATATCTCCATGCCGCTTTTGAACGGGCTGGACGCAATCCGGCAAATCCGCTCACGCTGGCCGGGCGTGAAGATCGTGGTCCTCACGATGCATCGCGAGACTCAATTGGCGGTGGACGCGTTTCGCGCCGGTGCCAGCGGGTACATGCTGAAGGTTTCGCCGGGGGAAGAGCTCATCACCGCCATTTCGCAGGTAGCTTTGGGACGGGCGTACATCACTTCGCTGCTCACCAAAGATCTGATTACCGTGCTGATGGAGGCGTCTCAGGAGAGTTCGGGCGCGGAGAATCCACTCACACCGCGCCAGCGCGAGGTGCTCCAATTGATTGCGGAAGGCCGCACCATGAAAGAGGTGGCGACCATCCTGCATATTTCTCCCCGGACCGCTGAATCGCACAAATACGAGATCATGCAGACTCTCGGCGTGGAGACCACCGCCGCCTTGATTCAATACGCGATGCGGCTCAAACTGGTTTGATTCCGCCGCCGGCGATCTCTCCTGAAGAATGCGCCGCCGGAGCGGTCGCTCAGTGGGAGATCGCAGCTGCACGATGTGCTCGCACTGGATCGCCTTTCCCGCTCCAACAACTGATCCGGAACTCCCATCACCATCTTGGGCATCGTCGTGGCCGCATTTTTCCGCCACGCCGGCTCAGCTTGCCGCCCGGCATATCAGTGTGTACACCAATTCAAGGTGAGATAGTAACGTTTAGCGGCATAGTCGATTCAGATGATGGAAGGATCTGGCGTAACCATGGTGAAAACGAAAATCTTGAGCATTCTGACGGCAGCGTTCGGGCTGGTGCTGCTTGCGCCGGCGCAAGTCAAGACCGAGATACCTCCGGTCGTACCCAACGCGAAGCCCGTGGCGGTGGAGCACATCAAAGTTCACGGCATTGCCTTGGAGGGCAATTTGGAAGGCGATGACGTCGACCGTGAAGTGATTGTCTTCCTGCCGCCCACTTACGCCAGCGCCAAGAGCCGCCGCTATCCAGTCGTTTATGCTCTGCACGGGTATTCCATAGGCGCCGAGCAGTGGTCCAAGGAAATCCATGTGCCGCAGACCATCGAGGGCGCCTTCGCGCAAGGCGCTCAGGACATGATCGTGGTGTTGCCCGACTCCAAGACCGTGCACAACGGATCGATGTATTCCAGCTCCGTGACCACCGGCGATTTTGAGCAATTCATCGCGCACGACCTGGTTGCCTATATCGACGCCCACTACCGCACCATCGCCCGCCGCACGAGCCGCGGGCTGGTTGGACATTCCATGGGCGGTTATGGGGCGAGCCGCATTGGAATGAAGCATCCGGACGTGTTTGGCAGCCTGTATATCATGAGCCCGTGCTGCTTGTCCGCCCGGGGTGGTGGGCCTGCCAACCCGGCCAACGAGAAGGCCCTGGAAGCGGTGAAGACGCCGGCGGATTCGGCCGCTCTGCCGTTCGGGTTACGCGCTCAGCTCGCCTCCGCCGCTGCGTGGTCTCCGAATCCGAAGAAACCGCCGCTATATCTGGATTTGCCGAGTGAGAACGGAACGGTAAGGCAGGATGTCATCGCCAAGTGGGCGGCCAACGCGCCCTTGGCGTTCGTCGACCAATACATCGGGAATCTGCGGCAGTATCGGGCCATCGCCATGGATGTGGGCGACCAGGACGGTCTGCGGGTGGATGCGGGCAAGCTGCACGACATCCTGGATACTTACGGCATCGCCAATACATTCGAGATTTATTCCGGCACTCATACCAGCGCCGTTGCTGACCGCGTCCAGAACCATGTCATCCCGTTCTTCAGCAAGAACCTGTGCACGACAGCCAACTGCAAATGAACTCAGACGTGGTCGTCCGCCGGCATCGCCGACCAGGGCTCGGATTTCGCACAATGCTTGCGAGCCCCTAGTCGATGTGGCGCGCGCGCCCTTAGCCGGTCTCGGCGCCTTGTGGGGTCTGATCCGATTACCTGGCGACAGCGAACAATTGGGACGCGTGCCACAGTCTTCCGTCCATTCGTGGATTCTGACCGTACCGGCCTCTGCCCACGGCTTCAGTTTATTGGGGCAGCCGCTATCTTCGCGGCTCGTCAGCCCCAGATGTGGTCCAAATCCGCGAACAAATCCGTGAAAACCATGGACGCAACTGCCTGCCTGGGATATACTGATCGACCAATCCTGTAGCACCAGGAGAAGCCATGGGCGCTATTCAAGTCATCGGATGTCCGCGATAGTGAGATGCCTGCGCACGGGGATCTGAAGTAGGCCACTCTCCATGTCCGTCAAACTCCCCATACTCGATATCTCGCTTCGCAAACGCGACGCGCAAGGCTACGAGGCGTCCTTCCGCTTCGCCGACCCGCTGAGCAAGGTGGACGAGTTGGAGGTGTCCGCATGCGGCACCCTGAGTCCGGCCCAGTTCTTGCGACGGGAACAGGATGCGTCTGAGACCGGGAGTTACGGCATCCAGCTGAGTCGAGCCCTGTTGGGAACGGAAGCAATCAAATCCAAATTCGTCCACTGGCAGACCGCGGCGACGGGCCGTCCTATTCGCGTCCGCCTCTTCATCGAGCCGAGCGCGCCCGAACTCCATCCCCTGCGCTGGGAGGCGCTCTCCGATCCGGTCAGCGGTGACGCCTTGTTTGGCGGCGACCGCATGTACTTCTCCCGCTTCCTTTCCAGCAGCGACTACCGCGACGTGCACCTGCGCGCGCGCGGCGATCTGAAGGCGCTGGCGGTCATCGCCAATCCGTCGGACCTGAACGATGCCATTGTGACGCTCGCTCCTGTCGATGTCGCCGACGAGCACGCGCGTGCGAAGGCCGCGCTTGGTCCATCGATTCCGCTCACACCCGACCAGCCGCCGGCCGCTCCCGGTACGGCCACGCTCGACTGGCTCTGCGACCAGATGCGGGCGCAAAGTTATGACATTCTCTACCTTGTCTGCCACGGCGCGATTTCCCAGCCGGAGGGCGTGGACGAGCCCGTTCTGTGGCTGGAATCGAGCGACGGCAAGTCGGCGGTCACCACCGCCACCACGTTGGTTCGCGAGTTGAAGAAGCTGCCGGACCTGCCCCGCCTGGTCGTGCTGGCATCCTGCCAGAGCGGGGGAACCGGGCGCACCGCCGATGTCGACGGGACGATGACGGCTCTGGCTCCGCGCCTCGCCGCTGCGGGCATCCCGGCCGTAGTCGCCATGCAGGGGAACATCTGCATGGATACGATTGCCCGTTTCATGCCGGCATTCTTCAACTCGCTGCACTGCGACGGGCTGGTCGATCGCGCCATGTCGATCGCACGCGGCAAGATCGGCACCCAGGACGATTACTGGGCGCCAGTGCTGTATTCCCGCCTGCGCGACGGCTGCGTCTGGTACACCCCGGGCTTCGGCGAGGGATACCAGCGATTCCCCGCTTTGTTGACGGGCATCCGTCTGGGCAAGTGCGTCCCGATTCTGGGGTCGGGAATGACGGAGCACGTGTTCGGCTCGGCGCGCCGGGTCGCGCGAACATTCGCCGAAGGGAACAATTTCCCCTTGGGGCCCGATCAGAAAGACAATCTGCCGACCGTGACGCAATACCTCGCCACGCCGCCAGGCACACCCGACTTGATGAAGGACGGGTTATGGAGCCATCTCTCGAAAGCGCTGCTGGACCGGCACGGCGCGAGACTCGATCCCGCGCTGGAAGGCCAGCCACTATCCTGCCAGGTGAAGGCCGCCGGCGCCATGCTGCGGAAACTCGACCCCGCGGAGCCGCACACGGTCCTCGCCAGCCAGCCGTTTCCGCTCTACCTGACCACCAACTTCGACACCCTCTTGGAGGATGCGCTAGCCGAGCAGGGCAAGAAGCCCCGCATCGAGTATTGCCGCTGGAACAAGCTGGCGGAAGATCCGCCGCGCGAACTCCTCAGCGAGCGGGAGCCTGGCTACGTCCCGGACGCACGCAATCCGCTGGTCTTTCACCTCTTCGGTTACTGGGAGGTGGATGACTCCCTGGTACTTACCGAGGACGACTACTTCGACTACCTGATCGGAGTAACACGCCAGTCCAACCTGATTCCGCCGCTGGTGCGCAAAGCGATGGCGAAAGCGGCGCGGCTGCTGCTGGGCTTCCGCATCGACGAATGGAGTTTTCGCGTATTGTTCCGAAGCCTCATGTCCCAGGAAGGCGCGGAGCTCGCCGTGGGCCAGCCTCACCTGTCGGCCCAGATCGGTCCGGAGGAAGACCGCACGCTCGACGCCGAAGCGGCCCGCCAGTACTTTCACAACTACTTCGCCACTTCGCAGATCGATGTCTATTGGGGTTCGGTGGGCGATTTCGTGCGCGAGTTGATGCGCCAGAAAGGTGCGGCTCATGCCTGAGGCGGCGCGGGCAGTGGAGAATCCGTACGTCGGCCCGGTGTCCTTCACGGAAGGGCAGACGCTCTACGGGCGCGACCACGAGATGGATGAGATCGAGCAGTTACTCGTCGCCGAGCGCATCGTGTTGCTGCGATCCCCCTCGGGAGCGGGCAAGACGTCGCTGATCCAGGCGAAGCTCGTTCCCAAAATGCGCGACGAGACAGGCTTCCGCGTCTGGCCCATCATGCGGGTGAACACCGTGCCGCCCAAGGGCTACCAGGGCAACCGGTACCTGTATAGCTGCCTGGAGGCGCTGCGGCAGAGGGGCGCCGCGGCGGGCGAATCGCTCGAAGCCGTTCTGGGCACGCCGCAGCCTGTGGACCTGCTGATCTTCGACCAGTTCGAGGAAGTCCTGACCCTGGATGCCACCGATATCGACGCCAAGCGCGAGTTCTTCGCCGCGGTAGGCGAATGCCTTCGCAACCGCAAGCGGTGGGCGTTGTTTTCGATGCGGGAGGAGCACGTCGCCTCGCTGGACGCCTATCTGCGCTATTTGCCCACCCGGCTGGCAACTGTCTACAGACTGGACCGGCTCGACGTAGACCGCGCCCAGGAGGCGATTCAGTGCCCGGCGCGCGACGCCGGCGTCACGTTTACGGATGCCGCAGCCAGGCAGTTGGCCATCGATCTTTCGACCACCACGGTGCAACGCGAGGACGGCTCGCTGGAGGCCGTTCCCGGCAACTACGTAGAGCCGGTACAACTCCAGGTGGTCTGCTCGACGCTTTGGACCAAGCCGCGGGCGGATCCCACGGTGATCGATGAGGCCGACCTCGGCACCACGGCCAACTTGAACACCGCACTTGCCGAGTATTATTCCGATCGAGTCGGCAAGATCGCGCGCTCGATTCATGGCGTGACCGGGGACGGGGACAGTTCCGCGGAACGGTCGAATCCGGCACCGGCTGATGAGCAGGCGAGCGCGGCCAGCATTGAAAGCGAGCGCGGCATCCGCCAGTGGTTCGAGCGGCGGCTGATCTCGCCCCCGCCGCAGAGCATCCGATTGCAGGTATTGAAAGGCAGCCGCGAGCAGGAACTCCCGGACGGCACCATTTCCGCGTTGATCTCGGCCTATCTCATTCGCCCGGAGAAGCGGCTGAACGCCACGTGGTACGAACTCTCCCACGACCGGCTGATCCGGCCGGTTGTGGAGAGCAACGCCGCCTGGAGGAAACGCCACGGGGACGCGTTCCGGGAACTGGTGGAGCTATGGGAGGCGCAGCACTTTCCGGACAGCCTCCTGCTGCGCGGACCCGACCTGGAGAAGGCGTTCGGCCGCGATCGGTCGCGGTTGAACCCGTTGGAGCTCGATTTCCTGGAGCGCTCGCGGGGTGCGCAGCGGCGCGCCGATGCCGAGAAACGCCAGGCGTTGATCGTACGCATGGCACTGGTGGCGGCGGTCGTGCTGGCGATCTTCGCCAGCTACCAATGGTGGGTCGCTACCGCCGCCAAGAAAGAGGCCGACGCAGAATCTGCGAAAGCCATCGCGGAGTCCGCGAAAGCCGACGCCGAATCCGCAAAAGCCGATGCCGAGTCCAAGAAAGCCGACGCCGAGTCCCAGAAAGCCACCAGTGCATCCCAGGACGCTGAGCGCCAGGCGCTGTTGGCCAACGAAGCACTGGCCCAGGTGAAAGCGGACCGCGCATTAGAGGCGCGCAATCGACAGGACTGGCCGGTGATGTGGATTGAGACGCTCGACGGCCTCAGCCATCCCGTGTCGTCCGATGCCGGAGTGAGCAGTCTGCTCGGGCTGCTGTTGCTGACGGAAGGGGTTCCGGGGAAGGATTGGCGCGCAGTGCAGGAAGCATCGGTCATCGATTTCCGGCGCCGCGTGACTCCCTTTCAGGACGTTCGCTATGAAATCCCGGTGGCCTTCTGGGCGGGGCTCAAAGGCCGAATGCGATTCGTAGTGATGCGAGACCCGGTGAAAATCGATCCGATGCGCCCGGTTTACGCCGAAACCAAATACTCCTACCGTTTCGGCGGCTACCCCGATGACTCCGGCGCCGCTTCGTGGACCGGGAGCGGCGCACCCCAGCCCGACAGGCCCGATCTATTCGTGTTCAGCCCAGACGGCACCCAAGTTCTGTCGTGGATCGGCGGAATCGCAACCCCCCAAGGCGGAACCAATGGTCAATTCGCGATGCAGCCTTTCGGTGGAGCGCCAAAGGCGGACGGCTTCGCCAGCGCCACTCCGTTCAAGAATCCAGTCCGGCAACTGTCTCTCCGGGGCGATGGCCGGCAGATGGCCGCCGTCCAAAGCGACGGCAGCATTCTGCTTCGCACTGCGGATAGCGGCCAGAAGCCGCAGGATAACTCCTGGACACCCCTGGGCGGCAGCGCCAAGTTGGGTTTCACGAGCATCGCCTACTCGCCCGGCAACCGGTTTGCAGCCGGCACTTCGGGCGGTATCATTCACATTTGGCCGGCAGCCGGTTCATCCGCGCCTCCCTTGAACTGCGAAATCCGGAGTGGCTCGGCGCAACAACTCGCCTTCAGCCCGGTTAACGAACAACTCCTGGCTGTCGCTGACGATGCCGGCACGCTGACGCTTTGGAAAGCTCCGCCCAACGGCCGCTGCGAGTTGCTCGCCGGCGTTTCGATTGCGCCGGAGGGTTTTCAGCAAATCGGGTTCACCCCGAATGGCGACACCATCGTGACCCTCAGCCGGTCGGGAGTCGTGCGGCGCATGCCGCTGCGTTTGCACGTCTTCGATCGGGACGTCAATATCGAGCAGATCCTCTTCGCACCGGACGCACCCGAGCCCAGGAAGACCCTCGCGGCGATTCTGAACGTTTCGCTCCGCACCCTGCAGAGGAGTGTGGAGACGCCGCAACTGGTGAGTGCCAGTCCGCAGCGTGCCGCGCAATTGGCCCGCGCCTGGTACGGCGCCATTCCGCCTGAGGCGTTCTCGTTCGGACCTGGGGGATTCGCCGCTCTCCCGGCGTCGGGCAAGTTCACCTGGCGTCCTCCGACAACCCCGAACCCCTCCCCTGCGCCGATTGCTTTGAGTCCCTCGACGCAATCGGGCGACCTGCCGGTCAAGCCCGGAATCGCCTTCCGTTTGCCGCCCGTCAACGCGACGACTAATCTTTGGCAACTCGTGAGCGGCAAAATCGGCGCGGAGGAACTCATGGTCGACCTCGCGCAACTGAACAAGAACACCAAGACTGGCGCCTTGGACCATTCGGGTTTTAGCCTGGTGCACCGCGAAATAGGATTTCACGACGGCTGGCAAACCACAGCCATGGATGGCTCGCCGTTTTACTTCGCCGAAATTGCGGGCGAAAACGCATACCGGACATTTCAATTGAGGGCAGCGAGTTTTCCGCAGAATGCCGAACTCCAGCAGCGCCTCGTGCTGCGCATCCCTGCGGCTGGCGGCATGTCACAGATCCAGACCGCCAGCGGGTGGGCGGACTTTGCATACGCCACCAGGTGGAAGCCTTTCGATAGCATCACCACGGAAACCGTAGACCACGACGAGGCGGCACGGCCGATCGTATTCAGCCGCGTTTCCCTCAACGGACAGGGCAAGGCGATCGCAGTAGCTCCCGGAAGCAAGGTGGCGGTCGATCTGCACTGGAAGGTACGGCCGGCCACCAATCCACCGCGGGACTCGATGCTTGTCCAGTCCTATTACGGAATCGGCGACATGCAAAATACCTACCTCTCGCGCTGCTTCATCTCGGCATACCCCGGGCTCCGCGATGCGGACGATCACGCGGTTTTGAGTGCTCCCAAGCTGCCCGGCGTCTATTACATCACCGTCCACTACTGGGACTTGTACAGTTGCGCCGTGACGACGTACCCATCGAACGACTGGAACGGATCGCTCGGGAGCGTCCTCGTTCGTGAGAAATAGTTGAAGCGGCGATGCTGCACTGTGCTTCGCTTATGTCGCCCCAACTTGTGTCGCCCCCAAAAGCGTACTGGCGCACGTGCTGCTTTTCCTGAATCCGAGGACGGGGAAAATTGTGGTGATGGTCGCGGGACTCTACGCCTCCTTCGATGCGGATTACGGCAGCGGGCTTGCGGTGGTCGCCCCGAAGTGGCAAGCTTGTCGGTGCCGTCACTCATGAACAGATTCGCACTCGCCCTGATTTTCGCGGCGGGGGCCTTCGCGCAGGGCGCGCCCCGCATCGTCTCGCCTGAGGTGCTGCCCGATCATCGCATCACCTTCCGGATTGGCGCGCCTGGAGCCACGGAGGTCGTTTTGCGATTTGGCGAAGGCACCCCGCAATCGCATCTTATGGCCAAGGGCGAGGCCGGTGTGTGGAACGTCACGATCGGTCCGGTCGAGCCTGAGATCTACACCTATTCGTTCCTCGTCGATGGGGTGAAAACGATCGACCTGGCAAATCCGATTGCCAAGATTGGCGCGACGGTCGACGCCAGCGTGGTGGAGGTTCCAGGTAATCCGCCGCGCTTCGACCAGGTGCAGGAGGTCCCGCACGGCTCGATCGACATTCACACCTATTCGTCGGGGGTCAGCAAGACGCAACGCGGCCTGTACGTCTACGTGCCGCCCGATTACTACAGCCAGCCCGCGAAACGTTTCCCGGTGCTTTACCTCTGGCACGGAGGCGGCGGCGCCGAGCAGGACTGGAGCCGCGACGGACGCGCCGGTGTGATCCTGGATAACCTGATCGCGCAGAAGAAGGCCGTGCCGATGCTGATCGTGATGCCGAACAACGTCTCCGGCACCCCCGCTCCCGGAGTGATGGCGGCAACGACGGCTGCGGTGCCCGCGACCGGCGCCGGAGGGGCGAACTACCCGCTGCTCAAGCGCGAACTCATCGAGGAGATCATCCCGTTTGTCGCCCGGCACTATCGAACCATCGAGAACCGCGAGAGCCGCGCCATTGCGGGACTCTCCGCGGGCGGCGGCACGACGCTCAATGTCGGACTGGGTAGCTTGGATTCCTTTGCGTGGATCGCCGAATTCAGCTCCGGCATCTTTGGGGGGACAGGTGTGGGCGGGGCAGGCGGATACGGCCCGTTCGATATCGAGAAGATTTCCCCCGGCTTTTACCAAGCCCCGGCGGTGACCAATCAGAAGCTCAAGCTGTTCTACATGTCGTGCGGCACTGACGACCCGCGCATGCCCTTTCAGAGGAAGGCGCTCGAAGACTTTCAGAGCCATAAGATCAACGTGACGTTCGCGGCCTTTCCCGGAGCGCACGAATGGAAGGTGTGGCGGCACTCCCTGGCCGATCTCGCACCCAAGCTGTTCCGATAGGAGGAACCATGTTCCGAACTTGCATCCTCGCCAGCGTTTCCTTGGCGGCGGTGTTCGGCCAGCCGCCCGGCGCCGGGCCCAACCTGAAATCGACGGAGATCCTGCCGGACCACCGCGTGATCTTCCGGATCTATGCTCCCAAAGCCTCCGCGGTGACGCTAGCGGGCGATTTCGTCACGCAAGGCCGCGGCACCGCCGGCCCGATGCAGAAGGACGATGAAGGCGTCTGGTCGCTCACCGTGGGTCCTCTCGTGCCCGACTTCTACAGCTACTCGTTCAACGTGGACGGCGTGCGCACGATCGACCCCCGGAACGCGATGGTGAAGCAGGGCGTGGCCAGCCTCGATAGCATGTTCCTGGTGCCCGGTCCGGAGGCTGCTTACGAGGATGTGCAAGCGGTGCCGCACGGCGAGGTTCGCGCGGTGTGGTACGAATCCAAGACGCTGGCCGGACCACGCCGCATGCACGTCTACACGCCGCCAGGGTACGAACACGGCAGCACGAAGTATCCGGTGTTCTATCTCATCCACGGCGGCGGGGACGAAGATTCGGGTTGGAGCACCATCGGCCGAGCTGGGTTCATCCTGGACAATCTGCTGGCCGCCGGAAAGGTCAAGCCCATGATCGTGGTCATGCCGAACGGCAGTATCACCCTGCCCGGCGTGGTTAATCCCATGGGAGGGGGCCGTGGCGCGGCCACCCCGGAAGCGATCGCAGCACGCATCGCGACGATCTCCAAGTTGCACGACGCGTTCGTCAGCGACTTGCTGACCGGCATCATCCCTCACGTGGAATCCACTTACCGCGTCCTGGCCAGCCGCGAGAATCGCGCCATCGCCGGCCTTTCCATGGGCGGCGCGGAGACGCTGCGCGCGGCACCCTCGAATCTCGACAAGTTCGCCTGGATTGGTGTCTTCAGCATGGGACTCCAGGAAGGCGTCAACGCCGGCGTGAACTCCGATTTCGTCGAGCGCAACGCCTCGTTCTTTGCCGATCCCGAGAAACCAACAAGCTGGTCAAGCTCTTCTGGATTGGCGTGGGTAAGGACGACCACACCGTGAACGACGGCCCCAAGCGGCTTTCGGAGACGCTCAAGGCGCACAATATCCACCATGAGTTTCACGAATCCGAGGGCGGGCATACCTGGATCAACTGGCGGATGTATCTGAGGGATTTCACGCCGCTGCTTTTCCGTTAGGGAGGGAATCATGCAAACGACCATCTGGAGCGAGCGACTCAGTGCGATCGGCACGCCGCTTGCTTACGTGCGTGGCTGGCTCAGGGGCCACGACCGTGAGGGAGTGGTTTCTGGCACAGGTACAATATCACGCCGTCTGAGTACTGCCTTTTTCACCGTGGCGATGCTGCTGGCCCTGCCGCTCCCCAGCGCGATGCAGGAGCCAGTCAAAGTCGAAGGCGGTCTCATCTCCGGCACGCCGGGATGGGGCTGGGGAGTCCGCGAGTATCTGGGGATCCCCTTCGCCGCGCCTCCCGTGGGCGGCCTGCGATGGCGTCCTCCGCAGCCGGTGGTTCCGTGGCAGGGCGTTCGCGCGGCCGACCGCTTCTCCCCCGCCTGCATGCAGCGCGCGCTGGACCCGAACAGCGGCTCCTGGAATCGCGGACTGATCCGCACCAGCGAAGACTGCCTGTACCTCAACGTGTGGACGCCTGTGTCGTCTGCAAAGGAAAAACTGCCGGTGCTGGTCTGGATTTACGGGGGCGGGGGAGTCTCGGGATCCACCGCCGAGCCCATCTACGACGGCAATGCCATTGCCAAAAAGGGCGTAGTCGTGGTGAGCATGAACTACCGGCTCAATGTGTTCGGCTGGTTTGCCCACCCCGAACTGACGCAGGAATCGCCGCATCACGCTTCGGGCAACTACGGTTCGCTCGACCAGTTGGCCGGCATTCAATGGGTGAAGAACAACATTGCGCAGTTCGGCGGCGATCCTTCCCAGATCACAATCTGGGGCGAATCGGGCGGCAGCCGCAGCGTGAACTTTCTGGCGGCGTCTCCGCTGATGAAAGGGCTGGCCCGCGGCGCCATCGCCGAATCGCACACCACTTTCGGCCACATGCCCACTCTCGCCGAGGCGGAGGCCAACGGGGTCAAGTTCGCCAACGCAATCGGGAAGACCACCCTCGCCTCGCTCCGCGCCGCCACTGCCGAGGAACTGCTGGAAGCCTCCATCAAAACTCCGCAAGGGCTGAACGGCGCGATCGTGGATGGCTGGTTCCTGCCGCAGGATCTCTACACGACTTACTCGCAAGGCAAGCAGAACGACATCGCTCTCATCACCGGCGCGACCAATGACGAAGGCGGCAACATCGGCGGGATCGGCGCAACGGGCGGTGGACGCGGCGCCGCCACACCCGACTCGCTCGCCACCTACACGGCCTGGGCGAAGCAGACCTTCGGCGATAAGGCCGACACCCTGCTGAAACTCTATCCGGCGCGCGACGATGCTCAGGCGAAGCAGGCGTATCACGATGTCTACCGCGACATCAATTTCGCGGGCCATCGCACCTGGGCCAAATTACAGTCCACCACCGGTAAGGCGCCCGCGTGGATCTACTTGTTCAGCCACGTGCCGCCGCGTCCGGAGGGCAATGGCAACAACCCGCGCGCACCTGCCGGAGCGGTGCATTTCTCGGAGGTCATCTACGTCTTCGACAACCTTCGTGTGAAGGATTATCCATGGACCGACGTGGATCGGAAGGTAGCCGACACGCTCGCCACATACTGGACCAACTTCGCCAAGACGGGCAACCCGAACGGCGCAGGACTGAACAACTGGCCGGTTTACAACCCCAGGGACGAGTTCTGGCTGAATATCGGCGACACCGTGCGGCTGGAGCGATTCAACTCCGCAGGAGTCGATTTCATCGCTGCCGTTCAAGAGGAATTGCGCCACGCGCGCTAAGCCGGCTCAAAGAAAAGATTGCAAACTACGAGGCATACAACATGACGAAATTCGCTCTATCGATCACCGTGGCGGGATTGCTGATGCTGCCCGCGGCCTACTCTCAACAGGCTGCGCCGGGGAGAGCCCCGGCCGCGCCCCGGCCGGTTTCCCCGGAAATCCACACCGACCACACCGTGACCTTCCGTCTTTCTGCTCCCAAGGCGAACGAGGTCACCCTGAACGGAAGCTGGGAAGGCGCTCGCGAGATCAAGATGTCGAAGGACGACAATGGAATCTGGTCGGTGACCGTCGGACCGCTCGGCGCGCAGTTGTGGGGCTATTGGTATCTCGTCGATGGCGTCAAGGCCCTGGATCCCGGAAATGGTGAGACGCAGCGCGACGGCTCCCGTATCGACAACCTCCTCATGATCTCCGGGCCCGCGTCGGATCTATGGGACTTCAAGGACGTCCCGCATGGGACCATCAATATCGTCTGGTACCCCTCGCCGACACTGAAAGAAGATCGCCGCCGCATGTATGTCTACACGCCGCCGGGGTACGAGGCTAGCCAGTCGCGCTATCCCGTCCTTTACCTTCTGCACGGAGGTGGCGGCGATGAGGACGCGTGGGTCACGATGGGCCGGGCCAACGTGATTCTGGACAATCTGATCGCGGCGGGCAAAGCCAAGCCGATGATCGTGGTCATGCCCAATGGCAACGCAACCCAGACCGTATCGCAGGGATATGCGTATGGCCCCACGCCCGCGCGGCAAGCCGTTCAGGCGCCTGCTCCCCCTCCGCTGCAGGCAGCGGCCGGAGGAGGTGCACGAGGTGGCGCTCCGCCGCGAGCGCCTCAGCCTTATGCGGGATCCTATCCGGAAAGCCTGGTGAAGGACGTGATCCCCTTCGTGGAAAAGACCTACCACGTAATCGCCAACCCGGACAATCGCGCGATCGCCGGCCTCTCGATGGGCGGCGGCCACACTTTGATGGCGACCAACAACAATCCCGGTCTGTTCGGGTACATCGGCGTCTTCAGCTCCGGACCGCGCACGGTCGATGAGGCCTACGAGAAGCAACTGGAAGCGGTGAAGGCCGGCGGGGTGAAGTTCTACTGGACCGGAGCAGGCACCACCGATATGGCTCGCGAAGGCACCGTGAACCTTCATTCACTGCTCGAAAAGCACGGCTTCAAGACATCCTACAAGGAGATCCCCGGCTCGCATTACTGGTTTCTGTGGCGGGATTTCCTCGGCGATTTCGGCTCCATCCTGTTCCGCTAAAGACGGCACGAGGCAACGCGATGCAACGAAGGACGTTTCTGCAATCGATTCTGCCGGCCGCCGCCGCGGTTCGGCATCTGGCGGCGCAGACCGACCAGCCATGGGGCGGACCGGTCCTGGACACGCACCTGCATATCCGCCCGGACGCGGACGCCTGCTTCACTCACATGCAGGGCTGCGGGGTCACGCACGCGGTGCTGTTGACTCCCGCGGCCGACCAGGATCGCGCCAAGGCGGAGATGGAGAAGCGTGCCGGACATTTCGTGCGCTCGGTGAGGACCGACCCGTCCCAGGCGGATGCGGATAAGGTGCTTCGCGAGGCGATCCAGCGCGGCGCCGTCAGCATCGGCGAGATGAAGTTCCACGTGGCGCTGGACTCGCCCGAGATGCGCCGCGTCTACGATATCGCCGCCGAACTGCAGGTGCCGGTAATGATGCACATACAGACGTTCCCGCACTTCGAGGGAGAACTCCCTTACAACACGGGATACGCTCAGTTCGACAAGGTGATCCGCGCCTATCCGCGGACGAACTTCATCGGACACGGCGACCTGTTCTGGGCGCACATCAGCGCGGATGTTCCGGAGGACCGCGGTTATCCGGCCGGACCCATTAAGAAGGGAGGATTGACGGACCGCTGGCTCTCCGATTTTCCCAACCTCTATGCGGACATGTCGGCGAATTCCGGGAATAACGCGCTCTCCCGCGATACCGAATTCTCTCCGGGGTTCATCACGCGCCACAAGAGCAAATTGATCTTCGGCAGCGATTGCAGTTGCAAGGATGGCAACGGCGGCGGCATCTCGCAGAACAATAATCCGGAGGCAAGCCGCCTGGCCGGGAAGTGCGTCGCGCGCGAGACTCTGAGCGTGCTGAAGCGCCTCACCTCGCCCGAGGTCTTCCGCCAGATCACGTTCGACAACGGAGTTAAGCTCTTCAAGATTTCGGTCTAGCCCGATACTGTTCACTAGAGCGCTTGGAGTCCCGAAGTTTTCGAAGGCTGCGGTGGCTTCCTGGCCGCCGCCGACCTACCCCGGGGGTCGCGAACGCGCTAATGCGTCGCTGAATGAGAGATCATTGAAGCCGCCTGGCCGCAAGCCGGGGGCGCGTCTCCCAAGGGCGCTGCCGCGAAGCTCCGATTCCGCCCTCGACTCTGGAACACGAGATCCGAGCCCTGAAGATTCGACAGAGGCAGTTTAAGTTTGATTAAGGCCTCGCCAGAATCCGGCATTTGCCCAATTAGCAACTCCCAAGGCGCGTACCTCTGTATATTCAGCAATGGGTTACGGATGGCGTCGCGGTTGCCTTGGAAGAAATGCACCCCGAGCACGGGAAATCAATTCCAAAGGATAACGACATCATGACCGCAACGACTGCCACCCCATCAGCGTTTGAACAGGCCACGGACAAGTCCGCCATTCGCCCCTTCCATGTGAATGTTCCGGAAACCGAACTGACCGAACTGCGCAGGCGCATCAACGCCACAAAGTTTCCTGAACGCGAAACGGTTGCGGATGCAACGCAGGGAGTACAGCTTGCGACCGTGCAGGCCCTGGCGCGCTATTGGGCGACAGAATATGACTGGCGCAAGGTTGAGGCAAAGCTGAACGCCTACCCTCAATACCTCACCGAGATCGACGGACTGGACGTCCATTTCATTCACGTTCGTTCGAAGCACGAAAACGCTCTGCCGCTCATCGTTACGCACGGATGGCCCGGCTCGGTGGTCGAGCAGCTCAAAATCATCGATCCGCTCACCAACCCGACGCAGCATGGCGGGAGCGCGTCCGACGCATTTCACTTGGTTATCCCTTCGATGCCGGGCTACGGATATTCCGGCAAGCCGGCGGCTGCCGGCTGGGGACCCGAGCGCATCGCGCGCGCCTGGGATGTGCTGATGAAACGGCTCGGGTACTCGCGATACGTAGCGCAGGGCGGTGACTGGGGCGCTGTCATCGTCGATCTCATGGGCGTGCAGGCGCCATCGGGACTTGCCGGCATTCACACCAACATGCCGGGCATCTTTCCGGCCGATATTGACGCGGCGGCTTTCTCCGGTAAGCCGGCGCCGTCGGGCCTCTCGCCCGACGAAAAGGTCGCGTACGAGCGTCTGCAGTTCGTCTATCAGAAGGGAATCGCCTATGGGTTCCAGATGGGTCTGCGGCCGCAAACACTGTACGGAATCGCGGATTCGCCCATCGGCCTGGCGGCTTACTTCCTGGATCATGACGCGCGCAGTTACGAGCTGATTGCCCGCGTCTTCGAGGGACAAGCCGAGGGCCTCACGCGCGACGACATCCTCGACAACATCACGATCACATGGCTGACGAACTCTGCGATTTCGGGCGCACGTCTTTACTGGGAGTACTTTGGCAAAGGGTATTTTAATGCCAAAGGTGTCTCCATCCCGGTCGCCGTAAGCGTCTTCCCGGACGAACTCTATCCGGCTCCCCGGAGCTGGGCGGAGCGGGCGTATCCCAAATTGATCCATTACAACAAGCTCTCCAGGGGCGGCCACTTCGCGGCCTGGGAACAGCCGAAGCTCTTTTCGGAAGAGGTTCGCGCGGGTTTCCGATCGCTGCGGTAGGGTTCTGCAAGAGGAGCAAATACGCCATGTCTGAACATTCGCAGTTCAACATAGACCGCACCTGTCCGGGCCTGTGGACGGTCACCTTCAGCAACCCGCCGATCAACATGTTTGTTCCCGCAACGATCGTCGAATTGGGCGCGCTCATGAGCGACCTCGAGGCGGACCCGTCCGTGAAGGCAGTAGTGTTCCAGTCCGCGAATCCCGATTTTTTCATCGCCCATCTCGACGTAGCCAAGGCAGCTGAACGGCCCGAGGCGTTGGGCCTTTGGCGCGACTTTGTGCTGCGCCTCTCGTCCACGCCAGTCGTGAGCGTCGCTAAGATTCGCGGCCGCACGCGTGGAATCGGTAACGAGTTCGTGCTGGCCTGCGACATGCGCTTCGCCAGCCGGCAGAGTGCCCTGTTGGGCAACCCGGAAGTCGGCGTCGGGCTGGTCCCGGGCGGCGGAGCGCTGGAATGGCTCCCGCGTCTGGTCGGCCGCTCGCGGGCGCTTGAGATCGTCCTCAGCGGCGACGATTTCGATGCTGACACCGCCGAGCGCTATGGTTGGGTGAACCGCACCCTGGACGATGACGACCTCGACTCGTTTGTCGATACTCTCGTCCGGCGTCTGGCCTCGTTCGACCGTGAAACGCTGGCCGCGGCGAAGGCTCAGATCAATCGGTTCGGGACGCCGACAGCCGCCGAACTTCAGTCGAGCAACGACCTGTTCTTTCCACTGCTGGCCTTGCCAGGTGCGCAGGCGCGCCGGGCGAAGGTTCGTAATATCGGTTACGGTGTTCGGAGCGATTTCGAACTGAACTTCGGCCACTACCTGCCTGCGTTCTCGGGCGCGGACGACGCGACGACAGGCGATTGAAGCCTGTGTTCTCGAGCCAGGGTTGTGGTCCTGGCATCTTACCGCGAGGACCACAGGCAGCTGACAACCATTCCAATCTGAATCATTCAAACGAGAGCGAAAGATGGATGACAATATCTTGGTCGAGTCGAGTTTCTCGTCAACAATCAACGCCCCGATTGAGAAGGTCGATATTCCGTCCTGGTGCTTTACGCTGCCCGAGTCGGAATACCAGTCGTGCTCACCGGCTCACTGCTCCGCCGGCGCAACTACGTCGCCTGACGGCCGGCGCATGTCGATCAATGTCGAGATACTGGGCGGAAGCCTGATTGTCCAGCACTATGTCGAGGAGGTCGCGCGACCCGATCATTTGAGGCTGGTTTCCACGTCAGATGTTTTCACGCCCACAGGCCGCACGAAAATCGGCGTGATCTGGGATTTGGCGGTGAGCAAGATCGGCGACAAAACCTGTGAGTTTACCAATACGGTTCAGAGCTGTGCCACACCGGAATTGCTGGATTTCCTTGGAAGGCAGGGAATTCCGCTGGATGTATTCCGGGGCGCGCGCAGGCCGATTTCAGAGGCTCATAACCGGCAGGAGACGCCAATGTTCGCAAAAAGCATCGAACGTCATGCATTACGGCAAGGTTGAGGTTGCCAGGGGAAATATGCCACAACTGACCTATGAAAAGCCGCTCACGGGGCTTGTCCTGATCGATCCGTATAACGACTTCATCTCTGAGGACGGCAAAATATGGGATCGAATCAAGAGCGTTGCGGAAGGGAACCAGTGTGTTCCTCATATGAAACAGATTCTTGACGCGGCGCGAAAAACCGGTCTGCGGGTTTTCTATGCGATGCATCGGCGCTATCGTCTCGGCGACTACGAGACGTGGAACTACATTGCTCCAATTCAAAAAGCAGCATGGCGGAGGTCGTTCGAATATGGCACCTGGGGCGGCGAGATTCGCGCCGGATTCGAACCTCACGCAGGCGATGTGGTGGCCGCGGAGCATTGGTGTTCCAGCGGTTTCGCCAACACGGATCTGGATATGCAGCTCAAGAAACACGGCATTCACAAGCTCATCGTCATCGGACTGATCGCCCACACCTGTGTGGAGGCTACTGTTCGCTATGCCGCCGAACTCGGCTATGAGGTCACGGTGGTGAAAGACGCGACCGCCAGCTACTCTGATGAGCACATGCACGCCGCTCTCGAAGTCAATCTCCCAAACTACGCCAGTGCCATCGTCGCTACGGATGAAATCCTTGGCATCCTCGCCTCTCTTGACGGCGCGAAAGTTTCTGCGGGGGCCTGACCTGCGGTTGCAGGGCCATACTACAACCCTCCTGTCCGCGCATTGACCACAGAGACCCACCCTGACCGCGTACATTCACCAACGTCGGCGCGCCGCCGAGTGCTTCGGGCGAGTTACGGCGCATCCTTCCACTACCCGTCCGCCAACCATCAGCAAGAAGCCGTGCGAAGGATCGGCGACCATTCGACAAGAGGGGCAGAAGGACGCTCCACTGGAGTGCTCGATGCTCGGGTTCAGATGCCCCTTGCCACGTCTGTGACGGGTACGCGGGAATCTGCCTCTCGCACGATCTCACGCACACTCTTGACATACCCCAGAGGATCACCGGCGGTGCGCAGCGCGTAGGTCGTTCGGGCGGGAGAAACCTGGCTGGCCGCGACGAACATGGTCATCGAACTAGCCTCTTCATCCTTCAGACCACCGTACCGCAGGTTAGCCGAGACTCCGATGATTTCGAGGTTCTCGCTCCTCGTCCACTGCCGTGATGCGCCGGCCCAGCGGATTCTCGTTCCCGAAGTAGGTCCGCGCCAGCCGCTCGCTGATCACTTCAACCGGCATGGAGCCTGGCTGGTCGCGCTCGTCAATCTCACGCCCTACCAGGATTGGAATCCGCATCGTCGTGAGGAAACGCGGTCCGGCCGCCAGGACGCGCGAATCTTCGATGGGCACATGTCATCATCGCGCGTCTCACAGCAAACTGACGCCGGGCACCGACCTCGAATGGCCTTCCAAGTTTTCCGTGCGGCTGAGTTTGCCTTCTGCAAGAAGTCGTCCAGTGCCTCAAACGATACGTGAACTGCAAATATGCTCGCGGGCGGAGTCCTTTGGATCGAAACCGCTCGCAACGTGAGGGTGCCCCGCGTCGGCGAGCGTGCCGGGGATCAGTGAAATACAGGCATGTGTGCGCCAACCCATGCCGACAGCCGCTGCCAGCCCGCCGCGTAGCCGATAAGATGCCGGCCCTCCTGTACCGTTACCAGGAACGCCGTTGACCAGATCGTAACCTTCTGTACCCTGCCCGACGACCACCA
>DATGIL010000046.1:0-43977 GCA_035295745.1 Bryobacteraceae bacterium | reverse complement strand
CTGATTTTCAAGGAATGCGTCCACAACATGGTGCGGCATGCGGGCTGCCGGAAGGTGCGGATCGAGATGCTGATGCGCGGCGGCAGCCTGGTTCTGCGCATGAGCGACGATGGCAAGGGCTTTGCGCAGGAGGGGAATGGGCACGGCCACGGGCTGGCGAGCATGGAGCGGCGCTCGGCGGAGGCAGGCGGAGACCTGAAGATCTCCTCGGAGCCGGGATGCGGCACCACAGTGGTACTGCGGGTACCGTTGAAAGCGGGTAAGAATGCCACCTGAACAGGTGGCGCGGCAGCAGTACGCAGCATGCAAAATAGGATGATGCAGTCCATCCCTGTGGGCACGAACACGCTCACCGTCGCGGTGATCGAAGACCAATCGAAGATCCGCGCGGGCTTGCAGGTGCTGATCAACGGAACGGCCGGGTACCGTTGCATCGCCGCCTTTTCGAGCATGGAGGAGGCTCTCAGCCGGTTGGAAGGTCTGGAGCCGCAGGTCATCCTGCTGGATATCGGGTTGCCTGGGATGTCGGGAATTGAAGGCGTTCCGCGGTTGAAGGGGCGATGCCCGGGCGCGGCGATCCTGATTCTTTCGGTCTACGACGATGATGGCCGCATCTTCGCGGCGTTATGCGCGGGCGCCGATGGATATCTGCTCAAGAATACGCCGCCGGCGCGCCTGCTGGAGTGCTTGCGCGAAGTGGTGGATGGCGGAGCTCCCATGTCGTTAGAGGTGGCGCGCAAAGTGATCACGCTGTTTCGGGAATGCCGTCCGCCGGAGCACTCGGAGCATGAACTGACGCCTCACGAGACCAGAGTCCTGAGATTGCTGGCGGAAGGGCACAACTATAAGACTGCGGCTGCGAAGCTTGGTCTGAGTGTGAATACGGTGTCGTTCCACATGCGGCGGATCTATGGGAAGCTGCACGTGCATTCGAAGTCCGAGGCAGTGGCGAAGGCGCTGCGCAGCGGGATCGTGCGGTAGCGCGTCGCGGAGGCATGCCTGGTTGACGAGCGAAAAGTCTCGACATGAGTGTCGGGGCGGCAAACAGGAGTGGTCTTGGGCTGCTTTGTCGCCATGGATTCCGATGAAAGCGGCGCGTTCGCCGGGCAGATCGGCTCGGCCATGGCATCACGCCGCGAACCCCCAACCCCTAACCCCCAACTCCTGCTTTCAAGGGTGTTTGCGCCACGTCGGAAAGCCTACCTGTTCAGGTGGTGATTTGAAAAATTGGACATCGTATTCTGACTCTGCCGAAAGGGGAAGATCATGGCGGCGTCGCATCGAATCGGTGGTCTGTTGGTCCTAATTCTCGCCACGCAGTGGGTTGCAAGCGCGCAAATCAATAGTTACATCGTTCGTAAGAGCCTCATCTACAACCAGACGAGTGACAGCCAACAGCCAACGCTGAACAGCGCTCTCGGTGCTGTCGAACTTGATGCAACCAAGCCCAGCGATCTGACGGCCGCGCAGGTTACCAGCACGAGTCCGCTTTCTCCAATGGGGCTTTCTGTCGGGGGCGGAACCCTCTACTCATTTGAGCCGGCCTTTTCGAGCAAGACCACTTTGGACACCGATTTCCCCAACGGCACCTACACTTTTCGAATCAGTGGAGGCACGTTGGGAAGCGTGTCCGCGACCGTCAGCACTCCAGCATCCGACGCGTACCCTCCAATACCCTTTCTCGCCAACAACGCAGTCGCTTCACTACAGGGTATGAACCCAAATGCACCGTTGACGCTGACATGGAATTCCTGGACTCCTCCCGCCGGAGTCACCAGCACTTCGACCTCCTTCGCGATCTTCAGGGCATCCGATTTCAGCCTAAAGTTTGATGTTGGCAGCGGGAACCTCTTAACGTCCGCAACGATTCCAGCCAACCAACTGGACGGGCGGACCCAATACGTATTGCAGCTCGAGTTCTTTGCCGCGATCGATAGGCCCAACGCGGGGTTCGCTACGGCACGTTCGGAAGTCGCGTACACGATCACAACCCAAATCACTTTCACCACCGGCGGTTCTGCTCCGGCCTGTCCTTTTACCTTGTCGGCGAGCTCGGCTTCGGTCGGACCGGCCGCCTCCACAGGTAGCGTACAGGTTTCGGGACCGCCCGGCTGTGCGTACACCGCGTCCGCGCCTTCCGGGGGGTTTGTGACCATTACCAGCGGCGCGAGCGGGTCCGGTTCGGGGACGGTCACTTATAGCGTCCAGCCAAACTCGAGCCCGACGTCCCGGTATGAGTTCCTCAG
Source organism: Bryobacteraceae bacterium (assembly GCA_035295745.1). Classification (GTDB taxonomy): domain Bacteria; phylum Acidobacteriota; class Terriglobia; order Bryobacterales; family Bryobacteraceae; genus JAIQFL01. The sequence goes on along the minus strand of DATGIL010000046.1, from coordinate 41,731 downwards.
CATCGCGGGACTAAACTTCGATGTCTTCCAGTTGAACGGATGTGTGCTTGGCCTGACGCCGGGCAGTCAATCCTTCCCGCCAGGAGGCGGCACCAGCAGTTTCAGCGTCGGCGCTTCGAGCGGCAACTGTGGATTCACGGCGTCATCGAGCGATCCGTCGTTTCTGACCATCAACGGCTCGAACTCGGGTTCGGGTAGTTCGACGGTGAGCTACACCGTTGCTCCCAATTCCGCGAACTTCGGGCGGACCGGAACCATTACGGTAACGGGACAAGGCGCCGCCGCTGGCCAGACGCAGATCTATACCGTGATCGAGGCGGGCAACGGCTGCAAGTTCGCGTTGGCGCAGGCCAGCCAGGCAATTGGCGCGGGCGGCGGGACCGGTTCCGCATCGGTGCAGGCGCCGGCCGGCTGCTTTTGGACGGCCACAAGCTCCAGCCCGTTTGTATCGATTACAGGAGGCGCAAGTAGTTCGGGCAACGACACGGTGAGTTACACAGTGCAGCCAAACTCCGGGAGCGCGCCGCGCACCTTGAGCCTGACCATCGCCGGGTTGCCATACCTGGTGGTCCAGTCGGGCGCTGCCACGTTGAACTGCACACCGAGCGTATCGGCGCCGGCGCAGGTGGCGATTGAGGGACGCACCGAAATTCTGGGAGATCTCATGCTGGCGTGCACCGGATTGACGAGCACTCTCACGGCCGACATCTCCCTGACGCTGAATACCAATGTGACGAATGCCATATCCAACGGATCGAGCGACGCGATTCTGGTGAACGGAGCCACCACGAGCAACGGAGTCGTGGCCGGTTACAACACTGTCTTCTGGTCGGGCGTTTCGCTCGTGCCCAACGCGGGGAACGCCACCGTGCATATCTCGAATGTCCGCGCAGATGCCAGTCTGCTAGGCACGCCGGCGAGCCTGCAATCGACGCCGGTGATCGGCGTGATCGGCGTAAGCGCAAACGTACCGGTGCCCGTTGCCAACCCGGCGCAGATTCTGGCATACGCCGCACCGACGCTGATCCTGCAGGAGACGGCAACCACCTTCCAGGGCGCTCAGGCCCTGGCGATTCAGTTCGAGGAGGGCACTACGACGGCCTTTCACGCGGCCGGCAGCGTGCCGGCTACGCGCTTGCGAGTGGTATTGAGCAACGTCCCGGCGAATGTCTCCGTGTTGGCTCCGGTGTTCAACAGCGATTCGGTCCCCCAAGCGCAGTTGCTGACAGGGACCGATCAATTCGGCGGAAGCGGGACCCCCGTGAACGGCCAACCAGGCCAGTATCAACCAGTGGTCGCGAGCGGTGGGGTGGTGAGCGCCACATGGATCGTGATTTCGGCCGATCCTAATTCGCTCGAGACGAATACGTTTCCACTGATTCTGCAAGGGGCGACGGCGCAGACCCTGAGTCAGATTCAGGTGGACGCCAGCTACGCGCCGGTGAGCACGGTGGGTGTGGCAAGCGCGATCAGCCCGGCGGCAGCGGTGCCGCGCTTCCGCGACTTCTCTGTGGCGCAACCTTTGGTCAATTTACGCGCTACCAGTTCCGCGACGGTGACAGGGTCGGCGACAGCTTCGAACAATGCCCGGTCTTCGCTGTTGGCCCACACGGCGGGCCCCACCGGCAGCGTCAGGGATCAGTTCGACAACGACAGCCCTAACCCTGCGATGAATGCGATGGCCACAGAGACGGCTCCGGGAAGCACGATCACGGGCTGCCAGCCATCCCCGCAGGGATCGTGCCAGATCTCGGATTCGGGGGATAGCGCAGTTGCCGACTTGGGAACGATTGCGCCGGGACAGAGCGTAACGCTGGTTCTGACGGTGAGTCCCAACAACTGCATCAGCGGCTGTACCGTGGGGCACCAGGTAAACGTGAGCGCGGCAGTACCGAACGCCGACCTGAAGGCGAGCGAGTCGAGCAGCAACCTGACGTTTGCCGGTTGTGGCTCCGGGACTGCGGTCGCGCTCAGCCCCACGGGAGGCGCGACGCAGAGCACTAGCGTCGGGACTCCCTTCGCCAACCCCCTGCAGGCGACCCTCACCGACGGGTGTGGCTCGCCGGTGCCCAATCAGACCGTGACTTTTCTGGCGCCAGGGAGCGGACCCAGCGCGGTCCTGTCGAACGTCACGATGACAACCAACGCGAGCGGTGTGGCGTCTGTGATGGCGACGGCGAACGGTGTTCCAGGCAGCTACCTTGTAAGCGCGAGCGTGGGAGGCTTGACCGCCACCTTCTCGCTGACAAACACTCCGGCGAATGGAGGCGGAGGTGGCGGGGGCAGTTCGGGCAAGACCGCGACGCAGAGCAGCACATACCCCGGATCGCCACCTGCCGGAGTAGCGATCGACGGCAAGACCGACGGTAACTATTTCGACGGCTCGGTGACCGCCACCAATCCGGAAGCGAACCCTTGGTGGCAGGTGGACCTCGGAACGGCAATGACGGTGGGGACCGTGGTGATCTGGAACCGGACGGATTGCTGCGGCTCGCGGTTGAGCGACTATTGGGTGTTTGTCTCGAACACGCCGTTTCTGGTAACAGATACGCCGTCGACATTGGCGTCGCGGCCCGGTACCCTCGCCAGTCACCAGACTGCCGTGCCCGCTCCTTCGGTCTCGATTCCGTTCGGCACCACGGCCCGCTATGTACGGGTGCAACTCAGCGGCTCCGACGTTTTGAGCCTGGCCGAGGTGCAGATCGTCAGTAGCGTTACATCGATTGTTCCAGTGGCGAGCCAGAGCTCGACGTTGCCAGGCGCTCCTCCAGCCGGTGTGGCGATGGACGGCAATACGGATGGTAACTTCTTCGATGGCTCGGTCACTGCCACGAATTTCGAGACGAATCCATGGTGGCAGGTGGATTTAGGGACGGCGACGACGATCGGCTCTCTTGGGATCTGGAACCGGACGGACTGCTGCGGTTCGCGGTTGAGCGACTATTGGGTGTTTGTGTCGAACACGCCGTTCCTGGCCACGGACACACCGGCGACTCTGGCATCGCGTGCGGGAACGTTCGTCAGCCATCAGACGACAGCGCCGAATCCGTCGGTTCTGATTCCGGTTGGCACCAGCGCCCGTTATGTGCGCGTGCAACTCAGCGGCACGGATTACTTGAGCCTGGCTGAGGTCCAGGTGATCAGCAGTACCGAACATGGCCCCGTCGTGGCGAGCCAAAGCTCGACATTCCCGAGCGCGCCTTCGGCCGAAGTCGCAGTTGACGGGAATACGGACGGCAACTTCTTCGACGGCTCGGTGACGGCGACGAATCTGGAGGCAAATCCGTGGTGGCAGGTGGATCTCGGGACGGCGACGACGGTTGGGACGGTGGTGATCTGGAACCGGACGGATTGCTGTGGGTCGCGGCTGAGCGACTATTGGGTGTTCGTGTCAAATACGCCGTTCCTGGCGACGGACACGCCGGCGACGTTGGCATCGCGTGCGGGGACGTTCGCCAGCCATCAGACGGCGGCGCCGAATCCGTCGACGGTCATTCAGTTCGGCGTACTGGGTCGTTACGTACGCGTGCAGCTCAGCGGGTCGAACATTCTCAGCCTGGCGGAGGTCCAGGTACTGGGTACAAGTGGGCCCGCGAAAGTGGCGAGTCAAAGCAGCACGCTGCCGGGAGCGCCGGATGCGCGTGTGGCGATTGACGGCAACACCGACGGCAACTTTTTCCACGGGTCGGTGACGGCGACGAACCTGGAAGCGAATCCGTGGTGGCAGGTGGATCTGGGTGTTCCGATCGCGGTCAACTCGGTGACGATTTGGAATCGGACGGATTGCTGCGGGTCGCGGTTGAGCGACTATTGGGTGTTCGTTTCGGATACGCCGTTCCTGGCGACGGATACGACGGCGACCCTGGCATCGCGGGCGGGTACCTTCGCCAGTCACCAGACTAGTGCGCCCGCGCCTTCCGTGACGATCCCGTTCGGCGTCCAAGGGCGTTATGTTCGCGTACAGCTCAGCGGCACAGACTATCTGAGTCTGGCTGAGGTACAGGTGTCTGGCCAATAGGTCCGCGCGGGCGTCTTGGCAGATTTTGGAAGGCTGCCATAAGGAGGGACAATGCATCATCGCACGAGTTCCCGGGGATTTGTCTGGCAAATCAGTGCCGATCCACTGCAAGCACTGCTCTACGACTTCGATATCGATCACGACGATCTCAAGAGTGCGCACCTGGAGTTTCTGGATACCAAGGTGCTCGGGGCGATTCAGGCCGGATCGAGGAAGAAATGGCGATTCAAAGTGGAAGGACGGGCGAGTCGCAGCGGCACTGAGAAGCACAACTTAGGGCTTTCCCAAAAGCGGGCACAGAAAGCGTATGAGTATGTGACAAAGAAGGCGCACGGGGATTTGTTCGCCGAGGCGCAATGGGTGGGTGAAGACAGGGCGGCGCGCGATGGCCAAAAAGACGGCAAGGAGAACATGGTCTACCGCGCGGTGCTGGTCGATTTGTGCGGAGAAGATAAACCGATTCCTCCTCCGCCTCCCCCGCCGGTCATTGCCGCTCCCCCGAAGCCAAAGACCCTGCCGCCCAATAAACCGTTTCAGATTCGCATGCTGGATGGGGCTTCGGTGACCTACACCCTTCCGCTTCCAGGACCGATCCAGAAGGTAATGCAAGCGGGCGTTTCTCGGGACTCATACACGTTTGAGATTCGCGATGTGGAAGCCAATGTCTCGTGTGTGTATCTGTTCGAAGCAATGGGAAAGACGCTGGGCCCGAGCCTGTCGGTGAAGAATGTAGGGGGCGGAAAGACGCTCGGTGGCGACTGGAACGACTTCTCAGGACCGCGTTGGATCTCGGTTGAGGATTTCGAAGGGCCTGCGACGCTGGAGTCGGCGGGGGTGTCCCACGGGGCGGCGTCGCATGGGTCGACGACGTTCATGTTCCGGCCTCTGCATTGGTACTCGGTGGCTTTCGGATTTCGCATTCCTAATTTTAAGACCGGGAGGACGGTCGGATCTCCCGGGGTGGGAGTCGCGAGTACGACGGGTTCGCTGAAACTGCTGAGTAAAGCAGCGGGCTCGAAGTAGGAGGCCCGGAACGTCGAGTGGCGCCATGGATTCCGATGAAAACGGCGGGTTCGCCAGGCAGCTAGGCTCGGCTACGGCGACACGCCGCGAACCTCTAACCCCCAACCCCTGCTTTCAAGGGTGTTTGCGCCACGGGTACCCTAGACACGGCCGGCACGAGTGCCGAGGACAACTCCATAGCCGACGCGGTCGAGGAAATCCAGCATCGCGGAGGCGACTTCGTCGACGTGCGTTTCGAGGGCGAAGTGGCCGGTATCGAGGAATTGCACGACAGCATTAGGATTGTCGCGGCGGTATGCTTCGGCGCCGGCAGGAATGAAGAACGGATCGTGACGGCCCCAGATCGCGAGCAGTGGAGGCTCAAACTTGCGCAAGTAGTCGTGGAATGCGGGGTAGAGCTTGACGTTGTTGGCGTAGTCGAGGAAGAGGTCCAACTGGATTTCCATATTTCCGGGCCTGGCGATCATGGCAGCGTCGAGGGTGTAGCCTTCGGGCGCGATGCGTTCGGGGTGCGGCACGCCGTGGGTACATTGCGAGGCGAGGCCCGCGGGTGACAGCTCCCTTCGCACCGCTTCGCGATTCTCCGCTGTGGGCTCGCGCCAGTAGCGCTGAATGGGCGCCCAGGCGTCGCCGAGACCCTCCTCATAGGCGTTACCGTTCTGCGACACGATGGCTGCAACACGATCGGGCCGCGCCATCGCCATGCGTAAGCCGGTGGGTGCACCATAGTCAAAGACGTAGAGGGCGTAGCGGTCGAGACGCATCGCATCGGTGAAGGCAAGGGTCGTGTTCGCCAAGGCGTCGAACGAGTATTGGTAGTTGCGCTCGGGCGCGACTTCGGTGAAGCCGAAGCCCGGAAGGTCGGGTGCGATCACGCGGTAACGGCCGGCCAGGCGCGGAATCAACTCGCGGTACTGAAACGAAGAGGTGGGGAATCCGTGAAGTAACAGAACCACCGGAGCATCCGCCGGTCCTGCCTCACGATAGAACACAGAGACGCCATCGGCGTTCACTCTGCGGATGTTAGTACGCGGCACCATGCTGATGGAACGGGCAGGCTTTGTGCCAAACTGCGGCTGTTGGTAGCGGCCGAGATAAGTTGCGGGAGGCGTGCCAGGGGATGTCGGCAGGGCGACAGTGCGACGCGGGGTCGACTCTGGGGGGCGCAGCGAAACGGTCCGACAGTTAGCCCACGTCATTCGGCGGCATTGGCAGCCAGGGTGTCCACTACCGAGATGTTAGCGAGCAACTCTGCGGGGAAGGCGTGTCTCTGCTGGAGGTAGGCGCTGTCGTTGTAGGTGACCCAGACGGAGCCGTCGGACTTTTCCCAAACCAGAATCTTCAGCGGCAGATCGAGTGCGAGGCTCGGAGCGGCCAGCATCAGGGGCGTGCCAGCTTTCGGATTGCCGAAGATCAGCAGCTTGCAGGGGCGCATCTCCATGCCGATTCGCTCGGCTTCCCCGCTGTGATCGATGATGGCGAACAGTCTCACGCCCTTGACCTCGAGAATCTGTTCCACTCGGCGGACCGTCTGCTCCACCGAATGGTGAGACGCGATGGACACGACCCCGTTGTTTAATTCTGGCGACATTAATTCCTCCCGATCTCTTCCCGCACGTCGAGAGCCAGAGCTTCTACGGCCGCGTGGTAGGCGGGGATGCGATTCCCAGAAGCGTCGGTCGCATGCCTTCCAACAGAACCATCCAGAGGACCTCTCCTGCGCCCGCTCCGAGCGCCAGGCGGATACCGATTTCACGGGTACGGGCTGACCACGGGCTGTTGACGGTCGATCTCACGAATCGCGCGGGTGGCTGCCGAGATGGTGGCGGCGGGCGAGACGGTCGTGCGAAGCAGCAGGGAGCTGACGGGAGACGGCGCCTGCAATCCGGGGACGTGCATCGGATCCTGGGGAGCTGCGTGATCCAGGCGCCCCTGCTTCGTATTGCCGACGATGACTTCTGGCGGCGGATTGGGAGAACGCCGCCAAAAGTCTCGACAGGAGTGTCGAGACGGCAAACAGGAGTGTTTGCGCCACGGCTACCCACGCGGCTTGGAGTCGAAATATCCGCGGCTGCAGTGTCGAGCGGACGTCACTCGGCACTCTCCTGGCCTCAAATTCGAGATTTGATCGTGAGCCAGGGCGGTCACTCACTTGCCGATATCTTAAGCCTGCCGGAGTTCGAACAGCGGGCGATTGCTACAGGCCGTCGCGGTGAAGGTCCCGATCTTCACGCATCCGACCTATGCGGAGGGTCTGGTCTATCTTTGTTTCGAGCACTCCGGTGAAAGGGGCTTAAGAGCAGCATGTGGGCATACATTGTGGACGAACCGAATGGCGCCTTTCGGCGAATCGAACTGCCGCGGCCGGAGCCCGGGGCACGGCAGGTGGTGGTGCGGATACATGCGGCCGGTGTGAACCCGCTCGACACGAAGATTCGCGCGGGCCACGCCGAGCATGCGCGACAGCCTCTACCCGCGGTGCTCGGTGTTGACATGGCGGGTACGGTAGAGGAGGTCGGAGCGGGCGTGACGGAGTTTCGCCCGGGCGATGAAGTGTACGGCATGGTGGGAGGGGTCGGCGGCCTGCAGGGAACGTTGGCCGAATTTGTGGCGGCCGACGCCGACCTGCTGGCGCGTAAACCTAAGCGGCTCTCGATGCGGGAGGCGGCGGCCCTTCCACTGGTGACGATCACGGCGTGGGAAGGACTGGTGGACCGCGCTAAAGTGAACGCGGGACAGCAGGTGCTCATCCACGCCGGAGCCGGGGGAGTAGGGCAGGTCGCGGTGCAGATCGCGCGAGCATTCGGCGCGCAGGTGTTCGCGACCGTCTCGGCAGAGAAACGACAGATCGTGGAAGAGTACGGTGCAACGCCGATCGACTATCGCAAACGCTCCACTGCGCAGTATGTCGCGGAAGAGACCGGTGGCAAGGGATTCGACATTGTGTATGACACGGTGGGCGGATCCACGCTGGACGAGTCGTTCCTCGCGGTCAAGCGTTACACCGGCCACGTGTTGAGCAGTCTCGGATGGGGAACGCACGCGCTGGCGCCGCTCTCGTTCCGGGGCGCGACGTATTCCGGCGTCTTTACGCTGCTGCCTTTGCTGAGCGGAGAGTATCGCGCCCACCACGGACGGATCCTTGCGGAAGCGGCGTCTCTAGCCGACGCGGGTAAGCTGCGGCCACTGTTGAATCCGCAGACGTTTACGACGGATTCCCTCGAAGCGGCCTACCATTCAGTGGCGGGCGGTTCGCTGGGAAAGGTAGTGGTGTGCAGTAAGTTTTAGATACTGGCCCCGCGCGTAGGGCTCGCGTCGCGCCATAATCTACTCATGTATCGTCGGCGCGACTGGCTCAAGGTGATGGCGCTTTCAGGCGGACATGCGTGGGCGCAGGGCATCTCGACGCGATCGGTCAAGCCGCTGCCGAGAGGCAAGGCGTCGGGGCTTCCGTTTCATGCGCATTTCACCGACATCGCCGCGGCGGCGGGATTGGTGAGGCCGACGATCTATGGCGGCGTCGATTCGAAGCAGGCGATCATCGAGACGACGGGCTGCGGCGTGGCTTTCCTGGATTACGACAACGATGGATGGCTCGACATCCTGGTGCTCTGCGGCACCAGGCTCGAGGGCGATCCGAAGGAAGCCACGAACCGGCTATACCGCAATAATCGCGACGGCACGTTCACGGATGTGACGGACAAGGCGGGACTGCGCCGGACAGGATGGGCGTCGGCAGTGTGCGTCGGCGACTATAACAACGACGGCTACGAGGATCTGTTCATCACGTACTGGGGACAGAATGTGCTGTACCGGAATAATGGCGACGGCACCTTTACCGAAGTGACCAGGCAAGCGGGACTGCTGCATCCGGAGCGCCGATGGAGCTCCGGATGTACCTTCGCCGAGCTCAATCGCAATGGCCGTCTGGATCTCTTCGTTTCGACCTATCTGGATTTCGATCCGGAGAAAATTCCCAAGCCGGGCGCGAACGTGAATTGCACATGGAAGGGGATCGCGGTGAATTGCGGGCCACGCGGGCTGCCTCCGGGACGCTGCTATCTCTACCGCAACAACGGCGACGGCACGTTCACCGATATCAGCGAAGCATCGGGTGTTGCGGCGGCGCGCGGCAACTACTGCATGACGGCAGTGGCGGCGGATTTCCGCGGCACGGGATGGCCGGACATCTACGTCGCGTGCGACTCTACGCCGAGTCTGCTGTTCTGCAACAATCGCGACGGCACCTTCAAAGAGGCCGGACTGCCCGCGGGCGTGGCGCTGAGCGAGGACGGCGTGGAGCAAGCCGGAATGGGCGTGGGGGTTGCCGATTTCGACTTGGATGGCCGCCTTGATATTTTGAAAACGCATTTCGCGGAGGACACGAGCGTGCTGTATCGGAACAACGGAAATGGCACGTTCGACGATGTTACGGTCCGCTACGGACTCGGTGTGGAGACGCGGTACGTCGGTTGGGGCGCGGGAATCTTCGATCTGGACAACGACGGATTGCCCGATCTCTTCTGGGTGACCGGCAGCGTGTATCCGGAAGTGGAGAAGGTGCTGCCACAGTTTGCGTACAAAACGCCGCGGATCGTCTTCCGCAATTTGGGGGCAAAGTTCGAAGAGCTGATTGAAGAGGCAGGCCCAGGAATTGCGGCCGTACACGCCAGTCGTGGCTGTGCGTTCGGCGATTTCGATAACGATGGCGATATCGACGTGGTGATCGTCAACTTGAACGAACCGCCGTCGCTGCTGCGGAACGATGTAACGGGCGGCGGTCACTGGCTGAAGGTCAAGCTGGCCGGGGTGAAGTCGAATCGCAGCGCGATTGGGGCGCGGGTAACGGCGCGCTACGGCGGGAAGGTACAGGCGCAGGAAGTGCTCAGTCAAAGCAGCTTTTATTCGGTGAATGATTCACGATTGCATTTTGGTCTGGGAACTGCCGACTCTGTCGATCTCGAGATTCGCTGGCCGAGTGGGGAGAAGGAATCGATCGGCAAGGTGGCGGTGAATCAGATCATTTTCGTTCGGGAGGGGGCTGGGATTGTGAAGCGGGCTTAGGCGAGGGGAGTTGCGATAGGACTCTATCGCCGAGAGGTGCAGAGAAGGAAGATGGAGAGTCGGAGAAGGACGGATTTGGTGGACACCCGAACAGCGTCGAGATGAGTCTCGACGCGGCAAACAGGAGTGTTTGCGCCACGGGTTCCGCGAAGATACTTTTACTTTCGGTCTAGCATCGTGCCGAGGGCGGCTTCTTTGGCTTGTTTGACGCGGGCGCCTTCGGCGAAGAGTCGCTTGCTCTCTTCCAAGTCGCCCTTTTGTCTCAGGATCTGGGCCAGGGTGTTATAAGGGCCGGGATCGGAGGGATCGAGGCGGATGGCGGTCCGCAGGGACTCCTCGGCAGGCGCGAGTTGGCCGCTCTGCTTGAGTGCGGTGCCCAACATGAAATGCGCTTGCGCGTAATCCGGACGCAGGGCAACGGCGGCGCGCATTTCCGTTACGGCGCATTCGAATTCGCCGGATTGCCAGCAGGCGATGCCGATCATGTAGTGGGCCTCCGCGAGCTGCGGATCGATTTCAAGGGCGCGGGACAACTCGGCTTTCGCGGCGGGGATCTCATCCTTATTCTTCAGGGCGACGCCGAGGTTGTAATGCGCGGCGGCGTTTTCGGGATCGCGCGCGAGCAACTCGCGGAAGGCGGCGATGGCGCGGTCGAGCTCGGCCTTTTGAAGATAGGCGAATCCCAGATTGAAGCCCGCTACGTTGTTGGTGGGGGATGCGGCCAGCACCTTCTGAAACTGGGCGATGCCTTCGTCGGCGCGGCGCGTGTTGACCAGTGCGAGTCCGAGGCTGTTGCGCGCGTCGAGGTTAGACGGGTCGAGATCGACCTGGTGTCGAAAGGCCTCCACGGCGCCCGCAAGATCGCCGGTTTTCTGGAGAGCAGCTCCCAGATTGCCCCACGACATCGCGTCCTTGGGCTGCGCGGCGGTGGCTGCCCGCAAATGCGGAATCGCATCCTGGTGGTGACCCGTCGCTTCGAGCGCCTGGCCTAACTTCGACCGGTACGACGGGTTGCCCGGGTCGAGCGTGACGGCCTGTTGTAATTCGGGAAGGCCGCGGAGTTGGTCCTGATCGAGCCAGAGCGCGACGCCCAGGTGGAAGTGGGGCGGGGCGTAGCGAGGATCGAGGGCAATGGCGCGTTCGAAGTGGGGAAGAGCTTCCGGCCGGCGATTGAGCACCGCGAGCAGAAAGCCAATCTCGTCCTGGAACCGGGCAGACTTGGGATCGAGCGCAGCAGCTTCCTGATAGGCCGACAAGGCGCCGGCGGCGTCCCCTTTGGCTTTGAGCGCGACCGCTCGAGCTTCCACTTCCTGCAAGGTTGCCGCAGCGAAGGCTAAGTGGGGAAGAGCGACAATCAGTAGGAATAACCGCCGCACCCCCATATTTTACTGGATATACTGACAGGCATGGTGCCACTCCTCGCCCTGTTGCTGGAGATCAGCGCACAACACCAGGCTGCGCTCACGGCTTACAAGCAGCACAAGTTCGCCGAAGCGGTAGTCGAGTTCACGGAAGCTCTGAAGAGCGAACAGCCGGAGACCCCCGAATATGAAGAGTCGGTGCTTCTGCTGGGACAGAGTCTGTATTTGCAGTCGAAATATGCAGACGCGATTCAGTGGCTGGAGAAAGCGGTAGGAGGAAAATCTCCGACGGCCGAAGCTGCATACATGCTGGGTAACGCGTGCATCCTGAGCCAGCAGGGGGGGAAAGCGGTAAAGGCGTTCGCTCAGTTGTTTCACGTTCCGCCCGATTCGGCGGCCGCGCATCTGACCACTGCACGCATGATGATGCATCAGGATCTTGCCGACGAGGCCGCGAACCAGGCGAAGGCGGCGCTGCAGATCGACGCCAGAATTCCCGAGGCACACTTCCTCTTAGGCGAGGTTGCGATTTTCCACGCCGATATCGATGGCGCGATCGCGGAGTTGAAGAAGGAGATCGAACTGAATCCGACCTTCGCGATGGCGCACTACCGGCTCGGAGACGCGTACAGCCGCACCGAGGATTGGGATCACGCGATGGAGCCGCTGGAGCGCTCGATCTGGTTGAATTCGAATTACAGCGGGCCGTATATCCTGCTCGGTAAGGGATATCTGAAGAAGAAGGAACTGGCGAATGCGGAGGGGGTGTTGCGCCACGCGCTGCGGTTGGATCCGCAGAATCTCTCGGCGCATTACCTTCTGGGCCAGACGTTGACCCAGGAAGGCAAACCGGAGGAAGGCGAAAAGGAATTTGCCCGCTGGAAGGAACTACAGGGGAAACGGTAGCGGGTTGTCGGGTCAGGCCGGGGCGCTGCCTTCTTTCACCGTGACCACCTGATTGGCTTTGACCGAGAGTTTATCGACCACGCCGCTGGGCCAGTGGATCTCCAGGTCGGCCTTATCCGCCGTGCCCAAGCCGAAATGCACGCGCAGGTCGCTTTGTGAGATGTAGGAAGAGCCGCTGCGGACCTCGTCCATCTGCCGGCGCCCAGGGGTGTCGCAATAGATGCGCGCGCCGATCCCGGAGCGGTTTGACTTCACGCCGACAGTTTTGATGCGGATCCAGTTGTTCTTCAGGGTGCTGTCGCAACGCAGAAGCTGCGGCACGTCGTTGGTGCAATTCACCAGCACGTCGAGATTGCCGTCGTTATTGAAATCGCCGATGGCACAGCCGCGGCCGGGGACCTCTTCGAGCACACCGGGGCCTCCTTCGAGCGAGACGTCTTCGAAGCGTCCATTGCGCAGGTTCTTGTATAGCACTTTGCGCTCGCGGTAGCCCGATTCGATCTTGGTCTCGGCGACTTCGGCATAGACGTGGCCATTGGTGATGAAGATATCGGGCCACCCGTCGTTGTCGAAATCGATGAAGCTCACACCCCAGCCGAGGTACTTCGTATTCCTGCCGAGGCCGGCCTGAAAGGTCTGGTCTTCGAAGAACATCTTGCCCTGGTTCCGATATAGCGTCGAAGTGTCGCCGGCGAAGTTGGTCTTGACGATATCGAAGTTGCCGTCGCCATCGCAGTCGGCGGCGGATACGCCCATGCCGGCCTGGGGTTTGCCGTCGGCACTGTAGGCCACGCCGCTTTCAATCGCGACATCGGTGAAAGTGCCATCGTGATTGTTGCGATAGAGCGTGGACGAAGTGGAGTCGTTGGCGACGTAGATATCGGGCCAGGTGTCGTTATCGAGGTCGGAGACCAGAACGCCCAGACCGTAAGTGCCCGGAGTTTTCAAAATGCCGGACTTGGCGCTGACGTCGGCGAAGGTACCGTCGCCGTTGTTGTGAAACAGGATGTTCTTGCCACCCTGCAGGCCGGGCGGTCCGCAGGCAACCATGATCCCCTTGTAGAGGCAGGGGCCGGATTCGGGCAGCGGCGCGGTTTTGGGATCGAAGTCGATGTAGTTGGCGACGAAGAGGTCGAGGTGGCCGTCTTTGTCATAGTCCACGAAGGCACAGCCGGTGTTCCAGCGCGCCTGTCCGTTGCCGGGATTGGTGGTGACACCGGCTTTACGGGCAATGTCGGTGAAGGTGCCGTTGCCATTGTTATGCCACAGGGCGCAATCGCCCCAGTAAGTGACGTAGAGGTCGTCGAAGCCGTCGTTGTCGTAGTCGCCGGCACAGACGCCCTGGCCCCAGCCGGTGCGTGCCACGCCGGCCTTCAGTGTGACATCGGTGAAGGTACCGTCGCGATTGTTTTTGTAGAGGCGGCTGATGGGCGCCTGGCCGGCGGGCCACTTCGCATCAAAACGGGTTCCGTTGACCAGGAAGATGTCGAGCCAGCCATCGTTATCGTAGTCGATGAAGGCACACCCGCAGCCGGTGGTTTCGAGTAGAAATTTGTTTTTGGAGACGCCGCCAAAAATGGTGGTGGCGCGAAGGCCAGCTTCGCGTGCCACGTTGACGAACTGAACACCGAGTGTGGTGCCGGAGACAAGTTGGTCGAACGAGAAGACGGGAAGCGCGGCCGACAGCGAACGGATAAACCCGCGACGCGAAAACATGACGGTCCGGTTGGACCTTTCCATCTTAGCGCCTCATCGGGGAAAGTTGTGGCATCTGAGCGGGTTTCTGTCCGACAGGTAGCTCTGCCGGGCTGAAATCTGGTGAATGCTCTCGGGTCATCGGAACAGCCAGATGTCCGAGGCCGGGGCTTCAAAGAAACGCGATCATCTCTGTAACGACCTGTGGACTTTGATCTTCCAGTGGTCGAGAGCTTTTGTGACTAGAAAATCGTCCAACCACTTGAAATCGTCCGCGGGCGACATGATACGCCCCTCTAATTGGACGGCTGCTTCGCCCGGTTGTATGAATCGGATGCTCCTGATCGTTCGCACAGTTTGAACATCCGGAACGGGTGTCCAGACCTTCTCGATCGCGGCACGGCCCTTAATAAGGCTTCCGCCAAATGGAATGAACTCGGCATTTTCCGCATAGAACAGAGACAGTCGCTTTGGGTCCCGGGCGCTGCGGGCTGCTGAGAACTCCGCCACTAAATTTCGGATCGCCTGTTCGTCATCGGGCGCCCCAATGGTCCGCGGCTCCGAGCTCTTGGTTCCAGCGGAATAGTGGAGCTTCGATTCCAGGGGAGGATCGGCGAATCGAAGTATCCTGTGCAACGATTCGCTGAAGTAGTCCGATTCCCAGCGGCCCTCAAAATCACCCGGCCAGGCGCGCCGGTCAAACCATTGATGATCCGTCTGCTCAAGGCGAAACTCGGGGTATATCCGAAAAAGGTAATGAAAGAACTCGTGCTGAAACCATTGCGGCAAATAGGCCCAACGCTCTTCCAGCGAATAGTCCCGTTTCCCGAGGAAAGGTGCTGGCTTACGGATCAACCAACGATCGTCAATCACAAATACGGGAGATGCGCCATCCGGCCCAGCGTCCATACCGCCAGTCAAAAATTCCTGTTCGGCAAAATCCGGGAACTGCTCCGGCACATTCGAGGGATAGATGACCCACCACCAGTCTGTTGTCGACTTCACGGCTTCGCTCACGGCGGTCCAGACTTGCGACAAAGCGGTCTGCTCCAAACCGGCAGAAATGGTCCACAAATGACGATCCTCTACCGTAACCGGCACCTGAAGCTCGGGCAGGGAAACGATGCTGGTCTCCACGCTCATTCTTCCGGCCGTTATCGCCCTGACGTACTCCTCAAAGAGCCACAGCGATTCATGAATTATGGCTTGATGGTTACCCGCCAGGCGGGGATCCAAAGTGTGGACTGCAGATGGCCCCGCGTGGTCGCGCAGTTCCGCCCATGAGGTCGGCTGAAGCCCGATCGAACGGCCGACCAAGAGTACCGAGAGCCGCACTCGCGACGTTTTCTTCTGTGTCGATTTGGCGCCGATTCGCCAATTGACACAATCCGTCAGCATCCGCAGCGCTGAATAGCAGGCTGGCGAGCCGAAATTGAGCCCGGTGGTTCGGGCAACGTCGGAGGCCTCCCTATAGGATGTTTCCCACTCCGCAGCGCCCATCGGATGCCGATTCCAGAATGAACGAAGCAGCTCGGACGCCTCACGATAGTGGTGTCGGCGATACAAACTCTGCGCCGAGAAAAAAACATCTAGCGCTTCCCCAAAGATTGCCGAGAACCTGCCCGTGCCGTACTGATGGAGTAAGCGAACGGACGGCGCCTGCGAATCAGTTGGCTGAGCGCTCGAGACCACACAGTAGAAAGCGATCAGGCAGACCAGGCGAGGGCACACGGTCACGGTCTGGATTGTATCCCAGGCGAGGCCGAAAGTGTATGCAGTCCTGGACAAGCCGCGGAGAGGTGCTTCCCTTGTCGCGTAGGGTTTGCTGAGACTTTGACCTGGGAGTGCGGAGAGTTTCCGAGGACTGGATGGCTGCCTTTATGACCGCGGATCGCCTCACCGCGTAGTCAGCCGAGGTATGGACACATTAGCGTGGCGCGGCAACTGGTGCCGCGCCACGCTAATCGTCAGAATCGCAGAGTGCCGGAGAATTGCAGACGGCGCATGGTGCCGCCGCCCGCGAGGCCGGTGATCTGGCCGGCGCTGGGGCTTTGCACGTCACCGTTGGGTGTGCCGAGATTGGTGTGGTTGAAGAGGTTCGAGGAATCGGCACGCAGGGTGAAGCCGAGTCGCTCGGTGAATTTGAAGGTCTTCGCGAGCGTGAGGTCCTGCTGAATGAAGTGCGGTCCGAAGAGCGTGTTGATCGGGTAATTGCCGAAGGAGTTGGCAGACGGGATCAAGAACGCGCCGCCGATTCCACCAACGAACCATTGGTTCCGGTTGCCCTGCGCACCCGCGTAGGGATCACTGTTCCCAAGGTTAGGCCGGTTGTTCGGACCCTGGTTGGGTTGGCCGCCCTGCGATCCGTAATTCTCCAAGGTGGGGGAGAATCCGAAGCCGGTGTAGTAGGTGGTAATCCCGCTCAGGGTCCAACCGCCCAAGGCGGCATCTGCGGCCTTGCTCAGGTTAGCGCCGAACTTGCGTCCCCGGCCGAACGGGATTTCATACGTCTGGGCCAAGGTTAGCTGACCGCGGGGAAGCGTGTTGCTGTAGCCTTGTCCATCGGCACGGTCATAGAGGAAGTAGTAATTCGAGTCATAACCCCAACCATCGCCCCACTGGCGCTGATAGGTGTAGCTTCCCTGCAGGGTCCAGCCTTGCATGGCACGCACGACCACGGTTCCCTGGAACGAGTTGTAGTGCTCGTTGGCGCAATCGCAGTAATAGGAGAGGTCGTTCGTCCAGCCGAATTTGCCGTAGAAGGGCCGGTCCAGATTCGTGTTGGAGACGCCGGGAACGAAGATGGCTTCGTTGGGGTTGATGGTGTTGCTGGTCCCCATGAATCCATGGCGGTTGGAGTTGCCCACGTAGGCCGCGGTGAAGGTCACCTTATTGGAGAGTTGATGCTGCAGGGCAATGTTGTACTGATACACCGTCGGGAAGGTGATGGTGGCCGGGCGGAATTTCGGATTGATGCCCGCCGGCAGCGGGAAAGTCCCGTTTTGGCTTACCGTGACAGGAGCGAGAGTGGGCGGACCTTGCGCCAGGGTAAATACGTCGGTGAATCCGTTGGGCGGCTGCACACTCTGGTTGGAAAGGACCGGCGGATTCTGTGTGACGTTGTGGCCAAAGTTGGATCCAAACACGCCTAAATCGTAAGACCAGCCATAACCGGCGCGCACCACAGTCTTCGGATTGATCTGGTAGGCGATTCCCAGCCGGGGGGCGAAGTGGTGGTAGCTCATGTTCTGAATGCCATGAGAGGAGACTCCACCCACGCCAAATACGTACATCAACCCGTTGTTGAGATTGAGCGTGGCGCCATTTCCGGCGGCGTTGACCGATTCCGGATAGGTCAGTTCCCAGCGCAGGCCGAGGTTGAGAGTCAGCTTGGCGGTGGGGCGCCAGGAGTCCTGCGCATAGAAGAAGAGGCGAGGCTGGCTTTCCTGCGCATCGGTGCTGCTGCTGACGTAGCGATTGAAGTTCGTCACATCTCCCAGGAGGAAGGTCGCGAGTCCGATGCCCGGGGACGGATTCTGCCCCACTGCGGCGACGTTACCGGTGACGCCGCCGTTGAAGGTCAATTCGCCGGCGCGGTGGCTGTCGCTGGGGACACGTAAATTCTGTGCATATCGGAGATCGGCGCCGAACTTCAAGGCGTGCTTGCCGACAGTCTTGGAGAAGTTATCGACGAACTGATATTGCCGCTCGGTCTGCGTGAGCGGGCAGTTGCACTGATTCACGCCGAGGGCGTATCCAAGCTGGAATGCGTCGTTGGGCGACGGGATGTTGAAGTACGGCATGCCCGAGGTATAGGTGCTGTCAAGGTTCAAGCCGGGAATGCCGGCGTCCTTGGCAGGGCTGGTGCCGAACCCGTTGGGCACATCGAACACGTGATAGCGCATGAAACCGAAGCGGAATTCGTTGATGACGGTCGGGCTGATGGTACGCGTCCAGCCGATTGCCAGACTCTGGTTACGCGCCTGGGAGTTGCCGGCATAGTTGCCGAACTGAGGTCCGCCGGCCTCGAGCCCGAATGCGCCGGGAGCGGTTTCGGTGAATCCGGCGAAACTGTAACGCCCGAAGATCGCATTCTTCTGGTTGAGATAGTAATCTTCACGGGTGTCAAACTGATTGCCGGTGATGGCAACGGCTCCGTTGGCGGAGTAGTTATTGAGGAAGGGGGCATTACTGATTTGCTGGAGGTTGGGCAGCGGCCAATAAGCCATGATGGCCTTGGCTTGCGAACTGATCTGACTGGCGGGAATGGTGTTGTTGGGGAAGATGGTGCGCCCGACACCGGTTTGCGGGTTTCCGCTGTTGGGGTCGTAGATCGCGTAATTCGGATTGTAAGCGAGCCAGTCGCTGAAGTTTCCGGAGCGATTCTGGGCGTCGGGCACGCTGGTGACCACGCCCGCTCCCTGCGACTGGCGGTTTATCTGAACGTCGCCAAAGTAGAAAAGCTTGTCCTTGATGATGCGGCCCGCCACTGAACCGCCGAACTGATTTTGGCGGTAAGGCGCCGCGGGCAATCCGGAAAAGGGATTCGCAGCGAAACTGGTGAAGCCGGGACTGTTGAGTTGGAGGTACTCAAAAACATCTGCGTGCAATTGATTGGTGCCAGACCGCGTGGAATAAGACGCGATGCCTCCGCCCACATAGGCGAACTCCGCGTCGAAGTTCTGGTTGGCCTGCTTCACTTCCTCCACCGAGTCGAAGGTCGGGTTAATCACGATGATGCCGAGGATGGGGTCTTGGTTCGTCGTGCCATCGAGCTCATATCCCATGGAGTCGAAGAGCTGGCCGTTGACGATCATCTGAACGCTGCCCTGGGGATTCTCGTCGGAAGCGTGTTGCCAGCCGATCTTGGCGGTACCGGGATTCAGCAGTTCCATCGACTGCAGGTTTCGGCCGATATTGGGGAGGTCATTGATCAACTGCGCGGTGAAGGTCTGCGCGACGTCCGAGCGATCGGTTTGGAGCAAGGCAGCGGTGGCGACGACTTCTACTTCGGTCGTCACGTCGCCGACCTTCAAGGCCGCGTCGTAGCGCACCGACTCATCCACATGCACGTCCACAGCGTCAGACTTGACGGCTTGGAAGCCCTTAGACTCGATGGTGATGGTGTATTTACCGGGGATCAGTTGCCCCTTGACGTAGTTGCCGGAAGCGTCGGTTTCGACCTCGAAACGCGTCCCCTTATTGACATCGCTGACAGTGACCTTTGCCCCGACTACGAAGGAGCCACTGGCATCGGTTACCGTACCGAAGATGCTTCCGAAAACCTGTTGAGCACTGGCGGGCACACAGAACAGCAGCAAGAGTGCTGCTAAGCACACGATTCCTCGACCACGAGTCAGCATATAGTCCTCGCTTCTGAATTTTATGCGGGGTAAAGACGACTCAAACAATCCCTCGGACCCCAGACAGTCCGAAGTCTAGGTCGGATCATATAAAAATACTAGCTAAAAACTTCGAAACACCCGAAAACTTACGTTTCCCGCTCATCGGTTAGATGGTAAGGCTTGTGTTTGATTGGGTTTGGGTGGTGAATAGAGGGAATGCTGGGACGTGCGAAATGAGGCGTATGATCGCAATGTTAAACATCATGTTAGGACAGGTGACAGGCGTAGTATACGTCGCATTATCGGCATGATTTGGTTGGGGTAACTGTTGGAAAAGCCGAACTTCGTGGCTGACTGGTTGGACGTATGAAAAGCGGACAGGTGAGTCCACCTCGACCGATCACACGGCTGGATCTAAAAGCAAGAAGAGTCCAAATCTCGGGTGGCGCCAGAATCAGCAGCAACGATCTATGAGGGACGAAGAGGAGGCTGGCCCGACAGGTTGGAATTAGTTTCGGGGCCGGCGTTCGTGAAAGGCGACGATTTTGCTTTGAACCGGAACGCCGCCTTTGATGTGGACATCCAGGACAGCTTCGAAACGGGGCGGCGAACCCGGTTTGACCTTGCCCGCGAGTTCGAGTAAGTCATGCAGAGTATCCTCGCGGCAAACGTACTCTACCGCACCTTGCGTGCCGATGGTGGAAGTGCCCGCGAGTATCAGAGCCCAGCGGGATGGATTCAGACCGGGAACCAATCCCACGACTGCATAGTCCTCGCTGAGGGGAAGGGAACTCGGGAGGAAAACCTTGGGCTCGCCGTCTCGAGGAGAGAGATTGATCAGCCCACCCTGTCCGGACCGCGGCCCAGACTCCATCAGCCGGAACTGGAAATCCTGTAAACCAGGGACGTCGCGCAAAGGCAGGTTCTCCAGAGACGATCCGACAAAAATGACGTCGCTGCTTTCCATATCGTCAAGCGAAAGGAGACCTCCGCGCTTGACGCGAATGGCGCGGCCGAGCAGCGAAAAAGTTCGATCGAGAGCGTGGATGCTGAGTACCTCGCCGACGCCAGTATAGAAATCCACGACTTCGCGGCCGGCGTCGCGAGAGGAGACGAAGTAACGCATGCCGGTCGCAGGCTTGCCGACGAAGGTCGCGTTGCTGAAGACGACCAGGGGATCGTTCGGTCCATTCAGGAGCACGCTCCAGAAACGGCGCAGGGAATGCGTGTCGCCGGTATCGACTGCAGCACGGGTCTCGCGCCGCGGGTTGCGTTCGAGCAGTAAGGTGGCGGCTAGGGTCGCGGTGATCGCCGTCATGCAAACAAACGCGATCAGCAGCGAACGGTTGCTGCGAGGCGGTTCGACGCGAATCGCCGGCGTCTCGATGACGGACCGGACCGTGATCTTAGGCGGCTCTACTTCCTGGCATTTGGGAGAGAAGGCGAGTGTATAGGAGCCCTTTGGGAGTTCGATGGCGATTTGATCTTTGCCGCCCGGGCCGTTGTAGTATTCGATGAGCTTGGCACGCAGGCGCGCGATATTGACTCGAACGGTGGAATCGATGCGGGGATCAAATGCGCCGGTGCGGCCGAAAACCTCAACGGCGATTTCATGCTCCCGAATCGGGATCCCCGGTTCTTGAATCGCCCGATTCGCTAAGTAGCGTAGAAGCCTGCAAAGCGACTCGGATCCGCGCATGACAGCGCTGTCGATTAGTCTTTCCACCTCTGCAGCCCGAGCGTCAAGGCCCGGACCACTAACCCCTTTGGCGGGCATTTCCTGAAGTCTATCGCGCCAGTTGCGCCTTTGCAAGACCCAACTCGCCTCGCGGTGCAGACGCTCCCGCAAGGTCTTGGTGGGCAGCCGTGGCGCAAACACTTCTGTTTGCCGCGTCGACATTCTTGTCGACGCTTTTCGTGCGTCTACCGAATCTGCGTCCGCACCCCCTTCGCTTCGTTCGCGTTGGGCCTGCGGGCGCGCGGGGACGGGGCTGGTCGGATGGCGGGCAGAGTTTATTGCGCCATCAAATCACTACGTTGTTTCGCGGGCAAGGCGTCGTACAGGGCGGTGAACACGGCGTTGGTCCAGCCAAAGCCGGCTTCGTTCGAACTGTATCCGAATTGAATGCCGCGGTTCACATCCATGCTACGGCGTACTGCATCGTACTTCTCGACGATGATGCCGTGCTCGCGGTACTGCTCCAGCACCATGGACAGAAACTCGGTGGAAACCCGGTCGGCCTCGGCATTGTATCCGTAACGGCGCAAGCCTTCGACGGCAAACAACTGGAGGGGCGCCCAGGCGAACGGTGCGTCCCACTGGTTGCCGGTGACAGTGGTGCTGGTTTGCAAGCCGCCGGGCTTCTCGAAGAGCGGCAGGTTGCGGACCACGGCGGCCGCCTGTTCACGGCTGGCGACGCCGGCCCAAAGCGGCAGGAACGTGGTCGCAAATGGATATTTGCGCTGGCGCAGATGGACAAATTCGTAATCGAAGTAAAGGCCCGCCTGTTGGTCCCACAGGAAGCGATTGATGCGGTCGGAACGTTCTGTGGCGCGCTTGTCCCAGGTCGCCACATCGGAGGTCCGATTGAGAATCTTCATGATTTCGGCGGTCTGCCGCTCCATTAGATAGAGCAGCGAATTCAGGCACACCGGGTCGTAGTGGATGATATCGATGTTGAACTTGCCGAAGCGATCGGACGGATCGAAACCGGACTCGCGCATGGACCGGTCGCCTTTGTAGAACAGGGTGGTGAGGATATCGCGGCCCTTGTCGTAGTATTCGCCGACATCGTAATCGGCCACCTGGTGAGTGCGGAAGTACTGTTTCACGAGGTCGTAGTGGTTGACGCCATCCGCGTTCTTTTCGGACGAGAGGACTTCCGGGGCCGGGCCATCGCCCAGGTCGTAATAGCGGGACAGCGACGTCTCGGGAGTAAGATGCGGCGCGGTGGTCCAGAATTGGTAATACTTTTCGATTGCCGGCACAGCGTTCTGGAGCCACTTCCGATCGTGCGTCTGGGCGTACACGCCGAGCAGCATTTGGGTCAAAAAGGGAGGCTGGGAGCGCGTCAGGTAGTAGGTTCGGTTGGCGTTGAGAATCCTGCCGTAATTCCGGATCTCGTACAGGAAATTCTCCGCCATGTCCTTCGCCAGTTCGCTTTCACCGTCTCGGAGCAGGCCGAGTTGAATGAAGTAGCTGTCCCATCCGTACATCTCGTTGAACCGCCCTCCGGGTACGACGTACGGGTGCGGCAGGTACAGGAGCCCCTGCTCGCGTAATTGTGCGAGGTTCGCGGGAAGGGCATGCAGCGAGATTTTTCGAAAGTCGGCGGCGGAGAGGTCGCGGCGTAACTGTTGGTCGATATTCGACAGGTTCTCATCACGCGCCACGTACACCGGCCAAACGCCATTGGCAGGAGGTGGGAACTTAGGATCCACGGCCGCGGTCGCCAGCATCTGATTCGAACGGGCCAGCACGGGCCACGTCTGCTTGATGTAGTCGAGGATGGGCCGGCGCGCGGTCTGCGGCGCGGTCTGCGAAAGGGCGAGAAAGGACGCCAGCAGAGCGAACGACAAACGGCTGACGCGCCGGATCGATGCCGTTCCGCCATGACTGGCCTTTCTTACATCATGTCCTACCATGTGAAGGCGACCTCCACTCGCCGATATCCGTCCCCGGCGGGAAATCGAACGTGTACCTTGCTCCCTGACAATTCCGCGCCAGTCACCCCGACGGCGGCATGGTTGAGCCTTACTGGGAGATCATACTCCGAGCCGCCTCGCGCTTCGAGTATCAGTTCATACCGACTGGCTTCGAGGCGTTCACTCACGGCTTTAAGTTGGACGGTCGGCGAACCGGCAATCGGCGCCTGGTGAGGAATGGCGACTTCGACTGGCGGAAGGGGGAGCGTCAATTCGTGTGCGCCGCCGGGAGACGCACTGCAGCCCCGATCGCGGGGAGCAGTCTGGAGCTCCAGGCAAAACTCGCCGGGCGACGTGGACCGAGCCGTGACGATCAGAGAACCATCCCGCCGCGTGAAATCCAAATCCATCCGCGACGCGCCCAGCGGCACGTTGTGGAGACGGGCATAATCCCAGGTGGCGGGCAGATGCGGAGCCAATCGCAACGTGTGTCGGAGAGCGTCCCAATCCAAACCGAAGAGCCCCCGCAGGGCTGGAGAAATGACCATTGCGGAAGACCAGATCTGGTGCGAACTGCTGCGCCCGAGCGGCTGGAAAAACTGGCCGGAGAGGAGTTCCGTGACCGATCCCAAATCCTGAGACCAGGTGAGATCGGCATTCTGCATCAAGTGCTGATAGCCTGCCAGCGCACGCGCCGCGCGGTATTCGGCCAGCGAGACCCATCCGGTGAACAAGGGCCAGACGGTGCCCTGGTGATAGCTGATGGGGTCGTAGAAGGTGGTCTTGTCGCTGATGTCGCGGGTGCCCCAGTCGGTCGAAAACTCTGCGGACGCCCAACGGCTGAGCATCGCGTCGGGCCGTGCCAGTGACAGACGCCCGCTCCACCATGCGACTGCCGGATAGATGGTGGCGGTGAGGTCGAGGGAGCCGTCGGTATTGCGGCTGAAGGCATAGAAGCGAGAGTCAGGCCGGTAATATTCGGAGTCGAGCTTGGCACGGATCTCGCCGCCCTTGCGGCGCGCCTCCGCGGAGAACGAGTCGTCTGACATGGTGGCGGCCAGTCGCGAGATCGCTTCGGCGGATTGCTGATCCAAGGCAGCCAGATAGATCTCCTGGTGTGGCATTCCCGGAGGCCACGATTCCACCCATCCCGTGCCCTCGGTGTTTTCGTAGATTCCATCGCCATCGGAATCGTGGGCCCGGGTGAAGGCGTAAGCGCGCTTGACCGCGTCCCAGTGCCGCTTGAGGAAGCTCACGTCGCCGCTGGCATTCACGTAGTCCTCCATGGCCATGACAAAGAGTGGCGAAGAGTCGGCAGCGGCGTAGAAATATGGTGTGGACTTCCAATCCACGAGGGGGGCCGCCTGTGAGTACTCGTGCATGATCTTTCCATCGGGGCGCTGCCGATGGATCAGGAATTCGAGGGCTTGGCGGGTGAGCGCGAAATCGCCATAGCTGTTGATGGCGTAGGAGGTCCACAGCGCGTCGCGGCCAAAGAACCATGCATAGCCCGGACGGGCAGAGTCGGCCGACTGGTAGTAGCCCGCGATGAGGCCGCTTTCGTCGCCCAGCCTGACTTTGCCTTGGTCGACGGCAATTTCGGCCCAAGCGATGGCGCGATCGAAATCCGCGTCGGGCGTCTCGACCGTGAGGCGCGTATCAAAGAAATGGGCATAGTAGTCTTCGGTTCTCTGGTAGAGGCCGGCGATGCTGTCGTTCAGTTGGGCGAGCAGGCCGGGAGTTTGCGCGTCTCCCGGTATCGACATGACCAGGAGCGGGAAAAAGAACGCCGTGTCGTGGTTCGGATCGAAGGAGAGCTTGAACTCCACGGGCCAGGTTTTGGGGCGCTCCTGATAGGGCGGGAGAATGCCGGGTTGCGCGCGCGGCATGGCGACCACAGCCGAAACATCCGGATTGTCGGTGTGGAGCACGTAGTATCCGCCCTTCTCCACCCACTCGGCATTGGGAGTGCCGAAGTTGGGCGCCGGCCACATCCGCTGCATCTCCGGTTTGAACCGGAAGGTGAGGCGGAGCGGGCGGATGGCGGAGATCTCGAAGAGGACGACAACAGCGGAGGCGGAATCTTCACGAGTGGCAAACATCCGCTGCTTCACCGTGAAAGCCGCGTGTGAATAGGTGATGGTGGTCATCGCCGGGGCCACTTCGATGGAGGCGGCGTGTGCCGAGATGTCGATGGGGACGGGGTAGTCCGCCAGTTCGCCCGTGATATGGAACTGGCTCAGAATTTTGACGGGATACAGCCACGCTTCGAAACCGCCACCCTGTTCGCCCAGGATGGCGCCGCGCTCGCCGGCGACGGTGAACGGCTTCCGGCTCTCCACAGGCCGAACGATGGTGAGCGGATTGGAGTGAATCGGAAAGCGCGCGATGGGCTGGAAGGCGGACGCCTGCGAAGCCGAGGCGGCGAGAATCGAGATCAACCAGGATCCGATCGGAATGCCTTTGTGCTGCAACGTAGAAATGAGTATCTCGCAAGATGGCGTGTAACGCCAGACGTTTTTACAGTTGTCTCCTGCAATCGGCACCAGTCCGCTGCCGCTCCCCAAAGGCGCCTTTGCGCCGGCGAAAGGAGTATATTACGGACTGCTACATCCGAAATACCATCCCGCAACGTATTACTGGCTGGCGGGAGAAACGGTTTGGTTGGTCGTCTGCAGATCGCAGCAACTTTGAGGAACCTCTCATGGGCGACAATTTCGATATTCAATTCGGGCTGCTTCCCCCCAAGCTCCAGATGCAACTCTGGATCCTGGCGCTGGATGCCAATACCAGCAAGGTGAACCTGGCCTACAGTTCTGGGAATTTTCGAACCGGTCTGGCGTACAACTACGGAGGCAACGCGGAAGCCTTTTTGAGTGTCCGGCGTTTCTCGGTGACGGCCGGCGTCAATCCTACGAATGGCAATGCCGATTTGGGATTGGTGTACCGAGGGTTCCGCTTCGGAGCGTCGGGGAGTGTGGCACAGAAATCGGCTGGTGTGAACATCGGATATGGCGATAGTCTGCTTCCCTTTCCGGCGGAACTTTCGAGCACGTTCCGTTCGGGGGCGGATGGACTTGGAAATATGGTGCGGGACGCCGGCTCATTGCCTGGAAATCCACTGGCATGGTTCGGACTACACAGTAATGATGCGACCACCTTCAGCAAGGCGGTGATTCTGGGACAACAGATCGCCAAATCCACCAACAGCACGGGCCTCGGCGTCGGCCTCCGCCTTAACTTTTCGGAACAGACCGGGCTCACCATCTATGGCGCTGCCCAGCTTCGATTTTGGTGAGGCGCCGGTGCTACCTCAGGGCAGGGAATCCACAGTGCATTCCAGCTTGTAGACGTGCTGCATCGCAGTGGCTGTAGCCCACGATGGAAGGAGTGCGCGGTTAAGATCCGTTGCGCCACAGCACGCTTCATCGCGCCCACACGGGCCCTCCGGCGGTAAACCGATGCTTACCATCGTAAACAGTTCGTCCTGGCAAATTCGGACTATTATATCTGCGAATGGGACTCTTTCGAATGCTTTTCGAATTCTTTACTGCTTACCGCAACCTGAAGAAGAATATGGCGGGCATCGAGCGTGCCAGGCACCTGGACCCGGTGATGGCGGCCTATCGTGCCGGCCAGTATGGGAGGGCCCTGGCCCTCAACACCGACCCTTTTCTTCGGGCAGAGATACTCATCCAACTCGACCGCGCTGCGGAAGGCGAGCAGGTGCTCCGTCAGATGGCCGCCATCGAACAGCAGCCGAAGCTCATGGCGTTGATCCAAAGCTCGCTCGGAAATGTACTTATGTTCCAGAAGCGGTACGACGAAGCGATGGAGTGTTTCCAGCGGGCTTTGGGTAGTTGGCCTGAGCGCGGTTCGACTCATCGGGCGATCGCGGAGTATTGGCTGCGCCGCGGCGATAATCCCGCCGAAGCGCTGCGCTGGGCCAGGCTGGCGGTGGAGAAAGAGAACGCCGGCCCGGGCCTCTCGGAGGATTCGAAAGCCATCTGCCTGGGCGAGGATCTGGCTACGCTCGCCTGGGCTGTCGCCGTTCACTTGAAGGATGGGGCCGAGGTGGATCGCCTCTCCGAGCTGGTTGCGTTTCCGGCCATTACGCCGATGAGCTCGCTGGCAATGTCGAGTTTCCACTTCGGCATGGCCTGGGCCGCTTTGGGCGATGCGTCGCGGAGCGCCATCTATTTTGAACTGACGTTGAGCCGGGACCGGACCGGCGTTTGGGGGCGGGAAGCGGCCTCCATGATGGCTACCAGTCCAAAATGACTTCCGCCGTTACGGACGTGCCCTGGCAGCAGCTCGAGCACGCTTTCGGCCGCGCCCACGATGTTCCGAGGCTGCTGACGGCGATCTCGCAGTCTCGCGGCTGGACGCTCAGAAAGCGAATGGAGGAGTTGTGGGAGCGGGTGCTGCACCAAGGCAGCATCTACAGCGCTTCTCCCCCGGCAGTGCGGGCGCTGATCCCCATGGCCGCGAATGCCAATGGCAGCGACAAGCGGCTGTATTACGAGTTGCTGGCAGAGTTTGCGTCATCGGCGCGGCAAGCCATTCGCAACGGACGCGCGATTCCCTGCTGCAGTGGAGGCGATCCGGAGCACGGACGAGCCATTCTCACGCACATCCTGGAAGCGCGCGACCAATTCGCGCCCGACCTGGGAAGCCGTGACCGCGCAGTCCGCGGATTGGCCGGCGAGCTGCTCTGCTGTTCCGGGGATGCCGGAAGCGAAGCCGCTCTCCTGGTGCGCAATCGGTTCGAGATCGAAAGGGATCAGGCCACGAGGCTCGCGTTGTTGGAAGGACTGACGCGGGCAAGCGGGCAGTTCCCGGATTGGCCGGGCTTCCTGGCGGCTGCGCTGCAACGGGAGTCCGATCCGGCTCTCCGTTTCGCGCTGCGTCGCGCGCAGATTCGCCAGCTGAAGAGCGCGGCCGACGACGCGGCTGTTGCCGAGTGGATTTCGCTGTTCCTTACCGACTGCGAGAGCGGGCTTGGCGACTTTGGCCGTTTCTTCGAGGCGCTTCGGTGGCTGGGCCCCGATCGCGAGTTGGCTAGCCTTCTGCAGATGCTCGCAGGGTGTGGCCATCGCGATGCGATTCGGATGATCGCGGAACGGGTGCTGCGGATGGTATTCGACGACGCGCGCTCCGGATGGGAAAGCGCCAGTCGCACCACTTTGTCCGATGGCGCTGCCGATCCATCGGCGGCTCGTCAGTGCAGCAACGGCCTTCCGAGTTCCGCAACGGTCCTCAGAGGTTTGATCAAAATCGCGCTCCTGGCGGTCCTGTGGAAGATCTTTCCTTTCCTGCTGCGCCGAACCCTGCGCCGGCGCCGGGACGAGAGGAATCGGCGGCGCTATAGGATCCATTACGACGAGGTGAAGGGGTGCAGTCCGGAACTGCCCGCCCGATTTACCGAGAATCAACAACGGGCGCTGGCAGCGCTGGCAGCCAAGGCAGAGGTTTGGATCGACGAGACCAACCTCTGGGCGCTCTTCGGCCTGCCCGGCAATGCCGCCGGACTGCGTGCCCTCCTGGCAAGTCACGCCTGACGCGAAGACTGGCTCAGGTGTCGAACTGTCGTCGCGAGTGCTCGCATGAGATCACTCGAGGGCAGACGCCGCCGGTGGATTCGTTCATAGCGCGCGTCCAACAGGAATGGCTGTTACCGTGCTCCACTAAGACGTAGGCATCTGCACACTTCTTATGGCGGCACCATACCGGGACCCAAGCATCGACGAATATTTGCGCAGGCGGCTCATGCCGGTGGAAGGAGTCATCCCGCATCTTCCTGGAATCGAGATGTACGGAAACTCCATTCCGGCCGGAACCGTTGGCGGGGACCTCTTCGAGTACATCAACTTTCAGCAGCGATACGATATCGACGCTCGGATTGACCGGGCACTGAAGCTGTCGCGCGAGTTTTTGCAGCCGCTGATTGCCGGAACGCCCCCGCGCAATTCGGTTGACGATCACGTGGCGTGGTTGAAATCGCGTCCGGACTTCTGCCCGGAAGTGGAAGCCGAATACCGGCGCGCGGAGAGTTCGGAGCAGGTCCGTGTCGCGGAAGACCTGCGGGATCTCCACAGAACGGCAGGAGTCCTATTGGTGGATGCGCAAGGACACGGAATCATTTCAGCGAAGATCGCCTCCACGGTCCACGACACCTTTCATGCGTTCATGCTGTCCGAACTGGATCGCCATGGCAAGACTACGCCGGAGCTATTCGAGCAGATCAACCTGCGATTGGCGCAATCGGTGACCGCGCGGAATGCGCTCGGCGTCAGTGCCGAGGAAAACGCGCGTGAAATCGCGACCATGCTTTACGGCGAAATTCATCCGGAAGGCGATTTCCGGTTCGTGAATTTCGGACATCCTCCACCCCTGGTGTTTTCATCCGAGGAACGCAGATTCAAGGAGATCGATAAGGCCAGGATCGTGAAATTCATGCCGCTCGGTCTCGAGATCCCGGAAGACCATCCCGATCGTAAGCGGTACTTCTCGATGCACGTCAGACAGCGGCCGGCGGACTACTCCGATATCGCCGAGGTCGCGCTGATCCATCCGGGGGATGCCATCTTTCTCTATACCGACGGGGTTTACGACGGCGCCGATGAAGACGGCCGGCGGGAGCTCGAAGCGCTGATGCGGGAGCACTGCTCGCTGCCGGCAAAGGACATCTGCAATGCGGTTCTGAAATACGCTGTGGGCAAGGACGAAGAGTTGCGCCAGAGCGGCGAAGTCGACCGTATTGACGACAAGACGGTGTTCATCATCAAGCGAAGCTGAGAACGGATCACGCCTCCGTCTTATTGGTTCGCGCGAAGCTGGTCTTTCGCTGGCGGCAACGCATTGTAACGAACTGGTTTCTCGACGCCGCGGCGCCGAGACTTCCAAGACTTCCCGCCCCCCGTTGAGTATCTCCGAACCTTTTGTATACTCATCTGATATTCATGCGTCCCCTTCTGCGAATTACTGCTCTTGTCGCGTGTCTGGCCGTCGAGCCAGCGACCTCCGCCACCATCGCCTCGCAGAGTGGCGATATCGTCACTTATGTCAATAACCTCGTGATTCCGGGCGCCGGCAGCAATGCCTTCGTCACCCCCACCGACGCCAGCATCGCGTCCTGGAGACTCGTGGTGGACGCGCTCTTCAGTGGAAAATACCAAACCGCCGCGGACCTGGCCGACCCGCTAAACTACAACGTCGTCCAGTTCAATGACACCGGGCGCAACCGCACCTACTACGTCCTCGTCGAACGCACCAATTCCCAAGGAGCGCCTTTACGCGGCCTCGGAACGTATATCTTCAATCCGGCCTCTTGCCGCAACCTCAGTCTGCAAGCGCCGCACGCCGGCGGAGATGAGAATACTCGCGCCGAAGCCGCCACCCTGTTCGCCGATCTGAATGCCACCGCACTCCTGGTCGCAGGCACGCACCGATGTGCCAATTCCGCGGTGAGCGCTTGCGACGGATCCTCCTCGGCGTGCGGCGACAACTCCTTCCACATTTCCGACGTTGCCCACTATACACAGAACTACTTCGAGCCCGCACATGAGGAGATCACGAAGACCATCCCGAACCTCATCACCGTCGCGATTCACGGCGAGGGCGAGCACACCCCGGATGTGATTCTCAGCAACGGCACCTGTTTCAGCTACCCTGCCCCAAGCACTTCGACTCTGCTGGCCACGGAATACAACCAGTTGTTCCACCAGATGGGTGTCTCGCTCTCGGCCGGCACGTGCAATAGTGGCGCGGCCTCCACGTCGCTATGTGCGGAGACCGACGTGGAGGGACGATACTCCAACAACTCCGCCACGCTGTGTAACTGCGCCACTCCCACGAAGAGTGCCTGTTCCAGCACTCTGGGCTGTGGCCGCAACATCGTCTTCCCTGAAAAGTTCGTCCACCTGGAGCAGGATTGCCAGCTTCGGGAGGTGCAGGGCTGCGCTGTGGCTGGCGTTGGATTCCAAACCGCCGTCAGCGCTTTCGCCGCGGTATTCCCTTGTTCCCCGCGCATCGCGTCAGTAGTCCAAGGAGCATCCTTCCATCCGGATCCCCTTGCCCCAGGTTCTTTCTTCACCTTGTTCGGCGACGGGCTGGGTGCGCAGGAAAGCGCGGGAGCGGCGCCTGCATTCTCGTTGGGAGGATTGACGGCTCAGTTCTGCGGACAGCCGGCACGTCTGGTATACAACTCCGGTGCCGGCCAGGTGAACGGCGTGGTACCGGTGGAAGCCGCGGGCAAGTCGTCCTGCCCCGTCACCGCCAGTTTGAGTGGCTACACAGTGCCTGCCACTCCCGCGACTGTCACCGTGCCGATCGTGCCGCAGAACATCGCTCTTTTCCTGTATGCCGCCAGCTCCAGCCTCACGGTTCCCATCGTGACCAATGCCAATTATCAGGTCTTGGGACCGCCCGGCTCGGGATTGACGCAAGCGCAGAAGGGCAGCGGTATCATCCTATGGGCCACAGGCGGTGGTCTGACTACGCCCTTGGTGGCCGACAACGCACTGGCGCCTTTGAGTGGCGCCAGCGTACAGACGACGCCGGTAATCCGCATTGCGGGAACGCCCGCGACGGTACTCTATGCCGGCCTCGCTCCCGGATATTTCGGACTTTATCAGATCAATCTCGTAGTGCCGCCTGGTACGCCAAGCGGCAAAGTCGCGCTTGTCATCTCCGGTGGTTTGGGAGACGTCAGTTACGACTTGTGGGTTCAATGATCGGACTTGCACGGCACGTAAGACAAGGACTCGTGCCGAAGAAGGCCCGGTCGCGCTGGGTAGGTACGGTCGATGGGGCCACAAGCAGCCTCCGGCGTGTTCGCCCCTTACCGTCGCCACTCGCTAAATTCTTGCAAACACAAGATAAAAATCGCGAGCCGCGCGCGTAAGCAAGCGATGCCCGATCGCCCCCCGCCAAGTTCGTTTCGTCAACGCCCGTTGCCGCCCGCAAAGCATCCCCTCGCAAATCCCTAATCCCAATGCCCACCGAGCCCGTCACCCCGTATCTCACTCCTGAAAACGTGATAAGTTGACTCGTATGAGCGCCCACGACCTGCTGATCGCCTGCTTTACGATGGCGATCCTCCTCCTCTGCGCTCGCAACCTGCAAGCCATCCAGGAAGCCATCAACAACTTCTCGAACCATTTCCGGGGAGGTCCCCCACCAACGCACCCCCTTCCCGCCAACGACGCATTCCTTCTCCGCCGTCGCCGCCTTCCTCGCCAGCGAATTGAGCCCTAATCCCCATCCCCCGGCCCCGGCGAGCGCAGCGAGCCTCTTCGCCAACCCCCAACCCCCAACCCCGCGAGCACAGCGAGCCTCCCCGGCCCCGCGAGCGCAGCGAGCTCTTTTGCTACCATTGAGGAAACCACGTTGACCGACACGATTCCAGACATCCTGGCCCGTATTGTCGCCAAAAAACGAGACGAGCTCGCCACCAGCGTCCACTCCATCGAACAGTGGGAACGACTCGCCGCCGCGCGTACCAGCCGCCGTCCCTTCGCCGCCGCCCTGCGCGCCACCACTCCCGCCATCATCGCCGAAATCAAAAAGGCCTCCCCCAGCAAAGGCGTCCTCGCCCCCGACTTCGCCCCCCCGCGCATCGCTTCTCAATACCAGCACGGAGGCGCCTCGGCCCTCTCCGTCCTCACTGACGAAAGTTTCTTCCAAGGCAGCCTCGCCGACCTCCAAGCCGCCCGTGCCGCCGTCTCTCTTCCCGTCCTGCGCAAAGATTTTACAATTGCCCCCGCCCACATCCTTCAGGCCGCCGCACATCACGCCGACGCCATTCTGCTCATCGCCGCCATCCTCACCGAGCGCCAGATCCGCGACTTCCGCGAGCTCGCCACCCGTTACCAGCTCGACGCCCTCGTTGAAGTCCATAACCGCGCGGAACTCGACATCGCCCTCGCCGCCGGCAGCCAGATCATCGGCGTCAACAATCGCGACCTTACCAACTTCCAAGTCACTCTCGAAACCTCGCTCCGCCTCGCCGAACACATCCCCTCGGGCATTCTGCGAGTCAGTGAAAGCGGCATCCATAACGCCCGCGATCTTGCCACTCTCCGCGCCGCCGGCTACGACGCCTTCCTCGTCGGCGAGCACCTCATGCGCTCTGCCGACCCGTCCGCCGCCTTGCGCCAATTGGTGGCAGCATGATCCTCAAAATCTGCGGCATCACTAATCAGACCGACGCCGATGCCGCGATCGAGGCCGGCGCCACCGCCGTCGGCTTCAACTTCTATCCGCACAGCCCCCGCTACATCGCACCCGCGCACGCTGCCGCCATTACTTCAAACCCTGGAGTGCTCCGTGTCGGTGTCTTCGTCAACGAATCTCCCGCCCGCGTCGAAGAGATCGCCCGCATCGCTTCGCTCCACGTTGCCCAGTTGCATGGCGACGAAACTCCAGCCGACTACCCCGCATCCCTCTCCGTCTGGAAGGCCGTGCGCGTCACCGCGTCCTTCGACTCCTCCGTCTACGACGACTGCCCCGCCGAAGCGCTGCTCCTGGATGGTCCCGCTGCCGGCCTCTACGGCGGCGCCGGTAAGACTTTCAACTGGAGCCTCGCCGGTGTCTCCACCCGCCGCATCATCCTCGCCGGCGGACTCGACGCCTCTAACGTCGCCCAGGCCATCGCTCTCGTGCGCCCCTGGGGCATCGACGCCTGCTCACGCATCGAAAGCGCTCCCGGCAAAAAGGATCACAAGAAGATGACTGACTTCCTCGAAGCGGCCAGGAGGGCCGCCGCATGACCCCGCAACCTGATCCGGGTGGCCACTTCGGACCCTACGGCGGACGCTACGTTCCCGAAATCCTCATGGCGCCCGTCGAAGAGCTCGAAACCGCCTATCTCGCCGCTCGCGACGATGCCGCCTTTCAATCCGAGCTCGCCGGCCTGCTCCGCACCTACGCGGGCCGCCCCACGCCCTTGTACTTCGCCAAACGCCTCAGCGAGCTGTTGGGCGGCGCCCGCATCTGGCTCAAGCGCGAAGATCTCCTCCACACCGGCGCCCACAAGATCAACAACTGCCTTGGCCAGGGACTCCTGGCCCGCCGCATGGGCAAGCGCCGCATCATCGCCGAAACTGGCGCAGGCCAGCACGGCGTAGCCACCGCCACCGTCTGCGCCCTCCTCGGACTGGATTGCGTCGTCTACATGGGGGAAGAGGACATGCGCCGCCAGCGCCTCAACGTCTTCCGCATGCGCCTCCTCGGTGCCAAAGTGGTAGGCGTGGCCACCGGCAGCCGGACGTTAAAGGACGCCATCAGCGAGGCCATGCGCGATTGGGTCACCAACGTCTCCGATACCTACTACCTGCTCGGCTCCGCTCTCGGCTCCCATCCGTACCCCATGATGGTCCGCGACTTCCACAAGGTGATCGGCGAAGAAGCTCGGGCCCAGATCCTCGAAGCCGAGGGCCGTCTCCCCGATACCGTGATCGCCTGCGTGGGCGGAGGTTCCAATGCCATCGGCATCTTCCACGCATTTCTGGCTGACCCCGTCGAACTGGTCGGCGTCGAAGCCGGCGGACGCGGTGAGCATATCGGCGAACACGCGGCCCGTTATCGTGGCGGCGCTCCCGGAGTTCTCCAAGGCGCTTACAGCTTCGTCCTCCAGGACGCGGACGGCCAGATCGCCTTGACCCATTCCATCTCCGCCGGACTCGACTACGCCATGATCGGTCCCGAGCACGCCTATCTGCACGATCAGCACCGCGCCAGCTACACCGCGGCCTCCGATACCGAGGCCCTCGACGCCGCGCGCATGCTCTCGCGCATCGAAGGCATCATCCCCGCACTCGAATCCGCGCATGCCATCGCCGAAGCCGTCAAGCGCGCCCCAGACGCCAAGGACCGGATCTTCATCGTCAACGTTTCCGGCCGCGGCGACAAAGACATCGACATCTACCGCGAAAACCTCAAGGAACTCGACCTATCATGACCCGAATCGAGGGCCTCTTTGACCGTCTCAAGCGCGACGGCCGTAAGGGCTTCATCGCCTATCTCACCGCCGGCGACCCCACACCCGATCGCACCCCCGCCCTGGTGGAGGCGATGGTGCGCGGCGGCGCCGATCTCATCGAGCTCGGCGTGCCTTTCTCTGATCCCATCGCCGATGGACCCGTCATCCAGCGCGCCGGCCAGCGCGCCCTCCGCGCTGGAACCACGCTGGCCAAGGTGCTCGAGATCGCCGGCGAAATCCGCCGGCACTCCGAGGTTCCTCTCCTGCTCTTCACTTATCTGAACCCCGTGATGCGCTACGGCCTCGATCGCCTCGCCAAAGACGCCGCCGCCTGCGGAATCGATGGCTGCCTCCTCACCGACGCCTCCGTCGAGGAGGCTCATGAGTACATCGGTGTCATGCACTCCCACGGCCTCGACACCGTCTTCCTCGCCGCCCCCACCAGCACCGAGCGCCGCCTGAAACTGGTAGCCCGCTATTCCAGCGGTTTCGTCTACCTGGTCTCGCGTGCCGGTGTCACCGGCGAGCGCGATTCCCTCTCCGACTCGGTGGCCCCGCTTGTCCAATCCATGCGCCGCATCACCGATCTTCCCCTCGCTGTCGGCTTTGGCATCTCCCGCCCCGAGCACGTCGCCGAACTGGGCAGGCTGGTGGACGCCGTGGTCGTCGGCAGCGCTTTCGTCCGCCTCATCGAGAAGAACCTCGACAATCCTTCGCTCGAGATTCAACTCGAGTCCTTCACTCGCGAACTCAAACACGGTTTCGGAGCGGTCGCATGACCGAAGAGGAAGCGCGCCGCAAACTCGAACAGTTCCGCGTGCGGATCGACGATGTCGATCGCCGCATCGTCGCGTTACTCAATGAACGCACCGCCGTGGTAGAGGACATCGGCCGCGTCAAGCGCGAAGCGCACCTCCCGATCTACGAGCCGAAACGCGAAGATCAGGTCTTCGCCAACATCACGAGCTGCAATCATGGACCCATGTCACCGGAAGCCGTTCGCCGCATTTTCGAGCGCATCATCGACGAAATGCGCAGCATCCAGAAGGTGCGCATTCTGAGTGGAGACAAATGAATGTTAGTAGTCATGCAGCAGGGCGCATCGGAGCAGCAGATCCAGACGGTCATCGATCGACTCACAGAAATGGGCTTCGACGTTCATCGTTCCACCGGCGTCATCCACACACTGCTCGGGGGCGTCGGAGGCAAAGACGATTTCGACCTCGGCATCTTCGAAGTGATGGAAGGCGTCAAGGAAGCCCACCGCATCATCTCGCCGTATAAGCTCGCCAGCCGCAGTTTCCGCCCCGATGGCACCGTCATCAAGATCGGAGGCGTCGAGATCGGCGGCGATCGCGTTGTCGTGATGGCCGGTCCGTGCAGTGTCGAGAGTCGCGAGCAGGTCGAGCGCTCCGCTGAGATCGTGGCCGCAGCCGGTGCCCAGGTGATTCGCGGAGGCGCATTCAAGCCCCGCAGTTCGCCGTACAGCTTTCAGGGTCTCGGTGAAGAGGGCCTGCAACTTCTGCGTGCCGCTGCCGATCGCCACGGCCTGCTGGTCGTCAGCGAAGTCATGGAAAGCGCGCAGATCCCGCTCGTCGGTCAATACTCCGACATCTTCCAGGTGGGCGCGCGCAACATGCAGAACTTCAACCTGCTCCGCGACCTCGGCAAAACGCGCAAGCCCGTGCTCCTGAAGCGCGGCATCGCTGCCACCATCGAAGAGCTGCTCCTTTCCGCCGAGTACATCATGGCCGGAGGCAACTACGAAGTCATTCTCTGCGAGCGCGGCATCCGCACCTTCGAAACCTACACCCGCAACACCATGGACATCTCCGCGATCCCGGTCGTGAAAAAGCTCTCGCACCTGCCCATGATCGGCGATCCCTCTCACGGCACTGGCCGCCGCGACAAAGTGGTCCCAATGGCCCGCGCCGCCGTAGCCGCCGGCGCCGATGGCCTGCTCGTGGAAGTCCACCCCGACCCCGACCACGCCCTCAGCGACGGAGCCCAATCCCTCCACCCCGAACAATTCGAAGAGCTGATGCGCCAACTCCGCATCATAGCCCCCGCCGTTGGGAGGACCATCTAAATGCGATCTCCTATATCGGCGCTCCCCGCCCCGCGTCTTCCCGAACCCCGCGAGCGAAGCGAGCACGCATCCCCGACCCCCGGCCCCTGGCCTCCGGCCTCTGTTTGTGTTCCCCAACCCCCAACCCCTAACCCCGCGAGCAAAGCGAGCACTCATCCCCGGCCCCCGGCCCCTGGCCCCTGGCCCCTTGCTGTGTTCGCCAACCCCCAACCCCTAATCCCCAACCCCGCGAGCGCAGCGAGCACTCATCCCCGGCCCCCGGCCCCTTCTTGTGTTCCCCAACCCTGCGAGCGAAGCCAGCTGTGACCGTAGCAATCGTAGGAACAGGCCTCATCGGCGCTTCATTCGGACTGGCCCTTCGCCAAGCGGGCTTCGACGGCCCCATCGTGGGTGTCAGCTCCCCGCCCGCCATCGCCGACGCCGTCGCCGTCCAAGCCATCGATCGCGGCGTGCCGCTTGCCGAAGCGCTCGCCGAAGCCGATCTCGTCTTCCTCTCGCAAACCATCGGCCGCATCCTCGACACCGTCCGCCACATCGACCCCCTGCTTCGCCCGGGGGCCCTCGTCACCGATGCCGGCAGCACCAAATGCGAGATCGTCGACACCGCGCGCCAATGCATCACCCGCGCTCAGTTCCTCGGCGGACATCCCATGGCAGGCAAAGAGAAGCGCGGCGCCTCCGTCGCCGATGGCGCCCTCTTCCGGGGACGCACCTGGGTCTTGACGCCTGACGAGCCTTCCGAACTCGAAACCCCCGCTGCCTCGGCATTCCGCGGCTGGCTGAACCGCATCGGAGCGAACACTGTGGTCCTCGATTGCGACGAACACGACCGTCTGGTCGCTCTGACCTCGCACTTATCCCAGCTCGCCTCCACCGCACTTGCCTCGACAGTGGCCGACAAGCTGGGCTCCTCCTCGGGTCTGCAGGTGGCCGGCCCCGGGTTGGAAGATATGACTCGTCTCGCACTCGGATCGTATGACCTGTGGCGCGACATCGTAGCCACCAACACTCAACACATCGACCATACACTCAGTGTCTACATTCAAAAGTTGGAACATATCCGTGAGAACCTCCGCACGCGTCAGTTGCAAACTGAATTTGATCGGGGCGCGCAGCTCGCCGGCCGTTTGCGCCGCAGGAAAGAGACGAATGCCGTTTCCTAAGGCCGCTCGCACAACTATTTGTGAGGGTGCGCTTCTGGAGCGCAATTTTAGGATAAACTACGCATGAGGCAAGAAGCCGTATTTGTACCCTCGACGAGCCAGTCGCGCGGCGAGGGTGCCCCCGGCCTTTTGGCGCGGCGTTTCCGGACCCAGAAGGTGCTCCTAGCCGCACCGAAGGGCCAGTATAAGGAACTCAACATGGAACAGAAGCTCAAGATCGCGGTGTTCATCGATTTTGACAACATAGAAATCGGAGTGAAATCCACCCTGCACCGCGAATTTGACGTAGCCGCTGTGCTGGACGCATTGAAAGAACGCGGCGAGATCGTCACCAAATTCGCTTACGCGAACTGGGGCCGCCAGGAATCCGCCACGCGCGCTCTGTCGGAGCACGCGGTGCAGATGGTACAGCGCGACCCGTCCCCTCGCGGCGACAAGAACGGCGCGGATATCAACCTCGCCCTCGATGCGCTCGAGATGGCGTTCACGCACGACCACATCAACGCCTTCGCGATCGTCAGCGGCGACAGCGATTTCATTGCGCTCGTCAACAAACTCAAGCAATACGACAAACGCATCTTCGTGGTGGGCGGCCGTGCCTTCACCAGCACGATTCTGCAAAAGAACTGTCACGAGTTCGTAGCTTACGAGTCGATCATCGACGATCCGCGTCCGCGCCAGGGCCATCCACCGGCCTCACAGGCGCCCGCGCAGGATCGTCCCCCACAGGACCGGCCGCCGCAGGAACGCCCGCCCGACCGGCAACCGCAGCAACAACAACAACCGCGCCAGATGCACAAGCGCGTCGCCTTGGATCTCACCCAGGCCATGCCTCTGGTGGAGCGCGCCCTCGGCGTGCTCGAGCGGCGCGAAGTGCGTCCGCAGCTCGGTCTGCTGAAGTCAACCATGCTGCAACTCGACTCCACCTTCAATGAAAAGGCCTACGGCGCCGGATCGTTCACCGACTTCGTGGAGAAACTGCAGAAGGCCGACTTCGTCGAGGTTACCGGCGGCGAGGGCCGCTACATGATCCGCATGAAGGGCGGCAACGTTCCCGAGAAGCCCACCGCCAAACCGGAACAGGCCATCCCGATTCTGCGGGATGTGCTCGAAACCCATCGCTTCGAAGTGGACAATGGCGCCATGGCCGACGAACTGGCCGACTGGGTTCGCCAGGATCAGCCCTCGTTCAACTGGCGCGACTACGGATTCCAGGAGTTCAGCGAACTCCTGAACTATGCGCAGGACAAGGGCTTGGTACGCAATCAGGCCGATGAAGAACGAGGCTTGATCGTGTACCTGGGAGCCGAGTTCCATCCCCCCGCGCCGCCGCCCGAGCCGGAACCGCCAGCCATCATCGAGGAAGAGGAAGACGAGCCGCAGCCGCTCGTGCCCGGCCAGCCGACCGCTACCGGCGAGATCCCGATTCCCGAGCCGCCTCCGAAGCCGCAGCGCCGCCCGCGCGCTCCGCGGAAAACCTCGGGCGACGGTTCACCCAAGAAGCGCTCCAGCTCTCCCCGTACGCGCAAGAAGCAGCCGGTCTAGTCGGTCCCCCATCGGTCCAGCGAAGGGGCTCAACGAATCTATGAGAACCTTCGCGGGCTGACGTGGCGCAAAGACTCGTCTTTGACGCGTTGAGACTCCTCTCGACGCTTTTCGGCCGCGAATTCCGATGCGACGAACCGATTTCGCCGCGGTCCTTTATGTGGCGCTGGCTCGCAGTCCGACCAGCGCCACATAGCTCTCGTATGCCTCATCAGCGATCGCCTTCCAACTGAAGCGCTCCACCACCGTCCGGCGAGCTTGCTCCGCGATACGATCTCGTAACGCGCCGTCGGCAAGCAGTTCGCAGACCGACTGCGCGAACGCTTCCCAGTCGCTGTCGATAAAGACATCCTCGCGATCACGCAGTCCCAGCCCGGCGCACCCGATCGGGGTCGTGACCACCGCCTTGGCGCAGGCCATCGCCTCCAGCACCTTGATGTTGGTCCCCGCCGAGACCTCCAACGGCACCACCACCAGAGTCGCCTTCGCATACAGCGGGCGCAGGTCTTTCACGAAGCCATGCATCTCGATCCGCTCGTGGAAAGCGGGAGGCGCCTCGGTGTGTGCGAAGGTTTTCCAGAAGAGCAGGTGCTGCGGGCCTGCCACCACGCGCAGCCGCGCCTTTGGAAAACGGCGCCACACGCGCGGCATCACCTCTTCGCGCAGCTTCTCGAAGCCCAGGATGTTGGGCAGATGGCGGAATGAGCCGACATAGAAGATCTCGGGCGCGGCCTGCGGATCCTCACATGGCACGAAGCGCTCGATATCGACTCCGTTGGGAACCGTGAACGTGTTTTCCGGACGACGGTTCCCTTCCTGGATCGCGATGTTCCGATCTTCGCCGGACATCGTCCAGACGCCATCATAGCGGCTCAACCAGTCACGCTCGAACTGGAGCCATCGTTCGTATTCGAGCATAGTGGCGGCGGTCGCGTCCTTCTTCTCAGCGAGCTGGCGGTACAGGCTGAAGGTGAGGTCGTGCTCCACCAGGATCGCGGGCACATGCGGAGCGGCCTCGCGCATGCCCGCCATGTGGGTGTACTCGAGTTGCAGCAGATCGGGCTTCCATATCGCGGCCAACTCGGCGATGATCGCCTGGAGCGATCGCGACTGGTGCTCGCGCACCTGCTCCGGCAGGTCCTCGCTGCCGGACGGGCGTTCGTCTTTGTCGACGATCCACACCTTGCGGAAGACTTCGTGGAGTTTCTCGTACTCCATCGCGTCGAGATACTCGCGCACCGCGATCAGC
Source organism: Bryobacteraceae bacterium (assembly GCA_035295745.1). GTDB lineage: Bacteria > Acidobacteriota > Terriglobia > Bryobacterales > Bryobacteraceae > JAIQFL01. Next base: position 645 of record DATGIL010000046.1, on the reverse strand, counting down.
ACGAAGTCCACGCGGTCTGCGAGCGCGCGGCACAGGTTGTAGATCCGCACCGCGCCGCCGTGCGATAGCGGATAGGGTAGAAAGGGCGAGACAACGAGTACTCGCAGCTTCCCCGAGGGCGAGACGTGCGCTTGCCGGCCTGGTGCAAAGGCGATCGAGCCGCGCGAGAGATCCGGTTCTCGTGGACCGATCCGCCGCAGGCCCGCATCGCGGAGGAAGCGGAGCAGGAAGCCCGTGTCCTGCATGGGGAAGTCCGGCTGTTCCGTGAGAGGCTTCTCCTGGCCGATGCTGTAGGAGCGCCAACCCGCCGCCGCGGCTTTCCAGAACAACAGCATCCACGCGGTTCCCGCCAGGCTGCATCGCGGGATGCCGAGCGCAAGTAACTTCCGTCGCTCAACCAGCACCGCATTCGAAAGCGGCGCCAGCACCTGGCTGGCTTCGTCCGGCTGCAACGTGCGGAAGGGCGCCATCGGGAACAGCATGTCCTTCCATGCACGGAAGTGAGTCTGCCGCGAGACAGCGAAGGTGCGCGCATCGTCGAGCAGGGGCAGCATGTCTGCGCAGTCTTCGCGAATGGCGGCGTCCTCGGTCCAGAGAATCCAGGCCGCGCCGCTCGAGCGGACGAAGTCTTCGAACTTACGCCCG
>DATGIL010000045.1:0-73855 GCA_035295745.1 Bryobacteraceae bacterium | reverse complement strand
AAGGTAGCTTACGAGCCGCGACCGTGAGGGAGCGTTGCCACCACCCCGCTAAAGCAGTCAAGATCGCTTGCTGACGCGCGCGGCTCGCAAGCGCACGATTGCGCGAAGGTAGCTTACGAGCCGCGACCGTGAGGGAGCGTTGCCACCACCCCGCTAAAGCAGTCAAGATCGCTTGCTGACGCGCGCGGCTCGCAAGCGCACGATTGCGCGAACGTATTTGGGTGAATTACAAGCTACGACCGTGAGGGAGTGTTCTTGCCAAAATACGAGCCCGTATTTCTGAAACGGTGTACTTAGCTTGCCGCTTGGGGTGCCCACCTGATCGCCCCTGCGACATCTCTGGCGTCAGAAACCTCGGATCGGCGCGGCAAAAGCCTCCCTCGATCGAGTTCCGGGGAACGCTATCATCGAAGTTGGTACTCCTGCAGAACGTATCCAAGCTCTATCGCCTCTACCGCCGCCCGTCCGACCGCCTGCGGGAACTGCTGCCGGGCAGCGAGCCGCGGCACACCGACTTTTGGGCACTGCGCGAGATCAGCTTCTCCGTCGAAAAGGGCGAGACTCTGAGCCTGGTCGGCCCCAACGGCTGCGGCAAGAGCACGCTCCTGCAGATTGTGGCGGGGATCCTGCAGCCCACGGCGGGGCGTGTAGTCACCCGCGGACGAATCGCCGCGCTGCTCGAATTGGGCGCGGGCTTCAATCCCGAATTCAGCGGGCGGGAGAATGTCTATCTCAACGGCGAAATCATGGGCCTGAGCCGCCAGGATATCGCCAAAGCACTGCCCTCCATCGAAGCCTTTGCGGAGATCGGCGAGTTCATCGAACGTCCCGTGAAAGAATACTCCAGCGGCATGTATGTGCGACTCGCATTTTCGACAGCGATTCATGTTGACCCCGAGATTCTGATCGTCGACGAGGCACTGGCCGTGGGCGATGCCGTCTTCGCCAACCGCTGCGTCCGCAAATTCCAGGAACTCCGCGAGCGCAAGATCACCGTCCTGTTCGTGTCGCACGATCTCGGCCTGGTGAAGCAGCTTTCCGACCGCGCGATCCTGCTGCTCCACGGCCGCATCGAAGCCCAGGGCCAACCCAAAGACGTGATCAATCGCTACATCGGGCTGGTACTGGAGCGGCAGGAACCGCAGACCAAGAAGGAGGAGCGCATCCGCGGCAGCTTTCGCCATGGCGACGGCGCCAGCGAGATTCTGGGTGTCCAGATTCTGAATGCGAACGGCGAAGCAGTCGCGCTGGTGTCGAGCGGCGAGTCCGTCACGGTGCGTGTCCGCTGCCGCTTCTCCCAGGCGAAGTCCGACCCCATGGTGGGCATCCTGATCCGCACGCGCATCGGCATGGATGTCTACGGGACGAATACCGCGATCGAGCAGGCCGATCTCGGCGATTTTGAGGCGGGCGACGAACTGGAGGTCGACTTCCACATCGAGTGCTGGCTCACACCCCAGACCTACACGTTGACTGTGGCCACCCAGAATGCCGACGGCACCAGCCACGACTGGCTGGACGATGCCATCGCCTTCGATGTCGTCGACGCGCGCGTGGGCGCCGGCGTGGCAAACTTGAGAGCACAGGTGGAATGGCGCGTCTCACGGTGAAGGTGCATCCGCGAGCCAAACGGTCCGCGGTGGCCGGGCGTTTGGGAGACGCCTGGAAACTCGATCTCGCGGCGCCGCCAGTGGACGGCAAGGCCAATGAAGAGTGCATCCGCTTCTTCGCCGAGTTGGCTCGAGTACCGCGGTCGCGCGTCACTATCGTAAAAGGCGCCACCAGCCGGACCAAGGTCATCGAGATTGAAGGCGTGGAGGCAGACCGGCTGGTGCAGTTGTTGGAGGGTGAATGAACGCGCGCAATCTCATTCTGAAGATTCACCTGTATTTGGGCCTGCTGGCGGGACTCTTTCTCGTCGTGCTGGGGCTCACCGGCAGCATCATCGCATTCGAAGGCGATATCGATCATTGGCTGCATCGCGGCCGCTGGTATGTAGCGGTGGGCGCCGACGCGCTGCCGGAGGGCGAGATCATTGCGCGCGTGGAGCGCCAGGTCGGGATGGCCCGCGTCGTTTCAGTGCAGTTCCTGCCGCAGGCAAATCTGGCGCAGTCGATGCAACTGAACGACCGCTCAGTGGTTACGGTAAATCCTTACGATGGCTCGGTGCTCAGCCGTATGATGGTGCCCACCCGGACGCAGAGACTGCTGGGCTCGATCCACCAGCTCCACCTGCGTCTGGCCACCGACGGACGCGCGGCAATCGCTCCCGCCGGCAAGATCCTCGTCAGCTATGCCGGGTTGGTTCTCTGTCTGCTGGTGCCCACCGGATTGCTTCTGTGGTGGCGCACCAAGCGGGCTTCGGTCAAATGGGCAGGATCCTGGTTCCGCCGCTGCTTCGACCTGCATCGCGCCATCGGCATCTATGCGGGACTGTTTCTGTGGATCTCCGCATTCACCGGCGTGCTCATCGGGTTCGAATCCGGAGAGAAGGCGATCTACGCGTTGACGCACTCATCGCGGCCGAACTTCGCGCGTCCGCCGCAAGCCACACCCGTCGCGGATGCGATTCCGATCGGAGTGGACCGCGCAATGGAGATTGCCCACCAGACCATGCCCACCGCCTTCCTCGACGGGCTCTCTTTGCCGGCCAATCCCAAAGGCGCGTTCACCCTGGTGATGCGAGTGCCCGAAGAGACGTCCGGCAGCGCCCACAGCAGTGTAACCGTGGAACCCTACACCGGAAAGGTGCTCCAGGTCCACGACTTCCTGACCGACTCCCAGGGATACCGCTGGATTCGCTACAACCGCTCCATCCACACCGGCGACATCTGGGGGCTGCCCGGCCACATGCTGATGTCTCTTTCGAGCTTGCTGCTGGTGGCGATGGTAGCGACGGGCTTGGTGATCTGGTGGAAGAAACTCGCGGTGTGAGCTATTTGCTGCTCATGGCTGCCACGCGCCCGCCGGGACCCACCGCCCAGCCCGCGCTGCCCGCGAAGCTGATGGCGTTATACGCACCATTGTCAAACAACTGCCAGGTGGCGCCTCCATCCGTGGAGATGTCGGAACCGGAAGTACCCGTCGCGATCCACATCTTTTTCTCGGGAAGGTACAGCACCGCCGAGCGGAATCCTTTTGGATGGCCCGACGGCTCGGTCCACGTCTTGCCGCCATCGGAAGTGATGGCCACATTCTTCTCAGCGATCTCGGGCTTGGCGTAGTCGCCGCCGACCGCCACGCCGTGAAGCGAATCGGAGAACGCCAGAGAAAACACGCCCGCCGAGGGTCCATCGTTGCGTATCGGCGTAATGGCGACCGTCCAGGTAGCGCCGCTATCCGGAGAATGAAAGACGCGCGCGGCGCCGGGACCGCCCGTGGCGAACCACACCTCCTTGTCCCCCATGGTGACGATGCAGGTGCCGCTGGCGGCAAACGCGCCCTCGTTGGGCAGTGAAGGGGGCGTGGGACGCCGTTCCCAATGCGCCCCTCCATCCCCTGTCGTGAAGATGACGAAGTGGCCGTCCACCGGATCTCCCACCAGGATGCCGTGATTGGCGTCCCAAAACGCCATCGCGTCGAAGAAGCCCTTGGCGTCGGGATTGGTGAATTGCAGCGTCCAATTCGCTCCGCCATCCACGGTCTTGTAGATGCGCGATTTGTCTCCTGGTCCGATGCTCAGCAGGTAGACGCGCTGCTCGTCCACTGCCTGGATGTCGCGGAAGTCCAGAGTCTCCGCGCCGGGAACGTGGTTGACCAGCCAGGTCGTGCCGCCATCGGTAGTCTTCAGCCAGGTGCCGCCCGTGCCGCTGGCCCACGCGGTCCGCGCGTTCACCGCACTGATGCCGCGCAGCGAGGCTCTGCTGGCGACGGGCTGGCTGACCCAGGATTGAGCGCACGCAGCGGTGGACAGGAGGAATAGGGAGAGCAGCTTCATCAGTTTCCCCAGTATATCCGGGTCTTGTAATGCGCCCAAAAACTCGACGCGCCACGAGTGGGCGACTGTTTGAACGCATTCACAAGGTCGATGAAGCGATCCTGGTCCACGCCTTTCATCGCTTCGACTTCCAGGGGCGGTTGAGGCCAGCCCGCGGGGGCTTAATCCTCCCGGCCGCCGGATCGTCGGAAGTAGCTCCGCACTAACTGCTGAGCTACGTTCTCACCAAGTTGACTTCCGACTTCCAGCGAATGATGGTAGTGAAAGCCGGCGTAAATGCGGGCCCAAAAGACCTCGTCCAAAAGGTCGCGGGTGTCTTGAAAATCGTGCTCGTGCACGCCATCGGTAAATGCCTTGCTGTCCGTTTGCACATGCACCCGGGTGGTCCCGAAGAAACTGGCGATCAACGTCGAAACCGCTCCGGTCACGCAACCGTGAGCGGCGGGATACTCGGGATGAGCCGGCGTAGTGCCCAGTGGAAGCCAACTCGGATCCGATGGCAAATCCGCGAACAGTCCGCCTGCCTGAATGGCAGTTACGGGCCGCCAGAAACCGTACTTGTATTTCGCGTTGAAGCACCCGATCCCGGCGTCCGCATACCCGGTCCAGAGCATCGCCATGAGCCTTGCGGAATCGGCCGTCCCGAGATTGTTGTTGTTGACCAGGTAGGTGAAAGCCCGCGCGTATTGTTGTCCGGTATGTTCGGTCCAGAAGATTCCGATCTCGGCTTCTGCGGAGGAACGCGTGTTGCTGGTGGCTCCGCCGTAGTAGCGCGTGAGGTTGTAGTCTCGTTTCCAGGTCTCGCTGGAAAGGGAGGGCGGCGGGTCCGGCAGAAGGTCGTCGGGGGCTTTCATCGTAAACGGCCGCATCTGGCCTAACCACGGAGTCACCGGAGCGGCAAAGGCCGGAGGCGTCGGAATCCACGCGCCGGGACCTGACCCGGCCGTGTACGGAATGTTGGCCTCCAGCCCGTCGCCTAAGCGGGCAGCGATCACCGCCTGCGCGGCCGCCTCACCCACAGCAACACCCTCGGTTTTAGCCCCCGAGTCGGCTGTGATGGCCGCTAACGCCGTGGAATACTGACTGTCCAGTGCGCTCTGTTGCGCCGGAAAGTAATTCACCAGCACGCGATGGGCGGCGGTCACGACGGCGGCGTCGACGGATGCATCCGATGGTCCCGCGCTCCGGTAATAGAAGGGCCGATACTGGCCCGTGATCGCGTTCACCGCATCATATTCGGCGAGGCTCACATAGGCGAACCAGACTGCGGAAGCGGCTGGGGATTTTCCGCCGTTCACAACGATGGATGTTGAGGCAATCGCGTTCCAATCCGTGACCACGTTCGCGGCGTGAATGGGTAACGCGAGAACAACTGAAACCGCGAACCTAGTCCATCGCGCTTTTCGTAGGCTGCCAAGACAATCTCTGCTCGTTTCCATTGATTTTCTCCCTCCTCGGGATGGGCGGCGTTCCTCTAAAGTCAGTCGGGAACAGGTCTGTCTGGACCCCGCCGATTCGGTCTATGATGTGCTTGCCGGGTGGTCAAAGAAAGTCGAGATGGGTAGGAAGCGTGTTTCATACACTTGCAACCCTCTGAAAACCGGATGTATGCTCTAACGAATGTCTGTGACCGTATCCGCGTCAGTCGCTGCACGGCGGCAACTGGAACGGGTTCTGGCGAGTCACTGTTTCTCGCGGAACGAACGTCTGTCCCGGTTCCTCCGTTTCATCGTCGACCGGCGGCTGGAAGGCAGAGATAGCGAGATCAAGGAGTCAGTTCTGGCCGTGGAGGTCTTCGGGCGCGCGCCGGATCACGACCCCAAGCTGGACTCGATCGTCCGGACGGAGGCCGCCAGGCTGCGTGCCCGGCTCTACGAGTACTACCGTGGCCCCGGAAAGAACGACGCCCTGGTCATCGAGATGCCCAGGGGCAGCTACATTCCGGAGTTTCGATTTCTGGAACCGGAAACGTTCGTTTGGGAAGGCACGCACCCGGCCTGCGGCACGGCCCACGCTGGCGCGGGGACTGAGGAAGCCGCAGCGAACATTTTTGTCGGCCGCCAGAGAGAGGCCGGCCGCCTGTTCGAACACTTTCAACGGATGCTCGGCGGTTCGGGCAAGCTAGTATTTCTGACGGGAGAAGCCGGCATCGGGAAATCCGCTCTGGCCGAGGAATTCATGCGCGCGGCGCAGCGGTGGCGGCCGGGGTTGTTGCCGGCCAGGGGCCGCGCGGTGGAGCAATACGGCGCTGGAGAAGCGTATCTCCCCTTTCTCGATGCGCTCTCCGGCCTGCTGCGAGATGGCGGAGACACGGCGCGCCTGACGTTGCGCGCGCATGCGCCCACCTGGTGTTTGCAGCTTCCGGTTTTCAGCTCCACCAGCGAACTGGAGCAGTTGCGCCGGGAAACGGCAGGTGCCACCAAGGACCGCATGCTGCGAGAAATGGGCGACGCCCTGGGCGCGCTGGCTGAGTCGGCGCCGCTCATTCTGCTGCTGGAGGATCTGCATTGGGCTGATCCCTCCACCATCGATCTGCTCCGCCATCTGTGCCACCGGATCGCCGCTCAGCGAGTACTGCTGCTGGCCACCTTCCGCCCCGAAGACCTTGAGATTGCCCACCACCCACTCAAGAACTGCAAGGTCGAAATGCAGGCCCACCAGGAGTGCGACGAGATCGTGCTGGGCGCGCTGAACGCGGAGGAGATCGGCAATCTGCTGGACAGACGCTTCCACCCCAACCAATTCCCGGGCGAACTGGCGGGCGTGATCCGCCAGCGAACCGACGGCCAGCCGCTCTTCACGGTGAGTCTTCTCGAGTTCCTGGCGATCCACGGCGATATCGCCAATACCAATTCCCACTGGAGACTGGCGCGGCCTTTGGACACCCTGGACCTGAAGATCCCCGATAGCGTCCGGGCCATGATCCGCAAGAAGATCGAGGCGCTCGATCCCTCCAGCCGCCGCGCCCTGCAATATGCCAGCGTGGAGGGTGAGGAGTTTCTTTCCACGGTGCTCGCCAAATTGCTCGACAGCGACCATTTGCAGGTGGAGGAGCAACTCGCCGGCTTGGCCCGGAATCACCGGCTGATCGAGTTGCGCGGAGAGGAGGAGTTGCCGGATGGAGCCCTGGCGGCGCGCTACGGTTTTGCGCATGCGCTATACCAGAACGTCTTCTATGAAGAGCTGGTGAGCGGGCGGCGGGCGCTCCTGCACAGCCGCGCCGGCGAGCAACTCCTGGCGCACTATGGCGACCGCTCGCCGCGCATTGCGGTGCCGCTGGCCATGCATTTCGAGCGCGGGCGCAACTGGGAGCGCGCCATCGAATTCCTGATTGTCGCGGGGGGCAACGCGATGAGCAGGCAGGCCAACGCTCAGGCCGAGGAACATTACACGCACGCGCTTTCCTTGGCAGGCAAACTCCCGCCCGAGTCGCGCGCGGAAACCGAGCTCCGTATTTTCGAACGGCGAGCGGCGGTCTACCTGGCGACGAGCCGCTTCGATCCTTCCATCGCTGATTGCAGGCAGATGATCGAGCGGGCGCGCGCCATCGGCTCGCGGCCTCTCGAATGTGCGGCGCTCTATGCTTTGGGCAATACGCTCTTCTGGTCGCACCGCTTGCACGAGATGCAGGCGGTGCTGGAGGATGTAGTGGCGTTGGCGGAGCGTACCGGGAGCCAGGAGGCGCGCCTGCAGGCCCTGGCCCTGATGACGCAGGGCCATCTGGCGCTCGGCGAACTGGCGGAGGCGGAGCGTAAGTTTCAGCAGGTCATCGAGCGCCCCTCACAGGTGGACCGGCGCACGCTGCTCGGCGTGCTGGACGTGCGGGCGCGGCTACGCTTTTTCCAGTCCGAATACTCGACGGCTGAAAAACTGTTCCGCGAGACGATGCGGCTGGCCTGCGAACTGGGTGACGGGTTCGAGACCCTCAAATCGCACTACTTCCTCACCCTGACCCTGGTCAATCTGGGCCGCATCTCCGAGGCGCTGGAAGTGCTGAACCGGGCCATGGAGATGGCGCGTCGAAACGGCGATTCCTTTTGGTCGTCGAGGACGCCGAATTGCCTCGGATGGATCCATCGCGAATTGCAAGACTACGAGGGTGCCCTCGCTCACGACCGGAATGGCGCGGAGATGGCGCGGAGCTTGGGGGTTGTCGAGGCGGAAGTCAATTCGGTCATTAACCTGGTGATCGGCCATTTCCAGGCTGGCGACCGCCCGCAGACGGACTCGTCGATTCAAACGGCCGAATCGATCCTTGCCCAGGACGCCTGGTTCCGTTGGCGGTTCGAGATGCGCCTTCGAATGGCACGCGTGGAGCAGACCCTATCGCGGCCGGACGCGCTCGAACTACTCGAAAAAGTCACCCGGCATGGTGCCCGCAAGTACATGGTTGAAGCCCACAGGCTGTTGGCACGGATCGCCATGGCGGAACGCGACACGGACGCCGCGGAGGCTCACTTAAACACCGCTCTCCAGATCGTGCGGGACTTTCCGGCGCCCCTCGCAGCCTGGAAAGCGCACTTGGCGATGGGCCGGCTGCAAGCGCAACTCGGCCGCCAGGAGGCGGCGCGGGCGGCCTTTGCGGAAGCGGCTTCGGTGATCCGCCAGATCGCCGGCAACATCGCCGACGAACGTCTGCGGCAGATATTTCTGGCCTCGGAGGCGGTACGGGAGACCCCAGCTACGGGGCCGACTCATGACCCCACAGGTGACCAATTCCGTCGCAGTCCGACGGAAATTCCTTGTAAGTAACAGAAACGATTGAAGGGCACCCGTCGGACTCAGACGGGTGCCCCGACAATCGCGAGTCACTACTTGAACGCATTCACCAGGTCGATAAAGCGATCCTGATCCATGCCTTTCATGGCTTCGAGTTGCTCCAGCGCGGTGAAGCGGGTGATGGCGTCGCGCGCTTCGAGGACGCGTTTCGCCAAGTCCATACCGATGCTGAATCCCCGCTTCTTCGCCTCCGTCGGACCGTAGCGCGCTTCGAAGTAGGCCTTGCCCAAAGTCTCGGCTACCGTCCGGTTGAGCTCGTCGGGCAGATCCACCTCGTTTATGTAATTCAGGACACGGCGCACCAGGCGGCGCGACACGTCCTTGGCGATGAAGCGCTCGTTCAGGCAGTCCAGCGCCATGTCGTAGCCGGCGCTTCTTGCGGCCGCCACGGAATCGAACGGTACCCATGCCAGTCGGTTGTCGGCGGTCAGGCACTTGCATCCGGTCTTGTGAACGAAGTGCGTGCCGCGCACCGCGACGAACTTCGTCTTGGCGGGATCCACCACCGTGCCCGCCACTACAAAGTCGCCGATTACCTGTCCTTCGAACATCTGCTGCACCATCAGCCGGTAGGTATCGCCCGGCTTGGCGTTTGGCGGAACCTGCATTTCCAGTTGCGCGAGCTGGCGTTTCCCGGGCACGAAGCCTTTGATTACCGGTTCGGGCACGGGATCGAGTTCGAATACGCGATAGCCGCGCAGCGGTTTCTGCAACTGCTCCACCGCGTGTTTCATGGCAATCTGGCCGTCCGGGAACATGGGGCGCGCCAGTTTCACTTTCACCTTGGCGCCCAAGGCCAGCCCATCCTTAACGATGCGCAGATCGTATTTCGCCTGACTGCCCAGGAAGTTGCCCAGCATGAAGTTCAACGGGAACGCCGTGTCGGGCATCAGATTCTGGAACACCAGATTGCGATAGCAGATGTTGTTGTTGTCGCGGATGAACTGCATGTACTGCGCCGGTCCGGTGACTCCTGCCGGATCCGGGTGCGGATCGCGCGGACCCTCAATCGAGGCAATCACGCAGTAGTGGTCGACTGCTCCGGGATCGGGCGCATGGTGCCACACCAACGCGTCCGACACTGCGCAGCCGCCGGCCGCCACGTTGTAGAAATCCACCTGGCCCAGATACTCCCACAGATCCGGTGCGCAAGTGGTATTGAGCGGAGCGTAGTAGATGCGCGCGTTGACGTTCGCCGCCATCGCACCCTTGTTCTGCACGCGGATGTAGATGTAGTTGTCGTTGCCGATTTCCACCGGGTCACTGCCGGGATCGACCGTCATGTCGGCAAACGCCGCTTGCGGATTCGGCACTGCCGACTCGCGGACGATGATGTCGGGGCTGTAGCACAGCGGCGAGCCCAGATACGGGACCGCGCCATTGTCGGTCAGCGAGTCGCGAATCAGAACGTCGACCGGATTGAACGGATGGTTGGCCTCGGTTTGCTTCAGAGCGGCATAAGCATTGATCCGGCCGTGTCCCATGTACTTATCCCAACCGGCGACATCCTCCGCAGGGTCGCCGACCTGGTCATCGGCTGTGGTTTCGATGATGCTGCGTACCTGGCCGGGAGCCAGCGTCGGGTTATAAGCAAGGACCAATCCGGCCAGGCCCGCCACATGCGGCGCCGCGCCGGAGGTTCCGCCGAAGTCCTCAAAGTAATCGCCGGCCGCGTCGCCGCCGCCATAGGCGTTGTTGTAGCCTGATCCCACGCCCTGCATATCGGTCGCCCAGGTGTGAACCCCGGGCGCTACGACGCTGAGTTGCGGACCGTACTGGCTCCCTTGCGACGAGCTCGGCCAGTCGTGCGTCGGCCCGCCGGTGCACCGCCGGTCGTTTTCGTTGGTGGCGCCCACGGCAATCACGTTCGGGTTGCTCGCCGGATACGAAATGGTGTCCGGATAGAGCGGCGCATTATTGCCCGAAGCCGCGACCAGCACGATTCCAGCATTGAAGCAGTTCAGCAGCATGGCGTCGATGTTGCTGGTTGCTCCCGTCCAGATCCAGCTCATCGTGATCACGTTCGCGTGATTGTTCCGCGCATGATTCAGCGCGCTCAGGATGACCGCCTCCGAAGTTGAATATCCGGAGTTCCACACCATCCGGACCGGCATGACACGGCAATTCCACCCGACGCCGGCGATGCCCTGTCCGGTCAGCGAATCGGTGAGCGCGGCGGCGATCCCGGAGCAGCAGGTGCCGTGACCGCAATCGTCGTTTGGCGTGGTGGTGCCCATGTGGGCATCGAACCAGCGCTCCGGCTGCACCAGGTGCGGGGCCAGATCCGGATGGTTCAAATCGCACCCCGTATCGAGCACGGCGATCACCACCAGCGGACTGCCTTTAGAGATGTCCCAGGCAGGTTCGACGTCGATATCGCATCCCGGCGTAGCCACATTTCCGTCCGGCATGGTCTGCCCGAGGTTCGAAAGGTTCCACTGATTGGCCAGATAGGTGTCGTTGGGAACGGCAGCTACGGCGGTGTGGAGTTGCACCATGTCCACGTGGGCGGATTCCACATACTTGTTCTTTGCCAGTTGGTCGGCAAGATCGGGCGCGGTCTGCTTCTTGCGGTCGGCAGGCCGCAGCAGCAACAGGTTCGGACCGAGATTGGCCTGGAGCCCTTCGACCCGCACCAGATGCAGGTCCTGGAGCGCCTTATCCAGCTCTCCGCTTGGCATGCGGCCCTTGAGCCTCACGATGATCTGATCGCTCAAAGCGAATCCGTTCGGTTGCTTCAGATCGGGCCGGAAATAAATGGGACTCGCCATCGCGACGGCTTTGTCCTGATCGAACGTACTGATGACATCGTCAACGGAGCCCTTGCCGTGGTTGGCGCGGACCACCCACTTGGAGTGAAGGGAAGCCCGGTTGAATCTGCGGATGGCAGCGGCCTTGTGGTCGGTGAGCTGGGGTTGTGAATCCACAGTCTTACTGTGGGCGTTGAGGTATCGGTCGACATCGGCCTGTGTTGCCTGGGGATCCATTTCCAGGTAGAGGTCGGCTGTGGATTTGTTGAAAGTTAATCCATCAATGGTTAGTTGTTCGGGGAAGTTCTTGGGCACGAGGATTTCTCCTTGCTGCGATCATTGACCGCTCCGCAATCTCTGCGACTCGGCAAATCACGGCCTGAGCCGGTTGCAAAAAGCGGCCGGTTGGAGTGCCGGATCCATCTCGTCAGCCGAGAGGTCAGAGATTCCCTTGAATTGGCGAGCATCGCCGGGGATGCCAAGGCGACACATTGCCTGGATGAGCGGAATTTGGGAGTGGGAGCCTCGCGGCTGCCCACTCCCGCCGAGGTTCCCCTATGACGACCTACCCGAACCGCTATGGGTCATAGGAGAACTCTTAATACAATCAGAGGCGATTATAGTGATTTCTTAGGGTCATGTCAATGCATGAAATCAAGCATGAAACAAGCGTTGAGAAATCTCACGCGGTCCGTTTCGAGGGGCGGAATTGGGCGAAAATGACGACATGAGGCTTGCCTTTATCGGACTCGGCAGGATGGGCTCCGCGATGGCGCGCAATCTGTTGCGCGCGGGCCATTCCGTGACCGTCTACAATCGAAGCCGCCAGAAGGCGGAAAGCCTGGCGGCGGAAGGAGCACAGATTGCCGGTACGCCTTCCGAAGCATGCCGTGACTGCGACGCTGTACTCAGCATGTTGGCGGACGATAGCGCTGTGGACAGCGTCACCTTCGGCGCGGATGGTTTGGCCAGTTCGCTCGGCCCGAACGCAATCCATATCTCGTGCAGCACCATCGGGACGGCGATGGCACGGCGACTCGCGAGCGAGCACGCCGCACGCGGCCAAGGCTATCTGAGTGCGCCGGTCTTCGGACGCCCGGAAGCGGCCGCTGCGAAGAAGTTGGTGGTGGTCACGGCTGGCGACACCGCCAAAATCGAGCGATGCCGTCCGGTCTTTGACGCGATTGGCCGGCAGACCTTCGTAGCTGGTGCCGAGCCGTGGCAAGCCAACGCCGTGAAGCTGTGCGGCAACTTCATGATCGCTAGCCTGCTGGAGACCTTTGGCGAGGCGTTCGCCACGATGCGTAAGGCGGGCGTCGACCCACATCTGTTCCTCGATACGATGAACGCACTGTTTGGGTCTCCCGTCTATGCGCTCTACGGATCGATCATCGCGGACGAGCGCTTCGATCCCGCCGGATTCGCACTGAAACTGGGACTCAAGGACGTGCGCCTGGTGCTCCAGACCGCGGAGGAATGCGCGTCGCCGATGCCGCTGGCAAGCTTGGTTCGTGATCATCTCCTGTCGGCGATGGCGCAAGGTCAGGAGAATCTCGATTGGGCGAGCATCTCGCGCGTGATCGCACGCAGCGCGGGTCTTTCGTGAAGTTGGCAGTTACTCCGCGAACGGCGGCACCTTGCGGATCAGCTTGAACTTGGGTGGCGCCCACTCGTAGAAATAGGCCGCGCAGTCCTTCTCTTCCGGACAGCCTTTGACAATCAGCAAACGGCTGTCCTTATGAAATTGCAGCGGCTCGATATCTTTGTCGGGCGGCATTTTGGCCTGCTCGATGTACTCGAGGAAGCTGATTGCCGGGAACGGGGCATCATATACCCGCCCATCTTTCGCATCGATCACCGCCATTGAAACGCAGCCCGAGCCGCATCCCCAACTCGCAATCGTGAAGTGGCCCGCGAAGTTCGGTCCCTCGGCGGCGCCCGTGCGGATCATCGTGCGGAACTTTCGCTGGCCCGCAGTCCTGAGCACCGGCGCGGCAGGCGTTCCCGAAAAAGTCTCCGTTACCGCGAATTCAGGGAATGCCGGAAGTGTGTGAGGTTGCGAATAAATGGCGGGAAATACCAGCAAGAGCAGAGCAGCCAATCTCATCTTCACCGGATTATGGCATGCCGTAGACCCTGAAAGCGTAAAATGGAGCGTTATGGGTACTACCCTGGTATCGCTGGAAGAATACCAACGCCGCCTACGAACCCGATATGGACTTCGTTGACGGTATGCTTGTGAGGCGAAATGTTGGCACTCCGTTTCACGGGCTGTTGCAGGTCATTGTCGGGGCGTTCTTCCGGGAGTTTCGCCGATCTCATCGGATCACAGCATTCACGGAAACCCGGCTGCTGGTGGATACCAAGACCAACCGTCATCGGATTCCCGATGTGATGGCGGTCGGGAGCCCTTTCCAGAAGGGCAGAGTGGTGGTGGACGTGCCCGCGATCGTGGTCGAGATCAAATCCCCCGACGATACGTTCGATCACATTGTGGACCGGTGCTTCGACTACCAGCGGCTCGGCGTTATCAACATTCTGGTTATGGACCCGGACAATCAGCGCGCATGGGTTTTCGAGCACGGCGATCTGCGGCTTCTCACTGGAAAATCCGCCAGTTTAAGTCTGCATGACCGGCCCGCGCTCGATTTCCCCTTCGGCGACATGTTTGCGGAATTGGAAGAGGGGGAGTGAGAGAATATCTCGTATATGCAAATCACCTGGCTCGGGCACGGATCGTTCCAGTTCCAACTTCCCTCTGGGCAAGTCATCCTCATGGATCCCTGGACGGATGGCAATCCGAAGTACCCCAAAGGCCACAACATTCATCGCGTCGACACCATCTGCATCACCCACGGCCACTTCGACCACATCCATGACGCCGTGCCGTTGGCCACGAGATTCTCGGCGGAAGTCGCGGCCATCTTCGAGACCTGCAACTGGCTCGAGTCCAAGGGCGTCAAGAACACGCGGCCGATGAACAAGGGCGGGTCGCAAAAGCTGGGCGATGTGACGCTGACCATGACGCACGCGGTACACAGTTGCGGCATTCTGGATGAGGGCAAGATCATCTATGGCGGTGAAGCGGCGGGGTACGTGATGCGCTTTGCGGATGGCCGGGCGCTTTATTTCGCGGGCGATACCAACGTCTTCAGCGACATGGAATTGATCCAGCAGCTTTATCGCCCGGAACTCGCGTTCCTGCCGATCGGCGACCTCTACACGATGAGCCCGCATGAAGCCGCGTTGGCGTGCCGTCTGCTGAAGGCCGCGAGGGTGATCCCCATGCATTTCGGGACCTTTCCCCCGCTAACGGGAACGCCCGAACAATTGGCATCGTTAATCTCGGGCACGGAGAGCAAGGTGTGGGCCCTGGAGCCGGGCAAGACCGTCGAATGGTAACGCCGCTTCGTTGCGAGCCGCGCGCGTAAGCAAGCGTTCCCGCGCCTTGCGAGCCGCGCGCGTAAGCAAGCGTCCCGGCACCTTGCGAGCCGCGCGTGTCAGCAAGCGTTCCCGCGCCTTGCGAGCCGCGCGCGTAGGCAACCGTACCGGCGCCTTGCGAACCGCGTGCGTAAGCAAGCGTTCCCCCGCCTTGCGAGCCGCGCGCGCAAGCAAGCGTTACTGAGGCACCGTGATGACACGAGTCTTCACTTCTGTGGCAGTCGGAAAATCCGCGGGCACCTTCTGCGTGACCTTGCCAGTCGCGGCCCACTCCGTTCCTCGCGCGAGCGTCGTTATAAACCCGACGCACGACATCGCCGCCGGGTCGTGCCCCAGCGTAGTGTGGAAGATGCGGCCTTTGCCGTAAGTCAGCACCATCAGCATGGGCTCGTCGTGTCCGGTACCGCGATTCGCCGGATCGGACCATGCCGTAGCGAGCACAGTCATGTTTTCGCCGGGACCGCGCATCTTGCTGTAGAGTTCGTCCTCTGCGTGCATCCAGGTCTGCGGCAACCCTTTGGTAATCGGATGATTCGTATCGCGCATGACGACGGGAAACGGGGTGCGCGCGCCATGGTTTCCGGCAGAGCCCGGCGTCGGATCCGACACCAGCTTGCCGTCGCGGAAATACCAGTACGGCCCGGCTTTTTCATTGCGCCCGAGCCAGCCGCCGATTCCCGTCATGAGGTTGTACGCCGCCCAATCCGGAAAGGCGTTGTCGGCCGCATGGTAGGAGACGAAGCCGCCGCCATCGCGAACATACTTTTCGAAAGCTGTTTTGACCTCTTCCGGCCATTTGTCGCCAGTTGGAAATTCGTTGTAGTTGACGATCACTACATCGAACTTGGAGAATTCCGGCCGGAAAGTACTGAAGTCGCCGCCCTTCGGAGGCGAGGTCAGGACATCCACCTTAAACAATCCGGTGTCTTCCAGAATCTTCTTCAGAACCGGCGTGGTGTGACGCCAATCGTGATTATTTTGGCCGTCGATGATCAGGGTCCGAATGGGCGTAGCGGCGAAGGCCATTTGCCCCAGCAAAACAGCCGCTCCCAGGAGAATCCTTACACTTGTTCTGCGCATGTCTCCGCTCCCCTCGGATTGTAGCGCACTGAGGACCACATGCTTTTTATTGGCTCGACGACGCTTGCGCCGCGGCTGACCGCTCGATGATCTGCAGCAGTGAGATTGAGCGGACGGGCGGCTTGCCGGGGTCGGATTTCCTGGCCTTCAACTCCGTCGCGAGCAGGTAGTCGGCCGGCCGGCAGGTGAACACCAGGATCTGTATGTTCGACGCCAGTTCGCGGATGAGATCCCGCAACCAGAGCATGCGATCGGCATCGCTCTGCGTGAGTTGATCGTCGAGCATCAGCGCAGTTTGCAGCCGTTCTGCCAGCGAGAGACGAAAAATCGTGGAGAGCTGATCGCGCGTGCCCACCGAGAGCGCGGAAACGGGGCGGGCGTCGCCGGCGGCGGAGATGGCGTGCGTCTCCAGGTCAGGTCCGAGCGAGAGGCTGCCGTAGCGGCGTTCGGTCAGCTCGGCGAAGCGTTTGGCAATCGGATCGCCGAGGGCGCGCCCCAGATGGACGCCTTCCTCGCGCTCCGCCTCCAGCAAAGTGGTGCGCAGAAGGTCCCATGCGGCATACTCGGTTTCCTTCAGGTGCTCGTCCGCGCGAGCCTGACGCAGAGCCTCCTGGGCGCTTTCGTGTCTCTGCCGGGCCACCTCGCCGCCTACATGCTGCAAGGCTCCTCGTTTGGCCTGGATCTCGTCTTCAATGCGGCGTAGTTCATCGCGCGCGGCCTGCACGGCGGAGCGGGCATCCGCCAGCCTTTCGTCGGTAACCACTTGCGGAGGCGGCGGGGCCAAGCTCAGTTCGGCCTCCACCTGACCAACCGCGGCGCGCGCCGCCGCTTCATCGAGCTTCGCAATAGCCTCGCGGCGCATGTGGATCTCGCCATCCGCAGTGGCCACGCGGTGCTCCCCGGCGCGCAGTTCCTCGGCGGCCTTGGCGCTCGCAGTCTCCGCCGCGACCCGCGCCTTCTCCGCCGCATCGACAGCCTTCTTCGCGGACGTTACTGCCTGGCCGGATTCCGTAGTCAGAGATTCGAGCTGCGTGGCGATCGCCGCCATTTCGGTCTGAATGGCGGACTGCCGCTCTTCCGTCTGCGGCAGAGACTGCTCCCAATTCTCATCCGGTCCAATCCTGGCCGCGAGTTCCTCACGCGCCGCCGCCAGCGTCTTCTGCTTCTCGATATGGCGGGCGTTGGCCGTCGCGACGTCGCTGTCGAGTTTCCGCTCGGAGGTGATCAGCTTTTCACGCTCCTGGCGAAGCTTTTCGAGCTGTACGTCCGCGGCGGGCAGATCGGCGATCCGCAACTGGCGCGCCATAGCCTTCGCGGCCGCGCGGTCGATCTGTCCCAATGCTGCCTCGGAAGCGGCGAACTCCTGTTGGCGCTGTGTCCGTTGTCCCGCCCAATCCGGCTGGTCGGCCACACGCTGGTCCAACTGCGCCGCGGCGCGGCGGGCCTCCTGCACCTCTTGTACGCGCAAGGCGGCATCCGCGACCATGCGGCCGAGGTGGTCCAGGTTGACCGCGTTTGCCCGCTCGAGTGCCGGTTCCACCTCTGCCAGCCAGCGCTTCTGCAGGCGCTCCATCTCTTCGCGCGCAGTCTGGGCGCCGCCCGTGAATACGATCTCCGCGACCTTATCGATGTCGATGCGGATCTCGTGATTGGCGCCGGCTTCGAGCGGCGTCTCTTCAAGATCGTGGGCAGCGGGCTCCGCGCCATCGCGCCGCAGGGTCAGATGGAGTTCACGCTTGGGACGAATACGGACATGCAGGCCAACATCCAGACGGGCGCTCGCGACTTGAAGCTGTTGATCGAGCTGCCGCAGGTCGGCCAGCAACGCGCCCGATGGCAGCGGCACCGCCGAGAGCGCGGCTTCAAGCGCAGCAGCCGCGGCGCGTTTGCGGGTGGCTTCTTCGCGCCACGCATTCACCTGCGCGAGACCCGTTTCGGCCTTATCCAGCGCCTCGCGGGCGGCACTCGATCGGATCAACAGAGCGACGGCTCGCAGCGATGCTTCGCGCTCCTCGGCGGCACGCAGAGAAAGCATCCGTTCGTTGTGGAGTTGCTCCAGGTCTTTCAGCGAGCGGCCCAATACCCGGCATTCGCGCTCGACCGTCTGCAAACGTGCCGACGCAGCTTGGATGGCGTGGATGCGATCCAGCGCCGCGAGCGTTCGCAAGTGGTCCGCCTGCAACTCGGCCTGTCGTTTTTCGAGCGAAGCACGCTTGAGCAGGCGCTCGCGGGCAAGGTCCTCGCTCTGGACGCGCGCGGCCTGCTCCTTCGCCGCCTGAGCTTGTTGCGCGGCCTTGGAGGCTGCAGACCGTGCTGCTTCCGCGCGCTTGGCGAGGTCTGACACCGCTGCGGCCAATGCATCGCGAGCCTGCTCCGCCTTTGCCAGGCCCGTCATCTCTCCCGAAATCTCCCCGAGCCGCAGCTTCGCCTTCTGGAGGCGGCCGAGAATCTCCTCGCGCTGGCGCCCGGCGCGGTGCCAGGCCTCCATCTGTTCCAGGATTCGCTGCGCGGCCTCGACTGCGGCACGCCGTTCGAGCTGCCGCCCGTGCAGTCCCTGCAATTCGATCTCGATGGCAGCAGTCTTCTGCAGTTGTTCACTGCATTGCCGTTCGAACTCTTCTTTTTGACGAATCGAATCGGCGATGCGGACCCAGGGCGAGTCTTTGCCTCGCCGCTTGCCGCCGTTGGCGGTAAAGGCGAAGTCGACCTGCGCCTGCACCTTTTCCAGGACCATCTTATAGGTGGGATCTTCCGCCACTGCCTGTAGCGCCTGGATGAGGCGCTGTTTTCCGGAATCGTCCGAATCTTTCGAGAGGGCTTGATCGAAAATGGCGGAGACGCGGTCCTGTTCCGCAAGCAGCGCCGTAGAGAGGAAGGTCATCGGCATGCCCTTGGGGCGCCCCTTGCCGCCGGGCGGCGCCAGTCCCCATTGCAGGATCTCACTCAGGCGGCCGTCCACCTCGCGTCCCTTGGCTTCCAGGTGAAAATCGACGCCGTCCCGGGACTCTTCCAGGAAGGCTTGCGACGCGCTGGCGAAGGTTTTGCGGACGCGCCAGATACGCTGCGGCTCGCTTTCGAAGATGAGTTCCACGTGAGGCACGCCGCTTCCGTTCCAGTTGACGAACTCTTCATGTTCGCGCGAAGAAGCTTGCAGGAGAAGCACAGCGCGGATGGCGGCCGCGAGGCTCGATTTGCCGAGGTCATTGGGGCCGTGGAGGACATTGAGTCCTGGCCCAAATTCGACCAGCGCTTTGCGGATACAACGAAAGTGTTCGACGGAGAGCGAGATCAGTTTCATCGCACCTCCGCTGTGAGTCTGGGCATCGACCGGCCAGAATGTAATGATGTGGCGCAAACACTCCTGTTTCCCGCGTCGAGACTCCTCTCGACGCTTTTCGGGCCTCCACAAAATCTGAATGACGTCCAGCGTACCTGGTGTCCATCCGAAAAGTCTCGACCTGAGCGTCGAGACGGCAAACAGGAGTGTTTGCGCCACCTCTGGCCACCAGGATTCTCATATGAGCCAGCAGGGAGCCACATCACAGGCGTGTCTCCTGGACGGTGCGATAGAGATGATAGAGCGCGCGCTTCGCTACCTCGCCATCCGGACCTTGCGTACGCGCTTGCAGACGAGCCGCCACCGATCTCAACACCTCCGGCAGATCGGTGTCGAAAATCGAAGTGTCGGCTGTATTCAACTCCAGGCCGGTACGATCCAACAACACCACTCCCGCTCTACCGTGCGCCGCCTCATTGCCCTTCAGTTCCACCAGGATCGCTTCCACGCGATCCATCTGCTTGACGGTCACGTCCATCTTCAGCGTCAACCGCAGCACGCAATCCTTCAGATCCTGCGTACAGAGCGACTCCAATTCTTCCAGACTGCGGCACGTCTCGTCGCGCCAACGCCAGCGCGCGATGGCGTGCTTCTGAATCATCGGCGGCCGTCCGTGTCGTGGGAAAAAGACCACCGCCACAAAACCGGAATCCTTTTCGTCGAATGCCGTCGCTTCTGGCGCGCCCGGATACACGGCCGGACACGTCTTCGGTGCGATCTCGCGAAACGCGTGGGTGTCTCCGAGTGCGAGGTAGGTCAAGCCACGCTGCTCGGCGGCATCCGGCGCGATAGGGAAGTTCGTCTGGTGGCCGGCCACGTCGAAAGTCGCGCCATGCACCAGGCCAATCCGGATGCGGCGATCGGACGGATCGCGGCGGGGAAGCCTGAGGGCCGGATCGTCAGCGCCCGCCTGGCTGCGGCACGGGATACCGTAGAGCACCGCCTCGTCGGAAAAGGCAAACTCGAAGTCGTCGCGGTCAATCACGTGGACCCATGACGGCAGCGCGCGGCGGAACCCATGATCCTCGGCCCACACCGATTCGGGTTGCAGCGGATCGTGATTGCCGGGCAGTAGAAACACCGGGCGGTCTCGCCAGTTGCGGCGCTCGAACAGGCGCACCAATCCGCGCCACCAGGTCTCCGAAGGCGCGGGTTCGTCAAACAGATCGCCGGCACAGAGCACCGCATTTACGGCATAGCTTTCGGCGAGACCCAGCAGTCGATCCACAGCATCGATGCGAGCGCGGGTCAGCTTGGTCTGATCTTCCTCGGTAAAGGAGGGAAATGCGCGGCCGAGATGCCAATCGGCCGTATGCAAAATTTTGAGTGCCAATTCCTCCTCCGGTCTCATTTCAAAATGAACTCCACATCCAGGATGCGGGACGCCTCTGGCGGGCGGTAGCGGCGCTGATGTGCATGCTCGCGCCACTTTTCGTACTCGCGATCGTCGCGTCTTTCCAGACGCTCGATCTGCGTTTCCAACTCGTCGATCTCCGACTGGACTTTGCGCACGCGCTCCTCGGCTTGGCCGCGCGCATCGGCGCCCAGGGCGGCATCCCGCTTGTCCTCGGCGCCGCGCAGGGTCGCACTCGCAACGGAAAGGCGGCGCCGCAAGACCATCACCTGATCTTCCACATAGCGCTCGATCTGTTCCAGGCTGCGCTCGAAATGCTGCTGTTCGTGGCTGGCGACTTCGTTCTGATCGGTGAAAAGCAGCTCCTCAGAGGCGTCCTCGAGAGCGGTGTCGAGATCGATCGCGGGCTTGAACGGGCGGCGGTCCGTGGGTGCATGCTGCAGCAGCCACTCCGCGCATTCCGCGTCGAGCGGCATGCCGTCATCTTCCAGAACCGCGATAGGCAGCAAACGGTCCACCCGTTCGAAGCCCTCGTAACGCGCCATGGTCAGGACCAGGCGGCCCCGCTTGCCCTTCGCCGAGCGGAGTTGCTCGGGGGCGCTCGCGTCCAGAGTCCACGATACGCAGAAGCGCTTTTGCGTCGCGCCGCGTGCCTCATCGACCGCCGCCCGCACCAGTTCGTGGCCCAGGTGCATCGGCGCGGCCCCGGATGCATCTTTAGCTGCGCCCACAGTCACCTTCACGCCTTCCCGCCAACCTTCCGGGAGACGTTCGGACGGGTCGAGTTCGAAGCGCACGGAGCCGTCTTCGGGCACCCGCCGGTGCGGAATTCCGCAAGCCACCAGGTATCCGGTGAGCAATCGATCGAGCTCTCCATCGAGCCGTGCCAGGCCTTCGGGCAATTCGTTCTTCAGCCGCAGGAACTTCTTAACCTGGGTATCGAAGCGCGTCTCGATCAAGCCCGCCGTGCGCGCCCAGGTCTCTTGGTAACGCTCGCGCTCCTCGCCCATCTCTTCGCGCAACCGGCGGAGTTCGGCATTGATCTCCTCCTGTGTGCGGGCCCGCTCGTAAATCCGGCGCAGGCGCGTTTCGAAGTCGCTGCCCAGTGCACCAGCCAGAAGTTCCGGAGACGATTCGGAGGCCGGCTCATGCAGCACAACGTCGGAGGCATCCAAGACCTTGCCGAACAGATCCAGCTTCCGGCTGAGGATCTCGAAGGTCAGCTTTTGCGCTTCGTTGTCGCGCGCCAGGAAGTTGATCACGGTGACGTCGTGCCGCTGGCCGTAGCGGTGGCAGCGCCCGATGCGCTGCTCGATGCGCTGCGGGTTCCAGGGCAAATCGTAGTTGATGATCGTGTCGCAGAATTGGAGGTTGAGGCCTTTGGCGCCGGCCTCCGTGGAGATGAAGACTCGCGACCGCGTCTTGAATTCGTGCACCAGGGCGAGGCGCACCGCGACCGATCGGCTGGGACGCTGTGGGGCAGGAAGTTGATCGCCCACCTCGTGCTGCCAGTGTTCCAAAGCGGCCGCGGCGCGCGGCGAATCG
This sequence comes from Bryobacteraceae bacterium, assembly GCA_035295745.1. Taxonomy (GTDB): domain Bacteria; phylum Acidobacteriota; class Terriglobia; order Bryobacterales; family Bryobacteraceae; genus JAIQFL01. Next base: position 51,632 of record DATGIL010000045.1, on the reverse strand, counting down.
TTGATGCCCCGGAAAATCGTGACGGCCTCGGGCTCCAGCCCGCCGCGCTCGATCAGCAGATCGTGCAGGTACGACTGGGTCACCAGCGACTCCGTGAAAATCACAACCCGGCGGTCGCCGATGATTCGCAGAACTTCGAGCAGCGCTTCAGCCTTGCTGTCGCGTAACAGCCCATCGGCCCGGAGAATAAAGTCATGGACCCGATCCAGCTCAGCGGTGACTTTTTCGGGATCGGGCGGTCCGGCATCTTCCATTGACGGTTCGTTATCGATCTCTTCGTCATCGAGATCGGTAAAGAATTCGACAGGCTCTTCAGGCCTCTGCCCGGCGAGCATGCGCTGCAGGCGTGCGGCGACCTTGCGCAGGCTGGCGGCGAGGGCACGGATCGATGACGCCATCAGCCGGTGAAATCCGATCAGCAGCAGACGTCGCTGATTCCCGCTGAAGGCCAGGATCCGCGGTTCCAGCAAATAAGCAGTGACGTCGTCGTAGAGCGACTTTTCTTTCGCCGTCATCGCGTATTCGCGGATCTGCGCGCGGCGGGCGACGAATGGCCGCTCGAGGAAGTCCTGGGCCTGGCGGCGCAGGGTGCGCTGGACGACGGTACTGAGCCGGCTTCGCAGTTCGGCGACCTGTCCCGGCACCGCGCTGCGGTCGCCGCCGTCGCAGAAAACGTCGCGGAAGGTGCGCAGATTGCCCAGCAGCGTCCCGGTTGGCTCGACGTATTGCACCAGTCCCCACAACTCGGTCAGGTTGTTCTGGATCGGCGTCGCGGTGAGCAGCAGGACAGGAGCGCGCCGCAGAATGCCGCGCACGCGATCGGCGGTGCGCGCTTCGGTTGAGTCCTGGGTGTAGTTGCCGTGCTTGTCGTAACGGCGATAGATGTTGGCGAAGACTTCGTGGGCCTCGTCGATGACGCAGAGGTCGAAAGGCTCGCAGTCGCGCAGAATGGCGGACCCTCGTTCGCTCCCCGCCGTCTCGCGGCCTACGAGAAAGACACCGTTGCCCGAGAAGCCGCCGGATTCCAGCCGCCCTTCCGCTGCCTGAATGCCGAAGAGACGGTACAATTCCTCCTGCCACTGGCCGAGCAGCGGCTTCGGCACCACCAACAGGACCCGCGACGCCGCGCCTTCGGCCCGCAATTGCGCGATGATCAGGCCGGCCTCGATGGTCTTGCCGAGCCCCACCTCGTCGGCCAGGATACAGCCGCCTTCGGGAATCCTCTTCAGCGCGAAGATGACGGCGTCGATCTGATGCGGGTTGGGGTCGATGCGGCCCTGCCGTTGGGCAGCGGCATAGCGCTGCTGCTCGTCGGCGCGCCGCAGGCGCATCATTTGCTCGGCGAGGTAACGGCGTTGGATGGGGTGCGGAGGGCTGGTCACGCCTGGAGACTCCATTGTAAGCTACCGCTCGAAGCCGTGCTTCCCAGACTGTTCGTTTCGTTGTGTACCCGCCTTCGGTCCAATCTGCACGGGTTTGGGTGCCAGGATTTGGGGCGGGGAGAATGCAGGACCGAACCCATTTCTGTAGACGCGGAGTCGCGTGTGGTCTTCGCCGTCGATGACTTGGGAGAGTGGCACAGGAGACGGCCTTGGGCGGTGCGCGGGTCTGAGGATTGCAGACGGGTAGCACCACGACGTGGCGAATTTCGCGTGTAAGGTCCCGTAAAATAAATGCTGAGTTCGGCTTGCCCCGGCTGGGCGTCAGCCAAGCGTCTATGTGGCGAAGGAGAAGAACGTTGGGTTGCTGGCTTTTGCGCCATTGGGTCACGGAATCAGGCCGGGGCCGACGAAGATGAGGCTCTAAACATCTCCGCCCTTCCGGAGGACGCGCTTGACGAAATCTATCGAATTTATATGAGACAGAGGTTCCATCAAGTGGTGAAGACCGGCAATCCCGGATTCATTCCACAAGGCAGATAACCAGCAACCAAACCCACCTTGGAGTTGTCCATGCAAGAAGAACAAATACGGGAAGCCCTGAATCGGCACTGGCAAGCCTCGGCAGCCGGCGATCTAAACACCGAACACGACATTTACACGGACGATGCCATTTGTGATTATCCTCAGTCCGGCGAGCGAATCCTCGGGCGAAGCAATTTGCAGGCCTTGCGCAGTCATCACCCAGGCAAGCCATCGGGCTTCACCATCAAGCGAATTCTCGGAAAAGGCGATCTCTGGGTCACGGAATACACCATCACCTATCAGGGGCGACCAGCATTTACCGTGAGTATTATGGAATTCCGCGACGGCAAGGTCGTGCACGAGACGCAGTATTTCGCGGACCCGTTCGAGGCACCCGCCTGGCGGAGCCAGTGGGTTCAGCGGATCGAGTGACGCCGCCTTCGGAGCTGTCAATGCGGTGGTGAATTCCCTGCCATTGGCAAGTTCGCGAGAATCCTAGCCGTCACGCTCTCACCGCACCAACTCCACGGCTCTCGGGAACAGGATGTTGTTCTCTAAATGAATGTGGCGGTGCAGATCGCTCTCGAGTTCCGCCAATTCGTAGTAAAACGCGCGAAACGTATTGCAGGCGTCGTCCGGAGCCGTGAAGCCGGACGTCAATGCGCGCAAGCGCCCCAGCGCGTCTCCCGCGGAATCGTGCTCCATCAACATCACGCGAATCGGATTCTGTATCGATCCGCAATGGAACGTCCCCTCTTCGCCCGCAGCGAGGCTCCGCATCAAAGGAAACAGGATCATCTCCTCCTTCATCAGGTGAGACAGCAACTCTTCCTTCATCGGCCGGAAAGTTTGCGCCAACGGCACCAGAACGCCGCCGTGCGCTTCGCCATGTTTCGCGAGGATTTTCACCAGCATGGCTTCCAGGCGAGGCAATTCTGCCTTGAGATAGACGTGGTGCGTGTTGACGATGTGATCGATCAAGCTGTTCAGGCTGGCGGACTGCCAGTCGGTGGAATCCTCACCGGCCACGCCGGCGTTCGCGATTTCGTCCCGCACGGCGGCTGGATCGGCTCCGGCCTTGTGGCAGGCCTCGCCGAAGGGTACTCTTCCGCCGCAGCAGAAATCGATTCGATATCGTTCCAACACCCGAACCGAAGCCGGAAATTGCGCCGCGATTTCGCCAACAGTCTGATCTGGAGAGATGGTTACGGTCGTCATGCTTCCATGCTGACGCCTCGCCGCCCGCCGGTCAGTGACTGATGTCACCGACGAGATTTGGCCGCAAACTCTTCGCGCAGTTCCGTCAGAACTCTGCAGAACACCTCTTCCGGAAAACGTTTGCTCCCCCCGCCCGGCGTCACGTGGACAATCGGCCGCGGACGCGTCTCCACGAAGCGGCGCGCCAGTTCCGGATTCTGCTGTAACTTGGCGCGGATGACGTCCTGAATCAGCGCATGGTGCTCCGCCGAGCCGAGCACGTAGGTCGTGCCCTCGAACCTGGCCTCCGCCGTTTCCGGCCGGCCCGCCCGCTTGGCCTCTTTTCCGGACATTTTGGCGATGCTTCTCCGCACTTTCTCGTCGGGCTCGGTGAGCATCTGGTAGAAGCTCTCCACGCTGTGGTAGCGGATCGGCTTCCTACCGTAGTAGAACGGCGTGTCTGCGAAGTTGGACATCTCACGCCCGATCTCCTCGTCGGAGACCGACGCCACATTCAACGGCTCCAGGGAATCGCTCATGCCGGCTCACGCCAATTGTACCGGCAGACCGGCCCCTTTAGGCGACAATGGAACAGAACGTGCCCACCGCGATCGCTCCAGCCCGCATCGCTACTTTCGACATTCTGCGCAAAGTGGAGAAGGGCGGGTACGCCTCCGACCTGCTGCTGGCGCAGACCGCGGACTTGCCCTCTCGCGACGCAGGTCTTGCCGCGGAGATCGTCTTCGGCGTGCTGCGCTACCGGGCGCAGCTCGATTACCTGATCGAGCATTACTCGGGGCGGCGCCAAAAGCTCGACCCCGAGGTCAGGATCGCGTTGCGGATGGGCATCTACCAACTGCGTTATCTCGAGCGGATCCCCGCCCATGCCGCGGTGGGCGACGCGGTGGAGTTGGTCAAACGCGCCCACAAGCGCTCGGCCGCCGGCCTGGTGAATGCGGTGCTACGGAAGGTCAACCGCGATCCAGTGGCATGGCCCAATCGCGAAGTGGAATTGTCTTGCCCCGAGTGGCTGCTGGCTCGTTGGGAGCACGAGTACAGTGCGGAAACCGCCGCCGGAATCGCGCGCGCGGCGCTGCTACAGCCGGTAGCTCATCTCAGCAACACGGGACGCCAGCAGGATATCGGATCGCAATCGATCGTTCCGCTTCTCCAGCTAGCTCCGGGCCAGTCGTTCCTCGATCTCTGCGCGGCTCCAGGCAACAAGACCGCCCAGGCGCTCGAAGCGGGCGTGCGAGTGGTGGCCTGCGACCTGCATCATCATCGACTCGTACAGATGAAGGATCAGACCAGCGACTTGGTGATTCTGGATGGCACCCGTCCCCTGCCCTTCGGACGCCAGTTCGACCGCATCCTGGTGGACGCGCCCTGTTCCGGCACCGGGACGCTGGGACGGAATCCGGAAATCAAATGGCGGCTGACGCCTAGCGACCTGAAGGATCTGCCGCAACGTCAGTCGGCATTGCTGGAGAATGCCCTCTCCGTACTGGCCCCGGGCGGCCTGCTGGTCTACTCCACCTGCTCGCTCGAGGCTGAGGAGAATGAGGAGATTGTCGTGAAGCTGCCGGGCTACCGCGTCATCGAGACCACGCAGCGGATTCCGGGGTGCGACCCGGGCGACGGCTTCTTCGCCGCTGTGATAAAATCGGAACAATCCGCAAATGGTTGAAATCGTTCCGTCAATCCTGTCCGCGGACTTCGCCCACCTGGCTGACGAAATCGCCCGGGTCGAGCGCGGCGGAGCCAAGATGTTGCATCTCGACGTCATGGACGGGCATTTCGTGCCGAACCTGACGATCGGGCCGCCGGTCGTGGAATCGATTCGCAAATGCACCAAGCTGCACCTCGACGTCCACCTGATGATTGAAAATCCTGAACGCTATGCAGCTTCTTTTGTGCAGGCCGGTGCGAATTCGGTCTCGGTTCATTACGAGGCGTGCCGCCACCTGGACGCCACTTTAGAGCTCATCCGTCATGAAGGTGCATTGCCCGGGATCGTTCTCAATCCAGCCACCGCAATCTCGGTGCTCGCAGACGCGTTGGAAGTGGCGGACTACGTGCTCCTGATGAGCGTGAATCCAGGTTTTGGTGGACAGAAACTGATTCCGTACGTACTCGACAAAGTGCGCAAGCTCGATCGGGTACGCCGGGAGAGGAACTTAGCGCTGCAGATCGAAATCGATGGCGGCGTACACCAGGAGAATCTGGCGGACGTGGTGCGGGCGGGGTGTGATTGGATCGTCACAGGGTCGGCCGTATTTCACAGCTCAGACCCCGAAGCGACGGTTCGGGAAATGCGTCAAATCGCAGCCAACGCCACGGCAGTGAAAGTGTAAACGGGGGCGGTTACCTGCCCGGGTTGATTTGATTATGCTTCGATTCGCAATTCGTAATCTCGCCGTGCTGCTGGCAGTCACGGTTCTGCTGTCTTCCTGCGGGATCCGCAGGAAGAAGTATGCCAATCCCATCAGTAAAGACACTCAGCAACCGGACAAGGTCTTGTTCGATAAAGCCGTGGACGATATCGAACACAGCCGTTACGAACGGGCGCGGCTGACCTTGCAGACCCTCATGAATACCTACGACACCAGCGAGTATCTCGCCAAGGCGAAGCTCGCGATCGCCGATAGCTGGTATCAGGAGGGTGGCGCGCGCGGCCTGGCGCAAGCCGAGGCCGAATACAAAGATTTCATCCTGTTCTATCCCGCCATGGAAGAATCCGCGGAGGCGCAGGAGAAGATCTGCAAGATGCAGTTCAACCAGATGGACAAGTCCGACCGCGACTCCTCCCACGCGCTGCGCGCGGAAGAAGAGTGCAAGCAGCTCGTCCTGCAGTTCCCGAACAGCAAGTTTGCTCCGGAAGCGCAGCAGATGCTGCGCAACATTCAGGAAGTGCTGGCGGACAAGGAATTTCGCGTCGGCGCGTTCTATCATCACAAGGGCAGCATGCCTGCCGCGGTCAATCGGCTGCAGGGCGTGGCGAACCAGTTTCCGCTTTACAGCGGGGCTGACGAAGCGCTCTGGCTGGCGGCTGATTCCTACCGGCGCATGGGCGACAAGTTCGAAAACCAGCAGGTGGACATGCTCTCGCGCATTGTGAAGGATTATCCGATGAGCGCCCACGTGCAGGAATCGAAGACCATGCTGACCGCCATGAAGCGGCCGGTTCCGGACGCCGACCCCGTTCGCTATGCGGCGCAGAAGTACGATCTCGAGAATCGAACGAAGAAGGGTCTGTTGGGCCGCGCCTGGGAGCCGTTCGCGCAGCATCCGGACATCTCCGCGGCGGCAAAATCAGGAAGCCCGCAGATGACTGGTTTCCGTCCGACCATTCCCGCCAGCGTTCCCGCGATCGCCGCGGGCCAACAAGGCACTTCGGATGTAACGGGTACCGTGGTTTCCGACCCCACCGCGATCAACAACAATCCCGACGCGCGGCTCAACCCGGGTGCGGCGGCGACACCGGCGCCTGGGAATGTTGGAGTCACGGCGACAACTCCGGGCAGTTCGGCGCCTACGCAAGCGGTCCCAGGGACTCCTGCCGGCTCTGCACCGTCGGCGACTGCGCCGGTCGCGCCCCCCGGACAGCCCACTCAACCGATCGCCGTCACCCGCACGGGGGTCGATCTGAACTCCGCTCCGGAAGCTGACATCGCCAAGCTGCCGGGCATCAACAAGCTGATGGCCAAGCGCATCGTCGCCATGCGGCCATTTCTGTCGGTCAACGATCTCATCAAGACCGGGCTCCCGAAGAAGACCATCGACAAGCTCAAGCCTGCACCGGCTGGCGAGGCGGCCAAAACGACCAAATGAGCCGTATCCTACTGGTAGACGATAGCCCTCACGCGCAGCGCATGGGCGAGCGCATCCTCACCGAGGAGGGGTACGAGGTCGTCACGGTAAGCAATGCGGACTCCGCACTGATCCGGCTGGATGATGTGGATCCCGACGTCGTTCTGGCCGACACGGTGATGCCCGGGCGCACGGGCTTCGAAATCTGCCAATACCTGAAGATGAGTCCGCGCCACCGGCACGTGCGCGTGATCCTGACGGCTGGAGTTCTGGAGAGTCTCGACGAAGCACAGGTGACGCGCGTCGAAGGCGATGGCACCCTGCGCAAGCCGTTTGAGGCCAGCGCTCTGCTGGCCGCGGTGAAGCCACTGGCGGAAGCAGCCGCCGCTGCACGCGCGGAATCGGCCAATCCCCAGAGTGGCGCCAAAGGTAAGGCGGGAGCGGCTCCGGGAACGCCAGCCGCAGTCCCGTTCGTCGCGGTGGTGGATGCGGAACAGGTGCGGGCCGCGGTCACGGTGGCATTGGACGCGTCCATGGCTACAATAGTGGACGAGATCACAACCCGCGTGCTTGCTGCTCTTATCACCAAGAAATCCGCCGGCCCGCTGCCCGAGACCGCTCCGGCGCGTCCTCAGCAGCCCATGCCGGTCGCACCGCCGATGCCTGCCGCTTCGCCCTCGCGCGTGGAGCCGGTGCGGCGCGTCAATCCATTGAAGATTCGCACGTCCTCCATTCTAGGGTTGGAACTGGATGCGGACGCGGAGACCGCTGCGGAACCGCGATCGATTCGTCCCATCACGCGCACCGCACCAGCCACGCCCGCTCGCGAATCGCGGAATCCTTCCGGCACGCCGCCATCTTCAACCCCAAATCCGCAGCCTCCCGATTGATATGCCTGATAACAGTTTTGATGTAGTCTCCAAGATCGAGATGCCTGAAGTGCACAACTCCGTGCAGCAGGCCCAAAAAGAAATCCAACAGCGCTACGACTTGAAAGACTCCCACTCGACCATCGAAGTGGTGGAGAAAGATAACAAGATCCTGCTGGCAAGCAAGGACGAGTTCAAGCTCAAAGCCGTGATCGACATTCTCGAGTCGAAACTGGTGAAGCGCAAGGTACCGCTCAAAGGGCTGACCTTCGGCGAGATCATTCCGGCGGCGGGCTCCACCGTGCGGCAGGAAATCACCCTGCAACAGGGCATCCCCACGGAAAAAGCGCGGGAGATCGTCAAGAAGATCAAGGACAGCAAACTGAAGGTGCAAGCCTCGATTCAGGGCGATTTCGTGCGGGTCGCCGGCAAGGATCGCGACGTGCTGCAAGCCGTCATCAAACTGCTGCGCGACTCCGATTTCGGAATCGATATGCAGTTCATCAATTACCGCACCAACTGACGTGGCGCGGCGGATTGAGTCTCACTGGATTGCCGGACCTGCCGGCCGTCTGGAAGCACTATTGGAAGAACCGGAAGACCGCGAGCCCCTGCTGGCGGTGTTGGTCTGCCATCCGCATCCCCTGCACGGCGGCACCATGCATAACAAGGTGGTCTACCGGATCGCCCGCGGATTGCGGGGGGGAGGCGCGGTGGTGCTGCGCTTCAATTTTCGCGGCGCCGGAACGAGCGAAGGCAAGCACGCGCATTTGATCGGGGAGATTGAAGACGCCCGCGCCGCTCTGGCCTGGCTGCGGGAGCGCTACCCTTCCCTGCCCTTCGCCATGGCCGGTTTTTCCTTCGGATCGCGCGTGATCACGCGGCTGGGCTGCGAGATGGAGGACCCGCGCTGGCTGATGGCGGTCGGGTTCCCCACGAACTTCGGCTCGACGGAGTATTTCGAGGCGTGCCGCCTACCCAAGATTCTGGTGCAAAGCACTCACGATCAGTACGGCCCGCGCGTCGAATTGGAAGCGCTGTACGAACGCTTGCTGCCGCCCAAACAACTGGTCTGGATCGAGTCCACCGACCATTTCTTCGTGGGAGGGTTGGACGAGCTGGAAGCGGCGGCGGGAAAAGTAATGGAGCAGAACGGATAAACGAAGGTGTTGTATACTTGAGGATTGGCCCGCCTGGATTATCAGGTAGGAAACTCCCAGCAGCAACCTCCGCGCGTAGAACCAAGGAGTATCGTTTTGAAATCATTTGTCACCATATTTCTGACGCTGACAGGACTGGTGTTTGCCCAGCAGTCAGGTTCCCGGATGGCCCCCGTCAAGTTCTCGGACACGACTCTGGAGAACGGGCTTCGCGTCATCATCTCGGAAGACCATTTCGCGCCGGTCTTTGCGATCGCGGTCTGCTACAAGGCCGGTTCGCGCGATGAGCACGAAGGACGCACGGGGTTCGCTCACTTGTTCGAACACATGATGTTCAAAGGCTCGGAAAATGTCGGACCGGGCGAGCACTTCTACGACATCTTCACCAAGGGCGGCAACATGAATGGCGCCACCACCACCGACCGGACCATGTTTTACGAGGAGTTGCCCAAGAACCAGGTGGACCTGGCGCTATATTTGGAGGCCGATCGTATGCGGTCGCTGGTGATCACCAAGGAAAATCTGGATAACCAGCGGCAGGCGGTGAAAGAAGAGCGCCGCCAGAGCCTCGACAACCAGCCGTACGGGAAGACTTCGGAGAAGATCGACGGCCTGATCTACGATAACTTCGCGAATCAGCACTCCGTGATCGGGTCGATGGCTGATCTGGATGCCGCCACGGTGGACGACGTCAAGCAGTTCTTCAAAACATACTACGCGCCCAACAATGCCGTACTGGTGATGGCCGGCGATCTGGATACGAAGGAGACCCTGGCCAAGGTGAAGAAGTACTTCGCCGCCATTCCGCGTCAGCCGGCGCCCAAGCCCGCCGATCTCACCGAGCCGGAGCAGACCGAAGAACGTCGCGGCCGTTTGGAAGACAGTCTGGCTCGCGTTCCCCGCCTTGAGATCGCCTACCGCATACCCGGCGCCAATAACCAGGACACCCGCGCCCTCGGTGAAGCCGCATCGATTCTGGGACTGGGCGAGAGTTCGCGGCTGTACCAGAAACTGGTGCGGGAGAAGCAAATCGCTTTGCAGGTGGGGTGCCTGGAGGATGCCCGCTCAGGCCCCTCGACGTTCCGCGTAGTCGCCTTCATTCGTCCGGGAACGAGTCCGCAGGATGTCGAAAACCTGATCGCCGAGGAGATTTCCCGGCTGGTTGCAGAGCCCGTGTCGGACAAAGAGCTGGAGCGCGTGCACAGCGCCATTCGCAGGAGTATTCCGGCCTCGCGGGAGAGTATGCTCAGCATCGCCGTGACTCTGGCGGACGATGCCGCTCTGTATGACGATCCCAACCGCATCAACACCGAGAACGAGAAGCGGCTGGCGATAACCCCCGCGGACATCCAGAAAGCCGCGAAAACCTGGCTGCGCAACTCCAACCGCGTCGTGGTAGTGACGGAGCCCGCCGCCAAGCCCGGTGCGTCCGCACCCAAGCAGCAGTAAGGATCCACACCGATGACGAAAGTATTGGTTTTCTCTCTCGCCGCCGCCTCGCTGGCATGGACGCAAGTTCCGCCGGTACAGACAGGTCAGTCTCTGGCCGGCGTGGTCCGGCTCAACCGCGCTCCGATTTCGAATGAGGTTCTGAAGGTCAAACTACCCAGGCCCGTGGAACGGAAGCTCCCCAATGGCATCCGGCTGGTGATCCTGGAAAGCCATCGAGCTCCCACCATCTCGTTCCGAATGGCGCTTCCCGCGGGATCTCTGCGCGATCCGAAGGGAATGCCCGGCGTCGCCGACGCTACCGCGGCGCTGATCCGTCTCGGCACGAAGACTCGCGCCGCCCGGGATATCGCGGACAGTCTTGCCGATTTGGGAGCGCAGGTCAGCTTCATCGCGACGCAGAACGAAACGGCCGTCCTGGTAAGTGCCTTGACTGAGAATTTCGATGCCGCGCTGGCAATCCTGGGAGACGTGCTGCTCAATCCCACCTTCCCGCAGGACGAGTTGGACCGGTGGAAGTCGCGGCAGATCGCGAGTCTGGACGCGGCCAAGTCGCAGCCTCCGTTTCTGGCAAACGACATTTTGAGCAAGGCGCTCTACGGAGCTGACGCGCGCCAGTACACGCACCCTTCGGCAGATGCGCTGAACCAGATGACCCGCGATATGATCCTGGAGCATTACAAAAAATACTACGTGCCTTCGGGGAATCTGGCGGGAATCGCCGGCGACATCACGCCGGAGGATGCCGTTGCCAAGCTCAATAAGGTACTGGGCGCGTGGAAGGGCGGACCGGTCGCGCCGGTCGCGCTTCCCGATCTTCCGCCCATCGCCGAAAAGAAGGCATACCTGGCAGTACGGCCCACGTCAACGCAATCGTTGATTGTTCTGGCGAATCATGCCATCGAGCGCGCGAGTCCCGACTACATCCCGTGCCAGGTGCTGAATCGGATTCTGGGCGGAGGGCCCTCGTCGCGCTTATTCCGAGTGCTGCGTGAGGAGAAGGGCTACACCTACGGGATCAGCTCGAATTTCACCGCGCAACGAAATCAGAATCAATTCACCGTGGGCACGCAGATGCGTACTGACATGACCGAACCGGCGCTGACCGAGATCCTTACGCAATTCGCGGCCATCCGCGATCGGCAAGTCCCCGCGGAGGAGTTGGCGGATGCGAAAAGCGCGATCGCTGCCAGTTTCGTGCTCGGGCTGGAAAGCTCTTCGGCGGTATTGGGACGGTGGCTGGAACAGCGCGAGTACGGCTTTCCCGAAGACTACTGGGATACCTACGTGCAGAAGATCATGGCGGTCACGGCCGAGGACGTGCAGCGCGTCGCAAAGAAGTACGTACCGCTCGAGAATGTCCAGATCGTCGCCGTGGGCGACGCCACCATCGCCGACATCCTGAAAAAATTCGGGCCGCTCGAGATGGTGAAAGTCGATTAAGCCGCTACAGCTTCTCGTAGCTGACGAAGGCGAAGCGTTTCGAATCGGGGGACCAGGAATTCACGTTGATTGTGCCTTGTCCTCCGAATAATTCGAGGACCGTCTGCGGCTTCGCCGTTCCTACCTTCTTGCCGGGCATCGGCATCATGCGCAGTTGGATGTTCATCTTCCCGTTGTGATCGGTAGTGCCCTTGGGAAATGAGAGGAACAACAGAGTCTTGCCGTTGGGCGAGGGATGCGGAAACCAGTCTTCCCACTCGTCGCTGGTGACGCGTTCCGCCTTGCTGTCGTTGGGACCGGCGCCGTCGGAAGGCATCCGCCAGATATCCCAGCCGCCGGACGCGCGATTGGAATTGAAATAGATCCATTTGCCGTCGGGTGAATAGTCGGGGCCGTCATCGTAGGCCGGATCGGAAGTGAGATGCTGTTCACTGCCGCCGCTGGCGGGGATACGGAACAAGTCGAAGTTGTTGTTCCTCTGTGCGACGACTGCCAGCCATTTGCCATCGGGCGACCATCCATGGAAGTAACTGGGCGGGACGTTGGTCACCTGCCGCCGATTCTTGCCATCCGCCGAGACGATGTAGACCTCCGACCCGGGCGCCGTTCGCGACGATGCGGAGAACGCCAGCGTCTGGCCATCCTCGGTGAACCCGTGGTCGTTGTTGCATCGCAGATCGTCACCAACCTCGAGTTTCTCGGGCTTCGCACCTTCCGAATCCACCGCCAGTTTGTAGAGAGCGCCGCCCGAGTTCACTAAGAGGTATCGGCCGTCGACAGTCCAGTTGGGCGCCTCCCACGTCTCGTCCGCGGTATAGATCACGCGCACGGACTTGGTGGCGAAGTCGTAGACGGAGATCTTGCTGCGATAGCGGGTTTGCGGGCCGCGCTGCGGGGCGGGCGGAGGCTCGATGCGGACATTCGAGAAGACGGCCGTCTCCAGAATATTCGCGTCGTGCGAGCAGACACCGAGCCCCAGGTAGACCGGGTCCTGTAGCACGACGGTGGCGGGGCCACTGCGCGTCAACTCTTCGCCAGGCTTACCGGCATAGATCTGGAATTCGTTTCCATGTCGTTCCAGCCGGATCCGCACGGGGCCGGTCACGGTCGAACGGACCTCCTGGGTGATCGCCGCGGCGGTGGGCCGGTATTGCAGGGAGGTGAGACCGTCGCCATGCAGCGCGACGTCGGCATAGGGCGAATCGGGCGTGAGACTCTGGCGGACCATGAGCATGGCCTTGCGATGCGCGACTGCGCCTGTCCCGACGAACTGCACGTCGGCGGTGATGGTGACATCGCCCGACACGCGCCGAAACAGAAACTGGAACGCGTCGGCGTAGGCCCAGACGTTGGCGCCGCCTCCGGTGATGCGGTATTCGCCGGAACTTGCGTTGAATTCTACTTTGCCTTTGACGGGGGTGTCACCGACGTCGCTGTGGTTCTCGAAGACACCGGTTCCGGTTCCCTGAGCGGCCGCCAGTCCGGCGGAGAAGAGAATCAGGGCGAGTGGTCGGATCATGGGAATACCTCGCCCACGATTCTAACAAGGAGCAATGCGGGGACGAATTCAACCGCGCTGACCGACCGGTGACGGCAATGGAGACCCGGGTCCAGGAGGCGCCAACAAAGCGAGGAGCACTACCAGCAGGAGAATCAATACGGTCAGAGCGTCAGAATCGATCACGGTTCCTCTTTCAACCTACACCGGAATCGCTGCCCAGGAGTGGTCCGGACACAGCATGACGAGCAAGAGGAAGAACGGCTGGGTGATATCCTGTAGGGACTTGTACATCGTAGCACACTCGGGCGGCGCCGCCCAAATCGAAGTTTGCGATTGGAAGGCTGTGTTAGACTGATTGGAGTGTCCGCCTCTGCCCAAAGGGAGGCGATAACGCGAAGCGAATCGGGGCGTAGCGCAGCCTGGTAGCGCACCTGCCTTGGGCGCAGGGGGTCGGGCGTTCAAATCGCCCCGCCCCGACCATAGTTTTCAGTGGGTTACGACTATTCTTTGGGAGTTGGACGGTGCATTTCGGTGCACATTGTCGAGAACGTGCAGCTAACGCAGGAGATTTGGCGCTCTTGCTTTCAAGATCGCTGTGCCCTGTTCCTGAGACTCCGGTCATTCACTGCCCCAAATGAAGAAGGCGAGTAGGCCGGGCGCAATCCACCAACGCATCGTGGACGTGATGAAGCGGTTCCCCGATGGAATCTCCGGTGGTCAGATCCGGCAACAACTCGAAAGGGAAGGTCTGCGGCCCGAAGATCAAACCCACCTGGACCGCCGCAAACGAGACCTGAAGAAGTGGTTCATCATCAAGACGGTCGAGTCCGCACAAGTCGTCAACGGAAAGTCGAGGAAGGTCACACTCTACAGGTATGGCGGCAAGCGCAAGGACATCACCGACGAAGGCGACGTCAGCATCCGTGTCAAGGCCGAAGTTCTTCATGCCGCTCATGGCCGCTGCCAGATGTGTGGAAAAACCGTTGCCGAAGATGAGATCAAGCTCGTGGTCGATCACAAGAAACCAAGGGCGTGGGGTGGCACCAATGATCGTGAGAATCTGTGGGCGATCTGCGTGCCGTGCAATTCCGGGAAGAAGGCGTACTTCAACTCGCTTAACGTGACCGACGATTTCATGAAGAAGGTGACGGCGCACGAGAGCATCCACGTCCGCATTGGTGAGACGTTGAAGGCCGTTGGCATCGGTAAGCGCACCCCTCCTGAAATCCTCGAAGTGGTTGCCGATCAGGAAGACTGGCACAAGCGGCTGCGGGAACTACGCTATCCGGTGATTGGTTGGGCGATCAACACCATCGGCTACAAGACCGAATCTGGCAGGAAGAAGGTCGATTACATCCTCCGCAGCTACAAGGCGTGGCCGGAAGACCCTACCGGCAAGATCCGGCGCTTCGAGCGGGACCGGGAGCGCAGGAACAAAGGCGAAGACGACTAGCGTACAGAAGTCTGGACTACGACCCGTCTCTAGCCAGGAACTTCTCCAGCCTCTTCCTTAGTTTCTGATTGGCGGTCTCGCATTCCCAAATCACCATCGTTTTCCAGCCCAACTGTCGAAGCGTCTGCTGGTTCGCTCGATCTCGTTGAACATTGCGCTCCAGCTTGGGAAGCCAGTAGTCGAGCCTGGATTTTGGGACGTGGGAGTCGATGCACTTGCCGTGCTGGTGCCAAAAGCAGCCTCTTACTTCAATAATCTTCTTCAGTCGAGTGAACACAAGATCGGGTTTGCCGGGGAGCTTTGCTACGTGCAGCCGGTAGCGAAACCCCATTCCATGAACCATGCGCCGCACTGCCATTTCAGGAGATGTGCCTGTACTCCGAATTTGGCTCATGTTCTCTGAGCGGCGTTCTGGAGTGAGTTTATCCATCACACGGCCAAATCGAGAGGAAGGTCTGAAATGTCTTTCAGACGCTTGCCGTTGATCATAATGTTTAGGGCTTCTTCCGAATCGGACAATCCCAACTCTTTGACCGTTTCTCGCAATTCAGGTAACGCAAAGTGGTAAACGCAGTCGATATCGCCGCCGCCAAGTGCGATTGAAGCCAATCGGCTAGGAAGGGGTTCGCCAGTCACGACTACTACATGCGGGAGCTTACCACGGCGGTTTCGGATCAGGTTGAGTGCTTCCGAACGTGAGTTCTGTGAACGGTCACTGCGAATCGTCAACTTGCAGGATACGCTGGCATGAAGTAGTGGCGATCCTCCGTTGCTCTTCCGCAAACTGGACATCAATGCCACAGAGTTATCGACCAGCGGGACATCACAGTTGATCTCATCATCGCTTACCAACTGTCGGAAGATCACCACGTCAGGTTTGATGATGTAGTCGCTTCCAAGCGAAGCTGCTAGTTCGGAATTCTCACTAGCAGCTTTTGCTATTGCGATCAGATGCCGGTATTGCTCGAATTGTGCGATTTTGATCAGCCTCTTGAAATCCTTTACGACTTCCTTTCTCTTCACTGGCTTGTCCTCTTCGGTTGGTTTCTCACCGATCTTCTGGACCATCCAGTCGCCTGGACGCAGGTGATTGAGCTTAAGGAAGGTCTCCCGAACAAAAAGGGCCGTGGCGATTTCAAATTCATTACCGGCAGTCTGGCCCTTCAACTTCACACCCGGAGTATTCAGCCCAATGCGTCTCGCAATTCCAAGGGCAATCGCCTTGCTTGCTTTGTTCCCCTTGTCAGCGTTGCTCAGAACGCCCTTGTCGAGTCTGAGTACTCTTTCTTGCAGAACTGCGTGGAATCGCCGCCTTGCCGTCTTGAATAGAGCTTCTGGCCTTTCGGTCATCCAACTACCTGCACTAGACGTTTCACTGACAAGCACTGACGCAAACTCTCTGCAACCGCCTTCGCAAACGGCGGTGGAAACGCATTGCCTACCTGCCTGTACGCTGCCGTTTTACCGCCGCTGAAATGCCATTCCGGTGGGAAGCCTTGGAGCAGTGCGACCATTTGAACCGTCAGTTTGGGCATTCCGTCGATTGGAAAATCCGGTCCAGGCGCATCGTTGGCGATTCCAATTCCATCGACGCCCAACGTTGCCCATGCTCGTCTCGCTCTCGTCGGACCAAGATCAGGTCCGCCATGTTTGTGAGAGCCACCAACGATGGTAGGAGCTATTTCGTCTGCCAACTCTTTCCAAGCGTCTGCCCCTTTCCAGCCGTTTGCCTTCATCAATTGGTATAGCTTCTCTCCAACTTTGGGTGGATCACCCTTCGATTCTTCCGGCCAGTAGAAGTGATCCTTGTATTCGTGGCGGAGGGCAACGAATACGACTCGTGGGCGCAACTGCGGAACGCCGAAACCGGAAGCGTTCATCAGCCGCCATCCGGTTTCGTATCCGAATTTGCGAAGCTCACCGCAGATGTAGAGGCGGTAGTCACGGAAGATCGCTTCGTAGATGCCCCGGACGTTCTCGATCATGACTGCCTTTGGCCGGATCTGGTCAACAAGCTGAATCATGGCCGGGAACAGGTTGCGCTCGTCCTTTTTGCCCAACTGCTTCCCGGCGACAGAGAATGGAGGGCACGGCAACCCGCCAGAGATGATGTCCACACCAACGAAGTCAGCCGGGTTGAACTTGGCCGGATCGTCTTTCGTCAAATCGTGCTCGATGACTCTCCATCCAGGCCGGTTGAGGCAGAGCGTGGCGCAAGCGTGTTTGTCGAGTTCGACAAGGCCAGCGTGGTCGATTCCTGCCTGTTCGTAGCCAAGAGCCTGACCGCCACCACCGGCGCAGAGTTCGAGCGTGGTTAAACCGCTCATCTTTTGGCGATACTTTTCCGCCAACTTCCTGGGTCCAGGGAACCACGGATTCTCGCTCATCTCCGGGAACAGCACCGGAGGACGCTCCACGATTTTCAGCCGCTTCTTCACATTTTTGCTTATCGGCGTCTTAACGATCTTCCTTGAGCCTGTTCGCACGCTGGTTCGCCTCTCTCTGTTCCCTGCACTCACTGTTTGAAGGATGTTGCCGTCCGGTGGTCCCGGATATTGTCGTAGCTGACCGCCAGTTCCATCCCAAGTCGCATGTCCGTGAGGACGATTGGCTCGTTGTCCAACTTCCCGAACACCAACCGCCGCTCATCGTCGGAATCGTCTACCAGAACCCAAAGCCATTCGCTCTCTCCGCTGGCTTCATCTCGAATCTCCACCTTCACAAAATCGCCATGCTTGTACCTTCCCATCACGCAGTCTCCAGAATCTCGTAGGCTTCAAGCACTTGCTCAAAATACTCCTGCACCATGTCTTCTGGATCGTCAGGCCGCTCCGTGTCCATCTCTGCATCCCAATTCTGTTCAACGTATTCCCGCAGCGCTGCTTCTGCTTCTTCACGGTTGGCATGTTCGCTGACAGCGGGAGACCGCCCCGCCCACGAATTGTTGCGCTCCCGGATTGTGAGAATGAATGGCACGTTCAAAATCTTCCCCGTCCAAATTCTGCCAGCCCGTCCACATGCGCCCACACCGCTGCGACCTGTTCGTCCGCTATGGCTTCGAGTGCATTCTCGTTTACCAGCACGTTCAAGCCGATGACGGATTCGATGACGGCTGCTGCGTCCTGGCCGTGCTCCCTGCAATACCGGCTGAGATCTTTGTTGGCCTTTGCCCGTAGTTGCCGCTGCGCCGTTCGCAAGGCGTTGGCCGGATCGGTGGCGAAGATGCTGCCCGTGTAGGCATCACCGTACTGTTGAACCGGCTCCACATCGAAGAACCCATATTGCGGGTCCGAAAATGGGTTGTGGATGAAAAACCCGTTCCACTCGAACCCCACGCCACCATCCAACCCGTGCGTGATAACGATTTCGTAGTTGATTGCCGCCGTTTTACGGACGAGTTGGTCAGCCGTCATGCCGATTTCGCTCCAGCCGGTTCCAGCCGGTCCGGGTGCACTTCGACTTCCGTTCCATTGTGCAATCGGACAATCGCCACTCGCCACGGCTTCGTTGCAGACCGGCGTATGTCAACCATGACCCCGTTGATCCCTTCCAGCCGCCAAGGATCGCAAAACGAAACAGCTTCACCTGGAATAGGCTGCTTCATCGAAGATGCTCCAGAACCCTGTCGCCGTATGCGGTGATGGTGCCAACCAGCCCGTCTAGCTGGAACTGCTGATCGTGGCGGCTGCACAAAGCAATGTCGATATCGCAGCGTTCCCGTTCGGAATCGCCGTTCCAAGGCACGACAGCTACGTACTCCATATGGGTCGCCGTCCAGCAGCACGTTCCAACTTCGCACACCACGTGCGGCAACCTGTTCATCACGCCTAGCACCGAACTGTCCTTTGGGGAGGCTTCATCATTTTACCGCTGTTTCGCCAGCCAATCCCGCAGCATGTCTTCGATTAGCCCGCTCATCTCCTGCCCCTTCTCGTAGAGCTTCGCTCGAACCCTGTTCCGCAGTTCGATGGGTAGGTAAATCGAAGTCTGCGTGTAGTCCGCACTGCTGTGCTTTCCGGGTTTTCGGCCCCGCTTGTTCGGCTGAGTGGCCTCGCCCGGAACCACTTGCGGATGCTGGTTTCCCTTTCGAGCAGCTTTGGACGCTGGCCGCTTTGCGATTGTAGCGTTGTGCGTATTCACTCCAGTTGAATACTCAAAAACCCAAATACCTATTGTACTAGCGCTTTGTTGAAAAAGGCAATACTTCGGGCAGTCGGCCGTCGCTGCTAAATGCGGTTTTCGCCGCCCGTTTTTGTGGTAGTGGCGCTCTTCGGGTTGGCGCTGCTGCTTCAGCGCTCCTTTTGCCCCTTCATCCTGTCTTCAACACGTACCGATACGGTTCCAAAGCCGCCTTCCCGCCCACCTTGGACATGTTGATCCCAAGTTTTCCGTTATCCAGAGTCGTTACGGGGACATGCCAATACGATCTGTCGCCCCGTTCCGTCATGTTCAGGCTTTTCTTGTTCTTCTGAAGCCACGAATACGGTACAGCGAAGGCTTCGTCCCGATCCATGCAGGAGAGAATGAAGAAGCTATCCTTGCCTTCAGACAAGAACTGGTCCCACTTCGGGTGGTAGGCATACCAGTATGGTTGATAGTCGCCTTTTGTCTGGTATCGCTTCGACACGGCGCAGCATATCCGCAATTGCTTGTCGGGACTCCAGAAGAGCGTGCGGCTGCGCCTTACAAGCTCTTTGCCCCTAGCGGCGGCGAATGCATCTACCGCTTGTTGACGTTTCGCATTAAGAAGCTCCGGGTCCGTGCGGATCTGCTTACCGGCTTCATGGTCTTCACTATCGGACGGACCTTCCTGTTCGCCGCCCTCCTGGTTCTCTACGTCCAACGCCGTCGTGAAGATCACGTCAATGATTTTGTCGATCTTTGTGTACTCGAACGGTTGAAGGAGTTGCCGAATTTGGTGGATGGTGGCGGGGTCATCCGACTTTTCCTTAATCTGGACCAGTTTCATCAACCGCTCCACACTGATGAGCCTCATGTCCCACGCATACCGGGAACCCCTCACCTGCGCTTCGAGAGCACCCGTGTCTTCCCGACCGACGATGATGAGGATTGAAGCGTTGCGCTGGACCTTCCCGTCACCGACGAGACGTTCCTTATAGTCGGCCAGCTTGTCCAACGAGACCGTCACGTAGTCGGTCGTTTTCGTCTCGATGATGAGATCGGGGAGATCCTTGTAGCGCCAGATTCCGTCGAACCCAACGGCGTTCTTCGTCCCTTGATATCGCCCGTTTTCGACATCGAAGTCTAACCGCCGCCCAAGTTCGTTCACGATGTCCTGAAGGACCAACCCGCTCTTGTTAAATGCCGTCTCCAGACAGTGCCGTGCGTAGACCGAAAGCCGTTCACTTGGAGCGACCCTCAAGAATCCACGGAATTCTTCCGAACATGGAGTGGCGTCCCGGAGAGCGCCGTCTCCAGCTATGGAAACAACCTGCTCGATGTTCATTCCAAGGACTTCTTCTTTGTTCGACTTCCAGATCTTGAGCAGTGCCATGACGTTTTAGCGGTTGACGGACGCCAATTCCTTTTCGAGTTCTTTGCGGTGGCGCTCGATCATCTCCACCAGAAGTGCTGATACGCTGGCACGGCCACCCTTCGTTCGTGCCCTCTCAAATGCGACTCGATTTAAGAGTGCCCACAGATCAGCGGGCAGGTGAAGGCCGGTTGTTTTGTAAGGCCGTTCCTTCGCTTCGGATGGCGGTGTCCGCTTTGCCATAGAGCACCAGTTTACCTCTTGCCAATTGTCGATTGGTGAGATATCGTGCCGCCAATGTTGCTATCTTGCTACACTCCAAGCCGGGAGCCACGAAATGCCCGAAGACGATTCCATCAGACGAATGCCGATCAAGGATCTCCGTCAAGAGGACGGCGCACATGAACTGGCGACATCGCCGGAAATGGAACCCTACCTTCGACTCATCATGGCGCAAATGCAGGGCGGCGACATCACGGCGGAAATGGAAGCCCTTCGTCAACTGCCGCTGGAAAAGCGGTACGTTTGGCGAGTGGCGTCAGCGTTGAAATGGGCGTTTGCAGATTTGGAGACGGGGAGTGTCACCGTCGATAAGGAAACCCTGACGCCAGCGGATTTCGGCAAGGTGATGGACCTTCTGAAATTGCGGCCCGTACAGTTCTGCCTTTTTCTGAAGGCTCTCGTGGGCGTTGAGGACATGCAGCGGATGATGGTCCAGGCTATCGGGATGGCGAATCAGGCGTGAGTGCTGCGGATTTGGAACATCAGCTATGGATGGCGTGCTGCGGAAAATCATAGCGACTTTGCGGTGATGGACGGGGTGCCACGAGATTGGATCGCAATGCAGATCGTTGACGGAATCGCACCAAACCACACGACGCCCCGGATACATATGAAGGGGTACTTTCGGAAATGGCTTGCTTCGGTGATCCGTTCACAATGGAGTCCTTTCATTATCCGTGGTGGAAGGATTCGATGACCGCAATTTGCAACCTCGCAACACCCGATGGTTTTGTAATTGCGGCAGATGGTCTCGTCCGTCAAGACGATCCAGCGAAGACCGTACTCTGCGACCACGCCCAAAAAATTATCAGCATACCCACTCCCTGTGGGGCACTCGCATGTTCGTTCGCTTCATATGTCATGTTGTCTCCCAAAGACAGCGATGAACTGACTTTTGACTTTCGTGTGGAAACCGCAGCAGCGGCAAAGGAAATTTCCAAAACAAAGAGCCTCCATTCATATGCAAACCGGTTAGGAAAGCTCTTGAAGGCCCGTTTAGAGAGCGCAAGACGTGAAGAGAAGATCGGCCCTTATCCGACGAAGAATCCGTTGGTTGCACTGTATCTGGTGGGCTACTTCAATGACGAGGCGTGTCACGTACAGATCAAGATAGAAACGGAGGATCAAAAGGTGCGACCAGCTAGAGTCTTCCCCATCGAACTCAACCAACCCGTTGACCGCCAAATACACGGACCGAAGCCAGTCTACGATGCCATGTTTGAAAACAATGATGAGCGGTTCAGACAATATCGCACCGAAATAGAGGATTTTGGCACCGCAATCCATGCGGCAGAAAAATACATCCTTGCCTTTTGCGACCCGGCAGCGCTTGAGCTTGATGAGAGATGCCGTGGGATTGGCGGTAGGGTTCACATCGCTACCGTGACTGCGCTGAATGGCTTCCAATGGGCGGCAGGATTTGAGCCGAATCCAATTTTGTTCTGATGGTCTGAGTAACCAACCGCACGGGCTGTAGTCCGTTGGAGCGCTGTTCCGCTGCCGCTCACTTCGCCGCAGCCTTCGCCGCTTTCGCTGCTCTCGCCTTCTTGAGATTTGCCACGAGCTTCGCCTTCGCCGCCGCCGAAAGTTTGCGCTTGGGTTTCGCCGGTTCCGGTGCGGTAGATTGAGCTTCGCCACGGACGTTCGCCCATCGGCGCTGTTGGGCTTCTTTCATTCGTTTCCGGGCGGCTGCGGAAAACTTTCGGCGCTTCCGTCCGGGTCGCTGTGCGGCGGCATTCTCCGTGGAGCCACCCGGCACCACGGCCCGGAGTTCTGCAATCTTGGCGTCGATGCTGGCCTTCTGGATCTCGAAGCCTTCAATGGCGGCGGTGATGATTTCGGCGGTGAGTTTGAGCGGCATGTCAGCCTTTCGTAATCATCCACGGTAACGCATTTCAGGCTATTCGTAGCGGTATTTGCCGTCGTTGTTCGGGTCATTCAAGACTGCGTTTTCTGGAACACGTACAAGAAGACTGCAACGCTCAAACTTGCCAGCAAATGGATTAGTGAACCCAACACTATCATCGGAGCAATGGCACCAGCGAGAAGAGCCGACACGTCACCGATGAAGCCCACCGCACACACAATGGTGAGCAAGCTCATGCCGATAAACCCGAACAACGCCGCATTCTTGAGGGTCATGGCGGGAGTATACACCCTACGCTTCGAGGCAAGGAGTCCTTTTGGGGAGTCACAGCCGGGGAAGTTGGGGTATGGTGTCAACCTGAAATGTTTTCCGGGAACCACTTCGCCGGTAATGGCGGAAAGGACCCCTTTCCGAAAATTTGCAGCCACCAGAAACTTTTCGGATTCCTGGCCCGTGGAATCTTAACGGAAGTACCTTTTCCGAAATGTTTTCCAGGCCGAATTTCCCTCCCTCGCTACGGGCGGGCCGGGTTAGTATAACGGCTGCGGATGGGAACCCATTTCTGAAAAACACTGCGGTGATGACGTGTGGGTCTGGTCAGTTGGCCGGTTGCCAAGGAACACAACCGAAGATCGGGCTATCCTTTCAATTCGGACTCAATATGCAGAACGAAAATCGGAACGAATCTCCGGTAGGTCGCTCACTTGAAGAATTGACCGCACCCCGGCCATTCGGGATGCCGCCGCCCGATACCTTCGATGGCGTGTTGCTTAGAATCGAGGGGCAGATGCGATGGTGTGTCCCAAGCGAAATCCGCAAGCGGATTCGCATTGCCAGAGATTTGGCAGTCTATGGAGCCTTCTGCTACGACTTCATCACCGTTTCGGTGTTTTGGTCCTTCACCTGTGTCGAGATGGCACTGTGGGATAAGTTCATCGAACTGAATCCGGGGCCGCTGCCGGTTGTCAAGAAAAACCAGCAGATGACGATTGCGCCGAAGCAGTTGCCGGGGAATCTGCGGTACGGTTGGCGTTTAGTCGCAGTGCCGAAATTCAACGGCAGCTTTCGTTCCCTTGTGGAGTGGGCGACCGACCAAAGGCTCGTTCCAAAGGACGGATCGCTGGATGCCATCGTGAATTTGCGAAACTCATTTGCCCACCCGTTTGGGTTCAGTCCCGTGCTGTCGCCGCCGATGGCAGTCGATATCTTTCAAAAGGTGATTGAGATCGTCAATCATCTTTGGCCGTTGGAACTTCCGCCCACGAGTGGAACACTGATTCCGGCGCAAAAGGACTAGACCAGCACCACCGCCCGATGGCTTCATGAGTCCTTCTTGGGCCTAGAACGCTGAAGCTGTGCAGCGTCACCCATAAGCTTCTGATCCGATAGCGCCGTGGTGATCTGTGGCCGTGGAATCTCGACCACCACTCCGGGAGCGACTTCAACCTTGTCTGGAATCTCTCGCCAATCCTCTTCGGTGCCCCACTGATCTTGGAGCCAACGCTTCAGATCTGTGAAGTCTCGCAGACGGAGGAACCGGGCGTTCCGCTCCTGTTCTGCCGTCCAGATGGCGTCTTTAGTGAATGCGGTATTCGTTGCCAGAAGTCCGACTCCAAAATAACGGGAGTCCTTCCAGGCCAGCAATCGATCCACTGCATCCCGGCCCGTCTTCTGATCGCCACGGTGATGCTTCATTTGCCCTGCGATCACGACGGAGCCAAGATTTGCTGTTCTTGGGACGGCGATGAGGTCGATACCACCGTCTTTCCGATTCGATGCGCCGGTCAGGGTGACGCTGTAGCCCATTCGGTCAAGCCGATTCGCAACGAATCGCTCGAACTCGTCGGGCGTGAGTGATCGAAGCCGATCCGGATCTTCCTGGAGGAATCGCAATAGTTCAGGGGAAAACTCGACCACACGGACAAGGGCTGTCTTTGGCGGGCAGACGAGGCCAAGGGCCTGGCACCAACGGTACAGGACTTGCGAATTTGGCGGAAGTGCCGTCTCAACTTCCCAATCGGCCAGAGTCCGGGACGGAATGTCGAGACTACTGGAAATGCCTTCTATGGTGCTGCCGATTGCCAAACGAACCAAACGGAGTCCTCGACAAATCGAAGCTATTACTACTTCCTGGCCCTCCGTCCCGCAGTTGTCGTAAACAACCAGTAGCGCAAGGAAAGGTAGTAGGGTTGTGTCCTTTACAGTTGGGACAGGAGCACCAGAATGGAGAATGCCCTTGATCTCAACCACCACTTCGGTTCCAGGTAGCGCAAGGCTGTGAAGATAAGAAGTAGGATCTGAGACCGGCGAATTAAAGAAGTCCGACAGGGCACCTGATGACATTCGATGGATTTGAGCATCGGTGCCGGGTATGTCAGCGAGTCGCCGGTCCCACAGGATAAAATCCTGCCAAATTTGAGGGCGTCGATTTCGCTGTGTCATCGAGCCGATTGCTCCTTCGCCTTCCTCTCCGCTGGCCCGATCACCTTATCCATTAACACAGCCAGCAGTCGGTCCTGATCTTCGTACAGGTAAGGCTCAAGCACCCACGGGTAGTGCTTGAAGTGCTCGAACATGCCGTATTCCCGTTGCGATGCCAAAAGCAACGGCTGGACCGGAACAGACGGAAGCGCCGGGACTATCGCCATCAACTCCTGCGGAATGCTCTTGGCGTCCGTGATGTCAGCGACTACGAAGCGGGCCATGTGTGCCAGTGTGGAGACGGTTTCGGTGATGTCCCGATTCGAGGGCTTGTCGAAATCGAAGAGCACGGGTAGGTAGTCTCGCTTTCGGAGTTCTTCCCGAATGGTATCCAACACGGCCTTGCGCTCCGGTGTAAAGCGGCCAAGGATGAGCACCAACTTTGAAGTGATGGTGTCGATGACATGCCGGATGGAGGCATTGTTGAGCAATAGGAAAATGACTTGAGCTACCTCAATGTTATCTACCGTGATTTCCGGTTCCGATTTCGGCGTTATGACGATACTGCGCCGTTCTTCTGGCTTGCCAACGAGGTTCCACACAGAGCAGCCGTACACAGAGCATCCTGTCAATCTCGTCCCCTAAACATCCGATGCAACCAGCCGTCCGAATCTCAGGTTTGCTCCACGAAGGTCGGCTCCAACTAGGCTGGTGCCATTCATGTTCGTACTGCTCAGATCAGCATTGCGGAGGTCGGCCCCGTCGAGAGCGGCCTTCCAGAAGGAAGCTCGATACAGATCAGCATCGTGAAGATCCACTCCAACCAAACTGCGTTTGATGAGATCCGCCCCACGAAGGATAGGTTGCTCTGATGGATGATCTTTTCGCCAGGAATTCCATTCGTTGACCCCTGCGTTCAGAATCCGCAGGTGCTCTGGATTTGCTTTCTTGTTTGCCATCGTATGCCGGATCAAAAGTTCTGCTAACGTCCGTTCTCCTAAAAGTGCCTTCGCAATGGCACGGTATCTTCAGACCCGATTGTAAACCCGGCAATTTTTTGGCGACCGTTGACAATATGTACGAAAATAGTGTACGATAATTACCATGCGTTGCGCCATCTACGCCCGTGTCAGCACCACCGATCAAACTTGCGAGATGCAGCTACGAGAATTGCGGGAATACATTTCTCGTCGTGGTTGGCAGAATGGCGGCGAGTACATTGACACCGGCTTCAGCGGTGCGAAGGCCAGCCGCCCCGCACTAGATCGGTTGATGGCCGATGCCGCCAAGCGCAAGTTTGATTGCGTGGCCGTCTGGAAGATCGACCGTTTTGGCCGCTCTGTGCTCCATCTGAATCAGCAGTTGGCGGCGCTGACCGGCCACGGGGTGCGCTTCATCGCCACCAGCCAGTCGCTCGACACCGACGAAAAGAACCCCACCAGCCGTCTTCTTCTTCAGATCCTCGCCAGCGTTGCGGAGTTCGAGCGAGAGATGATTCGGGAACGAACGCTATCCGGCATCAGGGCCGCTCAAGCTGCGGGCAAAGTTGTGGGCAGACCGAAGCGGGTGTTTCGGCGTGACGAGGTTGTGCGGCTCCGGGATGTGGAAGGGTTGTCCTGGCGGGCCATCGGCAAGAAACTTGGCATCCCGGCGATGACGGCGCTGGACAGCTACCGGCAGTCAGGCTGTACGGAAACTGTGGCGTCGGAATCGCCGGTTTCCAGTGGAAAACGAAAGAAGAAGATCGCCGCCGCATAGCTGTACGAATCCCAAGGTTTTTCGGACAGTCACGTTGCCCTGTTTGATTCTCAACACGTCGCACCAGTATGGTTGTGATTGGCGTCCGTGGTGGGCTACCAAAAGCACAGGAGTACCGCAAATGGCGTTGATCTTCAAGAAGGCTACAGAATATTGGCGTAAGGCTCATAACGTAAAACAGCAAGCCGCTGTCTTTTCCGGTCTCAGCAAGAAGCAACTCTCCGTCTATCAATCTTGCTTGAAAACGAAGTACGGCGGTCTCTCAATGTTCCAGTTTCGAGACCTTTGGTCGCTTGCTGACGGAAGGTGCGTCATGTGCAGAAGCCCTCTTGCTCAATCCAGCAAGGTCAAGAAGCATTCGTCACCGCACGTCGAGCACGTGAAAGATGCTGTGGGCCATCTGACGGTGTGGTCGATTACTTGTAACGGCTGCAATGTCGCTCTTGGCAACAAGCCCCCAAAGCGTTTGCTGCAAGTCCTCATCTACGCAGTTCTGACTCGCACAGGTGACTGTCAGAGAATCGCTGACACCCTCAAGTGCTTCGAGGGCATCTTGGCGCAGGTTAGGGAAGCCGTTCTGGAGGTAGAAAAGGAAAGGGGAGAGGGCAAAGGCGTTCAACCCGGAGACGTGGCTGAAATTCTGGAAAAGACTTCTGCAACGCTGGCAACAGTAGATGTGGCGACAGCATCATGACCCCTATGTTCTGTGGCTCTGCGGGACAAAGCGGATGAACGTCCGCTACATCGCCTGCTCGTCCATAGCGACATCAGTCTGAGCGCTGCCGTTGCCGCCCGTCCCGGCGTCGAGGTCTATCCAAACCCGATCTCTGCGATTTCTGAGCCTTAGAGTTCCTGCATGGGCTGGCAGTCACACAGGGACGTGTGCCTAGCTGTTAATTACGCCAATGCTCAATCCTCCGATCCCGACATTAACGCTGCCGATACACCCTGCGGCTTGTCTTCCGGGCACCAGAGGGCTATCGAATTGCGGAGCGTCTTCAGTACCAGATATTCATCGGAAGGCCAAACGTGTCGATGGGGGCTGGATGCGTGTCAGGCAAGCGTGCCGCCACGCCGTCAGCTATCCGCTGAGCCACATTCAATCCAACCGTGGCGTCCAAGAGATCATCCAAGCCGATCTGCCTGTCGCCTAAAGTTGCCGGAAGCGCCGTTCGCCAGCCCGGACGCAAGGCGTCCAGAAATTCAATGCGTTGTATTGCGCCCAATGCTGACGCCTTGCCGAACAGCCGCCCTTCCGCCAATCTGCGCCATGCGATTTCTGGATGAAACTCAAACACTCGTTGTCGTGCAGTCGGGTCCTCACGCAGAACGCTATCTACCTCCCGGATAAGCCGCACAATCGGCCACACAGGATATCCAGCCCCCACCCCTGTCGCTTCTCGATGTCGATTCTGAAAGTCGTTTACATCGGAAGCGTCAATTGCTGATCGTGGCGGCGTCCTGAATACGCTGCTTGTTGACGCCCCGGCACCCGACAACTTGGTTCGAGCGATTTCGTCAGCGGCTCGACCAAATTTACCTGCTGGCAATCCGATAGGCACGTCAACCACAGTCGCCGAACATCCGACCGTCAGGTCTCGAACCGCTGCGAAGGTCGAGCACACTGCATACCGAACGGGAGCGTCTGCCGTCCACCCGTCACTCAAGGCAACAAGCCAACCACTCTTACACCCGTCAACCCCGGCGATCATAAACGAAGATTGTACTTCCCCTAGTTGCCCCACGTCGATTAGGCATCTGGACGCTGATCCGCCAGCGAGAGTACGCTGTGGGTATGCCCGTCAGACCGGAAGAGAAGTTGTGTGCCGATGCCCTTCGGGACCACCTGCAACAGCGTTACGGAATCGCATCGGTGTGGTCGGGGGTCGATCAAGACCCTCCTGATCTCCGCTTCGACGTGAACCGTTCTGCTAGCTCCACGGAATTGTGGGCGGTGGAAGTCACTGGCCTAGTCCAGAGGTATCACCAAGAGGGCAGAGACGACGGAGGAAACCGATACGACTTCGTGCCCCGGATTCACAAGACGGTGGATCGACTGAATGCTGAACTTGGTCCAGGCATGAGAAACAGCTACTTTCTGAACGTCACCGGGCCACTCGATTCAAAAGTGTTCCAAACGCTTGAACACAGGGTTCGGGACTATATTGGGAGCGGCAGGACGGAGGAAGAGGCACTGGATTGGGCGGAAGCCGTCGCTTCAGTACGGAAGACGATCACGGCGAGGCCAATCACGCCCGATATCCAGAGTGTCATCGACGGGGTTGCCGCTGACCGTGTAAGGCTCACCATAAAGGCTATCCAAGGTGGAAATAAGATTGTGCTGTTCTCCGGGATCAGCAGCGCAGCCAGAGTGCCAAACTCGAATGAACTTGCTGCGAACGTCGATGCAACACTCGATCACTCCATCAGCTACGTCCTGAAAGAGAAGCTACCTCGTATGGCGAATGTGCAAGGATATGATCGCAAGGTGCTGCTCGTCTGGAAGGCGATCCCGACTGGGACAGCAGAAAATGTCGGTGCGGTCTTTGCCTCAAAGCTCAAAATCGAACTGGACGGCGTATTTCTGTATGAGTATGGGGCGAATCGCACCACACTGGTTGTGAATGCGGGTTTGCTGCCAGCCGTGTAATGATCCCGGTTTCGGGATAGCGGGGCGGAATCGTTCTCAGCCGTGCAAGAGCGATAGCCGATATCGCTCCGCACTCAGCTTCGCCTGGACGGTCTGCATATCCACCAGCGCCCGGCAGAACTCGACTACCTGTTCGCTTTGGGTCGGGGCGATTACTTCAAGCTGGCTTTCAGCTTTGCGCTTCAGCATTGTGAGGATCGCTTCGCCGTATTCGATATTATCGGCAGCTTCTTTCTGGAGAGCGGTTCGCAGTGGAGTCATACAAACGTGAAGTACTTTGTATTATAGAGGTTACACGCCAGAAAAGTCAATAGTTTTGGCTTAGAAATGCATTTCCATATAGCGGCGCTGCCCTTCTCCCTCGTGTATCGGTGTTTCGGAAGATCCCTCATCGAACGAACGGTACATGCCGGAATGAGCGATACCATCCTGTTCGCCGCCGCTATACGTATCGGCAGGGAATCCGGCTATCTCGCCGCTCCTGCCGGAAGAGAATCAGTTCCGGCTGGCCGGTCTTCGTGGTTTCACCTGCCCTGTACCTGCCAAGGACAGCGACCGAAGTTTTCCACAGAATTATTTTCTGTCCTTGTGCATATCGCCAGAGCTATACACAAGATCTTGTGGTCTTCCGAAGGGGCCGGTATTATTCGGTGTCTAAATCAACTTGTAGAAGTTGAAAGATGTTCCGGTTTTTAGGCGTTCGATTCGGCAGCGTGGTAATGCGACACGGGGAAGCCAGACAGAACGTTACGGAGAACGGAACAATGAATCCGTGGAGCAATCCACGGCGGTCTCTCAGCGGCAGCTACGACGATTTATGCTGAATGCCTAAAAAGCAAGACGGACACATGGATGACCACGCAACAACCTTTGGGCCTACCCCAAGGGATCGGCGTTAAAGCAGTGTACCGGGCATCAATCGTCTAGTCTGTGGGAATTTGGGTTGACTCACCCGTGCACGTCGTATGACGTTCACAACCACAGATGAAGAGCCGTCACCTGGATCGTAAGGACCGTGGTACAGAGTACCCACGTGGGCGCAGCGAGTCTCACGTGCTTCCAATCGACTGGAAGACACACCGGGCAGGTGAGCAGAGTAGCTGGTTTCGGATCACCCAAGAATCCAATCGGTAACGGTTGGAGCCGAAAATCCACCCTGATTCCTCTGGACGCAGGGATACACGAAGCCTGGAGCGGTCTAGGCATTCGTGTGCCCATCAAGCCTCTACCGCAGATTTCATGATTCGGTTCAACAGCACCCTGGAAGGCGTCCGTAGGACGCTGGTTCAAGAATGGTTGGAGACCAGTGCTTCGCACCCTTCGGGTTTCAAATTGAAAAACCATTTTGGAAGTGAAAGAAAATTATCTTCACCAGAATCACGAAGTGCCGGTTGCGGTTCTTGCAACCGGCTGCTTTGGGGTTCCAAGTTGTAGCTTCGCTTCCCTTCGGGTTGCCTTTGAGAACATCGACTTCATTGGCCGTATAAATATCCAAAGGCATCCGAAGGTATCAACTGATGCCCCACCAAGACACATGACCAAAACGAAACAACATCCATTTGCAATGACGTTGCGGCTTGAAAACCAGATGGCCGATGAAGTCGAAGACATCGCCTACAGCCTGAATCTCACACGGGCTGCTTTTGTTCGACGCAGCATCCGGCGTGCCATTGAACACGCACGCCGACATGAGTTGCCGCTGTTGAAAAGCAGAAAGGTGCTGGCAGCGATCAGGCCATAGGAGTACGAAACCGATGCCACGAATAATGTTGATGCCGCACGCCCTTCAAACAGACTCCCTGCCGATACTGAAAGCATGGGCAGTTCAGCATTGCAGAAATGCAGTTCAAGACACCATCCTGCATTACGCACCGCACCATTTCACGTGGGACGACTGCGATCAGGTTGAGGAATGCATGATGGCGGAATTCGATCCAATGATCACCCATGTCACGGTTGACCGGCTGCGATCCCTGCGCTATATGAACTGCCTGATAACAGACACGGTTGGCGAGACCGTTCGCTTCCTGCAACGAGCACGGAGGCAAGGGCAATGACGCTCCAATTTCTCGAAGAACTTTGTGACGAACTTCTCCAGCCTGATTGCGAAAGAAGCGCAATTCTGACGGCGCTCTCCGACCCGGAACTGAAAGATGCCTACGTTGATGTTCTCCATCAGTGCGGCCTCGAACTCGTTTGTGGCGCTTACGAACATTCAAGCTGGATGGGTGATCTGTTGCTGATCGGGGCGAACGAAGGGCCAATCAAGGTTCTGCGGCAGCGTTTCTCGCCATCCTCCGTGGAATTCAACCGGCGTGGCATTGATCGGCCCGGCCAAGAGCAACCACGATGAAAACTCAAAGAGACGGCAAGACGACCAAACCGAAGCCGCCCGCCAAAATGAGCCACGTTCTCCAAGTGCGGCTATCAGAGCGAACGCTTTCGGAGATCGACTACATGATCGCCACCGTTCCGCAGCTTTCCGACTTCAATCGAAGCGGCTTCCTCGTCGCCGCAGCGAAGTACGTTCTCGAATCGCTTCGTGGAGAGGGCTACCAGCGATACCGGCGTGCTGGCAGGAAATCGGCACGGCACTAATTTCTTCGGGGGCGACCCGCATGTCCCTCTTCGTCGGCCCGAAAAAGGCGGCGCTTCTCATGGTCGCAGTGCATCAACCATGCTGCCGTTGAGAGCGCCGTCACCGCAGATTTTTCATCGCCAGCGCTCCGGGCGTGGCGTATCTCATTGATGCCACAAGGCCGACAAGTCCAAAACTTTTTGGATCGACCATCTGGAATTTAGATGTACCAAACTCTGGAATTTAGATGTATCTATTTGTCTCGCATCTGTCTCGTAAGTCCTTTTGCTTCTGTAGGTTGCCGTTGACATAAATCGGATGCCGTGGTAGGATTGAATTGTTGGGGGCGGTCACCAACTCCGGGATTGGAGCCGCAACCAACACAAAAATCTCCCCAAATTCAAGGCACGACTGAAGCGCCGGGAGCCGGAGTTTTCCGGGTTCTAAGCGTTGTACTCGAAGTGTGTCTGGACGGGGAGGAAGGAAGACATTGAAATGAATTTTGACATTATACGCTTGGCGATGTGCGGCCACGAAATCGGACACATGAGTATGGTGTACTGGCGTGCGGAGTCGTTGTATAGCTGCAAAGCTGTTGTCAACGATGATGGCTCCGGTCAGGTCTCTCGTAGTACAGGTTCAAAGGCCATAACCGAACTGATGGTGAAGATCGCTGGTCCGCTAGTTGAACATCTCTTTTACGGTTCGACACCGGACAGAGCAATACGCTTCGCCTCCGAATACAAAGACCCACAGAGCGATTCCTCTGTAATACGTGAGATGGTACGAGGATTCTGTAACGGCGTGGACAGCCGGAAGTTTCAGTTTCAAGTGCAAGAGCAGACACGCTCCGTCATCCAACAACCCGCTATGTGGCTTGCAATCAAGGAAGCCGCTGAGAAGTTGTATCAGGCTGGCAGCATCACTGGCGAAGAGGTTGAAGCGATCCTTGGGAATCACGGCGCACCAACAATGTTCAACTCGCCAGCAATGCTTGAGTGGGTGAAGAGTCTTGGCACATTGCCACGTCTTTGCGATCACTCTGCGTGCTCCATTGACACGACCTCGCAGCAACCCGACGCTGGCTTGTTGCAGGCGCACGAGTCTGTAGCAGAGTGACAAATTTTCTAGGGCGGATCGCTGGCACCTGGACCGACCAGGACCGTTAGCACCGTCGGACTCAACCCATCGCTCTTACCGGCCAATTGGCGGAAGAGCGATCAAGCCCCACATTGTTGGGCATACGATTAAACGTCCAAAGGAGGGCGTCTTATGCAGTATTACGTAACAGCACAAGCCGAAGAAACCGAAGAAAAACCGCAAGCCGAATACACTGTGATTTTTAGACGTACAATCACAATTCCAGCGGAAGTCGAAGTTACGGTAGAAGTCGACGAAGGAAGCACACGGGAACAGATCATCGAAGCCGCTGTCGATGTAGGTTATGCACAATGCCAACCGCAATGGACATCAAAATACGGCGAAGATCTCCGTGACGTAATTCGGGGAGCAACAGGCAGTCCGCTGGAAGAAGAAGCGAAAATCGTTCTCGACGCTGACGGTTCGGAAGTTCCCCAAACACGGCGCAAGAAAACAACCAAGTAAAACCAGCCAGCCCCGCCGCACGCAAACGGATAAGCCGGTTGCGGTAATCGCTTGTGCGGAATGCTGGCGACCTGGAACCGACCAGGACCGTCAGCACCCTATCAACTAGCACGCCCACTCGTGGCCTGTGGGAAGGCTTCTCAGCAACCCGGCAGCGCCCCGGCCAAATATGGCGCTGAAAAATTTTCAGTGAAAGGAGACAGCAAAATGTTTCGTGATTCGACGTGAAGTTCATTCGCCGGGAACCGGCAGCGCCCGGTGACGGTAGGGTACGGGAAATCGTTCCCGGCCCGGAGCAACTTCGAGCCTGAGAAGGCGACCAGTTGACTTTATGAAAGTTGGTGCCAAATGTAATGTCTGCCAGTGTTGAAGTAGGAAGCGCCGGGAGCGTTCAAGGTTTAGTTTCGGGTAATGCCAAGAGAGAGGTCGATGAATCGGCCAGAATCGAGAAATTGTGGACGCCCGATGAAGTGGCAAGCCTCATCGACGTGAAGGCTTCGTGGGTGATGGATCACGTCACCCGCATCGAACCGATCATCCCGCATATTCGCATCGGCAAGATGATTCGCTTCAAGCGTCAAGCCGTCATGGAATGGCTTGATTCAATGGTGAGTACCAAAGCGACGTGGGAGTAGCGATTTGTGATCGCACGAGACTAAACTAATTGAGGGTAAGATGGCGAAGAAACGAATTCTCGAAGGGCCGATAGGGAACGGATGGATTGACGAAGTGGAGACTGCATCGGGTAGCGTTTTCATAGCCCGATGGAACCGATTCGTCAAAGATAACACCGCACCCGAAGGAAGACGCCGTGTGCGTGGCGGAGCCTACGAGATCGGACGAAAAGTACATCACGGTCCCGGCCTGCGGTCCAAGAAGGATGCCATGAAAGAGTGGCTGAAGGTGTGCGACTCCGTTATTGGCAAGAGCACACGACTACATCCTTCGCAAATTGCCGAAAAGAACTTCCGCTGGTTTACAACGGAACAGTTCGAGAAGTCCCGCAAACCCCGCTGGCGGGAGACCACGAAATATACGTTCGAGTATTACAAGGACACGAAGCTGTTTCCCCGATTCGGAGACGTGGCACTGAAGGACATTACGGACTCCGACATGCAAGAATTCCTGAAAAGTCTGGTCACCGAAGGCTACTCGAAGAGCGTTGTCGAGCACTGCCTGACCTATCTGAAAGCAATCTTCGCCTATGCGGTTGAGGAAGACGTTCTCCCAAAAAGTCCTGCACGGCGGTTGTCTTTGCCAGATGGTGTCGGTGAGCCGGTGCGCCGTTATCTATCGCTTGAGGACTTCAATCGCCTGAAGGAAGAGTTGCCCTCTCGCCGGGATCAGATTATGGCAGGTCTTTTGTTCCTTGGAGGGCTGCGCCGTGGCGAACTTTTTGGGCTGAAATGGAAGGACTTCACCGGCGACTGCGTAGCGGTGGTTCGCCAGATGAACCGCTTTCAAGCCGAAGTCGTACCGAAAACGAAGTCCAGTATTGGCATCATTCCGTTACCGGCAGAGCTTTGCGTGGATCTGCTGTGGTGGAAATCTTCTTGCACGGACTCGTCACCGGAAGGGTTCGTCTTCGCCAGCAAGAAAGGGACAGCGATCCACTACAAGAACTGGCTTGATCGGACTCTGCTCCCCGCCGCCGACAAAGCGAAACTTGGCCGGATCGGATATCACATGTTCAGACGGGGCTACGCCACAGAGGCCCACGAGGCCGGGATCACGGACAAAAGCATCCAAGCACAGTTGCGACATGCCTCACCTGAAATCACACGCAACGTCTACATGCAGACGATTCCTGAAGCGCAGAAGAAAGCTGTAAATCGGATGGAACGATTGACAACTAAAAAGAAGACAGCGCCAAAGGCAATCTCAACCGGAAGAAAGCCGGGGCGGGTGGCATAGCAATACGGGATCTGAAAGAGCTATCATTCCTGCGATGGCTGACTTCAACTTCATCGCCATCCCGGAACTCCGGGAGTGTTTGGATAGCGACTACAGAGAAATACACGCCTGCCTAAAAGCGGGAGCATGGAAAGCCGTCCACGTGCTTGCAGGTAGCCTGATCGAAGCCCTGTTGATAGATGCCCTTTACGCAGAAAAGAGCGTTGACCATTCAAAGCTGGATTCACTGGAGTTGTCAGAGTTGGTTGCGCTCTGTAAGAAGACGGGTGTGCTTTCGGATGAGACGGTTGATCTCACAACGGTCGTTCGGAAGTATCGAAATCTGATCCATCCGGGTCGCCTCAAGAGATTGGAAAAACATGTTGAGAAGAGCGGCGCTGTGGTTGCTTCCGAACTTGTTGAAATCATCGTCAAGGCGGTTGCGAAGAGGAAGAAGAGCACCTATGGCTACACGGCGGAACAGCTATTCGCACGGCTGCGGGGTGGTACGTCAGCGCTCCCTCTCGTTTCCCATCTTGTCGATTCATCGCAACCATGCGAAATCGAACGACTGTTAATTGAGATCATACCGAAGGCGTATCTCTATTCTCCCGAAAACCAAGAAGCTACGCCAAAAAACATGGAGCACCTTCGGGCCTGTTACCGAAAGACGTTCGACGCCTCGCCGCAGGAGACCAAGAGGAAGATTGCGAAGAACGTCTATGGAGTCTTTCGAGGTCAGGATGAGTACACTGTTCTGGCATACGAAGAAGCATTTTTTCGTGGCTCCGACCTACAGTTTTTGGACCCGGACGAACAACGCTTCGTAAAGGCCCACCTGTTGCCAAGGGCAAGCGATCAGGAGTCGTTGGGACGGCTTTTGGATGCGCTCACGGGCATTGGCCCCTATCTGGACCCACCTGAAGCAGAGGATCTTTTGACAAACCTCGCCATCGCTGTGATGAACGACAACCGCACGTTCGCCTCACGTGCAAAGATGCGGCTTTATAAGGAATACGATTTGGTGAATGACGAAGGGCGTGCAAAGGTGCGAGAGGCCATTGACGGCGTGAAAGAACTTACCGATGTCTTGGCTCATCTTCAGCAAAGAGAAGCCAAACTATTGGGGAATGCAGTACGCAACGTAAGCCCGTGACACGGTGCATTTTCTGGTGCAGATTGGTCCGACCCATCCGATGAGACACGCCCAAGCACCCCCTCTCAATTTCTAACCCACTGAATCCACTCAGTCCGCTGCTTCCTGGCCTGCCTTGGGCGCAGGGGGTCGGGCGTTCAAATCGCCCCGCCCCGACCAAACCTCCTGCTGATTCCAAAAGAGTTCATTGATGGGGCTTCCATCGCTTTCGCTGTTCCTTTACCTCTACTGTGCCAAAACCCGGCTCGGATTGGCCTTTGACTGTGCCAAAACTCGGGCCGCTTTCGTTGGCCTGGCGATTCGATTTCGCCAGCGCCTCTCCCTTCATCTGCAGTTTCATCTGCGAGTACTTCTTGAATACCTTCGCATCGCCCTGCCGGAGCAACTGCGTGACCCACTCGTCGGCGACGCCGCCGGCGCTGAGGCGGGTAGCGTACGCAGATCGGAGATCGTAAATGCGAAAATATCGAACCTTCGCCCGGCGAAGGGTCGCGTGCCAAACGGTCTTGAATGTCTTCTGATAGCCGTCGGGATTCTCTTCGCTCGGGAAAAGGAAAGGGCTGGGTCCTGAGAGAGCCAGTCGCTTCCGAAATGCATCAGCGGCGATCTCCGTGAGAGGCACCTCCGCAATGCCGTTCGGCGTTTTCGAGTCCGGAATCCACACCGACCCGTTCTCCAGATCGAGCTGCTCCTTCTTCATCGGTGTCGCTCCTTGTAGATCCGAAGTCCGGTTTCGGTCACTATCCGGATGACGTTTCGCAGATACTCCGGCCCGGCGACTTCGATCTTCTGCTGTTCGGACCATGTGACATAGTGCGGCCGAATCCGGATTGACATCGGATGGAACCCCGGACCACTCGTTCGTCTCATAACCCAAAGGTCGGTGGTTCAAATCCACCCCCCGCAACCAAAAAATCTAAATACATCTACATCGGTTCCGGCCTACCATCCACTCTGGCGTTCGCCGTTTTCGTAGTGATAGTGTTCCATTCCAGCATCCGAGAATCCGCCGATGAATTCGGGTTCCGATTCGTGCGGCTTCTTGGGCCGGAACAGCCCCTTATCAATCGCCCGTTCGTATGCTCCAACATCGACCGGATACAGGGTAAGCGTTCCGGTCAAACGATTCTTCAGAATCCACGGCTCTGCGATTTCTCGACTTGTGAATACACCGCCTGGAAAGTGCCTCTTCGCTCCGCTGAAAACCCACACTTCGGTCATCGTCAGGTCGTTCATTCCGATAGCGAGAATAACAAATGGTGCGGCTAACGTGCTAACGCCAGTCTGAAGCGCAGCCGCAGTGCCTTCGGAGCGTTGCAGTCCCCCGCAACCAATCTCCTTCAACAGGTTGCGCGGATTCTCACGCACCCGGGCGGCCACCAGCATGGGAACTCCGCCCGCCTTTGGCCCACTCGAACAGGGGATGCAGACCGAGCGTGATCTGTCCGGTTTGTAGTACAAAGTGATGCGGCCGTCAGGCCGCCTCCTTTCTGGTCTTAATCTTTGCTTTCAACCCCGGACCAGCTGTCGGCGCGGTGGGGAAGTGGGGATCTCGCCCCGTTAGCGGGATTTCCGAGGGAGTGTGGGAGTCGGTGGAAAGCCGCTATCGGGTGACAACGTGATGGTCTCCCAAACCTGCTACGGCCAAAACTATCTGGAAGACGTTTGGCAGTTTCAGGACAGTGAGGACGATGGCGACTGGCGAATGTCCGACGCGGCATCCCGTCGTCTGCGTTTTCGCGTTGGCCGACTTGCCTGCAAAATCCTTACTAACCGATGTCAGCTCAACGGCGAATGGCAGAGGCAGCCTGGCCTTCGATCGGAAGAGAGCATGCAATGAGGTGACCAGTATGCGCCAGACGGTAATCGTGACCGGTGGTTCTAAGGGAATTGGAGCAGGGCTTGTGAAGGCGTTTCTGGATCGCGGTTACAACGTAGTGGCGAACGCGCTGAAAATCACGACGTCGAACCCGTTCGAAGCCTCGGATAAACTTGCGTTGGTCGATGGAAGCATTGCCGAAGCGGCCACCGCTTCAAAGATCGCCGAGGTTGCGAAGAACAGATTCAACTCCATTGATGCGCTGGTCAACAATGCCGGCATCTATTTCGCGAAACAGTTCACGGACTACACAGTTGAGGATCTCCGTGCTCTGGCATCGGTTAACCTCGAAGGCTTTCTGCTGCTCACGCAGCTGGCCGTCAAGCAAATGCTGACTCAGAACACCGGTGGAAGCATCGTCAATGTTACCGCGGCCCAGGTGAATCATCCGATCGCTGGGATTAATTCGTCCGTTGCGATGATGATCAAGGGAGGCTTGGAAGCCGTTACGCGGAGCCTGGCGATGGAATATGCCAGGCAGGGCATACGCGTCAACGCCGTTGCGCCGGGGGTAGTCGACACGCCCATGCATGAGGGGCAGTCGAAGGATTTGCTCAAGACGCTGCAACCGATGGGTCAGATTTCCGGGGTGAAAGACGTCGTGGACGCGGTCGTTTATCTGACAGAAGCCGGTCAAGTGACCGGGGAGGTGCTGCACGTGGATGGCGGTGCGCACGTAGGCAAGTGGTAACTAGCTCGCCGGCTTGAGAGACCGGACCGGATGAACACGGACTTGAAGGTCGGAGATCATGTGGGATGGAATTCGGAGGCAGGGCCTGTCCGGGGAACGATCAAGAAAAAGATCACCTCTGCTATTAGGTTCAAGGGATACATGGTCCATGCTTCGAAGGACGAGCCGCAGTACTTGATCAAAAGCGACACCACCGACCATCTGGCCATGCACAAAGGTTCGGCGCTCAAGAAAATCCAGAAGTAGAAGCATGCCGAATCAAGAACTTTTGCCGCTCGTAATGACGATCGGTCATTCCACGCGCACGATCGATGAATTCATCCATCTGCTCCGGGTACACGGGGTAACTTGCGTCGTGGATGTGCGCACGGTGCCGCGTTCCGCTCACAATCCGCAGTTCAATCAGGATTCGTTGGGTCGATCTCTCATGAAGTCCGGCTTGAAATATATCCACATGCCAGGTCTTGGCGGCCTTCGCCATGCCAGGCGCGATTCGCCCAACGGAGGCTGGCGAAATGCCTCCTTTCGCGGCTATGCGGATTACATGCAAACGCGCGAGTTTGTGGAGAGCCTCGAAGAAGCGATCCAAACGGCTAAGCAAGATCAAATCGCCTTGATGTGCGCTGAAGCGGTGCCCTGGCGCTGCCATCGGTCGCTCATCGCTGACGCCTTGCTCGTGCGCGGAATTCGCACGGAGGACATCATGAGCGCTACGCGCCGCCAGATTCACACTCTCACTCTGTTTGCCCAAGTTCGGGGCACCACGATCACCTACCCGGCCGAGACCTCCCATCCTATTCCGCCGCTGCCATAATCAAGCTCAGTGCGCAAGCGCTTCCAACACTGCTGCGGGCCGCATCGGCAGATGGCGGAGGCGTGCGCCGCAAGCGGCGAAGATCGCATTTCCTATCGCCGGTGCAACTCCGGTGGTCGCCGGTTCCCCGAGCCCAACCGGGGCTTCCGTACTGGGGAGAAACTCAACCTCGATTTCCGGCACGTCGGCCATGCGCAGCACGCGATAAGTGTCGAGGTTGGTATCCTTCGCCTGCCCGTTGATGAACTCCGATCCTTCATGCAGCGCCATTCCCAACCCCCACAAAAGCGCGCCCTCCACCTGCGCCTCGGCGCTATCCGGATGAATGATGGTCCCGGCATCAATGACCATGGTCAGCTTCTCCACCGCGACGTGGCCGTTGGAGCGGTCGACCCGCACGCGAGCGGCACAGGCTAGCCAGGTGGGCATGTCGCGCTCCTGGCCGAAAGTGGTCGCGATACCGAGTCCAACATCTCTGGGCATCGACTTACCCCAACCGGCCTGCTGAGCCACGCGGGCGAGCACGGCCGCCTGCCGGTGCGCGCCCCCCACCGAGCTCGGCGACGATCCGGCATTCCGGCCGGCGCCATCGAGCATGCGCAGACGAAA
Source organism: Bryobacteraceae bacterium (assembly GCA_035295745.1). GTDB lineage: Bacteria > Acidobacteriota > Terriglobia > Bryobacterales > Bryobacteraceae > JAIQFL01. The sequence goes on along the minus strand of DATGIL010000045.1, from coordinate 11,149 downwards.
CTCGACCGGATCGACACCAGCCGCGAGCGCCGCCTCGTCCATGAAACTTTCGAGCGCCCAGTTGGTCCAGCCCGCCCCGACGGAGCGCAGGTAACCGGGCCGAAACGTCCGTTCCGCCAGATCATTGCGCAACGCGCGAACCCGCTGGGCTCCTACCGTGTACCAGTGATCCGCGCCCGAGATTGAGAAGGGATCGTAGGGAACACCGTTGATTCCTTTCATCATGAAGGACGGGGCCATCACCGCAGTCGGCCATCCGGCCGCCGCCTGATGATCCATTGCTGTTACGCGGCCTCCATCTCCCCAGGCCATGCGCAACACCTGCGTCGTTGGGGATCGTGGACAATCGAAACGCATGTCGTCGGGGCGCGTGCAGACCATCTTGACCGGCTTGCCGATCGCCTTCGCGGCCAACGCAGCCGGCACGGCATAGTCACCGTCCAGGCGGCGTCCGAATCCCCCGCCGATCAGGTAACTGCGCAGCACGATCTTGTCCTGGCTGCGCCCCAACGCCTTGGCCAGCACTGGAAGGATCAACGTCTGCCATTGATTCCCGGTATGAATTTCGAAGACGCCGTCCTTTTCAAAAGCCAGCGCGTTGACCGGTTCCAACGCGAAGTGCATCACGGTGCCCGTGGTGTAGGTTCTCTCGATCTTCCGCTGCGCCGACGCGAGCGTCGCCTCGACGCCCGGATCGTCGACCAGCAGGGAGCCTCCGTTGCGATTCGCAATCAGCTCCGCTGCACGATTCTGAATGTCCCGCTCGGATACGCTCGCTGCTTTGCCCGAGCGCCACGTCACCTTCACCAGGTCGGCGGCGCGGTTCGCGGCGACGAAGCTTTCAGCGAACACCATCACCCAGCCGGGCACGGTGCCGGACGGGTCCTCCAGAGCCAGGCTACTAAGATAGCCTGGCACCCGCCTCGCCGCCGAGTCGTCAATCGAGATCACTTTGGAGTCGTAACGCGTTGGTGGAATCTTCGGGCGCGCATACACCATTCCCTCCACCTTTGCGTCCAGGCCGTAGACGGCCTTGCCGTTGACCTTCACCGGAACGTCCAACGCCGGAGTTTCCCGCCCGATTAGACGGCGCTGGTCCGGGGCCTTTATCGGAATATGTTCGAGCTGCTCGCGCGTGAACGTTCGCCGCAGATCACCGCGGGCGACGATATCACCGTACCGGATCGACCTTCCTCCGGAGTGCACGGCGCCAGCACGCGCCGTGCACATTTGGGGAGAGACGCGGAGCAACCTCGCGCCTTCCTCGACCAGAGCAATACGACCTGCCGCGCCCGCCCGGCTGAGCAACGGGAAACTCTGCCAAACCGAGTAACTGCCCCCGGTGAGCATCACGCCCCATTTCGAATCGGAGTCGACAGTGACGATTTTGACTTTGTTCCAATCGGCCTCCAGTTCTTCGGCCACGATCCGGCCAAGCGCGGTACCAACATGCTGCCCCATCTCGGCGCGAATAATATTGATCGTCACCGTACCACTGGGACCGATGCCATACCAGATGGTTGGCTCGAATAGCTCGCCGGCGCTGCGAGCCGGCCCGGCGAGGCTCGACCGGGCGTATCCCAGCATCGCGCCGCCACCCATCATCGTAATCAGAAAGCCGCGGCGTGACGGTTCGAAGGTCGACCGCAGGCCATGAGCAGACAAACTAACCATGAGGCACTCCCCGCATTCTCGTGGCGGCAAGCTTGATGGCTTTCTTTATTCGACCGTACGCCATGCATCGGCAGACACTTCCGGCCATGACCGCGTTGATGTCACGATCGGTGGGGTCGGGGTAGTCTTTGAGCAGCGTCGCTGCCTGCATGATCTGCCCTGATTGGCAATAGCCGCACTGGGGGACCTGCAGCTCAAGCCACGCGGCCTGGAGCGGATGCCTGCCTTCAGGATCGAGCCCTTCGATCGTGGTCACCTTCGCTCCCGCAATTGCGCCTAGCGGAGTGACACACGATCGCGTGGCGCGCCCCTCGACATGAACAGTACAGGCGCCGCAGAAGCCAATCCCGCAGCCGAATTTGGTTCCCGTCAGACCGAGTTCATCGCGAATCACCCAGAGCAGTGGTGCGTCCCCCGGGCTGTGAACGGAAACGCTAAGCCCATTGAGTTGGAATGTGATCATGATCTTATCTCTTTCTGTTTAGCGGCCTGCCGACTCCCGACGGACAGCGGCGACCTTCTTTTCCATGTCGTTCCAGGGTGGACGTTTTGTGCGGGTGCGGCGCAGGTAGGCCGCGAGCCTCGCGATTTCGATATCAGTGAGCGATGCGTACGCTGGCATCACCAATCCCGGCGCGCCGTTGATGCTGCTGACTCCGTTCAAGACAACCTGAATGAAATTGGTCGGTTCAGGCAGCGTCAGTGCACTGTTGAGAGCGAGTTCCGGCCGCGCGGGAACCGGAGCCGGCCTCCCATTGTAGTGGCAGCTCATGCACGCGGAGGCATAGAGGGTCGCATCGGCGTCGTACGGCTGGTCGACGGCAAGATCTGAAGTCGCGATCGCTTCACGCACCGTCGCGTCGACGCTTGACGCACGCACGGCCGGCTGATTCACGTCGGAGAAGTAGACGGCGATGGCTCGAACGTCGGAGTCCGGCACGACAGCGAGCGCCAGCGCATCGCGAATGACCGGGATCATCGTACCGCCGGCAGCCCCATGTAGAGAGCTCGTGCCCGTTCGCAGGAAGGTGAATAAATCCTCTTGCGTCCACGGTAGGGGTGAGGGATTCGCCCGATCGAGCGCAGGCGCGATCCAGCCGTCGACAACCGTCCCGGCATAAACCCCGCTAGTCTTTTCGGCGCCCAGCGAATTGCGCGGAGTGTGGCAGCCGCCACAATCGCAGAGCGCTTCGGCGAGATAGGCTCCGCGATTCCATTCGCCGCTCTTTGCTGGGTTGGATTGGAAGCGTCCGCTCCTGAAAAAAAGAAGTTTCCAGCCTTCCTGCAGAGCGCGGACATTCAATGGGAAAGGAACCGTGTTAGACGGCACGCCCGCGCTGACCGGCTGGCGCGTCATTAGATACGCGTACAGTGCCCTCAAGTCATCGTATGTCAGCTCGGTGTAAGCGTTGTAAGGGAACGCCGGGAAAAGATGCGACCCATCGCGGGCGACGCCTTCGCGCATGGCGCGGAGAAAGGCGTCGAGCGGCCACGTTCCGATACCGGTTTTCGAGTCCGGAGTGATATTCGTTCCGTACACAATCCCGAACGGTGTGTTTACTCCATACCCGCCCGCGAATGGTTGTCCGCCCGCACGCGTATGGCAGGAGGCACAATGTCCTGCGGTGGCGAGAGCTTCTCCGCGAGCAATCGATTCGGCGGAGAAACTCGACTGGGAAGGAGGGTCGATGGGCGCAATGGCCTGTCGCCGCGACAAGAGCAGGGCGCCGCCAATCCCGACAAAAGCCGTTACGAGTATTGCGACCCCAACGCGTCGAATCATTGCATCCCCACTTTTCTATCCAAATGTCGTGGCACCCGCCTCTTCATTCGGATTACGCACGTATTGCACCACCGCGAAGCTACAGAAACCAAGAACTGAACGGGTATCGGAGAGTGCAACTGTTCGCGGACCGACTCAGCGGGTCGACGCGGGCCGACTCTTCAAACTCGGGTCTCCACGAAACTCGATCTTGCAGTGTGAACGCCTCATTTGTCAGCGCCAACTTAGGACGCGCGTCTCCAAACATGGCCTCCAACGTGCTAAAGCGATAGCGATTACTCGCTAGTGTCCCAAGACTACGGGGAGTTCCTACGAATGAAGAGGGATGTCGTCGCCTAGGCCGGGCGCCGTTGCGCTTCTACCCGTGGCCAGACTGGCCGCTTCCATACGTTGCAACGGCGCTCCTGAGGAAGTTTAGTCCTATTAGGCGGCACAGAAAAAGTGGGGGGCTCACAAGGTTCCGCCGGCGCGCAAAGAAAAGTTGTAAGGGCCAAACGCTGAGAAAGGCGGCTAGTTCGCCGCCTTCCCTGCCGAAAACTGTTTAGGTCCGATCTTCGACTGCCGGTGACTACCTCAGGCCCGCGAGCGTGAGCGCATACCACTGCCGCGGATCCGTCCATGTTTGCTCGACCGTAAAGCCAGCATCATCCAACAGTGCGGCGAGTGTTTTCCTGGTGAATTTGTAGCTGTTCTCAGTGTGAATGGTTTCAAAAGCGGCGAATGGAACGCTAAGATCCGCGGCCGGGATATCTACCCATTGATCGCAGGTGCTCTCTAGATGCATCTCGATGCGTGACTCCGCGCGATTCCAGCGGGCCCGATGCCGGAAGCAGTCCGTATCGAAGTTTGCGCCGAGTTCTCGATTGAGGCGATGCAGAAGATTCAAATTAAACGCCGCGGTGACGCCAGCATCGTCGTCGTACGCTCGCACCAGAGTCCGCTCGTCTTTCACCATGTCCGTGCCTATCAGCAGCCCATCGCCGGACCTGAGCTCAGACCTCAGATCGCGAAGAATCGCCCGAGCCTCTTCCGGTAGAAAGTTGCCGATGCTCGAACCGATGTACAGCGCGAGCGTGGTCCCCTCGAACCGCTCAAGCCTCGGCGGATGAGTCACGTAATTCGACACCATCGGCCGTAGTTGCACGTCCGGCAACAGGCAACCGATGCTGGCGCACGCCGCATCGAGCGCATCCGGCGAGACATCAATCGGGATGTAAATCAGCTCCTTTCGCGAACGTGCCGCCGCTTCCAGCAGAATGCCGGTTTTGGCCGCCGTTCCCGCTCCCAACTCAAGCAGGCGGAACGGCCGCGATCCCTGAGAACATGCCGCTGCGACGATCTCTGTTGCACGCCTCGCGAAAATGTCGCGCTCCGTTCGCGTGGGATAGTATTCAGGCAGGGTCGTGATGCACTCGAAAAGGCGCGAGCCTTCGGCATCGTAGAGCATCCACGGCATAAGCGATCGCGGATGCTTCAAAAGGCCGCGTCGGACCTCATCGATCAGCTCGGTGCTTTCGGCCACTGGGGCGAGGCTCGCCCCGGCGAATGTCTGAAACTCGGTGGTGATATTCATGTTTGATAGTCCTTAGGTCGCCAATCGTATCCCTGTGAATTGCCACCGCGTCGCCGGCTGAAAGAAGTTTCGGTAGGTAGCCCGTAAGTGACCCGCGGGCGTGACGCAGGATCCTCCACGCAAGATCATCTGGCCGGACATGAACTTGCCGTTGTATTCGCCCAGGGCACCAGGAAGCGGTCTATAACCCGGATAGCCGGTATAGGGGCTGGCGGTCCACTCCCAGCAGTCTCCGAAGAGTTGCTCAAGGCCGTCACCGGACGCAATTGCGGGATGTAGCCTACCTGTGTGGAGCAAGTTCCCCTCAATTGGAATTCCCGACGCGGCAAGTTCCGATTCTGCTTCGGTGGGAAGGCGGCAGCCCCTCCAGCGCGCGAACGCATCGGCCTCAAAAAAGCTCACGTGGCATACAGGCGTGTCCAACAACGCGGAAAGCGGATGCCAACCTCGAAGGGTGTAGGTGCGCCAGCCAGTGCTATCCGTGGCATCTCGTTCCCAGTAGAGTGGCGCCCGCCACTCCTGTTCCTTCACCGCTTCCCATCCCTCGGAAAGCCAAAACTCGGGGCGCGCGTATCCGTCGTCCGACATGAACTCCAGGTACTCTCGACATGTGACGCCGCGGTTTCCAATCCCGAAGGCTTCCAGGTAGACCTTGTGACAGGGAGTTTCATTATCGAAACAAAAGTCGAGACTGTTCGTGGGGTCTATGGGATAACCAATGTCAGTCACACCGCCATGGAAGCAATGCGACTTGAAGCCGGACGGCGAAACGTCACGGGTTTCCGCGAAAGGGGTAGAGTCGTATGCCGGGCGCAGTGGATTTGAGAAGAAGGCATGCTTAATATCGGTCAGCATTAATTCCTGGTGTTGCTGCTCGTGGTTCAGGCCCAACATGATCCGTCGCGCTGCGTCGTCTGGAATACGTCCTGCGAAGAGCTTTTCCATCGCTTCATCCACATGTTCGCGAAAGGCAAGCACCTCCACGAGCGACGGGCGCGCAAACGAAGCTCGTAACTGCTTTTCCGGAACTGCCCCTCCAATCGAGTTGTAGTAGCTGTTGAAGAGCCAGCGAAACTCCTCGCGAAAGGGCTTGTAATCCGGAAGGAACGGACGCAGCACGAACGTCTCGAAAAACCAGGTCGTATGGGCCTGGTGCCACTTCATCGGACTGGCATCCGGGCTGGATTGCACCATCTGATCCTCAGCGGAGGTCTGTGCTGCAATCGACCGTGTGACCGACCGCACCGCTCTATATCCCATGACAAGACGGCCAGTTGCTCCTGTCAAATCCCAAGCGACTGATGTCGGCGCTTGCTCGAACGCTGTTGTTTGCGCAGTCACAGGCTCACGAAATGCATTTCAAGATCCAACACGCTCTTCTTGTGCAGGGAACGGCTACGTTCCGGCAATTCAAGCTTTTACCGTCCGTCGAAGGGCCCACCTGTCGCGTGGAGTGCCGCGAAAGCCATCCGCCTGACTCCGACAGCCGACTGCTGACAGATACGCGGCGCAGCCCAAAGGCCACCGGCCGTCTTGGCGACCCTGAGCGCAACACGTCAGGTCACGAGAGCTTGGGCTATACCGGTTCGATCAGGATGGCAACCTGACAGCACCTCGGGATCAGGGCCTACAGATTGACAGCCGGCGAAAGACCGAGTCGGAGATTCGTCAGCCGTCACTTCACCCGACTCTATCGAAAACCGCTGGCGCCATCCGTATGCAATGTGAATCGACGCCGATGACGGCTCCTTCAAGAGGAGCGTGCGGCCGTTCTCGGTCGCAACTGCCGACTGCAAGTAGCGACTGCTGTTCGAGGGCCGCAAGGTTCAAAGCTATGAAGTTGCGGGGCGTTGACCAAAGGCGGCGCAACAGTTCTCCGTTGACCTGAATCGGAACGCCGTGTCGCGTCGGCCCGCTGGGTCGGTCCGCGAACATAGCGTTCGACCACACCTACTTCAGTGTTTCGTTTGAACACCTTCGCTTTGGCGCGCGGCTTGCGGAAGTAAGCAGGCGTAAGTGCCATGCAGGGCCGCGGCGGTGAGACGCTTGGTCAGCGTGGAAAGCGAGAGAATGTCACATCGAAGGGAGAAACGGGAATGGCGACGACAGAACACGCGGTGGTGCCTGGCCTGATTAAGGCGGTCCGGATTGCGAAGTACGGCGACTCCGAACAACTGAAATATGAGGAAGTATCGCTGGCACGGCTCGGGTCCAACCACGTGCTCGCGAAGGTGCGCTACGCGGGTGTGAATCCGGTAGACTGGAAAATCCGCGAAGGCTATATGAAGCAGGTCTTCCCGGTGAGCTTCCCGCTAACCCTCGGGCACGATTTTGCGGGGCAAATCGTATGCGCTGTCGGCGACTCGGGCGGGTTCTCAACTGGCGAGCGGGTGTTCGGATTCGGCGATGGGACGTATGCCGAGTTCACCGAGGCGGCGATTTCGGACATCGCGAAGATTCCGGAGAAAATCGACTTCCCGGTGGCCGCCGCGCTGCCGACGGCGGGACTGACGGCGTTGCAGGCAATTCGGGACTACGTGGAGCCGAAGCCGGGAAGCACTATTCTGATCCACGGCGCAGCGGGGGCCGTGGGCTCGTTCGCAACCCAGATCGCTATAGCTAGGAGCGCGCGGGTCATCGCGACAGCGTCCGGCGAGGACGTCGAGTACCTGCGCTCCTTGGGTCAAGTCCATGTAATCGATTACAAGAAGGAGCGGTTTGAAGCCGTGGGGCAAGTCGACGCGGTATTGGACCTCATCGGCGGCGAGACCGCGACCCGCTCGTACGCGATGGTCAGGAAGGGCGGCGTGATGGTTTCGGCGCTGGGTGCGGCGAACGCGGAGTTGGCGACGCTGGCGGGGATCAGAGCGGTGAACGTCGCGATGAAGCGGAGCGCAGCCGACCTGGCGGAGTTAGCGGAGCTGGTGGAGCGCGGTGACGTAAAGCCACGAATGGGGCAGGTATATCGGCTGGACCAGGCACGTGAAGCACAGGATGCGAGCCAGCAGGGCCGGGCTAAGGGCAAAATCCTGCTAAGAGTCGCGTAAGCACGGAGTGTTACAAATGCGTGGACTTCGCGCCGCGGCATCGACCCATCTTTCAGAAATCCAGTTCAGGAGGGCTGTATGGCGGTCACAACGGAAATCGCACCGAACATATATCGAGTCTCGATCTTTGCCAGGCAGGTTAATCTGCAGTTCAACCATTTTCTGGTAAAAGACGATGAACCGCTGCTGTTCCACACGGGGCTGCGCGGAATGCACGCGGAAATTCGCGAAGCCGTGTCAAAGCTCATCAACCTCTCCGAGTTGCGCCACATAAGCTTCAGCCACTTTGAGTCAGACGAATGTGGCTCGCTGAACGAATGGCTGGAGGCAGCGCCCAATGCGGACGTTATCTGTAGCCAGGTCGGCGCCCTCACCAGCGTGAACGACTTCACTGGCCGAGAGTCGCGCGCTCTCGCCGATGGCGGAGCTTTTGCGACGGGGAAGTATCGATTTCGCCACTGCCGGACTCCTCATCTGCCCCACGGCTGGGACGCTGGTGTCCTGTTCGAAGAAACGCAGAGAACACTGCTCTGTTCGGACCTGTTCCATCAAACCGGCGACGTCGAGCCGCTCACCGTTGGCGATGTCGTGGGCCGCTCGCAGCAGGCGATGAAGGAATATCAGACGGGTATCCTGGCGGAGTATGTCCCGCACACGCCGCTCACCGCGCAGAACTTGAAGAAGCTCGCGGACCTGAAGCCCAAAACGCTCGCCATTATGCATGGCTCAAGCTTCACGGGTGACTGTTCCCAAGCGCTCGATGATCTCAATGTAATGTTATACGAGGTGTTCGGCGCTCGGAGGTAAAGTCGCACATATCAGAAGGGCTGAGCTTTAGACGGTTAGTCTGCGTGAACGTTCTGGTGCGTCATCTATCGATCCGCCCCGAAGGCCTTCTGGAAGCGTTCGCGCATCGGTAGCCGATGGGGGCGTAAGGACAATCGACAACTGGAGGCTTAATTATGATCAAAACCGAAGCGGAAAAGCTTTCCCTGGAGAGACTACGCGGTCTTGCGTCGGCTGCTCCGCCGTGCATCACGATCGTTCTTCCTGAACGCGAGGCTCGCGATGCGCGGATTGCTTTCAAAGACGCGCTTTCTCAGGTGCGCGCCAAGCTGGGAACCAGCGCATCCAAGCATGACATCGCCTCCCTTCTCGATCCGCTAGAGCTTATCGCTACGAATGTAATCGATTCCTCAAAGGAGCCGGCGACGTTCATTTTTCTGCGCTCGCCGGACGTCTGCGAGTCATTCCGCACGCGATATCTCGTCGGGCAACGCGTCGCCGCCGTTGGTGAGTGCTTCCAGCTTCGCCCGCTGCTGGCGCTCGTCAGCAAACACGTCGAGTTCTACATTCTCGCGTTAAAGCTGAATGATACGCGCATCTTCAAATGCACGGATCAATTCTGTGAGGCCGCGAAGTTTCCGAGAGACGCGGGGACCGAGGCCGCCGGCTTAGTTCCTGGCGCATCCCAGTCCTCGCTCCGCGCAGAGCCAGTGCATGATCGCGATCACCCTGAGAACCACCTTGGCCGTTTTTATCGTGAGATTGATCGCGACGTGAACGCCCTCCTGAAGGATGGACATCCACCCTTGGTAGTTGTAGGCGTCGAACATGAAGTCGCGCTCTTCCATCGTTTGACGACCTATCCTGAGTGCGTGGAACCGGGAATACGCGGATTACCCGGTCATCTTGGCCAGAACGAAATGTACCAGCAATCCCTGGAACTGGTTCGGTCGGTGACCACCGGGCCGACACGTCGGGCCCTGGAGGGGTTCGACAAGCAGATCGGAACAGGCCACGCTTCGGCAGATGTACAGGAGATTGTGCGCGCCGCTTCCACAGGCAGGGTCGAACATCTATTCCTGCTTGAGAACGGGGCTGCTCCGGGCGTGGTCGACGGCGGGGCCGACCTCCTGGACAAAGCCGCTGTGCAAACGCTTCGGCACGGCGGCGACGTCCAAACCCTACTGGAGAGCAGCATGCCTTCCGGGGGGCCTATCTGCGCGATCTTCCGCTATGCTTCATAGCGTTCCTGATGAACGGGTAGGCAAGTCAATTCCCTTTTGCCGTCTTCGGCGTCTCCGTCGAGCCGAACTTCCGGTGGATACCGTGGAGTTGGCACGCTACCTGGTCGGCAAAGTAGCAGTCCATGATACCGATGATGGCAGGCTCAGCGGCCGCATCGTTGAGACGGAGGCCTACCCAATCGGTGATTCCGCGGGGCACGCATTTCGGGGAGAGACGCGGCGCAATGCGTCACTATTTCTGGGGCGAGGACATGCCTACGTATATTTCACTTACGGGTCATCATTCATGCTGAACGTGACGAGCGAGGCGGTTGGAGTCGGGGCGGGAGTACTCTTGCGTGCCCTCGAACCACTCGCGGGCATCGATCGGATGGAACGCTTACGCGGCGGGGCAGGGCTGCTCGATTTAGCCCGCGGCCCGGGCCGGCTAGCCCAGGCGATGCAGATTGATTTCAGGCAGGATGGCCTGGATCTGTGCGCCGCCGGTCCGCTCTGGCTCGCGACGAGTCCGCGCATAGCGGGTGCCATCGGCGAAAGCGTACGCATCGGTTTGACGCGGAACGTGGATCGCAAACTGCGCTTCTACGAGCGAGGCAATCCCTACGTGAGCGGCCCAAAGAGGTTACGCGAGTAGTTAGTGGCCGACTCGAGAAACACGATGGCTCGGCTTCTCAATGCGGCTTTTGGCTGCCGAAGGACTAAGCGGAAGCCGAAACCGGACCCGGCCTCCCCGGTGCACCTCCGCTGGTACTCCGTGCCCGATAGCCAAAGTCGAAAGCGACGCTTAGTCCTGTCCTCCGAATAATCGAAGCCTCGCGCGTACGACGTCGTGGATCGCGGCGACGGCCGACGGGAGGATCTTGTATGGCACCACCTCGTCCTCGCGCCGCGCGAGACCAGTCTCAAGTCCGTGTTTCCAGGCCACACGCAATTCCGTATTGATGTGAATGATATTGACCCCGGCGTGGATCGCCCGTCTGAGATCGTCATCGGCTGTGCCGGAACCGCCATGTAGCGTAAGAGGTATACAAGTCGCGGATTT
>DATGIL010000044.1:0-58600 GCA_035295745.1 Bryobacteraceae bacterium | reverse complement strand
CCCACGATGACCGCTTTGCCGAGTCGATGCCCCACCGCGATGCCATCAGGAAACAGGCGGCGCGCCAGCGACTGGCTGATAATCGTCACCTCGTTCGACGACTCGCGATCCTGTTCGGTGAAGGCGCGCCCGCGTAGAATGGCTATGCTGAGCGTCCGGAAGTACTCGGGATTCACAGCCCGCCACACTACGGTTCCCTGATAAGACGAGTTCGGCGCGTGGCCGTCGATTTCGAGTCCCCAAATGGGCTTCGATCTTAACGGCGCGTTCGGCGGATTGGAATCGGCGATGGCAGCCGACACGAAGCCAGGCAAGTTGCGCAGACGATTCTCCAGCGCTTCCGAGAACGCCAGTTGGCGCGCCGTGTCAGGATAGCGCTGGGGCGCGAGCGAGAACGACGCAGTGACCACCTGCTGGGTCTCCATGCCGAGCGGTTTATGCTCCAGACCCCAGAGGGCTCGCCCCAGGAGTCCGGCGCCCGTGAGCAGAGCGAGCGAAAGCGCGAATTGCGTGACTACCAGTGCAGGCCGCAACCAGCCGCGGTCGCCCTCGACGCGTGGCGAAGAAGGCAGTGCACTGGAGAGAGCCGGGCCGATCCCGAAGACCACTCCGCAGACCAGCGAGCAGCCGAAGGCAAAGGTCAACACGCGCAGATCGAGCGTTGCTTGCGCCAGGCGCGGAATGCCTTCCGGGGCCATCGCGATCAGTAGTTTGAGGAGCACCTGGGCCAGAAGAACTCCGGCAACGCCACCGGCGATCGCCAGCACCAAACTTTCCGTGAGCGACTGCCGGAGCAGGCGAATCCGTCCCGCGCCCAACGCAGCGCGGATGGCCATCTCCCGCCGGCGCTTCACTGCACCTGCGAGCAGCAGATTCGCCAGATTCGCGCAGGCGAGCAGGAGGACCGCGATCACCGATGCAAAGAGCATCCAGGAGACCGCCTTTCCATCACCAACCTGGAAATCGCGCAGAGTGCGAACTCGCGCCTTGAGTTCGCGCGCGCCCGGGAATTTAGGAAGCGCGAGCATAAGGGCCGCTTCCGCCTGTGCCTGCAGGGATTCGACGCTGGTACCCGGCCGCATGCGTGCCAGCACTCGCAGCGGACGGCCAGTGACGGCGCGGGCTAATGTGTCGTCGTCCAACGCTTGCGGAATGACCAAATCCGCATGTGCCAGCGTGGGGGCCTCGAAATCGCGCGGCAGGATGCCCACGATGCGCACCTGCTGTCCGTTCAGGGCGATGGTGTTTTCCAGGACATCGGAACGTCCGCCGAATCGCGATTGCCAGAGCCCATAGGAGAGCAGCGCGACAGGGGCTCGGGACGGGCCGTCTTCTTCGGGTGTGAAACCGCGGCCAAGGATTGGCGTGATTCCTACGGTGCTCAGGAAAGTCGATTCCACGGCCGCGCAGCTGAGGCGGACGGGCTCGCCATCGGTCAGGTCGCAGTCGTTAATGCCGGACCACGAGGTGACAGCCTCGAACATCTGCTGATGGGTGCGGAGGTCGAGATAGGACGACCCAAAGAGGAAATCGTACGGGAGCATAGGGGCGGCGATCCCGACCGAAAGCAGGCGGTCCCCATAGGCATACGGCAGGCTACGGAAGAGGATCCGGTCGACGACGCTGAAAACGGAGGTCGCGGCTCCGATGCCGATGGCCAGCGACAAGACGGCAACCAGGCTAAAGGTCCGATTCCGCGAAAGCATCCTCAGAGCGAAGATCACGTCCTGGTACACCATGACGGTTGTTGACACCGGGACGTCGCGATAAGTTCCCGGGCACGTGGGCAGATCACGATCTGCCCTCCGGACCAAATCCGATCGGGTTGATATGGCACGCGGCGTATTTACCTCCCGTGGGCAGGCGAGGGCCCACTCCGTACACCAATCGGCCCTAGCTTCTCCGCCGCCGCTCGGCGGCTCGCACCTGCAGTTCGTCCATGCCGAAATAATGCGCCACTTCGTGCCATACCGTGTCCTGCACCATCTTGACGAGGTGTTCGGGACTTTGCGCCAGCCGTTCATGCGGTCCCTGGAAAATGGTGATGCGATCCGGCATGGCAAACGGCTCGAAGACGCTGCGCTGCGGGAGCGGCCGGCCTTCGTACAACCCCAGAAGCGTGCTTCCGCGACCCACACGGGCGTGCGCCAACTGTTGCGGGCTCGGTTCGCTTTCCACCATCATGGCCAGGTTCTTCATCCGCTTGCGAAAGCGAGGCGGGATGCGCGCGACAGCCGCGTCCACCAGTTGGTCGAATTCGTCCGGGGTCATGCTGCTTGTTATTCTATTTCTTGGCAGATTCCAAACCAAGACGCATTGTGGTGGCAATCGACGGTCCCGCCGGCGCCGGCAAGAGTACACTCGCCAAGCTGCTGGCCAACCGGTTAGGATTCACCTACATCGACACGGGCGCGATGTACCGTGCCGTGGCACTCTGGGCGCTCCAGCGAAACGTGAGTTGGGACGATCCACACCGCATGGAGCAATTGGCCATCGCCGCCGATATCGAACTCTCGCCGGGGCGCATTAGTCTGAACGGCGAAGACATCACCGAAGCGATTCGCACGCCTGAAGTATCGAGTGGCGCCTCGAAGGTAGCTGTGCTCCCAGGTGTGCGCCGCGCCATGGTGGCGAAGCAGCGCGCCATGGGAGAGCAGGCCAGCGTGGTGATGGAGGGGCGGGACATCGGAACGGTGGTGTTCCCCAACGCCGACGTGAAGATCTTCCTGGATGCCGAGCCCGACGAACGAGCCCGGCGCCGCTTCCGCGAAAGTCAGGCCAAAGGCGAAGCGATTTCCCAGAGCACCGTCGCGGCGCAGATCAAAGAGCGCGACCAACGCGATAGCACGCGCTCCGACGCGCCCCTGGCGCAGGCTCCTGATGCGATCTACCTGGATTCCACGGCGCTCTCTCTCGACGAAGTGGAGGAGGCGATCTTGAAAATCGTGCGGTCGCGCGTCACCAATGGAAAGGATTACAGTTGACAGATCTCGTCGTGATGAAATTCGGCGGCACGAGCGTGGGTTCCGCCGAACGGATGCGGGTGTCCGCTCAGCTTGCGGCGAGTGAGCGCCGCAAGCGGCCCGTCGCGGTAGTGGTTTCGGCGATGTCCAAAATCACCGACCTGCTGCTCGATACCATGCGGCACGCCGAGGCGGGCGACCTTGCGGGCATGGAGGCGAATCTCGCTAAACTGCGCGCTCGCCATGTGGAGGCATGTAAAGCATTGCTGCCGGAAGTGCGGCAGCCAGCGGTGATCGTGAAGATCGGTGCGCTCGTGGATGAGTTCGAACGGATCGCGCGCGGCATGGCGATGCTGGGCGAGCGGCCTCCGCGTTCGGTGGACGAAGCGGTGGCGATCGGTGAGCGGCTGTCGGCGCTGCTGGTCTCCGAGCACCTGAATGCCGAGGGGATCCCTGCAGCCGCGATCAACGCGCGCGAGGTGGTAGTGACGGATGCGGTCTTCGGCAACGCCTCGCCACTGATGGAACCGACGCGCGAGAAGGCGAGGGCCTGTCTGCTACCGCTGATCGGGCAAGGCTCCATGCCGATCATCACGGGCTTCAACGGCGCCACTGCGGACGGCCGTCCGACGACGCTGGGCCGTGGGGGCTCCGATTTCTCGGCGTCGATCCTGGCGGCCGCGCTGGATGCCGCGGAATTGTGGATCTGGACCGACGTCGATGGAATCATGAGCGCCGATCCGCGCCTGGTGCCGGATGCCGAGGTGCTGGAAGAGATCACCTACGCGGAAGCGGCTGAGTTGGCCTATGCCGGGGCCAAGGTGCTTCATCCGCGCACGCTCGCACCTCTGGCCGAGAACAAGATTCCGGTCTGGAGCAAGAACAGTTTTGCGCCGGAGAAGCCGGGAACCAAGATCGTTCCGTCGATCGCGGCGATGAACGGGACACGCGCGGTCGCGTCGATGAAGAACGTCGCGCTGGTCTCGCTGGAGCCGGCGAGCGCCGAGTTGAACGGGGTGCAAGTGATGGCGCGGGCGCTCGACGCGGTGGCGCGGGCGAATCTGGAAGTGTTGTTGGTGTCGAGTTCCAGCTACCGGCAGAGCTTCTGTTTTCTGGTTCGCCAGGAGGAACTCGATCGCACTGTGGAAGCTGTGGAATCGGTGCTGGCGTTGGAACTGGCGCACCACTATCTGCACCCGATCAAGGTCGATCAGGATGTGGGGTTGCTCGCTGCGGTGGGTGAAGGCATGCAGGGCAAGCCCGGACTCGCAGGCCGCATCTTCACCGCGATTTCGCGTGCTCAGGTCAATGTCATCGCCATCTCGCAGGGATCAAGCGAATTGACCATCGCCGTGGTGGTCCGGCGCGACGGTCTCGAGAGCGCGGTACGCGCCGTGCATGCGGAGTGCGGGTTGGGCCGCCGTCCGCCGGTGCCGGTGTTCACTTTTCCGATGGCGCGCCGCAAAGAGGAGGGGACGCCCTAAGGCAGTGGAAGAAAGACTACGAGCCGCTCGCGTCAGCAGGTCTTCCACCTTTTGCAAGGCCGGCTAAGGCAGAACGATAGTCCCGTTTCAGCCGCGCCATTTGATGCCGAGGTCCAGAACCTTCCGGGCGTATTCCACGCCCCGCTCCATATGCTCGCGCTGCTGATATTGGAGCGCCGCCGCAATTGGTTCAGCAGGCTTGCCGGGCACGTCCTCAATCACCATGTGGCTTTCGTAGGGATGCCCCTTCTTCGCCAACGCGATGAATCGCGCCAGGTCCGAAGCGCGCATGTCGCTCCACGTCTTCATGAATGCGGGATCGTAGATCGAGAGAATCTGTGGCGGACGGCCAGTGATCGGCTTGTTGTAGACCGCAATCGGGGGACAGACCTCCTTCGCCTTGGCGACGATCTTCTTGAAATCGACCACGCCTTCTCCCAGCGGTACCCACTGCACGGCAATTCCGTTGTGCGATTCGTACACCACCGAGTCGCGCAGATGCAGCATCACCGCGACCGGCCCCAGCGTCTCCACTGTGGCGAGCGGATCCTCCATCACAAAGACGGGATTCCCGGTATCGAGATACGAGCCGACGAACTCCTTTCCGGCCGCGTCGATGATCTGGCGTGTCTGCCAGCAGTACAGGTCCTTATGATTTTCGATAGCGAATTTGATGCCGGCGTCCATGGCTTCCGTGCGAACCGACCGCAGCGTACGCACCATGTCCTCCATCACCTTCTCCACCGGCCCCGGCGGGAGGCTCGCACGATCGCCCGCCACGCGGAAGCGGCACAATTTCGACCCGATGCCTACCGAGTGCCGAATCCCGTCGCGGAGGCGTTGCAGGGTGGCATTCATCCCGTCGGGAGTGCGTGGTAGCGCTCCAGCATCGCCACCGTTCAGTTCGAGTCCCAGGCGGGCGGCGGTTTCCTTGAGGAGTTTCCAATGCGCCGGATCGTTGTTCGCGGGGTCGATCGAGTCTTGCAGGAAGACGGCGTCGAGCTTGAGACCGGCGGCGTACTCCAGCAAGGGCACGTCGTTCCAGCGCATCGCGCGAATGGAGTAGGTGTTGTATCCGAGCGGGAAACGGTCCATGCGTCAATGGTAGCGCCTTACGATTCCGGCTTGCCCGCCAGTTCGCGCGACCGCGTCTCGGCGTACGTCCACGCGCTGAAGCGGCAGTTGGGATCGTCCGACCGGATGAACGGATCCTCGCCGAACGACTTGTAGTGTTTCAGCAGTTCTGACGGCGTGCGCGCCGGGGCCTCCCCGAGAAGGAACTGGTCGACAATCGTCTTGCACGCGCGAACGGCTGAGGCGCAGTCGGTGAACGCACCCAGGAAGTAGCGTTCATCTTCGTCCATATAATGGAAATTGTCGTCCACATACACTTCGTAGGTAGGCATGGGAACCATGATAATCCGAAGACTCTCGCTTCTTGTCGTCTCGCTTTCCTGTGCCTTGCCGGCTACAGGTCTGGACGATGCCACGCGCGCACTTTCGCGCGAGATCTTTCGCGAACTGATCGAGATCAACACAACCGACTCCGTGGGCAACACCACCACCGCGGCGCAGGCGATGGCGAAGCGTCTGATCACTGCCGGATTTCCGGCGGAAGATGTCAAAGTGCTGGGGCCCAACGATCGCAAGGGAAACCTGGTGACGCGTCTGCGAGGCACGGGCGCGAGCGGGTTGAAACCGGTCCTGCTGATCGGACATCTCGACGTGGTCGAGGCGCGCCGTGCGGATTGGACCACTGATCCGTTCCAGTTTGTTGAGAAGGACGGATACTTTTACGGCCGGGGTACGCAGGACATGAAGGTCAACGACGCCGCGTTGGTGACGACGTTCATTCGTTTCCGCCGCGAAGGCTTCCGGCCCAGTCGCGATCTGATTCTGGCGCTCACGGCGGATGAGGAATTCGGACAGTCCAACGGGGTCGATTGGCTGCTGAAGAATCACCGCGATCTGGTGGATTGCGATTTCGTCATCAACGCCGACTCGGGCGGTGTCACCACGGTGAAGGGGAAGCCCGTGAACGTGGATGTGGAGGCGAGCGAGAAGATCTACGCCGACTTCCAACTCACCGTGACCAATCCGGGCGGCCACAGCTCCCTGCCGGTGCCCGACAATGCGATCTACCACATCGCCGAGGCGCTCACGCGATTGGAGCAGAAGCCGTTTCCGTTCGAGTTGAACGCCGTCACGCGCGACTATTTTCGCAGAAGGGCGGAGCGCGAGACTGGTCAGACAGCGGCTGACATGAAGGCCATTCTGGCGCCGAAACCGGACGCCGCGGCGATCGCGAGACTCTCCGCCGACGCCCGCTTCAACTCCACCATGCGCACTACCTGCGTGGCGACGCGCCTCAACGCCGGGCACGCCAACAATGCGCTGCCGCAGACCGCCCAGGCGCTGGTCAATTGCCGGATTTTGCCGGGCCACTCTCCCGAAGAGATCCGTCAGACGTTAATCGGAGTCTTCGCCGATGCCAAAGTGGTGGTCCGTTACATGAGCGATGCGGGCGAAGTTTCCGATCGTGCGCCGGAGAAGCGCGGCTTCCCGCCGATCGCGCCGCGTCCCGAAGTCCTGAAGCCGCTGGAGAAACTGGCCGATGAGATGTGGCTGGGCGTTCCCGTGCTGCCGGTTATGGATACGGGCGCTTCGGACAGCATTTACACGATGGCCGCGGGAATTCCGACCTACGGCGTGAACGGGGTCGCGATCGATCAGGACGACGTGCGGGCGCACGGCAAAGACGAGCGCGTGCGCGTCGAATCGTTTTATCAAGGCGTGGATTTTTTCTATCGATACCTGAAGATGCTCGCCGGGTAAGGGGCTTCCCAAATGTTGCAGGGCCACCGCTTTGCGTCAATGGTGTCCTGCAGACGCGCGGCATCGGTGCCGAGGTACGTTGAGAGTTCAAAGCACAGATCGGTGATCTGCCCCGGGAGTAAGTCTAAGAGCGTCACCAACATCCTCTGGCAGAGGCCACACCGCCGCGATCCCGAATGGCGCAGACCCTGGCAATCACATTGCCTATAAAGTATGAAGACGGAGCAGGTAAAGCTCGCGCTGCTGCACGTCCTCCGCTTGGCGAAGAACCGAGTCCAAATCCTCTCGAACCTGGAACAAGCGGCCGGAGAGTGCGTCGGCCTGTCCGGAAGCGAGCGTTGCCACCAGGCTCGCGACTACTTCAGGGGCGACCTCGAGGCCGTCATCGAGCATCTTCTGGATGAACGGTAGCTGGTGGCGACCCTCCTCCACCATGCGGGTGCGCACCAGGCCGGGGCGTATCGGAAAGACGCTCACACCGTGCGGTTTGAGTTCCACTGCCAACTGCTCGCTGAAACGCAGGAGTGCGGTTTTACTGGCGACGTATGCCGACATATCGGGGTAGGCTTGGCACGCGGCGCCGCTGACGACGTTGACGATCCGGCCCGAACTTCGAACCACCATCCCAGGCAACACTTCGCGGCAGCAGAGCATGGGGCCGCGGAGGTTCACCTCCTGGCAGCGCCACCACTCCGCCGGATCGGTTTCCCAGAACGGGCCGAAGGGTCCGCCGCTCCCGGCATTGTTCACAAGCAGCGAGATGGGGCCGAGTGCGTGCTCGACGTGCTGGACCAGTCGTTGCACGAAGGCTGGTTCGGCGATATCGCCCGCAAACGTGGCTGTGGAACCGGCACAGAGTTTGGCGGTCTCCTCGATTTCACCTTCGGAACGCGCGGTGATCGCCACGGCCCATCCGTCTTGCGAGAGCCGCTGGGCAATGGCGCGTCCGATGCCGCGACCGGCTCCCGTAACGAGTGCAGTCATTTGATTCCGTCCTCTTTACACTGTAGCGACTTCGAGCAGAGCTGCCAGCGTCGCTGCCGCGGTAGCCTTCCAGGAGAAATGGGCGGCCCGTCGCGGGCCTGCCTCGGCGAGGCGATGCCGCACCGCCTCATCGCTCGTGATCATGCGCATCGCCTGCACCATGGCGCTTTGATCGCGAGGATCGAATTGCAGTGCGGCATCACCAGCGATACTGGAGAGCGGCTCGATATTGGAACAGGCGGAAGGCACGCCCGCCGCGAGAGCTTCGACGACCGGGAGCCCGAAACCTTCGAAAAGGGATGGATAGATGAACGCCCAGGCATTCGCATAGCGTTCATGCAAATCCTCGCGGGGGATCCAGCCGGGGAACTCCACGGAATCGCCCAGCCGGAGGGAATTGCGCAGATCGTGCAAAGGGCCGGAGAAGAATCCGTGCATGCCGCAGACTACCAGACGAAACTCAGGACGCTCGGTTCGAAATGCGGCAAAAGCGCGCAATAAACCATCGAGGTTCTTATGGGGATGGAGCGTCGAAACCGCCAGCAGGTAAGGCGCCGGACGGCGTCGGCCGCTGAGTTCGAAGAAGACCGGGTCGACACCCAGCCGCACCACGCGAACCTTCGATTCCGGCAAACGATAGAACTTCAGCAGGTCGGCCGCGGTCGGATCTGAATCGGCGAGCAAGAGCTGCGAGACGTGGGCCGACCAGTAGAGGAAGAACTCCCAGAAGGGCAGATCGAACCAACGGAAATACTCGCGATGGCGCTTGTGCTGGAGATCGTGAAACACGGTCACCTGCGGGCATCCGCAGAGCAGCGGCGCAGTGAAGCCGGGATTGAACATCACATCAAGCCTGCGGCGCGCCGCGGCCAGTGGCAGCCCGCTCTGTTCCCACAGAATTCGCATGGGTCTCGACACCGCGCGCACGGGCTGCGGCGCGGGATGGAAATTGGACGCCTTCGGAACGAGATCGGGGCCAGTCTCCCGATTCGTAAAAACGGTGTACTGATTGATGGGATCGATCTCCGCGAGGGCCTTCAACAGCCCGCGCAGATAGATCTCGGTTCCGCCGACGCCGCCGGGGATCAGGTACAGCGCATTCACCCCGATGCGCAGCGAACGTTGCATACTAATGGGCCGCGCTCTGCAGACATTGAAGCGTCTTCAGATAGCTCTGCTGCGCTTGCGGCCGCAGGTTTCCGCTGCCACCCCATTGATCGGGTGCGAAACGGAGCGCCTGCTCGAACTCAATCTTGGCTTCCGCGCACCGGCCCAGGGTAAGAAAGATCTGCCCTTTATAGAAGTAGGTCGGCGGGAAACTGGCGTCGATACGCTTCGCGGTCTCGAGTGCGTCCAGGGCCTGCTCCCACTGGCTGCGTTTCGCATAGACCACGGCGATTTGCGTGTAAACGTGGGCCGTTGGCTCCTTCATCGCGGCCGCGCGCAGCTTGGCGATCGCGTCGTTCGGACGGTTCAGGCCGTCGTATGCCAAGCCCCAATCGATCAGCAGATTGTAGTCGGCTGGTTCCAGGTCCGCGGCCTTCTCGAATTCGCCGATGGCGCGCTGGTAGTCGGGAGGATCGCTCGAGAAGTAGGCCATCCCGAGCTGGAATCGCACTCGCCGCTTGTTGGGCGCTTTGTGCGCGGTGTCTTCCCAGAGCAGGATGGGGTCGCTCCACACCGCCGCGCGGGCATGCGTGCCCCAGGCGGCGAGCAGCACCACCGCCGTACACGCGGCCACCAGCACCTTGCGCTCGATCTTTACACGACTGAGCAAATCGACCACGATGAGCAGCAGTCCGATGATCGCGGAGTATAGACGGCGTTCGGCGATCGGATCGCGGATCGGCAGGATGGAAGAGGTGGGCGCCATCATCACCAGGAAAACGAAAAGCCCAAAGCTGGCGAGCGGGAAGCGGCGGCGATAGTACCAGGCGGACGCGACCGCGGCAACCAGAAAAATCAATCCGAAGATCGCGCCGTGATCGACGACCGTTCGCGAGATACTGAAGTCCCAATCGGCGGTGAGATTGCTCGGCAGCAGGAACATACCGAGATACACCCAGAGCGCCCGGCATTGGGTGAAGAAATATTGATACCAGGTCAGATCCTTCATGCCGAAGCCCGCGGTCTGCGCGGTCATGATCACGCGCCAGAAAAATGCGAGGCCGGCGACAGCGCCGACCACCATCGGCAGATAGACCTTCCAGTTGGCACGGATTCCCTGCAAGGAGAAGCCGGGATTCCACCAATAATCGGTGAGCAGCAGCAAGGCCGGCAGCGCGATGGCGTTTTGCTTCGAGCCGAGCGCCAGCCCGAACAGGAGCAATACGGCGACCGCCACTCCCCAGGTGGCTGCGGCTTGTTTGCGATAGAGGAAGACGGCGAAGGCGGCCAGTCCGAACATCGCGCTGAGCGATTCGGAGCGGCCGGCAAGATACGCCACGGCTTCGGTCTGTACCGGATGGAGCAGGAAGATAGCGGCGGCGAAGCCGGACAGCAGATTCGGATCGTTGGCGACCGGTCCCAGATGATCGCGGCTCATAAGCACCAGACGTCGCACGATGAGAAAGATCAAGCCCGTGCTCAAAAGGTGAACTATGATATTGACGACGTGGAACGAATACGGGTCACTCTGGCTGATCTGCGCGTTCAGGTAGTAAGTAGAGAATAGGACCGGGCGGACATCTGCTTTCAACCAGTTAATGAGCGGTGCTTTGAACGCCGGGAGGGCGAAGGGGAGTGCGGTGTCGTCAAAAAGAAATGGTCCGTTCATCGCCGGACCATATGCCCAGAAGACGAGGATTACCGCAGCCAGCGCAGCCGCGTAATAGGGCCAGCGGCGGGGCGCGGTCTCGGGTTTCCGGTTATCGTGAGCTTTCTTGGCCTTCATTGCGGAGTAGTCCCTTGGACGGTTTTACTCAAGCTGCGGATGTGGAATTCGAGGATGGCGACGCGCTGCGCGAGGGCGATATTGTCATCCCGCAGATGAGAAATAATCACGGAAAAACGGAAGAACATAATCAGAAAAACGCTGCCGGCGGTAAGGAACAGAGTCAAAGGCGTATCGGGAATGCCGGCATGCCGCGTCACATACTCCAGCAGCGGCCGGGCGCGCGAAAGAATCAACATCGCCGCCGCAGCGAGCAGCCAGCTCACCGAGTATTCCACGCGGATATGCGCGCGGCGCACGGAAACCAGCACCATGATCAGCAGAAACACGCTCAACACGGTGGTTACATTGAGCAGGCGATCCATCTAACCTCCCAAGCCCTTTTCTGATGTGGGCTTCGGGCTCGACCCACGCAGCCGGCGGTCGTACTTCAGCACATTGACGAAGACACCTAAAAGCACGTGGGCGATGTAATAGAGCGATTTGGAAGCCGTGATAGACGAACGCCCGGTGGTGCGGGGATGCATCTTACACGGCACCTCCTCAAAGCGAAACCGGCGGCGTTGCAGCACCACCAGCGCCTCGATTTCGGGATACTCCAGCGGAAAGCTCCGGCTGAAGACTTCGAGCGCCCGGCGATTCACGCCCACGAAACCGGAGGTGGGGTCATGCACAGGTTTTCCAAGAATCGGCCGCAACACCATGCGGAAAAATCGGATGCCGAAAGATCGCAGAAGGCTGGTGTGGGGTCCCCTGGCTTCTGCAAATCGCGAGCCGATCACCATTTCGCAGCCGCTGGTACGGAGTTTTTCGAAGACACGGGGAATGTCGCGGGCGTCGTGCTGGCCGTCGCCATCTACCCGAATGACGTTTTGGAAGCCCAATTCGTGGGCTAGTTTGTATCCGGCCTGCACACAGCCACCCAGGCCCAGGTGGTGGGGAAGGGCAAGCACCTCGGCACCGGCGGCGCGTGCAACGCCGACGGTGTTGTCGCCGGAGCAATCATCCAGGACGAGCACGGGAACACCCGGTACATACTGATGAATGGAACGTACTACGTCTCCGACAGCGGCTTCCTCGTTGTAGGCCGGGACGATGACGAGCAACGAGTTTGCGCCGGTGGGCCGCATCAAAGAGCCGCCACCCTCCTGCTGCTGATGGAGTAGCTCGCAATGAGCCGTGAGAAGATGGCGGGGGTGATCCGGGCCTTGGCGCGGATCTCGCGGCGCTGCCTCCACAAGCGTCGCGCGCTACCGAGCAGAGCGGCGTGCGCACGCACCACATACCAGAGCATACGGGGCCCGGCGTTTCCATCTGCTCGAAAGCGGGCGGCGCTTCCGCGGCCTTGCAGGATGTACCAGGCGTGCCAGAAGTAGCGCGCCACAGTCGCAAACGGCGCGGCCAGCAACATGCGCGCGGGGAAGTTCTTCGCCACAACAAAAAGCCGGTTCCGCTCTACGAAGTACGCCTTCACCGATGAGGCCCGTCCCGCCGAGTGGGAGTAGTGATGCTCCACGACAGCTTCCGGCACATAGAGGCACTTCCATCCCGCCCAACGGGCGCGCAGCCCGAGATCGGTGTCCTCACAGTAGAGGAAGAACTGATCGTCGAACCCTCCGATCTCCTGCAGCATGGCCCGCCGGTAGAGTGCGGCCGACCCGCTGGGGAAGAGCGCCTCTTCCGCGACTGGAAAATCGTCCGGCATCCGGCCATGGCCGCGCTGCTTACTGCTGCCGTCGCGAGCCACCAGCATGCCCGCGGAATCCAGACGCTCCTCGCCGAAGAAACGGACCTGTGAGGCACACATGCCCACGTCCGGACGCTGCTCGAGAGCGCGCACCAGCGCATCGAGCCAGCCGGCATGCGGTGCGGCGTCGTCATTGAGGCTGGCCAGGTAGGGCGCGGTGGAGGCTTCCAGTCCTTGATTGATGGCGATCCCATAGCCCGCGTTGGTGGCGTTCTCGATCACTCGCGTACCGGGCGGAAGTGCGCTGCGGCGCACCAGTCCCTGCCCGCTGTTGTCGACCACGATCACTTCAAAATCGCGGCGCGTCTGGCGCGACAGAGCTTCCAGACACTCCTGAAGTCTGGAGTCCGCGGCCAATGTCGGAATCACCACCGATACGACGTAGTCTGGCAATCTCCAATTTTATCAATATCGAATGGAAGGTCGCCTATGACAAAGGTAGCGGCATGGGCCAGCGATACCGGCTTTGCCGGCAAAGGCGCTGAACGGTGTGCCGTTGAACTGCGATCAGCTCGGGTGGGCAGCCCGGCCAGTACGGCGCCTTCGAGGGTAACGACTGGTATGCCGTTCCAGTCGTCGCCAAGGTCGGGCCAGACAGGCCCGATTAGCCCCCGGTGGCGATGGGTAGTGAAGTGAAGTCTTCGAAGGGCCCCAACTGCGAGTTTATTGCGGCCTGAGGAAGGTTGCCGGCTGCCTGAAAAACTGTGCAATAGTACCCAATTGTTAGCTAAACTGTTGGGGATTTGGGATACTAAACCCTACTACCGGGGCACGGAATGGCAAAGGCAGAAGGAATCCCACAGGCAGATCTGGGCGGCACAATCCTTTCAACTGAGGAGTTGACAGCCATCCCGGATTTCGCCGGGATTCGCAAAGAAATCTGGGACAAATTTCCGGGCGCAATTGTTCGCAAGGAGTATAAAGCGGGCCAGATTTTGATGCGTGAAGGCGAAAATGGAACCACTGCCTTCTATATTCTGTCGGGCACGATCGAGATCTTCATTAATAATCCGGTTTCGCATGTGGAGAGCCGCCGCAAACCGGCGGGCGGCTTCGCGGGCGGCCTCACCAAGATTACGAATTACATCAAAGGCGTCCCCGCCTCGCGCGATCCCAACCCCAATCGCCCTACGCACATTTGCGTGGATGCTTCAGTAGACCTGCCTCTCGACAACCCCATCGCATCCGTCACCGCCGGAGATCTGATCGGTGAGCTCGCCGCCCTCGCTGCCCTCAAGCAGGAGCGGTTGAAGCGGCCAAAGTTCTATCCCCGCTCGGCTACCGCACGTGCCAAGACCGATTCGGTAGTTCTGGAGATGCTGCCGAACATCTTGAACAATGTTCTGTACAACGCGGCATCTTTCAAAGACAAGCTGAATCGTAACTATCGCTATCGCGCGCTCGATACCCACCTTCGATCGGTCCCCACCTTCCGTAACTTGAGTCCCGAGTTTCTCAATCACTTGCGCGACCGGGTGGAACTGGTGGATATTGCGCCGGGCCAGGTGATTTGCAGGCAAGGCGATGTCGCGGATTCGTTTTATCTCATCCGCATGGGTTTCGTAAAGGTCTCGCAGATCTTTCCCGGCGGCGAGTTAGTTCTCACATACCTGTCCCGTGGCTCTTACTTTGGAGAAATGGGCCTGCTGCCGCCCGTGTTCCGCGTTCGTGCCAAGGGGTTGAAACCGGGACAGGTGGTAGAGGGCGCGATCTCCGCAGAGCCCGTCAAGGTGGGCCGAGCCTCCGGCCCCGACGTGATCTCCGTTCCGTGGGACGAGTACATGTCGCGCGAACACGCGAGCCTCCGAGTGGAAGGCAAGCAACTCCGTGTCAATCGCCTGCCCGCCGGAAAGAATCCCATCATGTTCCGCGAGAAGCCGGTGGAGAGCGCGTTGATTTCGCCCTCCGAAAGCTTCGTGATCGGTGAGACCTCCTTCGAGGTCATGGAGGATCCTCTGCAGGCCGGCCGCCGCACGGCCACATGTACGGCTGTCGACTTCGTCCAATTGGTGCGCATCAAGGCAGAGGACTTCGCCAAAATGCTGGCGGAGTTTCCCGCAATCTCCTCCGGGATTACTGAGGTGGCGCGCGCCCGGCGGCAGATGGATCTCGAACTGCTTGGACGCGTGCAGCAGGCTTCGCTTTCCAACTTCCTGGAACAGGAGTTGATGCAAGGGCAGAATCTGCTGCTGCTCGACTTGAACAAGTGCACGCGCTGCGACGAATGCGTAAAGGCCTGCGTCGCCACCCATCAGGACGGTGTCACGCGCCTCATCCGCGATGGCTTGCGATTTGAGAACTTCCTGGTGGCCACGAGTTGCCGCGCCTGCATGGATCCCCTCTGCATGACGCGCTGCCCGGTGGGGTCAATCCGCCGGAAAGATACCCTCGACATCGTGATTGAGGATTGGTGCATCGGATGCGGCAACTGCGCGATCGATTGCCCCTACGGCAACATCAACGTGGTGCAGATCGACCCGTCGGTTGGGAAGCAGAAGGCGGAGCCGCGCCCCAAAGCGGTGGTGTGCGATCTGTGCGCCGAGTTTCCAGAGCCCAACTGTGTGCGTGCGTGCCCGCACGACGCCGCCATTCGCGTAGAACCGAAGAGTTTCTTCGCGCGCGATCTGGCGGGAATGCAACTCGCGGTACCGATTCGATCGCTGATGCCGCCACCCGCGCTAGAGCCAGGCTTGCCGGAGGCTCAGGAAACCAAGATCTATTCCAACGTCGGCGAGTTGCTCGATATGCTCCCGCGGCTGAAGATCATCTCGGGCAGCCGGGCGGGGTCGTTCCTGCAACTGCGGTATCCGTCCACGACTTTCGGCCGCGGAGCCGACAACGATTACCGCTTCGCCGACGACAATGTCATGTCGCGCGCCCAGGCGGTGATCCTGGTGGAAGGCGCGCGCTTCCTGCTGCGCGACTTGAACTCCACCAACGGCACGCTGGTAAACGGCAATCCAGTGGTGGAGATGGCGCTACGCCCTGGCGACATTATTGAAATGGGCGAGATCCAGATGGAGTTCCTCGGAGGGCAGGTGCAATGATCCTCAACCGCCAGCAAACCAAATGGGCTGCCGGTACCGGTATTGGGTCGTTCATCGCCCTGCTCGTGTACCTGGTGTACGCGTTGTTGACCACCAATGGTGCGCGCGGCGGCACCTTCATGGGACTGGTCTTCGGGTCGGTGGGTACGGGGATCATCATCTTTGAGTGTCTGCTGGGATTGCGAAAGAAGTATCCTGCCTCTCCCCTCGGCCGCGTGAAGACCTGGCTCAAAGCCCACGTATGGCTTGGCCTCGCGAGCTTCTTCGTCATTCTCCTGCATTCCGGTTTTCGTTGGGGGCATGGTCTGGCGGCGGTAATGATGTGGATTTTTGCCGTCATAGTCATCAGCGGATTCTTTGGCATCGCCATGCAAAACTACATTCCACGCCGCATGACGGAGCTGGTGACGCGCGAGACCATTTACGACGAAATCCCGACGGTGGTGCGTGGACTGCGCACGGAGGCCGACGAGCGGATCGAGTTCATCACCGCGAATCTGGGGGTCGACGAGGAGGAAGAGGAAGAGATTCTGCGCGCGGGTGGCGTGAAGCGATACTTCGATCCGGCTCAGAAAAAGAGCGCCGCCGAGAAAGTGGAGGCTGAGGTACAACGGCGCAAGGGATCTCCGCAAATTGTGATTCCCGAGGAGGCACGCGAGGCGCTGCGGTCCCATTACATGCAGGAAATGCGGCCCTTTTTGATTGACAATCCCGCAGGGCTTGCCCGCAAGCTGTTCGGCGACAAGGAAAAGGTCGCCGCTTACTTTTCCCACCTGCGGACCATTATGCCGGTGGCCTCGCACGATTTGCTGCGCGACTTGGAAGGCATCCTCGAAGAGCGCCGGCAGTTGATGGTTCAAAAAAGGCTGCACCTGTGGCTGCACACCTGGCTCATGGTGCACGTTCCGATCTCCTACGCGCTGCTGGTTCTGACGGCTGTTCACGCAGTGCTCTCGCTGAGGTACTGAGATGCCCAAGGAAGAGAAACCACTCGAGTACCAACGCCGGATTCGGGATACGAAGGGTGTCGCCCAGCGCCTGGATTTGAACTATCTGAAGCGGGTGCCGTTCCTGCTGCTGTTTCGCAAGCAGGTGACGTGGATTCTGCTGGCGCTCGCGGCGCTCGTCAGTGTTCCGCTCATGTTAGGCGTAGGCGGCAGCCGGCGGGTTCTCTCCACGGGCCCGCTTTCCGAATCGCACACCGTATTCGAAGGACGTTGTGAAGTGTGCCACGCACAGGCATTCGCGCGCGTGAAAGATGCCGCCTGCCAGCGCTGCCACGATGGAGCACCGCATCCCGCCAAATCCATCGATACGGCAAAGGCGAACACGACACCATTGTGCGTGGACTGCCATGTAGAGCACCGCGGTGGAAGGCGGCTGGCCGAGGTGGCGAGCGCGAATTGCACCAGGTGCCACTCCAATCTTCAGGAGCATGCTCAGAACGTCAAGATCAAGGGCGTCGAGATCACCGCGTTTCGCGCCAACAAGCACCCGGAATTCTCCACCGCTTCCATGAAGGACGATCGGCCGTTCCAGCTCAACCACATGAAGCACATGGAGGCCGACCCCAAGAAGTTCCCGCGGATGAAACTGCCGATGCATTGCGTAGATTGCCACAAGGTGGATGCCAACTCGCCGACAGGCAATCTGATTCCGATGACCTTCGAGGCGAGCTGCAAATCGTGCCACAGACCGGAACTGCAATTCGACCGGTACCAGTTGCTCGGAGATGCGGCGCAGGAATCGCCGCACACGCGCGATCAGAAGACGATTCGCGAGTTCATCGATAAGTCATATAAGGATGCGCTGGCGGCCAGGCCTTCTTTGACGCAGGCTCAACTCGGCGTGGACGCAGTGGTGATCTCGAACCCCGAGGCGTGGCTTGCCAGGGTCACTAACGATTCCTACGAATACCTCTTCGAGAAGAAGTGCCCGTACTGCCACCAGATGGAATCGCGGTACGAAGTGAAGAAGATCGACCCTCGTCCGCCGGTCTCGGCCACAGCGCCGGAGCAGGCTCCGCTGGGGATTCTCGGACGCTACCCGGAGGGGAAGCCTTGGGTCCAGCGGGCGGAGTTCTCGCATCGCGCGCACCGCGAAGTGGCATGCGAGTCCTGTCACCAGGCAGCCGCCAAAAGCACCCAGACCAGCGACGTGCTGATTCCGGTGATGAAGTCGTGCCTGCCGTGCCACGGCGAAAATCGGGCCGGCTTGGATCGATGCTCGGAATGCCATCTGTATCACAATCGATCGCTGGAGCAGGAACGGGAACGGCGTCCGACTGACCAGATCATCGGTACTCTGCGAGGCCATGACGCCTCGCAGATCCGTGTGACGGCCCTCCTGGCAACCTTGGGAGGCATCCGGTGAAATGGTTCGGAGCGACCGATACTGGTCGCAAGCGTTCCAATAATGAGGACGCGTTTCAGGTGGAGGATTCGCTCAATGCCGCCATCCTCGCGGATGGCATGGGAGGGGAAAACTGCGGCGAAGTGGGCTCCGCTTTGACGGTCGAGGCGATCACCGAGTACCTTCGGAATCCGGAGGCGGACCTTACCATGGAGGAGATCGCAAAGGAGGCAATCCGATCGGCCAACCGCCGCGTATTAGAAACGGCGGGGCAGCGTCACGAGTGTGACGGCATGGGTTCGACGGTGGTGCTGGTTCTGTGGCGCCCTCCCGACATGGTGATCGCGAACGTGGGAGACAGCCGCGCCTACCTCTTTCGGTCCCATGAACTCAAACAACTGTCTTACGACCAGAACTTTGCCAACGAACTGCGCCACCAACTCGGGCTTAGCGAAGAGCGGGTGCGCACCATGCCCAACCGGAATGTGCTGACCATGGCGGTTGGAACGTACGACCATGTCCTCATACGCATTCATAGCTTCCAATTGCAGACGGGAGATCAGATTTTGCTCTGTTCCGACGGCTTGCACGGTCCAGTCGACCATGGTACTATCTCGCAAATCCTGGACGAGACCGCCAGCCCCAAGGAAAAAGTCGAGAGACTCATTCAATGCGCCAATCTCAATGGAGGTCCGGATAACGTGACTGCCGTCTTGCTGGAGTGGGCAGATGGATAAGATCGGGACATATCAGATTCTGGAGGTCCTGCATCGCGGCCCTCAACCGCTCTATCGCGCGAAGGGTAAGGACGGGAAAGAAGTGGCCATCAAGGCCGTCCCGGTTGCGGGCCTTTCCCCGGAAATGCGCGAGCGTTTCACGCGTGAAGCGGAGACGGCCAAGAAGCTGGACCACCCGAATCTGGTTCGTGTTTTCGATGCTGGTGAAGCCGACGGAATGCTCTATCAGGCAATGGAGTTGCTGGTAGGCTCCGATCTGGGCCACGTGTTTGCGGAAGGCCGGAAGTTCAGTTGGGAAGATAAGCTCTCCATCATGGAACAGGTGTGCGACGGTCTGCAGTTCGCACACGAACATCACCTGGTACATCGCGACATCAAGCCCGCGAATCTTTTTCTGGAGAATACCGGGAAAGTACGAGTGCTTGATTTCGGGATGGTACGGGTACAGGAGTCGGAACTTACTAAGGTCGGGTCGTCGCTGGGAACGTTGAATTACATGTCGCCGGAGCAGATTCGCGGCGATCGTTGCACTCCAGCTTCGGACGTCTTCTCGGTCGGGATCGTATTCTATCAACTCGTCACGGGGCGGCACCCGTTTTCGAGTAAAGACCGCAATCTCGCGAAAGTCGTGAGTGCCATCGTCTTCGAGACGCCGCCTAAGATCAGCGAGTTGTGCCCCGATGCACCCGAGGGGCTGGAGTTCATTCTGAATAAGGCCATGGAGAAAGACCAGGTCAACCGCATTCAGAATGCGGGAGATTTGAAGCAGGCGCTGTCTCTGTGCCGCATTACGATGAAGCTCGGCTTGTCGCAGAATAATGCTGCGAAGCTGCCGGAAACGCGGCCGTACGGCGGGACTCCGGGGCCTGATCCGCAAGCGAGAGCGGGGGCTGCTGCCCAAGTCTCGCCTGAAGATGATGCCGGAAAGACTCAGGTGATCCGGAAGAAGCCGGCTTCTGTGGTGCAGAATGTTCCGAAACTGCCGCCGCTTCCTCCCGAGCCACCGAAGCCGACACCGGTACCGGCGCCACCAGCGCCGCCACGCCCCGTCCCGCCGCCGACGCCGGCATTCAAGTATTGTTCCATCTGCACCACGCCGAATCCACCTGCGGCCACGGTGTGCAGGGGATGCGGCAACCCTCTGAACGTCTCCGGTGAGATTTTGGCGGGCACCGAAACGAACACGACACAATGGGGATTGTGGGTCGCGATCGGGGTGGCTGCCCTGCTGGCCATAGTTTTGATTGTTGTCTTAGTGGTCTATAAGTAGCACGGGTGAGTGACCTTTTTCCTGGGTAACGTTGAGGATCGTTGAGTGATGCTATGAGAGAGATATTGATTGTTCTGGCTGTTGCAGGAACCGCGCTGGCCCAGACTGCAAACCGCACCTATGTCGGCGCGGGGGGATGCAAGTCTTCCAATTGTCACGGCGCTACCAAGGAGCTGCCCTACTCGCCTCCGGATAGCCGGATCAAAGGCACCGAGTTCGCGACCTGGTCCTCCCTCGACAAGCACACCCGTGCGGAACGGGTGCTGGGAGAGGCGCGCGGCAAGCGCATGGGTGAGATTCTAAAGATCGACGCGGACCGTGACAAACGCTGCACGGTCTGCCACGTTGTGGGATCGCCCGACAATCAACGCACAGACGGCGTCTCGTGCGAAGCCTGCCATGGGGCGGCCAGCCAGTGGAAGGACTCTCATGAAGCCAAGAACTCGCACACCGACAGCGTCAAGAATCGCGGCATGACGGATACGCGCGATCCGCAAATCCGTTCGTCGCTCTGCTTGAGCTGTCATTTGGGATCGGGCGAGCGCGCGGTGGATCACGAGATGATCGCCGCTGGACATCCCGACCTGGCATTCGAGCTGAATACCTTCGACTTCGCAATGCCGGCACACCACTTCCAGCGCGATGCGAAGACGCGTCTCCAGTCATGGGCGGTGGGACAGAGCAATGCGCTCACCGAGGCCATGCGCCTCCTCACGGGCCACGCCGAGAAGTCATGGCCCGAGTTCTCCGACCTGGAGTGCTATCAATGCCATCACGATTTGCGCAAAGATAGCTGGCGCATTGCGCAGGGATTCCCTGGCCGCAAGCCTGGTACCTTGCGGGTGAACCTGGCGCGCTTCGAAGTCTTGCGTGTCCTGGCGGCGACGGCCGTGCCCGATCAGAGAGCGGCACTGGAGAGTTCCTTTGGGCGCTTGAGCGAAGCAGTTTCCAATCGTTTGTCGGATGGAAACGCGATAGCCTCGGCTGCCCGCGGAGTGGAACGGAGCGCGGATGAGCTGACGAAGTACTTCATGCGGCCGGACGTCAATATTGATGCGCAGGCCATGGTGCAGGCACTGGCGGCGAACATCGGGCGAATTGCGGAAGGCGGAGTGAACGCGGCGGAGCAGGCCACTATGAGCCTGGATGCGTTGACCTCGGCGCTCGGCAAGCCGCAGGAAGCAGTCACTCCGCTTTACGATTACCTGGAGCGCCCGTCGGCTTACACGCCTGCTGAGTTCGTGTCCCGGTTCAGGAAGGCCGCCGGTGTCTAGAGGCGTTTGGGAGCGGGCTGGCCGCGCCGCCGTGGCGTGGCTGTGCCTCATTGCGATCCCGTGTGTTCCGGCGTTCGCCCAAGTGGCGCGTGGTGTCGGTCTTCCTTTGAAGGGCCGCCAACAGGAGGCCGGACCTTCGCCCGCTCGGGACCCTGTCCGAAAACTTCCACGCCGTCCGGCCATGGCGGCGGTCCCCGTCGCGCCCGATACGGGTCCGGTCATCAGCCTGGAAGATTACATGGCGGAACTGCGGAACATGGCAAGGCCGCGGGAACAGTCCGATGATCGCCTGCGTCCGCTAATCCTTGGAAACGCGGCCGGAGCCGAGCCGGAGCCGGCGGATATGTATGCTCCGCGATTTGAACCCAAGCCTCCCGTCCTGATCATCCCGACGGTCGAAGGTTACTCGGGGCCTGCCCAGGCATATCGCAGCCGGTGGTTTCTGCTGCCTGGCCTGCCCTGGCGGCGCTACGATGCGAACGGCCTGGACGTAGTCTACGCGAAATCGAAATTGTGGGATCCGTTCAACCAGAACATCCTCAAAGGCGACTTCCCGATCCACGGAAGGCGGCAATTCTTCACGTTCACAGGTATCAGCGAGACCACGTTCGAGACGAAACGACTGCCGATCGGGTCGGGCAACAGCGCGGCCGACCCCGGCGAGTACACCTTCTTCGGACGAGGCGAGATCGGGCTGGTCCAGCAGAATTTCCGCTTCAGCCTTGACCTTTTCGGCGGCAGCGCCGGATTCAAACCGGTGGACTGGGAACTGCGTATCACTCCCGAATTCAATATCAACTACACGCTGGCCCGCGAGCAGGGCGTGATCAATATCGACGTGCGGCAGACCTTGCGCCGCACCGACAGTAATTTCGGCATGCAAGAGATGTTCCTCGAAAAACGCCTCTTCACGGAGAAGGCCCACTTCGATTTCACCTCATTGCGTCTCGGAATTCAGCGATTTACAAGCGATTTCCGCGGCTTCGTCTTTTCCGACGAACAGCCCGGCGCGCGCCTCTTCGGTACCTTCCACAACAACATCTTCCAGTACAATCTGGCCTATTTCGAGATGCTGGAGAAGGACACCAACAGCGGATTGAATCGCTGGCGCCTGCGCGACCAGCAGGTGGCCGTCGCGAACATGTACATCGCCGACTTCCTGACCAAGGGCTACACGCTCAATCTCAGCGCTCTGTACAATCACGACCAGCCGTCATTCCTGATCGACAAGAACGGCTTCCTGGTCCGCCCGGCGGCGATCGGCAATCCGTCGTTCTTAGGGCAAAAAATTCGTGCTGCCTACGCCGGCATCACGGGCGACGGCCACATTGGCCGGATCTCCATCTCGAATGCCTTTTACGAGGCGTTCGGCCGCAACGACAACAATTCGATTCCGCTGACCAAGCCAAATCAACACATCAACGCGCAACTGGTGGCACTCGAACTGTCGTACGAGAAGGACTGGTACACGTTCAAGGTTTCGGGATTCTACACTTCCGGTGACCGCAATCTGAACGATGGGCACGCCAACGGCTTCGACGGCATCGTACCCAATCAGCAGTTTGCGGGAGGAGGCTTCCTGGGGAATCCCGCGCTTGCCGACCGCGGCTTGCTGAACAACGCGTTCGCGGGCGGCGGCATTAATTTCCTGAATCGCGAAGCGGTGCCACTTTCCGATACCGGTGTCAATCTCTTTGCTCCGAATAACCTGATGCCCACCATGCGCTCGGGTCTGTTCGAAGGGCAGGCGAACTTCCTGAACCCGGGCATCTCGCTGGTGAACGCCGGTTTCATCGCTAAGATCACACCGAAACTGCAAGGCACGCTCAACGTGAACTACGCCAAGTTCAACCGCACCGAAGTGCTGCAGGCGGTCTTATTCCAGGAGCATATTCATCATGCCATCGGCCTGGATTCCGGCGTCGGACTGCAGTACCGGCCCCTATTGACCGACAACATCGTGATTTTCGCCGGCTTCGGCAGTCTGGTTCCGGGCCGGGGTTTCAAGGACATTTACACCGGCCGAACGTTATTCGACGGCTTCATCAATCTGAGGTTGTTATTCTGATGCGACGCGCATTGCCGCTTCTGTTCCTACTCTCTTTGTCCACTGCGGCATGGGGTCAACGCCAGCCGTACGGTCCGTCGACGTGCGAATCCGCCAAGTGCCATGTCGGCATCGAGCCGATGCACGCGTCGACTGCGGTGCCGCCGCTGGCCTGCGTGGATTGCCACGGTGGCTATCCGGAGAAGACCGACCTCAGCGCCCACGTGAAGCCGCGCTATCCCAACGAATGGCCCACCTCCGGCAAACCAGTGCGCAGCTACACGCTCCTGAATCGCGAGAGCCCGGAGTACGTGCGCTTCCGCAATCCCGGCGACTTTCGAATCGCCGATCAGACCTGCGGCCGTTCCCTGGAGTGCCACCAGTCCATCCTGAATAAAACCAAGACGAGCATGATGACCCACGGCGCCTTTCTGTGGGGCGCGGCTCTTTATAACAACGGCGCCTATCCGAGTAAGCGCCCGGCCTTCGGCGAGAGTTACAGCAAGGATGGCAAATGGCAGCGGCTGGTGCAGAATCCGCCGCCCTCCGCGGATGACATCAAATACAAAGGCATGCTTCCGGAGTTGTACCCGCTTCCCCAATTCGAAGCGACGCAGCCCGGCAATACCTTGCGCGTCTTCGAACGCGGCGACGAACGCCTCAGCAATCGCGGATTCGGCACGCTGACGCGCACGGACCCTGTATTCCAGGGCTTGCAGCGCACTCGATTGCTCGATCCGCTACTGTATTTCTTCGGCACCAACGACCAACCGGGCGACTACCGCTCGTCGGGCTGCACATCGTGCCATGTGGTGTACGCTAACGATCGCGATCCGGCGCACTCCGGCCAGTACGCAGCTCGCGGGCATCTGGGCTATAGCTTCACGGACGATCCGACAATTCCAAAAAACCAAGAGGGCCATCCCATCCGCCATCGCCTGACCTCTTCGATACCGTCCAGCCAGTGCGTAGTCTGTCACATGCACCCCGGGACCTCATATGCTTCCCAGTATTACGGCTACATGTGGTGGGACAACGAGACGGATGGCGACCGCATGTATCCCGACAAATCGCGCAAGATGAGCGACGCCGATGCGCTCGATTCGCTGGTCCGGAATCCGGAAGCGGCATCGCTGAAGGGCAACTGGTCGGACCCGCAGTTCCTGCGCAACGTGGCCAATCTCAACGATAAGAACAAGCAGACCCAGTTCGCCGACTTCAACGGACACGGCTGGGTGTATCGCGCGGTCTACAAACATGACCGCAAAGGTACCTGGCTCGACAAGGACGACAACCCCATCAAGGCGAAGTTCGACGACCCCAAGAAGTTCGACGAGGCCGTCAAGCTGAGCGACATCCACCTCGACAAAGGTATGCACTGTGTGGATTGCCACTTCGAGAATGACGCGCACGGCAACGGCAATTTGTACGGTGAGCCGCGAGCAGCGGTAGAGATCGATTGCATCGATTGTCATGGCTCCATTCGCTCTCGTGCCACGTTGCGGACGTCGAACACGGCATCGCCCACTGGCGGGCGCGATCTCTCCGGCTTGCGCACTCCATTCGGTCCCAAGCGCTTCGAATGGCGCAATAACAAGTTAATCCAGCGCTCCATGATGGAAGATGGCAAGGAGTGGACGGTCTCGCAGGTGCTCGATTCCGTAACGCCCGGGTCCGACAATTACAACGAAAAGGCGCGTCTGGCGAAGACCATGCAACGCGACAACAGCACTTGGGGCGCGGCTGATGCCGCTCCGAATCAACTGGCGCATTCCGACGAACGAATGTCGTGCTACACCTGCCACACTTCGTGGATGACCAGTTGCTTCGGATGCCATCTTTCGATGCGCGCCAATGTGAATCGGACCGCGCTGCATGGCGAAGGCGACGTGAATACGCGCAACTTCACCACCTACAATTATCAGGTGCTGCGCGATGACGTCTTCATGCTCGGGCTCGACAGCACCGCGAAGAAGAACAAGATCGTGCCGGTGCGTTCGTCGAGTGCCGTGCTGGTCAGTTCACAGAACGCCAATCGCGAGTGGATCTATCACCAGGAGCAGACTATCTCGTCGGAGGGATCTAGCGGGCAGGCGTTCAATCCGCATTATCCGCATACCGTGCGTACCAAGGAAACCAAGACCTGCACCGACTGCCACATTTCCAAGGAGAACGACAACAACGCGTGGATGGCGCAGTTGCTGCTGCAAGGCACCAACTTCGTGAACTTCCTGGGGCGCTACGTGTATGTCGGAGAGGGCAAGGAAGGATTCCAAGCCGTAGCAGTGACCGAGCACGACGAGCCGCAGGCGGTATACGGCAGCTACCTCCACAAACTCGCCTACCCGGAAGACTACCAGAAGTTCGTGAAGACCAGAAAGCTTACCGAAGCCTACGAACACGGAGGCAATATTCTCAGCCTGCAGTTGCGCGGAGAGTATCTCTACACGGCGAAGGGCAAGGGCGGCGTGCAGGTGTACGACGTGGCGCAGGTGGACAACAAGGGCTTCGCCGAGCGCCTGATAACGGCTCCGGTATCGCCTATCGGCCAGCGCTTTTACGTTAAGACCAAGGACGCGCGCTGGATCGCTTCCCCCACTACGCTCGGCGTGGATCCGGTGCGCAAGACCGATCCGCTGAATGAGGAACAGCCCGTCAATCTGATCTACGCCTTCCTCTACGTGGCTGACGCGCAGGAAGGTCTGATCCTGATCAATGGCGCGACCCTGCTGGACGGCGACCCACGCAACAACTTCCTCCAGCGGCAACCGATTCGCGGTGAGAAGTCCTTCAATCCCGATGGCATTTTGAACGGCGCGAATTTCGTAGTCACAGCAGGCAACTACGCCTATGTCTCCTGCGATCGGGGCGTGGTGGTCATCGATCTCACCAATGTCCTGCTCCCCGAAGTCGTGACCACGATTCCGATGAAAGGCGCCGGGCACATCGCGATTCAATTCCGCTACGCCTTCATCTGCGACTCCGAAGGGATGAAGGTCTTCGACATCAGCGATGTGAAGCACCCGGCGATGAAGGCGTCGGTGAATATTCCGGAAGCTCGCGACGTGTACGTGGCGCGCACTTACGCTTATGTGGCAGCCGGCAGCCGCGGCCTCGCTATCGTGGACGTAGAGAAGCCGGAGCATCCCGGCACGCCAGAATTCTTCACTGCGGGCGGCGTTCTGAACGATGCGTATTCGGTGCGAGTCGGCATGACGAACGCGAGCGCTTTCGCTTATGTCGCCGATGGCAAGAATGGCCTCCGCGTGCTGCAATTGATGTCGCCGGACCGAAGCCAGGACTTATGGGGATTTAGCCCCAGACCTGTGCCAGAGTTGATCGCCACCTATAAAACAAAGGGGGAGGCCATAGCCCTGTCGAAGGGGCTCGACCGCGACCGCGCTGTGGATGAAAGCGGGAATCAGCTCGCCGTATTCGGACGCCGCGGCGCCCGTCCCATGAACCTGAAGGAGATGGAGCGGCTGTACAAGCTCGACGACGGTCAGCCGTACACAGTAACCAATCAACCGCCTAAACCGGCGGCCGCAGGGACCAGAGGTACGAAATGACGACTGTGCGAGGCTGGTTCGGCAAATTGATTCTGTTGCT
Source organism: Bryobacteraceae bacterium (assembly GCA_035295745.1). Lineage (GTDB taxonomy): Bacteria > Acidobacteriota > Terriglobia > Bryobacterales > Bryobacteraceae > JAIQFL01. The sequence continues at coordinate 31,358 of DATGIL010000044.1, read as the reverse complement.
TCCGCTGCTCGTGCTTCCACGCGGAGAGGCCCAGGTACAGCAACTGACGGCCGCCGAGGTGCAGAGCGTAATCACGGCTGCCGCGTCGGCGGCCGGCGGCGAGGGTATGGCGGTGGTGGTGGTGGATCGCCCGGGCAATGTGCTCGCGGTCTTCCGGCGGTCGCAGACCACGGATCTGACAGTGGAGAAGGCGTTGTCGCTGGCGCGCACGGGGGCGTTTTTCAGCAACGAGCGGACGCCGCTCTCCTCGCGCACGATACGCTCGATCAGCCGGCCGAACTTCCCGGAGGGCATTCCGAATCAGCCCGCGGGCGCGCTCTACGGCATCGAGAACACCAATCGCGGGTGCCCCATCGCGAATCACAACAATACGGTGCTCCTGCAGCCGGTGCCGACGCCGATCGGCGCGATCGCCACAATCAATGGCGCGGACCCGGGTCCCGACCCTACCAATCTTGGACCGAATACACGCAGTCTGGGTATTGGAACCGTGCCGGGCGGTTTCCCACTTTACCGCGGTGGCACAACCGTGATCGGCGGGGTAGGGGTTTCCGGACTTGGACCCGATATGCCGGGCGACCAGAATGAATACGCTGCAATCATCGGTAGCGCCGCGTTCCTCGTTCACCTGCCGTTGCCCGATCCGGGCTCGGTCTTCATCGACGGATTCCGGTTGCCGTTCGCATTCTTCGGTCCGCCCTTGCCGGCGGAGGACGGCATCGCGCTGCAAACCCCGGCGGGCTTGGTTCCCGGATCGGCTCCGACGCCGGACCAGATTGTCTATGGCCCGTTTCCCGGTCAGCCGGCCTCGGAAGGCTGGCTGGTGGGACCGATCGCGGGGCAGAAGCTGAGCCAAAGCGACGTGACCACCATCATCGACAATGCGATTCAGACAGCGCTGCTGACGCGTGCGGCCATCCGCTTGCCAGTCGGAACGCGCGCCAGCATGGTGATTTCGGTGGCAGACCTGGACGGGACGCTTCTCGGCCTCTACCGCATGCCGGATTCGACTATCTTCTCCATCGATGTGGCCTTGAGCAAGGCGCGGAATGTGGTGTATTTTTCCGGGCCGGATCGCGATCCCGCCGAGATGCCTGGCGTCCCGATGAACACGGCCGTTACCAATCGGACCATCGGTTTTGGGTCGCAGCCCTTCTTTCCGTCCGGCATCTTCAACAGCCAGCCTGGACCGTTTTTCAACACGCTCTACAACTTCGATACCGCCAATCCCTGTACCCAGGGGCATCAATCCGCGTTCAACAAGGACGGGTCGCCCAATAACAATCAGTCGGGGATCGTTTTCTTCCCGGGCTCGGCGCCCTTGTATCGCAATGGCGCGATGGTGGGTGGACTGGGAGTATCAGGCGATGGAGTCGAGCAGGATGACTTTGTCACTAACGGCGGCACGTTAGGCTTCGAGGCGCCAGTCGGCATTCGCGCCGATCAGATTCTGATCCGCGGAGTCCGCCTGCCTTACTTCAAATTCCCGCGCAATCCGGAGCAGTAGTCCGCGACGGCGGTCACGCCTTTCGCAGGTAGAAACTCTGAGTAAGATCGAGGAGCGAGCGCTCCTGGAAGGGATGTTGCAGGTATTGTAGGATGCCCTTCCGGTCGCCTTCGATCCGCTCTTGCCCAAGTTTGAATTTTCCTTCGAGGTGTTCGACCCGCATTTCAAATCCCACGATGGCGCCGAGCATCTTGTTGGTGTAGCTCTCCGGCAACTGGGAGACATCGTAAACCGTGTCGGGAGCTTCGAACTTCCGAACCAGCCGGGTCACCAGCGTGTGTAATGCGTCGCGTTCGATGACCGGCCGCAGTTTGCCGCTGGCGTGTACCGCGGCGAAGTTCCAGGTAGGTACTGCCGGATTCGTCTGGTAGCACGTGGGCGAAATATAGGCGTGCGGACCGCGAAACACAATTACGGCGTCCTGTTCTCCGTCGAACGCCTGGATCTGCTCATTCTGGCGGGCGATGTGACCGAGGATGGTGCCGTTCTCCCCTGCGGATCGATCCAACAGAACTGGGAGGTGTGTGATTCGTAAGGGCAGCCCCGTGATCAGATCGGCAAACGCGAACTCATCCATGAAGTCGTGCAGCAGCTTCAGGTCCGTGACCCCGTGGGCGGGCGGAATATAGAGAGATCGATCCAACTTGCACCTCCTCCTCAATAGAGGATATCATTCCTCTACAGAGGATGCAGCGAGTCTCTCAATCCACCGGCCTGCAATTGGCCGAACTCGGATCCCGGATCCGCGGCGAGCGTCAAAAGCGGGGACTGTCCCTGGAAGAGCTCGCCTCCAGAGCGCGTGTCAGCCGCTCCATGCTTTCGGCCGTGGAGCGAGGCGATAAGGCTCCTTCGATCCTGATTCTCGATCAGATCGCTACCGGCCTGGGATCCTCGATTGCACGCTTGCTGGCTGAAGAAGAGCAGGGTCGGGTGATTCTCCTGCGCGCTGGGCAACAGGATGTCGCGGTGGATGCTTCCGGCTGGGAGCGGCGGATTCTCTCGCCGGTCCTGCATGGAGTGGAATTCGAATTTATGCGCACCACGCTCTCCCCCGGAGTGAACGCGGGAGCTTTTCTGCCCCACAATGCCGGCTCCCGCGAGTATGTCGCGGTCGAATCGGGTACGCTGCGCCTTACGCTCGACAGCACCGTCTATCTTCTGAAGAAAGGCGACAGCATTTATTATGCCGGTGACTGCGTTCATGAATTCGAAAATCCGGACCGCCGGGTGCGCTGTGAATATTACCTCGCAATGGACGTGACCGGCCATCCCGACCAACTGCGCCATCGGCTCGCCATTGGAGGTCCACGAACGAGAAGGAGTGAGACGTTGTGAGTTGCAACATGGATGAATTTCGAGAACTGGGATATCGCGCTGTGGATCTGGCGGCTCACTATCTGGCAAGCCTTCCCGACGGTCCTGTTTTTCAACGCATGCCGGAAGAGGCACGGCAGGCCATCACCTCGATGTCGTTGCCGGCGGACGCGATCTCTGGGGATGAGATTCTGCGACTGCTGGAGAAGCACATCCTGCCTCATCCCATGGGGAACGGACATCCTCGCTTCTTTGGATGGGTGAATTCCCCTCCGGCACCGATGGCGATCGTGACAGAGATCCTGGCGGCCGCGATGAATCCCAGTTGCGCGGGCGGCGATCATGCCGCGATATATCTGGAACACTGCGTGATTCGCTGGCTTATGGAACTGATCGGCTTCCCCACCGGGGGTAGCGCGGGAATTCTGGTGAGCGGCGGATCGGCGGCGGCATTGACAGCGCTTGCGGCAGCGCGCCATCGCGTCCTCGCGCGACTCGGGATTGATGTCCGCAGACAAGGAGTCTCCGCGGCCCCGGGCAGGCTTCGCTTGTACGCCTGCGCGCAGGGGCATAGCTGCCATCAGAAAGCGGTCGAGCTACTCGGACTCGGATCGGTGAGCATTCGATGGATCGAAGTCGACGCCGCGTTTCGAATGTCCCCGGAGCATCTGCGAAGAGCCATCGAAGAAGATAGGCGGCAAGGCTGGCACCCCCTGGCAATCGTGGCGAACGCCGGTAGCGTGAACACGGGCGCAATCGATCCGCTGGACGCGCTTGCCGAAGTGGCGGATGCCGAAAGTGTGTGGCTGCACGTGGACGGCGCCTACGGAGTTGCGGGGATGCTGGATCCCGCCACGAAGCCGCTGTTTGGCGGTCTCGATCGTGCAGATTCGATCGCGCTCGATCCCCATAAATGGCTATCGGTCCCGGTGGAGTGCGGGTGTGTCCTGGTGCGGGACGGCGCGCTGCTCCGTGACACATTCTCCCTGGTGCCGCCCTATCTGCGAACGGAGCCGGGGAAGGGATTCGGGAATCTCCCCTGGTTCGCCGAGTACGGATTCCAGCAGACTCGGGGATTTCGCGCGCTCAAGCTGTGGGCGGCCATCATGCACGCCGGCACCAAAGGAATCGCCGAGCGCGTGGCGCGACAGATCGCACTGGCACGGTGTCTGGAGGAGCGGATCGCATCCAGCAACGACCTGGAACTCTGCACACGAGGACGGCTCTCGATCGTCTGCTTCCGTTTCGTGCCAACAGAACTCGCGGGCAATGATACCGAACTGAACCAACTCAATCAGGAGATCATGGCGCACGTTCAGGCGAGCGGCAAGGCGTTCCTTACGAACACTATGCTCAACGGGCGGTTCTGGTTGCGGGCCTGCATTCTTCACTATGCTACGACCGAGGCCGATTTAGACGCCCTACTGGAGGCAGTTCGGTCAGCGGCATCGAGCCCTTCGTGTAGTCAGAGATAGTACATCGTTTCGTTGATACGGCCCCGTATTCAGGCAGGAACACTCCCCTACGGACGTTGCTTCGCTACGACCCGCGCGCGTTAGCAAGCGATGCCCGATCGCCCGAAAAATCACTCCCTTACGGTCGTGGCTCGTTGTGAGCCGCGCGCGTTAACAAGCGATCCGGCGATAACGTCTACGAGCCGCGCGCGTCAGCAAGCGATCCAGCGATACGTCTACGAGCCGCGCGCGTCAGCAAGCGATCCGGCGAATACGTCGTCGGGCCGTTGAAGCCGCGGACTCAGCGTTGTCGACGCTGGAAAAGGGAGTGTTTTGTTTACGCTACGGCACTCATCCGGTCAGTCGTACAGATAAGAGATTAAGGATAATGGTATACTCTTGGCGCACGGGTAATTGGAATTCATGAGAGATAGTCGCAATTGGAATCATTTCCCGATGCCGTACTGACCCTGAGGGGGTGCTCTTGCTCGATCTCATTATCGTTCGCGCCATTTTTATCGTCGTCCTGGCATTGTGCGCATTCGCCTTGAAACCCTTCAACTCGTCTCCGGTAGTGGCGACGGCGGGGGGAGTAATCGCTGGTGCTTGTATTATTTTTTTTGAAATCCGGCTGGAACAAGTCAGTCTCAAGCGCCTGATTGGGGCAGCGGTGGGCTCCGTTTTAGGAATTTTCGGCGCTTTTTTGATGTCTTTAGTTATCAGTGCCGCGCGGCCGGAGCCGTTCCTGCAAGTAGTTCTTTTGCTGCTAATGACGTATGTGGGGCTGATTGTCGGCGCTAAAAAAGGCGACATGCTGAACCTCGCAGCCTTGGGAGGGATTTTTGGCGGCGAAAAATCCTCGAAAAAAACATTCAAAATCCTGGACACCAGCGTGATTATCGACGGCCGTATTGCGGACATTGCCGAAACGGGTTTCCTGGATGGCGTCCTCGTCATACCTCAGTTCGTCCTCCGCGAACTGCAGTTGGTGGCTGATTCGGCCGACTCCATGAAGCGAAATCGCGGCCGGCGCGGGCTCGACATCTTGCAGCGCATTCAAAAAATGGCGCACCTGCACGTGCAGATTGTGGAGGAGGATTTTCCTCATGTGCGCGACGTCGACATGAAGTTGATTGAACTCGCCAAAGTGTACGACTGCAAAGTCATCACCAACGATTTCAACCTCAACAAAGTGGCCCAGCTCCACGGCGTGGAAGTGCTGAATATCAATGAATTGGCCAACTCGCTCAAGCCGATCGTCCTGCCCGGGGAAACCATGCGAGTGTTCATTCTTAAGGAAGGCAAAGAGTACAACCAAGGCGTGGCCTACCTCGACGACGGGACAATGGTGGTGGTCGATAATGCCAAGAAGATGATCTCGAAGACCATCGACATATCGGTCACCAGCGTGCTGCAAACCACCGCGGGCAAGATGATTTTCGGCAAGTTCGATGAGCGCATGCACGCCAGCGCGGGCGCCGAGCGGCACGAAAGACCCGTGCGCAAGAGCGAACCACAGCCGATGAGCAACCTCGGACCCGAAAAAACCACGATAGAATCATAATGCAGATGAAAGTCGCCGTGATACTGCCCGCGGCGGGTCTGGGAACCCGTATGGGCAAAAATGCCGCCGAAAAGACCGGCACCAGCCGCAAGCAGTTCATGCTACTGGACGGATCTCCGATCCTCATCCACACTGTGCGCAAGTTCGTGATCGCGGCCCGTGTTTGGGAGATCGTCGTGGCGGTGCGCGCTGAGGACATGGATTGGGTCAGTGAGATCCTCGCGCAGGAATTCCACCGGGCGCATCCCGTCGTCCGCATAGTGGTAGGGGGCAATAGCCGGCAGGAGTCCGTGGAGCACGCGCTGGCCACAGTGAGTCCTGACATCGATCTGGTCGCCGTTCACGATGCGGTCCGGCCGTTCATCGATGCGGAGACGATTCAGAAAGTCTTCGACGAAGCGGCGGACACAGGCGCGGCGATTGTAGGGGTTCCCGCGGTGGACACGGTGAAGCAGGTTAGCCGTGGAACCGAGCATGTCCGGATCCGAGCCACCTTGCCGCGAGAGAAGCTGGTGATGGCGCAAACTCCTCAAGTCTTTCGCTATGATCTGCTGGCCCGCGCTTTCCGTTCGGCACGGGAAGACGGCTTCATGGGAACCGACGAATCCAGCCTTGTGGAACGCCTCGATGTGGAAGTGAGTGTGGTTCCTGGGAGCGATCGGAATATCAAAATCACCAAACCGAGCGACATGGATCTTGCCCACCTGTTTCTACGCGAAGAGACTACGAAGGTAGCGCAGTCTTGAGCGAGATTCGAACCGGCCAGGGTTGGGATGTCCACCGCCTGATTGCCGGCAGGCCGCTCATTTTGGGCGGAGTAACAGTACCGTGCGAATTCGGGCTCGACGGCCACTCAGACGCGGATATTCTGGCTCACGCCATCACCGACGCCATTCTGGGAGCTGCGGCGCTGGGGGATATCGGGATGCACTTTCCCGATACGGACCCGCGATGGAAGGGATGCGACAGCCTGGTGTTCCTCCGCCATGCGAAGGATCTGGCCGGTTCGGCGGGATATCGCATCATCAATGTGGATTCGACGATCATCCTGGAGCGTCCGAAGCTGAAAGACTATCGCCAGACCATTCGCGAGCGAATCGCCGAGACGTTGAGCTTGGAAACGGACCGGGTCTCGGTCAAGTTCAAGACGGCAGAGAAGTTGGGGCCTGTGGGAGAAGGGCGCTCGGCCGAAGCGCAGGCGCTGGTCACGCTGCTGCGCGGGTAACAGCGCATCCATCACCTGCGTGCGGTCATCGTTTGTCAACGCGGGTAGCACCCTTCGCAGCGCACCACCCGGCTCCGGGACAGGCCAGACCTTTAAGTGCTTGGAACAGCAGGCTCTCTTTAGGCTCGGGCTTCGGTCGAGTTCTGGGCAGTGCGATTCGGGCCGCGCTTGGAACGCCCTTAGCTGGCTTTCAACAGGCACATCCGCCGGGCGGCGCGACGGGCCTTGAGGCGCTCGTTAGCCTTTTTCTGCTTCTCTGCCGAAACAACGGTCTGACACACGTCGCAGCGCTTGCGGATGCGGGAACGCGTAACAAATTCGGCGCCGCATCGGCGGCACTTTTTCGTCATCGTCTCTTCGAGCGGCAAAATCCCAGGCTTTTTCGGCAACAGATGAGAATAATGGAAATCGCAATGATTCATTTCCGGCACCTCGCGTTATTCGGCGACCACTCCATTCCACGATATTGAAATCCGAATTGGGGCTTATTGCGCATGGGCGGTTCCCGGCGCGTCAAAACCCTACAGGGGTGGGTCAAACCCACACCCCGCGCAATATTCCAAACACTGCCCGTATCCGATTCCAAATCAAGATGTTCCACGGTTGGAGCGGTTTGTGTTGTACACGGCCAACCGGGGAAACGATGTGGACTGTCATGATTCTTACTACGTACTTGCACGCCACCAGCCGAACTCAAGCGGCGTTTGGGGATGCGGGGCGGTACACATCGGTCGCCCCCAGCAACTCCCACCTCAAATGGTTGATGTAAAAAAGGAGAATGGCATCCGGGTAACTCCCTGAAAATTTTTGGGTTACGCGGTCTTCCCATCCTTCCGTAAAGAACGGCTTCGCGTCCATATCCTTGGCAAAGAACCCATTTTCATGCGGTACTCCAAGGAAATCCAGCACCGCGGAGATCATATCGATGTGCGAAACCAAAATGGCCTGAGCCAAGTCCTTCGCGAAATCTTCGTCGGGTTCGTTGATGCGGGCCCACAATCGCGGAACGGCCTTTCGCAGGCTTTCCGTATTCACCTTGACCAGGCGGGCACGCACCTTGAATCCCTCATAGATCTGATAAGTCCGCAATTTGCCTATGGAGATGCCACGGATGAGCTGGCCGAACATTTCCTGGCCCAAACCGCGATAAACATCCGAAATGAACATAAATAATAAGCGTAACACGGCTCTGGTGCTGCGGAGGTGGGGGTCCGGTTATCCGGTCCCTTCCCTTTCCCTTTTCCTTGCCACCGCGGAATTTCGATTCCGGCCCCGAAAAAAACGTCCCGCCACTCACGCGCCCATACGACCGCTCATCGGAAAAGGTTCGCGCCGTCAGAAATCACAGGATAGTATTCGATAGAGATTTGTAAAATGAAATGCTCCTTGATTCTCTTGCTGATGTGGTCCATCCTTGGCGCGGGGATTGCAGCCGCGCAGAACAGCGACCTGGGACTGTTGGTCGGAGTGAATCTGCGCACGTCCGGAACCGTCGCCCCAGGGCGCATCGAAGGTACGGTGAGCGCCAGCGGTCAGATTAATTACGCGATTCAATTGCGAGAGGCCAAGGCGGGAGTATTGTACCTGGAGCTGCCGTTGTTGATCGCGGACACGCAGAAAGGCGTTGTCGCGGGAACCATCAGCTCTTCCAGCAGTAATACCTTTTTCCTGACGCCCGGAGTGCGGTGGCACTACACCATCCACCCGCGGGTGGCCCTTTACGGCAGCGTGGGCGGAGGCATTGCAATACTCGAATCCGAGAATTCTTTTATCGGCGGTGGAATAGTCAGCGGTTCGACCGGGACCACGGTAACGGGCGCATTCGGTTTTGGAGGTGGCCTCGATTTTCGGCTGACGCGGCTCTTAAGCCTGCGGGCTGAAGCCAGGAACTTCGTAACGCGCGCCGGATTAGGCGGAGAGACCGGGCACAACCACACTTTCATCACGCTCGGCGTAGGCTTTCATTTTTAAAGGCCGTTTGTGGCTTCCCAGAAGCTTGCTAAGTATCGCCAGACCGCTTGCTCACGCGCGCGGCTCGTAGCACCCAAATACGTTCGCGCGATAAGTGCGCTTGCGATTCGACTCGTGGCTCCGCAAGCGTGTGATAGGTGCGCTTGCGATTCGACTCATGGCTCCGCAAGCGTGCGATAGGTGCGCTTGCGATTCGACTCGTGGCTCCGCAAGCGAGCGATACGTGCGCTTGCGATTCGACTCGTGGCTCCGCCAGCGTGCGATAGGTGCGCTTGCGAGCCGCGCGCGTAAGCAAGCGATGTCCGGATTTTTCACAGCTTCTCACGCGCACGGCTCGCATCTTTTTGAGCGCGATAATCGCCGCTAGCTTCCTGCGCAGCCCGGCGACGTGCGGGTCATGCCGGCAGATCGGCGGGAAGGCCCCTGCGCCAGGTATCCCCGTATGCGCGCGCCCAGAGACATCGTGTCGATGGGTTTGGTGATGTAGCCGTCGCATCCGGCTTCGAACGCTTTTTCGGCGTCGCCTTTCATCGCGCACGCAGTCAGCGCCACTAAGACGATGTCACGAGTTTCGCGATTTTGCTTCAGTTGCCGAGTCAGTTCCAAACCGTCCATTCCGGGCAATTGAATGTCAATCAGGATCAGATCCGGACGATTAGAGCCAAGCATCGCCAGGGCCTGCTCTGCGTCGGTCGCAGTCAGTACCTGAAATCCCTCTTTCCGGAGCAGAATATCGGTGAGTTTCAGATTGATGGGAGCGTCATCCACGATCAGGATCGTCTCACGTGGCATTCAGTTTACACACTCCTTCCAGCACCCTCCCATGAATTCGCGGAACCATCCCATTTACGGCATTTCTCCCGTTACTGAAGGATCGTAACAACTCCAAATGGCATTGTCACTAAGTCCGATCGGACTGCTGGTACCAGCCGTACCGCATTACCGCTGGAACTCCCGTTGTAACAATCAGATTTTCCTGGTGCCCGCGAAAGCAATTGTAAATACAGTCACATCTAAACCAAAGGTAGCATTGAGGGCAAATCTGAAGCGGTGCTAGCTTGCCGTTAATGCTTTTAGGGAAAGAGGGCTCGGGATGGGAATCCAACGCTGTGCCGCCATTCTCGCTATGGCAGCCTTGGAGGTTGTTGGCGGCGATCTGAACGGACGCCTGATTATTACCAAACAGCTAAGCCGGAAGACTGTGGCAACGGCAGTCTACAATCTGCGAGGGGCGGCGTTGCCAGCAGCGACGCCGGCAACCGAGCCGGTCAACGAGTTTGATCGCATGGTGGTGATCTTGGACGCCAAGAGTGCCGTGCCGCCGGAACCGCAAAAGCTAGTGATGGAACAGCGCAATGGCCGGTTCGACCCGGACCTCATGGTTGTCTCCACCGGCTCAACGGTCGAGTTCCCCAATGCCGATCCGATCTTCCACAACGTTTTCTCGCTGTCGTCCACACAATCCTTCGATCTTGGCTTCTACCCGAAGGGGCAGACCCGCACCGTCAAATTGAATCGCAGCGGCATCGTCCAGGTTTACTGCCATATTCACGCCAATATGTACGCGGCTATCGTCGTGACTTCCAGCCCGTGGTACGGCAAACCGTCGGCCGATGGGTCGTTCTCGTGGAGCAGAATTCCACCAGGGCATTACCGCGTGCTCGCCTGGCACAAAGTGGCTGGGATGCATCAAACCACTGTAGACATACCAGCGAATGGCGCGGTGGATGTAACCATGCGAATCCCCATCGATGTAGGGGGGCGCCCTTGAGCCGCCGGACGTCGCTTGCCAGGCGGGCCTTCATCTTCTCTTTTCTGCCCTTCTGCGCCTTGTTAGCGGGCACATTCCTGGCGCTCAACAGCGCCGTCGAGCAGAGCGTGAAGGCCGATCTGCGGGAATCCGTTCAGACTTCCGAAAAGGCAGTCCTGCGGGCGCGCGAGGACGCCGACAACCGGATCGGGCAGTTTGCTTCGGTCCTCGCGGACAGCGCCGGCCTCAAAGCCGCGATCGGACTCCAACACGAAACCCCGCAGACTGCCGAGAACGCAAGCGAGATCCGGCGAACCATCGAGGAGCAACTCCGTGAGATTCACAATCAGGTTGGATACGATCTGCTCGTGGTCACCGACTGGAAGGGGCACACTCTCGCGGCCATCGATTTCCAGCAGGATGACACCGGGTTGCCGTCGGAATTGCCGGACATTCCCGAAGATCGATCGCTGGTAGAAGTCCGGGGCAGTTTCTACGACCTTCTGACTGCTCCAATCACCAGTGGCGGGGAAGAGATCGCCAGATTGCGGCTCGGCACCCTCTTCGACCTGCGACGTTACGGCTTCGGCGGAGAAGCGGCCCTGCTGCGCGACGGGAATATCGTCCGGGCGACCTTCTCTGCATCGCAATGGCAGGGTTTTGAAAACGACTGGAAACGGCATTGCCGTCGCGATACCGAATGCCAGATCGGGTGGGATGGCGCGCAGTTCCTGGTGTTGCCGGTAGGCCGCGCCAGTCTGGGCTCCCGCTATTCCCTTCTGGAGCTTCGGTCGTTGGACGGCGCGGTCCGGACATTCACCGCGGGTTGGGATCGCGTCTTATTGAGGGTGGGAACCAGCGGTGTGCTGTTGGCGTTGCTTTTTACTTTAGTCACTTCGCGATCGGTCTCCAGACCATTGCGCGAGTTAGTGGCCCAATTGCGCTGCGGGGAAAAGACCAAACAGTTTCCCGAGCGCGTCACTGCCGGTCAGAGTGTCGCGGAGTTGCACCTGTTGGCTGAGACATTCAACGCAGTAGCATCGGCCGCCCGCGAGTCGCGTGCCGAACTGGAAAAAGCCAAGGTCGCGGCCGAGTGCGCTAACCACGCAAAGACCGACTTCATGGCCAACGTCAGCCACGAATTGCGTACCCCCATGAATGGGATCATCGGCATGACCGACCTTCTGCTGATGACCAGTCTGAATGAGGAGCAGGTCGACTACGCATCGACCGTCCGCGACTCGGCCCATGCACTCATGGCCGTGATCAGCGACATCCTCGATTTCTCGCGATTGGAGGCCGGCAAGATGACCCTCCGGCCTGCAGTTTTTGACTTGCGCCAAACCGTCGAGGAAGTGATCCGGCTCCTCTCGGCCCAGGCATCCGCCAAGGGACTGTGCGTGACGATGCAGTACCCGGCAGCCGTGCCAGCGAGTTTCCGGGGCGACGTCGTGAGAGTCCGGCAGGTACTCACGAATCTGCTAGGCAACGCTATCAAGTTCACGCCCAAAGGCCACATCGACGTCCGCATCGAGGGCCATACGCGGTCCCATCAGTTAGCAGTCGTGGACTTGTTCGTCGAAGATACAGGCATCGGGATCCCACCCGAAAAGCTGGATGTGATCTTCGAGCGATTCACGCAGGTGGAAGGTCATCTCTCGCGGCGTTTCGGCGGCACGGGGCTGGGACTCACGATCGTCAAGCAACTCGTAGAGATGATGGGCGGTACGATCGGCGTCGAAAGCGAGCTAGGGAAGGGATCGACGTTCCACGTGACGCTCCCGCTCGACTGTAGCGTGCCCCCGACGCAGGACGAAGAGCCCCTGGTAGTCCAGGAGAAGATCCGATGAACACGAGTGCCTTTGTGCTGATGGCCGCCACGGCCGTCTGCGTTCATGCGCAAGAGGCGGACTTTGGGATCAGCGTCCCTGTCACCGTGAGCGGCGGTGGCTTGAGTACGAGGCGGCTGCAAGTTACAGATCCAGGCGAGTCTACCCTTTCTGGAGGATTCCGCGTCTTGCTGTATCCCACGCTGAAGCTCGGATCCCACTGGTTTGGATACGCGGCCGTTCAGTCCCGGCTGGAGCCTTACTTCTACTACGATGCCTTCCAACCGCGACACCAGCTTCGGACAGATGTTCTGCAGGCATTTGCAGGATATTCGTGGCACATAGGACAGACTGCCATGGTGGTCAAGGCGGGCAAACTGAGCAGCGCGTTCGGCGCGTTTCCGTTGCGCTACGACGACGTGCAGAATCCATTGCTCGACCAACCCCTGAGCTACGTCACGGCAATCCCACTGCGAGCGGACCAGATCGCGTGTGGCACACGCGATCTGCTTCGCCAGTTTTACGGCTCGGTGGGTGAGTCGTGCGGCGGCGCAGCGGGCCGAGGGCCTGGGCTGACTCCGGTGACGCTCTACGGATTGCCAGGCGGGCAAGTGGAAGTCTCGTCGCGCGGATTGGACGGACGGCTGCAACTTACCGTCGGCTCGCCATCAAATTCACAGCCGTGGAGCCTCGCCCGACAGTATCTACAATGGGCGGCGGGTGCAGGCTACACCATCCGGCACGATCTTCGCGTCGGTGTATCGGGATTCCGTGGGCCGTACCTCAGTCCGTCGGTAAGTGCGCTTTTGCCGTCCGGCACCATTGCGCGCGATTTCCCGGCATCCGGCTTAGGGCTCGATGTGCAGTGGGCGAGAGGGCGCTGGACCCTTTCCGGGGAAATGCAACGGTTCGAATTCCGTCTGCCGAACTTCGTGGTCTCGCCGTCGGTTCGATCCAGCTACATCGAAGCGAAGAGTATGCTGACGCCGCGACTCTTTCTGGCAGGACGTGCCGGCAGGCTGCGCGCCGGCAGAGTCGCCGACTCGCAAAACATTACGGCCGCGGAGTGGGCGCCGTCACTGACCGGCATCGAGATGTCCGCGGGAAGTTGGGTGAACCGGCACGTCCTGGTGAAGGCCAGCTATGGAATCCTACATAGCGAAGGAGATTCCAGCACGCGCTTCAATGTTCTGGGCATACAAGTAGTCACAACTCTCCACGCCTTGAATCAGGCATTCCGATAAGACACGAGAGGCTTCAGTACTGAAAGAATGAGTTCCCCAGCGCGTCTCCGATATTAAATGTTCTACCATCGCTGGCGATTCCTCGGACGGCGATGGCGCCGGAGGCAAACGTCCGGATCAAACCCAGATTGGTCGCTTTGAAGAGTGCGACCGTGCCATTGTTGGCGCCGCCTATCATCACATTCTCGCCATCGAATGCGGCAACGTAAGGGAAGATGACATCCGGAATGGTCTGATTGGCAACGATCTGGCTGGGCGATCCAGCCAGGTTTTGCGTAGGACGCACCACGTATAGGGTCCCCGTGGCTCCGATCGGGATCCAGATATTCGTCCCATCGTAAAGCATGCGGCAATCGTTGACGGCGCCGGGAATCGGGAGAGTCTCCACAACGGTTGGCGTTGAGCCAAATGCGGGTAGGCCGAGTTTCACCAGGGTGGCGTTTGCCAACAGGACCCACATATAAGTGCCGTCGAAAACGAGCCCGTCGACATTAGCCGGCATGGTAAACGTGACACCGCCCGAGGTCGAAACCGGATAGACGAATACTTTGGGCCCATTCGCACTGGCCAGCCAGATGGAGGTGCCATCGAACGCCATGCTCGGGCTTCCCACCGTAATCCCGGTCGCAGTTCCACTGAACAAAAGAGTGGCGATGCCGGCCGTGTTCGTGGGATTGAAACTGTGGAGCCTGCCTTGGTCGTCGGCCATCCAAACCTGTCCCGCGAACAGACCCAGCTTTCTGGGAACGCCTGAGCTCATACTCCAGGTTTCTAAGATGCGGCGATCGGCGAGGCTCACTTTTAGAACCTTGCTGTCCGTTCTGGCAATCCAGAGAAAACTGCCGTCCGTTGCCAGGTCGTTGACCGATCCACCCACGTCCGTCGTAATGCCGCCGTTCGAGGCGGTAGGCAACCAGGTCTTCCCCATAGCGATACGAGCGGCGGCGGTGCGATGGATGGTCTGATCCATGGTGCGCGTGATGAACACAGCCTGCTGATCGCGCGTCACCGCATCGCTCGGGTCATACGTCGTGGAACTCGTGCCTTGCGACAAATTACTGATGAAGGCTTGTAGGATGTACGGACAAAACGGGCTGGAGGCCGGCACATCAGTAAACTGGCCGCAGATCGCGGTTTGTGCGAACACCTTGCCGGCTCGAGTTGGTGCAAGTACCAGAACGGCTGCGCCAAGCAACAACGGGATAGAGCTTCGTCTGAGCATACAAAACCTCCGCTGATGTATTGTCGCAGTAAGAATTGAAATTTGAGATTGAGATTTGCGAGTCTCAGACGGAAAGTTCACGTCGCGGATAAAACTTCGCGCAAATAGCGGGCAGTGTGTGACGACTCCACCTTGGCGACGCTTTCTGGAGTGCCCGCTGCAACCAGATATCCGCCGCGAGCGCCACCCTCCGGGCCTAGATCGATGATCCAGTCGGCAGCCTTGATCACATCCAGATTGTGCTCAATGATCACCAGACTTCCGCCGTTTTCGATCAGCCGCTGAAAGGCGGCCAGCAGCTTCGCGATATCGTCGAAGTGCAGCCCGGTGGTCGGCTCGTCGAAGATGAACAGTGTGCCGGCGCAACTGGCGGTGGTCAGGTGCGCTGCCAGTTTGACGCGCTGCGCCTCACCGCCGGAAAGCGTCGTGGCCGATTGTCCCAGGCGCAAATACCCCAAGCCCACATCGTCCAGAACCTTCAACTTTTGCACCAGCTTGGGAGCGGCGTGGAAGAACTCCATGGCTTCGCGCACGGTGAGTTGCAATACCTCGTGGATGTTCAGCCCGTTATACTTAATCTCCAGAATGCCGCTCTTGTAACGCGTGCCCTTGCACTCTTCGCAAATCAGTTCTACATCCGCCAGAAACTGCATTTCCACCGTGACTGTACCATCGCCCTGGCATACTTCGCAGCGTCCGCCGGGAATATTGAACGAGAAATGCCCCGCGGTGTATCCGCGCTTCTCCGCCTCGCGCACCGAAGCGAACAGCGCGCGGATCTGGTCGAAAGACTTGAGGTAGGTCACCGGATTGGATCGCGGCGTGCGGCCGATAGGCGACTGGTCCACCATCACCGTCGTCACGATGCGTTCTGCGCCCTCCATCTTCTTGCAGGACATCTGCGGCCGCGGCGCGTCCATGGCCTCCGGAGAGTCTTCTTGCTTGGGCTCCGCATCGCTCTCACGCGATTTGTGCAGAGACTCGAGTGAGCGGTAAACCACGTCATGCACCAGCGTCGACTTACCCGAACCCGATACGCCCGTGACCACTACCATCATGCCGAGAGGAATTTCGACATCGATGTTTTTCAGGTTGTGCACGCGGGCGCCGGAGAAGCGAATCGTACGCCGCCCGTCGAACGGACGGCGACTACGCGGCAGCGCCACATGCAGATCGCCCCTCAGATAACGTGAGGTGAGCGACCCATTCCCCGCCGCGATCAGTGCCGGCAAATTGCCTTCGAAAACGATGCGGCCTCCGTGCTCCCCCGCCCCGGGCCCGAGGTCGACGATGTGGTCAGCGGCCTTCATTACGTCGGGATCGTGCTCCACCACGACGATGGTGTTCCCCAGTCCGCGCAACTCCTCCAGAATGCGGATCAGTCTTCCTGTGTCGCGGCTGTGGAGCCCGATGGATGGCTCATCCAGCACGTAACAGGCCCCCACCAGGCGCGACCCGAGCGACGTTGCCAGTTGGATTCGCTGCGCTTCCCCGCCCGAAAGCGTGGCGGAAAGCCGGTCGAGCGTGAGATAGTCCAGCCCCACGTCATTCAAAAACTTGAGACGCTGGCGAATCTCCACCAGCACCTTCTCCGCGATGGCATGCTCTTCGCTGCTCAACTCCAGCACGTCGAAGAATTGTTGGGCCTCCGCGATATTCATCCGAACCACTTCGCCCAGGTTCTTGCCGCCAACACGAACGTAGAGAGCCTCTTTACGCAGGCGCGCTCCCTTGCACTCTGGACAAAGAGCATAGCCGCGATACCGGCTTAGAAACACGCGTACGTGGAGTTTGTACTTCTTGGCTTCGAGATGGTCGAAGAACTGCCGGATAAAGTCGTAAACTTTGTCGCGCTCGCCTTCGTTCAGATCGCAGAATGGCGTCTTGAGGCGGACACTGCCCTTTGCGTGCTTCTGGAAATTCGCGAGCCACGATTTGTACTTCGGCTTGGTCCATGGCTCGACAGCGCCTTCTTCGAGCGACAACGTCTTGTCGGGAATCACGCGGTCCATGTCGAAGTCGATCGTGTTCCCAAATCCCTGGCATCGTGGACAGGCGCCCGCCGGCGAATTGAAGCTGAAAAGAATCGGGTCGGGCTGCGCGAACTCCCGCAGGCACGTCTTACATTGAAATCGTTCGTTGAAACGGACCTGCTCGCCTCCCGAAGCGCTCTCGAAGATAATCTCGCCCGCCTCGCGGAAGCAGATCTCGATCGTGTCCACCACTCGCTGATGCAGGTCGGGTGCAATCGCCAGGCGGTCCACGAGCACGAAGAGCGGCTTCGAAAAATCGATATCGAGCAGCGATTCCGGGGTGGAGAACTCGAACGTCCGGCCGTTCTGAAACAGCCGGCTGAAGCCCTTTTTGCGTAGCTCGAACAGGTGGTCCCGCATTGCCTGGACGGACGGATGATCGCCAGTCGAAAAGAGCGCGTACCAGCGCGAGCCAGCCGGAAACTCCAGGACCCGCGCAGCTACCTCGTCCACCGTGTCCTTGCGGACGCGCGTTCCGCATTGCGGGCAGAACGTCTGGCCGACTCGCGCAAACAGAAGCCGCAGGAAATCAAAGCACTCGGTCGAAGTGGCGACGGTGGAACGCGGATTCCGGCTGCTATTCTTCTGCCGGATGGCTACGGCCGGCGCGATGCCATCGATCTCATCCACCTCCGGCTTTTCCATGCGCTCCAGAAATTGCCGCGCATAGGCCGACATCGATTCCACATATCGCCTCTGCCCTTCCGCGTAGATCGTATCGAAAGCAAGAGACGACTTGCCAGAACCTGACACACCGGTGATCACCGTCAGCAGGTTATGGGGAATAGAAAGCGAAATGTCCTTGAGGTTATGGACCCGCGCGCCGCGGATCCGAATGTAATCTTGCACGGAGTCTACTTAATTTAGTATACGTCGCGCACGAGCCTGGAATCCTCTTGGAGCGCGGGCAGGCCGAGGGCCTCACACTCTCTCCAGCAGCTCTTTGTATGTGCCGCCTTCTTCGTGCGAGTCCAGCGATTTGAACCCGGCCTCGCCGGCGGCTCGTAGCTCTCCGCCAAAGAGCGAGAGCGAGACGTGCCCCTTAGGTTCGACCAGGAGGAGCCGCGCTCCCAATTTGGACGCACGCGCCACTTCACGGAAAAACGACGCCGCTGCCGGTAGTTCATGCACCACTGCGTATGCCAGAGTGAAATCAACCATTGCCGCCAGATCGGTGAGGCCTAGTGAGTCCGGGAGTGCCTGCCGCGCCTCCACACGATCGAGGAGGCCGGCGCGGGCCGCGCGCCGCCGCAACCCCGCAAGCATACGAGCCTGGATATCCACGGCGATGACCCTGCCTGTGTCGCCTACCAGTCGAGCCAACTCCAACGTGAAAAAGCCCATTCCCGGTCCGGGTTCGAGCACGGTCATGCCGGGGCGCACGTGCGCGCCAAGCAGCCTGGCTGGATTGTTGAAGAGCCGTCGCACCGGGCTCGCCAGCATGTAGCCGATCCACCACGGGCACACACGGTGGGGATTTTTACGCGTTGCAGCCTGCTGCGGCTGGTCGGACGACCGCACAGAATTCTGCATGGGACCTCCTGAGGGTAATACGGTCCAACACGCGCTCCGGTTCCGTGTAAACCAATTTTAAGATGCTATTATCTTACATCGGGCTCCGATGTAGGTGAGCCCGCGTCTCAGGGGCGCGGCAGCTTCTTGTCGGCCATCGCGGTGTTGTAGGCGTACCACGCCATCACCACCGCTGCCTGGCTAATGTCCTTCACGTCCAGGCGTTCTGCCGTATCCATGTTCGTGTGGTGCGTGCGAACGTCGTAATTGAGGTAATCCTGAATGGGATTGAATCCGGGTATACCCACGTCAATGAAGCTCAGATGGTCGGTGGACCCGACCGGCTCGATATTATTGCGCCTCGCGCCAAAGCTCTTCAGCGGGTCGAGCCATGCGTCGAAGGAGGCGCGCACACCCTCGCTGTTCTGCAGATACCAGCCATAAATCGGCCCGGTGCCGTTATCGATATTGAAGTACGCGTCGAAATTCTCGCGTGCGGTCCGATTGGCCTCGCCCGCCAGGTGCGCCGCGACCCACGCCTTAGAACCGAGCAGGCCCTGCTCTTCCCCGCTCCACAACGCCACGCGGATGGTCCGGCGCGGCTTCGCGCCCATGGCTTTCAAAATCCGCATCGCCTCCATCACCGTGGTGGAGCCATCGGCATTGTCGGTGGCGCCGACGCCGGTGTGCCACGAGTCGAGATGCCCACCGATCATCACTACTTCGTCGCGCACGGCGGGGTCGGAACCAGGCAATTCAGCGAGTACATTGTAGGCGTTGCCGCCATCGGAATCGTAGAACTTCGACTGCACCTGGACGCGCAGTTTCACCGGAACATTCTGCTGCAGCATCCGCGCGATCATGTTGTAGTGTTCGGCGGCGAGCGTTATCGAAGGCACTGCACTGTCGCCCGCATCGCGTCCGGAAACAAATACCGTCCCGTGCTCGCCCCGGCTGGGCTTCAGCAGCACGCCGGCGCCGCCTTCGCGCAGTAACTGGGTCATCCGCTGCGCGTTGTTCGCTCCCCCGCGCCCGCCTCGATTGCCCGTCTGGCCTACGCTCGTCGCATAGGCTGCCGACATCGACTTGTAATCCGGATCGCTGGGATTCGGCCGGTCGCTGCGGACAAAGTTCGTCAGAATCGGCGCAGTCATTACGATTGCGCCCTTCAATTGCGGACGCAAAGCCTCCCCCTCTTCGGGGGTCTTCCCCGCCAGGAACATAGGCGAGGCGACGATCTCCCCGGCCGTGGACGGCGTCCACGCATCCGCATAACCGATCAGCGGGAAATAGCGCGGCTCGATCATCTCCACCGTGAGCTTCTCCAGACTCCATCCGCGCCCGAAATGCCACGGCTCCAGGTGTGCATTCTCCAGGCCGTATGACGCCAGCCGTTCACGCGCATATTCAGCCGCGCGCTTGTGCGCCGGCGATGCTGTAAGGCGCGGACCAATCGTCACCGTGAACATGTCGAAAACCGGCGCGACCTGCGAATGCTCCGCGGCTTCGCTTCGAATCTTCGCCAGAATCTCGGAGTCCACAGACACCTGCCCGCTTCCCGATACGGCCAGGAGGGCCCAAACCAAAGAGATGCTCAGATGTTTTTTCATTGCAGAGTCCTGATGCGGTGCGACTCGCTATCCGCGATGAATACCTTTCCTTCACGGCTGACAAAGATGCCATGGGGGCGAGAGAGTTGGCATCGGCGCGGGTCGCCATCCGGTCCGTTGCCTCGCTGCCCTGTCCCTACGACCGTTGTAATAATCCCCGACTTCAGGTCGATTCTGCGGATCGTATGGCTCTCGGTATCGGCCAGGTACAGGCTGCCATCCGGCGCCCAAGCCACGCCTTTCGGTCCCGACAGTTTTGCCTGTATCGCCGGACCGCCGTCGCCCGTATAGCCGGTCTCGCCCGTTCCGGCTACATGATAAATACGGTTGGCGCGCGTGTCCATGCGGTAAGCGGCGTTGCCTTCACGTAGCACAAGGTAGAGATTGCCTTCGGGGTCGGCGGTGATGGCTCGCGGCCCGTTCAAAGGAGTGCCGGTGATCGGTGCGCCATCGGGTGTGGGCTTCTTCTCGCCGGTGCCCGCCCACGTCTCGATTGTGCCGGATCGTAGATCGACTCGGCGGATCCGCAGGTTGCCGATATCGCAGATGAGCAGACGTCCCTCAGGATCGAAAGCGATGCTGTGCGGTTGGCGAAGTTGAGCTTTCACGGCGGGTCCACCATCGCCCGAGAATCCGGCCTCGCCTGTACCAGCCACCGTAGTGATGACGCGCGTCCTGGCATCCACGCGACGCACCACGTGATTTTGCATCTCGCAGAAGAACATGTTGCCATCGCGATCGAAGCGCACTTCGTACGGCTCGTTCATTGCCGCCGCGAGCGCCGTCCCGCCGTCCCCGGAGTATCCCTTCTGCCCGCTTCCCGCGACCGTGGAAACGAGCTTGGTGCGCAGATCCAGGCGGCGGATGCGATGATTGCCGATCTCGCAGAAGTAGAGAGCCCCGTCCGGCCCGATGGTCAGTCCATAGGGATTGTTGATCTCCGCCCTGGTGCCTGGTCCGCCGTCTCCCGAAAATCCCGCTGTCCCCGTACCCGCCAGGGTCACGGTGGATTGCGAAGGAGCTTGCGCCGCGGATTGCGCGAAAGCGACTCCCCCAATCGAAATCGCGAAAAGTATGCTTCGCATCGGGTTCATGCGTCCGCCCGTTGATCGATCCGCCACAGTCCCGCGGCACGGGCCGTTTCCAATGCCCGCTGATATTCGGCATTACTGACGGGGCGATCGATCTCCACAAACTGCGAGCCCGAGACGCGGCCCTCGGGATGATATTGGTCCATCACGTTGACGTAGGTATCGTGCGACACTTCTTCGGCAAGGAACCGCATGATCGATTCGGTACCCGCAATGTCGCCCGGCATCACCAGGTGCCGTACCAGCACGCCGCGCCTCGCCAGCCCCATATCGTCCAGTTGCAGTGGGCCCACCTGCCGGTGCATCTCGCGTATATTGCGCCGGGCCGTTTCGGGATAGTCGCGCGCCTTCACATAACGCAACGCAAGTGCCGGGTCCCAGAATTTGAAATCGGGCATATAGATGTCGATGATTCCGTCCAGCAGATGCAGGCTGTCGAGCGAATCGTACGATGACGTATTGTAGACTAGCGGCAGCCGCAGGCCGCGATCTACCGCGATGGGCAGAGCTTCCAGGATCTGCGGCACTACGTGCTCGGGAGTGACGAAGTTGATGTTGTGACAGCCCCACGACTGCAGTTCCAGCATGATCGCGGCAAGGTCCTGGCCGGTGACCTCCGTGCCGCGCGTTACCTGGCTGATGTCGTAGTTCTGGCAGAATACGCAGCGCAGATTGCACATCGAAAAGAAGATCGTGCCGCTGCCGCGCCACCCCCGCAGGCAGTCCTCTTCGCCGAAGTGCCGGAAGTAGCTGCTCACCTGTGCATAGCGCCCCGTATGGCAGGCCGCGGTCTTGTTGGCCATGCGATCCACGCCGCAATCGCGAGGGCACACCAGGCAACGCGAGAGGCGCTCAAGCGCCGCTTCCGCGCGGCGGTGAAGTTCGCCGGAGCGGTGAAGTGACATGTAAGCCGCATCCATGGCTTGGGGTTGGTCTGATTATATCCCTGACATGAAAGGATCGTATCATCGAACCGTACGGCGAGTGGCCAAAAGCCCCGGCATTCGCTAGCTGCGTTCACGAGCGACCGTCAGCTCAGGGAGCGTTGACCGGGTCGGCAAGATGTGGATACGCCGCGCAGACGCGATCGATCTCGGCAAGTTGACCAGGCGACAAAGTCTCGTTCGGATCCAGACACCAGATTCCCTCCAGCAGTCCCTGGCGCCGCAGAATCTCGTGAACCCCGGCAATCGATCCGCGAAATCCATTCGCCACGTCGAACAGCGCGGCATTCGTGTCCGTGAGTTGCCAGGCGACGTCGTGCCACTCGGGCGCATAGGGGTTTTGATGAATACCTGCGAGCATCTCGACTGCCCGCCGCGTCCAAACAGCCCACTGTCCGAGCAGTCCGCCCACGATGCGCAACCCCCGATAGCTGCCGATCAGATCGAGCACGATGTGGTCGTCGTTCCCGGTGTAGAGCGCGATTTCGGAAGCTCGGCCCGATTCCGCAACGCCGCGCAGAACGTCTAGCGTGTGATAGCGGTTGAATGGCGCAATCTTGATTGCCACCACCGATTCCAGTGCGGCAAAGCGCCGCCAGAACTCCGCATCCAGCAGACAACCCCCGACTGCGGGCTGCAAGTAGAATCCCACCAGCGGCAGAACTTCACCGATTGCGCGCGCATGTTCGATCCACGCATCGATCGAAGCTCCGGCCAAGGCTGCCAAGCTCAGAAGGCCGGTCTCGTAGCCAAGTCGTTGCGCGATAGCCGCCTCGCGAAGTGCCTGCCGAGTGGTTCCGCAAACACCGGCGATCTTCACGACGTGCCGCTCACGAGCCTCATCTGCTGCCAGCGCCAGGACCGGTTCATACAGCCCGCAATCGCGAATCGCGAATTGCGTCGTGTGGACACCTACCGCGATGCCGCCCGCACCTGCGTCCAGATAGTATCGCGTCAGCCCGCGCTGCCGATCTTCGTCCAGGCGGCGCCTGGCGGTCAGCGCCAAGGGATGCGCCGGAATCACCAAGCCCTCGCGAAGCCGCGCACGCCAGTCAAAAGGCGCCATCGCGCACCTCGAAGCGAGTCGGCTTATCCAGAGTAGCTCCACCCGCGCGAATCCAGTCGGCGGTCATCGCGATCATCTCCTCGGGTCCGACCGATGGCGTACCGAGAAGCTTGCAGCACAGCGAGGCATCGCTCAGCAGGGCGGTCTCCGCCTCGACGCCCTCAAATCGCGGCTCGATTCCAAAGATCTCGCCGAAACGTGTGGCGATCCAGCGGACCGAAAGACGCTCCGGCCCCGTGACATTGAGCACCAGGGGCGGGGACTCTGCCAGCGCCAACGAGCGCAGCACGATGGAATTCGCGTCGCGCTGCCAGATGACATTCACCCATCCCGTAGCCAGCGGCATCGCCTGCCTGTGCCACACACGCTGGCCGATATCGAGCAATACGCCGTAGCGGAGATCATTGGCGTAGTTAAGACGTAGGAGGGCGACAGGGGTCTGGTCGCGGACCGAAAAATACTCCAAGACCCGCTCGCGGGCGAGAACCGATTGCGCGTACTCCCCGACCGGAGCGGGCGTTGTCTGCTCGGTCGCTGGATCAGCGGAGAGAGCATACACGTTCCCGCTCGAAAGCGCGACGATCCGCGATCCGCGGAATCGCTCCGCCGCCATCGCCGGAAGAACCACGTTGGTCGCCCACGTGAGCGCCAGATTTCCAGTCGACCCGAATTTCCGACCTGCCAGGAAAAGGACATTTGGACAATCCGGCAGGAGCGCGAGTTGCTCGCGATCCAGAAGGTCGCAGGAGATCGCCTCGATTTTCTGGGACGCCATTTGGCGCTTCAGATTCTCATCCGGAAAGCGCGAGGCCGCCAGGATACGCCTCGGAGACCCCGCGGCATCGCTCGCGCGGCGTGCCAGCCGTGCCAACGACGGGCCCATCTTTCCTCCCGCCCCCAGCACCAGCACATCGCCTTGCAGAGACCTCATCGCCGAGCAGTCGGCGTCACTGGGCTTCGACTGTGCGTCTTCCCACTCGCTCTCTGTCATCGCCGGAGTCTCCCGTTATCGCACATAAGGCACATACGCTCGGACCGCACTGCGGTACTCCTGGAACGCCTGCCCGAAGCGCGACTCCAACAGGCGATCCTCGATGTGCACGCGAATCTCGGTCCCCACCACGAAGATCGCCACCGAAAGCAGCGCCCACGGCCACGGCGTCAATACCAGCAGGCTGCAAGCCAGCATCCCCAGCATCGAGGTATAGATAGGATGCCGCACGATGGAATAAGGGCCCGTCCGCACCAACTCGTGATCTTCGTAAAGTCCGGCGTGGACACGAAACTGCTTGCCCAGGTGATCCACGGCGCCCCAGCCAAGTACCGCGGAGAGGAGTCCCAGAATCAGTGCGGGGAACACACGGAACGGGCCGGGCGGCGAGTCCGCCGGCAGGCGGATCACAAATGGCATGACGATCGCAGCGCTCTGCAGGAACAAGCCCAAGCGCGTCCGTCCTCTCTCGGTGATGGACGGCCTCTTCTGGTTGTGCGGTGCGCGGAAAATGAAGGGATACATCCAGGCCAGCCAACTCACCAGCAGCCCGATCCGTCCGACCAGTTGTGTGCTCATGGCATCTGAAGAATCACTTTGCCGAATTGTTCTTTACGTTCCAAGCGCTCGTGCGCTGCGCGGATTTCGGCCAGCGGATATGTTCGGTCGATCACCGGCTTGAGTTGCCCGCCATACACAAACGCCAAGACCTGGTACAACTCCGCCATCGTACCCATGAAGGACCCCAGGACGCTCCATTGCTTGCTGAACAGGTATCGCAGATCGATCTGAGCATCGAATCCCGTGGTCGCACCGCAGGTGACGAGTCGTCCGCCAGGCGCGAGAGACTCCAGGCTCTTCGGCCAGGTAGCCGTGCCCACATGCTCCACCACGACGTCCACACCGCGCTTGCCGGTGATTCGCCGCACCTCGGCGGAGATGTTCGTGGCGTAGTGATCGAGGCAATGATCGGCGCCCAAGGCGCGCGCCTTCGCCAGCTTTTCTTCGCCGCCCGCAGTCGCGATCACGCGGCAATGCAACATCTTCGCGATCTGGATGGCGGCCGACCCCACGCCGCTCGAAGCCGCCAGGACCAGCACATCCTCTCCGGGCCGCAGGCGTGCGCGTGTGGTGAGCATGTGCCATGCCGTGAGGAACACCAGCGGCACGGCGGCCGCCTCTTCGAAGCTCAGATGGTCGGGAATTGGAATCACGCTGTACTCCTGCGCAGCCAGCCGTTCCACGTTGCCGCCATCCACACCGTAGCCCAACACCGTGTATCGGCGACAGAGATTGTCCTCGCCGGAGAGGCACGCTTCGCATTGCCGGCAACTCAGTCCCGGGGAAAGAAGCACGCGCCAGCCGGGCTTCACGCGCTCACAGAGTTCGCCCACCGCCAGGACTTCGCCCGCGATATCGCTCCCGAGGATGTGCGGCATCGCGAACTTCATTCCCGGAATTCCCGCGCGGACGAACAGGTCGAGGTGGTTCAACGCGCAGGCCCGCACGCGCAGGAGCACTTGGTTGGCCGCGATGCGTGGTTCCTGCAGATCTTCGTACATCAGTACGTCGGGGCCGCCATGCTGATGAATGCGCGCCCCCTTCATCGCGTACTCTCCCGCCTCTGCTTACGGACCTGTGCTGCTGTCTGAACCCCGTGGCGCAAACACTCCTGTTTGCCGCGTCGAGACTCATCTCGACGCATTCCGGTAGTGCTCCAAGTCTGCGGCAGAAACTGGTTCGGGGTCTTCCGCGATCGGACTGCCGGCTTGCAGTCAGTTTTGGTGGACACCCGAAAAGCGTCGAGATGAGTCTCGACGCGGCAGACAGGAGTGTTTGCGCCACGTTGCCACTTCATACCTTTATGATGCTCCGCAGAACACCGTCCCAAGGCGCCCGATACTCCTTCCGGCACATCGCCGACGCTTCCTTATCACCCACCACCATCTCCTTCTCAGCATCCCAGTGAATCGTGCGCCCGCCAAGCCGTAACGACATATTTCCAAGATTGCAAATCGTCGCCGTACGATGTCCCAATTCCAAATCGCAGAAGGGCCGCTTGCGCGACTTAATGCAGTCGATCCAATCGCGTTTATTGGCGTTGAACATCTGCTCTTCGAGCGCTTCGCCGCGAGCGCCGCCTGTACCCGCCTGCGCCTCGATCCACGCAGTTGGCATGGTGTCGTTGTAAACCGGGCCGCCCGCTGGATGTCCGGCGAATCGCGGAATTTGGTTGACCGGATCGCCGTGCATCTCCGGCACCACCTGATTCGAACCCAGCACCAGATTGCCTTTGGTGCCCACGATCACCGGCCCTCCCGAATCGCGAAATGCATTCGCCTCGCGCACTCCCATCGTCATCAGGAAATCGGGAAACTGATAGAGGCACTCCTGCACGTCGGGAGTCTCGCCGTCATCTTCCAGCGTCGTTCGCCCGCCGAACGACACCACTTTCGTCGGCCCCTTCGCGCCCGTCACCAAGAGAAACGCAGCCACGCTATGTGCGCCCAGATTGGTCAACTGCCCGCCGGAATAATCCCAGAACCAACGGAAATGATATAGCCCGCGATGCGCTTGAAACGGCCGTTTGGGCGCCGGTCCGAGCCACAGATCGTAGTCGAAACCGGCGGGTGGATCGGTGACCGGAGTCTTCCCGAATCCCGGATAGATGTTGCGGCTGCCAGCTCCCAGTTTCACCATCTGCAGTTTGCCCAAAGTGCCGCTCTCGATGATTCGCTTCGCCACCTGATGCCCGGGATTGTGATTGCGTTGCGTGCCCACCACCACCACGCGCTGATACTTGTCGCGCGCCTGGATCATCCACTTCCCCTCGTCGATGAAGACCGTGAGCGGCTTCTCGACATACACGTCTTTGCCCGCCGCGCAGGCCATGATCGTCAGCAGCGCGTGCCAGTGGTCCGGCGTCGCGATCACCACTCCATCGATGTCCTTGTTCTCATACATCTTCCGAAAGTCGCTGTAGCCCTTGGCGGCGGGATTCTCCAGGTAGGCGAGCCCCTCCTCGAGGCGCGGCTTATACACATCGCAAAGCGCGACCCTATCCACGTCCGGAAACGACTTTTTGAAATTAGTGATGTGCTGCTTGCCAATTAGTCCGAAGCCGATGAAACCGATGCCGACGCGATCGTTGGCTCCCAGGACACGATCGTAAGAGGCGGCCGTCAAAGCAGTGACCGCGCCCAGGAAACCTCGACGGGTTGCCGGATGCATATCCTCTTGGTCAGGCACGCGCGTTGCTCCTTCGCAGACCATTCTGCACAGTTTTGGATTGCCGGTCAAAGGGGCATTCGGCAGGAGCCCCGCGATCAGCGCGCACCGAACGCCGGGGATATAATGAATCCCGCAATCGTATGTCTCGACATCCGCACGTTCATCCGCCGCACTCCCTCTCCGGCGCGCGTTTCACCCGCCGGCGTTTATTCTCCACCTGGATTCCGGGAGCCCTCCTCGCACCGTACGCGTTCCCGCAAAACACCGGGGACATGGCTGAGCGCTTCCGCAAGATGTCGGAAGACAATGAGCGGCGCGGGCTCGCAGAACCTTTCATAGGCATCACCGCGAACGGCGCGGTGGAACCGGGACTCTACGGGATCCATTCCACTGGCGTCCCCACTGCGCCAGTGCGCATCGCGGCCGAACGCTTCCTCGCCAGCTTGTCTAAGGCGCAGCGTGACCGCACACTATTCGCTGTCGACGACCCGGAATGGCGCAAGTGGATGAATCAGCATTTCTATGTCCGCCAGGGAGTGAGTCTGCGGGAGATGAACGACGCGCAACGTGCCGCCGCATTCGGACTCCTCGAAGCGGCGCTCAGCCCGCGCGGAGTGAAACTCACCCGCGACATCATGCGCCTCAACGAGACGCTCGCCGAATTGACCAACGACCACCAGTTCCTGGGCGAAGATCTCTACTTCTTTACGGTCATGGGAAAGCCTTCCGCCACCGATGCGTGGGGCTTCCAGCTCGACGGGCATCACGCCATCATCAATTACTTTGCGCTCGGCGATCAGGTAGTGATGACGCCCTATTTCACCGGGTCCGAGCCCGTGACCGCCACCTCAGGCAAGTACAAAGGCATCTCGATCCTGCAAGAGGAACA
Organism: Bryobacteraceae bacterium; assembly: GCA_035295745.1. Lineage (GTDB taxonomy): Bacteria > Acidobacteriota > Terriglobia > Bryobacterales > Bryobacteraceae > JAIQFL01. The sequence continues at coordinate 2,911 of DATGIL010000044.1, read as the reverse complement.
GAATCGCGGACTCGCCATGCTGCTGGCGCTCGACAACTCGCGCCGCGCGAAGGCTATCCTCAAATCCAGCAAGACCGAGAACTACAACCTGACCGAGGCCTTCAAGGACAACGTGGTGCTGGACTACGCCGGCGTCCCGGCCGCCGACTTTCGCGCCCCCGAGCAGAAGCAACTGCTCGAGCTTGTCGACCTGTACATCGGCAACATGGACGAGGGCCACGCGCGCGTCCGCATGGACGAAGTGAAGCAGCATCTTGGACGCACGTGCTTTGCCTGGATCGGAGGCGCGGATTCCGAGAGCGTGTATTATTACCGGATTCACAGTCCTGTTATTCTGATCGAGTTTGATCACCAGAGACCCGCGAATCTCGCGTCGATGGCGAAGGATCGCAACCTGCCGACGCGCCAACACATCCACTGCGTGGTGCGTACGCCCAACGGTAACGATTACGGCAAAGATCTGTTACGCCAGCATTACTTGAAGCATTCCCACGCCTGACGGGTTTAGACTAAAAGGAGGAGCGTCGGTTTGCATTCGCACTCCCACAGTCATAGCCACAACGCAGTCAATGGACGGGTCTTACAATGGTCACTCGCGGCCACTCTGGCGTTCGTGGCGGTCGAGGTGTTTGCCGGACTCCGGGCTCACTCCCTGGCACTGATTTCTGATGCCGTACACAATTTCACGGATGCCCTGGCGCTGTTTCTGGCGTGGTTCGGCGTGTACATGCAGTCGAAGCCGCCCGACGAAATCAAAACTTATGGGTACCACCGCGCGGGAGTGCTTTCTGCCTTCGTTAACGCCTTAACCCTGGTAGCACTCGCGGCGTGGATCCTCTACGAAAGCGTCGACCGCCTGCGCACTCCGCAAGGCGTACAGGGAACGATCATGATCGTGATCGCGGCGCTCGGATTGGTCGTCAACGGCAGCATCATGCTGGCGCTGCGCGGCGCCAGTCACGGAGATCTCAACATGCGATCCGCCTTCGTCCACTTCCTGGGCGACGCCCTCGGGTCGGTCGCAATCATCGCTGGCGCCATCGCCATTCAGTTCACCGGGTGGCTCCGCGTCGACCCCATTCTGTCCATCCTGATTGGCGCCTTGATTATCTGGACCGCCTGGGACATCATCCGCGAGTCACTTAACATTTTGCTCGAGGGACTGCCTCGCGGAATCCGTTTGGGGGATGTAACTTCAGGAATGCGCTCCGTGGATGGCGTCCTCGATGTTCACGATCTGCATATCTGGAGCTTGGGGTCGAGCACACACGCACTGAGTTGCCATGTTCTCATTAAGGACGTGCCACCGTCCGCCAGCGACAAGATCCTCCGTCGTCTCAACACGATGCTCGCGGAGCATTTCCATATCTCCCACACCACTGTGCAGTTCGAACACGTCAGTTGCGCCATTTCTGAGAGCGGTTGTGCCATTCCGGTACAGGTGGACGACCACCACAGTCATCATCACCAGCATTAACTAACGCCTACTGTTTTGATCTTGCCTTTCCGGTGTATATTTCTGGGCAAGTCGAAATTTATGACGTCATTCAGTGGTGCCGTGGCAGAGGTGGAGCGGCCGGACCGGCCGTTAATTCCGGACAAGATTGAGGACTTGGGGGTGCGGCGTGCCCTCGTCAGCGACATCGTCCTACGCTTCCTGTGGCTGCACGGTTCGGCCACTTTATCGGCGTTGAATCAGACGCTCAAGCTCTCATTTCCATTGCTCGAAACACTTTTCCACCAGTTTCGGCAGCAACAGCTTCTGGAAGTGAAGGGAATGGTGGGCAACGACTATCAATTCACGCTTACTGCCGCCGGCCGCGTGCAGGCCACCGCGCGCAACGAAGTGTGCCAGTATGTTGGCCCGATGCCCGTCTCTATCCAGCAGTATCAGAAGGTAGTGAATTCGCAGGCAGCGCAGGTACGATTAGGACGCGAAAGCCTTCGCCAGGCGTTCAGCGACCTCGTCCTGCCGGATGGTCTCCTGGATCAACTCGGGCCGTCTCTCATTGGCCATCAGTCCTTGTTCCTCTATGGTGGCACCGGCAACGGGAAAACCAGCATCGCCGAGCGCATTCTGCGCATTTATCGCGATACCGTGCTGGTACCGTACGCCGTCGAGGTCGATGGCCACATCATTACGGTATTCGACCCGGTGGTGCACCGCCAGGTGGCGGACGACGACGACCTGCTCGATCCGCGATGGGCGGTCTGCGAGCGGCCTTGCATCACCGTGGGCGGTGAATTGTCGGCCGCCATGCTCGAACTGCGGCTCGACGAAAGCACGAAAGTCTTCATCTCGCCCTGCCAGATGAAGGCCAACAATGGGATTCTGATCATCGACGACTTTGGGCGGCAGGTGCTCACGCCCCGCGAACTCTTGAATCGCTGGATTGTTCCTCTCGACCGCCGCGTCGACTATTTGACCCTGGCTTCGGGAATGAAGTTCCAGGTGCCGTTCGAGCTGATGGTCGTGTTTTCCACGAACCTCGATCCCTACGACCTCGCGGACGAAGCCTTCCTGCGGCGCATTCAGACCAAGGTGATGGTGGAAAGCGTGAGCCCCGAGATCTTCGATCAGATCTTCCAGCGGGTGGTGCAGGCCAAACAGGTGAGTGCCGAAGCGGGCGCCGCTCCTTATCTGCGCGAACGCTGCTACGCCGCGGGCGCCGGGTGTCTGCGCGCCTGTTACCCAATGGACATCTACAAGCTGGTGCGCGCCATCAGCGAGTATGAAGGCCGCCCAGTCCGCCTCACGCGCGCCAACATTGATCGCGCTGTCGCTCTTTATTTCGCCAAGAAGTCTCCCAGCACCGTAGACTAGATCGCCGACCTCACGAGCCCGACCTCACGAGCGCGACCTTACGAGCGCGACCTTACGAGCCGCGACCTTACGAGCCGCGACCTTACG
>DATGIL010000043.1:0-107344 GCA_035295745.1 Bryobacteraceae bacterium | reverse complement strand
GGGAGCGCCTGCCCCACATAGGATGAGGCATCGCTTGCTCACGCGCGCGGCTCGCATGCACACCTACCGCCGGGAACGTATCTGAGGTAGGTGACGAGCCGCGACCGTGAGGGAGCGTCTCTGCCCCATTCAGCGATCGCTTGCGATACGCGCGCGTCAGAAGCTGTGAAAAATCGGGGAGCGCCTGCCCCACATACGATGAGGCATCGCTTGCTCACGCGCGCGGCTCGCATGCACACCTACCGCCGGGAACGTATCTGAGGTAGGTGACGAGCCGCGACCGTGAGGGAGCGTCTCTGCCCCGTTCAGCGATCGCTTGCGATACGCGCGCGTCAGCAAGCGATCGATAATCGGAGGGCGGAGACGCTCCCTCAGTCTCAGGGTCGCGGCTCGCAAGACATTGACGGGCCGCGCGCGTCAGCAAGCGACGTTGAAGTGCTCCGCTCGTGATACGAGGACGGGAACTCACTGTTCCAGGGTCAGCTTCATGGCGTGAAAGTCGAGCGTGACGCGGTGCACCTGCGAAAGCAGATCGCGGCCGACATTGCCGTAACAGCCGGGACACTGCGAGGGCAGTGGCGCGGCGAGCAGCAGCACATTATGCAGAACCGTGGCCGAGCCGCCAAAGCGGAGCTTCAATTCGGGCAGCGCCGCACCTTCCAACTCGATCGCGTGGCCGATTCCGCGCATCTCGTAAGTCTCTTTGCGATTAGTCCCCGCAGCGATTCCGGCAAAGTCCTCGGCAAAATCCGGATAGAGGAAGGTCTGATCATTACCTGTATCCAGATTGAAAGCGAGATGCCGCTGGCCGAGATCGGCAGCCACCACCAACCCGCCGTTCTCGAAGCACATGTTCGAGCGAGCGATATTCTTGACACCCGCTGGAATTCCGATTTCGAAGATTCCGGCGTTACTCCAGCGAATCGTCTCGAAAGCCTGCAACACCGGCAGGCCCAGGATGTCGGGCGCCTCACTGCCCGCTACGACGCAGAACGGAACATTGCGTAACTGGAATGCGCCCGCTGTGAGGTTCTCCGCGATGCCCAGGCGGCACTCGACGGACTTGCCGGTGATATCTTCAATCACGAAGCGATCGTCGTGTATCGTTACGCCGGCGCCTGCGGTGTGTGACTCGGCGATCGAGGAAATGCCGGCCCCGGTATCGATTACGAATTCGAGCGCTTTCCCCTGGAGTGTCACGGTAATCGCCAATCCCTGTTCCCGATGGGCGAAAGGGATCTGCGAATAGCGGCGCACGGCCACCGATTGCGACGGGTATTTGCCGAGCGCCTCCCAGAGTCCAGCCGCCGGCATCCCCGATCGCACCGCGTGTTCCAGCGCTGCCTCGAATTGACCGGATCGTGCCAGGACTTCCGCGAGTTCGGCATGAGCGAGGGCCGTGTCATCCGATTCCGGATTGGCGCGGAGCACCGCCAGGAGATCCTTTTCAGCCTGCTGACGGTCATCGAACGCCGCTGCAATCGCCGCACGTGTGGCGGCGCTAGCCTTCCCGTGCCCTGCCCGATCGCGAGCCTCGAAACACTGCCCCGCCTCGACCGGCCGCCCTTCGCGCGCCGGTGCCTTCATCGCCGCCCGCGACGGTTCGATGCCGGGAAGCGGAACGCCGCTCGTTCGCAAGGTGGAATCGGCCACGAATTTGCGATATCCGGCGTAGGATGATTCATTCCGGAAGAGTGTTTTGCCGCTGGTGTCTTCGAAGCCGTCGCCAACTGGCAGAAGGTATTCCTCTCCGGCGACGAGGACCCGGCCGAAATCGACGAACGTGCTGCCCTGCGAGTAAGCTGCCGGAAGGTCTTCCGGGACGTGCGTGATCCGCAGCAGGTCGAAGGTATCCGCATCCACAAATAAACGCCCGCGATAGCCGTACTTCAATGACTTGCAGTTGGTGAAGACGATCCAACTCATGCACCTGCCGCTGCTGGACTGTGATTCCGCGAGCGTCACGTGATACGCGAAGACCATCGCGCGCCTCCCGTGAACATAATCCCAGCCGTGCCACTCGAATTTCGGGTGAATCTGCGGATCGAAGAGTTCGCCGACTATCTGTCCGAAATTACCGGCGGTTTCGATCCAGCCGGAGGCCATTGTCCACATAGAGACTTTCGTCTTCGGGACATCGTCAACCGCCACTACTCGGAAGTGTTCCTGATGTTCGTAGTAGCTGAGTTCGTAGGCGACTTTGGCTTGCTGGTGCCAGTCCTGCGCGGAGGCTTTGGCGAGGAAGTGTCGGGTGGTGCGGATACAGGTGAAGTCGGGTAATCGCTGCACGTAGCTGTGCGCGATTTCGGTGACGGCGCGCAAGGCGCGCTGTTGCTGCTCGGGATAGGGTGCGTCCTGACCCCACGCAAGCGCGGCACAGATCGAAAAGCAGAAAGTGACGCGAACCAGCATCGCCTCAGACCATTATCGTCACAGACTTGCTGGATAGCGTTCGCAAACCACCTCGAAGGGTATAGAATTGCTTCTAAAGGAGGCCACCCGTGATGCGGCAACTCTCAGTGCGAGTCATCTTGCCGTCGGCAATTCTGGTGACGTTGGTAACCGTCGCCGCGGCGCAGACCTATCCGGGCCAGTATCCTCCGGGGCAGTACCCGCCGACTACCTATCCTCCGGGGCAATATCCACCGGGGAGCTACCCGCCCGGTACGTATCCACCCAACACCTATCCAACTCGCTTGCCGGGAGGCGTTCCTGTGGGATTGCCGGTGCCCGAAGTGAAACTCCCAAAGAAGCAGCCCAAGGAGAAGAGCGACGATCAGAAGATCACGCTCTCGTCGGTGGATGGAACGTTCCGTAAGATGGGCGAAAAAGACTTATTGCTGCAGGCCGGACACCAGCGTGTCCTCAGATTCCGGCTGCTGGCCAAGACCCGCTTCCTGAGTAAAGAGGGGGAGCCGATTCGCGATTCCCTGATCCATCCCGGCGACCAGCTTACCGTCTCGGTCAATCCTGACGACGTGGAAACCGCGCTGCGCGTAATCCTTCTGCGGGCGGGAACTCCGTCAGAGCGCGGGGCTGCGGAGGATCCTGTGGACGAGGCCTCCATCCACACACCACGCACGGAGGACTTCGGAAAGCCTCGCACCGTCAGCGCACGGGACAGCCGTCCGTCGGGCGAGTCCACAGTCGAGCCCGAGCCGTCGAAGCCTGAATTAGCCAGGCCCGAGACATCGAGATCCGAGCCGCCATCCGCCCCGGCGAGTCACTCCGAATCTGCCACCACGGAGTCATCACCCGCTTCCGGAACTACGTCGCCAGCCTCGACGACGGGCACGCCTGCCCCCAATATGACCGATGCGCAGATCCTCGCCGAGGCGCGGGCTGCAGCCACCACTTTCACCGCCAGCCTGCCGAATTTCCTGGTACAACAGGCGACCACCCGCTACTTCAGCAGTGGATTCCCGGCGAGTTGGCAGACGATTGACGTGGTCACGGCGGACGTCGCATGTGTCAACGGGAAAGAGGACTATCGCAACGTGCAGATCAATGGAATCCCGACCAATCGACCGCCGGAGCGTTCGGGCACCTGGAGTACTGGCGAATTCTCGACGACTCTGGAAGACGTGCTTTCGCCCATCACGAACGCGAAGTTCCGGCGTCGCGGCGACGATAAAATCGCAGGGCGGCTGGCATGGGTGTTCGACTACAGCGTGTCGCAGGAGAATTCGCACTGGACGATGGTCTCGCCCGACGACCGCCGCTTCAACCCCGCTTACACCGGCGCTATCTGGGTGGACAAGGAGACGCGGCGGGTGCTGCGCATTGAGCAGTCTACCTCCTCGATACCTTCGGACTTTCCTTTGAACCGTGCGGAGGCTGTTGTGGAATACGGCTTTGCCAAAATCGAGCAGCGCAGTTACCTGCTCCCCGTGACCAGCGAGAACATCGGTTGCATGCGCGGCAGCGGAACCTGCAGCCGCAACGTGATTGTCTTCCGCGATTACCGCAAGTTCGAAACGGAATCGACCGTAAAGTTCGATAAATTCGTCGGGTTCTGAAAAACTAGCCGGCTACCGTCGACAATAGATCCTATGCCCATGCACCGTTCGTTGACTGCTTGTCTGCTGGCGCTGATTGCCACCGCAGCCATGGCCCAGCAGATTATGCGCGACCCCACCACGATCACCGTGCTCAAGCCGGCGCGGGTTTTCGATGGCGAGACCATGCACGAAGGATGGGCGGTGCGCGTGCGATCGGGCCGCATCGAAGCCGCGGGACCGGCTGCCGGAATCGACACCGCGAATGCCAAGGTGGTGGATCTGCCTGGAACTACCGTCATGCCGGGATTGGTGGAGGGGCACTCGCACATTCTCCTGCATGCGTACAACGAGACTTCGTGGAATGACCAGGTGGCGCATGAGGGCCTGGCGCTGCGCGTGGCGCGTGCCACCAATCATTTGCGTGCCACACTGATGGCCGGTTTCACCACCGTCCGCGATCTCGGTACGGAAGGCGCTCAATACGCGGATGTGGAATTGAAGCAGGCCGTCAACCAGGGAATCATTCCTGGTCCTCGGATCCTGGCGTCTACGCGAGCGATCGTTGCCACAGGCAGTTATGCGCCCAAGGGATTCGCCCTGGAGTGGCACGTGCCCCAAGGGGCGGAGGAAGCCGATGGTGTAGACAGCCTGATGCGCGTGGTGCGCGACCAGATCGGCCACGGCGCCGATTGGATCAAGCTCTACGGAGATTATCGCTGGGGGCCTGGGCCGGGCTCGCATCCCACCTTCTCGTTGGAAGAGATGAAGCTCGCGGTGGAGACAGCCAAGAGCGCCGGGGTTCCGGTGGCGGTTCACAGTTCCACTCCCGAGGGCATGCGGCGCGCGATTCTGGCGGGCGTGGAGACCATCGAGCATGGCGATGGCGGCACTCCGGAAATCTTTAAGATGATGGCGGAGCATCACGTGGCCCTGTGTCCGACCCTGGCTGCCGGCGACGCCACCAGTCAGTACGCGGGCGCGCGCAGGGGCGGGGGCCAGGGGCAGGAGCCGCCAGGCATCCAGCGCAAGCGGGCCAGCTTTAAGGCTGCGATGGAAGCCGGAGTGACCATCATCAGCGGGAGCGACGTAGGCGTTTTCAACCATGGCGAGAACGCGCGCGAACTGGAACTGATGGTGGCGTACGGGATGCCTGCCGTGGACGCTCTGAAAGCCGCCACGTCAGTCGCAGGAAATGTTCTGCACATGGAGATCGGACAGGTGAAGCCGGGGATGTTCGCAGACCTCATCGCGGTAGATGGCGATCCGACGAAAGACATCTCGGCAATTCGCCATGTGAGCTTCGTGATGAAGGCGGGGACGGTCTACAAGCCGTAAGGCGGGCAGCAGTGGACGGCGCCGCTGCGTATCAGAGTAACGTCCAAGTCCGTAAAGGGTAACGTGGCGCGAAGCATGATATCGCGGTCGCTGGCCTTCCACTCTGCCTTCATGAGGCCGTTCTGGGAATGCCGGTTCAGACCCTGCAAGGCATGGGAGATCTCATGGGCGAAGACATGAGTCAGAAAACTCGATCCGAGATTGGGCCATAGCTCGTACCACGGACGAACGCGGCTGTAGAAGACGTTGATCGAATCATCCTGCAGGTTCGTAACCGCAACCACCCCGGGTCTGACATCGGCGGGGGGGAATTCTAGAATCGTGAGGACGATGGTGTTGCAACTCGCCTCCGGTCGCGGGGCGCCGGTCTCCCAGTGGATCCGCACTCCGATTCTGGCGAAGATCACCGACACACGATCTTCGGCCCGGGACAGATCCGGTCCCTTGAGAGTCACCTCGTCGACCACATAGACGGCGACGTCGCGCCGTCCGCTCGCATCGGGTCCTTTATGCGCCATCGCCTCGCCGCATAAAAGCAGCGCCAGCATTGTCTTTTTCACCGCATCCTCCTCTAAGTGGCCTTCTAACGAGGCCTTCATAAAGACCTGCGGCAAAGGTGCTCGGAATTGAATGAAGGGGTCGTTGGACGCTTGCTCAGTATGAGATCAGCAAGCGGTTAGGAATCATGAGGTCGGTGACGCTCCCTCACGGTCGTGGCTCGTTGCGAGCCGCGCGCGTAAGCAAGCGATGCCCGATCGCCCGCAAAATCACTCCCTTACGGTCGTGGCTCGTTGTGAGGCGCGCGGTTCAGCAAGCGGTCAGGAATCATAAGGCGGTGACGCTCCCTTACGGTCGCGGCTCGTTGCGAGGCGCGCGCGTCAGCAAGCGGTCAGGTGGGCCATATCGTCGAGGTAATCGCTTCTACATTGCGGTCTTATTCATGATGTTGCGGAAGCGAGTGCGGCTGATGGTGTGGCCGGCCAACAATTGACCGTTGTAAATCACGGAAAACACCGCATACGGAGTGGGAGCCTGCTGCGCGTCCCGCCACGAATTGAGGTGGATTACGGTAGGCTCAATCTGATACTCGTCGCGAGCCGACTGACCGATTTCGTCTGCAAACTTTGCGATGTATGGACACTGGCTCGAGCGAATGATGGTCAGTCCCTCGTCGTATTGACTGAGCTTCTGACTCCAGTCGCCCTTGAAGGTCGGAGAGACGGCGTTGGGGTCGAACTTGCGGGCGAGCAGTTCGAAATCCGGTGGGGCAGTGTCGACCGGCTCGAATCCATTCGCCAGGAAGAGGCGATGGTCTGCCATCCAAGGACCTTCCCGGACCATCACCGCGACTCCGCTCATCCCCGCTTTTTTTGCGTCTTCCAGACAGCTGTCAAGCAGGACACTCCCCCAACCCTTGCGTTGGTGGTGCCGGGAGTGAATCCAAATGCAATGGATGAACATGTAGCCACCTCGATTGTGCTTCTTCCTGTCATTGCGGAATTCAACGGTCAGAGAGGGAAGCATCCTTGGCCCGCAGGGGCCTGCTGTACCAGCACTTAACGGTTAATTCCATATGTCTGGTTGACAAAAATCGCGTTAAAGGCGTACCCTTAACGAAAAACCAAGACCGTTTTTTACGCGAATTCAGTATCACCGACCGGGGCAAAAGAGTCGGTCCACCATTTACAGCCAGCCGTTAGGGGAGGGGTCATGCGTAAGAGGTTATCGTTCATCGCCGCCGTTCTGGCACTCGTGTGCCTGAGCTTGTCCAACCTGTCCGCCCAGATCACTGCGACCGCAACCTTGCAAGGGACGGTCACCGATAAAACCGGGGGCGTGATTCCGAGCGCCGAAGTAAAAATCACGAACAAGAGCACTGGTGACACGCGGTCGGAGGTCACCAACAACTCGGGTCTCTACTCGTTTAACCTGTTGCCCGCCGGATTATACGAAGTGCGGGTCTCGGTAAAGGGATTCACGACGGCGGCATTCCAGAACGTCGAACTGGCCGTCTCACGCACCACTACGATCGACGCGGAACTCTCGCCCAGTACGCAGGCAACCACCGTAACGGTCGAAGCCGCTGGCGCTGCGTTGGTGGACGTGCAAAAGACCGACGTCAGCCGTCCCATTTCGCAGGCGGAGGTGGCGAATCTGCCGCTCAATTCGCGCGATTTCGCGAACCTTGCGATCCTGGCGCCCGGCGCCCGTCCGGTCAATTCTTACGACCCGACCAAAGCGCGATATAGCGTCTTTGCGACCAACGGATCGAGCGGACGCAACGTCAACATGACCGTAAACGGGGTCGACAACAAGGACAACTCGGTGGGCGGTCCGGTGATGCAGTTGCCTCTCGAATCGATCGACGAGTTCAACATCTCGACGCAGCGTTTTTCGGCGGCGAACGGACGCAGTGAAGGCGCTGCCGTCAACGTGATCACCAAGAGCGGAACGAACTCCCCCCACGGATCGCTGTTTTTTCAAGACCGCGACCAGACTTTCGATGCGCTGAACTACTTCGAGCAGACGGCGCACCAGGGCAGCGGACAAAAGGCGCCCTTCAGCCGCCAGCAGTTTGGCGGATCGATCGGCGGCCCCGTCAAGAAGGACAAGACATTCCTGTTCTTCGCCATTGAGCGCTCGCGTGAACAGACCAGCATCAACGTCACGGGAACCGCCTACGCCAACGACCAGGCGCTGGCCTCCGTCACGGGGCTGCCGCTGACGCCTCAACCCACGCAGACCATTCCGACTCCGTACTACGACTGGCGCTACAACGGTCGCATCGACCATCACATCAACGACAAGAACACGTTCTCGGCGAGCTACACGAATCAGAACAATCGTGGTTTGAACGACCAGAACGGCTCGACGAGCGACCTCTCGCAGAACAACTTTACCACCAACCAGCTCATCATCGCGAATGCGACGTTAAACTCGGTGCTCACGCCGACGACGGTGAACTCCCTGACCTTTGGCTACCAGTATTGGAACAACCTGATCTCCACCAATAACTACGTGGTCAATCTCAGTTTTCCCGATCTCGCAGTGGGAACTAACGGCAACGTGCCGCAGCAGACGTTCCAGAAGAAGTGGCAATTCAAAGACGATATCGCGTTCAGCCGCGGAAAGCACTCCTTCAAAACCGGCGTGGATTACCTCTGGGAGCCCATCCTGGGCGGCTTTTTCCTCACCGATGCCACTCCTGTGATCTCGTTCTTCGACGACCCGCTGACGATCCTCTCGAATACCACCAAGTACCCGCAAGGCTTCGCCACACCGGGCGCGGTCCAGTCCATTACTCAGGCGACCACTGGAAACTCCTTCTATGCCGAACACAACAAGATGTTTGGCCTATACTTCCAGGACGATTGGAAGGTCACACGGCGCCTGACACTGAACCTCGGACTACGGTGGGACAAAGACATGGGCCTGAATGGCGGCGCGATCCAGGCGCAATCTCGCGCGTACCTGGAATTGAAGGCCATCGGCAGTCCCTATGCCGGCGCTCTGCCGCATGACGAGAACAAGGACTTCAGCCCCCGCATCGGTTTGGCTTATGATCTTACCGGCTCCGGAAAGCACGTCATCCGGGCAGGCTACGGCTTGTATTACGGACAGATCTTCCAGAACATCCCGCTTTTCATGGAGCAGCAGGCGAACGCGAGTCTGTTCACTACGGTGGCCTATACCAGTTCCGGGCCGGGTAGCACCAGTGCCAGTGTTCTTCCCAGCGGCCAGTTGCTTTCGGCTTTCCGTTTCGGCGTCGATCCGATTCCGCCGCAGGCACCGGGAGCTTCGCAGCTTCCTGCCGGTGCGACCGGGCAGATGATGGACCCGCACTACAAGAATCCCTACAGCGAGCAGGTCAATGTCGGCTATAGCTGGCAGTTCACGGGCAATTCAGTCATCGAGGCGGAATACGTGCACGAGCTGGGTCTGCACGAGAGCAAGACCATCGTCATCAACCCGACCATCAACGGCGTGCGCTTCACTACGCCGCTGTTCCAGGCTGCGGGTTTGCCGGTGCTTGGCGGCATCCGCGATTATATGTCGATCGGCCGCAGCCGCTACGACGGGATGAACATTTCCTACCGCCGTCGCCTGAGCAGGAATGTCGCGTTGAACGCGACCTACGTGCTCTCGAAAGCCCTCGCATACAACGGCAATTCAGCCGCTTTCGGGAACGGCCCGACCGATCTTCTGAACTGGTTTGCGCCCCACGATCTCGGTCCGACGCCTGCCGATGAGAGGCACCGGATCACCGTCAGCGGGCTGGTTAACCTGAAATGGGGCATCACCTTTACGCCGATCATGCAGTGGGCCACGGGACGGCCGTATAACGCCACGGAAGGCATTACGGACGTGTTTGGATTCGGCAGCGGCGTGGGCACCACGCATGCCATCGTGTTGAACAGCGACCCCAACAATCTGCTCGCCACCGCGTCGTACACAGCCGCCCAGTTGACGTCCTGCATCAATGCCAATACCTGCCACCAGGTGCCGTACGACTATCTGCGCGGCGAGGACTTCTTCCAATTGGATGCACGGTTCGGCAAGTTCTTTACCTTCAAAGATCGCGCGAAGCTGGAGATCTTCTTCCAGGCCTTCGATCTTACGAATCGCGCGAATTTCGGAACGAGCTACGGCGGGAACGTCCGCACCTCGACGTTCCAGCAGCCCACCGGGTTCATCACTTCGTCTGGCGTGATCGTACCCAAGTCATTCGCCGGCGAATTCGGCGCTCGATTCAGCTTCTGATCTGATACTTTGGTGCGGTGAGCTTCGGCTTACCGCACCACTTTCGTGTCGGGCTTTTTGGAGTTGCTGTGCGTACCACGCGGCCTCATATCGCAAGGCGTTTATGGGCGTGGCGCCGACTTCATCTATGAGAATCCCCAGAGAGAGCGTACCAACCTCGGCAAGGATTCAGTCCTCTTTTGGCTCAGGATGGGCGGGTTGCATCCTGCGGGGCAGGCGGTCCTACTATGGCCAGAAGTTCGATTGCGGCCGGATAGAGGATCGGAATTGGGTTGTGCGGCATCTGTATATGCGACCTCTGGAAGCATTCGAGGAGGCGCTGTTACCAGAGTTCTACGTGAAATCGATCCCGGCGATTACCATGTCGGGTAGCGCCTGGTTCCAACTCTCTGGAATGTGATCGAACGGCAGCCGGAACGTTTTGACCTCGCCGGGAGCCAGACCGCCCATCTTCTTACTCACGATCGGCACGCGCTCGCGCAGCACCATCTGCCCATATGCATCTTTGAAGATGCAGTTGATCTCCACGACGTCCAATACCCGGTCGCCGGCATTTTCGATTTTGCCCGTAATTTCGACCACGGACTGCTGCATGTAGCTGTCGTTCGCGGTCATATTCACTTCGCTGAGCTTGAGATTTCTGGCATAGGCTTTGGCCGGCCCGGTCAGCGGTGGAGGCGGGGGAACGGGGCGCTTCGAGACATGATCCAGGTACCAGAATCCTGCCACTCCGGCAAGCACCAGCAAGCCAATCACGTAGGCGGCCGGTGGTACAGAGACCGGCTGCTGCTTCGGGCGAACTGCTGTATTATTTACCACCAACGGTCATCTCTCCTATCTTCAAAGTCGGAGCCGCCACCGAGCTCCGAAACTCCAGGTCCGACCCGATTGCATCGATCCCCAGGAGCATATCTTTGAGGTTTCCGGCAATTGTGACCTCCGAAACGGCGTACGTCAACTCTCCGTTACGAATCCACAATCCGACCGCTCCGCGGGAGTAATCGCCGGTGACGATATTCACCCCAAATCCCATCAACTCCGTGACATAGAAGCCATTTGGGATCCCCGCAAGGATCTGCTCCGGCGTTTGGACGCCCTTCTCGATAAAAAAGTTCCCGTGACCGATACCGGCATTACCGGTCAAACCACGGGAAGCGTTGCCAGTGGTCTTCATTCCGAGTTTTCTCGCCGCATAGCTATTCATCAAATAGCTCTTCAAAACGCCATTTTCGATCACCACGGTCCGCCGCGACGGCACGCCCTCATCGTCGAAGGGCGAGGTTCCGAAAAGCCCCGGGATGGTGCCATCGTCGATGACCGTCAGGCCGTCCACCGCGACTTTCTCGCCGAGTTTTCCTGCCAGAAACGATTCGTGGCGATAGACGGACATCCCGTGAACCGCCTCAAAGATGTTATCGAGGAGGGAACGCGCCGTACGCGGCTCGAAAACCACCGGCGCTCTCTGGGTCTCCACCTTCACGGCGTTCAACCGCCGAAGAGCCCGCTTCGCAGCGATTCGGCCGACCTCCTCAGGCGATTCCAACCCGCTGAATCCGCGCGCCATCGTATACCAGTAGTCGCGCTCCATCGATTCGCCGTCGCGAGCCACCGGCACCGTGCTCAGTGAGCAATAGCTCGAGCTGTATTCGCCCGCGAAGCCCCGGGAATTCGCGAAGATGTGGCGGCCCAGGTGCGTGTCGAACGAGGCGCCTTCCGAGTTGGAAATGCGCGGATCCGCGGAGAGCGCCGCTTCTTCGGCGCGCTTGGCGGTCGCGATCTTGAGGGCGGTGTCCAGGCCCTCGACGTCCCCGGAATACAGTTCGAGATCGCCTGAGATGCTGCCTAATTCTTCCGCGTCGGGAAGACCGGCATGCGGATCCTCGGTGGTGATATCGGCAAGCTCGATCGCGGACTTTACCATCAATCGAATGCCGTCCGGCGATAGATCGGACGTATACGACGATCCGGTACGCTTCCCAATCAGAATCCGTAGCCCGGCGCCGCGCGACCCGGCTTCCTTCAGGTTCTCCACTTCGCGCATGCGGATGTTGGCGGAAAACTCCTCGCCTTCCGAGATTGTGCACTCGGCGTCAGTGGCCCCCGCCGCCTGGGCGAGTTTCACCACATCCTGCGCGAGTTCGAGAAGTTCCATATGATTTCAGACTACCATCGGCACCCGAAGTTGGCGTCAAGCTTCCCATGGGTTGATGAGGACTCCGCAATGTTCGAAGTCTTTGCTATTGCGGCCGACAGCGGCATCGCCGCTCCGTAGCTCAAAATTCCGAACGTTGCTACCGGTAAGTCTTGTCGTCGACTTTGCTCAAGTCGACGCTATCGTCGAGCACTCCCAACGTCACGATCGCGAAAGTAAAGACGGTGGTGCCGGGCTCGAGGTGGCCGCCGAAGGCCTTCTCGGGATTCGCCAAGGTAATGTGGGCGTGGATCTTGCCATCGATCACATACCCGTTCATCGCGATCAGGTCCGCGGGCGCGGCTGGATCCTTCACGAACATGTTCTTCGAGGGGAATGTGCGGTTGCTGACCTGATGGACCTGATAGCCACGCACGGAACCCGCAGCCGAGAGGATGACGGCATTACGGATCTTCTCCTGCTTGACCATCTTCTCGATGCCTGCCAGAAGATCGGCGTCGAACTTGAAGCGCAGAATCACCACCCGCTCGAAGCGGCCGCTGATGGCATAGACATCGGGCACCCGATCGCTGTTGGGCTTGGCATCGTCAGCGGGGGCTGGCGAGGCGTTAACGATCTCGCGGCGCGTCTGCTGGGCGGGGGCCAGGCTGGCGATTGCCAGGATCAATAGCAGCTTTTTCATGACGGCATCACCTCAAGGGAAAATCGACGAACTTGCCGCTGCACGCGTTCTTCGCGCCGGCCCCCGGCTTTCCGGTAAACGCGACATCCTCGCCGTCAATCTGCAGATTGAACGGCCCCGGACCGGCCTTCACCTCCGAATGCCTGGCCGCGACCTTGATCTTCTCGGGCTGTTCGAAGACGACGTTGTCGAACTGAATCCCCGTGCGGTGAGCGCTGTCGATGCCTTCGAGCGTCACCTTGCCGCTGCCGCCGATCCAGACGTTGCGCACGGTGATATCGCGAAACTCCGGAGGTTTGTTGGTGGTGGGGCTTTCGTGCGCGGTGTAGCTGGTGTCTGTAATAACGGGATTGGCGGTGTCCTTGATGCAGACATCCTCAAACACCACGTCGTGCACCAGACCGCCGCGGGTGATGTTCGACTTGATGCGCAGCCCGTTGTCGGCGCCTTCGACCGACAGATCGGAGACGCGAATCGCACTCGCGCCGCCGTCGGTATTGCTGCCGATGGACATGCCGTGGCCGGTGTAGAAGTGGTTGTGCACGATGCTCATGTGGGTGGTAGGTTTGCCGGGTGGGGCTTTGATAGCGACGTGGTCGTCGCCGGTGTGGATGTAGCTGTAGGCGATGGTGACGTTGGTGGAGTTACCGGGGTCGATGCCGTCGGTGTTGCGGGCTCTTTCGGGCGTCCAGATCTTCACCCCCCACGCGGTGAATCCGTTGCCATTGTTGTAGCCCACGTGGAAGTTGGGAGAGTTCATCAGGGTGATGCGGTAGAGCGTGAAGTTATCGCAGCGGTTCAGGACCATCAGGCGCGGATTGTTCTGGCTTCCGCCCTGGCGCGCCTGGTCGGCGAGATTCCACCAGGAGATCTTCTGGCCGAGGATGGTTTCGCCACCGCGGCCATCGATGACGCCGTTACCCATGACACCGGCATCGGAGACGCCATCGCCATTGATGAGTGCTTTGCAGCCGTGGCCGTCTTCGGTGATGGTGCCGCAGACGCCGGGGGTGCGGTCATAATCGCGCGGATTGCGAGAGGCGTAGAGGTACGCGCCGCTATCGACCACCAGCACCACGCCCTGTCGCAGGTTAAGCGGACCGGAGAGGAAGGCATCGGTCCGCTGAGAGGTGCGTTGCAGGACGACGGAATGGCCCGGAGTGCAGGCATCCAGGGCGGCCTGGATGCGCGCGGTGTCGAGCTTGGTTTCGTCATCGGGATCGATGGACGAGGCGGCGCGCCCGATCTTGGCTTTCAAGACGGTGCACGCCGGCGGAATCGAAGGCTCGCTCACGTTGCGGGTGTCCTGCGCGAGTGCGGAGAGCGGCAGGAACAGGATCAGAACGGCGGGCGGAGCGAGTTTCATAGAGACAGTATGGCAAAGGCGGACGGCTTATTCCGACCAGACCGCCAGCTCGTTGCCGTTGGGGTCGGTGAAGTGGAAGCGGCGGCCTCCGGGAAAGGAAAAGATCGGTTTGGCGATGGCGCCGCCGGCAGTTTTCACCTTGGCTTCGGTGGCTTCGAGATTGGTCGCGTAGATGACGATGAGAGCGCCGCCGGCCTGAACCTTCGGGGAGGTCCAGAAGCCGCCGGCGAGGCGGCCATCCGCGAAGCTGGTGTATTCGGGGCCGTAGTCCTCGAACTTCCAGCCGAAGATCTCCTGGTAGAAGCGCTTGGTAGCGGCGATGTCGGTTGCGGGGAATTCGATGTAGTCGATGCGGCGGTCGTTTGCAGAGTTGCTCATGGAAGCCTCCAAAGACATGCTAGAGGTCAGCGGGCTTCGAGCGATTGGAAAAATCGGCCATCGCCGTATGCGGAGGGAGTGCGGCCGGACAACTCGCGGAATTCGCGGATGCAGTGGGCCTGATCGTAGTAGCCGCAGTCAAGGGCGAATTCGGCCAACTGGCCGGGGTATTGACGGACGCGCGACAATGCGTGCCGGAATCGCAGAATCCGTGCCAGGAACTTGGGGGACAGACCGGTGCGTTCGAGGCAGAGGCGGCGGAACTGCCGGACACTGAAGCCGGCATGGCCGGCTGCCTCGTCGATGGAGACCACTCCACGGCGCTCGGCGATCCACTGCAGGGCACGCTGCAGGCGATCGGGCGCTTCGATATGCGGCAGCGCGGCTTCGAAAAGCCGGACGGACTCGGCAGGGGAGTTCGTTCCGGCGAGATGGTCGAGCAATCTCTTGGCGGAGGCGCCACAGAGATGGTCAAGTGACACGGTCTGGTCAAGGATGCGATCCGCAGGGACTCGGAGAGTGTCGGCCCACATGCCCGGGTGAAAGCGGACGCCGACGAGCCAGTGACCGTCGAGGAGAGGGAAATCGCGGTATGACGTCATGGGGCCGATCGCCTCAAGTGAGACGCCGCGCGAGTCGCGAGTGAAGAGAATGTCAGCGCACCCATCGGGCACCACCCGGTGGAGCATTTGCGGACCGTTATGGCGAATGGTCCAAAAGCACTCGACCGAGTGGGCGAGACGCGATGATGGTGGAAACTCGCGGTATCCGGACATACGACACGGTCAGAGCATCCGGCGCTGCAATCGGAAAGATTAACACACGCAGGGGCGTGCGCGCTCCGTGTATGCTCGAAGAAATGAGATTCGGTGTCTTTGGATGGGGCATTGTTGCGCCCAAGTCGCCCAATATTGGTGCGTTCACCAGAAACTTGTCGTCATCGGAGAGCTGGCTTTCGCCATTCAACGGCTTCGGTCCGGACAACTTTCTGGCCGGAATTCCAGAGTTTCGCTTTGAGGACTACAAGGAGTGGATTGATGGGCGGTTTGCGCCGCGGCAGTATCAGACTCTGAAAGAGAAGATGGATTTGCCCACGCTGTATGCCATTGGGGCGTTTATCCAATCGCTGGGACAGAATCCCGAGTTGGAAGGCGAACTAAAGGCGCTAGGAAGCCAGGCGCACGTGTATATCGGCACGGGGCTCGGGAGTCTCGACACGGTATACACCTCGAGCGTGAAGCTCTATGAGGCACAGCGACGGTGGGACCGGTTCTGGTCGGATCCGCGACGAAACGAACCCCTGCGGCAGCATCTGGCGCAATCGCCCGAGACGGGAGACGCCTCGGCGCCCCCGCACCCGGATTCGGTGTGCGAAGCGGAGCGCGACGCCGCCGAAGCGGTTTGGAATCGCTACTGGATGGAGCAATCTCCCGAACTGCGCCGGTATCTGGCGGAGTTGGCGCGGATCGATGGACTAAGCATTGAGGGCGACATCGCTTCGGGAAAGCTCAACGCGATCCGGGAAAAGGAGAAGCGCAGGGCCAAACTACAGGAGGAGTGGCAGACGCCGGAGCCGCCATGGCGCGTATCGGCGAACCTGATCTGGAATATTCACAATACTCCCGCGGCGCAGGTGTCGATTCTGGGAAAGATCAGGGGCTTGGCGTTCGCGCCGGTCGCGGCCTGCTCGACCTTTGGAGTTGCTTTGAAGCTCGCGATGCGGGCGATCGCATGCGGCGATGCGAAGGTGGTGGTGGTAGGAGCAACGGATCCGCCGCCGCATCCTCTGACAGTTGGGTCGTTTTACAGCGCGCGCGTATTATCGGCCGACCGGAGCGTGTCGGTGCCCCTGACACGGCTACAGGGCACCCATGTGGCGGGAGGATCGGTGGTGTGGATTGTGGGCGACCTGGAGTATTGCAAGTCGAAGGGCTTTCGTCCGTTGGGGATGGAGCCGTTGTCGGTGGGACTGAGTTCGGACGCGCATCATATTATTACGCCGACGGCGGAGGGCCCGTGGGCGGCGATGCAACAGGCGCTTACGGAGGGTGGAGCGACTCCTTGTGACATGGGGACTTGGGATCTGCACGCCACGGCGACGCCCGGAGATTATTCGGAGGTCGCTGGGTTCCGGTCGATCTTTCCGAATACGGTGGTAGTGACGGCGCGGAAAGGAACGTTCGGGCATGGCATGGGCGCGGGTGGTGGGTGGGAACTGACGGCGCAGTATTTGGGATACGAAGCGGGACATTTGTACCCCACGCCCTTGTCCGAGGCGGAACTGAACCAGTCGATTGCGGGTCTGCATAGTGAGGTGGTGTTCGATGAGCCACGCGCCTTTCCACCCGGCCTGGGCGGTAAGCTTTCCATGGGAATCGGCGGCATCAACGCCTGCGTGATCTCCCGGCCATGGGGCGAGGAAACAGCAGTTGAGGAAGCGGCCCATGATAACCATCGTCAATCCGCCGGCCGGGCAGATCCGTAATAGTTACGGATGGCCTTACGCAAGCGGCATTGGGGTGTGACGAGCGTTTGTGCGCTGGGGATCCTGTGCGGATGGGTGGTGCGCGATCTGTCGGCGAAGACGCGGCACGATCTGGCCGATTTCGATGCGCACGAAGTGGCGCGTTTGGAAACTGAGGCCTGGCGGTCGTATTACGCGCACGAGAAGCTGCACCTGTTGACGCAAATGGTGACGCTGCTGCGAACGCAGTATCATATGCCATTCTGGCGGGCGTGGGTGGCGGCCTACCATGCGGCGCACGCGGCGATCGTGTTTCAGCCGGGTCACAATCGGGCCGAATACGAGCGTGCACTGCCTGACCTGATTCGGCTTTACAGCCTGGTTCGCCGCGGGAGTGAGACAGACTTTCCTGTGGATCATGTGGCGAAGCTGGAACTCGAGTGGTGGATCATTCATCGGGAGCGAGCGGCACACCAGCCGGGCGATCTGGAACGGGCGTTGGCGGATGAGCAGGCGGAGATCTTTCAGCAGCCGTTGACGTGCTTTGTGGATCATGCGAAAGCGCGGGCCGAAGCGATGATCGTGAGGGACAGCCGTGCGGAGTCGGGATTGGTCACGGATGCCGATTGGCGTGCGATTGCAAGCCTGTTGGATCAGGCTTGGGTGTCGCTACGGGTGGCGGTGACGCCATCACAGTAGAGACACTATGGCCATAAGATTGGTGTGCAAATCGTAAGACGTTGCGGGCGGCCGGCCGCCGGGAGGATATCCCCGCCCCAGGGGATATCGATCCTTGTACCTGCCGCCCTCAGATTGCTGTTTGAGGCCGTCTCCGGCCCTCTGACTCATGGGTTCGAACCCAAGTCCCTCGCGCGGATAGCTTGAGGGCTCAGACTCCACCTGATATGCAACGTAATCCTGGCCAGGATCGAGCTTGTTGCGGCCTTCGCGGTGGGGCGAAAGCCTCTTACAAAGTTGATAGTAACAGGCGGTGTCAAGAGGGCGAGGCCGGGTGGAGACACGGCTTGGCGATCGCGGCGTTGTGCTTTCAGATAGATAGGGAGAGAGACTTTTTTTCAAACGCATGTGAACGGCGGGAGACATCCCAATCTTTCTCCGAATCCTTCCACCAACCAGCCATGGCCTGCGGGGTCGTACTGCCCGCCAGAAATCGCCGCCGGGGCTTGACAATGGTTTCCACGGAAAGTATTATGGTTTCCATGGAAACTACTCCCGGGCAGCGGAGGACGCCAGCCCTTGAGCTTCACCTTGGATATTGGCTTCGCCGGGTTTCCAATCATGTCTCCGGGGCATTTGCCCGGGCGTTGCAGACGAGGCATACTTCCGTTGCCGAATGGGTCGTGATGTGCCACCTTCAGGAACGGCCGGGGACCACGCCGGGGGAACTCGCCGAAGGCTTGGGTTTGACGCGTGGGGCTGTCTCCAAGATCATCGACAAACTCGAAGCGAAGAACTGGATCGCGCGCTCGACCAAGACGGGGGATGGCCGCGTCCAGTTGCTTTCCGTGACGCGGCGGGGCGGCCGCGTTCTTCCCGACTTGGCGGAGATCGCGGACCAAAACGACCGGGATTTCTTCGATGGCCTGAATGCCGACGAAAGGGCCCTCCTGCGGCACCTGCTTGGCAAACTGGCGGAGTTTCACCAGATCAAAGATGTGCCGATCGAGTAAGCCCACCACACTACACATGAAGGAGCATCTCCTATGAGCAAGGCAATCGAAAACCTGGAGGCGGCCCAGAAACGCGCTCTCGCTATGCGGCCTCGAGTCGGAGGCTTTCCCTTCCTCGCCGAGACGTTGCGGCGCGCGGGTGTGACTCGGAATTTCTGGTCTCTGCCCGCATGCCAGAGCCTCTTTCTGACCAACGACGGGCCTGTTGTCGTTCAGGGGACGCCATTGGCGACCGGCACAATGGACGTCCCTCGCTTCAATCGCGAGGCGCTGATTTCGGCGTTGCGGACGGATCAGGCCGGGGAAAGCACGTTTCCGGAGTTCCTGGCGGCTTCGTGGCGGGCCGGCGTTGTGCGTTACGATGTCGATTTCACGGAGCGAACGGTTGCATACTACGGCTGCAGCGGAGAGGAATACGTCGAGTCCTATCCGGTTGTCGATGTCGATTCGCAGTGAGACTTTGACCGGCTTGGACGTTTGGCGTGAGGCAGAGTCGAGTACCACTTGATGGCGCAAGCGGGCCTCGAAAGGCGTCGACAAAGTGTCGACGCGGCAAAGAAGAGTCTTTGCGCCACGGTTTATACGGTTGCGTGTCGATCGGAAACGATTCTGAGTGCTTGGTTGTATCTTGCTTGCCGGACGTTTTGTAAGAGCCGTTCCCAATGAACTCGGCCATACTCGATCTTCACATCGTTGTCTGCCAGGTCGATTTCCCCTGCCCACATTCGCCGGTGATAGTCGCTGAATTTGGGCACCGTTCCGCTCCAATCGATCGGTTTGCCTGAGGAACCCAGGGTCAGGAAACCCATGGCGTAGAACAAGTGTGTGAGCTGCTGCATGAGATGGAATCGGGCTAGCTGATACGGATCGGGCGCCGCTCCAAAATACTTCTCAAGATAAAGTATTTCCTCTTCGTCATTCGTGACTACCTGATTCGCAACCACCGCCAGGTCGGCATAGCGGTCGTTCAGGAAGGCAGCTTCCCAGTCCACGAGCCATATGCGTTGTCCGTCGAAAAGGATGTTGTCCGGTTTGAACAGGTCGTTGTGGCTCGCCACCATCTCCGCATCGTCATGCGGGTATACCGCGGCCAATTCCGCGCACCGGGCAAAGAACTCTTCATTCACGGCTTTGGGGATTACTGCCTGGAACCTCTGGAGGAATGCGTCTGCCGCAGGCCCTTTGTTGAGCAGGAATGTGCATGTGGTATTGAAAGGAGCCCTGGCAAACGGCGGAAGTGCATGCAGCACCCGCAGCGTCGCGGGTAACTGGTGGAGGGCCTCCGATACGGAAAGGGGCGCGGCCTCCACAAAATCTGTAATGGAGATTTTGTCGTCTATGTTGGTGTGCCAGACCCGCGGCGCTATGCCTGCTTCCGCCGCCGCCTTCATACTTGTGTAGTGGCGGGTCGGGTCCTCGGATCGCATGATGATCTTCAACAGGTAGGGCGATCCGCCCACGATGATGCGAAAAACGAGGGACGTCGTGTGACCCTTCGTGATCCGTGAGATGTCTGCGAACTCGGTTACACCGAAAGCCTCGCGCAGGCCGCGAGTCACTGCCTCGCTCTTTTCTTGCGGAATCATGCAGTCCTCCAGTTGGAATCGGAATTGAAAGGTTGCGTCGAAAGAACGCCACTGTCCACACTTGCAAAGCTCTCCGCAGAGGAATGGTTTCCTACACCTGCGCTCCGCAGGTCACCCTCCGGCGAGCGACGCTTC
The DNA here is from genome assembly GCA_035295745.1 of Bryobacteraceae bacterium. Classification (GTDB taxonomy): domain Bacteria; phylum Acidobacteriota; class Terriglobia; order Bryobacterales; family Bryobacteraceae; genus JAIQFL01. The sequence continues at coordinate 86,793 of DATGIL010000043.1, read as the reverse complement.
ACAAAAAGGAATGGCGCTTCGTTATGTCGATGCTAGCCTAACCCTGGATTGAAATCTAGTCTTGTTTTCAATAATTTAACCTGCTATTCTGTAATTGGAAGGGCGACACGAAGGCATGACGCCCGCCTCCACCCCCCGACATCACCAGCGAATTGGACGGCGGCGCTGCTGGGTTACACTGATCGCGTGCGCTACGAGCAGTCATTCATCGCAGCGTTTGTGAAGAGCGGCAAACGCGACCGTTACCGGGAGATTGTTTCCGACCCGAGTCTGCGCCACCAGTTCCTCCACCAACTCGCGCACTTCACCGACTTCGATCCCAAGTACCGCGTCCCGATTCCCAGCGAAAGCTGTTTGTCGACTGGCTGCGAGGGTCGAATGATGTACGCTTGGCAGGCTCAGTAGACGGGCGAAAAGCGTCGAGATGAGTCTCGAAGCAGCAAAGAAAGAGTCTTTGCGCCACGAAAATCAGTGGAAGAGGTCGCGGATGCCGATTTCGAAGAAGACGGCGCCGGGACCTTCGCCGGGCTGGCGATTGATGTTCCAGGCGTAGCCGGACGTGAACGTGACCATGCTGGCAATCGACAAACGCAGCCCTCCGCCCGGACCATAGCGCATGCCGTCGATGCCCGGGCCGGTGGGGCCGATGTGTGCCACGTCGAAGACGGCGACAGGCCCGATGGAGAGCACATTCATGTCGCGAAGCAGGGTGTTGATGGTCCTGCGGACGAAACGGGTCTCGTCGGCGGCCCTGGCGGCTGCGGCAGGCTGGATGGCATCGCTGAGTTGTTTCATCTGGCCGCGGAGACGGTCGGCCTGCGCGACGGAGTCGCGAATCTGTTGGAAGCCCGGGGCCGTTGCGCCTTGGGGAATCAGTTGATCGACGCAGGCGGTGACCACCTGCGGGATATCGGAGAGCGGCGCTAACGCCGATCCATACAAGGTATCGTCACGCTTCGGCGCCGCCATTTTGCGGCGTGCCATGGTGAGGTTGAAATTGGCGCCGAGGAGCTTGTTGTTGCAGTTGGTAAAGGTTGGCGCCGGCACGTCAGCCTGCACGGAAGTGAGGGCGGTACGCAGGGCGGTGAGCGCGTTTTGCAGAGGCTCGAGCAGTTGGAGCACCTGCTGAAAGCCGGGACTGGACATAGCGTAGTGGTTTTGCAGAACGCTGGTGGCCGAGGTGATCTGGCCATCGAGGAGCGGTCCAGCCTCGCGTTCCACGACAGTCGGGACGAGCGGCCACGCTTTGACGGGCGCCGCGATGGTAAGGTTCGCACTGGCGAAGCTTTGCGCGCCCGCACCCTGCGAGGTGAACTGGAAACGATTGGCCGGAATGGCGCGGATGTAGGGGCTGGCGCGGATCTGCCAGGAATCGCCTGGCACGAAAAACGTCTCCTGGTTGCCGCCGAAGAAACGCTCGGTGGCCGGAATCGAGCCGGGGACCTGGATCTTGCCGGCGGTGAAGCGCGCGTCCACGTCGAGTTGATAGTGCGGGCGCAGCGGAATCCAAAAGTCGTCTACGACGTCGACGATGTGTTTGCGCCAATCGATCTGTTGAGCGGGCCCGATGGAGCCGAGTTCGAGTCCGTAGCTGGCGGAGAAGACGTTGTGCGACAGGCGAGAGGCGAGTCCGCCGTAAAAACGGAGGGCGCCGTACTCCGCCCCCGGTACTGTGTTGACGGCGAGTTGCGCGGTGGGAAAGTTGCTGTGCAGGTTGCCGCCTTCGATGGAGGCGCCGAAACGAGCGGTGAGGTTGCCGCCGGCGAACGGACGAGTGGCGGCGGAATACTGCCCGGATAACAGAGTGCGCCGCAATTCGGAAGTGTCGGCGGGGTTATCCGCCTGGAGGTAGTTGAGGCGCCAGTCCATGTGTTCGATGGGGCCGAGCGGTTCGGCAGATCCGGCGAGGGCGAGGTTGATCTCGCGCATGGTGGAGGAGCCGCGTCCTTCGGCGCTGAGCGTATCGAACAGCGGGAAGGCGGCAATGCGTTTGGTGACCTGCAAATTGCCGCCGCCATACCATCGCTCGGCGGCGTTGTAGCCTCCGGCCGGAGTGAAGTGGAAGGCGCTGCCGCCCTGAGTGAGCCCCGCGGTATCTTGCGGCGACTGGCGCGCCTGCACTTGCGACTCGGGGGTAGCGCTGAGAATCTTTGGAGGAACGGTGGAATAGATTTGGTATTTCAGGTCGAGCGTATTGGGATTTTGATGGCAGTTGGTGGCGGCGGCGAAGATCACGCTGGCGCGGAAGCCGACCGCATTGTCGGGCAGGAATCGCTGTTGCTCGATGAGCGAGATGGCGTCGGAAATGGCGAGCTGGTAGGTGAACGGCTTGTTGTTCAACAGTGCCGCGAGCTGCGTTTGCGTGGTGCTGGCTTTGCCGCGGATCCAGTAAAGGAAGTCGAAGGGATCGGTGATGGTGGCGGTTCCGATCTGGTAATGCCCGGTTTCGAAATTAATGCCTTGGCCACAGCCTTCCACCGCAACGATCGGCTGGTTGGGGGTCTGGGCGCAAAGCGACGCAGCCGCTATCAGAGAGAGCGGCAAACCACTCCACCGTCGGAACAACAGGCGCTCCATAGATGCCGTGATCAGGCCGCTTGGCGGGTCAATTTTGCTGTAAGGTGCCCTGAATCTGGTCGTTGGCGACTTCCACGGGAAGCTCGCCTTGCTTGGCCGCCTTGGCGGCGTCGGCGGCGGGCCCGGTAGCGTGAGCCGTTTGCGCGGGCGTGAGGCCGGAGGTGGCTTGTTGCGCGCGCTGGTTGAGCTGCGGATTGACCTGGACGTCGAGACTCACGATGGGGTCCACGTAGGTGGCCGTGCGGACGCTCCGCTCCCAGAGTTGGAAGTGAATTTTCCAAATGATATCGGTGCCGGTGAAGTCCTTCTCGAGTCCGAACTGGACGCGCCGCAGGCCGTCGGGCGTGTTCAGTTCGAAGGAAACTTTGATTGCAATCGTGCTATCGGAACCAGGGGTGGAACCGGCGCTCTGAGAGTTACTGGCCATCGAATCTCCTTAAGGTGGCCCAAGAGGTTTCCTGGGGTAGTGATCAGTATACAACAGAGATGAATTGGGCCCTGCTCAGGTGCTCGCGCACGCTATTTGCGCAATGGGAGGACGCACGAAAAGCGTCGAGAGGAGTCTCGACGCGGCAAACAGAGTGTTTGCGCCACATCGAACGAGAGCGTGTGCAGGCGACGCACAGCGTGCATCGGCATCACGATGGCCGGAGTGGGAAGTATATTGGAACAGTACCATCGAGGGTGGCAGCACACGTGCCAGAATGACTCGACCATGGCTACTTTCCAATCCCTCCGGACCTTGAGCCGATATTGGAAGCTCACGGCCATCTCTGCCTTTTCTCTTTCCATTGCGATGGCTCTGGGCGTAATTGGACTGAGCATCTCGAACACGCTTTTGATCCTGCCTCCCGCAGCGCCGGAGCCGGACCGCCTGGTGATGATGCACTTGCGTTCGCCGGGTGAACCTATCGAGCAGGTTTCGTATCCGGACTTCGCCTACTATCGCGATCACAATCACGTCTTCAGCGACCTGGCGGCAGCGCCCAATTCGATCGGGCTCAACGACGATTTCAATTTCGAGGGCCGTGACGTCAAGGTCTTCATCCGGGGCGTATCGGAGAATTATTTTGCGGTGATGAATATCCGGCCGCTCCTGGGACGCTTCTTGGCTTCCGGGGATGACGCTTCCAGTAAGCGCATCGCGGTGATGACCTACATGTGCTGGAAACGCCTCGGCTCCGACCCGAATATTGTGGGCAAGGTGCTGGCGAATCACACCATTGTCGGGGTAGCGCCAAAGGACTTCACGGGCTCATTCTTTGGGTTGAACGGAGACCTGCTCACCTCGTTGGGAGAATTGGAAGACACCCGCGCCTGGTTCGAGCAGCGGGGGAACCGGCGGCTCTTCCTCATCGGGCGGTTGAAGCCGGGAGTCACGCGGAAACAGGCTCAAGCCGAGATGGCGACGCTCTCCGGCCAACTCGCGGCGGCCTACCCGAAAGACGATCAGGATCGAACGGCGGTGGTCACCCGAGCCACGCTGTTGCCGCCCGACACGATCGCAGATGCGGAGTTGCTGACCGCGATCATCATGGCCCTGGTGCTCCTCGTCCTTCTGATCGCGTGCGCCAATGTGGCAAATCTGCTGCTGGCAGTGGCGGTCGGCCGGCGGCAGGAAGCGGCCATCAAGCTTGCCCTGGGTGCTCCGCGAGGCCGGCTCATCCGCGAGTTTCTGAAAGAGGGCGCCGTTCTGTGCGGCGTGAGCGCACTTATCGGTTATGGGATCGCGGCGGCGCTCGTGGTGCGCTATTCCGATATGACCGTGGAGTTTCCGATGTTCGGCTCCTACTCCTTTGGGTTGAATCTCCATCTGGATGGCACGGTAGTCGGGTTCACCCTCGCGCTGATGGTGATCGCCAGCATTGCGACCGGGCTGGCGCCTGCTATCTACGCCTCGTCTCCCGCCCTGGCGCAGTTGTTGGGAGGTGAAATTGTGGTGGGCGGCGCGCGCAAGAGCGTCCGTCGCAACTTTCTGGTGATCGTGCAGGTCGCCGTCTCCACGCTCGTTCTGGTGGGCATGGGTTTGTGCGAACGCAATCTGTACAACCTGCGCCACGTCGATCCCGGTTTCTCCGCGCGCAATCTGGTGGCGGTGACTATTTATGCCGCCGGCGAAGGCTACTCGGAGGCGCAGGGAAAGGAACTCTACGGTACCTTGCGGCGAACCGTAGCGGCCTTGCCAGGAGTGGAATCCGTATCGCTGTCGTCGCATTTGCCGCTCTTCGGCGCGGGTGGGACGCCGGTCCACCTTCCGGACAGTCCTAAGACCACGTGGATCTCGCGTGCCGTGGTGGACCCCGACTACTTTCCGACATTCGGCATCCGACTGCTCTCCGGCCGCAATTTCAATTCCGGCGACCGGGAGAACGGACCGGGTGTGACCGTGATCAACCACAAAATGGCAGAAATGTTCTGGCCCGGGCAAGACCCGATTGGGAGAACGATCATCGCCGACGATCCAGGCCGTCCGTACACGGTGGTAGGAGTGGCCGCGGATGGCAAGTACGTCGATGCCGACGAGATGCCGCGACCGTTTTTGTATTGCGCGTTAAGCCAGCACTACCAGACGGGCATCAATGTGATAGCCCGAACCAGTGGCAATCCAGCCAACTGGGTGGAACCGATGGCCGCAGCGCTGCGCGCTCTGGGGCTTAAGATCATGATCCAGCCCGTCACGTGGCAGACCTGGGTAAATCTGACGCTGTTGACGCAGCGCATCACGGCGGGATGTGTCGCGGTGCTGAGCGGGCTGGGATTGCTGCTGGCGGTGATTGGATTGTTTGGCGCGATTTCCTACTCGGTCAGCGAACGGAAGAAGGAGTTGGGAATTCGCATCGCGCTGGGGGCGCGCCCGTGGCAGTTGCTGGAACTGGTGTTGCGGCAGACTTTGCTGGTGGCCGGCACTGGCGTGTTCCTCGGAGCGCTTCTGGGGGTCGTCGCGACGATTCTGTTCCGGTCTCAGTTCTACGGGATCAGCGCAGTGGAATGGATTGTGCTGATCCCGGCGGGCGCCGCGATGCTGGTGCTGTCGCTGCTGGTGGCTTTCGTTTCGGCGCGGCCCTGGCTGCGCATCGATCCGATGGAATCGGTGCGCCACGCCTGAGGCTTTGCGCAGATCGCCAAAATCAGCCCCCCACGGTGCAGTGGTGATGTAACCTATGTGAGAGTTCTAACGGAATACTATCCATGGACAAAGTAACGGGCTGGTGCGGGATCGTCGCTCTGCTGGGATTGGGGACTGCGCCAGCCTGGGCGGATGGAGAGGGACAGTGCTGGCTGCGCGATGCGGTGGCACCCGCCAAGTCCGTCGTCCACACGCTCTGCGAGCAGGGGGCCATGTGGTCGACGTCCGATGCCGGACTCACCTGGGCGAAGCATGAGACTGGCGCCACGGAGCGGTTGCGCGCCATGGCGTTTCTGGATGCGAACCGCGGGTATGTGGTGGGCGATCACGGCCTTTTGCTGGCCACCGAAGATGGCGGCAAGAAGTGGCAGGCGCGTACGCTCGACACCAAAGAACACTTGATGGACATCACGTTTGTTGGAGAGTCGGGCTGGTTGAGCGGCTTTCAGGGCGTGCTGCTGCACTCCACTGACGGTGGGCGCACCTGGAGCAAGCAGATCACGGGCACGACGCAAACGCTCGAAACCGTCTACTTTCTGGATGCGGATCACGGATGGTCGGTCGGCTGGGCAGGCACGATCCTGCTCACCACCGACGGCGGCAAGAACTGGAAGCATGTGCAGTCGGATGCGGCGAATTGGTCTCTCACTTCGATCGAGTTCAAAGATCCGAAGAACGGCTGGATCGTGGGATTCGCCGGACAGATTCTGAATACGCAGGATGGCGGCCTCACGTGGCAGGTACAGACCAGCCCGGTGAAAGGCTGGCTGACGTCAATCCTGCTCGATAATGCCAATCGTGCATGGATCAGCTATGACGACGGGGTCCTGGTCAGCGAAGATGGCGGAACGAACTGGAAGATGGCGCCGATTGAGGGGCAGTTCTTTCTGGGCAAACTGATCAAGGTGGATGGTTCGCTTTGGGCGATCGGGCAGTCGGCGGTTTTGAAGCAGGTGGACGGGAAATGGCAGAAGATCGAAAGCCTCGTCCCGAATCGGGGCCTCGGCATGGAGAACACGCCGGGCGGTGCATCGACGGCACATTAGTTCGGTTCGATTACAATATCGGCATGCGACTCACGATCACTCTTCTGCTGACGGCTGCTGCCTGGGCCCAGGCGCCAGTTCCACCGCCGGCGCCGACACCGCCGCCCCTGGCGCAACTGGCGCGGATGATCAACGACTACGGCAACACGTTCCGCTATGCCGCCGAGAATCAGAAGGTGCCGCCGCCCGCGCCGGGCGAGGATCGCGTGGTCTTCATGGGCGACTCGATTACCGACAACTGGGGCCGCGGCAACGGGCAGTACGGCAAGTTTTTTCCCGGCAAACCGTATTTCAATCGCGGCATCAGCGGGCAGGTTACGCCCCAGATGTTGCTGCGCTTCTATCAGGATGTGGTGGTGCTCAAGCCGAAGGTGGTGGTGATTCTGGCGGGGACGAACGATATCGGTGGGAATATCGGCCCGATGCCGCTTGAAGCCACGGAAACCTACCTCATGGCGATGAGCGATCTGGCGCGCGCCAATAATATCAAGGTGGTGTTGGCGGCGCTCACGCCGGTCTGCGACTACCACGTGACGGAGGGTCGAACTCCGCAGACTCAGTCGCGGCCGCCCCAGAAGATACTCGCGCTCAATCAGTGGATCCAGGAGTACGCGGCGAAGAATCACTTCGTCTATTTGGATTACTTCTCGGCGACGGTGGACGATAAGGGATTCTTCAAGGCGGAGATCACGAACGACGGCTTGCATCCGAATGCGGCGGGGTACGAGATCATGGGCCCGCTCGCGGAGAAAGCCATCGCCCAGGCGCTGGTGAAATAAGGGTCGAGGAACGCAGGAGATCACCGCGAAGACGCCAAGGCGCGGAGCAAAACCGGAGAACAACGGAGAAAGAGGCGGCGGGTCTTCCGCCAATCTCACGAACGAGACCCGCTGATATAATCCGAATTCACCGGGAGGAATCTTCATGGCATCTTCGACGAACGGGCGGCGCGGTTTCCTCGAACGGCTGTTAGCGGCAGGTGGCATGGCAGCGGCGGTGCCCGCGGCCGAGGCACAGAGTGCAAACTCTGGATCGGGACCTTCGGTCCTGCCGTTCTACGCCCGGGCGCAGAACTACAAGTCGCTGAAGCAATCCAGTTTCGATCGCACCGGCGGCAATCGCGATTCCTGGAACATCCCGGCGGGCGGCGTCCAAGAGGTGTTCAACGCGCAAGGTCCTGGCGCGATCAGCCACATCTGGTTCACCATCGCGGCGCGCAGCGGCGACCACCTGAAGGAACTGGTGCTGCGCGGCTATTGGGACGGCAACTCCAAGCCGAGCGTGGAATCGCCCATCGGCGACTTCTTCGGACTGAACCTCAATACCTATCAGATCTATCAGTCCGAATACCTGGCCTGCTCTCCGGGCAAATCGCTGAATTGCTATTTCGTCATGCCATACCGGCAGTCGGCGCGCTTTACGGTCACGAATGAGGGCAAACAGGAGGTCGGTTCGTTTTACTCGAATATCGACTACATGACGGTTCCGAGTCTGCCGGCCGACGCCCTCTATTTTCACGCCCAGTACCGGCAGAGCGCCCCGTGCGTGCCGGTCGCGAGCCAGGGTCCGAAACTCAATCTCGATGGCAAGCTCAATTATGTCTACATGGAAGCGCGCGGACGCGGGCACCTCATGGGCGTGACACTGGGCGTCCTGCAGAATGCCAACGGCTGGTGGGGCGAGGGCGATGAGATGATCTTCATCGATGACGAAACCAAGCCCGCGATTACCGGCACCGGGTCCGAGGACTACTTCCTCGGCAGTTGGGATTTCGGCGGACGCGATGGGGCGCAGCCCTTCGGGCACTCCATGTATGGCGCGCCGCTGATCGTGAATGCCGAGCGGACCGGCGGACGATACTGCTGCTACCGATGGCACGGCGACAATCCGGTGACTTTCGAGCGATACCTCAAACACTCCATGGAGCACGGTCACGCCAACGATCGGGGCGACAACTTCTTCTCGGTGGGGTATTGGTATCAATCAACGCCATATACCGATTTCCCGTCGCTTCCGCCCGTAGAAACGCGAATTCCCGTGGTTAAAACCTTGTAGATCTGCAGCTGCCGCGTAAGGAGAACCCTGGCCCCTGGCCCCTGGCCTCGCGCGGGTGAAGCGAGCCCTGTATCCTCAAATAGACAGAGATTTCAAATCGCATGAGGAGAGAGATCATGAATTTGGCCGATAAGCACTGTGTACCCTGCCGGGGAGGCGTGCCGCCTCTCAAGGGTGAACAGTTGGAAGCGATGAAATCGCAGGTCTCCGGCTGGCAGGTGGTGGCGGAACACCATCTGGCCAAAACATTCACTTTCCCGGATTTCGTCACAGCGCTCGACTTTGTCAATCGTGCCGGCGCCATTGCGGAACAGGAAGGACATCATCCCGACCTCCACCTGTCATGGGGAAAAGTCGAGGTGACGACCTGGACTCATAAGATCGATGGTCTTACGGAAAGCGACTTCATCCTTGCAGCTAAGATCGACGGATTGATGCAAAAGTGACGGAGTGCGCCATATGTTAGGAGTCGGACACAAGTTCCCCGGGTTTTCTCTGCAGGCCACAGTGAGTACCGAAAAGGGAAAAGCTTTCCAGACCATCACCGACCGGGACTATCACGGCAAGTGGAAGGTCTATTTCTTTTGGCCGAAAGATTTCACCTTCGTGTGCCCCACAGAGATTTCGGCCTTCGGAACCCTCGAGCCCGAATTCCAGAAGCGGGAGACCCAGATTCTCGGCGGCAGCACCGATTCGGAATTTGTCCACCTGGCTTGGCGGCAGAACCATCCCGACCTGCGGAATCTTCCTTTTCCGATGCTGGCAGACATCAAGCGGGATTTGTGTACAGCCCTGGGGATCCTCGATCCGCAGGAGGGAGTCGCGCAGCGCGCTACTTTTGTCGTCGATCCGCACAACAGCATCCGGTTCGTTTCGGTGAACGACCTGTCGGTCGGCCGCAATCCGGAAGAAGTGCTTCGGGTCTTGGACGCGATGCAGACCGGCGCCCTGTGCCCATGCAACTGGCACCCAGGCGAATCGGTACTTACGCCAGTCGTGTAACGTCCGTCGGCAAGGATGGTTCCTTCGTTGGAACCATCCTGCATCCGATGTATCGTGGCGTCTCTGTCGCTCCCGAATAATTTCAGTCCAGTGGTCGTGGCCCGGGGGACTGGTGGACGACTTCGCATTCCTGAATTTCGGCTCCTGACAACAAAGCGCCGGAAGCCGTCGAAATCTACTTTGTAAACTCAGGGATGTGGTGCTGGATAAACTACAGACAGCGAGGTAAAGGAGCATTCGATGGGACGTCTTGTGTCGGTCAACGTGGGACTTCCTCGAGACATCAAATGGAGGGGTGAGACTGTCCATACCGGCATTTGGAAACAGCCAGTGAACGGACGCGTGATGGCTCGGCGAGGCAACATCGAGGGCGACGGACAGGGAGATCTTGCGGGCCACGGGGGAGAGCAGCGCGCGGTCATGGTGTACCAGACGGACTCCTATCGCTATTGGGAGAAGTACCTCGGCCGCCAGACTCTGGCAGTTGGGCAGTTCGGCGAAAACTTCACGGTCGACGGATTGCCCGACGATCAAGTGTGCATCGGCGACCGCTACCAGATCGGCGGGGCGCTCTTTGAGGTGACTCAACCACGCACGACGTGCTACCGCGTGGGCATTCGCATGGAAGAGCCGGAAATGGCTGCTCTGCTGGTGTCTCATCACCGGCCCGGCTTCTATCTGCGAGTGATTCAGGAAGGCGAGGTCGGCGCGGGCGATGAGATCACGAAGATTGCGGACGGACCAGAACGTCTCACTGTCGCCGGGATCGACGCACTGCTGTACTTGCCGGGCCACCCACGCGAGCAATTGGAACGTTCGTTGCGCATCCCGGCGCTCAGTCCGGGGTGGAAGAGTTCCTTTCACGAGATGCTGGATCGGGATTCCGCGGCGCCGGGAAATGCCAGTCTGGCCACTTCCGCAGGATCGCCGCCCGCCTGGCGCGGATTTCGTTCCTTACGTGTCGCAAAGGTGGCAAGGGAAAGCGCGAGCGTTATCTCTTTGTATCTCGAACAACTGGACCGCTCGCCTGTGCCCGCAGCGTTGCCCGGACAATTTCTGGTCCTGCGTCTGCACATTCGCCCCGACCTTCCGCCGCTGGTACGAAACTACTCGATTTCCGGAGCGGCTGATTCGAGCTCTTATCGGGTCAGCATCAAGCGTGAGGTGAATGGAGCTGCCAGTTCGTTCCTGCACGATCATGTGAAGGCCGGCGATGTTCTGGAAGTCAGTGCGCCGAGGGGCGCGTTCACTCTGAAGGCCGGCGATGGGCCTGTCGTCCTGATCAGCGCCGGCATTGGGGCGACACCCGTGCTCGCGATGCTTCACGCGCTCTCACGAATTGGATCTGCTCGCGAGGTTTGGTGGCTGCATGGAGCGCGCGACCGGAACGAGCACTCTTTCGGGGAGGAATCTCGTGGGCTTCTAAGCGCACTGCCAAACGCCCGGACGCAGATTGCCTACAGCAGGCCCGGGCCTGACGATCGGCTTGGCCTGGATTATGACTTTCCAGGGCATCTCAACGCGCAGATGATCGATCGGCTCGGCATCCCTCCAATTGCTGACTTCTATCTTTGTGGACCACCGGCATTCCTGCGAAGTTTCGTGGAGGGGCTGAAAGGACGCGGAGTCTCCGCAACGCGAATTCACAGCGAGGTGTTTGGGCCCGAGGAAGCGGTGACTCCGGGCATTGCGCCGTCGGCCCGGCCTCCCGCCCATGTTCCTGCTGGAGCGCCGGGGACCGGTCCACAGATCGCATTCACGCGAAGCGCGCTGACCGTCCCATGGAATGCATCGTTTCAAAGCCTGCTGGAACTGGCTGAGGCCTGCGATGTGCCGGTTCGTTGGGCGTGCCGCACAGGTGTCTGCCACACTTGTGAATCCGCGCTGATTGGAGGTGAGGTTGCCTATCAACCCGCACCTTTGGAACCAGCGGCCGAGGGGAATGTCTTAATTTGCTGTTCGCGGCCAATCGGTGATCTGGAAATTGATCTGTAGCCCTTCTCGCGGAGATCAATTCCGGATTCGGTCTTCCTGCCGCGGCCGGCGATGTCATTCGGCACGATCTGGCAACGCTGCAAGCTTGCGGTAATCTGATAAAACAAACAAATCACCGTGAGTCAGTCAGGGCGCGCTCGAGAAGCCGCGTCTTGGAGTGCTTGCGGTGGTTCATCGATGACATAATCGTAATTCTCCCGAGGGTCCGCAATGTACTCAGAATCGCGTTCATCCGTGAGAAGACCATGACCTCTGACCGATGGCATATTCTCTCCGGTCTCATCGACGGAGCTTTGACACAGGCTCCCGAAGCGCGTGATGCATGGCTTCGCAAGGCCTGCGGAGACGACTCCCGTTTGTACGGCGAAGTGACCTCGCTTCTAGCCAGCGAAGGAGAGTGCTTCACAGGTATTGGTTCCGCGATCGCAGCGGTCCGCGCCGATTTCCATTCCGCGGCCATGCCTGCCGGTACACGGCTCGGTCCCTACCGGCTGGTTCGTCTGGTCGGACAGGGTGGGATGGGAGCTGTTTATGAGGGCATCCGCGAGGATACCTTCCAGAAGCGCGTTGCCATCAAACTGGTCAAGCACAGCTTCGATTCCGATTTCGCCAGGCGGCGTTTCCAGCAGGAGCGCCAGATCCTCGCTCGCCTCGATCACCCCAACATTGCCCGGCTGCTCGACGGAGGCGACCATCAGGGCGATTTTCCGTATCTGGTCATGGAGTTCGTGGAAGGTGAGCCGCTGTTGGCCGCCGCGGCATCTCTGGGGATCCCCGCCAAGCTCCGGCTCTTCCAGCAGATTCTCTCCGCGGTGTCGTACGCCCATCGAAACCTGATCGTACATCGCGACCTGAAGCCTGCCAACATCCTGGTCTCACCAGGAGGCGACCCCAAACTGCTCGACTTCGGAATCGCCCGCCTCATGGAGGACGGTTCCGGCGCGATTGCGCAGACCGTCACGAGTGCCGTCATGTTGACGCCCGATTACGCCTCGCCGGAGCAGGTCAAGGGAGAACCCGCGGGCATTTCCAGCGACATCTATTCTCTGGGCGCGATTCTGTACGAGCTTCTCTGCGGTGTACGCCCACATCGTCTCGAATCGTATTCCACCGCGGAAGTCTACCGTGCGATCTGCGAAGTGGAGCCGCCCGCGCCCAGTGCGGCCACTGCCGATTCGCATCTGCGGCGCGAATTGCGCGGAGACTTGGACACCTTGGTGCTCCACGCGATGGACAAGGACCCCGCCGCCCGGTACGCTTCGGCAGAGGCCTTCAGCGCGGAGGTCGAGCATTATCTCAGCGGGCGCCCGCTTACGGTGCGTCCGGCCTCCGCATTCGAGCGCGCCTGGAAGTTCGTGAAGCGCAATCGACTGGCCGTGGGCGCGGGGGTTGCAGTAGCGGCAAGCCTGATCGGCGGCATTACCGCATCCACCATCCAGGCTCGACGCGCAGAGCAGCGCTTCGCTCAGGTCCGCGCACTGGCAAATACGTTCCTGTTCCAGTTTCACGACGAAATCCGATTCATACCAGGCACCACCCGGGCTCGCGCCATGGTGGTGAAGACCGCGCTCCAATACCTGGACAACCTGTCGCATAGCTCCGGCAATGACCCGGCTCTGAAAGCTGAGCTCGCGCAGGCCTACCGTCGCGTCGCGGACGCCCAGGCATCTCCCAATCAACCCAATCTGGGCGACTCCCAGGGGGCGATCGCGAGCTTAGAGCGCGCGGTGTCGTTGTACGACTCCCTGGACGCGGGCAATCTGCAATACCTGCGCCAGAAGGTGGATGCCCTGCGAATGGGCGCACTGATTCTGGCGAATCAGCAGAAAGGCCCAGAAGCCATTCGCTGGATGGATCGTGCCACTGCGGCGGCGCGCCCGTTCGAATCCGATCCGCATGCACTGGGTTTGATGACCAACCTCTACTGCTCGGCCGGAGACGTGCAAATGATCGTGGGGAGCGGCGAGACGGCTGAGCCTTACAGCCGCAAAGCGGTTGAGTATATCGAAGCATGGGCCCGCACTGTCCAGGGACAGACGGAACACGCCAAGGCACATTTCCTGGCCACTACTCGTATCCGTCTGGCGCGGAGCCTTTTAACGGCTGGACGTCTGAAAGAGGCGGCGACCGAGTTCGAGATCACCGCGGCGTACAACCGAAAAGCCCTGGCGGCCGAACCGGAAAACCTGGATTACCAGTTGACTGAAACTTCGATTTTGCTAAGCCAGATGGAGCTGTACGGCTCACCCATATCGGCCAGCCTCGAAAAGCCCGAAGAATCGCTGCGATACGCACGGGCCGCCGAAGAACTGCTCAACCGCAGGGCGGCAAGAGATCCCAACGACTTCAGCGCGCGAAGCGAACTCGTAGGGGTCTACGGGCATGCCGCGGATGCTTTGTATCAACTCAAGCGGACGGGGGCTGTCGAAGAAGTGCGCCGCTCATTAAAGCTTTGGAAAGAATTACGCGAAGGCCGGCACCTTACGCCGACAGATGCCATGGCGATCTCCCTGGACCTGGAATCGTTGGTTCCAGTGCTCGGCTCCCAGGACAAACGGGAGGCCGTGGCTTTGGCTCGCGACCTCGTCGCCGAACAGCGCCAAATGGGTGGAACGCCGGACAGCCAGCACACCTGGTACGTCTCGCTGGCTCTGTCGGTACTCGGCGCCGCCGAACTGGCTGCCGGCGATCGCGAGGCGTCGCAAAGAGCATTTGACGAGGCGGCGCCCATGGCAAGTCCCGTATTGCCTATTCCCGCAAGCAGTATGGCGGACGCTTACCTCGCTGCGCAATTGGTACATCTGCTGCGGGCCGACCGCGTGAACCGCGGCGCGTGTGCCGAGGCGCGCGAGTGGTGGCAGAAAGAGGTCGAAGTCTGGCGTACTCTCGCAGCTAAGAATGAGTACGCTGCCATGCGCCTCCATCGAGCCGAAAGCGATCCCCGCGCTTGCCAACTCAAGCCGTGACACGGGGAAAAGTGATTCGCCCTTAAGCGGCCACCTTTAGAAAACGAACCGGACCTGCAATTGGAACATGCGCGGTGGGTCGACGTTGGCAAACGCCGGGACCGCATTGGACGCCGTTCCCACAGCCGCGAGTTGACCGAAAGTTGGATTCGGTGTGCCGGTATCGCCGTAGGTCGTCTGTCCTCGACCCAGGAAGTTTCCGTGATTGAAGAGGTTGAAGCCCTCTATACGGAGCACGATAGCCGCACGTTCTCCAGTCTTGATCCGCTCTTCGAGGTACACGGCAACATCAGAGGTTCCCGTGCCACGAAAGGCCGACTTAGCGACAACCTGGCCGTTTATGACGGGGCGGTCGTTATTAATGCCATCCCCGTTATTGTCGACGCCGGTCGTCGCGTTAAACGGACGCGCTGACGCGATCTGAGTTACGGTCCCGAGAGTGATTCCCAGGGGCAGGTTGTAGTAATAAGTGATCACGGCACGGTGACGCTGGTCCAGCACACTGGGGCCCCGTTCGACATCCCCGAGTCTCGCGATATTGCTGTCGTTCGGGCCGATGCCATTCCCATCCGGCTCGGTGGTGTTGGTCGCCTTCGAAAGCGTGTAGCTCACGGCAGCATACATGTGCCGGTTGCTCCGGTAGCTGAACTGTGTCTGGAGGCCATCGTAATCGGCGACGCCGAGGTTCATCAGGACGTTGACCTGGCGCACCCCGCCGTTGACCGGAAGGATCGGCCGCGTCGCATTCGCTGCCGCCACGGTCCTCACCTGCCCGGCAGCCGTTCGATCGAACGGCGCGGGCGCGTTTAGATCCACTGTCCGATCCAGATCGGTCCAATGCTGATGGACGTAATCGGCTCCCGCGAAGAATCCCTTTACAATCTCGCGTTCTCCACCGATCGATACCACCTGGCTGCGCGGGTTCACCAACTTATCGGGATAGTTCGGCAACAGATCGAAATTCAGGCCATACCTGGCGAATTGCGCCTCATAGAACGACCGCATTCCTGGCCCGATCGTGATATCCCGCGCCGGCAATTCAGACGCAGGCAGGGTCTTTGGGTCGAATGACAAGGGAAGGCAGGATCCCGTCAGGCAGGTCGGAAATCCGAGTTGGCCCGGAGTTGCCGTGTAAGTAGCTAACCCATCCAGGCCGTTGACCAGGTAGCCGGCAACCAGGTTGGACTGAATCTGGGAGTAGTACATGCCATATCCGCCCCGGATCGAAAGACGCGAACTGCCGCCGGGATGCCACCCGAAGCCGACCCGCGGCGCAAAGTCTTTGGTGCTGTTGGTCAAGGTCTGCCGGTCGTACCGCATTCCGAGATCGAGGGTCAAGTCGCGGCTGACTCGCACACTGTCCTGCACAAAAAAAGAGTACAGCCACTGTTTTAGAACATAGCTGCTCACGCCGAAACTGATAGGCTGTGTGTACTGTTGCACGTCGTTGAGGGTCAACTGGTCCAACGGGGCCGTGGTCGTGCTCTTGAATGTAAATGTGCCGAGGGCGGCTGTTCCGGGTTCGCTGCCGGTGCCTCCGGAGGTGTGATGCATGGCACTCACTCCGAACCGGACGTAGTGCCGGCTCCGCGCCCAGGAAAGCGTGTCGGAAAACTCTCCCTGATGGCCGAATAGGTTGGCCACGCGTGACTGCCCGATCGTAAACGGCACCGACCCCGTGCGTGTGTAAGTGGTAGAGAGCGTCTGGGCATCCCATTCCGTCACCGGATCGCCGTTCAACCACGTGAAGCGGGCCTCGTTGCTCAGGCTGGAGCTAAGGACGGCGGAGTGGCTGATCTGGGCGGTCCATGAGCGCCGCGCGTATACTCTGGCGACACTCGGAGCACTGGTGCCGCCCACGGCATCCTGCGGATTGGTGTCGAAAAATCGATCCACGTTCAATCGGATTGCGAGGTTCTGAGCCGCTGTAAGTCTATGATCGACGCGCCCATCGAACAGCTCCTGGTGATATTCGCCGGTATATGACAGGTCTCCGTTGGCAGGCAGGACGAAAGCCGGAAGCGTATTGGAAAGAAGCGCGGTCCGGTTCTGCCGCGTGTAGTCGTCCGCCACGAAGAAGAAAGTCTTGTCCTTGAGAATCGGCCCTCCGAAGGAACCCGAGATCTGGTTCAGCGTGTCGGGCACGTCTACCGGACTGATCGAGGTAAGCGTCGACGGGACGGTGCAAGTGGGTACAGAGGGCGCGCAATAGTTCTTGGTAGAAAACGATTTCGCCTGCATGTCCCCGGGACGTCCCAGATAGATGCCCTCACCATGAAACGCGTTGGTGCCGGACTTTGTGACAATGTTCAGCGCCGGTCCCGAGGTCCAGCCGTACTCGGACGAGAACGCCGTTGTGAGCACCGTCATTTCCTGGACTGCGCTCATGGGTAATGTCGACATCGCGATCTGCCTGCCCCATGCTTCGTCGTTGTTCGCGCCGTCCACCATGGTCGTCGCGGTGCGCCGGGATCCGGCGCCTGTGGCGACATACGTCTGGTTGACGAAAAGATCACCGGTGCCTTTAGCCTGCCGAAAAGCGGAGTTAAGCAAAGAAATCGAAGACAGCTTGCGGCCGAGAACAGGAGTTTCGTCGATCTGCTTGCTTTCAAAACTTAATCCGATCTCGGGGTCCGCACGAACCCCTTCGGTAGTTCCATATACGGTCACATCCGCAGTCGACGAGCCCACCAGGAGCTTCACCTTTACCGTCGCCGTCTCGCCGGAGCGCAGCACAATGTCCTTAATCTGTTCGTCGCCGAAACCGGTCTTCGACACCCGCACCGTGTAGCTTCCGATCAGCGGAAGTGCCGGTATGGTAACGCTTCCGTCGCTCCCCGTAGCTGCTTCTCGCACCGCGCCAGTCCCGCTGTTCACGACTGAGACCTCGGCGTCCCTAACGATGGCATCGGACTGGTCCGCCACGAGCACCGTCAGTGAGCCCGTGTTCGGAGACTGTCCCGCCAGCGGAAACAGAATTATGACAAACACGAACGCTGATAAGAGCAGGCGTCGTGGATTCGCAATTTTCATCGGGTTAAACCTCATGGCACGTCAACTGCAGATCGCTTCGATTCGGTTCCGGCTGGGCATGCGCTTGTTTTGTGCCGATTTGGAAGCTCTTGGGATACGGTATTGTAGACCAAGGCAGAACGTACTACCACGAATCGTAATTCACCCGGCAGTCGAGTTCTTTCGGAATTCCCCCGTCTGCCAACTCAAGCCATGACACGGGGCCGGAATCTAGTGCTTACCGCACCAACTCCCTCTGGCATTGCGCCGTCAGACAATCGCGCCGCAACGACTCCACCTCGCCATCAGAAAGATGCCATTTCCGGGAGCGAACCAGCGCAATGCCGAGGTTCGTTTCGAGCATTTTCTGATAGTCATCAGCCTCGGTAATCCGCCCGCGCCACTGGTTCCGCCAGCGCTCTAAGCGAGCCTGTAGCGCGGCCTGGTCGCCTGCGAGGCCGTTGTTCATCATCACGTATGACGCCCAGCCCACAACCTTAGGGTCGTCACTCTCCAACCGTTTCTTCAGAAGGGCATCCACGGCAGGCGGATTCGCGACGCGCGTCACTGCGTTCCAGAACTGGTAATCCTCGTTGGGCAGCGAGGCCGACTCCTGTTCGATCATCGGGAGCGTCTCCGCTTCGTGAACCCTCACGAGATAGCCCAGAACCCCGCCGCGGACTTCACTCGGCCACTTCGCGCCCCACTTCTGATAGATCTCGAGCATCCCGTGGTAAATCGCGGGCGACGCGAAGCGGGCGGCCAATGCGCTCTTCCGTTGCAGGATTTGCTCCCGGTCGTCCGCCTGCGATCCGCGCTCTTGAAAGATCGCGAGCAGCGGTTCATCCGCTTCGGCCAGCACTGGTTCCTTCAGCGCCGAAACGACGTCGTAGTCGATACGTGACTTGGGGTCCGCAATTTCTTCCACCACGTACGGACGCGCCTTGTCGGGTGCCAGATCAATCAACCGCTTGATGGCGAGATAGCGCGACTCGACAGCGCGCCCGGCGAAGCGTCGAATCATCGCTGCGAGCGCTGGCTCCAGGCTTGCGTCTCGTACTACGTCCCACCAAGGTCCGAGCAGCGGTCCGGGCGCCAGATGTTCGAAGTCGGCGAGCAGTGTGGGACGCAACGCCGCCAGTATCGCGTTGCGCCGCACAGGATCCTTCGGCAGATTCTGCAGGATCGTGCTCTCGGTCATGGTTCGGGCTGTACCGGTTCGTTTCGGAAGGCTTTCAATGAGCGCCGACTCGTATGTTTCGAGCGTGTCTCCGGCTGGTTGTCCTGGCGACAGAAGTCGCCGCAAACTGTCGGCCGTGTCGAGTAGCAAAGGTCCGGGCCACACCGACGGATCCCGCAGGGCTGCTTCGAGAGTCTGCACTACGAGCGCCCGTTTACGCGCGATAAAGAGCCCATACTGCAGGTTGAAGGGCGGATTCTGATACATCCGCCTCACTTTCTCCCGGGTGGAAGGTTCGCCCGCGAGGTACATCAGATCGTCCTCCAGCTTGCTCGCTTCATTCGCAGCCTGCTGGCTCGCAGCCCGATCGTTCGTCCGCGGACCCCTTCGCACGGTGACCAATGCTGCCGTCAGGCGGTCGACTTCGGCGCGCTCCTCGTCGTCCGTCATCGGTGTGACGGTGAAGCTCACCTCGTTCGAGGTCACGGGCGGGACAGGAGTCATGCCCACTAGGTCAGTCCCGCGGAAGATGCGTTTCGTAGTAACCCGCAAGTTGTAGGTGCCGGGGCCGTCCAAGCGGTAGTAGTCGTTGAGCGCCAGTTCGACGATCTGGGGAGAGGTTCCTGAAAGATTGGTGAAGTTGGCGTAATCGCGCCTGTCGGGATGACCGACGCGGTAGTCCTTGAGCCAATCGTAGACGCCAGTTTCGGGTGTAATGACAACCTCTTCCAGGTTCGACATCGGCTTCTCGCCGGTCATGTTCAGCATGTAGCTGCCGCTCAATGCGCTGAAAGTCAAGACCAGTCGAATGGGCTCGCCGCTGCGATAGCTCGTCTTGCCATCGAGAAGCGACAGATGAACATCCACCTGAGAAAACGCCGGAGTGCTGAGGCAAAAGGTCAGCAGAGACCAGACGCCAGGTTTCATCGGACCCCCTTTGTGTTGCTTACGCCGCTGCTGCCACGGCCTCAGCCAGCGGCCTGCGAAGCCACAGGAACATCGCGGCTGCCGCCACCTGCATCAGCATTCCGAAGACCACCACGGCCACGAGGGAATGATCGTACAGCAACCCCATGGCAGCGCTGCCCAGAAACCACGCCACACCGAAGACGCCGTTGAAGGCGCCAAACGCGCCGCCGCGTTTGTTCATCGAGACCACCTGCGAGATTCCGGCGCGCAGCGAGGCGTCTTGAGCGCCTAATCCGATTGCCCAACAGGCCACGCTGGCGATGGCGCCAATCGGACCACCCAGGAACCCCAGCGGCAGTGCCAGCATCGAGACCAGAATCGAGAAGCTCAGCACCGCAATCCCGAAGCGGTCGAACAGCTTTCCCAGGATCAACGCCGTCAGCCCGTTGACCCCCATCGCTCCGGCATAGAGCAGCGGAATGATCGCCGGCTTGACCATCTCGGTCTTCTGGAAGTGATAGGCGAGCAGCGGAAAATCGATGAAGCCGCAGGCCAGCACGCCGGCCGCAGTCACGTACAGCCAGAATACCCGCGGCAGAACGCGTTGCGGAGCCAACTTCTTCTGAGGCGCTTCCGCCGCCTTTCCGCGGTACACCGCGCGCGCCAGCAGAAGAGCCATCAAGGCGCCAGCCGCGGGGAAGGCGAGCCGGATGAAGGCCGGGCCGAAGTGATGTGTCTTCGCCACCGCCAGTGCCATCATCAGCGGACCCACGACGGCTCCCGTCTGATCCATCGCGGCGTGCACGCCGAATCCGAATCCGTGGCCGACTTTGCCCGTGGCTTCCGAGAGCAACACATCGCGGGCCGGCCCGCGCAGCGCCTTTCCGGTACGTTCGGCCACTACCAGCAGCGCCGCCATTTGCCAATTGCCTGCCAGCGCGAGCGCAGGCACCACCAACAGGTTCAGAGCGTAGCCGAAGATCGCGATCGTCCAGTAGGCGCGGGTGCGGTCGGCAAACCTGCCCGAGAAGAGCCGTAAGCTCGCCGCAATCATCTCTCCCAACCCGGCAATCAACCCCACCTGCGCAGCCGTCGCTCCCAGATCCTTCAGAAAGGGCCCGATGATGCTGTAAGCGCCTTCGTAGGTCATGTCCGCGAACAGGCTGACCAATCCAAGACAGAGAATGAAGCGGATCGCCCAGGCGCGTTGCTCTTTGGATACGAAAGCTTGTGCCATATTCGCCTAGCGCGTGAAAGGCAGAATCATGCTTGGTGCTTCATGCACTTCCGTGAGAATCTCCACTACCGAGAGCACACCCAGAACCAGCAACAATCCAACCGCCGCATAGCGGATGGTCTTCGGCGCAAGGTGCTCCTGAATCCACTTACGTACGCTGGCGCCGATAGAGGCGGCGAGTGCGCCTTTTGTGACCATCGCACCCACGGCTCCAAACCAGACGACCAGCGGAAAACCGGCGAACTTCGCTGACATGCCGGCGGCAGTGAGCTGTCCCACGTCTCCCCACTCGGAAAAGAAGATAGCGGCGAAGGAAACCATCATGGCGCGTGAAGCGGGATACTCCTTTTCTTTCACTTCGCGCTTGTCCGGCTTACGCCACAGCACCAGCGCAATTCCGAAGAAGTTGATCGCCGTGATCGCGGCCACCAGATAGCGCGGCAGCTTAGAAATGGCCTCGCCAACTGCTACCGCCACTCCCATTTTCGCCATGAAGGCAAGTGCCATCCCGCACAGGATCGGGGCGGCACGGTATCGTGTGGCCAGGACTCCCGTCGTGTAGAGCAGCTTGTCGCCCACGATTTCGGCAACAAAAACAGCTCCGTAAGTAGCAATAAAAATGGTGAGTAGTGTCGGCGGCATTGCCCCTCGCGGCCTGAAGGATCTTCCGAAAATACAGGATATCGGAAAAGACGAGGGCGTGGGCTTAGGGGTTACGGGCTGGCCCAGCGCCCGCCGCCGGCTCTATTTCCTGGCTGCCGCCGAGATACTGATCACGCGCTCCACTTCGTTCAACAGGCCATTGCCTTCGAAGATGTCGCGCGACATCGGGCCGTACTCGAAGTGGCGCTGGATCATGCCATTGGTATCGATCACGTACACCTGCGGAAGATCGAACTGCACCACTCGCAAATACGAATAAGCCACTTGACCCATGTCATACACCATGGGATACGTTACCTTGTGGCCGGAGACGAATGCGGCCATGGTGTTCTGATTGTCCGGCGGATTTGCGATCGCCAGAATCTCCACTTTCGATCCGAATTTCAGCTTCACTTTCTCGAGCACATCGGTGAAAGCGGCGCAGTGCGGGCAGGTAGTTTGCATGAACTCCAGGACGACGACCTTACCGCGATAATCGGCCAGATCGTGCTGCACGCCTTTCAGGTCGGGGAGAGAAAAGCCGGGCGCCCGACGCGGCGGATCGGCGGCAAGCAGTGTCATAGCGCAAAGCAAAAGGAAACAGATCGTTCGCATGAGTGGTTCTCTTCTAGGATAACTTGGAGCCCGCCAATTCCCGTAGCGACTCCTCGTAGGGTGCGCGCGCCACGCCGCGCTCGGTGATGATGGCCGTGACATAGCGCGACGGCGTGACATCGAAAGCTGGATTCTGGACGGCAGTTCCCGCCGGTGCGACGCGGTGGCCAAACACATGTGTGACCTCCGCTGCCGACCGCTGCTCGATGGGAATGCCGTCACCCGACGGAAGGGTGAGATCGAGCGTAGAGATGGGCGCGGCCACAAAGAACGGGACGTTGTTCTCACGGGCTAGAACCGCCACGGAGTACGTGCCGATTTTGTTGGCCACGTCGCCATTGGCCGCGATGCGGTCGGCGCCTACCACCACGCATCCGATGCGGCCGGAGCGCATGAAGTGGCCGGCCATATTGTCGGTGATGAGTGTGGTTGGAATGCCATCCTGCTGCAGTTCCCAGACGGTGAGGCGGGCTCCCTGCAGAAACGGGCGGGTCTCGTCGGCGAAGACGTCCACCTGTTTTCCGGACTCCACCGCCGCGCGGATCACCCCCAGCGCTGTGCCGTAGCCGGCGGTGGCGAGCGCGCCTGCATTGCAATGCGTCAGCACCGTTTTGTGGTCGGGCACCAGAGGCGCGCCGTGCCGGCCGATCGCACGATTGATGGCGATGTCTTCTTCACGGATCAGCAGTGCCTCCTGGATCATGTGGCATCGGATCTCAGCAGGCGGTTGCCCCCGCAGCGACGCGTACACGCGGCGCATCCGATCGATTGCCCAGAAGAGATTAACGGCCGTGGGACGCGTGCCTGCCAGGGTCTCGCAAATTTTGTCGATTTGCGAATCCATCGTGCCGTCGGCGGCGTGCTGGACTCCAAGCGCGACTCCCATCGCGGCCGCCACTCCGATCGCGGGAGCGCCGCGGATGATCATGTCGCGGATTGCCGTGGCGACTTCCTCATAGGAGGTGCAGGTTACGTAGCTTTCTTCAAGCGGCAGCCGCGTCTGATCGATCATCACGACGCCGCGATCGGTCCATTCAATCGTCTCTACCATTGTCGGGCAGCAGATCTCATTCTACCGGAATGCTGAGAAGAAGCGATTAGGACATCGCTTGCTTACGCGCGCGGCTCGCAACGAGCTACGACGTGATTTTTCGGAGGGAATGGGCATCGCTTGCTTACGCGCGCGGCTCGCAAGGAGCTACGACCGTAAGGGAGTGATTCTCGGAGCGATTGGGCATCCCTTGCTTACGCGCGCGGCGCGCAACGAGCCACGACGTGATTTTACGGAGTGATCAGGCATCGCTTGCTCACGTGCGCGGCGCGCAACGAGGCACGACCCTAAGGGAGTGATTTTTCGGAGATTGGGCATCGCTTGCTCACGCGCGCGGCTCGCAACGTGATTTTTCGGAGTGATCATGCATCGCTTGCCAACGCGCGGCGCGCAACGAGCCATGAAGCCACGTTAAAGAGTGGGCGCCTCGAACCAACATCAGTCGTTTGCCAGGGCCTCCTGGAGAAAACTCGCCACCGCCAGGGTGAGGGCCCGCGGATAGTCGGTTCGCGGCATCGCCAGCGCTTGCCGCCGCAGGAGCCGATGCCCTGCGACGCGCAGCGTCTGGAAGCGAGATGGCCGGTCACGCAATGCAAACTGGGGGAGAATCGAGTAGCCAAATCCGCTCTCCACCATGCGCTTGATGGCTTCCGTGTCGTCCGCCTCCATCACCACTTTTGGTGACAAACCGAGTTCCGCGAAGAAGCCGTCGATCTTGCTCCGCATGTTGCTGTGTTTCGGATACAGCAGGAACGGCACCGAGGTCAGTTCGGCCGCTGCGATTGTGGCGATGTTCCCGTGGCGCATGCGCGTGGGTGACGGCCTCAGTACCAGCAACTCCTCCTCGAACAACGGCACGATCTTCAGACCTTCCTCAGGCCACGGCAAGGAGATCAATCCCAGGTCGAAACGCCGGTTGATCAGCCCCGCCACAATCGACTCGGTCGGCATGACCGAGACGTGGACCTGCGCCCCGGGAAACTTCTTGCGCATCTGGCGGAGCGGTTTGCCTAGGCGGTGAATCAGGGTGGTGGCGCCCGTGGCGAAGTGGAAGGGGCGGCCATCCCGCATCGGATCGTTCTCGAACTCCTGCTGGATCTCCTGCAGCGTTTTCATGATCTCCCGCGCCCGCTCGGCCAGCCGGAAGGCCTGCGGAGTGGGAGCGAGGCGTTTGCCGGCGCGCGCGAACAGGTCGGCTCCCAGTTCCGCCGCCAGGCTCTGCAGTTGTAAACTTACAGCCCCGGGAGAGATCGAGAGCTTCTCGGCGCTTCGCGTGACACTGCTGTTCTCCATTACCGCGAGAAACACCTCGAACTGGCGGATGTTCATGGATCCTCCCAGATCCGAGGATCTCACAATCCCTTTAGTCCTGCTAAACGATTTGATGAGGCGTTCTTATGGAATGAACAGAATGCAGACTGGCATCGGGGCGTCGGTGACGGGCCGTCCCACGGGTGTCAGTTGTCCCGTTCTCGGGTGCACACGAAAGACCACGATATCGTTGGAATCCTGATTGGCAGCCAGCAGATATTCGCCGCTCGGGTCCAACGTAAAATGCCGCGGCGTTTTGCCCAGCGTTGGCGAATGATCCATCGCCGTCAGCGTGAACTTCTCCGGGTCGATGGAAAAGACCGCCACGCTGTCGTGCCCGCGATTCGAGCCGTAGAGGATGGTACGGGCCGCGTTTACAGCCACCTCCGCCGTGGTGCTGGAGCCCTTGAAACTCGCTGGCAGCGTGGAAACAGTCTGGAAATCGGAGAGAGCGCCCTTCGCGGCATCGTAACGGAACGCCGTCACCGTCGAGCCCATTTCGTTGATCGCGTACAGCACCTTGCCGTTGGGATGAAACGCCATGTGCCGCACACCCGCTCCGGGAGCGACTTTGGCGAAAGGCTGTTCGGCCGGCGTGAGGGTACCTTTCGCGGCATCGAAATGGTAGACGAAAATCTTGTCGAGGCCCAAGTCGGCGAGCAGGAGAAAGCGATTGTCGGGCGAGAAGACCACCTCGTGGGCATGCGGTCCCTCCTGGCGATCGTGGTTGACGCCCGACCCTTCGTGCTTCTCCACGACCGTGGCTTCTCCGACGCGTCCATCGGATTGGATCGGCATCAGCGCCATCGTCCCGCTCCCATAGTTGGCGACCGCCAGCCATTTACCGGTCTTATCGAGAGCCAGGTGACACGGCCATACCCCTCTTGCTGAAACTTGATTGAGGAACGTCAACTTCCCGCTCTTGGCATCGATCGAGAAGGCGCTGACGGTGTCCCCGGGACGATCGCCTGCCTTGTCCTCGTTCACCGCATAGAGGAAGCGATGGCTCGAATCAGCGACCAGGAACGAAGGGTTTACCGACTCCGCAGCCACCCCGATCGGCGTCAGTTTTCCAGTTGCAGTTTGAAAGCGAAAGGCGTAAATGCCTTTACTGGCGCCTTTGGTATACGTGCCTGCGTAAACGAGATAGTCCGCGGCGTTGGCGACGGCACCGGTCAGCAGCATCGTCGCCACCAATGTCAACCTGATTTTCGTCATTACTGTGCAGGGACCTGGAACGTACCCACGAAGCCGCTGCGCCGCATGCGATTGTGCCACGTTTCGCCGAGTCCTTCGCCCGTGAAGGAATTGTCGAGCGCGTACGCCGGCATGACATGCTCCACGGCGGTCAATGGCGGATACCAGACTTCTTCGTTGCCGCAAACATGGTCGCCCGAATTTAAAGCGCGCGTCTGAATGGACGCCAGGGAGCCCGCGGTCAGCTTGGTGGCGCCACCATGGATATTGTTGTCCTGGATGGTCAGGTCGATCGGCACATAGTCCACCTTGACTACGTCCTTCAACAGCTCGCCTCCCATCTGCCGGGCGAAACTCTGGAGAGCGAGACGCTGTTCGGCATTCGCGCGGCTGTCGACGATCAGAACGGCTTTGGCGGGATTGACTGGCTCCGAAGCGAGTCCCAGGGTGTGCTCGGATCGGACGACGCCGACCACAGCCAGGCCAGCCAAATTCACGCCATGCCAGTCGCCGTTGGTAATCTTCCAGCCAAACACGGCCTCGCGGCCCACCTGTTCGGCTTCACCGTTAGCGAAGCAGGGGCCGGTGTAAACGTCGGCGGTCCGGGCTTCAATGTAGTTGCCGTAAACTGTGCGGGAAGGAATTGCGTCCGCAAAGGAAATCGATGCCGCCAAGGCCGACACAGCGGCCGCAGCAGATAATACTTTTAGCATCCCAGTTTCTCCCTAGCTGCAATTATAGCGGATCGGTATCGCTATCTGACCAGTCTGACGCCCTGGAGGATCTGATAGAAGGTGGCGACGTCTTCTTCTCTCCCGTCGAAGGTGGCGTGAAAGCTCGGGCCGTTCGATGCGGCATCGAGTTCGCAGCGAACGTTCACCGCAATCGGTCCTTTTGGAAACCATACATTCCTCTCGGGGTGATACTGCCAGCAAGCGAGCGTGCGGTCGCCCAAATGAAACTCTTTGGTGCGGGTCACACCCATCCACTCATGTGCTGAAGCCTGGACGTCCACGATGCTGCCATCCGCGCGCGTGGCGAATTGAAGAAGCGAGGTCCGCGGATTCACCGGCCAGATGTGCCACGCCATAAAAGTGAAGGGAGTGAAGCCAAATCGCCCAGCGCCGCGATTGTCGACAATCACTTCCACCCAGGGATCAAGATACGGCTTTTCGGGGATGGGCACGATGGCATAGCGCCACGGTATTGGGATGTGGTAGTGACCTAAATAGGTCGAACCGGGATGGAGCAAATGAGTAGTAAATGGAACGAAGAAGAAAACCAACGCCACCATCGCACTCGGCGCCGCCACGGTGGCACGAGGACCAATCCGCTGCCATTTGGACCTGGCGACTGCATGGGGAAAGTAGCGAATCCTTCGCGGTCGTGTATGTCGGCGAAGTAACGCGAACCCCATACCAGCGAGGAACAGACCACCCGCTAGCGCGAGCAGAAATAGCAGATCGGTACGGATGAGGTGATTGAGAATCGAGTCGGCAGCCGCCGCGGCGGCGAAGCACACTACTACTCCAATGAACGAGCCCACCACCAGCACAATCAGTTCCAGCACCCGTAACAAGGGCAAGGGGATCGGCCTTCCCGGCGAAATGGGATCCGCAATTGACTCGCGCATCGAGTGTATGGGAATCGTTCTACCCACACGCATAGACACCATCGGAGGCGGGATGGTTCCCCTGCGCGCCACACGCGGCTCACTGCACCCGTGCCGCGGCTGCTCCACAACGCCTGATATACTCGAATGAAGATCAATCGGGCGTCGGGGAGCCGAGAAATTCGTGACGGAAATCGGTGTAGAGGATCACGATGAGCGAAGGGGCAAATGCACTCTTGAGCGAAGAGACGACCGCGGGCAATTATTTCATCTCTAACTACCCTCCGTATTCGTTCTGGAACCAGGAACAGGTATCGCAGGCCCACGCCGCCCTCGATCGTCCCCCCCGGCCGGACGCTGCGCTCGGTATCTACGTACACATTCCGTTTTGCCGCAAACGGTGCCATTTTTGCTATTTCAAGGTGTACACCGGTAAGGATTCCGAGGAGATCGACCGCTATCTCGATGCCGTAGTTCGCGAACTGGCGCTCTACTCCGAGAAGCCTTTCATCGGCGGGCGCAAGCCCAGCTTCATCTATTTCGGCGGCGGCACGCCGTCCTACATCTCCACGCGCCAACTTTCGCGGATTGTCGACGCGATGAAGCGGTCGCTCGCCTGGGACCAGGCTGAAGAGATCACGTTCGAATGCGAACCGGGCACGATCACTGAAGGCAAGCTCGAAATATTGAAGCAGATGGGCGTCACGCGCCTGAGCCTCGGCATCGAGAACTTCGACGATCACGTCCTCGAGGCCAATGGCCGCGCCCACGGCTCGCGCGAGATCGCTTCCGCGTACCAGTTCGCACGCGCTACCGGATTCCCGCAAATCAACATCGACCTGATCGCCGGCATGCTCGGCGAGACCGAGAACAACTGGCGCGAATGCGTGCGCCGCACCATCGAGATGGCGCCCGACAGCGTCACGGTCTACCAGATGGAGGTTCCCTACAACACCACCATCTCGAAAGACATGCAGGTGCTCGGGCAGTCGGTCGCGCCGGTGGCGAATTGGCCGACCAAGCGCCGCTGGGTGGATTACGCCTTCTCCGAGATGGAGAAGGCCGGCTACACCATCGCCAGTGCCTATACCGCGGTGAAGAATCCTAAGTCCCGCTTTCTTTATCGCGATCTCTTGTGGACCGGGGCGGATATGATCGGGCTCGGCGTGGCTTCGTTCTCGCACGTCAACGGAACGCACTACCAGAACGTCCACGACTGGGATCCCTACATCGACCGGATCCACGAGGGGAGCCTGCCGATTCAACGCGCCCTCACGCCCACGGCGGAGGAGCGCATGATCCGTGAGTTCATTCTGCAAATGAAGCTGGGGCATGTGCACCGCGATTATTTCCAGCAGAAATTCGGCGTGGATGTGCGGCAGCGTTTTGCTGCGCCCTTGAGCCACCTGGAAGACGCCGGAATGCTGCGGACGGACACCCAGAACCTGCAATTGAATCGCAATGGTCTACTCCAGGTAGACCGCCTGTTGTGGGAGTTTTTCCTGCCGCAGCACCGGGGCTCCCGCTACGCCTGAGCGCCTGGAAAATCAGATTTCGGAGAATGACTTTGCATTCACACTACGATGCCATCGTGATCGGGTGCGGGCCGGCCGGTTCTTCGGCGGCGGCCGTGCTTGCGAGCAAGGGACGCCGTGTCCTGGTGCTTGAAAAGGAGAAGTTCCCGCGCTACCACATCGGCGAATCGCTGATTCCTTACAGCTATTTTCCATTGCAGAGAATCGGCCTCATCGAAAAGATGAAGGTCTCGCACTTCACGCGCAAATATAGTGTGCAGTTCATCAGTCCCGATGGCCGTGCGTCGCATCCCTTCTACTTCTTCAAGCACTTGAAACACGAGGCTGCCGATACCTGGCAGGTGCTGCGCAGCGAATTTGACCAGATGCTGATGGACAACGCGCGCGAAAAAGGCGCGGAGGTGATGGAAGAAATCACGGTCCGCGAAACCATCGAAGAGAATGGTTTTGTGGTGGGCGTGAGGGCCGTGAACAAGAACGGAGAGCCGCTGGAGTTTCGCGCTCCCATGACTCTCGATGCCAGCGGGCGCGACGCGTTCTCGGTGACGCGGCATGGGTGGAAAGTCCGCGATCCCCAGCTCAACAAGATCGCGATCTGGACCTACTTCAAGGGCGCGATGCGCGATCCGGGCGTCGACGAAGGCGCTACAACCGTCGCGTACGTCCCGGAAAAGGGCTGGTTCTGGTATATCCCGCTCGCCGGGGACGTAGTCAGCGTGGGAATTGTGGCTGAAAAGGACTACCTGTACAAAGGCAGCAAAGATCTGGCCGAGATCTTCCACCGCGAAGTGGGCAACAACAAGTGGATCGAGCAGCACGTGGCTGTGGGCCAGCAGTTCGGACCGTATCGCGTCACAGGGGAATACTCCTATCGTTCGCGTCACTGCGCGGTGAATGGCATGGTGCTCATCGGCGATGCGTTTGCGTTCCTCGATCCGGTTTTCAGCTCCGGCGTTTTTCTGGCCCTGTGCAGCGGAGAGCGGGCGGCGGATGCGGTAGACCAGGCGCTCACGGATGGCGATTATTCGGCGGAGCGTTTCGCTCCCTACGGCGCCGAGATCTGCCGCGGAATCGAAGCCATGCGCCGCCTGGTCTATTCGTTTTACGACCATGCCTTCA
This sequence comes from Bryobacteraceae bacterium, assembly GCA_035295745.1. Taxonomy (GTDB): domain Bacteria; phylum Acidobacteriota; class Terriglobia; order Bryobacterales; family Bryobacteraceae; genus JAIQFL01. Next base: position 56,605 of record DATGIL010000043.1, on the reverse strand, counting down.
GCTTCGGCGCGTTCGTCAAGAAGTATCCGCATCTGACGGGTGATTTGACCGACTGCCTGATCGGCAATCTCTTCATGGATTTCGATCCGCTCTTTGCGGCGGTCGCCGATTTCGCGAAAGTCCCGGCCGCCCTGTCGCACGGATCGCCTCTGGTCGCTGTCAGCTAATCGGAATGTCCTACGAACATACCGTGGTCCGCGAAGTGGAGTGGCACCATACGGACATGGCGGGCATCGTGCACTTCTCCACCTTCTTCTATTTCATGGAAGCGGCGGAACACGCCTTTTTCCGCTCGTTGGGCCTGTCGATCCACACTACTGAACCGGAGACGGTCGGCTGGCCGCGTGTGCACGTGGAATGCGATTTCCGGTATCCTCTGCGATTCGAAGATTCGGTCGAGGTCCGCCTGCTGGTGCGTGAGAAGCGCTCCAAGACGCTGGCATACACGTTCATCTTCCGCAAGCTGAACGGAGACGGTCCCCGGGAAGTGGCGCGGGGAGCACTTACGGTGGCTTGCGTGAAGCGAGACGAGAACGGAACCATGCGCGCGGTGCCGATTCCCCGGGCGATCGCCGACCGAATCGAAGTCGCGCCGCCGGAGGTATTCCCAGCATGACGCCGGTCGAGGACCAGTTCCCCGGCCGCACCGCGACGGAAGCTCACCAGTTGCAGAAGGTGGAAGCGCTGGTGGAGGCGCTGCTCGCTTCGAATCGTTTCTACTCAGCGAAATTGCACGGCGTTGGAGTTCACGCGGCACCCGAAAGCCTGGCCGAGTTCTCGAGCGTTGTTCCATTCACATCGAAGGCGGAACTGATCGAAGACCAGGTGCGCAATCCCCCCTTCGGCACCAATCTCACCTACCGCGTCGAGGAGTATTGCCGGTTTCACCAGACCAGCGGCACTACCGGCAAGCCCATGCGATGGCTCGACACGCGGGAGAGTTGGGACTGGGTGACCGCATGCTGGACCCGCATTTACCAGTCGGCAGGAGTAGGCCGCAACGATCGCGTATTTTTTCCGTTTTCGTTCGGGCCGTTTCTAGGATTCTGGGGGGCCTTCGATGCCGCCACTCGCTTGGGCTGCCTCTCGATTCCGGGAGGCGGCATGCGCAGTACCGCGCGCCTGAGCACACTGCTCGACAATCAGATCACCGCAATCTGCACTACACCCACGTATGCGATTCACCTGGCACAGGTCGCGGCCGAAGAAGAGATCGATCTGAGCGCGGGCACGGTGCGCACGATCATCGTGGCGGGAGAGCCGGGCGGCAGCATCCCTGCTACGCGGTCGCACATCGAGAAGCTGTGGGGCGCGCGCGTGGTGGATCATCACGGGATGACGGAGATCGGTCCAGCCAGTTACGAATGTCCGGTGCGTCGCGGCGTGCTGCACATCCTCGAGGAGTCGTATTATCCCGAACTCATCGACCGCGACAGCCTCGAGCCGGTGGGACCGGGGGCCAGCGGTGAGTTGGTGTTGACCAATCTGGGCCGCACCGGGTCGCCGATTCTGCGCTATCGTACCGGCGATATCGTGCACCGTGCGCGCGATCTCCAGTGCGCCTGCGGAAGCTATGAGATGGCGCTCGAGGGCGGCATTCTGGGGCGGATCGACGACATGGTGGTGCTGCGCGGCGTGAATCTTTATCCGAGCGCGGTGGAGCAGGTAGTACGGTCATCAGGAGGCGTAGCCGAGTTTCGCGTGGAGATCTACACGGAGCGCGCCCTGACCGAGATGAGCATCCAGATCGAGCCTGGCGCTGGGGAGGATCCCGCAGCGCTGAGCCATCACGTGGCGGCCGCGCTGCACTATGCATTTGGACTGCGCGTGGCGGTCTCGGCGGTCCCTGCCGGCACGCTGCCGCGCTTCGAAGCAAAGGCGAAACGCTGGGTCTTCCGCTGAGTTCAGATCCTGCCGAACTTAGCGACCGCCTCTTTGATGGAGCGGTACTTCTCGATGAACGGAAGCATGGAATGCTCCGTATTGTCGAGATCCTGCGCTTTCTTGAGAACTTCAGGGGCGCGCGCCTTCGGCACGACAGCCACACCATCTTCGTCGGCTACGATGATGTCGCCGGCGTTCACGCGCACTCCGGCACACGTCACGGGAACATTGGTCCCCACGAAGCGGTAGTGATTGATGCTGGTGGAGGGCACCACGCCGCGGCTGAAGACGGGAAATTGTAGCTTGCGAATCTGCGGCGTGTCACGCACCGATGCGTCGATGATTGCGCCAGCGAAGCCGCGGTATTTCATCGCAGTCGCCATCAGGCCGCCGATCCCCGCGATGTCCGCGCCGTCCTCCAGCACCATCACGTAAACCGAACCAGGAGGAGCGGCGTCGATCGCGTCGAGCATGCCCTGCGATGCGGCGCTGCCCTCTTTGTGCTCTTCCTTCTTGAGAAGCACAGTGACCGCGGGGCCCGCGAACTTGGCCGGGGACAAGGGCCGCATCTCATGCGACATGTAGGCGCGCTGCCCATAGAGTTGCTCCATCGCGTCGGCCACAGAGGCGACTTCGACCTCGCGCAGTCCCTGCAGCAAAGGATCTCCGGCCGGTTGGGCCATCAGCCAGAGCGCCGCGCCGAGCGCCACCGCAACACCTAAGATGACAATCCGCTTCATCGGTTTGTTGCCTCCGAGGGAAAGAGTAACGCAAAGCGCGTGCGAAAGGGCAGAAGAGTTCACCGCGATGGTTTCGCTCCCTCACGGTCGCGGCTCGCTTACGTTCGGGCGATACTGCGCTTGCGAGCCGCGCGCGTGAGCAAGCGATCTTGACTGCTTTAGCGGCGTGGTGGCAACGCTCCCTTACGGTCGCGGCTCGTAAGCTACCTTCACGCGAATACTTGCGCTGGCGAGCTGCGGAACACGCCCTCACGGTCTTGGCTCGTAACCTACCCAAATACGTTCGGGCGATACTGCGCTTGCGAGCCGCGCGCGTAAGCAAGCGTTCGTCGGCACTTCTGCCGCGGTGTGGGCCTTATCGCGTCCCTAACGACTGTAAAAAACTGGCGATCTGAGTCCAGTTCCATTCAATCAGGGGTGAATGAAGAAGTTCGTCGGGCGTCGCGCTCTTTTCACATTTGTCGACGTAAACTCCGAGGACGGGAATCTGGAGCTCGCCGAGGCACTCCAACTCGAACTTCACGCCTGAGCCATTCTTGGTCTTCGCGCTGATAAACACAATGGCTCCATCGGATTCAAACATGCGCGATCGGCAGGTGGTCTTCCATCGCGGCACCCACGGCTGTTTGTTCGGCATATCGGTAAACTCCACCGGCAGCCGGGCGGTGCGCGCCTGGGTGAGAAGAAGGTCCTTGAATCGGTAATCCTCTTCAGCGTAAACCAGAAAAGTACGAATATTGCTGGTGGGCATAAGCGTCCCGCCTCGAACCACAAGTCAGGATTTGTTGGAAGTATAACATGCAGGAGATGCGATTCTCCGTCCCAGCAGGGACGAAGCAAACGCCGTTGTGCGCTCTCGAACGTTCGGACCACTAGGACCCATTTAACTGATTTAACGGCGCCACCATTGCGCTCCCGTCGTTTTGTTGATATAGTGACCGCCATTTCGTACCAGGGTGTGTGAAGGAGGGGTGCTCCATGCAGAGCTTTCGTTTGGTGCTGGGTCTGTTACTCGCCACTGGAACTGTCGCGTCGGCACAAACAGTCGGTGAAATTACCGGGGAGATCAGAGATCAAAGCGGTGCAAACGCTCCGAATGCGTCGGTGACGGCGACCAACGTCGCCACCAACGTGGCCCGCTCGACAGTCACCAATAACGCCGGAATTTATAGCTTTCCCGACATGACGCCTGGAACTTACCAGGTCAAGGTGACTGCGCCGGGATTCGAAACGGTGATCAAAACCAATATCGAGCTCCAGGTGCAACAGACGGCGCGCATCGATTTCACGCTCGCGGTCGGACAAGCCACCCAGACCATCGAAGTCAACGCGTCGAGCGAGCTGCTGACCACCGAGAACGCCACCGTCGGCACGGTCATCGAGCAGAAACGCATTACCGATCTTCCGCTCAATGGCCGGAACTTTTTCAGCCTGGTGGCGCTCAGTCCGAATGTGACGTTCGGATTCACGCCGGCGGCGCAGGCGGCCGGCCGCGAAGGCGGTTCGCGTTCCACGGTGACGATGTCGCTCTCGGGTTCGCGCGCCACCTGGAGCAACTACACGCTGGACGGCATCACCAATACCGATGTCAATTTCAACTTGTACATCGTGCTGCCTTCCGTGGAAGCGCTGCAGGAGTTCAAAGTTCAATCGGGTGTCTACCCAGCCGAGTTTGGCAGGGAGGCGGGCCAGGTGAACGTCTCGACCAGGCCAGGTACCAACCAGTATCACGGCACGGCCTTCGAGTTTCTCCGCAACGATGCGCTGGATGCCAAGCCGTACGACTTCCTCAATACCCACCCCGCCAAGTCACCTTACCGGCAGAACCAGTACGGTTATACGCTCGGCGGCCCCATCCGCATTCCGAAAATATTCAACGGCCGCAACCGGCTGTTCTTCATGTCGAACTTCGAGGGCTTCAAGTCGCGCACCACACGGGTCGCCAGCGCCACCACGTTGACACAGGCGATGCGCAACGGCGATTTCTCGGTGGTGACCACTCCGTTGCAGGATCCGCTGACACGCATCGGGTCGGCGCCAAATGTCACGTCCAACCCATTCCCCGGTAATCAGATTCCAGCGAGCCGCTTCGACAAGAACTCGTTGCTCCTGATGAGCCGCTTCGATCCGTTGCCGAATGTGGCAGCGGCGAATTCCAACTCGCTGCCCTTGAACAACTATCAGTATCTGGCCAAGACTCCGGTGGACAAAAATCAGATCACCGAGCGCATCGACTTCTCCGAAAGCTCGCGCTCGCAGTGGTTCGGCCGCTACAGTTGGACAGACGAACTGACGGTGATGCCCGGGTTGACCACCGACGGTCAGACCCTCTACACGAGGGCCAGCCAGTGGGTGCTCTCCAACACCCGAGTTCTCTCGCCCACCAGAGTCAACGAAGCGCGTTTCGGCTACAACTCGCTCTACAATGTCATCGGGCAACAGTTGGCGAACGTCGAAGATGTGGATGCAGAAATCGGCGTACCGCTGAAAATCTCCGATCCGGGCTCGTGGGGCGTACCCAATATTTCCTTGAGCAACAATCTCACATCCCCAGGTAATCCCACCAGCAGCCCATTCGCCATCGACGACAAGGTGTATCAGGGGGTGGACAACTTCTCGTGGGTGATCGGGAAGCACTCGCTGCGCTTCGGGGGAGAGTACCGCTACAACAAGTATCCGCAGATCGGAAACGAATTTCCGCGCGGCCAGTTCTTCTTCACCGGCGCATTCACGTCGAATGCCAACACACAGAGCGGCGGATATTCGGGTGCCGACTGGCTGTTGGGAAGCATCCAACGCGTGGACATGGCGGTAGCTCTGGCGTCGGACGATTTCCGCAATCACGAGTGGGCGGCATATATCGACGACACCTGGAAAGTGACGCCGCATCTGACGGTAACCGCCGGACTGCGATGGGAGGTCGCGCAACCGATGTTCGACGCTTCGGGGCACGAGGTCGGGATCGAGTTGCAACAATCCCTCCCCTCCATCGCGAACGTTCCCGATCTGAGCAAGCACCCGGTTTACGAGCGCGTCGGCACGGGTGACTTCTACCAGGGAATCAATTTCCGCTATGTTCCCGCGGGCGGATCATCGGCGCCGCCGCTGCAGGTCGCGCGTGATGGCCGTTACGGCGACCGTCTGATCTCGACCAATTACAAGGACTTCGCGCCGCGGCTGGGAATCGCGTTCAGTCCATCGGACAAGTGGTCATTCCGCGCTGGCATTGGAATCTTCTTCTCGCAGGAGAGCAAGAACTCCATCTTCGATCTGAATCGCGGGCTCGGCGGACGAACCACCATCCTGCCCGATACCACGAAGATCCCCACCACCAATTACACGAACTTCATCGACGCGGCCGCGCTGCCCGTGAACGTCACCACCGGACTCACCTGGGGCGCGAATCCCACGCTGCCGACCACCTACACCGTGCAGTACGTGTTGAACGTACAGCGCGCACTGGGAAGATCGACTACGCTCGAGGTCGGCTACACCGGATCCGAGAGCCGCCACGTAGACAACCTGACCAACGAGAACGCGCCCATTCCCGGAATCACAGCCTTTGCGACGCGCGCGCCGTACCCGGAGTTTGCGGGAATTCAGTACCTGCGCGCCGAGGGGATCGGGAACTACAACTCGCTGGGCGTGAAACTGAGCCAGCGATTCGGGCGGAATCTGACCACGCTCTTCAGTTACACATGGTCCAAAGCGCTGGACGACGGGAGTGCCATCCGCGGGGTCGCCAACGATTTCGCTCCGGAGAACATGCGCTGTCGCGCCTGCGAATACGGCATCTCGAGCTTCAACATCCCGCAGCACTTTGTGGCATCGGTTCTGTATACATTGCCATTCGGCAAAGGGCAGAGATTTCTCAATTACGGCGGCGTGGTGAATCAGGTAGCGGGTGGCTGGCAGGTGAGTACGATCGCCACACTGCAGAGCGGACTGCCGATCGACACCACGTCGTGGGACTCGGCGGGGACCTCGTTCAATCCCAACAGTAATCGAATCAACTGCCTCACCTCGAATGCGGTTCTTCCGGATCCTAACGCCAACGCGTATCTGAATCCCGCGGCGTTTGCGAATACAGTGGCCGGCCAGTATGGCAGTTGTGCGCGAAACAATCTGATTTCGCCCAAGCAGGTGAATTTCGATTTCTCCGCCATCAAGAGCTTCCGCATCACTGAGCGCCAGGCGCTGGAGTTCCGCACGGAGATGTTTAACGCGCCGAACCACGTGGAGTGGGGAAGCCCAAGTGCCTCGTGGGGGAGTTCGAACGTGGCGCCGCCGAACAGCTTCGGCCAGATCCGGTCGACTGCGGCGAGCATGCGGCAGATTCAGTTCGCGCTGAAGTACAACTTTTAAAGCAGTGTGGGGAAAGTTCGGAGGGTCGCTCCCTCACGGTCGCGGCTCGTAAGCTACCCAAATACGTTCGCGCGCATACGTGCGCGGCTCGCATGCACACCTACCGCCGGGAACGTATCTGAGGTAGGTGACGAGCCGCGACCGTGAGGGAGCGTCTCTGCCCTGTTCAGCGTCGCTTACGAGCCGCGCGCGTCAGCAAGCGGTCCTGGACCTTTTCTCCGCCGCCGCTAATGCGGTGAATACTTCGCGAGAATCTCTTTCACGCGATCGATGGGAATCGCTTCCGCCGTGCCGAAGCGGGAGCGCACTGTAGTGGCCCGAAGCAGCGAGTTGTAGACCGCTTCTTCGGTAGCTTCCAGGACCATCTCGAATAGCGGGGAGACTGCATCGGTGGGCAATGCCTCGTACGAACCGGCCACGCCGCTGGCGCGCTTCCATCGTGCGGAAGGCGCGGTGGAGAAGGCGATCGCGAAGTCGCCGCTGCCGTTGCTGTACGACGATCCGGTGCGTGCTAATCCGAAAACCGCGCGAGCGGCCAACCGCTTCAGGTCTTTCGCCGTCATCGGTGCATCGGTCGCCACTACGATCATGCAGGATCCGTCTCCCGGCGACGCGTAGGGATATTTGCCGAGTTCGCGTCCTACCGGTGCCCCGCCCATCGTCAGTACGCCGCCGAAGTTGGTCTGCACCAGAACTCCCACCGTGTATCCGCCGTAGCGTTGCCCGGCCACTCGGGACGCGGTTCCGATTCCGCCCTTCCATCCGTAACACATGGTGCCGGTCCCCGCGCCTACCGAGCCCTCCACGACGGGCCCGTCTTTCGCGCTCCGGATGGCCTCCAACACGTTCTCGCGGCGAACGTGCATGCCGCGGATATCGTTCAACCCACCGTCATTGGTCTCCCCTACGAGCGCGTTCACCGAGGCCACAGACTCATTGCCCGGCTGCGCCAGAGTATAGGCGATCAAGCCTTCCATAGCGGTGCCGACGTTGAGAGTGTTGGTGAGAACGATCGGCGTTTCAATAGTGCCGAGTTCCTCCACCTGGGTCGATCCGGCGAGCTTGCCGAAGGCGTTCCCGACGAAGACCGCCCCCGGCACTTTCTCTTGAAAAAGATTGCCGGGATGAGGCACGATCGCAGTCACACCGGTCCGAACGGAATCACCCTCGATCAACGTGACGTGCCCGACTCGCACTCCGGCGACATCGGTGATCGCGTTCAGGGGCCCTGCGGGAAAGACGCCCGGAGCCAGTCCGAGATCACGAGCATGCGGCCGGGAAGGCTGGCCGCAGAGGAATGCGGCAACCAGCGCGGTGATGGATAAGGTCCGGGTGGCGCTCTTCACTTCCTGTCATGCTACCGCAGGGAGGCGTGCGTTATCAGGCTCACTGCTGCCGCTTCGAGTCGCGGGCCGCGTCGCGATAGAACTTCACTGCGGCGCGCAGTCGCGCATTATCTTGCTGAAGCCGCTCGATTTCTTCCGACATCGTACGGATCATCGCCACCAGCTTCTGATGTTCGCGGAACATACGCAGGACGTCGTCGCGTCCGCCACGATTCTGGAGCAGCGTCTGTCCTAGGGCGCGCGGATCGCGTGGCCTTTTCAATTTCAAACGCATTGATCGAACCGGCGCAGCACTTCCAAACTGTAAGACGTCTCTCCCGGAGACCAGCAAACCGCCAGTGTGTGTCCCTGTTTCAGCGACACGCCAAATGGTTCGATACGCACCGTGTGTGCGCGGGAATTGGTGTACATCGCCCTGCCAGTGCTGCAAGTCCAGCGGACTGCATGGTCTTCCCCGTTTCCGGTGGCCTGGCATCCGGCCGCCAGCAAAACGGCGAGCCAGACGGGAACCGGCTCGTTGGAGGTAACGCTGGTGAGGCGAGGAGTTCGTCTCAGACCCGGGCCACCGGTTCCCTTCACACTCTGGCGGCTTCCGCGAACCGCGCGGTTTCTGCTACTGTTCTGTTTTCCCAAAGACATTGTCCCCGATCCCTGTTTTCCGATGCTCTGCTTGCCTTCCCGGCTCCTCACTGTCCGTTCTGGCCCTGCCCGTTTTGACTACGTCCATTCAGCGACTGGCATGCCTGCACCAGATCGAGAACTCCCGAACCCAATTGCTGCCCTACCGGAACGGCGTGCGAGAGCGCCTGCTGTGCCTGCGATTCGTTGACGCCGTAGTTGATGTCCACAAACAGAGCCGCCGCGCCCGCCACCAGCGGCGTGCTGAAGGAAGTGCCCCATCCAGCTGCGTAGTGGTTGAAGGGATAGGTGGTGATTAAGCCTTCTCCGGGCGCGGCCAAAGTGACCGCCGCACCGAAGTTCGAGAAGGAACTGCGGCCGTCCTGATTGTTCGTCGAGCCGATTCCCATCACCTCGCCGTAAGCCGCGGGATAGAGGAGCACATTCTGCCCGTTGTTGCCCGCCGCCGCCACCAGGATTACGCCGTGTCCATTGGCGTAGCTGATGGCGTTCGTCAATTCCTGCGAGGTCCCTGTGAAGCTGAAGCTCATGTTAATGACTTTCGCGCCGTGATCCACCGCATAGTAGATACCCGAAATGATCAGCGAAAGCGTGGAAGTGCCATCGCTGCTGAATACTTTCACTGGCATCAGCTTTGCCGTGGGAGCCACCAGGTGGATTAACCCCGCGACCATAGTGCCGTGGCCGTACGCATGGCCACCCATGCCGTCCAGAATTGGCGTCGTCGATTGTCCCAGAATAATGCTGGTATCGTCGTCCAAAATTGGCGTCGTGGACTGATCTACAACAATCGAATCGTCCAGAATCGGCGTCGTGGATTGGTCCAGAATGGGTGTCGTCGACTGATCGTCCAACATCGGGACGATCGATTGGAAGAGGTCCGGCGCGTCCGATCCGCCAGGCCAGTTGCGAATCAAGTCGATGCCCGAAACCAGTGACGATGCCAGCACAGGATGGGTGAAATCGACTCCCGTATCCAGGAAAGCAACGGTACCTGCTCCCGTCGCGAGACGATGCGAATCGGGAACCCGGATGATTGCCGCAGCCGGCTGGCTCACATAGGCGCCCCACGCCATCGACGTGTAGTAGAACGCCATGTTCTGATAATTGGTCAGCGGCAGATAACCCGAGTGCCCGCGCAACTGGGGGCCCGGAGTGGTGGCTTCCGGCACCGTCAACGCCGCATCGTGTTCGACCGACTGTACCTGCGGGTCGGATTTCAAGCTCTGCAGGATCTCCGCCGAATTCCAGACGTTCGGCACACTGACCACATGGAGTCCCTGACCGGAGCCCGACAGAGACTTGAGAAGCATCACGCCGTGGCGGTTCGCAATCGCGCCGATCGCCGAAGCAGGTGCACGCACCAAATAGTGATCCTGAGCCAATGCCGTGAGGGATAGGATCGAAACCAGAATAATAATTCGCGAGGTCTGTTTCATCGTGAGTAGTCCCTAGTTCGGTTCCCCATCAGTCCCGAATCGGTCCCGGCCCAATCGGGGATGTGCCTTTCGACCGGCCCACCGGACGCTTATCCGGCACCAGTCTCTTTAACGGCACTTGAATGCTCTTCGTTCCCCCCTCCAGGTAGATGCACAACTGAACTCGAGGCTGCTGCTCATACTCCATCTGAAACTCACCGAACTGGTTGCTGCGAGATTCTGCCAAGACCAGCTTTCCCTGCTTGAGGCAAACCGGAAGGTTCGACATTTCCAGCTCAGGCACGACGTGGTTGGAGATCTGTCCGATAATCGCGGCCCGCGAGGAAGACCGGTCCGGTTCCACGCGCAGGTCTACCGAGCAATCGCCGGCGCGGTAGAGCGCTTGCCATCCTACCTGCCAGGTGGAGCGAACGCCTACCGGTTCCGGTGCGAGAAAACTGTCAAACATCAGTTCCACAGGCACGCGCAGCAGTCTTTTTCCCTGAGGAGTTTGTGTCGGAAAGATCGCCCTGGCCAACCGCAACACGGTCTCCGGGACCTCGTACTCCGTCATAACCCGGCACGTGGCCGAGAGTTTCTGGCAGAAGTGCACGGTATCCCGGCACTCAGAACACCCACCTGCCAGATGCGCCTCCATAGCCTTGCGATTCTCTTCAGAAGCCATTTCTCTGGCGAAATCCACCCAATGCGCGATTTCAAAATGCATCATTCGCGTCCCCCGAGGATTTGGCCATAATTTCCCGTTTGGCTTTTGGCATTTGTACTCTCTTCAACACAAAAGGGTAATCCCCGACGGGAATAGATATAGAAAAGGCAAAAATTTTGAATGGAATTCTATTCTTTAGTACTGGTACTAAAGTGACTTTGCGCAGAAATGCGGCGGGACATCGCGGCTGGCAGACCCCTTACCTGGCGTGCGCCCCCGCTTTCGCCACTTGCTATCTTATAGAGGTGAAAGCTTTAGTGAAGAGTCGCCGCGAGCCCGGCCTGTGGCTCGAGGACTTGCCCGTTCCGGAAATCGGAATCAACGATGTTCTAATTCAAGTGTTGCGAACCGGCATCTGCGGCACCGATGTTCATATTTATAAGTGGGACGACTGGTCGCAAAAGACAATCCCGGTGCCCATGGCGATCGGGCACGAGTTTGTCGGAAGAATTGTGAAGGTGGGCGCCAACGTCGCGGGCTTCGTTCCAGGTGAAATTGTCAGTGGAGAGGGACATGTAGTGTGCGGCAGATGCCGCAACTGCCTTGCCGGCCGCCGGCACCTCTGCGCGCACACCCAGGGCGTGGGGGTGAATCGCCCGGGAGCCTTTGCGGAGTTCATCGCTCTGCCCATGTCCAACGTGTGGCACCTGCACCCGTCCATTCCGCTCGAAGTCGCAGCGATTTTTGACCCGTTCGGAAACGCGGTTCACACAGCCCTCTCTTTTCCGGTGCTTGGCGAGGATGTCCTCATCACCGGCGCTGGCCCGATCGGCATCATGGCCGCCGCCGTCGCGGCCCACGCTGGAGCGCGATTTACGGTCATCACCGATATCAACCCCTACCGTCTGGAGTTGGCACGCAAACTCGGTGTCACCCGTGCCGTGAATATCCGGGAAGCCAGCCTCTCGCAAGTGCAGAAGGAACTCGGCATGACGGAAGGTTTCGACGTCGGATTGGAGATGTCGGGCAGTCCGGCGGGATTCCGCGACATGATCGCGAATATGAGTCATGGAGCCAAAATCGCCATGCTGGGGATCCCTTCTGAAGAGATGACCATCGACTGGCGCACCGTGATCTTCAATATGTTGACCATAAAGGGCATCTATGGAAGGGAGATGTACGAGACCTGGTACAAGATGACGGTGATGCTACAGTCGGGCCTCGACATCACCCCGGTGATCACCCACCGCTTCCACTACACGGAGTTCGAGAAAGGCTTTGAAGCGATGATCTCGGGCAACTCCGGCAAAGTGGTGCTGAATTGGGAATAGCGCTAATTCTCTGTCCGACGCTCCAGATTCCCACGACAACTCGGCCCGCCGCTTGACTCGAGCCGCAGGCCAACGACCTGCTACGAAATGATTCATAGCTAAAGAGCCGATCACCTTCATAAACTTTTCCCGGTTTCTGCCGATATTTTTCTATGGAGGTATTGCAGACGTGCGAATTCGTTGTTGGCATGTCGCCTTGGCGCTATTTGGGATCTCTGTGATCGCAGGACTCGCTCAGGACGCCTTGAAGAAGGCCACTCGCGCAGAAGGAGAGAGCGCCGCAATTTCCAAAGTGGAGCCGGCCTATCCGCCGGTTGCGCGACAGCTCAAAATCCAGGGCATGGTCGAGCTAGAAGCGGTTGTATCCGCGATCGGCGAAGTGGAAAAAGTGAATATTGTGAGTGGAAACCCGGTGCTCACCAAGCCAGCGGCAGAGGCTCTCAAGAAATGGAAATTCCGGTCCTTCCTGGTGGATGGCAAGGCCATCGTGACCACAGTTCCGGTCACTTTCTCTTTCAGACTGTAAGTCGAAATGTTCAGGGGAGTTTCAAGATGAGCTTAAGTCGGAAACTGCTGGTGAGCTTTGGCGTGATGATCGGACTGGTTTTTGTGCTGAGCGGAGGTGCGCTGGTCGCAATCGAAGAGCTAAACTCCGATTTGGAGCAGGCGGCTAACGTTACCGCGCGCAAGGCGTACCTGGCGGGTGACGTGAATGCCGCCGCGTGGGAAATCACCAGCTTCGAAAAAGAAGCCGTGATCAATGCGGTGTTAGGCGATGCATCCGCATCGGTTGCGTCGCAGCAGAGAGTATCGGCGCCCGCGGCCCGGCTGAGGAAGGGCCTGGCGGAGCTGCGGCGAATGGTTGCTACCGGAGAAACCGCGTCCATTCTCCAGACCCTCGATCGGCAAGCCGTATCAGTGTTTGAAGCTGACGAGGAACTACGGCAAAGCATTTCCTCCCAGCAACTCGACTCGGCGCTTAAGATTTTCGGGGAGAAGTTACAACCCCGAATCGAGGAGATCGGGCGTGCCGCGGCAAACCTGGTCGCCCAACAGAACACCGATCTGGCCGCAACGTCGGTGGCGTCGTCTTCCAAGTCCGCACATCTCAGGAATGTCACCATCGGACTCATGACTCTCGCTCTGGTTATCGGTACCTTGGTTTTCCGAATTGTCCGGCAAACCGGCGCTACGCTCCGCACCTTCGCTGCCCGCATGGCAGAAAGCGCGGATCAGGTGGCGAACGCGGCATCCCAAGTCTCGGGAGCGAGCCAGGCGCTCGCGGAGGGGGCAACCGAACAGGCAGCCTCGCTCCAGCAGACCTCTGCGTCCACCGAGGAGGTCGCGTCCATCACGCGCAAGAATGCCGATAACGCTTTACAAGTCGCGGGTCTGATGCAGCAAACGGAACATAGCGCCCTGGATGTGAACCAGACCCTCGACCGCATGGCAACCAAGATGAAAGAGATCGACTCGTCGAGCAACAAAATCGCCCGGATTATCAAGGTCATCGATGAAATCGCGTTCCAGACCAACATTCTGGCTTTAAATGCCGCGGTAGAGGCGGCGCGGGCGGGTGAGGCTGGCCTCGGATTTGCCGTAGTTGCCGACGAGGTGCGCAATCTGGCCCAACGCTGCGCGCAAGCGGCTCGCGACACCGCGGAACTCATCGAAGAATCGATTGAGAATTCGCATGATGGCAACGCTCGCCTGGATCAGATGGCTGGGGCGGTCCACACCATGACCGGAAACTCCAGCCGCGTGAAGTCCCTGGTCGACGAAGTCAACCTGGGAAGCCAGGAACAAGCGCGCGGCATGGAGCAGATCTCGCGAGCAGTTCTGCAGATGGAGCAGGTCACCCAGAAGACCGCTGCCGGAGCCCAACAAAGCGCTTCGGCCGGAACGGAACTGAATCAATACGCGGCTGGTTTACGGGGTTTGGTGCAGCAGATGAGAGAAATGGTGGGAGCAGCTTAGGAGCTGGAACACGGAAGGAGCCAGGGCCGGAGACCCGGCCCCGAAGACCCTGTCTTACATCTTCACTTCATCTACGGTGATGGTGTCCTTGTCGGCCTTCCCGACGAGCGTCACCTTCTTGCCGGCGGCGTCCTTCACTTTGTCCTGATTGGCGATCTGATAAATCTTGCCATCTTCGGTCGCCAGGACAGCGGCAGCGCCACGGCCTATGCAACGCTTGGCGCAAGCTTCGTCACCCAACATCTCTTTTTTGCTTGCGCAATTCTTGTCCACGATATAGCCGGTAAAATCGGCGGCCATCGCCGACATTGCAGCCAGTCCAAACACTAAAGCCAGTTTCTTCACGTGATACCTCCTCGGAGTCATTGATACCCAGTTCAGCAACGACTATACCCCAGGACGTGAACCCACCGCAACCTTATATGCCATTGAAAAATTTGCTCTTGTAAACTGCGGGCGAGGAATCGCACACTACCGGCGGAACATTCCTGGTCAGATGGTCCGCTGTGCTCAATAAAAGAGGTATTTGCGCCACTGGGCCTCGCCCTTGCCGAGCATGCGCATCAGATGACGGCTGGTATGCAGACTGAACGGCCGGGGCTGCCGCGCCAGTTTCATGCCCGCTTCCTCCGGAGTACGGTTGCCTTTCCGGTTGTTGCAGGGATGGCAACACGCCACCAGATTCTCCCAGGCCGATTCGCCGGCGCGCGACCGCGGGATTACGTGATCCAGGGTGAGTTCGCCCGAAGGCAAAGTGTGATGGCAATACTGACAGGTGTACCGGTCGCGCATCAGAATGTTTTTGCGCGAAAGCGCTCTCGTCTGGTGGGGAATGCGCCGGTATTCCAGCAGGCGAATTACTGAGGGCAGCCGCATGTCGCTCCGCGCCGAATGGACTGCGTTGATCGATTCTTCTTCTGCCGATGCAACGCCCTTCAGCACCAGAACCAGCGCCCGGCGCGCCGCGCAGATGTTAATCGGCTCGTAGCTGGCATTCAACACCAGTACGGGTTTCTGTAATCGTTCAGTCGCCATCAGTTGTGCTCCCCACAGTCGAAAGAACCTTCGTATCGCGTGTATCGCGCCCGCCATTCCAGCGGCGGTCCACCCGCGCGATCGTCAAAAGCGCGACCCTCGACGCTCCCGCCCGTTTCAGGGTGAGCGCGCTCGCAGCCGCCGTCGAACCGGTGGTCATGACATCGTCAATCAGCAGAACGCGCGCGCCCTGTATGCGAGCGCTCCACTTCGCTCCGCTGCGGCAGGCAAACGCCCCGGTCGTATTGCGCCGGCGCGCTGTGTTGCTCAAACCGGCCTGCGTCCGGGTCGCTTGGACACGCCGCAGGGCGGCAACCAGCGGTATGCCGCTGCGTCTGGAGATCTCCGCCGCCAACAAACCGGACTGGTTGAATCCCCGCTGCCACTGCTTGCGCCAGTGGAGCGGAACCGGGGTCACCGCATCGAACTCCTCGTCGCGTGGCAGAGCGGCGACCAGAAGATCGCTCAATGGACGCACCAAGGTCCGGATTCGGGCGTATTTGTAGAGATGAATTAATTCCCGGAGAGAGCCCTCATAGGCGCCATAACAGTACGCCGCGTCGAAACCTCGCAGGCCGCTGCGGCACAGAGCGCAGCGGCCTTGCGAATCCAGTGGAAAGCCGTTCTGAAAGGGTGTTCGGCAACTGACGCAGAAGAATTCGGCTTGGAGCGGCTCCGGTTTTCGCAGGCAGGCGCGGCAGACAGGAATGCGGGTGATTTCACCCAAAGTCTGACCGCAGATTCGGCAATTGTCGGGGAAGAAGAGGGAAAAAAACGCGCAGGAAGCTGATCGGACTACAGAGTTTCCGGTACTCGCGACAGCGGCTCGTCGGCTACTCGAGAAGACCCACCTCCGCTAACCCCTTTATTGTACCCGAATTCGCGGAATTCTGCTGACCGGTCGCCAACTCACGGCGAGGCGGCCGGATTTGCGCCATCCAGCGCTGCCCGGCAGTACAATACTGTGCAAGGGCGGGCTATGAACGTGCGGCGAATCGTCGGAGTGCAACTGGGCCTTGGACTTTTGGCCCTGCTGTCACTCCGCGGTCAGGTCGCCGTGGCTCCCCGCGAGCGGCCGCCCCTGCCCGGCGAAGGCGCCAGGCCGGCCGCGACGTTGCGCAGCGACATCAATCTCGTTCTCGTCCCGGTCTCCGTATGCGACCCTATGAATCGCCCGGTCACCGGGCTCGAGAAGGAGCATTTCAAGGTCTTCGACGACAAGGTCGAACAGAATATTACGCATTTCGCGATGGATGATGAGCCCGTCGCGGTGGGCTTGGTATTCGATATCAGCGGCAGCATGGGTCCGAAGCTGCGCCGTTCGCGCCAGGCAGCCGCCGAGTTCTTCCGCACGGCCAATCCCGAGGATGAGTTTTTCCTGGTGGAATTCAACGACCAGCCGAAGCTCGTGGTGCCGCTCTCGCGCGAGACCGAGGAGATCCAGAACCAGCTCACTTTTGCGCAATCGAAAGGACGAACTGCCCTTCTGGACGCCATCATGTTGTCGCTCCACGAGATCAAGAATTCCCAGAAAAAGCGCAAGGCCCTCCTGATCATCTCCGATGGCGGCGATAACAGCAGCCGGTACTCCGAAACCGAAGTCCGCAACCTGGTTCGTGAAAGCGACACTTTGATCTATGCGATCGGAATCTATGAGCCTTTCGGGGCGCGCACCCGGACACCAGAGGAGTCGTCTGGTCCCGGGCTGCTCAGCGACCTCGCCGAACAGACCGGAGGACGCAGTTTCCCCGCCGATACCTCGGAGCTTCCGGACATCGCTGCCAAGATCGGAGTCGAATTGCGGAATCGGTACGTGCTCGGGTACACGCCCACCAGCAATCAGAGGGACGGGCGCTATCACCGGGTGCAGGTCAAGATGGTGCCGCCGCACGGACTGCCGCCGCTGAAGGCCTTCTGGCGTTTGGGCTACTACGCCCCAGCCGACTAGAGGCTGGTGTCGGCGAGTTCGTTAAGCATCAACTCCATCGCTTGAGTGTAAGTGTAAGAAGCTGTAAAAAATCCGACTGCTGCGCAAATGTGTGGGACATCGCTTGCTCACGCGCGCGGCTCGCAAGCGCACGCATTCGCGCGAAGGTGTTTGGGTAGCTTACGAGCCGCGGCCGTAAGTGTAAGAAGCTGTGAAAAATCCGGACATCGCTTGCTCACGCGCGCGGCTCGCAAGCGCACGCATTCGCGCGAAGGTGTTTGGGTAGCTTACGAGCCGCGACCGTAAGAGTAAGAAGCTGTGAAAAATCCGGGAGCGCCTGCCCCACATACGATGAGGCATCGCTTGCTCACGCGCGCGGCTCGCAAGCGCACGCATTCGCGCGAAGGTGTTTGGGTAGCTTACGAGCCGCGACCGTAAGGGAGCGTTTGTCACCGAATTAGCCTGCCGACGCGGCGTTGACCTTCTCGCCCCGCAAAAGGCGCATTACCGCGGACGTCGATTGCACCAGGGGCTCTTCGCCCGAGACCAGCAGATCCGCATACCGCATGGTCGGATGCACGAACCACTCCGCGCTTGGACGCACCGTGCGCTCATACTGTTCGCGCACCGATTCCGGCGTGCGCCCGCGCTCTATCACGTCGCGTGCCAAACGCCGCTGATAGCAGACATCCGGATCAGTCTTGACGAATACCTTCGTGTCCAGCATGGCCCGCAGTGCGGGCCAGTAGAGCACGAACAGCCCTTCTACGATGACGAACTCGCTCGGCTCGATGTGCCGCGTGGCGCTGGTGCGGGCGTAGTCCGCGAAGGAGTATACCGGCTCCTCGAACGCCAGCCCGGATGACATCCGTCGGAGGTGTTCGTGGAGCAGTTCCCAATCGAGGGAATCGGGATGATCGAAGTTCGCCTTCTTGCGCTCTTCCAGCGCAATCTCTTCCATCCCGCTGTAGTAAGAATCCAGAGAAACGATGGCGGTGCCGGGGAGTTTTTCCACCAATTGCCGGGAGAGTTCCGTCTTCCCCGAACTCGACGGACCGGCGATGCCGATGATGTGAGGTCTCATTCGCTGGCTGGGGGAGTCGGTTCAGTATCGCACATTTCGAGCACTGCCTCCACCAACCCATCCACCGTGAAAACTCGTGCCTGTGCGGTCACCGCGATGCCCAGACTGCGTGCCGTTTGCGTGGTGATCGGCCCGATCGACGCTACCTTCACGCCCAGCGGCACACCGTCGACCGCCGCCGCCAGATTCTGGACCGTCGAGGAACTGGTGAACGTGATGCAGTCCGGCAGCCGTGTACCGCTCAGAATCTGCTTCGCGCGTGCCGGCGTGTCCTCCGGCATCACGGTGCGATAGGCCTCCACCACATCCACCTGTGCCCCCCGCCGTGTCAATTCCGCCGGCACCAGGTCGCGAGCCACCGCTGCCCGAGGCAGCAGCACTCGTTTGCCCCCGAGATCATAAGGTGCAAACGCCGCGATCAGCCCTTCTGCCACGTACTCCTTGCCCATCAGATCGACCTTCAGATCCAACGCCTCGATCGCCGCGCGGGTGGCCGGGCCGATGGCGCAAATCCTGGCTCGCAACGCTCTCCAATCGAAGGGTGATCGGCGCAATCGTTCCACGAAATAATGCACGCCGTTGGCGCTGGTGAAGATCAACCAGTCGTAGGTGGGTAACTGGGCGATGGCGCGGTCGAGCGGACCGCTGTCGGATGGTGGACGGATCTCGATCGTGGGCAACTCGATCGCATCCGCACCCAGGGCCCGCAGTTTGGCGGAGAGCGCGTCCGCCTGCCCCTTGGCGCGCGTCACCACCACGCGCTTTCCAAACAGCGGTAGGCGCTCGTACCAGTCGAGTTTTCCCCGCAGCATCACAACTTCGCCGACGATGATCGTGGCCGGCGGCTTCATTCCCCGGTCGGCGATTTGCGCAGGCAGCGTCGCCAGAGTCCCGGACAACGTCTCCTGGTCTGGCCGCGTCGCCCAGCGCACCGCCATCGCGGGAGTCTCTGGAGATCGCCCGCGTGCGATCAGTGCGCGCGCGATCTCGGGAAACGTCGTGAGTCCCATGAAGATCACCAGGGTCTCCGCGTGGCCCACTTTGTCCCAGTCGATGCTGTCAACCGCGTGGCCGGTCACGAACGTCACCGCCGAGGTGTGCTCGCGATGCGTCAGCGGGACGCCGGTATAGGCGGCGATGCCTAAAGGCACGGTGACGCCGGGCACGATCTCAAACGGAATGCCAGCCAACGCCAGCGCTTCGGCCTCTTCGCCTCCGCGCCCGAAGATGAATGGGTCGCCGCCCTTTAAACGCACCACGGTGAGGCCGCGTCGGCCGCGCTCCACGAGCATCTCGCAGATCTCTTCTTGCGTGAAAGCGTGAGCCGATTTCTTCTTGCCCACGTAGACACGCTCGGCGCACGCGGGGGCGAGGTCTAACAGGGATTCGGGCGCCAGGTGGTCGAACAATACGGAGTCGGCCTGCTCCAGAATGCGGCGGCCTTTGACGGTGATCAGTTCCGGATCGCCCGGCCCCGCGCCCACCAGATAGACTTTAGGCGCTATACACCGCCTCCAGAATGCGGCGAGCGCCGTGCCGCAGCAAGTCCGCACCCAGATCCCTGCCAATCTGCTCCGCTTCGGAAGGCCGCCCCTCCGTGGAAGCGCGAATGATCTGTTCGCCATCCGGAGCAGCCACCATCGCCGTGAGGTGCAGCCGTCCGTTCGCCACCGTGGCATACGCACCGATGGGGACCTGGCAGCCGCCGCCCAGAGCCCACAATACGCCTCGTTCCGCCAGAACCGCCATGTGCGTGGCGGAGTGATCGAGCGCCGCGCAAGCATCGAAACCCGCGCCCGTCTCCCGAGTTTCGATCGCCAGCGCACCCTGTCCGACGGCCGAACACATCACATCATCCGGCAGAATCTCCGCGATCCGGTCCGCCCATCCCAAGCGCTTCAACCCCGCCGCCGCCAGCAGGATCGCGTCGTACTGCCCCTCATCCAGCTTGCGTAGACGAGTATCCAGATTGCCGCGCACCGATTCCACTTGCAAATCGGGCCGGAACGATCGCAATTGCGCTGCGCGCCGCAAGGAGCTGGTCCCGACTTTTGCGCCCTCGGGCAAATCCGCCAGGCGCTTTCCCACCACGGCATCGCGGGGATCTTCGCGCTCCGGTACCGCGGCCAGCACTAGCCCGGCCGGTAGTTCCGTCGGCAGATCCTTCAAGCTGTGGACCGCGAGATCGGCGCGCCCGTCCAAGAGCGCCTCTTCAATCTCTTTGGTAAAAAGTCCCTTGGTTCCGACTTTGGCGAGAGGCACATCGGTGATCTTGTCGCCTGTAGTCTTAATGATTTCG
This sequence comes from Bryobacteraceae bacterium, assembly GCA_035295745.1. GTDB lineage: Bacteria > Acidobacteriota > Terriglobia > Bryobacterales > Bryobacteraceae > JAIQFL01. The sequence goes on along the minus strand of DATGIL010000043.1, from coordinate 35,893 downwards.
ATACGGCATTCGTGGCCGGCGGAGGTTAATTGCCGCTCCACCCAATGCGCCTGCCACAATGCGAGCTGCGAACCGCGCGATGCGATAACGAGCATGGATCAGTCCTGAAGATGAAATGCCTTGCGAATCGCGGCCACCACGTGCGCGCCTTCCGGCCGTCCTGCGTGATTCCGCAGCTCCGAAATCGGCCCGTGCGCGATCTTGTTGACGATCCCGCGAGTGAGCATCTCGATCGCCTGCTCCAGTTCCGGAGTGAACGGGCCGCATTTGCGCCGCACGCGTTCGATTTCGGCGGCGCGAATCTGTTCGAGCTGCTCCTGCAGTCCGACAATGGTCGGCGTCACTTCCGCCACCTTGAGCCGCGCCATGGTCCGCTCGACTTCTTCGGTTACCATCGCCTCGGCGTGGTCGGCTTCTTTCATCCGCTCCCGCAGGTTGGCGTTGACCACTTCCTGCAAGTCGTCGATGTCATACAGGAAGACGTTGTCGACTTCGTTTACGGAGGGTTCGATATTGCGTGGAACCGCGATATCGATCAGGAACATCGGCTTGTTGCGACGTGCCGCGATCACGCGCTGCATTTCCTCTTTGCGCAGAATGTAGTGCGGCGCCCCGGATGAAGCGATCACGATGTCCACTTCCGGCAGCATGCTCACGAAACGGGTGTACTCGACTGGCGTGCCCTGGAAGAGCTGCGCCATCTCGATCGCCCGCTCGTGGGTCCGATTGGTCACGAAGACGTGCGATGCACCCGAGCGGCGCAGATGGCGGGCCGCCAGTTCCGACATCTTCCCCGCACCCACGATCATGATCGTGCGGTTCGAGAGGGACCCGAAGATCTTGCGCGCCAACTCGACAGCGGCATAGCTTACGGAGACCGCCATCTGTCCAATGCCGGTTTCCGAACGCACTCGCTTGGCGACGCTGAAGGCGCGGCTCAAGAGGCCGTCCAGCCATCCGCAAAGTGCGCCGCAATTCTTGGCTGCCGCATAGGCATTCTTCAGTTGCCCCAGGATCTGCGGCTCGCCTACAACCATCGAATCCAGGCTCGCGGAGACGCGAAACAGGTGGTGAATCGCTTCCTGGCCTTCGTACCGGTATAAATGCGCCGCGATGCTTTCGGTGCTCACCGCTTTGTGATCCGTCAGGAAGGCATCTACGATGGCCTGCGGGTCCGACTGGTCGTCGGTGGTCACGGTGATTTCCACGCGGTTGCAAGTCGAGAGGATCACGGCTTCCGAGACGCCCTCGCGCGATTTCAAATCGGCCAAAGCTGCCGGCAGCGTTTCTTCGCGAAACGCAAGGCATTCTCGCACCTCGACGGGTGCGGTCTTGTGACTGACGCCTGTGATCAGCAGCTTCATGGTTTGAAGAAGATCGTGCCGAGCCGGGCATGCGCGGCCCAGGTAAAAGCGGACAGGCCCAGTACCGTGACGGTCATGATGGCGGCCTTCCGCCCGCGCCATCCCGCGGTGTTTCGCAAAAACACCATGGCCATGTAAATCCCCCAGGTGAAAAAGGAGAGGTCAATTTTCGGTTCGCTGATCCAGGTAGTATTCAGTTCGATAGAAGCCCACGTGCTTGCCGCAATCACGCCCAAAGTCATCAGTACGAAGCCCACCGCCATGGATTTCGAAATCAGTTCGTCCAGCGTTCCCAGCGCAGGAAGCCGGTAGTAGAAATTGCGCGGCTTCTTGGCTTTGAGCTCCCGCTCCTGGAAGAGATAGAGCAGCGAGGCAACGGCGGTGAAGAGAAGAGCAGCTATCCCCAGCAGCACGAGCACGATGTGCACCGTAAGCCAGGTATCCCGCACCACCTTGCTGGACCACGCGGTCACCGGGTTGCCCAAGGTCGCCACCAGCGCCATCACGAAAACCAGAGGGAAGATGAACACCGAAAGGCTCTCCATCTTGTAACGCCAGTGGACGAAAAGGTACACCACCACGATCAGGAAGGCGCACATGGAAAGGGTCTCGTAGATGTTGGTGATGGGGCAGCGGTTGTTGAGAATCCCTTCTTCAACGATGGAAACGAAATGAAACACCGACCCAAGACTGAAGGCGCCCAGCGCCACGTCGAAGAGGTGTTCCCGCCTTCGGACTAAGGTTAGGATGGCGTGCAGCAGACCGAGCGAGTATAACGCGGCGGCCACGCGCAGCCAGATGACGCTCATTTCAGCCATGGGGCGTTTCCGGTAACTCCAAGTCTTAAATTACAGTATATATCGGCGGACTAACCGGACCCCCATGCCCCAAATGAGGGGTATCGCAGGATCTTTGGTAGGACGCCGCCCCTGATTCTATACGTTCCAGCCGCCCGATCGGATTCCTACCCATTATTTCGGCACCGACATGCTGGCGTCCGGCAACGAATGCACACGCAGGAGGGCCATGACGTCGTCCCCTTCGCGCGAACTCCATGCCGTCGCGGTATTGGCGGCCTGGGTGCGAATCTCCTTCAACTGATCGCGACTCAACACGCCCGCACTCTTCAACGCGCTTTCCATCGCATTTAACTCCAGCCGTTGCGCCAGAAGAATGGTGAGGAGTTGCCGCCACTCGCTGGCCGTTACATTGTCCATGCAGTGATTATGGAATTTTCAGCGTGCTTCTGGAAGCTCCCGCAAATGCCGAATGGGAGAGAAGATCAGAAAAAGCGCCGAGAGCAAATACCCGCTGGCGCCCACGAACATTGTCGGCCGCATTCCAATGGCGTCGCCGAGCGCACCGCCCAGCAGCGCTCCTACCGGGATCAGACCGCGGAACAGAAGATAGATCGCGGAGTTGACGCGTCCCAACAGATGATCGGGCGTGACGGCTTGCTGCAGACTGACCTTGTTGATGTGATAGACCGGCCAGGAGACGTCGAATAGCTGCGCGAGTCCCAGGATCGAGGCGCAGACGATTACGGGGCCACGCGACAGTGCGGGCATGAGGGTGGTGATTCCGGTGACTATGGCGGCGCCGATCAGCGTCGGGCCTACCCCGAAGCGCTTCACCAGCCATGGCGTGACGAAGGCTCCGGCAAGGCTGCTGGCGCCTCCCACCGAAATAATGGCTCCCAAGAGTGCCGGACTCAAATGAAGCTCGCGGATGGCGAACACCATGTACAGCGCCGCGAAGAATCCGAGAAACACGGCGGACGTGCCCGTGCGTAGGACCAACGCACGCAGGATCGGCTGTTGCCAGGAAGCGCGGAGTCCGTCCACGATCTCGCGCTTCATCTCAGGCTGGCGATCGAGTTTGGGAGTCGCCTCAGGCTTTCGGATCAGCGCGACTGACAGCGCCGAAACGAGAAAAGACACGGCGTCCAGGAGAATCGCCTTGGGCGCGGTGAACCACTGAACCAGGACGCCCATTAATCCGGGCCCGGCAACGTCGGCAGCCGATCCGGCCAGCGCCAGCTTGCTGTTGCCCTCCATCAGATTCTCGCGTTCCACGAGCGAGGGCAGGTAGGCCTGGTAGCTGACCTCGAAGAGCACCGTCAACAGGCTGCTTGCCGCCGAGATCATGTAGAGATAACTCATGCGCAGATGACCGAAGGCGGCCGTGATCGGCACCATCCCAAGGATGAGGGCGCGTCCCAAATCGGTGCCGATGAGGATGGGCCGGCGGCGCAGGCGATCTGCCCACGCACCCGCGAATAGGCCGAAGATCAGGATGCTCGCGGCTCCCGCGCCGCTGAGCAGTCCAAGCTCGAATGGCGACGCATTCAGCATGAGGATGGCGGTGAGCGGCAGCGCGCCGTCGGTGATCGCGGATCCCAGGCGGGAAACTGCCTGTCCTCCCCAGAGCTTCAGGAAATCGGGCTCGTGCCAAAGCTCGGTGGGGCGCATCAATTCAGAATAGAGGAAGGAACCACTTTACGATCGTGAGAAAATGATCGGCGATGCGGCTGACGATTGCGACGATCGGATTGATGTTGCTGTGCGGGTTGCCAGGCGCGGCGCAAAGCGCCTCTCCGGCGGCGAATCCGCCATGGAAGAAGCTCGAATTTCTGCTCGGCAAGTGGACCGGCATTGCCGGCGCAAAAGACACGCCGTTGGGAGCCGGGCAGGGCAAGTTCTCTTTTGAACTGGAGTTGAATCGAAAGATTATCGTCCGGCACAATGAGGCCGTTTACGACGCCGGCGAGCGTCATGGCGATCTCCTGATCATCTATGTGGAAAGCGACAAGCCCCACGCGATCTACTTCGACAGCGAAGGTCATGTGATCCGCTACGATCTGAGTTTCCCCGAACCCGACCGGGTCGTGTTCGAATCGGATGGAACGCAACCAGGTCCGCGATATCGACTGTCGTATTGGATGAACGGGCGTGCTTTGGATGGCAAGTTCGAAGTGGCGCCGCCCGGCAGCGATTACAAGGCTTACCTGAGCTGGAGTTCGAAGAAGAACTGATCGCCGGCGGTATTGGGAACGCGAATGAGGGACCTGAAGCCGGGCCGCACAAAAGAGGTTGGTGCCGGCCCGGCCACGAGTCAACTTGTTCGCGACTGCCCAACCAGATCTCGAGCTGAATGCCATCGCGGTCGCCGAAGGAGACGAATCCGAACCGGCCGATGGGATAGAAGAAGTGAAATCGGTTGGACAAGTTGCGGCGATCCCCTTGATCGAACGAATCAAAGCCGTCTTTGCCGGCACGGAATTTCCAGGCGATGAAGCCTCTGATTCCGGCTGGGATGAACCAAGTGCCAGAGAAATCAAGCTTTACGCATTGAGTAGCTTTTCAGTAAGTTGCTGATTAAAAAGGCCGTCGTGGTAGAATGACGGAGCGTGGCGGGATGGCGAAATCGGCAGACGCATTGGACTTAAAATCCAATGGACCGCAAGGTCCGTGTGGGTTCAATTCCCACTCCCGCTACCAGCACAACCACTAGGAAACCGGTCCGCTTGGCGTCTGTTTGCCCTTCGGGAATAACTGAAGAGGAACGGATGACTTGTGCGAATCTTGCTAAAATTGATGAGGAGTACGCTATGGCCAACGTCTTTGACGTTGCAGAATACATCCTGCGGAAACATGGCGAGATGACGACGATGAAGCTGCAAAAGCTCGTCTACTACTCTCAGGCTTGGTCGCTGGTTTGGGATGAACAGCCTCTGTTTCCAGAAGCCATCGAAGCGTGGGCGAATGGACCCGTTGTGCGTGCTCTCTACGAAGACCATCGGGGTGCCTTTCGGGTTGCCAGGATCGGCCGTGGAAATCCCGACTGTCTGACCAAGACGCAGCAAAATACGATCGACAACGTTTTGAAGTTTTACGGCGACAGGACCAGCCAATGGTTGAGCGACCTGACCCATCAGGAAGCGCCGTGGAAGGATGCCCGAGCCGATGTACCGCCTGGCGAGCCTTGTAATGCTGTCATCAGCCACGCGGCGATGGCCGAGTATTACGGGAGCCTCTAGTCGAAAGGGGAAGGATCGAAGCCCCAAAACCCGGTTTAAATCCGAGTGAAAACAAGCAGCCCAGGGCGATGGCGGCGACCAGTTACCACAATCTTTACCCTTCGTGGCGGCTTGGACGAATTGCCATGCAGCATCCCTTCGGCTGCCATGAATTGAAGCCGAACGATTGGAATCGGCTGTGGGACCACCTCCGTGATTTAGAGAAAGCCCTGAGGGAGAAAAGACAATGGCAGGAGATCCTGGTCGTTGGGAAGAAGTTCAATCACAACGTTGACATCAGCCAGCTATCCACCGTGGCGCAAACTCGCCTCAAAGAGCTCTTCAGCCCGCTGGACTTCGATGAGTTGTTATCGTTGCGGTTGTCGGGCAAATAGAGGATTTGGGGCGTGCTGGACCGTGGGGTCGTTACCCTCCTGTGGTGGGACCCCAACCATGAGGTCTGCCCATACCAACTGAAGAATACCTAGGGTGATTGGGGGCTCAGGAAAGACCCTCCTAAACGTCGAAATTCTGCGTAAATCAGGCAACCGGCTCCCAAAAACAATTTGAGTACCTCCTGTTTTCCGCCTCGATTTTTTCCGTTTTAATGTGAAGATGCATTAATCAACCCCTCACGCCTCCAAAGCGGTTGAAACCCCACGAATTACCCCTCCGTCTTTTGGCTGTAGTTAAGCGTCGGTGTGATAGATTTGTGTGTAGGAGACGAGTTGACATCCGAAGCTCCCGCAGCCCTTTTTCTTCAAGTGAATATTTGGCAACTGGTCTCAGGCGACGTACTGGAAATCGTTGTGCTGGGGGTTCTCGCCTGCTTTTCGGTGTTCTCTTGGACCGTCATCATTTCGAAATGGCAGGCGTTTCGCGGGGCGGGCCGGTCGAATTCGCGATTCCTCCGCGCCTTCCGAAAGGCAACCGGGTTTGAGGCAGTGATGGTGGCCAGCGAACAGTTCCGCCCGTCACCTTTGGTGGCAGTCTTCGATTTCGGATACGAGGAGATCGAGCGCCAGGTGAAGTCGCGTGGCAGAGTGAGCAATCGCATTGCCCTGGAGCGCTCCATCCAGCTCGGAATCAGCGAAGAACTCGGCAAACTGGAGCGCAACATGAACTGGCTTGCCACCACCGCCTCGGTCAGCCCCTTCATCGGTCTGTTTGGAACGGTGATTGGCGTCATCAACGCGTTTGTCGGACTCGCCAATCAGGGAAGCACGAACCTCAAGAGCGTGGGCCCTGGCATCGCGATGGCGCTGATCGCCACCGCTGTCGGACTGGGCGCGGCGATCCCAGCCTCCATCTTCTACAACCACTTCAGCAATCGGATTCGCGAGATGGGCGCGCGGATGGACGATTTCGCGCTCGAATTCCTCAACATGGCGGAGCGCAGCTTCGGAGAATAGCCATGTCGATCTCGATTAACAACGAAGGCGGGTCGAGCGGTGGATTCGGTTCACGCCGCCGTCGCGGAACGGGCGCACTTTCCGAAATCAACGTGACGCCGTTCGTCGATCTGGTGCTGGTGTTGTTGATTATCTTCATGCTCACCGCTCACGTGATGGACTTCGGCCTGGAAGTGGAAGTTCCCAAAACGAAGATGGTCAAGGAGACGCCGCAAGAGATGCCGGTGGTGACCATCCCCAAGGACGGCACCTACCTGCTCAACGGCAAATTGGTCAACATCAACGAGCTGAAGGCTGCTATCCACGCCCGTTTCGGGAAGGACACGAAAGGCGTCTATGTGATGGCCGACCGGGCCACGATCTGGGATGTGATCGCGCAGGTGACGGCGGAATTGGGAGCAGGTGGATTTCAAGTGTACATGGTGACGCAGCCAGCGGACGCGCCCACCAGAGGAAAGTAGATGTACTCGCACGCAGACACATTCGATCGTCCGGAACGGTTGACGAAGCAGTTCTGGGCTTCCGTGGTCCTGCACGTGTCGTTTGCAGCGGTCTGCCTTACCAGTACCTTGATCGGAAGTCATTCCACGGTGCAATGGGGAGATCCGCATGGCGGCGGAATGGGTTCGGTCGCGATAACTCCGGTTGCCTCGATCAAACTGCCGCACGAATCGGCAGCCTTCAATCCCGTCGCGAACGATACCGAATCGCAAGTTCCCGAGCCGCCCTCCAAGAAGAAGCCGGCGCCTAAGGTGAAGGCTCCGGATCCGGACGCCATCGCAATCAAAAACCCGCGCGCTACCAAAAAGTCCACCGAGAGAGCGCAGTCATCGGCGCCGAATAAATTTCGCGACCAACAGCAGGATCGGCCCAACCAGTTGTACACCGAGGGTGGCCAAAAGACGAGTTCCCCGATGTACAACATCCAAGGCGGAGGAGGGCTGCAACTCGGCAACGACTCGGTATTCGGGACCCAATTCGGCGCGTACGCGAACCTTCTGCGAAACGCCGTGGCTCGCAATTGGAACACCTCTGGCTTCGACACGCGCGTTTCGGTCCCGCCAGCGGTGGTGACATTCATCATCCGTCGCGATGGCTCTCTGGCTCCGGGCTCGGTAAAACTCACGGAGCGCAGCGGGAACGCAGCGTTGGACATCTCCGCGCAGCGCGCCATTCAAGACGCTGCACCGTTCCCGCCCCTGCCTCCGGGCTTTCCGAAGAGCGAGGCGCAAGTTGAGTTGCGGTTTAACTTGAAGTTTTGAGCGAGGATTTCCATGAAAAGGCTTTTCTGGTTAGCGGTCGGAGCAACGGGCTGGTTGATCCTGTCCCAGGCACAGGATATCGGCATCGACATTAACCGAAAGGGAATGCGCATTCCCACGATCGCGCTCCCCGATTTCAAAGGATCGGGCGAAGCACAGGCATGGATGAGCGCGTTCAATCAGACTTTAGCCTCAGACGTAACCAGTTCGGGCGTCGTTAAGGTCGTCCCCAAGACCATGTATCCCCTGTTCGTCCCGCAGCAGCCTTCCGACTTCGGCCAGGCGCCGGTACCCAACGATAATCCGCGGCGACGAAACGAACCTCCGCCTCCCACGAGCGGGGGCGGCCGTTGGATGGTGGACTGGTCTGGCCCTCCGGCGAACGCCAACTACCTCGCGTCAGGTTATACCGCGCCGCAGAATGGCGTACTCGTCCTGTATGGGTGGCTCTACGATCTCAGCCGCGCCAATCCCGCCGAAGCGAAGGTCGTCGAGAAGCGCTATCTGGGCAGCATGGACGAAGCCGGCGCTCGCAAAGTAGCACATGAATTCGCCGCCGACATCGTGGCGCTCTTCGGCGGGCAATCGCTCTTCGGCACCCACATCTACTTCGTCTCCGACCGCACCGGCCACAAGGAAATCTGGCAGATGGATCCGGATGGCAAGAACCAGAAACAGTTCACGCATTACAACTCCTTGACCATCGAGCCCGCGGTCTCCGCCGATGGCTCAAAGTTAACGTTCACTAGCTACGCTCGCGGCACTCCTGGTATATTTGTGTTTTCGGTGGATCCGGTCCGGGATTTGCGGTTTTACAACCAGAGCGCATCCGTGAATTCGTCGCCTTCGTTTTCACCTGATGGGAAGCAGATCATCTACTCTTCCTCGAGCGGCAAGTGTTGCCGGATCTTTCTTGCCAATTTGGATGGAACGGGCTTCCACCCGATCTCTTCGTTGATCTCGATCGAAACCGAACCCAAGATCAATCCGAAAACCGGGCGCGAGATCGTCTTCTCCTCCGGCAGGTCGGGCCCCCAGCAGATCTACAAGATGAATATGGATGGCGCCGACATGGAACGCCTCTCGGATGGTACCGGTGAAGCCGCGAATCCCGCCTGGCATCCCGATGGGCAGATTATCGCGTATGCCTGGACTCGCGGGTACGCGGCGCAGCAGTGGAACATCTTCACAATGGATGTGGCCAACAAGCAATACATCCAGTTGACCCACGGAGAAGGCAAGAACGAGCAGCCGAACTGGGCGCCCGACGGGCGGCACCTCGTATTCTCCTCCACGCGTCACGGAAAATACCAGATCTACAGCATGCTGGCCGACGGCACCCAGGTGCAACAATTGACGACCCTGGGAGTCAACGACAGACCGGTTTGGGGCAAGTAGTTTAGCATTTCAGGAGATTAACGCTCATGTTCAGCAAACAGAAGATCACGGTCATCGGGATCGCGCTTCTATTGGCGATGTTCGCGGCTGGTTGCAAGAAGAAAGCGCCGCCCCCGCCGCCCCCACCGCCTCCGCGGCCCGCAGACGAGCGCCCTGTGCCGAGCAATCCGAATGTCGGCGGACCTGCTCCCGTGATCGCGCAGTTCACCGCGGAGCCGACGTCGATTCAGCGCGGCCAGTCTTCCACTTTGCGGTGGGAAATCAGCGGCAATGTTACCAGCGTGACCATCGATCAGGGGATCGGAGCGGTGCAGAATGTCGGCAGTCGCCGCGTGTTCCCTAGCGATTCGGTCACTTATACCTTGACGGCCACCGGTCCAGGCGGTAATACAACTGCCTCGGCGATTGTGTCGGTGACTTCGCCGATGGCTCCGCCTCCACCGAATACCGGCACAGGAGGCGCCGTGCCGCTGGATCGCCGCCTCGAAACGGACCTGCAGGATATCTACTTCGATTACGACAAGACCGATATCGATGGCGAAGCGCGGGATACCTTGAACCGCGATGCGCAGGCGTTGAAAGGAATCCTCACCGATTTCCCCGGGTCTTCTATCGTTTTGGAAGGGCACTGCGACGAGCGCGGCTCCGCGGAGTACAATCTGGGTTTGGGTGACCGGCGTGCCAGTGCGGCCAAGGATTTTCTGGTCCAACTGGGCGTTCCGGCGGATCGGATCAAGACGATCAGCTACGGCAAGGAACGGCCGCAATGTGGGGAGTCGACTGAAGCGTGCTGGCAGAAGAACCGGCGCGTACACTTCTCACCCGGCCAATAGGTTCACAAGCAGGAGAAATCAAGATGTTCCGACGTTTTTGGGTTTACGGGGTAGTCGCCGCGGCGGTGCTGACGCTCTCTCCGTCGCGATCGTCTGGCGCAAGTAAGGAAATCCTCGAACTGCAGCGGGACGTCGCCACGCTGCAGGACATGGTCAAAGCGATGCAGCGCACCCAGGACGAAAAGTTCAGCGCGCTGCAGGTGCTGGTCCAACAATCAGTGAATTCCGCCAATGAGGCTAGCCGGGCGGTGGCCGTAATCCAGAGCAACATGCAGCAGAGCCTGCGCGACCAGGAGAGCAAGGTGGTGACTCCCGTGGTGGGATTGAGTTCCCGCATGGACCAGATGTCCACCGATATGCGCACCGTGCAACAGGCCGTTTCCGACCTCACCAACATGATTTCCGGCCTGAAGTCCCAGTTGACTGACCTGAACAACGCGGTGAAGCTCATCAATACGCCTCCTGCCGCGCCGCCTCCGACCGGCGATACTACGGGCGGGGGCGTGCCTCCCAGAGGGTCGGAAGCGCCACCGATCTCTTCCAAGGATCTCTACGACAACGCCAATCGCGACCGTATGGGCGGCAAGTTCGACTTGGCCTTGCAGGAGTACGCCGACTATCTGAAGTGGTACGGCAACACCGATCTGGCGCCCAACGCGCAGTATTACATTGCGTCCATTCACGCGTCACAAGGCGATTACGAGAATGCCGTGAAGGAGTACGATCTCGTAGTCAACGCGCCCGACAACAACAAGATTCCCGACGCGATGTTTGGCAGGGGTCAGGCACTGATCAAACTCGGCCGCCGCACCGATGCCGGCAATCAGTTCCGCCAATTGATCCAGCGCTTTCCGCGCAACGATCTGTCCAACAAGGCTTGTGATCAACTGAAGTCCATGGGACTTGGCTGCGCCGTGCCGAGGGCCGGCGCCGCCTCCCCCAAGGGAGGCACGAAGAAAAAGAAGTAATCTGCTTTCGTCCCGCCGATCTGCCCGTCCCTTCGTCTTTTCCCTCCTTGATAGACTGGTCCCGTATGGAACCCCAGCCGCAGGCTCCTCTGGTCAGCTACGACGATTTCGCAAAGCTGATTGACCACACGCTGCTCAAGCCCGATCTCGCGATGGCCCACGTCGTGGAAGAACTGGAATTGGCGAAGCGCTACGGGGTCGCCTCGGTAACGGTGCGGCCGTGCGATATCGATCTCGCCGTCCGCACGTTGGGAAACGGGCTGGTGAAGGCAGGCAGCGTCTCGGGATTTCCTCACGGATCGCAAAGTACCGCGACCAAGCTCTTCGAAACTCGCGACCTGTTACGTCGCGGGGCTAAGGAGATCGACCTGGTGATAGCCATCGCGAAGCTGGTCTCGCGCGAGTTTCAACATGTGCAGTCGGAGTTGAGCCAGATGTCGGAGGCCTGCCACAAAGAGGGCGCGATACTCAAGGTGACGCTGGAGACTGCCTACCTGACTGAGGAGTTGAAGATTATCGCCTGTCGCTGCTGCGAGCGCGCGGAGGTGGATTTCGTCAAGACGTCAACGGGCTTCGCTCCCTCGGGCTACACTGCCGATGATGTGCGGCTGCTGCGCAAGTATCTGCCCGAAGAGATCGCCATCGAGGCGGAAGGCGGATTTCGCACCGTCGCCGAGATTCTGCCGGCGTACGAAGGGGGCTGTGCGAAGATCGCGACCACTGCTACGGCGGCGATTCTGGAGGAGTGGAAGGCGCGCCTGGCGGCCCCTGTGACGTGATGCGGCGCCCCGCGGCCAAAGTGGCAGCCCACGCTCCGGCGGGGATCAGCATGACCAGGCCGATCAGGATGGCGAACGAGCGCGCCGACGTGCCGAGGTCGATAGCGACTCCCGCGAAGTAACTGCTGGCGGAGATGGCCAGCATGCAAAGCCCATATTCGGCGGCGAACACCCGCCCGCGAAAGCGATCCGTCGTGCAGACTTGCAGCAGGGTCGTGGAGAAGACCCAATTCGTGGAGCCTCCGGAATGGGCCAGAATCACCATGAAGATGGCGACCGCAATCGAAGTCGAGCAACCCAGCAGAACATAACCGCCGCCAGCCAGCAGGAATCCCGCGAGGATGCCGTAGCGCAGGCGCGACTCGCGGCTGCCGGCCCATCGCCCGGCGACCAGAGGTCCCAGCAGCGCACCCACACCGCGCGCGCCCATCAGCAGGCTCATCCCCAGCATGGCGACACGGCTCTGGTCGAGGCCGTGGAATCCCGGGGGAAAGATGCTCGCGCCGATCAGGGGAAGCAGCACGTTGTTCGCGCCCAGGAGTCCGCCTCCAGCTTTGACAAAGACGGTGGAAAAAAGGCGCCGGTCGGCACCAATGTAGCGCGCGCCTTCCACCACAGGCGTGAAGTCCACCAGGTCGCGGGCGCGTAAAGGCGGACGACCGGCCGTATGCGGTTCGTGAAAGTTCATCCGGCGTATCAGCCATGCCGACCCCAGGAAGGAAAGCGCGTTGATGATGAAGACGGCATCGCGACCCAGCAGCACCGCCACCAGCCCACCAAGCGACGCACCGGCAGCCAGACAGAATGACCATGTGACCGCAGAAAGTGCATTGGCGGTGAGGATTTCCTCCTCGTTGACAATATTCGGGATCACCGCGCTGTGAGCCGGCTCAAAGAATGACGAGCCGATGGTCTCCAGCAGGAGCAACGGATAGATCACCCAAACCAGGCTCGGGGTGCGCACCAGCAGCATGCCGAGCACAATGAAGAAGCGCGCGACATCCGCACCGATCATGATGGCGCGCCGGCTGATGCGGTCGTTGATGACGCCTGCCGTGGGCGCCGTAAACGTCATCGGCAGCACTTGCAGCACAATCGCCAGCCCCACCGATTGCGCGCGATTGTGGGTCAGCTCGAGGAGCAGGTTGATGACGGCGAGATTGTAGAACCAATCGCCCAGCTCGCTCACTACCTGCGCCATCCATAGGAGGCGGAAGTTACGATTGGCGCGCAGCAGGTTCAGGTAAGAGGCGAGCATGCGACTCGGACTTGCACAGGCCGGCTCTGCCGCTATACGTGCAAGCCCATACGTTCTTTCACCGTGCGCACTGTGGCATTGGCGATCGGCGCAACCCGCTCGGCGCCCTTCCGCAGTGTCTCTGAAACGTAACCCGGCTCGGCGGTGATTTGCCGGTACCGCTGCTGAAAAGGTTCCAGGTGGGAAATCACCATCTCCGCTACGTTCTTCTTCAAGTCACCGTAGCGCATCCCGGTAAAGCGCTGCTTCAGTTCCTCGTCGGTCACGTTCGAGAACGCCTGGTAGATGGACAGCAGATTCAGCACGCCCGGGCCTGCGGTCTCGAAATCGACCGACGGGTTGGAATCAGTGGTGGCCCGCATGATGGTCTTGCGGACCTTATCGATCGGGTCCAGCAGCGCTACCGCGTGATTCGCCCCGGTCGCCGACTTGCTCATCTTCTGCGTGGGATCGTCGAGCCCCATCACGCGCGCCCCAACTGAAGGCAAGCTGGTACCCGGCACGACGAACGTGTCTCCGTAGAGCGAGTTGAAGCGTTGCGCGATATCGCGGGTCAGTTCGAGATGCTGCGCCTGGTCCTCGCCCACGGGGACGATTCCCGCCTGGTAGAGCATGATGTCGGCGGCCATCAGCACAGGATATTGCAGCAGGCCGTCGCCAACGGACTCCTGCTTCGCCGCCTTGGCCTTATACTGGGTCATGCGCTCCAGCCAGCCCACCGGCGTAACGCAGGTAAGCATCCACGCCAGAACAGCGTGGGCGGGAACAGCGGATTGAACCATAATGGCGCACTCTTCGGGATCGATTCCGGCAGCCAGATACAGCGCGGCGATCTCCTCGATTTTAGAGCGCAGTTCGGCGGGATCCTGATAATTCGTGATCGCGTGTAAATCGACGATGCAGAAAATACATTCGTAGTCGCGCTGAATGCGGACCCAGTTCTTGAGTGCGCCCAGATAGTTTCCGATGTGAAGATTTCCGGTCGGCTGCATACCGGAAAAGACTCGTGTTTTCATGGTGAGAGATGGGAGTAACTTCTATCGTAAGCAATTTCGAAGTGACGGTGGAGAAGCTGATCTACGGCGGTGACGGGCTGTCCCGTTTGGACGGCCGGGTCGTGTTCACGCCCTACGTGCTTCCCGGAGAGCGCGTTCGCGTCGAGGCAGAGAGCGAGAAGCCCGGCCTGGTGCGTGCCCGAACGCGCGAAGTGTTGGACGCTGCAGCAGAAAGAGTCACGGCGCCCTGCCCATATTTCGGACGTTGCGGGGGATGCCACTACCAGCATGCAGACTACGCCTTTCAGCTCTCGGCGAAGCGCGCGATCCTGGCGGAAGAGCTGCGCCGCCTCGGCAAGATCGAACTGCCCGGAGAAATTCGCGTCGTGGCAGGCGAACCTTGGGGATACCGCAACCGGGTTCAGTTGCACGCATTTCAGCGGCGCATCGGCTACTGGGAAGCGCGGTCCCACAAGCTTTGCGCGGTGGAGAAGTGCCCCATCGCGTCGCCGAAGCTAAACGAAGTGATCGGCATCCTGGCGGGGATGGCGCGGAAACCGCGCTGGCCGAATTTCGTCCGCTCTTTCGAGATCTTCACCGACGAGCAGCAGGTACAGTTGAACGTGCAGGAAACGGACCGCCCCGTGGCCCGGCGCTTTTTTGATTGGTGCATGGAGAGCATTCCGGGCATGGCCGATGGCGCGCTGGATTATCAGGGCCGCTTTCGAGTGAGCGGCAATTCGTTTTTTCAGGTGAATCGCTTCTTATCGGATCCATTGGTGGAAGCCGCCCTGTCTGCCGCCGAGGGCGAGACCGCTCTCGATCTCTACGCGGGAGTCGGGCTCTTTTCGCTGCCGTTGGCGCAGCGATTTGGGAAGGTAACGGCAGTGGAGTCCGGGTCAACCGCGGTGCGCGATCTCGAATTCAATGCGCAACGGGCAGGTCTGGCGAACATCAAGACCGAACAGCGCCAGGTGGAAGCGTATCTGGCCGCGATCGAGAAGGCGCCGGATTTCGTGTTGGCCGATCCGCCGCGCGCCGGCCTGGGGAAGGCCGTGGTGCAGAGATTGTGCGATCTCGCGCCACGGCAATTAACCATCGTCTCGTGCGATCCGGCAACGTTGGCGCGCGACCTGGCGGCCCTGTTGGCAGCCGGTTACCGGGTCGACGAGTTGGTGCTCGTCGATCTCTTTCCCCAGACCTTTCATGTCGAGACGGTGGTGCGATTGAGCAGGTCCTTGCCGGGTGCCGAATAGAATTCGCTCGCTATTCGTGCCAGGGGTCGTATGTTCCGAAGGTCCAGATGTGCCCCTCGACGTCGCGGCACGTGTAGCCGCGGCCGCCGTAAGCCTCATCCTTAATGTCGATCAGGATCTGAGCGCCGGCCGCTTTGGCGCGCTGGTAGTGAGCGTCTGCGTCGGGCACGATCACGTAGGCGGTCTGCGTGGAGGCGCCGCCGATCTCATCGGGCTGTTTGACCAGGCGTCCGTATTCGTTGTCGTGCACCGATCCCAACATGATCATGCCGTTTCCGAAAGTGAGTTGCGCGTGCGCAATCGTGCCATTCTCTCCCGGCACCACCAGTTGCCGCTCGAATCCGAATGCACCACACAACCAGTCAATCGCCGCTGGCGCATTGCGATAGCGCAAACAGGTAACGATGACGGCCGGTCCATTTTTCGCTGATGTCATAATTTTGGTGTCCTCTCCTACTGCATTCTCGCCGATTCCCCCACGGCGGGTATTGTAAGAATTTGACCAGGGAAGGCCGAACGCGATCCTGGAGGGAAACGCAATTGGAGAGCGCGGGAAGCCCAACCCGGACCGCACTCAGTGGCGGAGCGGGAAGCGGCCGGCGTTGCGTTCACCGCCCGTCCGGTCTCGGCTTCTGTGTGACCGGTCCGCGACCAGCAGACCTACAGAGCGGACCTGACCTGTAGCCCCTTGCCCTGCCGTTTGGTATACCCTGATCAACATGAAGTTCCTCTCCGCGTTCCTCCTGCTGCTTGTCCCGCTATGCGCCCAGAACCAGCCGATTCTGGGAGAAGACACCGTCAAAGTATCCGACCACGTCTGGGCGATCATGGGATTTCCGAATATCGGCATCGTCGTCGGCGCGAATGCCACGCTGGTTGTCGATACAGGACTCGGGCCGCGCAATGGAGCCACCATTGCGAAGGTGGCAAAGCGCCTCGCCCCGCAGAACAAGCTCTACTTGACTACCACCCATTTCCATCCCGAGCATGCCGCGGGCGAACCGGGCTTTCCCGCCGGCACCATTCTGATTCGCGACAAAGTGCAGCAGGACGAGATGAATCAACACGGCGAGGAGATGATCCAGATGTTCGCGGGCCGCAGCGAGCAGCAAAAGGAACTGCTGGCCAACGTAAAGCTGCGCCCTCCCGACGAGACGTTCGACAAAGAGCGCGTGCTCGATCTCGGCGGCGGTGTCAAAGCCCGCCTGCTTTGGTTCGGCGGTGCGCATACGAAAGGAGACGAGCTGGTATTCGTCGATCCCGACAAGACCCTGATTTCGGGCGACGTCGTCCAGAATCGCGTGGTGCCCAACATCTTCGGCCAAGGCGGAACGCCCGCAAGCTGGATCGCGGTATTGGATGAAGTGGCGAAACTGGGAGCGCTCCACGTGCTGCCAGATCATAGCGCCATCGGTGACGGGACAATGGTCGCGCAGGAAAAGGCGTTCATCGCCGATTTGCGCAATCGTTCGCTCGAGCTGAAACGGCAAGGCGTAAGCGCGGATGACGCCGGTAAGCAACTCACGACGGAGTTCAAGGCAAAGTATGCCGGTTGGCCCATCAATAGCGTGGCCGGATTCGTCAAAAGCGTGTACGCGGAATAATCCGATATCGCCGGGATCTCAATTCTTCACTACGCGGCCGAACACTTTCCCGCCGCCGGTCTTGCCGCTCCAGGTTCCCGCATACTGACCGCGATACACCACGACGCGCGCCGTATAGGTTCCCATGCCGGGCAAGGCTTGATCGGTGAGCGTGATCACGGGCGTATCGCCGGCCCATTTTACCTGCAGCGGTAGCGGAACCGTCATCGTCTGGCCCCGCATCTCGACCTGGGCGAAGATCGTCCACTGGTCGTCGCCGGTCTTCTGCACTTTCTCGATCTTGTATTTGTCTTCACTCAGACCGGGTGCGCCGTCCCGTGTCGACTGGCCCTGGAGAGTGACGCCGGCCATCGACTCCTGAAACTCTTTTTCCAGTTCATTCAAGGAGACGGCGGGCGTTTGCGCGCAGATCGCAGACGCCAGCAGCGCGGCGGCAAGCAAGAACTTCCCCATATGGGAATTATCATGCCACGGGTATGCACAAAGTGCACCTCGAAGTCTTTTCGTGCACCGCCTAGCGAACCGGACAAACCTCGGCCAGATCGTTAGTCAACATGCCCTCGATGACTTCCATCACACCGTCCATCGCGCGTCCGCGCGTTACGATGTCTGCCCTTTCCTTTAAGGCAGGAAGCGCGTTGGCGACCGCAACACCCAAGCCGCAGGCGCGCAGCAGCGGATGATCATTCTCGGCATCGCCCACACCCACTACTTGCGAAGCCGGGATTCCGAGGTGATGCAGCGCCGCCTCGAGTCCCGTCGCCTTGTTTACCCCGGACGGCAGCACCATCACCGAACCCTTATTAAAAATCACCTGCAGATCGAGCCCCAGGGAGTGGATCGTATCCAGGATTGCGGCGCTTTGGTTCTCTGTGGTTGCGATGATTGCACGGCCGATACTGAGCGGCGCAACACCGTGTTCCCGCAGCGTCCGCAGAAAGCGGACCGGTGGCGGTTCCGCCAAAGGCTCCTCCCTCCGCTCGCCAGGAAAGTAAAGTAGCGCGCCATTTTCCGCTACTACGACATCGAACAGCTCTACTTCAGGGAAGATCCAAAGAAGTTCCGGCAGTTCACGCCCGGTCACCAGGATGGCCTTCCGTCCGGAATCACGTAGCCGTTGTAAAGCCCCCACTGTGGGGGCACTTACTTCCCCGTCCTCAGCCAACGTGCCGTCGTAATCAGTTGCCAGTGCCAGGAAACGCATCTTAATCCATTATCTCGGATCCACCCTGATGTCGCACTTCTGAGGCCGCTGTAGCATTCACTACAAACGGGGGAAGGGAAGTACCGTTCTAACGCACGATCCCCCGGTGGAGTGCCACAATCCCGCCGGTCCAATACTCGTAAGTCACCTCGTCGAAGCCCGCTCGTTGCATGTCGGCGGCAAGTTGTGGGGCGGTGGGAAACTTACGAACCGACTCGGGCAAATACTGGTAAGCATCACGGCTGCCGGAAAGGGCGCCGCCAATCAGAGGCAGGAGACGACGGGAGTACCAGTTGTACAGGGCGGCGAAAATGCGGTTGGGCGGTTGCGAAAACTCCAGGATTGCCGCCACCCCGCCTGGGCGTAGCGCCCGCCGCATCTCGCGTAGCCCGCTTTCATAATTGGCCAGGTTGCGGAATCCGAAAGCTACCGTGATCAGGTCGAGCGACGCATCACGCACTGGCAGTCGCAATGCGTCCGACTCGAACAGCACGGCACGCGCGCCGCGCTGCGCAACCTTGTCGCGGGCGGCGGTCATCATCGGATGGCAAAAATCGGAGCCCAGCACGGGCCGGCCCGCACGAACGCCTCGGGACAGCGCCAACACCAGATCGCCCGTGCCGCAACAGATATCGAGCACCCGCGCATCGGAGCGATCCAGAATCGGACGCACGCGCCGCACGGTGCGCGCGCGCCACAGGCGGTCGATGTTGAGCGACAGCAGGTGATTGGCCAGGTCGTAGCGGTGCGCCACGCGGCCGAACATTCCGCGCACCCAATTGGCGGCTTCCTGTTCGTTACGCGCGCCCGGAGGAGCAGTGCCCTTCATATCAGCGAGGCGCGGATTGCCTCGAGCACCAGCTTGTCGTCGATGCCCGATACCACTGTGACTTCGCCGATGCGCTCGGCCAGCACGAAGTGGACTTTGCCCTGGACGGTCTTCTTGTCGTGCACCAGGCGCCCTAGAAGATTCTCGGGGGGAATCCCGTTCACCGCGGGAATCGGTCCGTATTGCTGCAGCGTTTCGAGAATATCGATGCTGTCTTCCGCAGACAGGTGGCCGGTAGACTGGCTAAGGTAGACGGCGGCACGCATTCCCCATGCCACGGCCTCTCCGTGCAGGAACTGCGTGTATTGGGTCTCGGCCTCCAGCGCGTGTCCGAAGGTGTGTCCGAAGTTTAGAATCCGCCGCAGGTCACCTTCCTTCTCATCGCTCGAAACCACCTCGCACTTCATGCGAACAGAGTCTTCAATGATGCGCTCGACGGCCGAGGAGCGGCGTTGGAGAACATCATCGCTGTGTTCGCTCAGGTACGCAAACAGCCCGGGTTCACGGATGATTCCGGCTTTGACAATCTCCCACAGGCCGGAACGATATTCTCGATCGGGAAGCGTATCGAGGAGCGAAGAATCGATCAGAACGGCGAGCGGCTGGTGGAAGCTGCCGATCAGATTCTTCCCGCTCACCAGGTTCACACCGGTCTTCCCGCCGATCGCCGCGTCCACCTGTGCCATGAGCGTAGTGGGAACTTGCAGGACTGGTATGCCGCGCATGAAGATGGCCGCCAGAAAGCCTGCCATGTCGGTGACGATGCCTCCGCCGAAGGCGATCACCACGCTGGAGCGGTCTCCGCCCCGTTGCACCATCTGGTCGGCGAGCGATTCCAGCGGCGCGAGGCGCTTGCGATCCTCTCCCCCCGGCAGAAATAGCAGCTCATGGGGGATGTCCGCGAGTCCGCGAAGTAGTGCGGCTCCCTGGTGCCGCCAGACATCTTCCGTGGAAACGACAAATACCTTGCCGGTGCGCTTGGGAACGTATTGCGCCACTTCTCCGATGACTCCCCGCGCGACGACGGCCGAGTAGCTGTGAGCAGGTGTTTCCACGCGAAAAGAAGGCATACGCACTTTGTACCATGATGATGATGTGGCGCAAACACTCCTGTTTGCCGCGTCGAGACTCATCTCGACGCTTTTTCGTATGTCCACCAGGTCTGCCTCACGAACGGACTTCGATGTCGCTCCCTCTTTCATGACGCTCTGCATCTTCGGAATCGGGGCGTAATGGAGAAATCGTCGAGATGAGGTTAGTCTCGACGGGCAAACATGAGTGTTGCAGCAGCGTTGCACCGCATCGCTTACATTATGGCGAAGCTGCCCAGCAGACGAATCGCGAGACTCGCCGTAATGCGAAAGACTCGCAATCGGGGCTTCGGAGCCTCGCACGTCATGGTAGCCTCGCTCGCACCGCGGCTCACTGCCACACGCAAATCGGGCTCCAGGCTGCGATCGACGGACACCAGCGGCAGCAATCGTTCCCGCATCTGCGTAGCGCCGTAGCTCACCACCGAATCCTTCCATCCCAGCTGCGGCGCGATCATGAATCCCGAGCGCCATCCCTCTCCCGGAACGTACGGACGCGCCAACGCCGCGATCGGCGTGAACGGCTTCGGTGCGTTTAGAATCGGCAGGATCGGATGATAGAACGCCATCAAACTGAGCGACGCCGTGTACGTCGACAACTCGAGCAGCCCCTGTCCCCACGGAGGCAAACGCGCGCTCAGCGAGGCCTCGAGCGGCCCCGCCAAAGTCGCCGGACCCACAGGGCCCGACAGTCTCCAGGATCCTCGCTTGCGCTCGGTGAGATGGACCGTCACATCCGCGAGGCCGCTCTTCTCATTCGGCTCTACCACCACGTTCCGCGCGCTGATATTTTCGAAAAGGTTCGTCCGATTCAGATTGGCGACGCTGCGGCGCAGACGGCGTTCATCGAACAGCGCGCCCTCTTCGATCAGGAAATTACGGCGGATCAGCGCGTCCTGATAGCGGTGATTACCACTGAAGTCGATCTTGCCTACGCGATAAACTGGCCCCCGCTCCACGGTGAGATGATCGTCTGCGTCAAGTTTCGCGGAGAAATCGAGAATTCCCTGCCGCTGCGCATCCCGCCGTTCCACAAAGAGGGCGCGGCACAGACACGGGTCGACCGTGTGCCGCGCGCCGGGGTTCACCACGATCGTCACATCCGCATCTTCCCGCGGAAATCCACTGGCCCGGGCCGCACGTCGGCATCCAGATAGCCCTTCGCGAAGTAGGCGGACCGGATGCGCTCCACATCGGAATCCACCGCTTCGGTGCTGTAGGAGGGCAGCAGGCGCCAAAACAGAATGCGATGACTGCGTAAGGCGTGCAACTCCACGGGAGTCTCTTCGCTCACGATCACACGTCCATCAGGCCGCTCCAGCCGTACCCGCTTCACCCGTACGGCATCTCCCAGATCGACGGTCAATCTCAGATCAACCTGGCTGAACGGCGCCGGCTTCAACTGGTAATGAACGCGCGCGCTCTGATATCCGATCTGATGGAGTTGCGCCTCCGCCTGGAGTGCGGTGTCGTGGGCGCGCAGATCGGTCATCGGGGTGTTTGGTGGAATGCGGATCTCGAGTCCGAAGGTGTTCGGTTCGATGCGAATCTCGCGTAGCATGCGAATCGGAACTACCGAAGTGCGGAAGACCACCGCCACGCCATCGCCGCTCTCGGCAGCTTCCACTCGAATATCGTTGAAGCGCCCCAGACTCCACAGGTAGCGGACGTCTTTGGCGATGAGCTGCTCGTCGAACGGCTGGCCCACCTGTGTGGCGAGCTTCACTTGCAGATTGCTGCCCGGGACCTCCACGGAAGTCACCAGATCGGCGGCGCAGGCCGATGAAATCAGGAGGATTAAAAGAGCCGGAAGCGTCCGGCTGCGTGGCATCATGCCGGTTGGCGATGCAAACGCGAGCCCACAATTACTTCCGCGCGGTCACGGTGATTTCGACGTGCGCGGCCGCAGCAGCCAGCTTCGTCACGCCGACCGTTGTGCGCGCCGGCCGCGGCGCTTTGAAGACCGAGCCGTACACCGCGTTCATCTTCGAGAACAGTTCGATATCGGTCAGGTACACCTGCACCGAGACGACGTCGTCATAAGTCATGCCGGCGGCCTTCAGGATGATGCCGATGCGGTCCAGGCATAGCTTCACCTCGGCTTCAAAGTCCTTGGGAACTTCGTTGGTCTTGAGATCCTGGCCGGTCTGGCCCGCGATATAGAGGGTGCCGTCCACCAGAATTCCCGGGCTGAACATGGGCGCTGCGGCGCCGGCTTTGGGGGCGAATTCCGGCGGAGTGATGACTTTCTTTTCCGCCCGCAATGGCGCGGAAACCAGCAGGGTGCTCAAGAGGAAGGCGCAGAGGTTCGTTCGCATAGGTGCCACTTTATCACCTGGAAACGGGCGAGGCACCTTCGCGGGACGAAGGGGGCATGGCAGCGGGCGTGCATTACTTCCCCGCGTGTTTCACCGCAGCAGCGGAAGTGCTTGGGTTTCCGGCAGTTTACAGGCCGTTGTCGTGCCGATTTCGCACACCGGTGTGGCCATCATGCGCCACCCGGAAGGGGACTCGGGACAAGCCGCGCTTGCTATAATCATGGGTTATACCGGCAATTAAAGAGTTCCTGATTCAGCATGAAGTGCATCTCTGTCTTTTTTCTATGTATAGCCTCGGCCGCCTTGTTCGGCCAGACGGGAAGTTTCACGAATGGGCAAGCAGCCCGCCTGGTGATCGGGCAGTCCACCTTCACCAGCCAGGACACCAATTCCAGCGATACCGTTCTCGGCGGTGTTAGCGGACTCGCCTACGCCGCGGATACCTTATTCGTTGCCGACGCGAACCGTGTGGGCGCTGGTCCGTCCAATCACCGCGTTCTGCTCTACCAGGGGCTCTCCACCATGTTGCCGAGCCCAACGGCGGAGTTGACCTACTCGAGCAAGTGCCCGGTGTGCGTGGGCCAGGCCACCAACGTTCTGGGGCAGCCCGATTTTAAAACCACCACGGAAAACATTCCCGCAACCGCCAGCAATCTGCGGCTGCCGACGGCAGTTGCTTCCGATGGCGTGCACCTGGTGGTCGCGGATACCAACCACAACCGCGTTCTGATCTGGAATCGCATCCCCACAGTCATCAATCAGCCGGCCGACGTGGTCGTGGGCCAGCCCGATTTCGCGAGCGCAGGCGTTCCACCCAACAATACGCCGACCGCCAAATCGATGCGCGGTCCTCAGGGAGTCTGGATCCAGAATGGCAAGTTGTACGTCGCCGACACCCAGAATAATCGGGTGCTGATCTACAACCGGATTCCCACCGCCAACGGCGCCGCTGCCGATGTGGTGTTGGGCGCGCCCAATTTCACGACATTCGTCGAGCCCGATCTGACCCAGCAGACCACTACCGCTGCTCCGAACAACCTGCTGAATCCGGTGGCCGTCACGTCCGATGGCGTCCATCTCTTTGTGACCGACCTGGGCTACAATCGCATCCTCATCTGGAACTCGATTCCGAGCACGAACCAGGCTTCCGCGGACGTGGCCGTCGGGCAGCCGGATTTGCTCAGCGCCGTCGCGAATAACGCATTCTCGACGGTCCCCGGCGACACCACCAACAAAGAGACTCCGGTGCTCTGCACCGTATCGAACGGCAACGACACCAACAACAACCCCACCTATCCGGACAAGTGCAACTCGACTCTGAATTTCCCGCGCTTCGCCCTGGCGGGAGGCGGCCGCTTGTTCGTCGCCGATGGCGGCAATGACCGCGTCCTGGTGTTCAACACCATTCCGACACAAAGCGGCGCCTCGGCCGACCTCATCATCGGCCAGATCGGCGGCACCGTGAATCAGGCCTCCGATGCTGCGGATTCGTTGCGCACGCCCATGTCGCTTGCCTGGGATGGCAGCAACCTTTATGTCAGCGATGCCTATAATCGCCGTATTACGGTCTACACCCTCTCGACTGTCGCGCTTCCGTATCAGGCAGTGCGTAACGCTGCCAACCTCGACATCATCGCCAATGGCCAGGTGACCATCGGTGGCTTGATCCACGCCGGCGACATCGTCACCATCGACATCGGTACCTCGACTACAGCAACGCCGGCAGCTTACACCTATACAGTGAAGACTACTGATGCGTTTACCGATGTAGTGCAAGGCCTGGTGAATGCGATCCAAAGCTCCAATTCCGGGAATGGCGATCCCAACGTCATCGCCACTGCCGACCTGACTGATCTCGAAGTCGCGCTTACCGCGCGTGTGGCCGGCGATGCCGGCAACAACATCACGCTCTCGGCGAGCGTCTCCACCAACGCGCAGATTACGGCCAGCGCGAGCAATACGACGCTCACCGGCGGCGGAGATGCAGCCAAGATCGCGCCCGGCACGATCGTCGAGATTATCGCGGCCGATGGGACGACGATCGCGTCGCAGACAGCCTCGGCGGACCTGACCCAGTCGACGCTGCCCACGCAATTGGGCGGCGTAGAGGTGTACTTTGACGGGATCAAGGCGCCGCTCTTCTCGGTCACCCCCACCTCAGTCACCGCGCAAGTTCCCTGGGAGGTGGTCGACACCACCAGTATCAACGCCTATGTCCGCGCGGTAAACAGCGACGGCACGATCACGTCTACCACACCGGTAGCGGTGACGATCGTCCCGGCGAATCCAGGTGTCTTCTCACAGGCGGCCACGGGCCCGACCTTGGGACAGGTGGTGCACGGCTCCAGCCAGGCGGTGGGAATTGTGGACGTCGAAGGAAGCGTGACCGCCAACGACCAGGCCACCGTCACAGTTCAGGACCGCACCTACACCTATACCGTCCAGGCTTCCGACACGCTGACCAGCATCCGCGACAACCTTGTGGCGTTGGTCAACCAGGACCCGATCGTCTCCGCGGAGCCGTCCGGCGAGTTTACCCGCATCGTTCTGCGGGCGAAAGTGGAAGGTCCGGCGGGCAACAACATCATTTATAACGCCAGCGCAAACGCCTCTGCGACCGTGGTGATGACGGCCTTCTCGACGGCGCTTTGCTGTGCGAACGTGGCTGGTGCTCCGGTGACAGTGGACAATCCGGCCATCCCCGGCGAGTTCATCATCGTGCAGGCAACCGGCCTCGGAGTTCCGGTGCTCGACGACAACAACGCCCCGCTGATTCAGACGGGCGTCCAATATCCACAGGGTGGTCCGGTGACCACGCCTGGGGAGTTTGTTTCGGCGATTGCCGGCGGCAGCACAGCTGACGTCATTTCGGCGACGCTGCAACCCGGTACGGTGGGGACGTTCGCGGTGGTTTTGCACCTGAACTCCGGGCTTAGCTCGAATCCTACGACCTCGCTGACCATCGCACAGGACATTTACGTCAGTAAGGCGATCACGTTCCCGGTATTGAATCCGGCCGCACCTGCAGTGGCGCAATAGCGGCGCCGCTGGCATCAACCGTAGATCGCCGCAACCTCGCGTTGGATGGCTACGGGCACCAGATGTTTCCAGGGTTCGCCGCGGGCGATACGTTGGCGCACATCGCTCCCGGAGACCTCATCGAAATCACCGCAGAGTTGCAAATGGCGAACAGCGTGTCGGTATTCTGACGGAGGTGCGTACTCGCCCTGACGCGCTGCCACCAACAGCGTGAACTCCCGCAGCATCTCCAAGAACGCACCGGGGTGGCCATAATTCCAACCGGCGATCCGCTCCGCAGCGTCGCGGCCGCAGAGAAAAGTCAACTCGACCTCCCGGCCGTAGGCATCGCGGCATTCCCGTGCAATTTCAACAAATAGTCCGCGGTCGGAGGCTGCTATTGAGAACGCCGGTTGGTCGCCAATCGCACTTTGCAGCATTTGCACCCGCTGCGTAAAAGAGGCGCCCTCGTAGGGCTTGTGGGGAAACTCGCGCGGCAAAACGAACACAACTTCGTCCACGAACGGCAACGCTGCCCGCGCCAACTCGATGTGAGCCACCGTGACAGGATTGAAGGTGCCTGGGAAAACGCCGAGCCGCAATGGTTGTCCCGGTGCCCGGCCAAAAAATTCCATTGCTATTCTATCTATCTCAATCGAATTTCTGAGCCAGTTTAGAATTCAAAGTGTGAAAAGCCCCAATTCCTACCCACAAACGAGGGGTCCCAATGGTGGGGTTTTACGCAGTCACACCCAGTCACATCCCACTGACTATCTGACTCTTAGAAACACGAAGGGCGCGAGATTGCTCTCGCGCCCTGAACTGGTACCGACAACTCCGCCAGCCTTACGCGGCGAGGAGTTCGTCGAACGACTCGCCAGATTCGGACTCGAATTCGTGGCGGTCAGCCGCTTCCTGGCATCGGATGCAGTATTTGGTCCACGGCACAGCGTCGAGCCGCTTGGGCTTGATGTCCTCTTCGCAGTGCATACAGACCCCGTAGCTACCGTCTGCAATGCGTGATAGCGCGCCTTTGACGTTGCGCAGCAGGTTCGATTCACGGTCCAGGTTTCGGATCGCGAGTTCCCGCTCTCCGGCGAGTTGCACTTCGTCAATGGCGTCCGGGGTTTTTTCAATGGCGATGTCTTCCCGGTTTCGGAGCCCCGCAGACAGCTCGGCCTGTTTGGCTTCCAGCATCGCTTTATATTTGTTGAGTTCGGTCTGGTTCATTGGTCCTTCTCCTTACTTCGGCCGGTGTTTTTTCTTTTTATTTGTTCCGCTTAGCGCGTTCCCTTGCCGTAACAATATAGACGGAAAAACATGCCAAAGGTTTCACGTTCAATCTCTTAAATATGGCCCTCAAAAGGGCCATCTTCTCGTCGTGTTTCAACCCAGCGACGTTTCACGAAGCCCTTTCATAGCAATTCGTGTGCCAAAGTTACCTTGAGTCTCGGATCCCACCTTTTCGGGCCGGAAACCGAACCCGTTTGGACTTATCGGCCGGATGCTACCATCTTTTATTCGTTGAGCCGACATTCCGTGGTTACTCCTTATATCCAAAGACGACATCACACGTGGTTTTCGTGGATCGCATGCGCATTTTTCTTTCTCGCCGGATTGGCCTTGATCCCGGAACTCGGAGTTGAAGGTGATGAAACCCTGTTCGCGGTCGGGATCTTTCCCCCTCGCGGCGAGCTGTTCGCTCTCCACATCGGCCATTCGCACGTTCCCATCATGTTGATGAGCTACGTGGGAGCGCTCAAATCCTGGGTTTACCGCCCGATTCTTCAGTGGTTTGGAACGGGACCAGCCACACTCCGAATGCCGGGTTTGTTGGCCGCGACAGTCAGCATCTGGCTATTCTTCCTGGCCCTCCGAAGAGTGGCAGGTGAGCGAGCCGCCTTAGTTGGATGCGGAATGCTCGCCGTGGATTCAATGTATTTAGCGACTTCTTCTTTCGACTGGGGACCGGTGGCGCTCCAACACCTTCTCCTGGCGGGCGGGTCGTTGCTGGTGATCCGATTCTTTCAGGAACGCCGCCCCTGGCTGCTCTTCTGGGGATTTTTCCTGCTCGGCCTGATGCTCTGGGATAAGGCTTTGGCGATCTGGATGTTGACCGGCCTGGGTGTGGCGTCAATTCTTGTCTTTCCGCGTCAAATATTTGGCGCCATCACCGCCCGCCGTGCCGCCGCCGCCCTGCTGGGGTTCGTTCTGGGAGCCTCGCCGCTGCTACTCTACAATGCCCGCAACCATTGGGTGACGTTCCGCAGCAACTATCATCGCGATACCGTCCCGATTCTCGACAAAGCGGTCTTCTTGAAGAACGCCTCTGATGGGTCGGGACTCTTCGGATGGATGCCTGCCGAGGAGTTCCAGACCCCCGTACCCCATCCGCCTGCCGGCAGTTTACAGACGTTTTCTGCCGCCATTTCGGCAGTTGCTGGGCATCCTCGACATCACCTGCTGCTTTATGCCTTCGCGCTCGCCTTGCTCGCGGCGCCATTCGCCCGCGGCATAGCGCTGCGTATCCTGGCTTTTTCTCTGATCGCGACGGCGGTTGCCTGGTTTCAGATGGCGATTACGGCGAACACCGGAATGAGCCTCCATCACACCATCCTTCTTTGGCCGTTACCCCAACTGGCGATCGCCGTATCGTTGGCGTCCGCCTCGCGCCGGCTCGGCCGTGCCGCTATTCCGGCACTCGGCACGGCGTTGGCAGTGGCGCTGCTCTCGGGCGCTTTGGTGATCAACGAGTATTACATTACGATGGTTCGCTACGGTGGCGCGGTGAGCTGGAACACCGCCATCTACCCGCTCACCGCTTACCTGAAGACCCTTCCGGCGAGCAAGGTGGTTTGCATGGATTGGGGCATCGCCGAGCCGCTCCAGCTTCTGGGACGCGGCAAATTGCCACTGGCCTGGGCAGATGATGCGCTTTCCCATGCCGAACTGTCGGCAGACGACCGCGAGGCGCTGAAGGCGACGATCTCCGACCCCGGCAACGTCTACGTGGCGCACACCGCCGGTTTTGAGTTCTTTCCCGGTCGCAGTCCCAGGCTGGTGAAGTTCGCCGAAGAGTCGGGCTACCGGCGCGAGATGCTCCGCGTGGTCAATGACGGCTACGGACGGGATTTTTTCGAAGTATACCGGCTCCGGGGCCAAGAGCCAGTCAAGGGCCAGGAGCCGGGGGCCGGGGGCCAGGGGGCCGCGCACTCTCAGTAGCAGTCCCAGACCAGCCAGGATTCGTCGAAGCGGCGAGCCGCGAGGGCCTCCTTCTGAATCAGGAAATAGAGTCGGCCCATGTCGCCCCACATCATCTGCGTAGCCTCCTCCGAGTCGATCTGCAGGAGCAATTCCCAGTTCGCAGCGTCGGGCTTCAGACGCTTAAGTTCCGAGAACCGGCGGTTCGTTTCCACGAAATAGTCCTCTCCCGGCCGCTTCCTCCAGATGTCCGCCCACAGATCCAACGCCTTGATGTGGGCTTCGAACTTGGGGTCATGCTGCACGTAGTTCGGATACCCTCAGATTCGGTGGAGAGTCTGTGGCTCGCCTTGAGAATCGATCCAGTGGCCGCTGAACCGGTAGAAGTCCTCGTGCTCCTGCTCGCTGAGATCGAGTTGCTCGACTACGGTATCTTCCGGCCAGGGGAAACTGATCTCCTGTTTGGCGACCAGATATTGGTAGCCCATCCATCGATGTTCCTCCGACAAGTCGCCCAGAAAGTCCCGTGCGAGCGACTCTGCGAGAGGGCGGTCGCTGTACAGAACGCGAAACAGGTCGCGATCGATGGGTGCTTTGGGGTTCCCCCCAACCGCATAGAAAAAGTAAAGGCTCCCCGAGGAGGGCAAATTGAGGTCTGCGATCGGAGGCAATCCTCCCAGATCGAATTGAG
This sequence comes from Bryobacteraceae bacterium, assembly GCA_035295745.1. Taxonomy (GTDB): domain Bacteria; phylum Acidobacteriota; class Terriglobia; order Bryobacterales; family Bryobacteraceae; genus JAIQFL01. The sequence goes on along the minus strand of DATGIL010000043.1, from coordinate 6,394 downwards.
CGAGGAAGGCCAGGGGCCCTTCTCTCGAAGTGGGCCAGTCGATCTCGCCGGGAAGGTTCGGCCGTCCACCCAACCGGCTGACCGCTTCCTGACTGGGCTCGCCCGCGGCGAGACGGATCGAACCTTTAGCGGCTTTCTCCAGTTGCGCTGCCACGCGGCCGAGTCCGAAGTCGGAGAGAACCTTCTGGAACTCTGACATGGCCCCGACTCTAACATGACGTCGCAGGATTATCGCCGTTGCCTTCGGTTACTTCACTTCGAAAGCGCCAAATGCCAGACCCAGCTCTCGCGTGTCCGGGGGCAGCCGCATGGTCCGATTGATTTCGATCTCCACCCGCATCTCCGGTTTTCCGATCACGGCAGTGGGCAACGGGATGGACAGCTCGAAGGCGCCATCGGTCGGGTGAATCTGCGCCGGAGGGGAGTTCGTTCCGTCAATGTTCACGGTCACCAGGACCGGCCCGGCGCGCAATTGTTCCGTCGGGCAGGTGCCCTCCAGGTATAGCTTCTGACCTGCCGCGTTTGGCGTTCCCAGGCGCAAGGTGGCACGCCGGGGCATCCAGCGATGATTCCCGTCGGCCGCGTACCACTCTGGCCCCAACCACGGCGCCGCCAGAGGACTGCTCACGTCGAGACGCCGCGGCGCCCCGGAGTCGTGCGGCATCGCCGCATAGGCTGCCGTGATGTTCCGAAGCCGGGGACCCGTGACATCGTAGATCACGATGTCGCCGTGTGCCAGGCCCTGCGCGACCGAAGCCGTGGGCATTACGAACTCGCTGACGTCTCCCAAGTCGGGATGGGCGTCGATGCGCCGTTCGCTGCCGGGCGTCAGATAGACGTTCTCGATGCCGAGGGCGCGGTACGGATGGTCGAGAACGCCGTTCCAGAACTGCGCTGTGTCCACGCCCTCCAGCAGGATCGTCTTGCCGGGATGTTGTTCGTGGGCACTCGCCACACCTTCTACAAGGTCGCGCACGCGAATCGTGAGCGCGTGATTCCAGCGCGATCCATCTACCGCTCGCGGCAACACCAGGAAGACGTACAAGAGAGCTAAGGCCGTCGCCGCCGTTTTCGTCCGCATGCCGGAATGCCACGCCTCCGCGAGCCCCCAGCCGCCCAGCCAGCAGAGACCGATGAGCGGGATGTAGACGTAATACTCGGTCATGTGGTCGCGCAGTGGCAGGACAGGCGCCAGGACGATGAGGTACCACGCGGCCAGGAATGCAGCGACGCGCGCCCCGGAGCGGAGTTCGTGCACCAGGAAGGCCAGCAACCCCACCGTGACGATCGCGATCCCCGCGGGGACCACCCATTCCGGAATCGGCAGCGGCGTCGTGCGGAAGAGCGGGCCGACAGACCACGTCCAGTATTCGCCCAGAACCCGGAAAATGGAACCGGTGAAGTGCATGGCGTAGTCGCCCGAGGCCGCGCCGGGGGCAAGGCGGTTGTGAGCTATCACATAGAGCACCGAAACCGGAACCATCGCGAGCGTGCGGCGAAATTGCTTCCTGGCGCACAGCCATGTGTAAGCCGCAGCCAGGCCGGCGTAGACCAGATTCAGTTCCTGAACGCCGAACCCTGCCAGAAACGTGAGCCATTGCAGCACTTCAAATCGTCGGGCCAAGCGGGTGTCGCCCGATTCGGCAGCAGCGATCGACCGCAGCAGAAAATAGAACGCGAGCAGCAGGAAAAACGCGCACAATACCTGGTTGTAGACGCAAACCCAGCCCAACGGCTCGACCAGTGCGCCGTTCACCGCCCAGAAAACCGCCGCCCAGAAGCCCGCGGCGCGTTTGCCTGTGAGCCTCGTTCCGATCGCCGCCACCAGCGCCAGATTGGCGAACTGCGTGGCGAAGATGACCACGCGAAAAGGCGCCGCGTCCAATCCAAACAGGCTGAAGAGACCCATGAAAAAGGCCCGTTCGCTGAGCGGACGGAAGGTGCCCTGGGCCGCCGGCAGAAAAAGGGCGTCCAGCAGATCGCGCACATTATGGACTCGCGCCGTGAGGCCGAGCCAGGCGAAGTCATCAGCGCGGAACCATGCCGAGAAGCCGCTACGGAAAACCAGCAGGCAGAGCAGCGAAGGAAGCGCCCAGTAGGCGATCCGCTCTGCCCGATGGGCAGGCTTCACTTCAGCTCCAGGGCGACCTTTGACACCACCACACCCAGCTCCCGGGCGTCCTTCTCATTGGGAGGCATGGCCTTGTCCAGCTCGAAGTCGACCCGCACCGAGTCGCCGTTCAATAACTCCGCCGGAACGTCGCGCTGATAGACGTAGCTGCCGGTCTTCGACCATGTCTCGGGCGGCAGCTTATTGCCATTCACCGAAGCCGAAAGCGTGATCGAAGGCTGCGACTGTAGCACCGATGGCGGCACTGTCAGGCTCAGTACGAGCACCGCGCCTTTCTTCGACGAACCGAGCGGCGGGCGCAGATATACAGAGAACTGGCGCATGGTCCATCGCCACGCGTTCGCTTCAATATCGTGAAAGCCCGCGGCCAGTTGGGAAGCGGCTCTGGGATCGCCCATGTGGATGGTGGACGACATGCTTGGAGTCGTACCGCCTTCCTCTACTGTGGCGCGCTCCGCCACTTTGCGATGCTTGCACGCGGGCAAGCCAAATGCGAACGACACTACCAACACCAGAAGCAGGGGCCTGAGGCGAGGGGCCATCGGCCCGGGCTTTCCGTTCATCATTAATCTCCGATCCGCTCCACTTCCACCAGGCAACTATAAAAGGTAGGGCCGCCGCCCGCGTCCGTGAGGCGATCCGATACCAGCGCATTGACGCTGCGCTTGTCCGGTGAGCGCTTGCCCCAACGCACCGCGGGAGCGCAGACCACACCCGCCTGCACGGTGTCGTCGACCTTCGCGACCAGCACGCACGATCCGCGATCGTTGTATGCGCGCACCTGGTCGGCAGTGCGAATCGCGCGCCGGGCGGCGTCCGCCTGGCTTAAATGCAGGGTAGCGGTCTCGAGGTCCACCGCATCGCGATTTCCGAACGTCGAGTTCATGCTGTTGTCGTTCTTGGGAGAGATCATCTCCAGCGGATATTTCCCACGGAGAGTCGGGTCGCCATGGCGCGACTCCACTGGCGGCACATAGTTCAGTTCTTCCGCGCGGAAGTGGCATTTGCCGTCGGGCGTGCCGAATCCGCCCTCGGCGAAAGGCTGGTAGGTTTCCGGGAGCCGCAGCCGCACCGAGCCTTCGCGATCCAGTTCTTCAAGCGTAATGCCCCGAATGAACGGGTGCTGCGAATCGAGCAGGGTGCGGATCATGTCGTCTTCGGAGTCTTGGAAGCACGGATCCTCGAAACCCATCCGCTCGGCGAGGAGGCGGAAGATTTCGACGTTGCATTTGGTCTCGCCCGGAGCGGGCAGCGCCGGCCGCGCCAGTTGCAGGTAGTAATGCCCGTAGGCCAGGTACAGGTCGGTATGTTCCAGGAAGGTCGTGACGGGCAAAAGAATATCGGCATAGTCAGCCGTGTCGTTCTGGAACTGCTCCAGCACGACGGTGAAGAGATCCTCGCGCCGCAGGCCCGCGAGTACCGAATTCTGATTCGGCGCGATGGCCGCAGGATTAGAATTGTAGACCACCAGCGCGTGTACGGGTGGATTCGGGCCAGCAGGTCCTTGACGCAATGCCGGCGCCAACTCCGACATATTAAGGATACGCGCGGGACGTCCCAGTGCCTTTTCCTGTAAATCGGGCCGCTCCAGCCCATCGCGATTCAGCCGGAAGGCTTGCGAGGTGGAAAGCTGTAACCCGCCGCCCACGTCCTTCCATGACCCGACCAGCGCGGGCAGGAGTGCGATGGTGCGCACCGACATGGCGCCGCGCTCGCTCCGCTGGGTGCCGTAGTTCAGCCTGATTGCGGCTGGCCGCGTAGTCGCATATTCGCGCGCCAAGGCTACGATTTCTTCAGCCGCGATTCCGGTCAACTCCGCTGCCCGCTGCGGAGTCCATTCGCGGACGCGTTGTTTGAGCGCCTCGAACCCCACGGTGTAGCGCTCGACGTAATCGGCATCGTGCAGGTTTTCACTCGCGATCACGTGCATCATGGCGAGCGCCAGGGCGGCGTCGCTACCGGGATTGATGAAGAAGTGCTTGTCAGAAGCGGCGCCCGTGCGGTTGCGCCGCGGGTCGATGGTGTAGAGCTTGGCGCCATTTCGCCGCGCCTCCATGACGAAGGGCCAGAGGTGCACGTTCGTGCCGAGGATGTTGGCGCCCCACGCGAGAATCAGGCGCGCGTGCCGGAATTGCTCGGGCTCGGTGCCGTAGCGCACACCGAGGGCCTCGGTGTGCCCCGCCATTCCTGCCGATGAGCAGATGGTGCGATCGAGGCGTGATGCGCCCAGGCGATGGAAGAAACGCCGGTCCATGCCCGACCCGTTGAGCAAACCCATGGTGCCCGCATAGCTGTAGGGCAGGATCGATTCGGGTCCGTACTCCGCAGCCACGGTTTGCAGGCGATGGGCGATAGTGTCGAGCGCCTGGTCCCACGAGATGCGTTCGAAGCGCCCCTGTCCCTTAGCTCCGGCGCGGCGCTGGGGATAGAGCAGGCGGCCCGGCGAATATTCGCGCTCCAGGTATTGCGCTACTTTCCCGCACAGGAAGCCGCGAGTGATGGGATGGGCGGGGTCGCCGCGCAGTTTCGAGCCACGGCCCTCTTCGACGTTGATAAGCAGGGAGCAGCAGTCCGGGCAGTCCAGCGCACAGACAGATCGGCGGGTTTCCATTTGAGACGATTATATCGCCCCAACGCTGTCATTACCCCTCTGCGCGTGCTCTTGCGTAATTCAGAGCGAGGAGATGGAGATGAGACTTCCAATGATGCTGATGACGGGGGCGCTGTTGATGACGGCGGGTCGGGTGAGTGCTCAGACAGGCTGGAGACACGTGGCCCCGGCGCCGGGAGGTATTTCCTTCGATATGCCTGACGGATACCAGGAACTGACGAGGCCGTTTCAAATGGGTACCTTCTCGACGAAGGCGCACATCTTCATGCGCGACACCGGTGTCGAGAACATGGCGGTGACGTACTTTGAGTCGGATGAGCCGTTCGACGCGGCGAGCTGCCTGCGGACATTCCGCGACGATTTCGCCGCAAATGGAACACTCACGTGGGACCGGGATCTGCAGATGGGCGAATCTCGCGGGAAGTGGGTGAAAGGCACATTGAAAGGCAAAGCGGTGGAAATGGTGGTGATGGTCGTGGGACAACGGGTCTACCAGGTGCTCTTCTACGCGATGAGCTACCTGACGGAACTGCTGGATAGCGCGCGGTTCTTCAACTCGGTTCGCTTCTACACGGGCAATCAGGTATGCGGCTTGGCGAAGGGGCCCGACGGCAACATCAGTACATTTTGCGAGAGGAGATGACGAAAGATCGCTTGCTGACGCGCGCGGCTCGCACCATCGTGTTTGCAACAACGAGCCGCGCGCGTAAGCAAGCGACGTCGCGATAGCTGCGAAGATCATTCCCGCAAGGTAGTAGCTCGTTGCGAGCCACGCGCGTAAGCAAGCGACGTCGCGATGGCTGCGAAGATCATTCCCGCAGGGTAGTAGCTCGTTGCGAGCCGGGCGCGTAAGCAAGCGACGTCGCGATGGCTCCGAAAATCACTCCCTTACGGTCGTGGCTCGTTGCGAGCCACGCGCGTAAGCAAGCAACGTCGCGATGGCTCCGAAAATCACTCCCTTACGGTCGTGGCTCGTTGCGAGCCGCGCGCGTAAGCAAGCGGTGCCCGATCGCTCCGACCGGACCGAATCCTCGGCAGCAAACCGATCTACGAGGCTCCAATCGATCGGGCTAATCCGAGTTGCATTGTAACGTCCCTTCAATGTATGCTTGTAGTTTCCCCTCCCTGAGAGTCTCGCTTTCGGTGTGCGTGCACGGGATGGGAAGGGCCTGGATGGGTGGCCGAGCGGTTAATGGCAACAGGCTGTAAACCTGTCGCTCCTTGGAGCTACGGAGGTTCGAATCCTCCCCCATCCACCAGCAGATTTTGTAGAATGTGGTTTAGGGCCGCGAATTTCAGGCGGCTCCGCGCGAGGCCGTTGTAGCTCAGTTGGTAGAGCGCGTCCTTGGTAAGGACGAGGTCACCGGTTCAAGCCCGGTCAACGGCTCCAGTTTTTGGTTGGTCGTGCGTCAGGATGGAGTTCCCGGCAACGGAACGTAACTGCTCGATCCTGATTCACGGCTTCCAGTCTTTTCTTCCTGTTCACAATCCTGACAGGTATAAGGTTCGAGCATGGCAAAGGAAAAATTCGACCGAAGCAAACCGCATATCAATATCGGGACGATCGGGCACATCGATCACGGCAAGACGACCCTGACGGCAGCGATCACGAAGGTGCTGGCGAAGCACAATCCGAAGAACAAATTCCGGAG
>DATGIL010000042.1:0-186185 GCA_035295745.1 Bryobacteraceae bacterium | reverse complement strand
GCTGCAAAGCGAAGCGGCATCCTATGAATGCCTGAGGCGAGAGCTTTTCGGGAGAGCCGGATGCGGGAAATCTGCACGTCCGGTTCGGGGAGGGGGAGGTAGGCCGCTCTCTATCACCTACCTCTCTACTCTACCGGCTCGTAACACGCTGGAACGCTTGCTGACGCGCGCGGCTCGTAACACGCCGGAACGCTTGCTGACGCGCGCGGCTCGTAGCGGGCCACGACCGCGAGGAAGTGGCTATCCACTAGACTGCAGGCTGAAATTGGGACCTTGATCTCCTATACTGATGGAATGCGTGCCACTGCTCGCCTAGCCGTATCCGTGGTTTTATCCTGTTTCGCCTGTGTTCTCGCCCAGGAAATTCCGGCGTCACAGCCACCTATCGGGGGTACCAAGCCCGACGCCGAGGCGTTCGAAAAGCTCGAAAACCAGCGACTCCTAGCGGCCCAGCAGTTCATCGACAAGATCGCTGCCGTTCGTGGAACGCATACGGTGGAGAACACGCTGGCACTATACGATAGCGCCCTCCGCGAGTTGAATACCGCGAGCTATCTCTCTACCCTAATGCAGCAGGTCCACCCGGACAGTTCATTCCGGGATCGGGCGACGGCCTTGACTACGAAAATCAGCGGCGCCGTTAGCGAGCTGTCATTGAACCGCACTGTCTATGAGGCGCTGGCGGCAATCGACGTCAGCCACGCGGATGCAGCGACTCGCTACTACGTCCAACGCCAGTTGCTGGAGCTTCGCCTCGCCGGCGTGAACAAGGACGATGCCACACGTGCGCGTCTCAAGAAGCTGAATGAGGAACTGAGCGTCGAGCAATCGATGTTTGACCGCAATATTTCCGATAGCCGGAATACGGTGCGTGCTGTCCGCGCGGAGCTTGAGGGTCTGCCGCAGGATTACATCGATCGCCACAAGCCGGCGAGCGACGGATCGTTCGAACTCACCACCGACTATCCGGATGCAGTGCCAGTGTTGAACTTCGCCCGCAACGATAGCCTGCGCCGGCGGATGTGGGTTGCCTTCTACACGCGCGCATACCCGAAGAACCTGGAAATGCTCCACAACATGATGAAGACGCGATATGAGATCGCGACATTGCTCGGGTATCCCTCCTGGGCCGACTACAATGCCGCCGACAAAATGGTCGCGAAGGGTGAAAACATCGCCTCCTTCATCGGGCAGTTGGAGACGGCGGCGGCGCCGGGACAGCAGCGCGAGTTGCAAATGCTGCTGGCGGAGAAGAGACGGACGAATCCACAAGCGAAGGAGATCGGGGACTACGAGGTCAAGTACCTTTCCGAGCAGGTTCGACGCGCCCAGTACGATTTCGATTCTCAATCGGTGCGGCCCTACTTTCCGTATGCGCGTGTGAAGCAGGGGATTCTGGACACTGCTGCCACGCTATTCCATTTACGGTTCCGGCAGGAGCCGAACTCACCGGCGTGGGACCCCGCCGTGGAAACCTGGGACGTGATTGACGGCGAAAAGGCGATCGGGCGATTCTACCTCGACATGCACCCGCGCCGAGGCAAGTTCAGCCACGCCGAGATGTCGCCCGTGCTCGATGGGATTCGCGGGAGGCAGTTACCGGAAGCGGTTTTGGTGTGCAATTTCCCGGCTCCCACGGCTTCCGATCCCGGTCTGATGGAGTACACCGACGTAGTCACGTTCTTCCACGAATTCGGCCACCTGGTGCATTGGATTTTGGCGGGCCAGCAGCAATGGGCGGGAATCAGCGGCATCAGCATGGAGACAGATTTCGTAGAAGCACCTTCGCAAATGCTCGAAGAATGGATGCACAGCCCACAGGTGCTGGCGTCGTTTGCCCGTGATTACAAAACGGGGGAGACAATTCCTGCGGACCTGGTGGCGCGTATGAACCAGGCCTCCGCCTTCGGGCGTGCAGGATGGGTGAGCCAGCAGTTGGTCTACTCGGCCATCTCCTATCATGTGCACAAAGGGAAGCCGGACGACATCAATCCGGATGTGATTGGAGATGTCGCGCAACGGCGTTATACCCACACGATTCCGCTTCCTGGCACCCACACCTTCGCCGCATTCGGCCACCTGGCGGGATACTCTTCGGCTTACTACACGTATCTCTGGGACAAGGTAATCGCGGAAGACCTTTTCGCGCAGTTTGACCAAAAGAACCTGCTTGCCGGGGAAGCGCCATTGCGGTATCGACGCGTGGTTTTGGAGCCCGGCGGCTCGATGTCTGCCAACGATCTTGTGAAGCAGTTCCTGGGGCGCCCGCAGAATACGATCGCATTCCAGCGCTGGATGAACGAGGAATTCGAAGCTCCGGCAGGCAAACCTCACACCGGGAGGTAGCGGGTAGCGGACTACAGGCAAACGCGGATGGCGCGCCGGTCGATCTCGGCGCCCAAAGCCTCGAGGACTTCGCGTGGGAGAGACGCCTGGACCTCCTGGAAAAGCTCGTTCTCTTCCAGGCGGATGTGACGGGAAAGCAATTCACAGAATTGCTCCAACAACTCCGCCGAGGGCGCGGTGCGAAGTTGCGAGACGAAGCCCTCGACCGCCCGGTGCTGCCGGAGCAGTTCGCCAATTAAGGGTAAAGCACCGCACGCCGGAAAGAGCACCTGCTCTTCGATTTCGAAGTGGTTGACCAACTCGATCTCGTAGCGATCGATCACCCGGCGAGCCAACTTGCCGACGTTCTCAGGCGACGAATCCGAGGCCAGCGAGCGCCGCGTCATGACGCACAACGCTAATCCATTGTGATGCTGATGGGATAGAGGAATCAGACTGGGATCACGCAACATATCGCCGCCTTAAAGCAAAAAGGGCATTCCTGCCGGTCAAGCAGGAACGCCCGAATTGCAAAGTTGTTCTAGCAGTTACTTGGTTTGATCCATCGAAATGCCGCCAGGACCCTTGCCCTTCTTTTCGGCCTTGTCCTTGCGGGTGGCGACGGTTTTGTTGAACCAGTCATCCGCAACCTTGATCTGCTGCTCGTACTCCTCTTTGCTGTTGGCCAGATCGGCCTTCTCGCGAACCAGCAGGTTCTCGTACGCCATCGCATCGTCGTAGTCCGGCTTGATTGCCAGCGCCTTGTCAAGCGCCGCTAAACCGGCATCCACGATCGGAAGGTACTTTTCCCGGAGTTCTTCCTTGACCTTCTTGTCCTTGATCGGTCCGGGATCTTCCTGCTTCATCCCCAGAGCGGCCTTGGCCTTCCCGAGTTCCGGATACCATTGCGACCATGCAATGAAACCGAGGCTGTAGTAAGCGTCCGCGTTGTCCGGGGAGACAGCGATCAGCTTCTCGTACCACTGCTTGGCCTCATCCCACTTGCTCTGATTCAAGTACAGGGATGCAATCGACGCGATGGCCACTTTGTCCGTGGGGTTCTTTTCGAGAACCTTCATGAACTGATCGTGAGCGGCCGCCGCCATCTGGTTGTTCTCGGGGGAAACCGCACCCGGTATGTACTGCTGCATGTACGCTGTAGCCAGATACAAACGCGCTACGGCGAAATCCGGCTCCAATTCCACGGCGGTCTTGAAGTGCTCCACCGCCTCGGGATATTGAGCGCTCTTAAAGGCCTGAACGCCTTTGTTCAATTGATCGCGCGACTTCAATTGCTGGCAGCCGGCGCTGAACAGCGCCAATGCGACCACGCCCACAATCCAAAGATTTCGCATACTATTGTCCGGCCTCCACCTTGGCAGTCATCAGCCCGACCTTGTCGATGCCCGCACCGTGGGCGATATCAATGGCTTTCGCGACCCACTGGAATTCGATGTTGGGATCGCCCTTGACGAAGACCACGTGCTCGGCTCGGGTCTTAAAAATATCCGCCAGACGGCCGCCCATCTTGCTTTCTTCGATCGGATCGTTGTTGATTGAGAACTGGTGGCTGGCATCAACCACAATGACGACTGTTCGTTGATCCGACTGGCTTGGAGGCTGGCCGGGAGGAGGCGGCTGGGGTACCAGTGCCTCAAGACCTCTCGGCGTCAGCGGCGTGATCACCATGAAAATGATGATCAGCACCAGCAGCACGTCGATCATTGGCGTCATGTTGATGTCGGATTTCGGACCACCCTGTGCGCCGACTGACATTCCCATATAAAATTGCTCCTTTAGCTAGCAGTACTTACTGTGCCGGGGTGGCAGGCGCCGGAGTGCCGCTGCCGCCTTGGGCATTCTTATCTTGAATCTGCTCCGTCAACAATCCGATATTGTCGACACCAGCTGCGCGCAGGTTGTCCACGACATCCACGACACGCTCATACTTGGCACGGGCATCCGCCTTCACGAACACCGTCTTGTCCATTTTGCCCGTCAGCAGATCCTTTACGCGTTGCGGCAGATCTTCGGGCTGCATCTGCGTGACGTTCAAATAAGTCTTCCCATCTCGTTCCACTGCAATCACGACGGCATCGCTCTTGTCGGCCGCCTGCATCGGAATCGGATTGTGCGTGCGTACCAACTCTACGGTGCGCCCCTTCGACAACATGGGCGTGATGACCATGAAGATGATGAGCATCACCAGCATCACGTCCACCATAGGGGTCACATTAATATCCGCGACGGGCGGTGGCGCTTTGTGTTTTTTCTTTTCTTCTGCCATCGGTTGTCTCCCCGGAATTCGGCTGTCGCGAGGGCCCGGGAGACCGGGCCCCGCTATGATCAATCAACTCGCCGGATTCCTGCTTGGACTTTTAGTCATGACCGGATTGCTCCGGCCGACTTCACATCTGACCCTGCTACTAAACTACTTGCGGGCTCCCGCGCCCCGCTGCGACCGCTTCAAGAAGTAGTCGATCAACTCGGAACTGGAGTTACCCATCTCCACGTCGAAGGCTTCAATCTTGTTGGTGAAGTAGTTGAACATCCAGACCGCGGGGATAGCCACGAAAAGTCCGATAGCCGTGGTCACCAGCGCTTCCGAAATGCCGCCTGCCACTGCGCCCAGACCGGTCGACTTTTCGGTCGAAATGCTGCTGAACGCGTTGATGATGCCGACCACAGTTCCGAACAGTCCGACGAAGGGAGCCGTCGAACCGATCGTCGCCAGGCCGCTGACGCCGCGCTTCAATTCGGCGTGCACAATAGCTTCGGCACGCTCGAGAGCGCGCTTGGAAGCTTCGATCTCTTCACCTGGGATCTCGGACGAGATTTGATGCGCCTGGAACTCCTGCAGACCAGCAACTACAACCTTGGCCAAGTGGCTGCGTTTGTAGCGGTCGGCAATCTTCACGGCTTCATCCAGTTTCCCCTCGCGCAACGCCCCGGCGACGGCGGGAGCGAATTGCCGCGATTGCTTGCGGGCTGCATTGTATGCCATGGCCCTATCGATCATGACGCCGATCGAATAAGCGGACATGAGGAACAGGCCGACCACGACGCACCTGGCCAGGGTTCCCATCTGTAACCACAGGTGGACCGGATCCCATTGAACTGTGGAGCCGCCCTCTTGCAGTAAATGCAACGCCCATAGAATATGCATATGCATAGTTGTCTTTTTCTCCTGCGAGTTGAAATTTGTACTTCTCTACCGACGTCCGATAGGGACCTTCGGGTTACTGGTTCAACGTGAAGTTCACGTCGATTTGAGTTACTACCTCAACCGGCTCCCCGTTCAGAAGGGTCGGTTGGTACACCCACTGTTTCACCGCTTCGAGAGCGGCTGGCACCAGCAGCGGGTGGCCGCTGATGACTTCGAGCTTTTGAATCGTGCCATCCCTCGAAATGATCGCGCTCAACTTCACCACGCCCGAAATACGCGCCTGCTTGGCCAGCGGCGGATAGACGGGGTGAGGCTGACGAACCAGCTTCGCCTGTTGCACAGCGCCGCCGATTTTAATGCGCTGCGGAGTCGCGGCCTTCTCTTCCTTCTTCTGGGGAGGCGGAGGAGGGGGCGGAGGAGCAGCCGACGGGACCGATCCGATGATGCCACCGAGCACGCCGCCCGGAGTTCCACCGGCTACGCCGCCCGGAACGCCGCCGACCACACCGGCAACGCCCATGGTGGGAGGAGGAAGCTCTTCCTCTTTAATCTGCGCGACTTCTTTGGGGATCACTTTGGGAGCCGTCAGTTTGCCGGCGTCGAACTGGCGCGGAATGACCTTCACCACGCGTACGGGAGGAGCCGCGGCGGGCGGAGGCGGAGGAGGTGGCGGCGGGGGTGGCGCCGTCAAGAAGGCCTGCAACGTGGCAGTGGGGAGTCCCTCGAAGAAGACCAGGGGCAAAACGATGAGGATGGAAATGAAGGCGATCTGGCAGATGAAAGCCGTCATCACCGTCCACGTCTTTTTCGTTTTTCCGGTGTCTACGAATGTCTGTTCAAACATAGCGTCCTTTCCTGTTTCCCCGCGGCCGCCGCCCTCTGTAGATCGGCGTCGCGGCCCGCACGAACTTTTTACTTCACCACTTTCGTGGCACCTTTCCGCATCGCTTCCGACCGGGCCGGCGTCGCCGCCGCCATAACCGGAGCAGTCTTTCTACGCTGGTCGATGTAATTGTGCCAGAACAACACGATCGGACTGGCCACAAACACCGAAGAATAGGTTCCGACAATAATCCCGCAAACCAAAGCAAACGAGAATCCGTGAAGTACCGGACCACCGAAGATGAACAGTGCGATCACCGTCAAAAACGTCAGACCCGAGGTCATGATGGTGCGGCTTAACGTCTGATTTACCGCGCGGTTCATGACCGATTCCAGCGATTCGCGCCGGGAGATCTTCAGGTTCTCGCGAATACGATCGAAGATCACGATCGTATCGTTCATCGAATAGCCGACCAGGGTCAACAACGCCGCGATCACCGTCATCGAAATCTCTTTATTGAACAGCGAAAAGAGCCCGATGGTGATGATCGTGTCGTGGAAGCACGCGATCACCGCGCCTAAACCGTAGATCCACTCGAAGCGGAAGGCGATGTAGACCAGCATGCCGGCGAGAGCATACAGAGTGGCCAGGATGGCCTTGTTCCGCAACTCCGCCCCGACCTTCGGTCCAACCATCTGCACCTGCTCGATGTGGAACGGCGCCAGGTAACACTCCTGTTGAAGAGTAGTAATGATACCAGGATTGACCCCCGGAACGGACGACAATTGATTAAAATCGTCGATTAAGCCGGAGTGATTCTTGTCGCGAGCGCCAACCAGGCTGGCCGCGAGATCCTTCAGTTGCTGTTCGCTCAGAGCCACATTGGCCCGTGCCAGAGGATCGCGCATCCGCTCAACCAACGCCTCGACGCTTGCGTTATTGAAATCCAGCTTATTGGAACCCGGTTGTCCGAACGTCTTCATCAGAATGTCGGCCATCGCCTGCCGGTTAACGTTAAGCTGCGTCTCTTCCTGCAGTTCGGTGCCGATCTCCACTTCGTTTTGAGAACCGCCGCCGGTAATTTCATTGACGGTCGTTTCACCCTTAATCTCCGACATAGCGGAGCGAATTTTCTCAAGGGGCGGCGGGCCGGAAAACCTGACGGACATCAGGGCACCGCCCTTGAAGTCGATTCCGTATTTTAGGCCTCCCCGCATTGCCATGCTTGCGAAACCAGCCACCGTGAGAACCAGCGAGGCGATAATGAAGGGCCACTTCTTGCCCAGAAAATCATAATTCGTGTTCTTGAATAATTCCATCGAGTGTTGCCATGCTGGTGCTCTTGAATACTTTGGACACCAGCCTCTTTAAATTTGTTCCCGTTACCGTAAAAGTTTCGGCCTTGGTACGGTGACACGCCATCGCGTCTACCAAGGCCGCACTTCACAGGCCACAAAGCGGCCTGGCCTAGATACTTAACGCCTCCATTTGCCGCCGTCCGGACAACTCGTACCCGAAAATCGTCTTGGAGACGAAAACCGCTGTAAACACGTTGGCGATCAATCCGATAACCAGGGTAACCGCAAAGCCCCGAACCGGCCCCTCGCCAAAGAGGAAGAGGAACGCGCAGGACACCACCGTGGTAACGTGGGTGTCGACAATCGTCCACCACGCCTTGCCGAAACCGGCTTCCACCGCCGCCACTACCTGCTTGCCAGCGCGCAACTCCTCGCGAATGCGCTCAAAAATCAGGACGTTCGAATCGACGGCCATACCGATAGTCAGGATCACTCCGGCGATTCCCGGCAGGGTCAATACCGCACCCAGATACGAAATCGCCGCCAATAGCACGACCGTATTCAACAGCAACGCCAATACCGCGTTGACACCGCTGCGCTTGTAGTACACCAGCATCACGATGATCACCGCGATCAAGCCGGCAATGCCAGCCATGAAACCTTCATGGATCGAATCCGCTCCCAGCGAAGGGCCGACGGACCGCTCCTCGAGATACTTAATGCCCGCCGGCAGGGAACCGGAACGGAGATAGCGGGAAAGGTCGACCGCCTCCTCCTCGCTCCCGAGGCCGGTGATGCGCCCCGAGTCCTCGATCTTCGATTGAATCGTGGCGACGCTGACAATCTTGTCGTCAAGCACGACGGCGAGCTTGTTTCCAATATTGCTTTCGGTGTAACGGCCAAAGCGCCGGCCGCCATCCTGCGAGAGATTAAAGCTGGTCTCCCACTTCCGGTACTCATCCTGTCCGGGCCGCGCATTTCGCATCTCTCTCCCAGTAATCACAGGACTGCGGCCCACCAGGTACCAAGACTCTCCTTCCGATCCACCGCGCGGCTGCATCTTCACCAGTTTCGTATTCACCGGCAGCACGCCGCCGTGCTGTGACAGACCGGCATCGCGCGTGGCGAACGGACCGTCCTTCACATCCGTGATCTCCAATACCGCAGCCGTTCCAATAAACTCCTTGGCGCGCGCCGGATCGTCGATACCCGGCAACTGTACCAGAATCTCGTAGTCCGAACCTGATTGGCCATACTGCTGGACAGCCGATTCCGCCACGCCGAGCTGATTGATGCGATTGCTGATGGTATCAATCGCACGCTTCACCGTATCAGACTTCAGATCGTTCAGGTCCGAGGGCTTCAGCTTCATCGAGTAGTCGGTGGAGTTTACCGCGGTGAGGATATAGGTGGGATAGCGATCGCTGACCACGCTGCGGAAAGAACTGGTTTGGGTTGCCGGGACGCCCTTAATGCTGATCACGACCTTGTCCGCATCCGAGATGTCGGTCGGGTCGTTTCGCTCCATGCTGGCCCAGGCGACGTTTTGCTTTTTGAGGTCGTCCTTCAAGCGGTCCATGGTCTGGTCCGCATCGGCTTTCACTGCGTCTTGCACCTGTACCTGAAGCACCAGGTGCGTTCCGCCCTTCAGATCGAGCCCGAGCCGGATGTTCTGCTGGAAGTGCTGAACCACTTCCGATTTGGAGGTAGGCAGTCCAATGATGCCGTAGACGCAAAGCAAGATCGTCACGACGATGATCACGGACCGAGCCGTCAAGTTCTTCTGCATGGGAGTTAAAGATCCTGTTTAATTGATTATTGCGACTTCTTTCCTTCACCCGAGACCAGGCTCGAAACCGAGCTTCGCGTGACCTGGATCTTCACATTGTCCGGTTTCACGCGCAGCACCAGCATATCGTCGCCATCAATGGCCACGACAGTCCCGACGATTCCCCCGCTAGTCACCACTACATTGCCGTTCTGAATGCCCGCCAACATCTTCTGCTGCGATTTGCGCTGGCGCTGCATCGGGAGGAACAAGAGGAAATAAAAGATACCAATGATGAGGAGGACGGGGAGGGCGCTCGCCAGAACCGAGCCTTGCGGAGCCGTTTGTGTCTGTAACAAAAACAGATTTAGGACCACGTTGAGACCATGTGGGGAATCACCCGGCGTCGGCTGCCGAGCGTACACACCTCAAGTATTCTGGAAAAGATTCCGATATTATAGCGTGCCTAATCTCACGCATGATGTCAAGGTACCGCCGGATGTTGTGCCTGGTCGCCAGCACCGCGTATAAAATCTCCCCGGACTGGAACAAATGGCGAAGATAAGCTCGGGAGTAACTTCTACAAGTATAGCACTGGCAATTTTCATCCAGAGGCCGCTGATCATCCTTATACAAGGCGTGCTTGATGATCACCCGGCCTTGAGATGTGAACAGGTATCCATTCCGCGCATTGCGCGTCGGCAGAACACAATCCATCATGTCGACACCGCGCGCCACGTATTCGGGCAGCTCCCCGGGCATGCCGACGCCCATCGCATAACGCGGTTTGGAGCGCGGCAGAACCGGTTCTGTCGCCTCCACCATTTCGAGACTCAGCGGACGCGGTTCACCGACCGACAGACCGCCGATCGCATAGCCGTCGGTATCGAGTTCCACCAAAGCGGCGGCGCACTCGCGGCGCAGGTCCGCGAACATCGAGCCTTGCACAATCGGGAACAAAGCATGGCGTGCTCCCGGGCTTTGCTCCAGACGATTCCGGTGGTGCGCGTCCGCCTGCCGCGCCCAGCGTACTGTGCGCTGCATACTCTGCCGCGCATACTCGTGACTCACCGGATACTCGGGGCATTCATCGAGCACCATCAGGACATCGCTGCCGTACGCCAGCTGGTAGTCGACGGTCGACTCGGGAGTGAACAAGTGGAGGCCGCCATCCAGGTGCGATCGAAATTCCACGCCGTGATCGGTAATCTTGCGCAGTCCGCTGAGGCTGAAGACCTGAAAGCCGCCCGAGTCGGTGAGGATTGCGTTGGGCCACGACATGAACTTGTGGAGTCCGCCCATGGAACGGATCAACTCGTGGCCGGGGCGAAGATACAAGTGATACGTGTTGGCAAGCAGAATTTGCACTCCGAGATCTTCGGCGAGGTCCCGCTGGGTTAGGCCCTTAACGGTGGCTTGGGTTCCGACCGGCATGAATACCGGGGTTTCGATAGTCCCGTGAGGCGTATGGAGCAATCCAGCACGGGCGCGCGTGACGGGGCACTCGGCCACCACTTCAAAGGAGATAGAAGGCAAATCCGATTTTAACCGGTAGCGTTGGCCACTCCCGGAAAGGTGTTTACTACCCGGCCTGTGTCGCGGCAGGTTAGAATACTGCTTTGGGTTTGGGTTGGTGAAACAAAAGGGGTCGCTTCTGTTTTTGCGGGGCACGCCCGCGCCACAGGCTTCCAGTCCGTCTTGGGAATTACATTCATGCAAGCGCGATCTGTTACGGGAATTCTATTTGTACTCGCTCCGTTGGTGACGTTACTGCCGCGCACGGCCGGCGCGCAGACGGTGGCACTCTCCTACCGTCCGGTAGCGGCGGAGTACAGCACCTCCCTGGACCGTATCGTCCTGGTCTCCGCCAACCCAAACCAGCTTCACATCTACAATCCCGCGACGCGCTCCGATTTCCCCATCAATCTATCCAAAGCTCCGCTCAGCCTTTCCATCAGCCCAGACGGTATGCATGCGGCCGTGGGCCACGATGGCTCGATCTCATACGTGAGCATCGCGACCCAGTCTCTGGAAAAGATGCTGGTCTCTCCAACCACGGTCACGAGCCTTGCCCTGGGCTCCGCATACGTCTACGTTCCGAATGCCGGTTCGATTCAAATCTCCACTGGTGCTTTGAATGGCAGCCTGGGAGTTCCCGGTTCGACTTCATTCCGCTTACATCCCAGCGGCGCCGGGCTCTACACGATTCCTCCCGGATCGCCCGCACAACTCATCGATATCGACGTGACAACAGGCCCGATGGGAACCGCTTCCGCGGGACCGTACGCCGGCGACTATCCGGTATGTGGCGGTCTTTGGTTTTCGCCCGACGGGCGCCGAGTGTACACCGGCTGCGCCACCGTTTTTCAGGCCAACCCTTCCGTCACGGGCGCCAACGAATTCACATGGTCCCGCCTCGATGTTCGGCAGGACGGGCTGTATTGGACGATATTAAGCGGCACCAGGCTGATCCGAAACCTGAGCGAATCCAGTGCGATCAGCAGGATGGCGCTGATTCCCGCGCCCGACGCGAGTGCCAATCCGGGAATCGCCGACAATCAGGTGTTGCTCTACGACACCACCTTCCTGGAACCCGCGGGCACGTTGCAACTGCCAGGCTTCACCTCCGGCGCCGTGAGCTATCCTTCCCACGCCCAGCAACTCTTCTTCAACAGCACTGGCAGCGCGCTCTACGTCCTGATGCAAGCGGACAGTTCCGCTGGATTGCAAAACGACTTCGCGTTGCAGATTATTCCGATAGGCAATCCTTCCGCGTGCGCGCCCGCCTTCAGCCTGCCCTCGGCCGCGGCTCCGGCGACCGGCACGATCGGCACAGCGGCGATCGTGGCACCCGCAACATGCATCTATCAGGCGTCCAGCGACTCTTCGTGGCTGCAGATCGTCTCGGGCGGATATGGGTCGGGGAATGGCGTCCTGACCTATGTGGCCCGCCCCAATACGGGATTGGCGCGAACGGGTAACATCACGGTGGGCACGCAGACCTTCGCCGTCACGCAACCGGGCCCCCTCGTGAACGGCGTTTTCAATCCGCTCAGTTATTCGGTGAGCAGCACCGACTACAGCAAGGTACTCGACAAGCTGATCCTGATCGCATCCAATCTGAACGAACTGCACGAATACGATCCCACTACGGGAAGTGATCTGGCCGTTGCCTTGCCGAAGCTTCCGCTCTCGGTATCGGTGAGCCGCGACGGATTAACGGCGATGGTCGGCATGGATGGCTGGATCTCGATCGTCAACCTGAGCACCGGCGCCGTCGCGAGTACCATGCAGGTATACACCGATGTGCACTCAGTGCTTTCCGGCAGCAACGGTTTCGTGTACGCTCTTCCGCAGCGCGAGCAAGCCAACCTGTTTTCAATCGAGACCGCGACCGGCAACATCACCGCCGCCAATGCCAGCGGCGACGGCCGCATTCCGCGACTCTCCGCGAGCGGGAATTACTTCTATCTCGATTTTTCGAAATGGGACATTACCCAGGGCGCCGCTAAATTGGTTCTGCCACAACCCGGATTTGCCAACATCGCGATCTGCAACGGATTCTGGCTCGCGGAAGACGGCTCGCGCATGTTCACGGCGTGTGGCACTTCCTACACCGCTTCGGATACCACTTCCGCCGACCTGCTTCCCGACGGACGTTTTGCGAATGCGCCGCTGGTGCAATGGGCTGCCGAATCGGCGAAACTGCATTCCACCGCGGTCCTGGCGGCCGTGTGGGCGGGAATCACGTCGGAAGACACGACGATCCAGATGTATGGCGATGCCACGCTGGGATATTCGGGCAGCCTCGCGCTCCCTTCGTTTACCGTGGGGACGACCCCCTATACGGGACACGGGCGCTTCGCCTATTGGAGTAAGAACACCGATCGCCTGATTGTGGTGCAACAGGCTGACGCCAGCGCCGGCCTGGTTGCGGATTACGGCGTCACGACATATCCACTCAACACACCATCCGCCGGATGCACCTTCACACTGAGCTCGAATTCCACCACCCTGTCCCTTACCGGCGGATCCACGAGTGTGAACGTTTCGACCGGCTCCTCGTGCATTTGGAAAGCCACATCCAACGCGACCTGGATCACTGTGACGGCGGGAGCGGTGGCGTTCGCATCGAGCACACTGACGTTCTCCGTGAGTCCGAACAACACCAACGTCACGCGCGTCGGCACGCTCACCGTCGCGGGCCAGACGTTCACTGTAACGGAAGCTGGAAACCCGCCGGGGCTCAACGTCACCAAGACGCACACCGGCAATTTCACGCCAGGGCAGACGGGTGCGACTTACACGATCTCGATCAGCAGCGTCTCCGGGGCTCCCCTCAGTGGGACCGTGACGGTGACGGACAATCTTCCGGCAGGACTGTCGGCCGTCTCGATCGCGGGGGCCGGTTGGACGTGCACGCAGGCAAGCTTCAGTTGCAGCCGCACCGACATCATCGCTCCGGGATCGAGCTATTCACCAGTGACGGTGACGGTCAACGTCGCCGCCAATGCACCGTCCAGCATCACCAACACGGCAGTCGTTTCAGGCGCCAATCTGCCGGTGCCGATCACGGTCACGGACGTGACAACCATTCAAGGCAACTAAAAAGGCAGGGTCGGGCTCGAGGCGGGAACGCCTCATGGCGTCAAGTTGTCCTTTAAGTCCCATTTATCGTCGCAGGGCTGAACAGAGGCCGTGAACCAAGGGACAGGCGAAATCCCCGGAGCGCCATGGCAACAACAACGATCACGATGGCGAAGGAACTCTGGCCGTACCACGCCGAAAAGTCTGTAGTCAGGAAGCACGCGGTCAAAGAATCGAGGACGAAGACCGCGACAACCAGGGCGAAGAACCCGAATCGGAGCATGATGAGAACCAATAGTGAGAAAAGCAGCGTCCAGAAGACTCCCGTAGTAACCGCCCGCACGGGAGAGTCAAACAAATTGGCTCGCAAGAAGCGCATGGCCACCCATCCGACCACCCATACCGTTCCTACGATCCATTGCTTTTTTAAAACAGCGCGGACGAGGAAGAGCGTTAGCAGGAATGTTAACGAGCCGCCAACCTCGCTAAAAAGGTGCCCGGCGATGAAGTCGGCGAACGCGCGGAAGCCGTTTAAGTTCTCCAGTCCAAATCCAAGAAACGGTGTCCCGTTGCGCAGATTGGCATATTCGTACAGCGCGATGGTAAGCAGGTAGACGATTCCGAACAACGTGCCGAACAGCAGATCTCTGCCCACGATAGGATCGGTCCATTTACCAGCCACCACCCGCGACCACGTGATCATCGTATGTGGCCAGTAGCGGCGGACCCAAGGTTCCAGGGCCAGATAAATCAGCCAGTATTCCAGACAAACGTAAGCGGCACCGGCAAGAGCGTTGCCGATCAGGGTCTGTTCCGCATCGGACGCTACATGGTGAGCGTGGAATATCCAGGCGATCAGGTTCATCGCACCGCAGAAGGTCCCAACCCGCGCGGCGCCGCGAAGGTCGACGCGGCCCGCCTTCCAGTTGTAATGGGCAATCCACAATGCGGCGATGAAGACGATGGCTCCGATCACATAATCGATGACGCTACGAAGGGTGCGGGAACTGTTGGGAGCCGTGCGCGCCAGTCTGACTGCGGGCGTCCAGGGCCATAGGACCTGAAAATAAACGGGCCGGTTGTGAAACGATGCGGCTTCGATTCGAACAGGTAGATCGCCCCGGTCCTGATAGACGCCGCTCCACGCGGCTCGCGTGTCGGCCATAACGGAAGACGACCATTCCGGCGCGACGGGAGTAAACTTCGCCGGGTCCAGCCTGGCGGCCGCGAATAGCCGCGCCCAATCCGGAGGCTTCAGTTCGACGGGCGCTTCATACTCCGGCGGGACGGCGGCAAACCGCCGGAGACTGCCGTCAATGTCCATGACTACCGTAAGCATGCCGGGGCGGTCGACAGGAGGGTCCGCAATACTGGTTTTCCCATTGGACGACGTGTTTTGGGCGGTCAGGGGGACAGACGCCTGACGATACCAATAGCCCACCGCGGAGGGAGATTGGGAAAAAAGACGCCCCCACTCCTCCATGTTGTGTCCCTTCGACCGCTCGAAATTTAAAATTCCCTCGTCATCGAAAAAGTCCGCGGTCCAGTCCACGGGGCGATCGGCATAGCCCAGATTCCTGAGCACGTCGCGCGCTTTCGCGGTCAGGACTTCCGGAGGATTCTCCAAGGGAACAAGACTGATCAACTGCAAACGGGGAATCGCGACACAGTAGCCGATCAAGCCGAGAATGATTCCCGCAAGGGCCGGAATCGCAATTCTTGGCGAAAGCGCGTCGTGCGATCCTGCTTCCGCCACAACCTCTGGAGACGGAGTGACTCCCTCGGCGAGAGCCGCTGCCAGCGGATCGCCACCGGGTAGCATCGCCGACAGCGCCATGGCAGATGCCGGCCGCATCTTCGGATCGCTATCGAGGCACCGGAGGATCGCGGTTTCGACGGCTTTGTCCAGGTCCTTGGTCAACGTCATTGGGGAAGTGACCCGGTTCTCCTGCCGGAGACGGGTCATTTCCGCGATGGTGTCCGCCTCGAACGGCATCTTGCCCGTGAACATCTCATAGAGAATCAATCCCACAGCGTAGAGATCGCTTTGGGCCGAGACTTCCGCTCCGGTGAGTTGCTCGGGCGCCATGTATGCGGGAGTGCCGGCGCGAATCTCGTCACCCTTCAACTGTTCCGCGATGGCCGCCAGTCCAAAATCGGCCACGCGCAGTTCGCCACGTGAGTCGATCATGATGTTGGCCGGTTTTAGATCCCGGTGCAAGACGCCCTGGCCGTGAGCGGCGGCAACGCCGGCACATAATTTGCGCGCGAACTCGGTGGCTTTGTCGGCGGGAAGACGCCCGATGCGGCGAAGCAGGCTGCCCAGATCTTCGCCATCGATATATTCCATCGAAATATACGGTTGGCCATCGACTTCGCCGATGTCATATACGCGACAGACATTCTTGTGGGAAATCTGGCGGGCGATGCGAACCTCATCGTAAAAACGGGTCAGCAGGTTCACATTGTTCTTGGCCGATTCCGGAAGAAATTTCAACGCCACCGGCTGTCGTAGGATGAGATCGTCGGCCCGAAAAACCTCTCCCATCCCACCTTTGCCCAGGCGGGAGATGATTCGATACCGGCTGGCCAAAAGGGCACCGGGAGGAAACCGCTCGTTCGAGTCAGGCGGAGGCCGGTGACCGACGGCAGAGATCGGTTCGACTATGGTCTCTATCTGTTCAGGGTCGCCTGTCATATCTGTCAATGGTCAGGATATCGAAGACGCCCCGACATTTCACGGTCTCCTTGGGCGTGTTTCAGGTCGCTACTCCTGACGCAGTGCCGCTAACGGATCGACCTTTGTGGCACGACGAGCGGGCAGATAACTCGCCACCAGCGTCACCAGAGCGAGTAATACGACCACTCCCGCATAGGTGAGCGGATCTCCCGGCTTCACCTCATACAGCATTTTCGTGAGCAGGCGAGTGGCGGCCACCGCGCCCGCCAGTCCGATTACCAGACCGATGCCGGCCAAGGCAAGGCCTTGCCCCAGCACGAGGCGCATTACCTTTCCGGGACTCGCGCCCAACGCCATCCGCAATCCGATCTCGTTAGCGCGCTGTCCTACCACGTAGGCCATCACGCCATAAACGCCAGCCATCGCCAACGCCACCGCAAGACCGGCGAAGATGCCGAGCAGCAGGGTCCGGAAACGGGGAGCGGCCACGTTGTCGGCCAGCAGCGTCTCCAGGGTCGTGAACTTCACGGGGACGTCTGCCGAAGTCGAGCGGGACTGCCGCCGGATTGCCTCGAAGAGTGCTGCTGGATTGGCGGCGGTTCGCACCAACACGCTCATGGAAGCTGCGGGCCGCGGATGCTGCTGGTAGGGCATGTAGATCTCCGGCTGTGGAGGACGCGCCGGCCCATACTGCCGGATGTCGGCGACCACGCCCACGATCTTCATCCCATTCATCGAATCCAACCCGCAGTAGATCACGTGGCCGACCGGGTCCTGCCCTGCAAATGAGGCGCGTGCGAGGGACTCGTTGATCACTGCGGTGAAGGGCGCATCATACACGTCGCCATCGTTGAAATCGCGGCCCCGCTTGAGGGAAATGCCGAGAGTATTGAACGTGCCGGGAGCTATCACCGAGAAGACGGCCTGCGGTCCGCTCACACCCATCGCCTCGCGGGCAGGCAGATGGTCGATCCAATATCCGCCCCAGGAGCCCACGTGTCCGGGAGGTGTGCGGGAGGCGCCCGCCGCCGTCACGCCGGGAGTGGTGTTGATGGCCGCCAGCAGATCGCGATAGAATCGCGATGCCCTGCGGCTGCTCTCCAAGTCTGTCGCGGGCACGGTCGCGCCCATCACCAGCACATTCTCCGTGCGAAAGCCCAGCGTCACATTCAGCATCGCCAGGAAACTGCGCATGAGCAAGCCCGCGCCCGTGAGCAGCACCACCGAGAGCGCAATCTCCGCCACCACCAGCGCGGCGCGAAGCCGGCCTGCGCCTCCTCCCACCGTAGCGCGAGCGGCGCCCTGCTTCAACGCATCGTTCAGATTCACGCGCGAAGCGTGAATCGCCGGCGCGACACCGAAGAGCAGACAGGCGACGATCGAAACGCCAAACGTAAATGCCAGCACCCAGGCGTCGATCGTGGTATCGCCCAGGCGCGGAACATCTTTCGGCGCAATCGCGACCAGGACCTTCGAACCCCAGATCGCCAGCAGCAGTCCGGCGATGCCTGACAGCAGCGCGAGCACCACGCTCTCGGTAATCAACTGTTTGACAATGCGCCAGCGGCTGGCGCCGACCGCCGAGCGGATGGCGATCTCTCGCGTCCGCGACGTGGCCTTGGCGAGCAGCAGGTTCGCCATGTTTGCGCAGGCGATCAACAGGACCAGACCGACCGCTCCCAGCAGCAGGTACAGTGTCGTGCGGACATCGCCCACCATCTCGTCTCGCATGCGCGTGACCGCGACGCCCTTGTTCCGATTGGCACCCGGATACTGCTGTTCCAGACGCGCTCCGATGCCCGTCATCTCCGATTGCGCCCGTTCGATGCTGACCCCGGGCTTGAGCTTTCCCACTACCAGGTAGTTATGCGCCGATCGTGAGCTGGTTTCCGGGAAAACGGTGTTGGCGGGGATCCAGATGTCGGTCTTGTCCGGAAACTGAAACAGCGGCGGCAACACTCCCACGATCGGGAAGCTCTTGCCCTGCATACGCACGTTCTGGCCGAGCACTTGGGGATCGGCACCGAAGTGGTTCCGCCAGTAGTTGTAGCTGATCAGCACGGCACCGGCGCTTCCCGGCCGGCTCTCGTCGGCGCTGAAGAAGCGGCCGATAGTAGGCTCCACCTCGAATACACGGAAGAAGTCCTGGCTCACCTCGGCGGCGCTGGCATACTCGGCTCCCGCACGGCTTTCGATCGCGGTTTCGGGATCGCTGTCGTAAAGCGCCATGGCGCGGAAGGAGGTGCTCTGATCGTGCCAGTCGTGGAAGTCGGGGGCCGAGACCTGGCCATGCGACGTGCTGTTCTTCCACTGGGAGGAGAGGGTGACGATGCGGTCGGGGTCGCGGAAACGAAGCGGCTTCAGCAGCACCGTATTAACGACGCTGAACATGGCCGTGTTAGCGCCGATTCCCAACCCCATTACGAGAACGGCGAGAAAGGTAAAGCCCCCGTTCTTGCGCAGGGAACGTAGCGCGTAGGTGAAGTCCATTGGAGGAGTGTAGCAAAGCAATTTCAAATGGCGGTGGGACGAAATTCTGAAGAGACGTGGACTGCGCTTCCGTGATTCCGCGGAAGCGCAGCTCGTGGGAAGTCCTGGCGGGCCGTGGTAATCGAAGGATGCAGTAGGCCCATGCGATCCTCCGGATGCGGATATTATGGCGTGCGAACCGGTGAGGGTACGCCCCCCTTCGACAAGTAAGAGCGGATGTCCTCCGAGCACCCGTTCTGTCCAGCCTCCTGAGAAGGGGGAAGCTGTTTACCTCACGCCGTCTGATAAAGCATTTGCCGTGCCAAATCCTGGAAGGCCGCAAATCCTTATTTTCCGGGCGGGCTGAATCGGTTTGCTGTGTCAACTTGGTGTACGTCCGTAAATCCCGTGTGGAAGTTGTCAACTTTGTGGACAGCTACACGCCAATACGATAGACTGGGGACGCAATGGGTCCCCTCCCGCAGTCAGATTTGCATGAAAAACTTGCAGCCATCCTGACAATTTGTCAAAAGATGAATTCCGAACGGGATTTGGGTGCGCTGCTCGACTTGATCGCGCGCGAAGCGACCAGCCTGCTGGACTGCGATCGCGCCAGTATCTTCCTCCTGAACGAAGTCCGGACGGAGCTGTGGTCCAAAGTCGCCCTCGGAAGTGAAGAAATTCTCAGATTCGATGTGAATCAGGGAATTGCAGGAAACGTTGCGCTCACTGGCAACACAATCAATGTACGAGACGCATACAAGGACCGGCGGTTCTACGACGCGATCGATGGACAGACCGGCTACCGCACGCGTAACGTATTGGCTGTGGCGGTGAGGAACCAAATGGGAGACACCATCGGCACGTTCGAAGCATTAAATAAACGGTTCGGAGCGTTTACCGCGCGCGATGAGGAGTCGTTGGTCGCTTTGGCCTCGCACGCCGCCATCGCCATCGAGACCGCCCAACTGGTGGGCGAGTTGCGCCGCAGCCAGGACGAACTGGTGCAGCAGAACGCGCACCTCTGGCGAGAGGTGGAGATCAAGTATTCCACGCACGGCATCATCGGCACGGGGCAGAAGATTCAACAGGTGGTCCGGCTGGTGGAGCGGATTCGCGACAGCCTGGTGAGCGTGTTGATCACTGGCGAGAGCGGCACGGGCAAGGAGATGGTGGCCAAGGCGATCCACTACACCAGCCCGCGAGCCCGCCGGCCCTTCGTCGCGTTGAACTGCGCCGCTCTGCCTGAGACCTTGCTCGAGAGCGAACTGTTCGGAATCGAAAAAGGCGTGGCCACGGGCGTACAGGCGCGCGTCGGGCAATTTCAGAAGGCGGATGGCGGAACGCTTTTCCTGGACGAGATCGGCGACCTGAGTCTGATCGCTCAGGCCAAGATTCTTCGCGTCTTGCAGGAGCGGGTGGTGGAGCGGGTGGGTGGGCGCGGGCCGTTACCGGTGGACGTGCGGCTGTTGGCTGCTACCAATAAGGACCTGGAAGCCGAGATCGCCAAGGGCAATTTCCGCGAAGACCTGTATTACCGCATCAAGGTCATCCACATCCACATGCCTCCACTGCGCGAGATTCGGGAAGAGATCCCGTTGCTGGCGAATCACTTTCTGAAGGAGTATTGCCGCGAAACGGGTAGAACTCCCATGGAGTTCTCGGCGGCTGTGCTGCGCAATTTGTCGGGCGCGCCGTGGCCGGGAAACATTCGCCAATTGCGCAATGAAGTGATGCGCCTGGCCGCCTGCGCGCGGCAGGCAGCGATCACGGAAGAAGACTTGTGGGAAGGCATTCCGACCCCCGGGTTGGACGCTCCTCCTCCGCCGAAGCTCATAAAGGCGCAGTCTCTCAAGAAGGCGGTCGCCGAACTGGAACAGAAAATGATCGCCGAGGCGCTACAGGGCACCCGGAACAATCAGCAACAGGCAGCCAGGCAATTAGGATTGAGCCGCCAGGGCCTGATCAACAAGATGAAACGATACTCACTGTCGTAGCCCGCCAGAGAATCCCTACACCCGTTCGTGACATAGAATAACTCTAGGTCTCGAATGCCCAAAATCATGATGCAAGGCTCCAAGCCGGGGTTGCTTCGTCAACTCGGCTTCTTCAGCGCGACCGCTTTGGTGATTTCCAACATGGTGGGCATGGGAATTTTCGGCACCACTGGATTCATGGCGGGTGACCTGGGGAGCGCCGGCCTCATCTTGGCCTGCTGGGGCGTCGGCGCACTGGTCGCATTCGCTGGTGCGTTGAGCTACTCCGAGTTGGGAATCAATTTCCCCAGCTCCGGTGGAGAGTACGTTTACCTGACGCAGGCGTTTGGGCCCGAGTGGGGCTTCATGACGGGTTGGGTATCGTTTTTCGCCGGCTTTTCCGCGCCCATCGCGGCGGCGGCCCTGGCCTTCTCCGATTATCTGGGCTTCTTCTTTCCGAGCCTCAAACAGGCCAACGCCACGGTAATCGGGTCAGGCGCGCTGGCCTTGCGGCTGGGACCAGGGCAACTGCTGGCATCCTCGCTGATTTTAGCTTTCACGATCCTCAATTGCCTCGGCGTCGGCCGCACCGCGAAAGTGCAGAACGTACTCACCTCGACAAAATTGATTGTGATCGCAGGCTTCGTGCTGCTCGGACTCGCGGTTGGTCATGGCAATTGGAGTCACTTTTCAGAGCACGCTGTCCGGACCTCATCGGTTGCGCTGCCCACGCAATTTCTGGTCAGCCTCCTGTGGGTGATGGTCGGGTACAGCGGCTGGAACGCTGCCACCTACGTAGCGGAAGAGGTGCGGAGGCCCGAACGCACGTTGCCTCTGGCATTGGGGGTCGGGACCGCGATCGTCGCCGCCCTCTTTTTGGCATTGAATATCGTATTCATTTACGCGGTCAGCCTGAGCGATTTGAAGGGACCGCCGCCAGTGATCGCGGTCGGATCGGTCTCCGCGGAGCACCTCTTCGGGTCCCGCATCGCCGGCATCTTTTCCGCGCTCATGGCTATCTGCATCGTCTCCACGGTCAATGCGGAAGTAACGGTGGGCCCGCGGGTTTACTATGCGATGGCAAAGAATCGCGCTTTCTTCAGCGCGGCGGCCAACGTTCACCCGCGATGGCATACTCCGGTGGTCGCCATTCTGAGCCAGGGATTGTGCGCCATGTTCATGACGCTCTCGCAGTTTCGCGATCTGCTCACGTACATCGGCATGAGCCTCACGCTGTTCACGGTGCTTTCCGCTGTGGCGCTGTTCAAGTTCCGCCTTACCCGCCCCGGATGGCAGCGGCTCCGCGCGGTGGATTTTGCGTATCCCCTGATTCCGGCGTCCTATATTCTCGTTGGCACCTGCATGATGGTTTACGGCGTGATTCAGCAGCCTCTGGGGTCCATCCTGGCATTGGCTACTGTCGGCGTGGGGGCCCTGGTGTACCGCTTCGGTATCAGAAAACCGAGCCACTAACCCATCCCTCTCGTCTGAGTGGTCGACCGATTCAGGGAAGAACCGCATCCTCTTCCTCTGCCGCTCCTCCAGGTACCGAGCCCATCTCTACTCGCTCCTCAATACGGTTCCGCATCAGCACCGTCGCCTGTCCCCTTTTTCAGGAGTTTCCCGCTTAATAGAGTGCCGCCGCCGATCCCGATGCGGACTGCATTAAGTCAACGGTGACCAGTAGCCCGAGCCGCTGCGTGGCGCGGCGTTCACTCTCCTGGAATTGTACGAGGACGACTATGCGAAAACTGACCATCTATCTTGCTTCTCTGATTTGCGTGTTTGCGGGCTTCCGATCCAGCGCCCACGCACAAGGTAAAACCCCGGACCTGCGGCCCGGAAATTTCGAATTGGGCCTTTATGGCGGGGCGAGTTACGGAGTGGATGCGTTCCACGGAATGGGTGGCGTGAATCTCTCCTATTCCTTGCCAAAACTGCTTCTGCCCTACGTTGAGTTCAGTTACTTCCCCGGCATTCCCCGTCAGGAAGACAACGCCGACCATACCGACACCTTCCACGGTTCCGACCGTTTAATCGACTTTCACGGAGGCGTCCACATTCGGCTCGCTCCGTCCGAATCCCGCATCGTGCCCTACGGTGTGGTTGGATTTGGGGTCTTGCAGTCGCGGATTACAGGATATACACACCACAACCAACCATTGCCTGGACAGCCGGTCGACGAAACGCAACCCACTACCACCGGCACTGATCCCGCGGTGAATTTCGGGGGCGGAGTTCGCGTGTATCAAACCTCGGCTTTCGGGTATCGCGCCGAAGTGAAGGTGTACCGGCCGCTCAGCGGACGCTTCACCGGCGTAGTGCCCAAGTTCGAAGGCGGCATCTTCTTTCAGTTCGGCGGGAGATAACCGCAACTCACCAGGAAACGATCGGCAAGGTACCCCATGACGAAACAGCACACGTGTCTGTTCGGACTTCTCGTCCTCAGCCTGCGGGCCACGGCGGCGGACAATCCGCATCCCCAGGCCCCGGCGTTCCACCTGGCCGGCGGCGTTCACGGCACTTCCGCAGCCAGTCAATCCACTCGAAGTCCGCACGGAAAGCCGTCGCCCGAGGCTCAAGCACTCCTTAGCGGATTGCCCCTCTATTTTGAAAAAGATTCCGCGGCGCCGCGCTTCCAGACGCGTGCCGAAGGCAGCAGCGTAGTGATGGAACCGGGGGAGATCCGTGTCTCCCTGGGCCCGCTCGACCGCGGAGTCGGACTGCGATTTCAAGGTGCAAGGCCTGGCATCGAGCCGCACGGTGAGAGTCCCACGGGAGCTTACACCAACTACTTCCTCGGGAACCGAAGCACCCAGTGGAGGACCCGCCGGGAACACTATCAAGCCGTTCGTTACGACCGCATCTGGCCGGGGATCGATGCCCGATTCTACGGCCGTGGCCCGGAGCTCGAGTACGATTTTCACGTGTCGCCTCACGCCGACGCCAGCCGCATCCGTCTGGAGACACGCGGTGCGCAATCGCTCCGCGTGGACTCCGACGGCGACCTCTGGATCGGCAGTTCCGACGGCCCGATCCGGCATCGCAAACCGGTTCTCTACCAGGAGATCGCTGGCCAGCGCGTGGAAGTGGCCGGCGGATATCAGATTTATGGAAAGAATCGCATCGGCTTTTGGGTGGGCTCGTACGACCAGAACAACCCGCTGATCATCGATCCCATCCTGGAGTTCGGCACCTACCTGGGCGGGCAGGGATTCGATGTGGCGCTCGGCATTGCGCTCGACAGCGCCAACAACGTCTATATCACCGGGTATACGCAACAGGCAGATGCGTTCGCCGCAGGCCAGCAGGCGAATCTCTTCCCCAACCAGACCCCCAGGACCAGCGACGCATTCCTGGCGAAGTTGGACGGAGCCACCAAGAAGCTCGTCTATATTGACTTTTACGGAGGGACCGGCTTCGAAGAGGCCTACTCGGTCGCGGTGGATAGCGGCGGAGCGGCAACCATCGTCGGCATCACGACCTCCACCGACCTCCCGGTTCCCAATGGGTACCTCAAGACTCACTACCTGATCGGCCCGCAACTGGTCGGTTCCTACGGCTTTGCCGCCCGCTTCTCCGCCGACGGCACCCAACTCGCATACGGTACTTACACCGCGCCCGGCATTGCGTATGGAGTTGCCGTGAATTCCGCAGGCTTTGCTTATGTGGTGGGGGGAACCTATTGTCTGTCCGCCTTTCCCGGAGCGCTTTATCACGAGTTTGCACCGGCTCCCGGGGCTCTCCAATCCACCTGCTCCGATCCCCCCGGCCAACAACCCCCGACTCCCATGGGTTACCTGGTCCGCATCGGAACCAACGGGCTTTTACAATACTCCACATTTTATGCGCCCACTTATGGCTTGAGCGACGTTGCCCTCGACACGCAGGAGAATGTGTATGTCGCCGGCACCACATATGGCGCGAACGAACTTCCCCAACAGGATGGCAGTTTTCGTTCGGACCTGGATTGTCACATCGGTAAGATCGTTCAACCGCTGACGACTCTGGCGTGGGGAAGAAGCATCGGATCCGATCAGGATGAGGAGTGCTTCCGCATTGCGGTCGACCCTGCGGGTAACCCCTACGCCACCGGCTACACCACATCTCCCTCCTTTCCAACCACCTTCGGAGCCGTGCAGCCGCGGATCGGTTCCACCACCCAGATCCCCAATCCTGACAATTTCCGTTACGGTTCCACGCGTCCGCTGTATGACGCCATCGCCATCAAGCTAAATACCAACAATGGACAGCCGATTTACAGCACGTTCCTCGGAGGCAATGGTGACGACGTAGGGTACGGAATCGCCGTGGACAGGTCGGGAGATGCCTACATATTCGGATACACGAACTCGCAGGATTTCGCAATTCATCCCGGCATAACCCCCGGCGCCTACCAGACTACCTACGGGGGCGGAACCAACGATGCCTTCCTGGTCACGCTGTCGCCCGATGGTACACGGCTGTTGAGTTCGTCGTATTTCGGCGGCTCCGGCCGCGACGAAGGCTACCAGGTGGCTCTGGATAACGCCGGGAACGTCTGGCTGGCGGGCGGCACGGACTCCGTGAATCTGGGCGCCACATCCGATGCACTTTCGCAGGTCCCGCACGCCACCGACGGATTTGTGGTGAAGCTGAATCTGCAAGCGTGCCAGGCGACATTCAGCAAGCGGCCCACCGGCACAGTGAGCGCGGGGGCGACCACCATCTCCATCGGAGTGAGCACCGATACTGCATCTTGCCCGTGGACGATCAGCACGTTGAGTCCGTGGCTTTCGGTCAGTCCCGCGTCGGGGACAGGCTCGAACAGCAACGTTCAGCTCAAGGCGTCCGCAAACAGCGATTCCTTGCCGCGGGTGGGTATCTTCGAACTGAATGGACGGCACGAGTTCGTCTATCAGGCGGGCCAGAGTGCCTGCCGCTACGTGATCATTCCCAGCGAATTGGGCGTTTCGGGCAACTCGGAAGTGAGGCAACTGACGGTCCAGACGTCGGATCAAACGTGTTCCTGGAGTGCGTCGAGCGATCAGAGCTGGCTGGCCGTCGTCGCGCCCGGCGGTGGCACCGGGACCGGGCAAATCACGGTCCGCGCCGACGCGAACAGCTCGTCGAATGCACGCCGGGCCACCCTCACAGTCGGCAACGATACCGTTCCGGTAGGGCAGAGTGCGGGCTGCACAATCACTTTGGGATCATCCTCGGGCGCAATCGGGCCGGCGGGCGGCCTGGACGCCGTCGCGATCCTGGCCAGCACTGCGGACTGTACATGGACAGCGCAGAGTCAGACTTCGTGGATCTCGATCCTTTCGGGAAGCAGCGGAGTGGGACCGGGCAGGGTGGGGTTCGCCGTGCAACCGAACACCGACGACGCCGTCCGCAATGGAACTATCAGCGTCAACGGGCAAATCCTGCAACTGCTCCAGGACAGCCAGTTCACGGATTATCGCGACCAGGCAACCACACTGGCGTCCACGTCCAGCAGTTCATCCAATGTCCGGCTACCACCGGGAGCGAAGGCCATGGCGCTTCACCCCAGTGCTGTCAAACCGCGAAGTGGAATCTCCGGGTGCGGCTCCCAACAGCCTCAAATGCCTACGCTCGACGATCATGGAACGGCAGTTTCGGTCAAAGTCACCAAGTCCTTCAGCGGATGTGGATCGCCGTATGCGTCGCCCAGCCAGAGTTGGCTGCACGCCAACCCGCAGAACTGGGGCAACAAGAGTAGCGACGCAAATCCGCCGGCGCTGGTGATTTCTGCCGACGCTAATCCCGGGTCGGGCAGCCGTTCCGGCACCATCCAGTTTGATCCGGACGACACGGACACCGGCCGGTGGTACCTCGTGGTGAATCAGGTGGGAACCGGCGTGCCAGTTTCCCTGGTTTTGAGCCCCAATAGCAAACAATCGCTGGCACCCGTCAGCGGCAGCGAGGACGTCACGATTCAGGCATCCGATGGCGTAAGTTCCTGCAATTGGTCGATCCAACCTTTGCCGGGCTGGATTCATCCCGACGTGCAGCAGGGCGCCTGCAACAGCGCCCTGCATCTGGCTTATGACGCCAATCCGTCAGGAACGCCGCGGCAGGCCACCGTCACGTTCAACACCGGGGACACACTGCCCCTGCTGCAGGCCGGTGCGCCGCAACAGCCTTCATGCGACTCCGTGTCGTTCGCTGAACCCAGCATGGATGTTCCCACGGGGGGAGGCACCGCCACGTTCCATGTTTCGGCCTCGCCCGGCAATTGCACCTGGACCGTCGCAACCAATCATCCGGAGTGGGTTACGTTTCCGAATGGCGCTTCCGGTACGGGAAATCAAAGCATCACCGCCAGCGCCTTGGGTAACGACACCACCGGTACCAAGACCGCGAAGATTTCCATCGGCGACGACCAGGCGGTGACGTACCTCACGGAGGACGCTCCTGGCAACACGTGTACTTACACGTTGTCACCCACGAGCGCCCATTTCGATGCCACCGGCGGA
Source organism: Bryobacteraceae bacterium (assembly GCA_035295745.1). Lineage (GTDB taxonomy): Bacteria > Acidobacteriota > Terriglobia > Bryobacterales > Bryobacteraceae > JAIQFL01. The sequence goes on along the minus strand of DATGIL010000042.1, from coordinate 158,611 downwards.
AACGGCAGTTTCCAGGTGCAGACTGCTGCGGGTTGCTCATGGCAGACGGCTCCCCCCTCGGCGTCGTGGCTGCATGTCACCAGCGGATCAGGGACTGGCAGTGGTACGGTGAGCTTCACGGCGGATGCAAACCCATCGAGCCCTGCGCGTTCCGCACTCATCGGCGTACAGGATCAGACGTTCACGGTAAACCAGGATGCTCCGGTCGGGGGATGCAGCTACACTCTCTCCCCCACGAGCGCAAACTTCGGTTCCACTGGTGGAAGCGGCAGCTTCCAGGTGCAAACCACCGGCGGCTGTCAATGGCAGGCGGTCATAACGGCCTCGGTCTCATGGTTGCATCTCAGCGGTAGTGCTTCCGGGAACGGCAACGGGACGGTGAACTTTACGGTGGATGCGAACCAGGGGAGCCCGGCCCGAGCCGCGTCGATCGCGGTTCAGGGCCAGAATTTCACGGTTAACCAGACCGGATCGGCGGCTTCGTCTACCATCACCGCCAATCCGAATCCCATCACCACCTGTAATTCGCAAGGCTTGGGCAAAACCACCGTCACCTGGAATACCAACGTGACGGGAACCATCCAGGTGCGCATCGGGGCGCCCGACGGAGCATTGTGGAACTCCGGGCCATCGGGATCGCAGGAGACCGGGGAGTGGTTCAGCACTCCCTCGACGATCTATCTGGTTGGCAACGGCGTCATCCTCGCACAGGTGACCGTTACGACGACGTGCGGTCCTCCGCCGCCGGCGTGTACCTACGCCCTCTCTCCCTCAAGCGCTAACTTTTCATCCACGGCCGGAGGGGGGAGTTTCCAGATACAGACTGGTGCGTCGTGCGCGTGGCAGGCGGCATCCTCGGCGTCGTTCCTACACATCACAGGCGCGGCGTCGGGTACGGGCACCGGAACCGTCCAGTACAACGTGGATGCCAATAGCGGCAGCGCTTCGCGAGTGGGAGCAATTTCGGTACAGCAGCAGAACTTCACGGTGACGCAGGCCGGCACCACCCCGGTACACAGCGGAGTTTTGACGGCTTCGCCAGGCAGTTTGCCCGCATGCAACCCGCCGGTCGCCGCCAACGTGACGCTGTCATGGTCGACCACCAATGTCTCTTCCGTGGACATTCGCAAGAGTACCTTCAACGGAACACGAGTCACTTCGGGCGGCGCCAATGGCACTGTCACAGTCTCCGCTCTCCCATCCGACGTGTATCTCCTCGTCGATACGTCGAACGGAGCAGCCTCTGGCGCCGCCGCAGTGCTGTCCCAAGTGGCTATTCAACCGGCAACCTGCACGAACCAGGTCGGCACCGCGCCACCCACTTCGGATCTTGCGGAATCGATCCGGGACTGGGCCATCGAATTCCTGGGCGGCCAGTCGGGCGGGCAGGCGGCAGACCTGTCGGCGGCGCAGTACCCAGACCTGGTCCTGCACGGCAACTCGTCCATCTACCTGGCTTCGTCCAATGTCACGCAGATACGCATTACACGGAACATACCGGGCGCGGGTTGGGACCTCTCCAGGATCTCCACCGTGACCTTCTCGCTACTTACCGACATTCCACCGGGAGACTGGAAGTCAGGATCGCCCTATATCCGGCTGGTATCGGCCAATGGCAGCCTCACCCTGACACCGAACAGCGAGGTCGCTAGAAACTCATCAATCGACTGGGTCACGCTAGCGATACCGCTGTCGGGAAATTCCACCTGGGTTCCGACGCAAACCGGCCAGTTCGACGCGCGGAGTGTGACCCAGATCCAGGTAAGCTTCGATGTCATTGCGGCGGGTTGGCAGGTAGTATTCGACGGCATGTTCCTCAAGTGAGCTGAAATGGAGCGGATTGGGCGGTACGAGATTCTCGAGGAAGTCGGCCGCGGAGGATTCGGCCGGGTGTACCGCGGATTCGATCCGCTGATGAAACGCGAGGTGGCTATCAAATTGATGATGGCCACCGACCAGCCCGGAATGCTCGGGCGTTTCCGCAACGAAGCCGCCTCCGCCGGAAATCTCCACAATCCCGCGATTGTCACGGTGTACGATCTGGGTGAAGACCACAGCCAGCCGTTCATCGTGATGGAGTATCTTCGCGGACAGAACCTGCAAGAGGTCTTGGACCGGAGGGTGCCCCTATCGCCGGTTGAGAAGCTGCGAATTCTCTGCCAGATCGCTTCTGGTCTGCAAACCGCGCATGAGAATGGAATCGTCCATCGCGATGCGAAGCCGGCGAACATCATGGTCCTCAAAGACGGGACCGTGAAGATCACCGATTTCGGGATCGCGCTTCTCAATCGCGAAGGCGTCACACGGCACACCGAGACCGGGTACCTGGTGGGTACCCTGCAATATCTCCCACCGGAACTTTTCGCGGGACACGAGGCTGACGCGTTCGCGGACCTTTGGGCCTTCGGTGTGATCGCTTATCAGCTTCTGGCGGGCCGGAGTCCCTTCAATTCGCCGGACCCTGCGCAGTTGATGTACCTCATCACCAACGCCGTGATTCCCGCTCTCTGCCGTGTTTCACCAGCGACCCCCCCGGAATTGGGCGCCGCAGTCGACCGGATGCTCCAACGGGAGCGCGCGGCCCGCTTCCAAAGCTTTGACGACATCCGGGTGGAGTTGAATCCGATCCTGGAACGGCTGGAAGCTCTCGAGGCTACCCGGCAGTTGGACGAAGCGCGGGTCTTAGCGGCGCGAGACGGACTTCTGGCGGCGCGGGACATCGTCCGGCAGGTCTTGGAACGATCTCCATCCAACAAGGAAGCGCGCGAGTTGCGCGACAAGATCCTGGCGGAGTTGCGCGCCGGCGAAGCCCGGGCACAGGCGCAGAATCTGCTCAAGACCGGGGACGTGGAGATGCTGTCGGGCAATTATCAGGGGGCCGTGAACGCCTATGAGCAGGCTTCCCGAATGCTGCCCGGCAGTCCCACGGCGCTCCAGAAACTGGAGCATGCGCGGCAGCTCGCCAAAGAGGGACAACGGAGGCACGACGAATTACACCGGGCTAAAGCAAGTCTGGCCGCGGGTGCCGTGCACGAGGCATTAAGCATCGCCAAGGCAGTTCTCGAATCGGACCCCGAAAATCAGGAGGCCCTGCGCCTGCAGGAACAGATCCAGGGTGAGGTGGATCGCCGGCGCGAAACCCGGGCGGCCGAGGCGATTCTGCTGGCCCGTGATCTGGCGGCGAGTGAGCGTGATGACGAAGCCATCTCGGTGTTAACTGACGCCGAGCGCGAGATCGGTGAGCATCGCGTCATTGGGGAGGCGAAGGAGGAATTGCTGCGTCGCATTGCCGAGCGCCACGCGATGCTGACCCTGGAAGCGGAATTGCAAAAACGGGAGCATGCCGCTGCCGCCGCCCGGGATGCCGGGCATCGGGCCGAGGTCATTGGTCAGGCTCTGGCACGAAGCCGTGAACTCGGCGGACAAGGCAAACCAGAGGAAGCGATCCGCGTTTTGGACACCGCGCTCTTCTTGTACCCCGATGCACCAGATCTGATAGCCGAACGGCGCCGCTTGTCGGAGCCCGCCAGACCCTCGTACGACCGGCCGCCGAGTGGCACGGGGCCGCCACGGCGCCCCGAACCCCTGGATACTGTGATCTTGCCGGTACGTCCGAAGCCGGAGATTCCCCCGGCAGCGGAGGGCATTCCGGAAAAGCGCGGCGAGACCATCCCTGCGAATCGGTATCGGATGCCCGGCCCTAAGCTTCGCGCCGGCATCGCCGCGTTATTGGTATCGTCTGCCGGAGGGACCTATTGGTGGATCCACAAACCCGCCAGAATAAAACCCATAGAAATCCACCAAAACCAGGCCAGCAACCCTCCGCAGTCCGATCTAAATCCAGCCACTGTGAAGGAGCAGCCGATTGTGGCAGACGACCGAGACGTAATTCCCATAAGGGAAAAGGCCAGGAGCGAGCCAGAGTCCAAGCCTGCGAAAAAGTCTGAGGAACGGCTGGCCGTCAAGAAGAGCCCAGAGGAAGAGCACACGGTCGAAACTGGCAAAAAGCCAACCGGGGGCGATCCGCTTTCAAGTAACCCGGGCCCGTCTACTCTTCCTTTGCCCGACTCCGTAGGATCGCCAGCGTCCAAACCCCAGCCTTCCGAACCGCCCGTTGAACCGGTAGCCGAGTGGTTGGGACCCAAGCGAGGTCGGGTAACGTGGAAGGGCAACCTGCCTCCGGGAGGACGCCTGGTCCTCAGCGCTCGCGGTGTGCGCGAAGGCGGCGGCGATATCGTTCTGGGTTCGCTGCCCACCGTGGACATGAGTGTTGTCCTCGATCCCCCAGACGCCAACCTCCACGCGGATGGCAGCGCGCGCCACGTGGTGATCGTCAATAACGGTCCCACCGCGGTGGCTGCCATTACGTTTACCTGGAGCCTCAAGTAAGGTAAAATCGGACGGTCCAAATTCATGACCGCCCGTGCCGCACTCCGCACCGGATTGTGCTGCTTTCTTTTCACTGCCAGCATGGCGCAGCAGAGCGTCCCACCGGCCCGTGTTGCCCTGCTGATTCTGATGGGGAATTATCAGAATCTGACACCGCTAACGTCCCCCCACGAGGACGGGATCCTTCTACAGGCCGCTTTGGCGAAGACTAACTTCTCCCCGACGTCATTTGAAAATTACAACTTCCGAACGCTCCGCAAGGAATTCGGCGATTTCGTGGCCCGCATCAAGCCGGGCGACCAGGTCTTGGTGTACTTTTCCGGGTACGGTCTGCAATCGAGCGGGCCGGATAATTTCCTGCTGCCGGTAGATTTCGATCCGCAGTCCTCAGCGCCCCTGGGAAACCGCGCGCTGTCACTGACTGCGATTCAGCAGGAGTTGGAAGATAGCAAGGCATCGCTCAAGATCATCCTGTTGGATGCTTCCCGGGAAGAAAAACGTCTATCACCGCGAGGGCTGACGACTCCCGACCCATCGCAGAGCGCGGAGACCGCGATCCTGTTTTCCGCGGAGTTGAACCGGACTGTACCGAATGCACCATCGGGCTCGTCCGGATTACTGGCGGGGCTGTTCAGTTCGCTGATCGAGCAACCGGGAAGCAGTCTGATTCCCACGCTGGCCAAGGTGCAGCAGGAAATCCAGGCGACGACCGGAGGCAAGCCGTTTCTCTTGCCTGCCGTCACTCAGACGTTTTACTTCACAGCTCCTCTGCCCACCCCGCCTCCCGCGCCAACCGGAGATACGGCGGGACGCGGCAAACCCATCGATACCGTCACCATGGTGAGGCAGACCAACAAGACCGACCGTCAGGAGTATGTCTTCCTTTCCGGCGGCATGTTTCAGATGGGATGCGTCCCCTCCGACCGGAAGCAGGATCGCTGTGAGAACAATGAGAAGCCGCAACACCAGGTGCGGATCAGCCAGGATTTCTGGATGGGTGCGACCGAGGTCACGATCGACGCATATAAGAGGTTTGTCGGTGCCAATCGTTCGCGAAAAATGCCTTCGTCTCCATTCTGGAAACAGGATGGCGCCCACCCGATCGTGAACGTGAGTTGGGAAGACGCGGAAGCCTTTTGCGGCTGGGTGGGAGGACGCCTGCCGACCGAAGCCGAGTGGGAGTATGCTGCCCGCGGCGGAAAAACGAACGAGATCTACCCTTTCAACAGCGAGAACAGCCGGGACGACGCCAACTTCGAAAAGACCAGCGGCAATGATCAGTATGTATATACAGCGCCCGTAAAGCAATTCAATCCCAATCCGTGGGGACTGTTCGATATGGCAGGGAACGTCTGGGAGTGGACCGCCGACTGGTTCAGCGATTCGTACTTCGCGGAGTCGCCTCTCAAGGATCCGAAGGGCCCACCCTCCGGCAAGGCGCATGTGATTCGCGGGGGATCGTTTGCCAGCGACCCGGCGAAACATCTGCGAATCTCATATCGCGATAAATGCCCGGGGATCTCCACGGATCGGGTGGGTTTCCGCTGCATCCTGGAAGATAGCCCCGAAATCCGGAAGCGCTTCGCGTTTGCGCGATAGCGGCTCTGGAGTTTGTTCGTGGCTCAGGCCGATTTGCATTTGGCCTCCAAAGATGATGTGATGCGAGACTATGGCCTTGCGTGATGTTGGTCCTTTCCCTTACGAGAAGGCGACCCGGACACGGTATTGGGTAATCGTTTTCGCGGTGACCCTGGCAGTCATCACCTACATCGATCGCGTTTGCATTTCGTTCTCGGCTCCCGCCATCCGGAAGGATCTCAATCTCGACTCGGTCCAGATGGGATGGGCGTTTACGGCTTTCGGGTGGGCATACGCGCTGTGCGAGGTTCCCGGCGGATATTTGGGAGACTGGCTGGGGCCGCGCCGGGTCCTGATGCGGATCGTCGTCTGGTGGTCTTTTTTCACCGCCGCCACCGGTTGGATCTGGAATTTCCCATCGCTAATCATCACTCGATTCCTGTTTGGCGCGGGCGAGGCGGGCTGCTTTCCGAATCTCACCAAAGCCTTCACTACCTGGCTGCCGGAAGAGGAGCGTGTGCGCGCGCAGGGCATCATGTGGATGAGCGCGCGATGGGGCGGCGCCTTCACCCCCCCGCTGGTCGCATTGGTCACCGGATATGTGGGCTGGCGCCACGCGTTCGAAATCTTCGGCTGCCTGGGACTGGTCTGGGCCGTGGTCTTCTACCTGTGGTATCGCGACGATCCCATGGACAATCCGAAGCTCAACCACGCCGAACGCGAACTTCTCCGCGAGAGTTCTAAACTGGCGGGCGGACACGGCGATGTTCCCTGGGGCCTGTTTCTCGCCTCCCCGCAGGTATGGCTGCTGTGCTGGCAATATTTCTGCCTCTCCTACGGCTGGTATTTTTATGTGACCTGGCTGCCCACCTATCTGCGCGAAGGCCGCCATCTGGAGATCACGCAGACCGCGCTGCTGGGCATTCTGCCGCTATTCTGCGGAGGACTCGGCAATCCGGCGGCGGTAATGGCGGGTACCTTCCTCACACGCATCACTCACGATCTGGCGAAGACCCGCCGCATCATCGCATGTTTCGGTTTCGCTGGCGCCAGCGGGTTTCTGGTGTTCTCCACATTTGTGCACGATCCGCTCTACGCGATGATTGCAGTCGGACTGGCCAGCTTTTGCAACGACCTCGTAATGCCGGGCGCGTGGGCCGCCGCTATGGACGTCGGCGGGCCGCATGCCGGGACGCTTTCGGGCGCGATGAATATGTGGGGCAACATCGGCGGCGCGATCTGTCCGCTGGTCATCGGCTACATCCTCAAGTGGACCGACAATAACTGGAACCTGACGTTCTACCTGTCAGCGGCCATTTACCTTTTGGGCATCGTGTGCTGGGCGTTTCTCGATCCGGTGACTCCGCTCGAAGAGGCCGAAAGCCTTCCGATCGCCGCCTGACGGGGCTCAAGTGTACCGCGTTTCGGCGGACCGCTTGCTAACGCGCGCGGCTCGTCAGCGCACCTACCGCGACGCATTTGCAATGTGTTTGCGAGCCGCGCACGTCAGCGCACTTACCGCGACGCATTTGCAGTAAGCGAGCCGCTCGCGTCAGCGCACCTACCGCGCGGCGCATTTGCAGTGCGCGAGCCTCGCACGTCAGCGCACCTACCGCGACGCGTTTGCAATGTGCGAGCCTCGCGCGTCAGCGCACCTACCGCGACGCGTTTGCAATGTGCGAGCCGCGCACGTCAGCGCACCTACCGCGACGCATTTGCAATGTGCGAGCCTCGCGCGGCAGCGCATCTACCGCGACGCGTTTGCAGTAAGCGAGCCGCTCGCGTCAGCGCACCTACACCAACGCATTTGCAGTGTGTTTACGAGCCGCGCGCGTCAGCAAGCGATCACTCACCAGAGGGCGGCGACGCTGCCTCAGGGAGCATACTTCTCGATGGCGTATCTACTTCAAAAGCCCATCACCTGCATACCGGAATCGACAAAAAGGATGTTGCCGGTGACTCCGCGGCCAAGATCGCTGGCCAGAAAAGCCGCGGCATCGCCTACTTCCGCCGGTTCGGTATTGCGCCGCAATGGCGCACGCTCGGGAACCACGTCGAGCATGCCGGACGCGCCCTTGATCGCGCGCATGGATGCCGTCTTCACGGGCCCGGCAGAAATTGCATTCACGCGTATTTTCTGCGCGCCGAGATCGCTCGCCAGGTAACGCACCGCAGCTTCCAGTGCCGCCTTGGCCACGCCCATCACGTTGTAGCCCGAGAGGACTCGCGTGGATCCGAGGTAAGTCAACGTGCTCAACGATCCGCCTTCTGTCATCAGCGGCGCCGTGGCGCGAGCCACCGCGACCAGCGAATACGAGCTCACATCCAAAGCCAGTTGAAACCCGGCCCGCTGCGTCTCCACAAACGGACGCGACAGGTCCTCGCGATTCGCAAACGCCAGACTATGCACCACAGCATGAAGCGGACGCCCCATCGCGCGGAGTGACTCCGTCAAGGCGGCGAGTTCTTCATCTTTAGTCACGTCGCATGGCAACACCGCGGCGACATTGAGCCCTTGGGAGAGTTCCTCGATGGCATCCTTCTGGCGCTCACCCAAATACGTCAGCACGAGCGTAGCCCCTTCTCTCGAAAACGACTGCGCGATGGCGTAGGCCAAGCTCCAACGATTCGCAATTCCCAGGATGAGGGCGAGTTTGCCCTCCAGCAGATTGGACATGAACCTCCTAGTTTAGAACGATTCGGCAGCACTCCGGAGAAATGTATACTGAGTTCCAAGAGTGGAGGCTGCAATGCTCTATCGACCACTGGCGGCGGCGTTTGCCTTGGCCGCCTGCATCCACGCACAGACTGGCACCAAGGGTGGGAGCGACAATCCCGATGCTCGACCGCCCGTAACCAAAGCCGATCTCGAAATCGTAAAGCGGGCGCGACAGATTATCGACTCCCCGGCCAGGTGGAATCGCGCGGACAACCGCATCTGCCCCAAAGATGCCAAAACGTTCAGTTTATATTGCGCGATCGAAAAAGCCACCGACGAAGTGAGCGGAAATTTCGAGCATCGCGGCGCGGCGATGCAGGAAGCGCGTTTCGTGATCGAAGAAGTCGCGCCGAAGAAAGATTACGCCCATCGCCTCATGGGCTACAATAACGACCCAACGACCACCTTCGCCGACCTGCAGAGGGTCTTCGACCTCTTGGAAGATCGCGTCGCCAAGCGCTTGAAGGGCGAGCCCCCTGTGCCGCGAAAGGTAGCAGTGGTGGAGACCCCGCCTGCCGCGGCTCAGCCGGATGTGCCGGTGACGAAGGCCGACCTGGAAGTTGTCCATCGCGTGCGTGAGATCCTCAACTCGGAATCCCGGTGGAATCGCGCTGACCGGCAGGATTGCCCGGCCGACGCCAAGACGTTCAGCCTCTTCTGCGCCTTTCGGATGGCCGCAACGCAGGTGCCCGGCGCCTCGCAAAATGCGATTGACGAGGCCCGCCAGGCGATTACCGATACGGCATCAGCCGACAAGCACTATACGGCCCGCCTGACTGATTACAACAATGACCCGACCGTCACCTTCGCCGACCTGCAGAGATTCCTCACACTGGTTGAGGAGCGCCTCGCGAAGCGTATGGGCCACTAACGCTGAGTCGTGATGTCGGCAGTCGCCTGCGCCAGGCCCTCCGACGTCGCGGTGACATGGATCTTTCCCGCTTGCCCGCGTTCCGACCGGACGATCAGCAGCGCCATGCCGCTGAATGCCTTGCGATGATCGGCATTGAACAGTTCCGTAGTGGCCGCGTTGCCGTTGTCCACCGCTCGGATGGCGCCCGCGCCGGTGACGTTGAACTTCACCAGGTTGTCAGCTTCGGGGCACAGGTTTCCGTCCTTATCTTCGATCCTCACGGTGAGGAAGGAGAGGTCGTCGCCATCGGCATCGATGGTCGACCGGTCAGCGATCAGCTTAATGCGCGCCGGAGCGCCGGCAGTCCGCATCTCGTCAACTGCGACCTGCTTGCCGTCCACGTACGCGACCGCTTTCAACGTGCCAGGTTCATACGGGACGTTCCACATCAGACGATATTTGCTCAGGTATTTCTTGTCTGGGCTCACGTTCGGTCCCACCGGTAGTTCCACGGGTTCCGAAAACCGTTTCTTGCGCCCCAACGATTTTCCGTTGAGAAACAGTTCGATCTCCGCGCCGTTCGAATACACCATCACGGGAATTCTCTGGCCTTCCCGGCCTTGCCAATTCCAATGCGGCAGCACATGCACCATCGGCTTGGTGGTCCACACGCTCTGGTAGAGGTAGTAGCGGTCCTTCGGGAATCCGGCGAGATCGATCATACCAAAGTACGAACTGCGCGACGGCCAATCGGTGTCATTGGAACCGCGGCCGTTGAAATAAGGCGTGGGTTCGCCGATGTAGTCGAATCCGGTCCACACGAATTCGCCGAGCAGATTCGGAAATTTCTCCTGCATCTCGAACTCGACGTCCGGACAATAGGCCCATGGCGGAGCGATCACGTCGTAGCCGGTGAGTTGCAGAGACGGATGCTTGTCGTACTTCTCGATCGGCAGATGGTAAACGCCGCGCGAACTCACGCACGATGAGGTCTCGGAGCCGTAGAAGATCCAGTTCGGATGTTCTTTCATGAAGCGTTCGTATTGCGTCGGTTTGTAATTGAGGCCGGGAAGATCCACGTTAGCGGCCAGTTCGTTGCGGATTGCCTGGTCGGGATTGTTGAATGCCGACGTGGTGGGCCGCGTGGGATCTTCTTCATGGAACAGGCCGGTCAATCGCTTGGCGATCGCGCCGCCGTCGGGATTGCCCTGCTCGGGGATTTCGTTGCCGATACTGTACATGATGATGCTGGGGTGGTTGCGATCGCGCCGCACCATGTCGCGGACATCGCGCTCCGACCATTCGTCGAAGTACTTGTGGTAATCGTTCGCCACCTTCTGGCGGCGCCACATGTCAAACGATTCGTCCATCACCACAATCCCCATCCGGTCGCAGTACTCGAGAATTTCGGGAGACGGCGGATTGTGACTGGTGCGCAGCGCATTGACGCCCGCGCCCTTGAGAATCTCGAGTTGGCGCTCGGTGGCGCGGCGATTCACTGCCATTCCGAGCGCACCAAGGTCGGAGTGATCGCAGACGCCTTGCAGTTTCACGTGCCGTCCGTTTAATAGGAAGCCCTTCGCCTTGTCGAATTCGATGGTGCGAATGCCGAAGGGGGTGACGTAGCGGTCCACTACCTTCTTGTTCGAATCCACAATCTCGCTGACCATCGAATACATCGAGGGATGGTCGATATCCCAACGCTGCGGACGATTCACCGTCAGCTTGCTGTCAACCGTAAGCGCGCCGTTAGGCGCAATGGATGCCGAGTCGCTGCTGCGGGTCACCACCTTGCCCGACGGATCGAGAACGCTTGTCTGCAGGACCATTTTGGCTTCCTGATTGGTGCGATTCCGCAATTCCGTTTTCACGGCGACCGTGCTTTTGGCCTCCGTAACTTCGGGCGTGGTGATGTAGCTGCCCCAGCGCGCCACCGAAACGGGGCCCGTGATGTCCAGCCATACGTTGCGATAAATCCCGGCGCCCGGATACCAGCGCGACGATCGTTCTTCGGGAGTCAGCCGGACCACCAGCACATTCTCCTGGCTTCCGAAGTGAAGGTGCGGCGTTAGATCGAACGCGAATCCGATGTAGCCATAGGGGCGCCCTCCCAGCTCCGCGCCGTTCAGCCAGACATGCGCGTTCGACATGGCGCCATCGAATTCGATGCTGAAATAGCGGCCCTTGGCACTGGCGGGAAGCGTGAATGTTTTGCGATACCAGCCGGTTCCGGAAATCGGCAGGGCACCCGTGTGTGGATTGATCTTGGGATCGAACGGTCCTTCGATGGCCCAGTCGTGCGGGAGGCGGATCTCGGTCCACTGGGCGTCCGAGAAGTCAGGACGCTCGGCGCCGGTGGCATCGCCCTTGAAGAAACGCCATCCATCATTGAAGTTGAGGCGGCGCTCCGCCGAGATGGCGACTGCCGTGGCCGCTGCATGGCCAGGAATCGCGGACAGGACCCAAAAGGCACACAGGCCCGCGGTGAGGAATCGACTGAGATTACCCAATGGAGACTCCTTAAAAGAGGTGTAGCTCCTATTTTAGCGGATTTGCGCGCGGGCAGACGTCTCGCAAAGACTCTACGTTTGCCGTGTCGAAATTCCCTCGAACTTTCGGGTGCTCACTGAACTTTGTATTCAGAGTTGGCGGACAGACGAAGAAGTCTCAGGCTGGAGTGTTGCGACAGCAAACAGGAGTGGTCTTGGGCTGCTTCGCCGCCATGGATTCCGATGAAAGCGGCGCGTTCGCCGGGCAGATCGGCTCGGCCATGGCGACACGCCGCGAACCCCCAACTCCTAACCCCCAACCGCTGCTTTCAAGGGTGTTTGAGCCACTGTTTCAGGGCAGGCGCTTCAGGTGGAAAGTCTGTTTCCCAGGGCGATTCACGGACGCCCCCGCATTGCCGGCGTTGCGAACCTCTTCGCGCTCGCGCACGAACTCGATTTGACCGTCTTTCCAAGTACCGGTGAAACGCAAAAGGGCCTGGTTGATTTCGTTCCCGTTCTGCTCCCGCGCCACTACCTGGAACGTGATCTGGTCGCCTTCCACCTTGCCCTTCAGAATCGGCGTGCTGCCGTATTCCAGATACATCTTCCCCGTGAGCACATTGCCTTTCTGCATGAATTCGAAGGCGAGATCCTGCACCTGATTCCGTTTGCCCGTGGGCTCGCTGCTGCCGAGCCACGTGCCGGAAACATCCGCTGCGGCGAGCGCCAACGGAAAAAGCAGGCAAACAATGCCCAACCGCATCACGATCCGAGCACTCCCGGCAACGGCCCCGTGCTGTCGGCAAACCGGTCCACCGGGGTGCCGAAGGCGTTGAGCATCGAGACGTACAGATTGGCCAGCGGCGTGTCTTCCGAATAGACTAGGTGTTGACCGGCGTCGATGCGCCCGCCGCCGTGTCCTGCCAACACCAGCGGGAGATTGTGCGGATTGTGGCTATCGCCATCGGCGATTGCCGATCCGAACAGGATCATCGAATTGTCGAGGACGGTGGAATCGCCCTCCTTCATCGATCGCAGCTTGCGCAGCAGATAGGCGTATTGCGACACGTGCCAGCGGTTGATGAGGTGATACTGCTTGAGCTTGTCCTCGGCTTTGCCATGATGCGAGGTGTCGTGGTGGCCCAGGCTCACTCCTTCCAGGAACCGGAAGCTCACGTTGCTCACGGCATTGCCGAACATGAAGGTGCTGATGCGCGTGGTATCGCTTTGGAATGCGGTGGCGATCATGTCGAGCATCAGGCGGCAATGTTCCTCGTGGCTGGCGGGCTGGTCGGTCGGCGCGGCGTCCATGCGCAATGGCACCCGGGCCTTCCAGTTCCGCCGTTCACCGCTGGATGCCTTCTCCACGCGCTGCTCGATGCCGCGCATCACCGTGAGGTACTCGTCGAGCCGTGCGCCATCCGCCGCACCCACCTGGGAGCGCAAGCGCTTCGCGTCTCCGAGGACACGATCGAGCAACAGCGTATCCATCCGGGCCGCATTGCTGGTCTGCGGCATGCCGGCGCGATACAGCCGCTCGTAAACGGCGCCCGGATTCAGTTCGCGCGGCAGGGGAGTATTGGGGTTGCTCCAGGAGATGTGCGAGCCGTAAATCCGTGTGTATCCCACCGCAAGATCCACGCCCACAGCCACGGGGGCAATGCCGAGTTCGAGCGAATCGATTGGAGTGCAGCCGCTGGTCTTCTGCGCCGCGAGTTGATCCACCGAGATGCCGTTGGCGATGTCGACACCGGGCGTCTTCTTGATGGTGGCGCAGGTGAGAATGGCGGCTTCTTTAACGTAGTGCCCGTCGCCGCCCTTCGACCCCGCGTTCCACAGGTTGGTCAGCACCTGAATATGACCCTTCAAATCGGCCAGCGGGTCGAGACTCGCCGAGAGGATGAACTCCCGGCCCACGCCATCGGCTCGCCAGTGCGCCGTATTCACGCCATTGGGCATGTAGAGCATGGCCATTCGCACAGGATTGGTGGGATCCGGCGACATTGCACGCGCGGACGTGGGCATCATGGCCTCCAGCCAGGGCAGGCCGAGGGCGACACCGGCGCCGCGGAGCAGCGTTCTACGCGAAATTCTCGCAGTGCTCACGGTTTGGTACCTCTGGCGCGCGCCGGAGCGGGCGCCTCATTTTGAAATGGCACGCTCATGATGACCAGTTCGACGAGCTTCTGAGCCCGGTAGTCATTCTCTCGCAATTCCGAAACGATGTGGTCGACCGTGCAGGAGTCCTGAAGCGTGAGACCCCGCCCGAGGGCGTATCCCAGCATCTTCGAAGTGAGATTACGGACAAACAGATCTTTGCGGTCCAGGAGCGCTTTCTTCAGGCTCTCCGGACCCTGAACGATTGTGCCGTCGGGAAGTTCGCCTTTGTTGTCGACTGGTTTGCCGTTGTCGCGCTCGCGCCAGCGGCCAATGAAATCGTAATTCTCCAGCGCAAATCCCAGCGGGTCGATGCGGCTATGGCAACTGGCGCATGCGGGATTGGCGCGATGCTGGGTGAGCATCTCGCGTACAGTCTTGGGAGCATCGCCCGATGCCTGCTTATCGAGCGAAGGCACGCCGGCAGGCGGCGGCGGAGGCGGAGTGCCCAGGATCGAATCCAGAATCCATGCGCCGCGTAGAACCGGGCTCGTGCGGTAGGGATACGACGACACCGCCAACACGGCAGGCATTCCCAACAGTCCGCCGCGGGCGGAGCCCTTCGGCAAATCGATCCACTGGGGCTGCTGGCCATCGTCCTTGATCTGGATGTTTTCGCCGAAATGTTTCGCCAGCTTACGGGTTAACACGGTTGCGTCGGAGTCGATCAGGGTCAAAACGGACAGGTCGCGCTTGAGTACCTCGTGAAAGAAGATGGCGGGTTGCAGACGGATATCGGAGCGCAGTTCGTCGTCAGCGGCCCATGCAGGGAAGAGCTTGGCGTCGGGAGCTTTGTCAGTATCGATCTGGCGGATGCGCAGCCACTGGTCGACGAAGCGCTTGGAGAACTCGAGGGTCTGCTCGCGCCGCAGCATGCGCGGCAGAAGCTGGTGAATCACCTCGGGATCGCGCAACTTACCGTCGGCGGCGAGGTCGGTTAGCAGCTCGTCGGGCATGCTGCCCCACAGGAAATAAGAGATGCGCGAAGCGAGGGCGTACGAATCGACGGGCTGTGCCGATGCGCCGGAATTCGGAGGTTCGGAGAGGAAAAGGAATTTTGGAGAGACCAGGACGGCGCGCAACGTGAAGAAGATGGCGGGCTCGAACTCCAAGCCTTGCTTGCGCGCAGCATGGAAGAGGGCGAGATACTGGGTCACGTCTTCTTCCGCAACCGGATGGCGGAAGGCGCGGGGCAGAAACGTCTTCAAAATCTTGCGCGCCGCCTGATCCTGACTCACTCCGATTGCGGGATGCGCGACGAGAATTCTCTCGCGCGACTTGAACTCCTTGCCGGCGACGTCCATGGCGAACTTGGCGGCTTGCAGATATTTTTCGAGCAGGAGCGGAGTCAGGAAGAGCGTCTCGCCGGCATTGTCGAAGCCTTCGCCGCCGGCGCCATCGGCCGGTAGTAAGTTCGAGAGGTCCGCCTGGATGTCGAGGAGGTCGCGCACGGTAGCCGCATACTCGTCGCGATTCATCCGGCGAATCGGCGCGGAACTCGGTACGGGGCCGCTGGCACAGATGGCCTGGTGCACGGATGCGGTAATCCATTGAGTGAACTGCTCACGCTCATCCACGCTCGGAGCGGGAATGCCCTTGGGAGGCATCTCACCGTTATGGACTCGTAAGGCAACCTTGTTCCATCGCTCCGCATCGGAGCTGAGGGAATCCGGAGCAGAGAGTTGCTGAATCGCAAAACCTCCGGCGGGTACGGAACCTTGATGGCAGGCCTGGCAGTGGTTCTTGAGGAACTGCTGGGCAACATCGAAAGAAAAGCTGGCAGACTGCGCAGCGAGGACGGCAGGGAGCGCCATCAGCATCGCTAAGCGGCCCATGCAGTGGGTGATCCACATAGGTCGGATTACTTGTTGGCTTTATCTACAAGTGTAGCATTTCCGTCTGGGTGGCGGAACCAAAAAACGATGCTAGCCTAGAAAAATGCGTTTATCGCTCTTATTTTTGCCTCTGGTTGTGATGGCACAGACTCCTCCTGCTACGAAGCAGGCCGCTCCGCCAGCCCAGAAAGCACCTGCAAAATCGACGACTCCCCCAACCAAGACGGGAGCACCGGCCACGAAGGCGGCCCCTACAGCTATGACTGACGATCAAAAAACGGTGTACGCGCTGGGTCTCGCGATATACAAGAATTTTAATCTGGCCCAATTCGATTTGTCTCCTGCAGAGTTGGACTTGGTGAAGAAGGCCTTGACGGACGCGGCCGCAGGCAAACCGGCGGTTGAGGCTGACACCTGGATGCCGAAGGTGCAGGCGCTCGCCCAAACTCGATCCGCCCGTGTTGCAGAGAAAGAAAAGACATCATCCGCCGCTTATCTGGTAAAGGCCGCGACCGAACCGGGTGCAACCAAGACGCCGTCCGGCTTGATCTACACCGAGCTAAAGGTAGGAACCGGCCCCTCCCCAAAGGCATCCGATCAGGTGAAAGTCCACTATCGAGGCACCCTCGTCAAGGGAACTGAGTTCGATAGCTCGTACAAACGTAATATTCCCGCCACGTTCCCGTTGGGCAACGTGATTCCGTGCTGGACGGAAGGCGTGCAGAAGATGAAAGTGGGAGGCAAAGCGAAACTCGTCTGCCCCTCATCCATTGCGTACGGCGACGGTGGGAGGCCGGGCATTCCCGGCGGTGCGACTCTAGTTTTCGAGATCGAACTCCTGGATATCGTCAAGTAGTTCTGGTGGGCAGGCTCACCCCGCCTGCCCACTACGTCGTTACTTGGAACGGTCGGCAGATCCCGAGGTGGTGGCTCGCTGATTTTTCACATTGATCTCGTTGACCACCTGCTGCACGTTTGGCACGCCCGCAGCAACTTTCTCTGCACTCGCGCGAAGCGCTGGCGTGTTGAGGTTGCCGGTTAGTGTGACCACACCGTTCTTGGTGCTATGGCTCACGCCCTTGATATTCGACTGGGTGAGCGCCGCATCGAGATTGGCCTCGATTCCCTTATCCAGGTCCGAGTCTACCGCCTTGGCCGCGCTCGCATTCCCATTAGGTAGAACTGCGATCTGATCCGCCAAGACCTGCCCATCCGCCAGCGGCTTGGCGATCTGTTCAGCCCGGGTCTTGTCGGCGTCTTGCGCCACATTTCCACCCAGTGTGACGACGCCCTTATCGCGGTCCTGCGACACGGTGACATCATTCAAACCGGCTTGCCGCAACCCATCACGAACCTTACCGGTTACATCCGGAGCCCGATCCGAGGCGCATCCCATTAAGCCTGCGAGGGCAAAAACAACAATCGAGAGTTTTGGACTCATATCTCACTCCTCCTGGTACAGGAGTGCAGTTAGCAGCCCACTGGGATTGTTGCTACAGACTGCGGATCAGCTCTTAGCTTCGAGAATAAAGGTAGGTACGATACCAGCCGCGGACGAGAATCCGGTCTTGCCGGTGGAAAGCCAGCTCGAGCAGCCTTGCACCTTGCCCAGATAGGCGTGGGGATGCACATCCACTTGCATCTCACGGAATTCCAGATGGCCGAAACTCATGAGCGGAAACACCGAGCGCACGGGTTCCACGCGTTCCTGTACGACGTAAGGAGAGCGCATCGCCGCCTTCAAGGCGCGATCCCAATCCGCACCATCCATCTCCCAGCCGAAATAGGAGTGCAGATCGCTGTAATCGTCGTTGGGCTTCAGCGCGAGGCGCTCGCGATTCTGCGTGATGAACTCGGGCAGGTCGATGGCCTTCTCTTCGTACGTGGTCTTACACGCCGCTACCAGGCGCGTCCACGGCACATGATCGCGAATGGCTTTGCGTTCGGCGGCCGGGAATTTGTTGGTCACGGTCTCATCGGTGAGCAGTCCGAACATCGCCTTTTTATGCGCCAGTTCGGAACGGAAGCTATTCACCACACAAACGGCACGCTCACGATAGGCCTGCACCAGCGGATGTGTCAGGTCGAAACGGATCAGAAACTCCTGAACACCGAGACGCCGGTACACCACGTTGATTTCGAAGTTGCCTTTGCGGAGAATGTGATTGCGATACTCCAACTGCTCGGGCGAAACGATTTCGACGGCGTAGCCTTCCTCGCGGAAGAAATCACGGAACAATTCGTATTCGCTCTGACCGGAATGATAGGCCGGGCGAAACTCCACGATCGCGATGTTGGGCTTCTTGGTCCCGCCGAACTGCTTGTACGATTTCAACAAAGCCTGCAGAAGATGTTTGCGGCTTCCGACCTTCGACAGCGAGTACTTCTTGCGGAATTCCTTGATCGGCGGAATGTCGTAGAACAGATCTGCCAGTGCGTCCGCATAACCCGCGCCGGTTGGAGAATCGGCGTTGTATTGCACAAAGTGCAGGCTGCCGTTGTTCAGGTGCGAGTCAAGCCTGGCCGCCACTTCGAGAGCTTGATAACCGGGATCGATCGAAGCCAGCATCTTTTCCGCAGGCAGCAAGTCGAGACGTGCCAAAAGTGCCGGATTCGCGAGCACCATTTGCTCCATCCGATCGATGGCTGCGATGAGTGATTCGCCGGTTTTGACGAGTGATTCATATTGACGGCGGGAAAGAAAATTCGGGCGCAGAAACGGGCATACTAAGCGTCCACCCGAGGAAAGCCGAGAGCTTTCCATGCGCTCGTGAAGTGCTTCGGCCCAAGCGAGATCGTGAAACGGGCCGCTCTCTAAAAGCTTGTTATATCTGGCGATTGCGTCGTCCAACTGGGACATTTCTGAGTTGAAAACCTGTTCTATAATCGAGTATCCCACAGAAGTGCGCAAAACGATAGGCTAACACTCTCAAATAGCCAGATAAATCTTTTAATTCTAATAACTTACATGGCTTAACGTATTTTTCATGAGGGGGTACGGAAGTACTCCGGCGGTAGGATTTGCTTGAAGATACGGCTTTTGGTAGGAAATGCAGTGGGGACAGGCCGTTGCCGTCCTGTCCCCGGCGGGAACCTTACTTCTTCTTTTCCTGGGCTAGCTTGACCTGAGCCTCGTCCAGCTTCTGCTTCACCTTGGCAAGCTCTTCAGGATCGGCCTCGGCCTGCGAGCCGCTCTGATACTCGCGGACGGATGCCTGCCACTGCGTAATCGCTTCCCGGGTCTTGCCGAGCTTGAAGTACACATCACCCAGATGAGCGTGCACGGTGGGATCCTGTCCGATCTTGTCGAGAGCCCGCTGCAGCAGCCCCTGGGCCTCGTCTAATTTGCCCTGACGGAAACAGACCCACCCCATGCTATCGAGGAACGCGCCATTCTCCGGCTCGGAGTCCAACGCTTTCTTGATCATCTTCTGCGCTTCGTCCAGCTTGATATTGCGGTCCGCGAGCATGTATCCCAGATAGTTCAGCGCTTCCGCATTGTCGGGATCCAATTCGAGCACCTTGCGGAAGGAGGCTTCTGACTCATCCGGCTTTTTCATGCGCTCGAACATGGCCCCGCGCATGAAGTAAAGGTTCACCTTGTCTTCCTTGGAAGTAGTGAGCTTCTCGACTTCATCCAGGGTCTTGCTCATGTCTTCGAAGCGCTTGCCCTTCTCGTACACCTGGGCGAGCGCGATGAGCGTTTCGCGGTCCTTGTCGCCCTTCATGAGTCCGCGGACTTCGGCTGCGGCAGCGTCGGTCTTACCCAGATCGGCGAGCGCGGTGGCGTGCTCCACTTTGATCATCCGCTCTTCGGGGTACTTTTTCAGGGCTGAGTCGGCTTCCTTCATCGCACCTTCGAAGTCACGCGACTGGCGGTAGGTTTCGATGATCTGCACTTCGGCGCGCGGCCCGGCTTCCTTTCCGGCTTCGGAGTCGCCATAAACGGCGGCCATTTGCCGGAACGCCTCGATGGCTTGCGGGAATTTCTTAGCGCTGCGCGAAACCGCGCCGTACTCCTCGAGCAAGCTGGCGCGCCGGCGGGCTTCGGCTTCGGGATAGTTATTGCGTTGCGTTTCGTCGAGAATCGCCTTCAGATTCGAGAGTGCCTGATCCGTCTTGCCTTCCGCTTCCAGAATCTTGATGTCCTGATAGCGGACTTCCAGTCCATCGGCACCGAGCGACTTCGCCTTGCTCAGGAACTCCCGCGCCTTGGTGTAATCGTGCTGAGCCCGATAGATCTCAGCCATGTGCAGCGGCAAACTCGGATCGCGCGGCTCGTCGGTAGCGAGTTGCGTATAGAGCTTGAGAGCTTCATCCAACTGGTCGGAGTACATCAGATCCTGCGCGAGACCGCGAGCGATGCGGCCATTGTCCGGAGCCAGTTCCATCGCACGCCGCAGCACCTCGGCGGCGGACTTGTAGTCCTGCAACTGCTCGTATTGGTCGGCCAGCAACGCCAGCGAGCGTTCATTCGGGCTCTTGCTCGTGGCTGCCTGTAATTTTTCGATAGCCCGCTTGCTGTCGCCCAATTCGGCGTACATGACGGCCATCTGAGTGAGCGCATCCTCATTTTCCGGATCCGCCTGGAGCGCCGCGTTGAAAGCCTTCTCGGCATCGGGAGTGTTGTTCGAAACACGATAGAGCCGTCCCAACATCACCCAGCTGTCGGCATCTTTCGGATCCTTTTCGGTGATCTTCTGGTACTGCTCCATGGCGCGCTTGAGATTGGTCTCGTCCACGCGGCCGGTGGAGTTGTCGCCGAGCGCACGAGTGTAGATGCGTCCGAGCATGCGGCGGGCATCCAGGTTATCGGGATTCTGCTTCAACATCTCCTCGGCCTGCGTAGTGGCTTCCCGCAGACGCCCGGTCTGGATGTACAGGTCCGTGAGTTCTTCGAAAACGATACTGGCTGAAGGGTCGAGCTTCAGCGCCTCCTTATAATGCTGGATTGCCTTAGCGACATAGTCGCTTTGCCTGCCCTCGGACGCGGCCAGTTCCGTGTACAGCCGGCCCATGGCAAAGTTGTAGTATGCACCGGCCTTGTTCGTGTCCGGAGCGTTGGTGTCCGCGGGAGCCGGCGCCGTTTGTGCGAGTAGCGCGCAACTCAGGGGAGCGAGGAATAGCACCGCTTTGGCTAAGCGAATCATGGAGTTTTTACTTTCTTTCGACCGCCAGGAGGCACCCAGTTCGAGCCGAAGGTCACATTTGTATTGTATAACGGGGTCTCATGGCAAGGACTCGTGACTTCTGAAATCCCATCCACCGGCACCGACCCTGTTACCGCTGACGTAGCGGACTTGCCCATGGTTGCGGTCGGTGGCCCAACCGGGTCCGGCAAAAGCGACCTGGCGCTGGCCATCGCCGCAGAATTCAACGGCGAAATCGTCAACTGCGACTCGTTGCAGGTTTACCGCCATTTCGATATCGGTACCGCCAAACTTCCTCTGGAGGAGCGCCGTGCGATACCTCACCACCTCATCGACATCATCAATCCGGACGAGCTTTTCACTGCGGGAGAATACGCCAAGCTGGCCAGGGAGGCCATTGCCGGAATCTCCGCCCGTGGAAGACTGCCAATCGTAGTAGGAGGCACAGGGTTCTACCTGCGGGCGCTGTTGGATGGCTTGTTCGAGGGCCCCTCGCGCGACCAGGCGCTTCGCGACCGGCTCGCCGCACGCGAGCGGCGCCGGGCGGGCTCTCTACACAAGCTTCTCGGGAGATTGGATTCCGAGGCCGCCCGGAAGATTCACAAGAATGACGTGCCGAAAGTAACTCGGGCCTTGGAAGTCTGCCTGCTGGTGCGGCGTCCCGTCACTCAGTTGTTCCGGGCGGGGAGAGACGCCTTGCGCGGTTATCGCACCTTGAAACTCGGATTGCTGCCCGATCGCGATGCGCTTTACGAACGGTTGGATTTACGGTGTGCGCGAATGTTCGAGGCGGGACTGATTGAAGAGGTGCTGCATATTCTCTCACTGGGCTATGCACCGACGGTGAAGCCTTTCGAATCGCATGGATACAGGCAGGCGCTGCAATTTGTCAATGGTGAGTTAAGTCGCCGGGACGCGATATTTTACGCGCAACGCAATACGCGGCAATACGCTAAGCGGCAGATCACCTGGTTCCGCAGAGAAGCGGGACTCGTTTGGCTTAAAGGCTTTGCCGGCACTCCAGGGATTTACGAAGCGGCCCGCTTCCGGGTTACTTCCTTCCTTAACAGTTAAGTCCCACGTAATCAGGCACATTTCTGGGACCGGCACGTAAGGATGGTTATGCGGAAGAGATTTCTGTGGTGTTTTGCGGTGCTGGCCTTGGGACTGGCCAGCGCCAAATCATACAACGTCCGGCTCTTTGTTCCGGCGATGGCCGGCAATACCGAATTGAAGGCGGGAGAGTACCAACTCGAGGTGGTCGACCAGAAGGCCGTTCTGCGTAATGGCAAGGTGGAGAGTGAGACACCGGTGAAAGTGGAGACGAACGGCGCGAAATACGGCACCACGACCGTGCGATTTTTGGACACAGGTGGGAAGATGCGGATACAGGAAATCCATCTCGGCGGTACCAAGACGAAACTCGTCTTCGCGGAGTAGCAGACCCCCGCCGAATTCCTCAACAAAACCGGCCGAGATCTGGGGACAGGCTACGCAACTCCCGAATTAATTCGGGAGTTGCGTAGCCTGTCCCCAGAATTATTTGCTACCGTCAGTAGCGATGCCAGACCGGACTCGCCGCACCTTCCTCCTGCAGATCGGCGCGGCGCCGATACTCGCCGCGGCAGTGCCGCCTGCGGATGACCGACTTCTCAGCCGCACCTGGAACGCCAGATGGATCGCGCCGCCCGGCGCTCTGCCCACCAGCTACGGCGTCCACCACTTCCGGCGCACGCTCGACCTGCCCGTCAAACCCGATCGCTACGTCGTCCACGTGAGTGCCGACCAGCGCTACCAGTTGTTCGTCAACGGTAAGCTCGCCGTGTGGGGACCTGCCCGCGGCGACCTGTTCCACTGGCGATACGAAACCGCCGACCTCGCCCCCTACCTCGCATCCGGCCACAATACCCTCGCCGCGCTTGTCTGGAATCTCGGGGATCTCGCGCCCGAGGCGCAGATCACCTCCCAAACTGGATTCCTGCTGGAGGGCGATACCGAAACTGAGCGCGCCGCGGGCACCGGCCCCGAGTGGAAGTCCTTCCGCAGCACGGCGTACACACCAATCGAATTCACTAGCGCGCAAATGCATGGGTACTACGTCGCGGGCCCATGCGATCGTCTGGACGCGTCAGCGCATCCTTGGGGATGGGAATTGTCGGATTTCGACGACTCCGCGTGGCCGCGCGCCTCGGTCGTGAGTATCGCCGCGGGACGCGAGGCTAGCGATCCCCACACGCAGTGGATGCTGGTTCCGAGACCGATTCCCGCCATGCAGGAGAGCACCGAGCGCCTGCAGAAACTCCGTCGCGTGAGCGGCATTCCCGAGCCGCACGCATTCCCCGCTGAGTCCGCCCCGCTGCACATTCCCGCCGCCACCCATGCGACCCTGCTGCTCGATCAGACCTACCTGACCACGGCGTTCCCCGAAATGACCATCTCCGGGGGCAAGGGCGCCATCGTGCGGCTGCGGTACGCCGAAGCACTGTTCCAGCCCGCCGCTCCGGGCAGCCGCGTCATGGAGAAGGGCAATCGTAACGACGTGGACGGCAAGGTCTTCATCGGGAATCACGACGAGTTCGTGGCCGATGGCGGCAACCACCGACTCTTCCGCCCATTGTGGTGGCGTACCTACCGCTACATGGAACTCGATATCGCAACCAAAGAGGAGCCGCTCACTGTCGACGATCTACGGTCCACCGCCGTGGCGTACCCGTTCCAGCGCCGCGCGCGTCTCGAAGGCGGGCCGCCTGAACTCCAGAGCATTCTCGATGTCGGTTGGCGCACCGCGCGCCTCTGCGCCCACGAGACTTACATGGACTGCCCTTACTACGAGCAACTCCAGTATGTCGGCGACACACGTGTGCAGTGCCTGGTCTCGCTGTTTAATAGCGGTGACGGCCGGCTGATGCGCAACGCCATCGATCTGATCAACGATTCGCGCCACAGCGACGGCTGCACCATGAGCCGCTATCCGACGCGCCTGGAGCAGTACATTCCAGGCTTCTCGCTCTGGTGGATCGCCATGCTGCGCGATTACTGGTGGTATGTGGACGACCCCGATTTCGTGCGCCGCATGCTCCCGGGCGTGCGCGCGGTTTTGAGCTTCTTCGAGAGTTATCAGCAGAGCGATAGATCGCTGCGACTCTTGCCGTGGTGGCGCTATTTCGACTGGGTGCCTGGCTGGCCCAACGGCAATGCTCCGCAGGACCCCGACGGTCCTTCGGCGCTCTTTGATCTGCTGCTGATGCAGGCATACGGTTGGGCTGCCGAGATGGAGTCCGCGCTCGGATCGCGGCCTTTCGCCGAAGCCGACAGTGCTCGCGAGCGGCAGCTTCGCGTGACTGTGCAGAAGCTCTACTGGGATAGGGAGAAGCGCATGTACGCGGATACGCCGCGGAAACAACAGTTTTCGCAGCATGCCAATACACTGGCGGTCCTGGGCGGCGTAATCGAGGGCGAGGCCGCGCGCGATCTGATCCTTCGCACGCTGACGGCGCCGGGTCTCGCGCAGACAGGATTGTTTTTCCGCTTCTACGTCCACTGCGCACTCGCGAAGGCTGGAGAAGGCGATCGTTACCTCGATCAACTGAGTGATTGGCACGACATGCTGGCGCGCGGCCTGACGACTTTCGCCGAGATTGTCGACCGGCCGGAGGCTCCGTCGCGGTCCGACTGTCACGCCTGGAGTGCCAGCCCCAATATCGAGATCTTCCGTACGGTGCTCGGAGTGGACTCGGCGGCGCCAGGATTTCGACGCGTGGCAGTCCGGCCGCATCTGGGCAAACTGACCTCGCTATCCGGCGCGGTGCCGCATCCGAAGGGGCTGGTCGAGGTGCAGATTCAGTCGAACGCTGCGAAGTACGAGGTCGCGGTGAGTCTGCCCGCGGGAGTCACGGGCGAATTCTCGTGGAAAGGCACGCGTCGGGAGCTCTCTGCGGGGCGGAATCAGTTCGCAATGTAGAAAATGATCTGGGGGCAGTCTACGCAATTCTCGAATTAATTCGGGAGTTGCGTAGCCTGTCCCCAGATTAGGGGCCGAATTGTAGGGTAGATCGACAGTTTGCCGAGCTATGGCAGCGTCTTCTGCGCCTTCCGCAATTGGGCGATCGTCGCTTCTACGTCCTCGAGCTTGGACGGAATGCCGGACGAGATCACCTTCGGGGCGCCCGTCGTGATCAGCACGTCGTCTTCGATCCGCACGCCGATCCCCTTGTACTTCTCGAAGGCCGGACGCACTGCCTCGATGAACTTTTCGTTCTCTGGCGTCTTCGGCAGATTGTCCAGCACGTCGGGCCGGATATAGATGCCGGGCTCCACTGTGATCACCATGCCGGGCTCCAATTCCCGGCCGCCTGGATCGTGCACGTTCAGCCCAATTCCGTGACTGATGCCGTGATTGAACCAGATTCGCACCTGCTGGTCGCTGTTCACATCCGTGATCAGGCCCATCTTGTACAGGCCCTTCTTGAAAACTTCATTCGCCGCGCCTTGCACTGACGTGGGTCCGCCCGCGGGCGTATGGCCGGGCAGCGCCATCTTGAAGGCGGCCTGCTGCGCCTCCCACACCAGTCGATAGATCTCCGCCTGCTCCTTCGAATATTTGCCGCTCACCGGAATGGTACGTGTCACGTCCACGCTGTAGCCATCGAACTCGGCGGCATCGTCCATCAAGAGCAGATCACCGGCCTTCATCTTGTCTTTGTTGGTCTCGTAATGCAGCGTCGTCGCATTCACGCCAGAGGCTACGATGCACGGATACCCCCAGTGCGCATTGCGCCGCAGAAAGGTGAATTCGAACTGCGCCTGCAACTCGTATTCCCAGGTCCCAGGAACGCCAAGCGCGTATGTCCGCTGAAAAGCCTCCGCGGTGATATCGACCGCGTGCTGCAGAATCTCGATCTCCCGCTGCGACTTGACTCTCCGCAGTGCGCCGAACATCACGGTGGCGTCCTTAACCGTAACTCCCGCCGCGGTGAGCTTGCCGGCGAACTCAGTCTCGCGATGATATTCAGCTGGCCGCCCGCGCGAGATCATGAAGATCTGAGCCTCGCCCTTGGTGACGCTCTCTATCGTTTTGGCGAACTCGACATTCAGATCCACCGGCGGATTCGGAGGTGCTTCCGGTGCTCCCCCCCGTCCCGCGCGTCCGCCCCGCCCGCCGCGCGCCTGGGCCGCCGCCTCCTCCGCGAAAATCGCGCGCGATGGGGGGATCAGCGTCGACAGGAAAGAGTCCAACAGGCGCGCATCCCACACCTCCTGAATGCCCGAGATCTTCCGTCCTTCGTCAATTGTCAGAATGTGGCCTGTCCAACTTTCCTGTGCAGGATTCGAGGGAGGCATGAACAGAATCTCGCGGAATTTCGATGCTCCCGGGATCAGCACCAGCGTGCTGCCAGGCTGCGGAATCGCGGTCAGGTAGAAAAAATCGTTCTCCTGACGGAAGGGCCAATCAACATCGCCGGCGTAGTTGCGAGGCTCCGCGGCATACAGGATCAGAATTCCCTTCTCACCGATCTGCTCCATGGCCCTCTGCCGGTGATTCGTCAGGTCGGCCACACGGTCGCGCTCCGAGGATGCCGGTGGCGGCGGCGCCACTTTCCAGATCGCGGAGTCGGCGGCCTGCGCTTCAGACGCCGCGAATCCTGCAGTGAAAATCAGACCAAGCGCGAACGCGCACAGATGTCGTCGGTACATGTCTCTCCTTTGAACTCCCTCGGCGAACGTGCACCCATTATAGTTTCGTGGCCGGCCAGCATGGTTGCACAGTCTGGATCTGCATCGCCACCCGATAGGGATTCCGAAAGGAATTCGAGATCAGCATGGCCTAAGATTTCTTTACCTCAGAATACACGACGTGAGAGCTTCGAGGTGGAAGGGAACCATCGTGAGAAGGCATCCGCGATACGCACAGCGAAACTGCGCTTGAGATCCTGGTATGCGCAGTTCAACTGCTGGTAATCGGCCGCATTCTCGCGGTCGCGCTCCTGGAATTCGGCCACGCGGGCCTCCAACGCATTGATGTAGGTTTGGCCCTTCTCGTGAATTTCAGCGTTGGTGCGGCAGAGTTGCGCGAACATGGTCTGCAATTCGCGGACCTGGCGATCGCGGTCGGCCAATTTGCGGCGGACGGCCGCAATCTCCGGGGAAGCGTCGCCGATCTGCACCAGGGGTTCAAGGTACGCGGCCCGAGCGGCCAGATGGTTCATCTCGTCGCGCAAGGCCGCGATTCCGGGAGTTGGCTCTGCGGCCCTGGTTCCCTCACGCCACGAGCACCATTGCGCCGAGCATCCGGACGCCATGTACCTGCCCGCAATCATGTCGCTGCGCTTGGCCAATGCTCGCGGACTGTTCCAGATCGCGGCCAGCGGCATCTCATAAAGGTTGCCGGTTGGTTCGGAGAGAAAACATAAGTGGACGTCGCCGTTCTCCACAACGAACAGAGTGGTCCACGGATTGGGACACAGCGAGGATTCCGACGAGAGGTCGTCACTGTTCGGATATAGCCCCTCGCTGGCCTCCAACAGAAACGAGCAGTCCAGATTCTGCGAGGCGAAAAGTGAGGTGAGACCGCTCGTCCGGATTCTGCGGAAGGCGCACCGCCAGCGTGGGATCAGATCGCGGAGGAGTGCATGTAGTTCGGAAATCTCGCTGGCTTCCGCGATCACTTCGTCGTGCTCCAACGACGGTTCGCGCGCAAGATTGTGGGGGCTGATCTCCACCGTCTGAAGGGCAACCTCCAAGAATCCGGAATCGTGCATGAGCTCGAGGTATCGAGGGATCTCACGGAAGTTCGACCGCATCACCACGAAGAAAGAATCGAGATTCGGCAAGGGACTGCCGAGTCGCTCCTTCCACCGCTGAATGCGCTTGACGTTGGCCAGGATGTCGGCCAGGTCCGCACCCTGCCGCATGCGCCCGAACGTCTCGGGCGTGCCGCCATCGATGGACACAGTCACAGTAGCGAAGGGCAGCCGGACCATGCGCTCCGCCCAATCCTCGTCAATCAGAGTGCCATTGGTGCTGATGCTGAGGATGGGGCGCTGGACGGCGGATGCGACGTCTTCGAGCAGATCGCGAAATCCGGAATACGCGAGGGCCTCGCCGCCTTGAACCCGGAGGGCCGCTAGATACGGGTAGAAACCTTGAAACTCACGGCGGAGGTCGCGTCCGATGGCTGGGGGCTTCAGCAGGTTGTCGCCGTTCTTGGGTTGGTAACAGTGCGGGCAATAAATGTTGCACGCGTTGCCGAGGACCAGACCCAGACATCGCGGATGGGAGCGCAGGTAGATGTGCTGGTTGTGGTATTCAAGCTGGCTGAGGCGAAGATTCTCTTCAAAGAGGGAATCCACGCATTCAGTGTATCTGATGGCCAGCCGTGAGGATACCAAGGAGCCGCCGGGTGCGGATGCGTTTCCGGGTCTTCAAACTGACAACTGCGCCTGTTGCGCTCCACACCTTCGTTCGCTGAGCCGCGGCGCGAAGAGGATGAAATCTTCACAGCAGCCGTGCCGCAAAGACTCTCCTTTGCCGCGTCGACACTCTTGTCGACGCTTTTCGAGCGCTCGTCAAATCTGCCGCACGAAGGACTTTCATTCAGCCCTGGTGGCCGCGCGAAAAGCGCCGAGATGAGTCTCGGCGCGGCAAACAGGAGTGTTTGCGCCACCAGGAGCGCGATCGCTTTTCTCACGCGCCTGCCCGTGTACAATGGCATCAACACGAAAACCGATATGGAACATTACACCTGGGACCAGATGGACAAAGAGATTCTGAGCGACACCATCGCGCGCAAAATCATTTCCGGCGACAAGGCGATGGTGGCGCAAGTCTTTCTCGCCAAGGGCGCGGTCGTGCCCGAGCATCATCACGAAAGCGAGCAGATCACCTACATCCTCGAAGGCGCGCTCAAGTTCGAAATCGAAGGCAAGGAGATTGTGGTCGCGAAGGGCGAGGTACTGCGCATTCCTTCCAATGTGCCGCACCGCGCCGTCGCGCTCGAAGACACCCTCGATCTCGACATCTTCAGCCCTATTCGCCACGACTGGTTGAAGAAAGACGACGCCTACCTGCGAGGATGAATCATGGACTTGGGCTTGAAGGATCGCGTGGCGATTGTCGCCGCGTCCAGCGAGGGTATTGGTAAAGCCGTCGCGATGGGACTCGCCAGGGAAGGCGCCGTCCTGGCGCTTTGTGCGCGCACCGAAACGACCTTGGCGGCGACTGCCGACGAAATCCGCCGCGAAACCGGTGCACGCGTGCGCTACAGTGCGCTCGACGTGACTAACGCCGAACAGGTGCATCGCTTCGTCTCCGAAACAGTCGTGGAGTATGGCCGCCTCGATATCTGCGTGGCCAATGCGGGCGGGCCGCCGTCCAAGAGTTTCGCCGAGACCACCATTGACGATTGGCACGCCGCGCACAATCTGAACCTGATGAGCACCATTCATCTGGCCAAGGAGACACTCCCCGAGATGCAAAAGCGGGGTTGGGGCCGGTTCATCGCGATCACGTCCGTGACCGTGAAGCAGCCAATCGACGGCCTGATCCTCTCCAACGCGATACGTTCCGGCGTGACAGGCCTGATCAAAACGCTCGCCAACGAGTACGGGCCCTATAACGTGCTGGTGAATAGCGTCTGCCCGGGATACACCGCCACGGCGCGCCTGGTCTCATTGACCAAGCGGCTCGCGGAACGGGAAGGCGTCACTCCGCAAGTGATCGAGGAAAGGTGGGCCAATCAGACACCATTGCGGCGCATCGGCCAGCCGGAGGAGTTCGCGAACACCGTCGTATTCCTTGCCTCCGAGCGCGCCAGTTACATTACCGGCGTGGCTCTGCCGGTGGATGGCGGAATCGTCAGAGGATACTGACCTCGCGCTGCGTTACGGCTTGCCGCCTTTGACGAAGATGTCCTTGCCAAACTCCAGGTGCAGGCGCAAGGACGCGATCCATAGCGGACCACGAGCCTCGTTGTAGGCCGGATTGGTGACGTGCTGCACGTCGAGGCTGGTGAAAAAGCCCGGAAACAAGCGGGCGCTGTAGTAGGTCTCCCAAATCACTTCCGGCGCATATTGCAGTGCGCCGTCGCCGATCAGGAAATCGTAGCCGCCGCGAGCCAGGTATAGGGCATGAACGCCGGAGAGTCCGGCGGCTGTGACTTCACTGGCCACCGTGTCGAACGGGCGATGCCAAAGGCGCCCGCCTACCGAGATTCCGCCCGTCGCCAGGCGATCGATCGCCGTGAAGGCGAAGCTCTCCGTCTTCCCATCGTTCCACCCGAGCCGGCCGAAGATCCCAATTTCCTTGGTCAGCTCCTGCTCCACATTCAGACCGAAGCCGTACTTCAGCGTCCCATTGCGGCGCGTATCTGTAACCGCTGGACGCCCGCCGTTCTGCTCCGCCACGCGAATCGCCTCCGCATACGTGCCCGCATTCGCCCGATTCTGGTAGTGCAGCACGCGCACTGTGCCAGGGTGCTTCCTTACGTCGTATCGATACTCCCCTTCGAACACATCGCCCCGATTGCGAAACAGACGCCGGTCGAAGCGCAGACCGTTGGCCACGCGCGGCATCGCCGCACTGGCATAGCGGAACGACCATTTCTGCGTGTGGAATTCGTGCACCCAGCCCCAGGTATAGCCGCGCACATCCGCGGGATAGTCCCAGGCGCCGTTGTACATCACGGCCCAGCCCATGAACTGGGTCCGCGGATCGTGCGTGTAGCGATTGTTGTCGAAGAAGTCGGTCAGTGTGAAACGCCCCGCGGTGATCGTGTATCGCTTAACCGGACGCCGCCCCGCGAGTTGATTCTCATCGCTCTCCACTGCCTCGGTCTCGCTACCGAAACCGAAATCGTGCGAGAGGTAGAGCCGCGCCAGATACGGCTTGGGCGTTGCCGACGCGACCCGCGGCAACTCGCCGTTCGACGAGTTCGCCAGGCCATCCACTCCGCTGAACCCGCGGCCGCCGGCAATCTCCGGATCGATGTACAGCATTGTGTTCTTCTCGGGACGGAGGCCCACGAACAGCGTGGTAGTCAACGAGACATCGCGCTCGGTGTAGTCTTGCAAGCTGAACGGACCGGAGTAGGGCGAAGGGAACGTGCCATGGTATTGCCCGATCGAGGTGGCCTGATAGTACAGATTCCAGATCTCAGGCGGTGCATCGGTCTGGGCCTGCGCATACAACCGGCAGCTCAACGTTACAGCCCACAAGATGCATCCACCACATCGAATTCGGGTCACAATCCTCTATGGTAAAAGACTCTCATGACGTTCGTGTGACGGCTGGAGCCAGGGGGGTGCGTTACTGGATTCCGAAGCCGGAGAGATCCACCGGGGAGACGCGAAGGCGCGAAGAAACACGCGGAGAACATCGGAAAGAGGCTCAAGAAGGCCACGAAATGGGCGGGCCGGGATGCCGATGGTTACGCGCACCCTCGTCTGAGGTTTGAGCGATGAGGGGTCTTTCTCCGCGTGTTTCTCCGCGCCTTCGCGTCTCCGCGGTGAAATCTTTCTGGCTCCCGATGCGTATACGCCCCGGGAACCAGGCAGACGGCCCGCTCTGTGCTACCCTCTGGGAGGGACGTAGAGTCCCTACATCCATGGCGAAACGCGAGAAGTATCAGAACCGCATCGAACTCATCCAGGGGACGTTGGACATGCTGATCCTTCAGACGTTGCGATGGGCACCGCAGCACGGGTACGGAATCAGCCAGGCGATTCGCATGGGCTCGGGCGACATTCTGCAAGTGGAAACCGGGTCCCTATACCCCGCGCTGCACCGTCTGGAGAAACAGGGCTGGATCAAATCCGAATGGAAGACTTCGGAACACAACCAGCGCGCCAAGTATTACCAACTCACCGCATCCGGAAAGAAGCATTTGAACGCGGAGTACAGCCGGTGGAACCAGATCAGCACCGCCATCGCGGGCCTGATGACTCCGGACGGAGGCGAAAGCCAGGCCTGAAGCGCATCCCGCTAATGTGCAGTGCGGTGTCTCCAGAATCAAACGGCCGTCCGTGATTGGGGGAACAGGCTGAAAAGGGTGATAGTTCTTAGCCCTTGCGGGCGATGCTTGGAGCACCCTTTACATCGTCAACCAATTGCTGTAAACCGTCGGCAATAGCCCTTTTGCAGACAAAGAGCCCGCTGGCGTTATGTTAGACTTGCCATTGGTAACGTAACGCGGTGGCTGGAGATCAGAGGTGTCTTCAAGACTCGAACTTGGCGCCGCAAATGGCTTTTTGTCACAGATGCAATCGAAATGGATGAACGGTATTTCCGAGGGGCGGAATGCCGTCTGAAACGCCTCTACCCTTGACACTGGAAGAACATCGCGACATGGCACGCGAACTTCGTGCCAGCAATGCCCGGCTACGAGAGCTGTGTCAACTGGTGGTGACCATCTACGGCCCGAACAATCAGGCAGCTTTTACCTTTCTTCGAGCCGCCGAAGCCATGGAACGCCTGTGCAACGACATGCAGGCACAAGCCGCGCAAGACTATCCCGGATATCCTATCGGCAGCTTGTACGTTTGAGCGGCTGGTCACTTCTTGGGTGCCGTGCTGGCGGTTGGCCTGGCCTTGGGTGCGCCTTCCTTTAACAGCATCTCAATCTGAGTGCGAAGATTCTGCTCCTGCTGATCGTTGAAAAACTGCTCGTTGTCGCCTTCAAACTGCGCGCGGATATTGCCCTGCCTGTCCACAAAGGCCAGGAGCGGCATATGAGGAATCTGCGAAACGGGATGCTGCATCCAATCCAACGCCGCCAGGGCGTCCGTGGTGCCCACAGGAAACTGCGGACCGAATTGTTTAATGAATCCCGGCACCTTCGCGGCGGAGTCCTGTTCAATCGCCGCGGCCAACACCTGGAAACCCCTTGGACCATAGTCCTGCTGCGCCTTAATCAGAAATCCCGTAGTCATCTGGCAATGCGAGCACCCGGTCAGAATGAAGATCACGGCTACCACTTTGCCCTTGTACTGACTGAGCATCACTTTGCTGCCATCGGTCAAATAGACCGTGACTTCCTTCGCCTTGCGCGGCACCTCGGCCGCCTGCGATGCGGCTACCAGCGAGATCATCGCCAACACTGCGGCCGTGAGCCTGCGCTTGAGCATAAACCTCAGTGTAACCCAGCCGGCAATCCCTCCTGGCTGGTTACGATCGCCCCCGCGCGGCGCAGCACGAAGTGGCCGTCATCTCCGGTACCGGTCACGAAATCGTCCGTTTCCGACTCGACATGCAGATTCTTCCACTTCTTTGCCAGCGCTCCCCGATAGGCTGTGAAATATTGGCGGGCCGCATCCTCGTTATCCCATTCCACCGCGTACAGGAGCACCACCGCGCCGGCCTTCTTGTTCTCGCGCAGCTCGAACGTACATCCGCGCCAGTGCGAAGCGATTTCACTCGCGCGCTCTTTGCCGGCGTACTGCTCCAGGATCACCGTATGCTCCAGTTCCCCGAGCGTGCCGCCCACCAGTCCTTTATATCCATGCGGAAGATGCGGATCCGGCAAATCCGGTTCTGTGGGTTTCACGTTGGCAAAGTACGCTTCGGGATGAATAATCTGATGCGTCGAAACAGGCGGACGGCGGAAGACCTCGGCAAATCCGTACTGCCCATCCTTTTGGAAGACGGCATTCTGAAACAGCATCCCCTTGGTGTAAGGAAACACCAGCGTCAATCGGAGGTAGAGCGGCGAATTCTCGTAGACCGGATACTGCCCGTTATTCGAGTCGTTGAGTGAACTCATCATCGCCACCAGCGCGGGCGAGTCTTTCAACGACTGCCCATTGCGCCGCGCCAGGTACTCCGACATCATCCAGGTAGCCTGGCCTTCCATTACCGCCAGGCGTGCTGTGGCCCCATCGTCACTCTTACGTCCCTGCCGGATGAAATGCGCAAGATTGAAATTCTGGTCGGCGATGGCATGCGAGAGTTCATGCGCCAGCACTGGCTCCTGCGTGTCTTCGGGGGTGGATTCCGTGATGAACAGCTTCTTCTTGTCGTAATCGTAGAAAGCCGCTGCCTGCTCGGTCAGCAGGTCCACAGTGTTCTTGGCGAGGTCGAAGTCCGCCGGCACCAGCCCGAACTTCTTGAGCGTCAACTCTTCCGCACGAATCTCTTCCGGCTTGGCGACTTCTTTCACGCGCTTATTCAGAAACTCGTTAATTTTCTCCTTGGTGATGTAATCGCAAGGAACGGGATGATGCAGGGGCATGCCTGAAAACTTGGTCAGATCCAGCGCGATCCGGTTGGCTTCGCTGCACAGGTCCTTGGCTCGCGGATTGGTTTGGGAGAGTGCGGCCGCTGCGCAGGTCAGACCCAAGAGAAGCGCCCTGAGGCGTGGCGAACTCATACTTGTTGTACTTTCCCCTCAAGCGTTTGACGCCTGTCGTCGTTAGCTTCAGGATAGAACAATCCGCGAACGCCCTGCCTATGCGCGGCTTCGCGGTGAGCGCAGCCGCGGGAGATTGGTACGGTATCCGCGGCTCAAGGTCAATTCGCGGGAGTCACTCATCACCACTACGTATTCGCCTGTATACCAGGGGCGAATCTCCCGCACGTGGTCGACGTTCACAATCGTGGAACGGTGGATTCGCACGAATTTATCACCGTCCAGCCGGCTTTCCAGATTCTTGATGGTGTCGCGAATCACCAGCGTCTCGCTGGTCGTGTACACCTTCACTTGATTGCCGCTGGCTCCGAACCAGCGGACGGTCGCGCGCGGCGCCAGCACCACCCGGCCGGCCGTCTTTAATGCGATGCGGTCAGACGGTTCCGGCGTTCGCACCAGATCGCGAAAACGGCTCTTCAGCCGCTGCAGCACTCGTGCCACCCGCTCCTCGTCGAACGGCTTCAGGATGTAATCGAGCGCCTGCGCTTCGAACGCCTTCACTGCGTACTGGTCATACGCGGTGACGAAGACCGTCAGAGGCATCCGATCCACGCCCACCGCATCGATCACCGCGAAGCCGTCCAGCACTGGCATCTGCACGTCGAGAAACACAGCATCCGGAGCGAGCGCCTGAATCGCGCGGACCGCCTCGGCACCGTCCTGACACTCTCCGGCGATTTGAAATTCGCGGTCCGCCAGCAGCAGATCGCGAATCGCCTCACGCGCCAGCGGCTCATCATCGACAATCAATGCGCGGATCATGGCGCCTGCTCACCTGGACACATGGGGATTTCGACCGTGACCAGCAGTCCGCCGGCAGGCAGATTTTCCAGCTCCAGCCGCTGTCCGGCCCCGTAGAGATGGCCCAATCGGGCACGTGTATTCTCCAGCCCCAGTCCCGCCGGATTGCGCTTCTCCGAGGCAGGCATCCCGGGGCCGTTGTCCTGGATGGTCAAACGCAACTGTTCCCCGCAAACCGAGCTGCGCACGCAGACCGTCGCCGGTCCGGATTGCGAACGCGCACCGTGGCGGATGGCGTTTTCCACCAGCGGCTGCAGGATCAGTGTGGGCACTCTCGCCTCCTGCGTGGCATCGTCAATTTCAAATTCCACCCGCAGCAGGTCGCCGAATCGCACCTGTTCGATTTGCACGTACCGGTCCAGCAGATCGAGTTCGTCGCGTAGCGCCACCACCTGTTCGCCGGACCGGTCGATCGTGGCGCGCAGCAGGTCGCCCAGAAGTGCGATCATCCGCTTCGCCGTCTGCGGGTCTTTGCCCACTAGTGTGGAAATAGCCTGCAGAGTATTGAACAAAAAGTGCGGGTGAAGCTGCATCTTGAGAATTTGCAACTCGGCGCTCGCCAACTGGGCCCTCAACTGCGTTTGCGACAGCTCGCGCTGGCGATTCTGGGCGTATGCCGCCCACGCCATGGTCCCTCCCACGATCGGAACGTACATGAAGATGTTGTCGCTAAGGTAAAACCAAAGCAGGTTGTACAGCATCGCCCAACTACGTGGAATCACCGCGCCGGTGTGCGGATTGTGCACTGGAAACAGCAGCAGCCGAAGAACCGCCTGCGCAATGGAGAATACCGCAAATCCAGCCGCGTGGCTCAAAACGAAGCGGCGCATCTGGTCTCGCCGGAACTCCACGCGAAGCGCGAACTCGATCGTCGCAGGAGTAAGCAGGGCGTAAATCCAATATGTCTCGAACGCTGGCCAGACGGCGGTACCGAGTGGGATCCGGCGATCCTCCATGACGAGAGCCTGGCGGACCCATTGCAATCCGTAAATCACAGCCAGGACCGACCAGACGACGAAGGCAATCGCGAACTGAATCGTCCAAGTCCGGAGCCGGCGCGGCACCCGCATTCCCGGATTGTAACTGCACGCGGCTGGAATCCGTGCCCGTGTGATGAGACTACAGAGAAATGGGGCAGGCGTACAGTCCCGCGGGTCAACATCCCGCCAAGTGGCGCGTCGATTGACCTATGCTTGCAACTCGCTTGATGATTCCATCTTTGCTCGCGCTATCGGTGGCCACGGGAGTCGGTCGCGCGCAATTCGCTTCGGGCCGCCAGCCCACCAGCCTCGACCTGCCAACCGTCAGCCAGCATGCTTATACAATGCAGCGGATCGGGTTGACGCGAATTGCCGTTGCGTACTCGCGTCCCCTGGTCAACGGCCGCAAGATCTGGGGCGATGTGGTGAAGTATGACGCTGTTTGGCGCGCCGGAGCTAACGAAAATACCACCATCGAGTTCAGCGATCCGGTGAGCGTGGAGGGCAAAGAATTGTCCGCCGGCACATACGGCCTTCACATGATTCCCGGCAAGGACACCTGGACGGTGATCTTCTCGAAGAATTCCACCTCGTGGGGCAGTTTCAGCTACGACAAGGAGGAGGACGCCCTGCGCGTCACCGTGTCGCCGCGCGCCTGCGACTTCCACGAAGCGCTCAGTTACGAATTTGAAAATCTGCATCCCGATTCCGGTGAAGTGACGTTGAAGTGGGAGAAACTGGCGGTGCCGTTCAAAGTCGGGGTGGACGTGAAGGCGCTCACGCTTAGCAGCATGCGCAAACAACTTCGCAACATCTCCGGCTTCACCTGGATGGGCTTCGACGAGGCGGCCACCTGGCTGGCCGACAATAAGTACGACCTGGAACAGGCCCTCAAGTGGGCCGACGAGTCGGTGCAGATTCCGCAGTTCCAGAATCTGCAGACCAAGTCGCGCATCCTGGAGGCGATGGGCCGCAAGGACGAGGCGGCGGCGACCATGAAACTCGCCATGGAGAAGGCCAACGTAATCGACGCATACAATTACGCGCGCGGAATGCAGAAAGAGGGCAAGCAAGACGAGGCCATGATGGTCTTTCGCGACCTGAAGAAGAAGGACCCAGACTCGTGGATAACCCACCTGGGACTGGCCCGCGTAGCGGTGGCGGCTCACGATAAAGAGGGTGCGAACAAGGAAATGCAGGCCTCAATGGCAGGCGCACCGAAGGATCAGAAGCCGATGCTCGAAAAGCTTGCCAAGCGCATTGAAGCGGGGGAGAACATCAATCAGTAGCGGGTAATCTTGGGGGAAGACGGACCTCCTCTTCCCCCGTCTCTGCGTTAATGCGGTGCCCCGGGCGAACTACGGTGGGTGAGCACCAGAGGCATTTACCGCGGAGACACGAAGGCGCGGAAATC
The DNA here is from genome assembly GCA_035295745.1 of Bryobacteraceae bacterium. Lineage (GTDB taxonomy): Bacteria > Acidobacteriota > Terriglobia > Bryobacterales > Bryobacteraceae > JAIQFL01. Next base: position 120,847 of record DATGIL010000042.1, on the reverse strand, counting down.
AAGGCAGAGAAAAGAACATAAAACCGAGGGCGCCGAGGATGCCGAGATTGGTCAGCGCGAGGTGCTCGGCGATGAAAGTACCCGACTCTCCAAAGAAATGCTGGCTCAGCGAGCGCACCGAACGCAATTCCCGGCCCTCGCCCTGCGAGCGAAGCGAAGAGTGTTCCCCAACCCTTGCCTTTGCCGCTACAATTCAAGTTGGATCCGACGCTACAGATTCTTTGCTCCCGCGGACTCGACTTAGCTCTCTGGGAGTGGCCCGGGAGCGAGCCCGCGCTTGTCTTTGCGCACGCCACCGGATTTCACGCACGATGTTGGGACGCAATCGCCCGCTGCTTCCCGAACCAGCGCCGCATTGCGGTTGACTTCCGGGGGCATGGACGATCCTCGAAACCGGAACCACCCTACCACTGGCGATCGTTCGGACGCGACCTCGCCGACCTCGCCTCGCAACTGAATCTGCACGACGCCATCGGCATCGGACATTCCATGGGCGGGCACTCAATCGTGGCCGCCACCGGACTCCGGCCCGAGACGTTCGCCGCTATCCTGCTTCTCGACCCCACCATCTTTCCTCCCGAATATTACGGCCACTCGCTTATGGACACTTCGTTCGTCTTGCGGCGCCGTAATACCTGGAAGTCACCCGAAGAGATGCTGGCGCGCTTTAGCGGACGCCCGCCGTTCTCCACCTGGCGTCCCGAGGTCCTTCGCGATTACTGCGAGTTCGGCCTCCTGCCCGCCGGCGATGGTTTTGTCCTCGCTTGTCCGCCCGCCGTCGAAGCCTCTATCTACACGCACTCCACGGAGCACGATGCAAACCTCTACGCAGAAATTCCATCGATTACGCAACCCGTAGTCATCATCCGCGGAGGCACTTTGGGCACGCTGGACGCTTTCGAACTCAGCTCCTCCCCCACCCCGCCCGATCTGGCATCGAAGTTCCCGCGCGGTCGCGAAATCCACCGCCAGGATCTCGGTCACTTCATCCCCATGGAGTGGCCCGAAGGTGTCAGCGCCGAGATCGGGCAGATGCTCTCACTTGTCGAAAAGTGATGACCGCCGCACCCGCTCGCCCTTGAACACCACCAGCGAAATGCGCTCCGTGGACGAGATGTCTTCAAGCGGATTTCCGTCCACCAGCAGCAGATCGGCGTCCAGGCCCTTGCGAATCGTGCCGTAGCGCTTCTCGGCGCGCAGCAGTTTTGCCGCATTTCCCGTGGCCGCGGTCAACGCAGCTTTCGCCGGAACACCCGCCTTCACCCAAAGCTGCAGCTCATGATGCAGAGAAGGACCGTGGAACACCATCGGACTCCCCGCCTCGCTACCCGCCACCAGCGGCACTCCCGCCTTCCACGCCCGCACCAGATTCGCCGTGCCGCGCTCCAGTGCCGACTGGAACAACGCTGCCTTCGCCGCATCGCCGCCCTTACCCGAGGTCACAAACTCACGCGTCCCCCTCAATACGTTCGCAGGTACCGCCTGCTGTACCAGAGAGTTGTTGAGGACATCGTCCTTGCCTGCGAAGTAGTTTGCGTACGCCTCCGCCACTCCCAGCGCCGGCGCCAGATAGACGCCCTGCCGCACCATCCGATCCAAAACCGCATCCGGCACTTCGTCCCGCCATGAACCATGCTCGATCGACGCCGATCCCACCTCCACGCCGTCCGTCACATCGCGCGCATCGCCGGTGTGAGTCGCGAGCGGAAGATTCTGCGAACGCGCCTCTTCCGCCACCGACCGCACCAGCAGCAGATCGAGGCGATCGTACAGCATCCCGTCGCCCCATCCCGCCTCGAGAATCGCTTTGATGCCGTCGACGCCCGCAGCCTTCAAATCGCGCACCTGCCGGCGTGCCTCCTCTGGAGTTTTCGGAGTGCGGATCAACTGCGCCTTCATGGCGTCGCGCGCCGATTCCGGCACGTTTTGCACGAACTCCGTGCCGTGCCCGTTCTCCACCGTGAAGATCGGCCCGCAGATGAAAAGCTGCGCCCCCAGCTTGCTGCCATTCGCGATTTCGCCACGCAGCGACCGCGTCGAGTCGAGCGGATCTCCCACGCTCCGCGCCGCCGTTACGCCGCTGTACAGCAGGGCGGCCGCCGCATGCGGCATGACCTTCTTCACATCGTAGTCGTCACTGGATGTGGAGATTCCGGCCGGCGACCCGAGACGCACCTGCGTATCGATGAGCCCCGGCAGCAGGGTCTTGCCGGCGCCTTCCACCACATCGGCTTTTAGTTTGTCTGCATCCGGCCCGGAGCCTTCGAAGACGTCAGCGATCTTGCCGTCCCGCACCAGCACCGAGGCGTTCTCCATGACCGAGCCATCGCCCACGAACACGCGCGTATTCCGAATCAGAAACGTGCCGGCCCGCTGCAGGTCGCGGAACAGCGCCTCATTCTGCCCGATGTGCTCCTTGCTGTAGCCGCGATAGCAGCCCATGAGCAGAAAGGGTCCGGCCACCGCCAGCACCCACAGCTTCTTGCGTGGCTGCATCTTCTCGCCCTTTTCCCATCGGAAGAGCTGGACTGCGAGGAACACTCCCACAATCGTCGAGACCAGCAGCGCGCCCACAGCGGGCAGATTGTCGAGCAGAGATTGATTGCGGAAAAAGATCCCCTGAAATCCAGTGACCAGGTAGGATGCCGGCAGGAACTCGGCCAGCGTCTGGGCCCAGTTCGGCAACATCGCGGAGGGCACCGTCGCGCCGCTCAGAAATAGCTGCGACATATACGCCAACTGAATCGCGATCATCGCCTCCTGCATGGTATTCGTTACCGACGCCAGGATCAGTCCCACCGCACGCAAGGCGCACACTCCCAGCACGACCATGATGAGCAGCGACAGCCAGTTGTGCGGGAACGGCATGGCGTACATGAAATGCGCTAACGCCACCAATACGATCGGAACCGGAAGATAGAGAAGAAGGCCGCTGGCCATGGCCGAAATCAGAATCGGCAATGGGCCGATCGGCGTCACTTTGAAACGCCGCAGAATATTGGCCTCGCGGTCCTGGACCGAGCGCATGCCCGCGCCCCACAGCCCATTCCCCAGAATCCCCATGGTCAGGACCGTTCCCACGAAATACGCCACACCCGACCCCGTGCCGGCATGAAACAGCTCCGCGAACGCAAAGAAAAAGATAAACGGGAAGAGGTAATTAAAAAACAGGACCGATCGGTCCCGCATCGTCAACTGCATGTTGCTTCGGAATATGGCGAGATAAGGTCTCATTCACGCAGACTCTTTCCGGTAAGTTCGATGAAAGCATCTTCGAGCGACGGCCGTTTGATGCGGATGTCCACCAGTTCCACGCCAGCATCGTCCAGCCACTTCACCATGTCGACGATCGTCCGCGCGGGCCGCCGCGAAGTGACCGACAGGCGCCTCCGAGGCTCGTCCAGGGTGATCTGTTCCGCGTCCCGAAAAGCCGGGACCGCTCCCGCCACCGGCTGTCCGCATTCGATCTCGATGATGGAATGCGACAACGTGCGATCCTGGATCTCGCGCGGCGTGCCGATCGCGATGATGCGCCCTTCATCGACAATCGCTACGCGGTCGCAGAGTTTTTCGGCCTCTTCGATGTAGTGTGTGGTCAGCAGAATAGTGCGCTGTTCGCGCCGGAGGTCCAGCACCAATTCGTGAATTTCGAGCCGCGCCTGCGGATCGAGCCCCGCCGATGGTTCATCCAGAAAGAGGACCTGCGGATCGTTGAGTAGCGCCAGTGCCAGTGCCAGGCGTTGCTTCTGCCCACCGGAGAGCTGCGAATAGAGGGACTCGCGCTTCTCCCAGAGTTGCAGGCGGCGCAACAGTTGACCGCTGTCCACCGTGCGGCTATAAAGGTCCGAGAACAAGGCCATGGCTTCGCGAACCTTGATCTTCTCCTGAAGGTGCGTGGCTTGCAGGCAGACGCCGACGCGATCTTTGAGCTGCGCGGTCTCCACCTCCGGGTCGTATCCCAGCACGGAAACGCGCCCGCTGCTCCGCGTGCGCAGTCCTTCGAGGATTTCGACGGTGGTAGTCTTGCCCGCGCCATTCGGTCCGAGCAGTCCGAACACTTCGCCCGCGCACACTTCGAAATCGATGCCCTTGACGGCGGGAAAAGTCCCGTAGCTCTTCTGGAGTCCTGCTACTTCGATGGGATTTGCCACGAAGCAATCAGTGTCGCACAACGCTGATTCGCGGTGGCGTAGTGCCTACGGCTTGTCCAGCATTATCAGCGATTCGAGCAGGTAATAGTCGCCGTAGGTGAGCGTGACATCGCTGGGGCGCGTGCTGCATCCGTGACGTAATACTCCCGTGGAACTCAAATAGCGATCGATCAGGGACTGCACGATACGCTCGCCCTCTTTCCGGTACGTGGCGGCGCGATCGGCGGCAGGAGTCAACGCGGCGAGCCGCAGCAATCCACCGGCGAGGATCGCCGCCGCCGAAGAGTCTCGATTGCGGTAGAAGATGCCCTCGTCCGCAAAGTCATACCAGGGCACGCCATCTTCGGGCAGACGATCGAGAGCGAAGGAAGCGGTCTTTTCGGCGACCGCGAGCAGGTGCGGATCGTGCGTGGCGCGATAGGCCTCGGCGAATCCGTATACTGCCCATGCCTGCCCACGCGACCAGGCGGTATCGGCCGCAAAGCCCTGGTGCGTGTGGGTGAAGACCATCTCGCCGGGAGGCGTCTGATTGGGATAGTCGAGCACCTTCTCGCTGGAAGTGAAACGTTGCCGGTTGTCGCCAGGGTTGTAATGCACCGATTGGATCGACGAGCCGTCGGGGCGCACCAGCCACTCCGCGGTTCGGAGGGCATGCTTGTGGCCGAGATCGACCCACTCCTGGTTGCCGGTCTCGCGAGCGGCCCACCACCAGATCTGCAGATTCATCATCGTGTCCATGATGGTGTCGTCGCCATTCGCGCCCCACGACGAGACGAGCTGCGTGAGCGGATTGTAGAGCTGTTTCAGGCGCTCGGCGGCTCGCACCCCTTCCGCGCGGTACTTGGGGTCCTTCGTGATTTCGCAGGCTGCCACGGAGGAGTAAAGATTCAGGAAACCGGTATCGTGATTCTGTTTGCTTTGATTGCCGGCGAGGCGTGAGGTCCACAGCTCAGCCCATTTCCGGTAGCGGTCGTCATGAGTGGACACAAAGAGCTTCCAGAGCTCTCCGGGCCAGAAGCCGCCAGTCCAGAAGTATCCCTTCTGATCTTTCCAGTCGCCGGTCCGGTTGTCGCCTTCCGTGAAGAAACCCGTGCCCTCGAATTTGCCGGCCGCCAGCGGTGCCGTCGCGGCGATGAGCGGCTCGTAATGTTTCGCGGTGCGATCGGCGGATTGCGCGAGAAGAGCGATGGCCTGGGCGTAAGTGCGGTGCGTGGCAGTCAAGGTGTCCGGCGGCGCGGATTCGGGGCCGGCCGGTCGGGCCAGAAGCTCTACGGTGGGAGGATGGGCGATGCGGTCGCTCATGGCATTGACGTACGCCAGAAACCGATCACGAGTGGGGCGCGCGGCGTTGGAGGGCGTGACGGTTCCGGAGAGACGCTCGGTGTTCTCCTGGTCCCACATCGCGGCGGCATACCATTGCGCAGTCGTATTGCCGGGCTGGAGCGGAATCAGATAATTACCGGCGTCGGTAATCACGGCGCCGGACTGAGCCTTGCGGATCAGAACAGCAACTCCGAGATTCTCGTCCGGGAGCTCCACGGTGCCGGCCTTGGTGCCTGGCACGACGACTTGATGCCCCCATGTCGCAACGGCGAGCACAGCGGGATTAGCCGCTGCCTCGACCCGCTCGACGCCGGGCTTCTTCGGGACGGCCGCCGCGAGAGAGAAGACGGAGGGATCGCTCATCGTAATGCGATGTTCGAATCCGTGTTCGCCGGCCCACTGCGTGAAGCGGCTGACGAGGTCGGCCGAATGGCCCCCGACCTTCCACGCTTTGTACTCGATCTCGACGATCGAACGCACCGGGCCAGCCGTGAGCACGCGCCATTTTCGCTCGCCGACATCCGCGACTGCCTGGCCTTTGCCATCCACCACAGCAGCTACAGATCCAATGCCCAGGGAAGGGTCCACCTTGAAGATGTCGCGGCCCATCGGTACTTCCAGGTGATAGACATATTCGGGTGCGGCGAAGAGATCGAGATAGAGGCCGGGGCGCCGCTTGCCATAGAGATCAATAGCGTTGCGCTTGTCGAAGTAGATGCGCCATGCGTTCTCTTCCGATTCCCATCCCGGGCCTTCGTAGCGCGAGGCGAATTTGGCATCGGTGCGTTTGGGATAGTGGCTGCGGATGCGGAGAATGGTGGCCTGGTCTCCGTAAGCGACAGTGACGATGCGTGTCTGCCGGGGCTGCAGGTCGATCTGGAAGGCCAGTTCGTCGTACTTGCCATCGCCATCGAGGTCGTCTACCTGCGAAGGCAGTTCGACGGTCTGCAGAATGCGGGCGTCCTCTTCGAGGGTGGCTGCATCGCTGGTGGTGACAATCGTATTGAAGGGCGCGAAATCGGGCGCAACGCGCTTGAGGTCGCTCACGCGGACCACGACATTCTCGCTGAGGCGCGTCTCACTCGTGGGATTCGACACTGCGAGCTTGATCACCTTAACGCGAGGAGCGGCGGGCGCGACCAGTGCGCAGGCGAGCAGACAGAACGCAATGCGCATCTTACTTCCCTCGCGCGGACTCCAGACCCGAGCCGGCCGCGGCATACTCGGGCTGCACGTTGACGAGTCCGAATTCGCGGTCGGTCACTTCACGATGCGCCGCCATCATCCAAAGGAAATTGATGGAGCCGCCGGGAGCGGCGACGTTGGGATGATAGCCCTGGGGCATGACCACGCAATCGCCTTCGCGGACCGCCACCACCAGTTCTGGTTCCCGCGGATTGGTGTAGACGAGTTGTAGTCCCCAGGCGGGCGCCGGCATATCGATATAAAGGTAAGCCTCTTCCAAGGTAGCGCCATGCTCGTGGGGCGGCCAGGAAGTCCAGTTACCGGGGTCGCTGAAGGTCACACCGGCGAGGATCCGGCCGGCCTCGACGTTCTTCCCAATGAGGATGTTGAGATCGCGCCTGCAGTTGGGGCCTCCGGCCTGGAAGTGCAGAGTGGGATTCGGCCGGACGGCAGCGAACGGAACGAACTGCAACGGATAGCTGCCGGAGACAGGCGCCGAAATCTCCGCGAAATCGCAACCCTCGGCGGAAGGTATGACCACTACCGAGGAATCGCGCGGAATGTACAACGCATCGTATGGCGCGAGCTCGTGCGACTGTTCGGCCACCTCGACCGTCGCGCGCCCCCGCAGGCAGATGAGGCCGGTTTCGTGTGTGCCCGTGAAGAAGGACAAGGGCGCGCTGCCCGGATCGAGTTGGATCCGACCATAGTGCAGATGCCGCACGGCCGCGGTGTCCGGAGTGAGCCACGAAGTGCGCCCTTTGCGGGTGTGGGTGGCGCGAATCAAGCAGTCCTCTTGAGTCACATTGTGAAACATGGTATGTCGTATTCCGCCACTAGGATAAGTCGAATCGTGCAGGCTGTCAACGAGAAACAGACCTGAAATTCGAACCGGAGTGTATTACAATGTGAAACAATGACCGAGCAAGCCACAGAACTTGGCGGGGTACGGGTCCTGCACAAGACACTCGATATCCTGGAGACAATCAAGGCAACGGAATCCGGATTCCGGCTGGCGGAGCTGTCGCGCAAGGTGGAACTGCCGAAGGCTACCGTATATCGGATCCTGACCACGCTGGAAGGCCGCGGCTATCTGGATCGTGCACCTGACGGCAGCTACCGGATGGCCAAAAAGCTCTTCGACTTGCAGCGCGCGGCACCCCTGGAACAAGTCCTGACGCGGGTGGCGCAACCGCTGATGGAACGCCTGGTCTCCTCATGCAAGGAGACAGTGAATCTGGGCTTGCTGGATGCGGGTGAGGTGGTGGTGATCAATACGGTGGAGAGCCCGCAGGCAGTCCGCATGTCGTCCAAGATCGGCAATCGGCGCTATCTGCATTCCACGGCATTGGGCAAGGTGATGCTGGCAGGATTGGTGGATAAAGAGGTGGCGCGGCTACTGCGTTTGAAGGGTACACCCAAACTAACGGACGAGACTCTGACCAATAAGGTGTCCGTGCTGGCGGAGATTCAAAAGGTACGGCAGCAAGGCTGGGCTTTGGATAATCAGGAGAATGAGCTGGAAGGGCGCTGCATCGGGGCGCCGATCGCGGGCCCGGACGGACACGTTCTTGCAGCGCTGAGCATTTCAGGTCCGGTGTTCCGGATGAGCATGGAACGGGCGTCGGGCCTGGTGCCGGAACTGAAGGCAGTCTGCGGAGAGATTTCGCGCGGATTGATTGGCGCGAGCACGGGCCGGTAACGGGGGCTCGCGTCAAGAAAACTCAGGCCGGAAGCTTGCCGGATTTTTGGAATACTCTATGAGAGTCGATGATCACCGAACAGGAACTGCGCGACAAGCTGCGTAAGATCACGGCTCTTTTCGAGGGAGCAACCACAGCCGGAGAACGAAGCGCCGCCGCCGCTGCGATCGATCGGGTGAAAGCCGTATTGGCGGGCTTTCAAAGGGTAGAACAGCCCACAGAGACGGAGTTCTATATGAAGGATCTGTGGCACCGGCGGCTATTCGTTGCGCTATGTCGGCGCTACGGTCTGGAGCCCTATCGTTATCGCCGGCAGCGCTACACTACGGTCGTAGTCCGGGCGCCTCGCTCATTTGTCGACAAGAAGTTGTGGCCTGAGTACAACGAACTCTCCAACGCGCTGGAAGAGTACTTGAACGAAGCCACCGAGCGGATCATCCGCGAGGAAGTCTTCGGCGATGCCGGGGAGGCGGCCGAACGGGGATGACCAGCGCAAACGAGCCGCGCGCGTAAAGCAAGCTTAGCCGCGGCTGGTGTCGAATTCCCTGTGATGCGACCCTCATTGCTGTGCCATTCGCCGCGCGAGTTGGGCGCGAATCGCGGTCGCCTGCTCCGGTGTGAAGAGCAGTTCCCCGCGAGCCGCTAAGCGGAGTTGCTGATGCCCCAAGCGGGGTGACATCACGCCGCGCGTCCGATGAGATCCGGCACCCAGTAGCAGGTGGCCCAGTTCATGAGCCATAGTAGCGGCGAGAACCTCCGCGACTTTGACCCCCTGGTCCGCGGCTGCCGCTTCCACCATCGGGTAGAGCACGGCAGCGTAGGATTCACCGTCGGTCCGGTCTCGTGACAGAACGGCAAAGCCGGTCCGATCTCCGTATCGCGGAGGCTGCTTCGTGTCCAGGATCTCCAGCCTGAAACTGCCGGCGCCTGGCTCGGTCTGGCAGACAGTCTCAGTCGGACAATCCTGCCAGACTATCTCGACCCCCACGCGTTCGAAGATCTCCCCAACCAGTCTCTTGGCTTGGGCGAGGGTCTTAACCACGGAGATGGGGGAATTAACCACCCGGACCGTCATAGTAAGGTGCTGTGGCAACGCCGCTTTCGCAGGCATGGACACCACAGTGAGCAAGAGAATCGCCGCCGTTCCTCCGATCGTTCTCATGCCGCGATTGTGCGCCCCGCGCCTTCGTACCTCCATGCCGGAGCGGTCAAATAACGGTGCTCAAAAAGTCACGCAGCAGTCACGCGTGAGTACTCTCCCGCTACCCCGCCAGTGATTCGCGGAGAACTCGTGAAATCCCACGGGACCTTTGCGGTACTTGCTTCGTCCAACGGGCAGATTGCAGAGGGAAACCGGAGGTAAGGATGGTGTCGACCCGGTCGTTTCGAGGGGCCCGCATGATTCGTTTCGACGAGTTCGAACTCGATATCCGGGCGGGCGAATTGCGACGGAACGGCGCGAAGGTTAAGTTGCAGGAGCAACCCTTTCGGATCCTGGTGATGCTGCTGGAGAAGCCAGGCGAGGTGGTTCTCCGGGAAGACATCCGGCGTAAGCTCTGGCCGAACGGAACCATCGTCGAGGTGGGGCATGGAATTAACGCCGCGGTCTTGAGGCTTCGCGAAGCTTTGGGGGACTCTGCCGGAGACCCGCGATTTGTGGAGACACTGGCTCGCCGGGGATACCGCTTCAAAGGGCCGACGGAGACGGTTTACCGCGAGGGGACCGATCCGCGAACCACGGCGCGCCAAGCCCCCGATACCGGCGATTTGCGCGGGCAGACAGTCTCCCACTACCGGGTGATTGAGAAGTTGGGTGGCGGCGGTATGGGTGTGGTCTACCGCGCCGAGGATCTCAAGCTCGGACGCCACGTGGCACTGAAGTTTCTGCCGCCGGAACTGGTGGGCGATGCCAATGCGCTGAGCCGCTTTCATCGCGAGGCGCGAGCTGCGTCCGCACTTAACCACCCCAACATATGCACCGTGTATGGAGTGGACGAGCATTGCGGACAGCCGCTGATCGTGATGGAAATGGTGGAGGGCGAGACGCTGGAGTCGGAGCTTTCGCGAGGACCACTTCCCGCCTCGAAGGCGCTGGCATTGGCTATCCAAATAGCGGATGCTTTGCATGCGGCTCATCAGCGAGGTGTGATTCATCGCGACCTGAAACCGGGCAACATCCTGGTGACGCGGAGCGGCGTGAAGTTGCTGGATTTCGGACTGGCGAAGATTTGCCACGCCGGCGATGGATCGCAAGTAACGCGGGAAAGAGCGATCCTGGGCACGCTCCACTACATGTCTCCGGAACAGGTGCAGGGGAAAGACGCCGGGGCCGCGAGCGACATCTTCTCATTTGGGCTGGTGCTCTATGAGATGATCGCCGGAAAGCGCGTGTTCCCAGGCGAGAATTCGGCGATAGTGATGTCGGCAATCCTGACCGGCGAGCCGCCGGAGCTGCGAGATCCATCGGCGCCCGCGGGGCTGGATCTCGTCCTGAGGCGATGCCTGGCGAAGAATCCTGAGGCGCGATGGCAATCGGCGAGCGATCTGAAGGCGGCACTCGAGCGGATCGCGGCGCCGCCGCTTGCGCCCACTCCCAAATCTTCACACCGCAGAAACCCAATCGCGGTGTTGGCGGCATTTGCCCTCGGAAGCGCGGTACTGTGGGGCGCCTGGAAAGTTTATGAGATGCAACCGCGGCCCTACAAACCGCCGTTGACTGCGCCTGCGGTCATCAAGACGCTGCCAGCCGTTCCGACACCGCCGTCCGCATCGGCCCCGGCCACTCAACGCGCGGCAGCATTTCTGAACCCGCACCCACCCGTTGTGAATCCAGGTGGCCCGGGGGCGATTGCGAGCAAACAGGAAGTCACTCGCTTCACCGTGTGGCCGCCGGGAGACGGCAATGTGACCAGGCTGGCCCTCTCACCGGACGGCCGCAGCGTAGCCTTCACTTCCGGCGGGCAACTCTTTGTCCGGGCATTCGATTCGCTCGAACCGCGTCTGCTGGAGGGGACGGAAGGGGCAGGGACGCCCTTCTGGTCTCCGGACGGCCGCCAACTCGCGTTCAGTGCCAAGGGGGAATTGAAGATTATCCCCGCGGATGGCAGCCAGACGCCCGTGAGTCTGTGCCCGGTGAACACCAACATGCGCGGCGACTGGCGATCCGATGGGACGATTTTGATCGGCCTGATCGGCGACGGGATCTTCCGCGTTTCCGTGGCCACGAAAACCATCGCCCAGGTGACCCGAATCGATCCGGAACGCGACGAGACGCGCCACCTGCTGCCGCAGTTTCTGCCAGACGGGCGCCGATTTCTGTTCATCGCCGGCGCGAACAAGGTAGACCGAAGCATGCTTTACGCCGGGTCGCTCGATTCGCCCGAACGCACGCCGATCATGCCGGTGAAGTCGAGCGTGGAGTTCGTTTCGTCACGAACCGACAATCAGTCGGGATACCTGATCTTCGCCGATGGATCAACCCTGATGGCTCGGGCGTTCGACCCGGTAAAACTGCGCGTGAACGGAAACGCCTTCCCGGTAGCCGGACCCATCGCGTCCGTCAACGCGGCGGGAACGAATTTAGGAGTTGGCGACTTCTCGGCAAGCGGAGGGTCGCTCGCCTATCGAGCTTCCGGTACGCCGGCGGCGATGGAGACGGGCGTCATGCATACGACGACCGCCAGAAAATACACCGGCAACATCATCGTGGTGCAGAACTGGATCGCAGGCGTGAAGCGATAGCTAAGTATATCGTTTCGTTGATACGGCCCCGTATTCAGGCAAGAACACTCCCTCACGGTCGTGGCTCGTAAGCTACCCACCTACGCTCGCGCGATGGGTGCGCTTGCGAGCCGCGCGCGTAAGCAAGCGACGTCCGGATCGCTCTTGAAGACTGCTCCCTCACAGTCGTGGGTCGTTGCGAGCCGCGCGCGTAAGCAAGCGACGTCCCGATCGCTCTTGAAGACTACTCCCTCACGGTCGTGAGTCGTTGCGAGCCGCGCGCGTAAGCAAGCGACGTCCAGATCGCTCTTGAAGAGTACTCCCTCACGGTCGTGGCTCGTTGCGAGCCGCGCGCGTAAGCAAGCGATCTGGCGATGCGTTGGCGAACTCCGAAACCACGGACTAAGCTCAGCTAACTTACCGCTTCAGGAAGCCGCCACCGAAGTTCTTGAATTTATCGAGCGCGCCTCCACCAGGAGCGGCAGCGGGCAGCGCCGCGCCATCCTGCCGGGCGCCGCATCCGGGACAGAACTTGACACCCGGAGTGATAGTGGCACCGCAACTGGCACATGCCGAGGGGGCAAGAGTTCCCTCGATTGCATCGGCATCGATGGGGCGCCCGCACTCGGGGCAGAAGTTCAGTTTGGAATTGACTTTGGCGCCGCAGGCACACTTCACACGCGCGCCGCCTTCATGCAGGCCGAGCGGATCGCGCTCGTACTGTCCGCTCATGATGACCTGAAACTGCGGACCCTTGGCGTATTCCCGGAGTTGCTTCAGGCGCACCGGAACGAACGGGTGGGTGTTCTGCATGGCGTTCAAAATCGACACGACCATGACGAGCTTGTTCACGTCACGATGGGCTTCCGACTGCGCAATCGCAGACTCCACATGGAACTCGTCTTCCAGGCCGGTGATTTTGCCCGCCAGTTTCCCCAGAGCGCTGAGAGAGGCATCGAGATTCTGCACGCACAACAGACCGGCGCGATCGCAGGTAAATTCCGCGCGGCGGTACCATTCCCAGAAGGCCAACAACAATGGGATGCGCAACAGCCCGAGTCCCGGAATAGGCAGCAGAGCGGAGACCGCGTCCCAGTACTGCACCAGAAAGCTTCCCAGCTGGCGATAGAGGCCGTGGCCGCACTTGATGTGGCCCAGTTCATGCCCGATGACGAAGCTGAGTTCGTCGGCGGTCATGCAATCCACCAAAGCGGAATGGAGTACCACGCAGGTGCGTCGATGGCCCACGGTATACGCATTCAGTACCGGATTGCTGGTGATGAAGACGTCCGGCACAGGCAGGGAGAGGATGGCCGAGCAGCGTTCGACGAGCTTGTAGAGAGAGGCGAAAGAGCTTTTCGCGCCGGCTCGAATCATCTGCTCGTTGTTTTCGACGAAGACCAGTTGCTCCGTGAAGTTCTCCTGCAAGTAAGTCAGTAGCGGGCCTGCGCCAGGAACGCTTTTCAGAGCACTGAGCGCTTCTTGATCCCCGGGATAAGTGAACGTTTTGTAGGAGAGTTCTGGGAACATCACATGGTCGGGAGCGAAAACTGAGGAGTTGAGTATTTCAGCAGTACGGGAAGGCATGGGCGAATTATAGCACCGGACTTATCGCGGCTTTTCCAGTTCACGCGCAATCAGGTACTGGACCTGTTCGATGCGCCAACTCGATCCGTCCACCATGGCCGCGAGGCGTCCGTCACGGCCGATAATCGAGGTCATGGAATTGTGACCGATCGAACCTTCGTCATTCCAATAGACCTCGCCCAAGGCGGCCGCGAGTTTGGAAACATCGCCTGTTAGAAAACGCCAACCGCGGTTATCGGCAGCCCATCGCTTGGCATACGCCGATAGAATCGAGGGCGTGTCGAAGTCGGGGTCGACCGTCACGGAGAGAAGCATGAGGTCGGTACCAAGTGCCTGCGGGAAGCGGCGCTGGAGCGCGGCGAAGTTCGCTGCCAGGCGCGGACACACATCCGGCAGCGGGCAACGAGTGTAAATAAAGTCGATGGCGAGGACCCTGCCGCGAAGGTCGGAACTGCGCACGGTGGCACCTTCCTGATCGGTGAGTTGAAACTCCGGCAGATAGGCGCCAATCGCGAGCTTTTCGCGGGGAGCGGGAATCTCGCCATCGCCGCCGCCCGATTTGCGGATGTTGCGTGCGAAGGATCGATTTTTGCCGACGATCAGGTCGAACTGGACGCGGGCGCCGGGATACAGGCCCTGCAACTCACGCGGACTCTCGACGCGAAACGGCATCATCATCGCGCCCATGTACTTCCCAATGGGACGGTGCGATACGAGCATCGTAGCGCCAGAAGGATCGAGGGCAACCACAATGCCATCCACCGGATACGATTTGGCGAAGGCGGCGACCGCCAGAATGGCGACTAAGGCCGGGGCCCGCATAGGTTTATGGTAGTCGCTTTTGCTACGGAATTCGGAAGCAGCCGGGCGAGAGTCACAGGGCTCGCACTTGCGACATGGTGCAGGGCCTTAGGGACTTCGCATTGCGCTCGCCGATCCGGGAGAACCTCCCTCGATCGGAAGGGACCGGCTCGGATAGTGAGGGAATGAAAGGTGCGCTCTTAGATAATGGGAGTTCTTGCGGCGACGCCAATACAGCAGGCACGCCTCATTTTTTTATAAGGCTTTCCCAGTCGACCAAGCCCCAGGGATGAAGCTCATAAACAAACACCCCACTGACGACCGCGGGATCTTTCATAACGATGCTCTTGGCTGCAGCTTCGTCGGAGGCATTTACGACGAGAGCGCCTCCCGAACCGTCCGTGAAAGGTCCGGCAATCTTCAGGTCGCCCTTCGAGTAGAGGCTAGCCATATATCGGCCGTGTTCCCCCAGCGGTTGCTCCGCCAGCGGCTTTCCGGAAATCCATTTGGGCCCTGGCTTATAAACAACGAGATAGGTAGATTTCCCGTTAGGCTTGCTTGTGGTATCAGAAGCGGCCTGTTGTGCGCCTGCCGTGTGCACGACTAGGAACAGTAGCGTGAGAATGCAGGATGCTCTCATGATTCCCCTTAATTGTGTGACTCCCATAATTGAATCACATTTGATTCCGATATTCTGATCCGTTACCGACGACCGGCGACCGACTGAGACTGAGGCGCCTCGCGTTCAGGGCGAGATGAGGAAGCAGTCAGCTTACTTTCCGAGTGCGCAGACCGCTCCAGTGTTCGGCTACAACGATCGAATTCGCGGGATTCCTGGAATCGTACTTCACCGATACCGAGGCCAGCGCCGACAGATCCGGCGGCATGTAGTCTTTGAGCCGGGCGATGTCCTGATTCGCAGTGTACTGGATCCCCCGAACTTCGTACGAATAAACCAGGCAGTCCTCGCGGACTTCGGTGAGAGTGGCATCGCCCATCTTGCCTGCCGCGACCAGGCCATCGCGGCGCAACCTCTCCCGCTCGTCCGGTGTCACACGCGAACGCTGCCAGGCTCGATACCCGATGATCGACAGGATTACTACCAGCACTCCGGCCAAGGCGAGCGTGACCTCGTCGGCGACAAACAGTGAGAGCGCGATACTCATTGACATCCGTGCAGATGGAAACTACGCGGCGATGCGAGCATCCCGGGCAATTCCAAGGGGGTCAGGGAGGATCTGTTCGAGCCGAGCGAGCGAGTATTTAACCAGCACATGAAAGATAGTTAGCAGCAACGGTGAAAGCGAAGCTCCTCCGGAATCTTCACCAGTTTAGCACCCGACACCCGCGTTGCAACGCGATTTCCCGCGGATCTGCGACTGCGGTTTGTTAGCTGCTCGACTGCTCGCGTGCGGCCTTCGATGCCAGTTCGTCGCAGCGATTGTTATCGGTGTGATTGGCGTGGCCTTTGGTCCAGGTCCAGCTCATCTGATGGCGCGTCACCTGCTCATCGAGCGCCTTCCAAAGGTCCTGATTGAGCACTGGTTTGTTGGCCTTCGTCATCCAGCCCTTGCGCTTCCAGCCGGAGATCCAGGTAGTGATCCCGTTCTTCACGTACTCGGAATCGGTCACCACCTCCACTTCGCATTTCTCCGTCAGCGCACCGAGCCCTTCGATCGCCGCCCGGAGTTCCATACGGTTGTTGGTGGTATGCGGCTCCGAGCCGTAGAGTTCTTTCTTCTGATCCTTGTAGCGCAGAATGGCGGCCCATCCGCCGGGTCCGGGATTGCCGAGACACGCACCGTCTGTGATCAATTGGACTTTCTTCACTGCGCCAGCACCGGCTCTGCCTGGAAGAACTCATCCACCAGATCGAGAATCGCGGTGGCCTCTTGCGCGTGATAGATGGACGCCCGAAGCTTCGAGCCGTTTCGCACGCCATGGGTGAAATAGGTGGCGAACTGTTTCATCTTGCCAACCGAGTCGCGCTCCCGCTGCTCGATCAGCATTCCGTAGTATTGGCGCATCATGGCGTAACGGTCTTGCTGCGTGGCCTCGTCGTAAGCACCGGTAGCGAGGTACTGGCGAATCTGCCGGAAGATCCAGGGATTCGAGCTGGCGGCACGTCCGATCATCACCGCATCGCAGTTGGTCTCGCGCACCATGCGCACGGCATCTTCGGGCGTGACGATGTCGCCGTTGCCGATCACTGGAATCTTGACCGCGGCTTTGACTTCCGCGATGCGCGTCCAGTCGGCCTGGCCCGAGTATCCCTGCTCGCGAGTACGCGGGTGCAGCGCGATCGCCTGTAGTCCGCAATCTTCGGCCAGCTTGGCCATGCGCACCGCCACCAGTTCGCGGTCGTTCCAGCCGGCTCGAAACTTCATGGTGAAAGGAATCGTGATGGCCGCTCGAACCTCGCGCAACAAGCGCTCTACTAGTGGTAGATCGCGGAGCAAGCCGGATCCGCCGTTGCACTTGACCACCTTGTTCACCGGACAGCCGAAATTGAGGTCGAGGATATCGAACCCCAAGTCCTGGCAGACTCGCGCGGCATCGGCCATCACCTGCGGATCGGCGCCGAAAAGCTGCGCGGAGATGGGGTGTTCATCCGGATGGAACGCCAGGTAGCGCAGGGTCTTCGAAGGCTTTCGGGAGCCTGCGGACGCACTCACTCCGTGCGAACTGGTGAACTCCGTCATGATGAGCCCGCAGCCGTCCAGATTGCGGATGAAGCGGCGGAATACGGTGTCGGTCACGCCTGCCATGGGCGCCAAAACCGTGGCCGGAGCGATCTTCACCGGTCCGATCGATAGCTGTGTGGGGAATGGGTACATCGCGTCTGACTACTTTCGATTATACCGGAGGCGTGCCGCGCCACCGCCGGCGTGATGCGATATGGTAGTGGCCATGCTCACCCGCAGACATGCGCTGCTTGCCCCGTTGGCACAGGTGGCCGCGACGGGGGCGCCGGGCTCTATGAAATTGTGCATTCATCAGACCACCTCGAATGGCGCGGGATATCTGAAGTCGCTCGAAGGCTACGCTCGCGCAGGCATTAAATATGTCGAGGTGATTCCGCCGCACGTCCAGGAGTTCGCCGCCAGGGAGAGCATCGCCGCGGCGCGCAGTCTTCTGAAGGATCTCGGGCTCACCGCGGTTTCGAGCGGCGGAGTGCGCGGACTCTGGGAGCCGGGACCGGGTCGCGCCAAGGCATTGGAGAGTCTGAAGCCCATGCTGGCAATGATCGCGGAGCTAGGTGTCGACCGGATGGTATGCCCCTGCGGTACCAGTGAGAAGTTCACCGCCGAAGATTACCAGCGAGCCGTCGATCACTTGCGCGAGGCCGGCGAGATCGCGAAGCAATCGCGCGTGACCCTGATGGTGGAGTTCATGCGTGGCTCCACGTTCATCGGAACGCTGCCGACCTCGCTCAAGATGACGCGCGCGGCGGCTCATCCCAATGTCCGGCCGATGCTCGACTGCTACCACTTTTGGGCCGGCCTCAGCAAATTCGAAGATCTGGATCTGATCCAATCCGGCGAGATCCATCATGTGCATTTCCAGGACGTCCCGGATATTCCGCGAGAGCTACTCGACAACAGCACGAGAGAGATTCCAGGAGATGGCGTATCGCCCTTGCCGCGCATCTTGCGAAAGCTGGCGGAGAAAGGCTACGCGGGACCGCTCTCGGTGGAGTTATTCTATCCCCACTTGCAGAACGGCGATCCGTACGAAGTGGCGCGGCGTATTCGTGAGAAGGCGGAACCGGTCATGCGTGCCGCGGGCGTGCTGGGTTGAAGGCCGGGGGGTTGCGGACGCTGGCCATCAGTGAATCAGGTGATTAGCCACAAAAGCGCCGGCGTAGGCCAGGACGCTCATATAGGTGAATTGCAGGATGGGCCACTTCCAGCCACCGGTTTCGCGGCGCACTACCGCGATGGTGGAGATGCATTGCATGGCGAACGCAAAGAATACCAGCAGGGCGAATGCGCCACCGGGAGTGAGGTCGTGGTGCAGCGCATTCTGCAATCCGAGTTCCTGCGTCTTGGGATCCATGCCGTAGATCGTCCCCAAAGTGGCGATAATGGTCTCGCGCGCGGCCAGGGCGGTGATCAACCCGATACCGATCTTCCAGTTGAACCCCAGCGGCTTGATGGCTGGTTCGAGCGTGCGGCCAATTGTTCCGGCCAAGCTGCTCTCGGGGGCCGGAGGCTTGCCATGCACATAAGGCACGTTCATCGAAATCCAGAGGATCACGGTGACCAGCAGGATAATCGTTCCGGCGCGGCGGAGAAACACCTTGGAGCGGTCCAGGAGCCTCAGCCCGAGCGACTGCACCGTGGGCCAGCGGTAAGAGGGCATCTCCAGCAGGAACGGTGTGCGGCCACTCTTCAGGATCGAAGACTTCAGAACCCTTGCCGTGACTACCGCAGCGACGAACCCCAGGACGTAGAGGCCCAGCATCGCCATCGTTCGCTGGCTTAAGAGACTGCCCAGCACCTGCCGCTCCGGAATGAAGGCTGCAACGATGAGGGCGTAGACCGGGAACCGGGCCGAGCAGGTCATGAATGGCGCGATCAGGATGGTGGCGAAACGGTCGCGCTTGTTCTCGATGGTGCGCGTCGACATGATGGCCGGGACCGCGCAAGCGTAGGCCGAGAGCAGCGGGATGAACGACTTGCCCTGGAGACCGACCTTGGCCATGGTACGGTCGGCAATCAGTGCGGCCCGCGCAAGGTAGCCGGAGTCTTCCAGAATCCCAATGAACAGGAACAGCAGCAGCACCTGCGGCAAAAACACGATGACCGACCCGACGCCCTCCCAGACACCCTCGATCAGCAGGGACTTCAGAAGACCTTCGGGGAGTGCCGCCGCCAGCCAATGACCGGAGAGGTTGATGAGCCACTCCACTGCTTTCTTGGAAGGATCTGCAATGCTGAAGATGGTTTGAAATACCGCGATCACGACCACCAGGAAAACCAGCGGTCCGGCAATCGGGTGCAGGAAAACCGAATCCAAACGGCGCGTCCATTTGGGTGGAATGGGAGCACGATAGGAGGCCTGTCCGCTCACGCGTCCCGCCCATGCGCGGCACTTCGGGACGTCCTGCAGGATTGGCAATTCGCGCGGCGCCGGCTTGGCCATTACCCCAGCCAGGAACTCGAAGACCTTGTCGACACCCTCTCCGCCACGTGCGCTGACGAGAGCAACAGGAGAGCCGAGTTCTTTGGAGAGAGCCGCAAGATCGAGCTTGCCGCCGCGATTTCGCAGATCGTCGGCCATATTGAGGATGATGAGGGTGGGAAGGCCGAGCGCGAGAATCGGCGCCGCCAGCATCAGATGACGGCCGAGGTTGGTCGAGTCGAGGACCAGCAGCACCGCCTCCGGGCGAGGAGTGTCGGTGCGCTTTCCGGTGAGCACATCGTGCGCCACCTGCTCGTCCTCGGAACGCGGATTGAGGCTGTAGACGCCAGGCAGATCGATGATCTGCAGCGCGCGCCCATCGGGCAGTTCCAGGATGCCGGTGTGTTGTTCCACGGTGACGCCTGGAAAGTTGGCGACTTTCTGGCGCAGTCCGGTCAAACGATTAAAGAGAGTCGTCTTGCCCGAATTGGGCGGACCGATCACCGCCACGGCCTTGGGAGCCTGGGCATTACGCGGAAACTCGAGAACCGCGGGACTCCCGCAGCCGTGGCAGTCGGCGCACTCGCTCATGAGATCCTCGGAGTCTTGGCTGATTTGGGTTTCCGTACCATCATGCGGCGCGCCGTTTCGCGGCGTAAGGCGATTTCGGAACCGTCCACCTGGAAGACGCGGGGATCTCCGCCAGGCGCGCTTAGGCCCGCAGTGATGGTGGTGCCGGGCAGAAAGCCGAGTTCCATCAGGCGGCGGGCATCATCGCCGGGTAAATCAATGTGGTCGAGAACGGCGGCGTCGCCCCGGCGGAGATCGACCAGGGGTACGGAGGGAACTTCCGGCTGGCCGCTGTTGCTACTCAGTTGCATCTCGATTTCAGTATGCCCGCGTCCGAAATCCTTGTCAAGAGGAGGCTTGTGTTTCTTTCGTCGTTTTACTGCCACGGTATTTCCACCGCCCCCAAGTACACCAAAAGAAAGGATAACAGAATGTCTGCGCGTTTTTTGGTCCGCCGTGTGCGGGCTTCGGATATCGACCAAATCCTGAAAATAGAACACCTTAGTTTTGGAAAAGATGCGTATGACCGCAACTTATTTGCAGAATACCTCCACAAATGCGGGCAGTTTTTTCTCGCCGTGGAACTCGATCGGAAACTTTGCGGGTATATGATTACCTGCCCACGCGGGCAGCGCCTGCCGGCAACCGCCGAAATCATCTCGATCGCGGTGGACCCGGCGGCGCGAAGGGAGGGCGCCGGCTCGGCTTTGATGGACAGTACCCTCCGCCGGTTGCGGCTGCGGGGCATCGGGCGCCTCATCCTCATGGTGAAGGTGACGAATCGAAAGGCACGCACGTTTTACGAAAAGTACGGATTCCGCAAGCTCCGGATTGTGCGGCGGTACTACGAAGATGGCGCCGACGGTTGGCTGATGGTGCGCAACTCAGTGGCACCTGTCTGACGTCCATACTTCATCAGGAGATGCAAAATGCCTCGAGAAACGGATTCGCTGTTCCTAACCCGGCGGAGTGTACTGCTGCTGGCCGGCGCGGGAGTCGCCTTTGGCGCTACCGGCCCCGAGTTTTGGGACAAGAAGCCCCCGTCCGAATGGACTACGGAGGAGATCGACCGGCTGATCACGAAATCGCCTTGGGCCAAAGAAGTGAACGCTGAGTACATCCCGCACGAGGGTGGAGCGCTCCCGGGCGGAGGTGCAATCGGCATGGGAGGACTTGGCGGACGCCGCCGCGGCAATCGGAGCGGCGGCACGGGAAGAGGCGCGACGTCCTCTTATAAGGGTACGGTCCGTTGGGAAAGTGCTAAGCCGATTCTGGAAGCGATGAAGGCGCCGCTCCCGGAACAATTCGCCAATCATTATGTGATCAGCGTCAATGGCATTCCCCTACTGTCCAGCCATTCCCAATCAACTAACGACGGCGAGGCGCCCACCCGGCGGCCCACACAAGACGATCCCGACGATAACCTCAAGCAGTTCACGACTATCCAGCCGAAAGGCAAGGACTTGGCGCAAGCGGGGGTGGTGCACCGCCAGGTAGGAACTGGGTCGAGCTTCCTATTCGGATTCTCCAGTGAACTGGTGCCGCTGAGCAAGGACGACTCCGAGGTGCTGTTCTCAACGCAACTTGGGCAACTGACCGTGAAGACAAAATTCTCGTTCAAAGAAATGCTGTATCGCGGCGCGCTGGCGCTGTGAGGGGCAAAGGCAGTTGCGCCTTTTCTTTCCCATTTTTCAGGACACCGAAATCGACCGTCTCGCCAATCCGCGAGATTACCTGAAAGTAGAGTTCGTCGCCGGCAATCTCCACCAGGCCGAAAGCCTGGTCGGTATCGAATCCCTTGTCGGTGTCCTGGTGCGGGCGCAGATTGTTGGGTCGAAGCTGGCCGGAGTTCCCCAGCACGAAGTATGAAATCCCCTGCTGCGGCTTCAATCTCTCATAGCTGTGCTCGTGGCCCGAGAGCACGAGGTTGACTCCATTTTTCAGGAAGAGCGGCTCCAGTTGCCGCCGCAGGTCGGTGTCGGGACCGTGGTCCCTGCCGTGCGAATACAGAGGATGGTGAAAATAGCAGATCTTCCAAGCGGCGCTCGATCCGGATAGCTGTTTTTCGACCCAGTCCAGTTGCGTCCGGTCCATGTAGTTGCTGTCGAGCGCGAAGAACTCGGCGTTGCCTAGCTTGAAGTTGTAGTAACGCTTGCCATCCATGTGAAAAGGTTTGTAGAGGCGCTGATTGGGATCGTCGTGGTTGCCCAGCGAGGCATAGAAATTGACGCTCGATTCGAGCAGCGCCCTGTATGGGTCTTCGAACTTGCGCCGGAAATCCACGGAATGCTGGCCGCCGTAGATGTTATCGCCCATCATCAGCACGGAGTCGAATGGAAACGTCTCCCGTGCCTTGACCATTTGCCGGGCGACGTCGAATTGGTGTGGCTCTCCGGTTCCGGTATCGCCGACCAAGGCGAGGCGCACCGATTTGGGTTTCAGCGGAAGCTTCAGCTCCAGCGCTGAAGCGATCCCCATCTGCAGCAGCAGCAAACTGAAGGTCCGGCGTGTCATGGTTCAAGGAACAATTGCATTCTCGATAAAGTCGACAATCAGGTTTGCACCCACATCGCGGAGAATCAGGTCGTTCCCCACGATGCGATACTCTACTTCCTTCGGCAGCGGCGGCAGATTCAGCAACAGCGAGGGCGGGATGGATTGGAGCGGCAAGCCATCCGGATACTCGCCATTGACACGCAAAGGATGATTCCGCAGCGGCTCGGCGTGCCGCAGACTTTCCCGAATGTGCTTTGCGTCGGGGCTCTGCATCGTGATGGCCAGCAACCGGCGGAACTCTTTTGCAATCTCCGGTGTGAATATATTGCCCTGCGCAACCTCGCCTCGCATTTCGCCGATCTCGCGCGAGAGCGAATGTTCATGGTGCTTGACCACTTCCGGCGAGTTACTGGGCTTCGGATCCGAGGTGCGTGCACGCGCGGCCTCGTGAATCTTTACGTAGTCGGCGACGCGCTTGGAGAAGTCTTGTAGCGTCTGGGCTCCCGGATTCACCTTGTCCTGCTCCGTGAGGAGCATCGAAACCGCGGCGCTGAAGGACAGCACGATCGGCAACCAGTTCATTCCGCCTCCTCGTGGGCTTCCGCAGTTTGCGCTGGCGGTGCGATGGGAACGGCGACCCCTTCAGTGTCCACCGCGTCTTCCACTACATCCCTGACCGCGTCCGCAACCGCGGCCTTCACCGCGTCCTTGACGATCGATTCCACCTCCTTGGCGTCGAGTTCCACTTGGACACCGTTGCCCAAGACGTCCCGGACCGCGCCTTCGAGGACTGCGGCCACGGGAGGTAATTCCTTGGTCAGGGCCTTAGCAACCTTGCGTGCGAGCTTTACCACCGGTTCCGCTCCGGCGTCTTTCGCCGCTTGCTCCTCGGCCTGTTCAGCGCCGGCCCAATCCTCATCGAACGTGCGCACCAGTTGACTCACGACGTTGGGGTAGCGAAACACGACACCCGTCTCCCGCCGCTCGTCGAGTTCCAGCGCCCGCAAGCTCTGGCTGCCGATGAAGGCCACGTGATTGTCCCGCACAATGGTGCGGGTATGCAGGCGGATCTGGCGCAGCTTGCGGACCGAGACACCCGGAATCCTGCGGGTCAACTGTCCCAGGATCCTGATACTGACACCTGCTTTGGCGCGCGCTGCAAGGGCATTCATCATCGCCGGATCGCTGATTTTCGGGTCGTAGATGATTAGCTCCTTGTGGGCGGATGCGATCAGCTTGGCGAGTTGTTGCCTGGCGTTAACCGGACTCACCACAAACGCGTCCAGCCCCGGCTCATAGGGATGGCGCTTGGTGTCGGCTTCGAACAATTTCATCGCCTCGCGAACCAGTTCTCGGCTGCGCGTCACGATGCCGAAGCTTCGGCTGTGCTCGATGTCCAGGTGAGTGTAGTTGAATGCGAGCAGGTAAAGCTCGCGGTGATCGATAATCAGGTACTTGTCGTGGTAGCGGACCAGATCGTCGGCCGTTCGCGCCACGGTCACCCCCGCCGCCAGCAGCCGCATCTCCAGTTTCCGTAAACCCTCTTCGCCCGCACGGTTGGTGTGGGCGATCAAGGCATGCACAAATATGCCCCGGCTGACCGCATTCGCCAGCGCCCGTTCCACCTCTCTCTGATCGAATCGGAAAATGACGATCTCGACGCTACTTTTGGCGCTGGCGATCGCTTTCACGATCGGCAAAACGCCATCCTTTGGCTGGATCAATAGTCGCACCGCCCTACTCCCCCTCTCGGCTGTCGTGCCTGTTCTCGTACGGTGGCATGCGTCCTGCTAATTCAATGTGCAGGTAAGACTCCGTTCGGAGGGACCAGGACTTTATGACTGTGAAAAAGATTTCGTTGGTGGGCGTTCTGGCAGTCGCGATCGGCTATCCGATCGTGGCACACGACAAGGCGGGGAAAGCGGATGCCGCCGGCAGCGAAACCGTGGTGATTTGGCGGAATCCCACGGATCTGGCATCCCGCGATCTTTTCTATGGACCGGGAGGCCGCGAGCATCAGCCGCACGGCGCCTTCACTTTCGTAAAAGAGGATCTCGACGGCACAAATCCCAAGTTCGTGGTCAAGGACGCCGACGGAGTCGAGTGGAAAGTGAAATTGGGGCTGGAGGCTCGTCCGGAGACGGTTGCCTCGCGGTTGGTCTGGGCGGCCGGCTATTTCACCAATGAAGACTACTTTCTCGCTACGATGCAGATCCAAGGGTTGCCCGAGCGCTTACACCGGGGACGCAAGTTGATCTCGCCGGATGGAACCGTGCACAATGTGCGCCTGAAGCGAGAGATCAAGGCCAATAAAAAGGAAGGCACTTGGCAGTGGAAGGACAACCCGTTCGTGGGCACGCGCGAGATCAATGGCTTGAAAGTAATGATGGCGGTGGTCAATAACTGGGACCTGAAAGACGAAAACAACGCGGTCTACCGTATCGGAGCGGAGCGGGTATACATGGTGAGCGATCTCGGAGCGAGCTTCGGAACCGATGGGCGCTCGTGGCCGCCTGAAAAAACCAAGGGCAATCTGACCACATATGAGGAATCGAAGTTCGTCCGCGACGTGACCGACAATCTGGTGGATTTTCGCGTTCCCGGCCGGCCGAAGTGGGTCTGCATCGTAAATCCTAAGGAGTATTTCCGGCGCATCGGACTGGAGTCGATCGGCCATCGGATTCCGCGCGAAGATGCACGATGGATGGGCGAGTTGCTGTCACACCTGTCGCAGAATCAGCTTCGCGATGCATTTCGTTCGGCTGGATATACACCGGCGCAGGTAGAAGGCTTTACGGAAGTGGTGCGGAAGCGCATCGGAGCACTCACCGACTTGTAGAGTGTTCGCTCCCTTGCGAGCCGCCACGACAAGTGAGGGAGTGATTTCCGGAGCGATCGGGACATCGCTTGCTTACGCGCGGCTCACAACGAGCCACGACCGTAGGGGAGTGCTTTTCGGGCAATCGGGAATCGCTTGCTTACGCGCGGCTCACAACGAGCCACGACCGTAAGGGAGTGTTCTTGCCTACTACCAAAACAAAACTGCTCGTTACGAGCCACGAGAAGTGAGGGAACACTCCGCCCTCACCATTTCATGATCGCTTGCTGACGCGCGCGGCTCGCAACGGATTTGCGTAGCGTACGAGCCGCGCGCGTGAGCAAGCGACTCCTTTGAGCTAAGCCTCGCGAAACTGCAGATCGTGTAATTCCGAGTAAAGCCCGCTCGACTGCATCAACTGTTCGTGCGTACCCTGCTCTACGATTCGCCCCTCATTCACCACCAGAATGATGTCCGCCGTGCGGATCGTGGAGAGGCGATGGGCGATCACGATCGAAGTCTTCCCTTCCATCAGGCGATTCAGAGCCTCGAATACCAGGTGCTCGGAAGCTGCGTCCAGGCCGGAACTGGGCTCGTCGAGAATCAGGATCGGGGAGTTTCGAATGACGGCGCGCGCGATGGCAATGCGTTGGCGCTGCCCTCCGGAGAGAGTCACGCCGCGTTCACCGAGAATCGTGTCGTACCC
Organism: Bryobacteraceae bacterium; assembly: GCA_035295745.1. Lineage (GTDB taxonomy): Bacteria > Acidobacteriota > Terriglobia > Bryobacterales > Bryobacteraceae > JAIQFL01. Next base: position 94,660 of record DATGIL010000042.1, on the reverse strand, counting down.
CTGCGGCATCTTCGCGATAAACTCATGCGCATTGGCCAACTCCGCAGCACGTAGTATTTCGGAACGTGTCGCACCAGGTTTCCCGTACGCGATGTTGCTCCATACGGGGCCGTGAAACAGCAGAGTCTCCTGCAAGACCAGGCTGATCTGGCGGCGCAGCGACTGCTGGGTGAAGCGACGAACATCCTGCCCGTCGATCTTGACCACCCCGGAGCTGGGATCGTAAAAGCGCGGGATGAGGCTGATGATCGAGGTCTTTCCGGCGCCGGTCGGTCCGACCAGAGCGGCCACCCGCCCGCGTTCGATGCAAAAACTCATGTCACGCAAGACCGGCTGCTTGGGCTCATAACCGAACGTCACCTTATCGAACTCGATTCGTCCCTGGAATCGCGGAGCGGGGATCGCGCGGGGCATGTCCTTCACATCCCGCTTGGTCTCGAGGACGTCGATGATGCGCTCATAGCCCACCATCGCCTTGGAATAGGAATCCGTCATCTTCGAGAGTTCTTGCATCGGCTTGTACATTTTTTCCAGGTAGAAGATGAATACGATCAGCGAGCCTGCGGACAGGCCGCCGTTCAGGACCATGCGCACGCCGAACCAAAGCACCATGGCAGTGCCTATGGCGACGATGATCTCGACGATCGGCGACAGCTTGGCCTTCAGGCTGCGCGCCTTAAGGGCGATCTCCACGCTCTCCAGGCTCTCTTCTTCGAGCCGTTTTTGCTCATAATCTTCCCGCGCGAATGCCTTGACGACGCGGATAGAGGTGAGCACTTCCTGGATCACCGAGACGATCTCGCCTTCCTTTTTGCGGACGTCCCGTGAGGCCTTTTTGATCCGCCGGGTGTAGGTGTAGATGACGACGAACAAGAACGGCGCCACGGACAGCGCGATCAAAGTGAAGCGCCAGTTGATGTAGAACATCACCAGCGGCATTCCCACGAGTGTCAGGCTGTTGATCAAGGCTCCCAGCAGCCCCGATGCGATGAAGCTCTGCACCGCGTCGATGTCGCTGGTTACGCGGCTGATCAAGTCTCCGGTCTGCTTGTGGTCGTGATAGCCCAACGAGAGCCTCTGCACGTGCGAATAGAGCTTCAACCGCAAATCGTGCATCACCCACTGGCCGATGCTGGTGGTGAGGTACTTTTCGGTGTACGAGCAAAGCGCGCCAGCCACCGCGATGGCCAGGGAGGCGATGGCGGCAAACTTCAGTACGGCCAGTTTGTCGGTGCCCACGGCGCTGAGGACAACGTGGTTGAGCCAGCCATGCCCGGAAACTGATTGCGACTTCAACACGAAGTCGAATACGAACTTCAGCGGCCACGGCTGCAGCAGGTCGGTAACGGTCTCTCCAACCACGGCCAGAAAGCCCACGCAGAGGGCCTTCCAGTGCGGGCGCAACAGCTCGATCTTCAGATTTTCCAATTGCCTCTCCACTTCCGCGGTCCAGTTCAGTGGATGATCTGCGGCAGAAACTCGCGGGCCACGTTGAAGCCAACCGCTACCGATACGGAAGTGCTCAAATTGGCAAGTCCACTGCGAACTCCGCGATACCCAGCGGGTTGCCACAAGCGGGAAAGCGCGGCGGCACCTGCAAATGCTGCCAGTCGTGAGAAGGAAACGTGACGGGTTCCGTCGTTATGGCGAGCTGTGAAGGTACTCTTCACGGCATACGCGACCCGGCCGCCTTTGCTGGAAAGTCCGGACGGCACGTAACGATTGTCCTCGTGAAACGCGCTCGACAGGCCGAACAATAAGGTCTCGCGTTCAAAGTGTTCGGTGAAAGCGCTGGCCAGCCGCCTGCTGTACCCTTCCGCCCCCAGTCCCCAATTCTCGGGCCGGTTTCGCCACTGGCCAATCCCCGCGGCCGCACCGGCGCTCAAGAGCGCAGTTGGATTGAGCGTGTCCTTGAAGTATTGGTGCAACCGCTCCTGTTCCGTCATCGGAATATAGAACGGCTTGATTGCGGGTATGGGATCGACCATCAGCCGGTCTGCGCTATTGCTTTGTGCCAACCCACCCTGGCTCGCTGCGAATAGCCCGAAGAAAAAAAGCCCGGCACCCGCTGTCCCCCTCTTCGACCCCTTGTGAGCGCTCATACCTAACGCATTGCAAGGCGCCTGCCAACGAGACGTTTCGTTCCATTTCTGACGAATCGAAGTTCGCGCGTCACGGCCGAGACGCGCAACGGCGACTTGCGTGCATGAGGCTTCCGGGGTGATGACGGAATGAAGATGGCGGCGACGGTCTCATTTCTACTTTGGATTGGGATAGCCTCCGGGCAGACGGCTCAGACAGACAATTCCAACCCTCCCGCGGAGCAGCAAGCTTCTTCAGAGCAGGATGCCCAACGCTCGGCAATCGAGGTGAAGCCGGGGCAGCCGGCTATCAAACAGAAAGACATCTGGAACGAGACGGGCTATCTCCACCCGTTTGTACGGATGCCGCGGTATATCCTGCAGGATCAGAAGGCGATCTGGACGAGTCCGTTGCATACCGCGAAACAGGACGTAAAGTTCTGGGTGATCTTCGGCGGCGCGACGGCCGCACTCGTCGCCACGGATCGCCACTCGGTGACCGTGCTGCCGAACTCATCGAGCCAGATTTCCGTGAGTACCTGGGGCTCGCGCTTCGGCTCGGCTTATACGCTGATTCCGGCGAGCGCGGCCTTTTACCTGGTGGGCACTCCTCTGCACGACCAGCGGTTCCGCGAGACCGGCCTGCTCTGTTTCGAGGCGCTGATCGACAGTAATCTTGTGGCGGAGGCCGTCAAACTGGCCGCGGATCGCGCACGCCCGCTGGAAAACGGCGGAGCAGGGCACTTCGAAGACAGTCCCAACGGCCGCTGGAATTCCAGTTTCCCCTCTGGGCACGCGATCAACACCTGGACGATGGCTTCTGTGATTGCGCATCAATATCCCCACCCGAGAATCGTGCCGATTCTGGCTTATGCTTTGGCGGGCACGGTAGTGGTGTCTCGAGTGGGCGCGCGGCAGCATTTTCCTGGTGATGTGATGGCCGGATCGGCGATGGGCTGGTTCATCGGCGACTATGTCTACGGCAAGCGCCACAATCGCGAACTGGACCACAAGCCGACTGCCGCCGAGAAAATACTCGATCACGTTCACTTCGGTTTGGAAATGTAGGGCGTCCGGTCACGAGCCGAGTTCGTCGAGTCGCGCGTGAGTCTTCTCGAACTCGGCCTTCAAGATGGCGTTGGCGGGTGGCAGTCCATCTACCACCCGCTTGGCCCATTCGAAGTACTCACGCTGGCGTTGCACGCTCCAATCCGCGGGAGGGCTGGCGAGAATCGCGCGCAAATTGGAGATCTTATCGGCCAGTTTGATGGTGGCTGCACGCGTCGACTTGTGCGGAGCATTATCGATCTGCAACTGCTTACGCGTGGCTTTCGGAAGGGACTTATCATCCGTGACCTCAGCCACCAGGCCGGCCACATCATCGCCAAACTTCTCTCGAACCTCTTCGTAGGTGGTGCGAGTATCTTCCACCGTATCGTGCAGCAGAGCGGCAACGATCAGGTTTTCGTCGAGGTCCTCACTGCTTTCGGCGATCAGTCCGGCGACTTCCAGCAGATGGTTGATATACGGCTCCCCCATCATGCCTTTCCGTTTTTGCGTCATGTGTTTCTGTGCCGCAAATTGAACAGCGCCAAGGATCCGCTGCACCGGCGAAAGGCAGACTGGATTCGTGCCAGCCATGCAACTCTACCCGACCTTCTTTCCGGCTGCTTTGGCTTGGCGGTAAGCCTCCCATCGGGCCTTGGTAGCGGCGACTATCCGGGCCTTTCCGGCTGCGGATAAGCGACGTTTCCGCTTCGGTTCAGCCTGTGCCTTAGCGGCCACGGCAACTGCGGCTCCTCCCTCCGGGGTAGCCTTTCTGCGCCCTGGGCCGCGGTGGCCCAATTGATTTTGTATGTCTGCGATAAGCACTGAGATGCGGTCGCGTTGGACTTGATATCCGATTAATGCCGCGTTTAAAAGGTCCGCATTGTTCCCTGAGTCTCGTGCCATTTATGATTCTCCTCTGACAACATAATAACTCCGGCAGATACAGCCCATGTGCGATTCCGTCCCGAAAACGGACAGATCTTTTGGACTGTTCCGTTCCGCATAAATCCGTTCAGTACTAGTAAGTTACCCCCTGCGGCCGCCCACGGTTAGACTGGAGGTACTCGCCGCGCGTGGCGAGGCAGGCGTTTATGCGTGCATACAACATTTCGCGAAGAGGATTCCTGGGCACGATGGCCGCCGCACCGATTGCGGCGCAGGATCGCGGCTGGGTAGAGCTTTTCAACGGCAGGAGCCTCGAGGGCTGGCGGCCTCAGGGAAATCTAAGCTCCTGGAGTGTATCCGACGGGTTGCTGCGGGCCGATGGGCCGATGTGCCACCTGTTCTATGAAGGTCCTGCGGGAGGCGCGGACTTTCGAAACTTCGAGCTGGAAGCCGAAGTCATGACCCGTCCTCACTGTAATTCGGGAATCTACTTCCACACGGTGTACCAGGACACTGGCTGGCCCGGGCGCGGATTCGAAGTGCAAATCAACAACACCCAACCGGGCGAGTGGAAGAAAACGGCTTCGCTCTACAATCTACGCAACATCTATCGCCAATACGTGGCGGATGACGAATGGTTTCGGATTCGCATTCAAGTGAGCGGAAAACGCGTGGAGGTGTGGCTGAACGGAATGAAGACCGTGGATTACCTCGAGCCGACTCCAGCCTGGGTGCCTGCGAACGGGATGGAAAAAGAACGCCATCTGGGGCATGGGACGATTGCTTTGCAGTGCCATGATGTCGCGTCGAAGGTCGCGTTTCGCAGCGTGCGCGTTCGCCCATTACCGGATGTGCATCTCGAGGAGACGTCCGCGCCGGACACGGTGTTGAAACGAATCCTCGATCAAGGGTCGCGCGGTGTCCCGATGCTGGATCTGCACGTGCACCCCAAAGGCGGTCTTTCGGTGGAAGCGGCTCTCGCAAAGTCACTCCACGACGGGATTCAATACGGGCTGGCGGTGAACTGCGGACAGGGTCAGCCGGTGACGACCGATGTCGCGGCGCACGACTATATCGCCAGCTTGAAAGGACTGCCGGTATTCGCTGCGATGCAGGCGGAGGGCCGCGAGTGGGTGAACATGTTTTCCCGCCGCGCAGTGGCCGAGTTCGACTACGTTTTTACCGATTCGATGACGTGGACCGATAGTCGCGGAAAGCGCATGCGAACGTGGATTCCGGAAGAGGTGGGGACGATTGCCGACCCCCAGGAGTTCATGGATACCTTGGTGGACCGCGCGGTGGGCATTCTGCAACGCGAGCCCGTGGACATCTATGTGAATCCTACGTACCTGCCGGATGCGATCTCGAAGGATTACGAGTCGCTGTGGACGGAGGCGCGGCGGCGCAAGGTAATCGAGGCCGCGGTGCAGAACGGCGTGGCGATCGAGATCAACAATCGATACAAACTGCCAAGCGCCTCGTTTATCAAAATGGCGAAGCAGGCTGGATGTAGATTTACTTTTGGCACCAACAATTCGGGCCCGGCGGACCTCGGACGGTGCGAGTATGCGCTCGACATGGTGGAAGAATGCAAGCTCGCGCCAGCCGACTTCTGGGTCCCGTTAGCACCGGGTTCTACAAAAGCAGTGGAACGGAAAGGAGAGATTCTCAAAAAGGCGTAAGCCGCGTAACGTGGCGCAAAGACTCTTCTGTTCCGCGTCGAGATTCTTCTCGACGCTTTTTCGGGCGTCCACAAAATCCGCCGCACGAAAGTTTTTTTTTGACGTTGCTTCACGTGAACACCTCGTCGACTTTCCACCGACGAGAAATCAGTCCTTCGCCGCGATCACGTCGATGGCGAATCCGGCATCCATCGAAGGTAAGCCTTCGAAGAGAAGCAGGGAGCCGGCGGGCGGGTGTGCCGCATCGAAAAACTCGGGGCGGATCTTGCGAACCTGATTGGCAATCCCCGGCGAGAGCGGATAGTAGTGCGCGTACGCCACGTCCCGCGTGCCTACACTCGATTGTTCTAACGCCTTCTGCAGGCGCATGAAGGCCAGCCGGGCGTCCTTCTCTTCGTAACCGAACGAGACCTGGGTACCCGTCAAGACCACGTGCGGCGCGGCCACCAAAGCGATCTGCGATTGTCCGGACTCCGTGGCCAATCCTTCCGGATTCACCCAGTGAATGCGAGTGCCCGTTCTCCAGCGGAGGCGCGCGACGGCTTCGCACGCGGCGAGTCCTCGCAAAGAGGCGCGTTGCGGCTGAACGAAATTCAGGGCAGCGCGCGGGTACTCGGCTTCTACCTGTTGCCGGCTTGCGGCCAGTTGCTCGAGCGAACTCAGGAAACAGGTGACTCGCACCACATCGGAAGGCTCCGATCCGGCTCCCTTCACCGCCTGGCGGAGCGACGCCAGTGACTTGGTGACCAGCGGCGAAACAGGATCTAGAGGATTCTCGGAAGACGCGATTTGCGCGGAAATGAAGACCAGGCCTTCGGGATTCGGTTCCTTCTTGCTCGCAGCAATGGCTTCCAGCACCACCTGGCTGCCATCGAGGGGCAGACCACCCGTTTGGATCAGGCTGAGTGAGGGAAGCGGCTGGCGACGGTCCGTGAACACCTCGCTCACCAGGTCCCGCACGCGTCGAAGATCTCCAGTACCAGCGACAAAAGCGCGCAGTTTGAGCACAGTGTCGCTGCCGGTTTCATGAAAGAGAGCTTTGATCGCATCGCGAATCTGTTGCGACAGTAGGCCTTTTGCGGAAAGGGGCGTCACATAAAAAGTTAGTCTGCGAGTGTCACCCGTAACGGCACTCGGGAGTTCCTTGGGGACCTGGAGCGTCTGCGTCTCTTCTTCTTTTTTCTTCCTTTGGGCCGGGGCTGCGAGAACCGCTAACCCGCAGACCAGAGCCACCATCGGCAAGGGTCTCATCATGCGTTGACACACCGTCGGGAGAAGCCGCTCCTGACTCCATACACGCGCCGAATCGGACTTCCGCGTACAATAGTGTATCAAGCGGAACAGAAACGGGGCGGGCCGCGCGAGCGGGTGCGCCGTTATGGAAAGACATGGCGGAAGAACCTACACTGGTTCGCAAAAAAAGGAAACGGTCGAAGTATCCGCTGCATTGGGTGGTAATCCCGCTGTTGTCTGTGTCCGTTTTCGTCTGGGGGTGGCGGCGCTTCGCGCCGTTCGACACATCGTCCGGACTCCCAGGGTATATCACCAGCCTCGAAACATTCAGCGAGGAGAACACCCGGTACTATGGATCCGCGGTGAATTCCGACGCCCAGGAGAAATTCCAACTGGCCGCGGAATCGATGCAACGCCGGGATTACGGGGGCGCCGCTGCACTCCTCGAGGAAGCTGCCAAGCAAACAGCCCTGCCCGTGATCTTCAACGATCTGGGAGTTCTGTACGCGCACATGGACGATACAGCGCGCGCCGTCAACGCCTTTCGTGAAGTTCTGACACGGGATTCGGGATACCGTCCGACGAGGCAGAATCTGGAGCGCTTCAAAGTACTTCGCTCTCTAAATGCCGCCATACCAGTGAATCGCGAACTTGAGCCGAACGACGCCAAGCAAAGCGCCAATATTCTCGCACTCGGCCAATCCATCGAGGGTACCGTTGAGAACGCGAGCGATGTGGATTGGTACAGGGTGAGTTCACCTGCGCCTCCGCGGGACATGGTGGAAATTCTTTTCACCAACAAGACTAGTTCGCCGGGACTCAAACTCAACATGTACGACGATTCCATGACCCTGTTGGGGTCGATCGACAAAGAAGACCCGGGGGCCACGGTGAGATTGCACGTATCGCCTCCGCCGAATACAGACTTGTACATCAAAATCGAAGGGATCGGCGCCACGGGCCTTTATTCCTTGCTGGTACGCCCGATGAAGGCATTCGATGCGTATGAGCCAAACGACCAGATCTACAACCCGGCCAATATCACAGTCGGGCAGACCATCGAAGCCAATATCATGGACGCGAAGGATACCGATTACTATTCCTTCGCCAGCCCACGCAGCGGTACGCTTACGATCGAGATCAAAAACGGCTCCGACACCCTGATACCGGCAATTACCAAGTACGCACCCGATATGCGGCAAATCGGGTTTGGCCCTGACGTTACCAAACTGGGGGCGAGTCTTCGCGACACCATCAGTGTCGAGGAGAATAAGACCTACTATCTTCGGGTCTGGTCGCACAACGACACGGTAGGCGCCTACGAGCTGACCATCAAATGATTTTGAAGCCAGCGACCAGTCCAATGTGGTATGGTATGGCTGGATGGACTTCAAGCCAGCGCTGGTACATGACTCCGAAGTGCCGCTGTATCGGCAGGTATTCGCACATATCGCGGGAAAAATTCGGTCTGGCGAGCTCGCCCGTGGCGAGCGGTTACCAGCCACCCGGGAATTGGCTGGCCAGCTTGGACTGAACCGGACCACGATCTCTGCTGCCTATGAAATGCTGGAGTCCGAGGGTCTGATCGCCGGACAAGTCGGGCGCGGCAGTTTCGTGACCGGCGAGCGAGAGCGCGACGCTGGCGGGGTGGACTGGAGGGCGCTTCTGGAACGGAGCGAATCGCCGGCAACTCCGGCATCCTCAGGCGGATTCGGGAAGCATGTGATCAGCTTCGCGATGTCCCGGCCTTCTCGCGATCTGTTTCCGCTGGATGAAGTTCGGGAGACCTGCCGCGCCGTCCTGGCGCGCGAGGATTTCGCGGACATTCTGCAGTTGGGTTCCCCCAGCGGATATGAACCGCTGCGGCGTCACCTGCTCGACGAGGCGCGCCGGCAGAATTTGGCTAGCCCAGGCGACGACCTCATCATCACTAACGGCTGCCAGCAGGCGCTCGATCTCATCGGGCGCGTGCTCCTCAGGCCGGGCGACGCGGTGGCGGTGGAGGATCCCGTCTATACCGGGCTGAAGAACCTGCTTAGCGGCATGGGCGCGCGCCTGGTGGGGATTCCGGTCGGCATCGACGGACTGGACCCGGTTCAGGCGGAGCGCATCCTGGAGCGGGAACATCCACGCTTTCTCGTGGTCACATCGAATTTCCAGAATCCGACCGGCGCGACCGTTCCGCTGGCGGCGCGTCTGGCGCTGCTCGAGGCGGCCGCCGCAGCCGGCGTTCCGATTGTCGAGAACGATGCCTACGGTGAACTTCGCTACGCCGGCGAATCGCTGCCCGCGATCAAGCAACTCGACAAATCGGGTGGCACGGTTCTGCTGCGGAGTTTCTCGAAAGTGAGCTTTCCCGGACTGCGCGTCGGTTGGGTGATGGGCCCCAAGCTCCTGGTGGATCGCCTACGTCAGGCGAAGGAGGCGGCCGATCTGCACACCGATCAGCTCTCGCAGGCGGTATTGCTGGAATTCGCGGAGTCCGGGCGTCTGGAGGCGCATCGCGGGCGCATGTTGGCTGCGGGTGCGGAGCGATTGGCGGCGACGCTGGAATCGTGTCGCGCGTACCTACCCGCCGGGACACGCTGGACCCGGCCGGAAGGCGGAATGAACGTATGGGTTCGCCTGCCGGAGCCCCTGGACGCAAGCGAATTGCTGTCGCGCGCGCAGAAAGAAGGCGTGGCCTATCTACCGGGGCAGTATTTCGCGGTGTCGCGCCGGGAGACGGGTGCGCTGCGCTTGAGTTTTGCAGGGCTGCCGCCGGACCAGATCCGTTCGGGACTGGCGATTTTGGGCAGGATTGTTTCGGGTGAACTGGAAGCTGCATCGCGCAGTTTCGAACCGGCGCCCGCTATGGTGTAAGCGATTTTGCGGAGGGAGATGATATGTTTCAGTTTGAGACGGAACGATTTCGAGTCAATGTAGGACACGCAGAAATGTTGAAGGGCGGCGTCATCATGGACGTCACCAATCCGGAACAGGCGAGGATCGCCGAGGACGCCGGGGCATCCGCGGTGATGGCGCTGGAGCGCGTCCCGTCCGATATCCGACGGGATGGCGGCGTGGCGCGGATGGCCAATATCGGCATCATCGAGCAGATCCAGCACACCGTTAGTATCCCGGTAATGGCCAAGGCGCGCATCGGCCATTTCATGGAGGCGCGCATTCTGGAAGCCCTGCACGTGGATTTCATCGACGAGAGCGAAGTACTCACGCCGGCCGATGAAGAGCATCACATCGACAAGCACGACTTCATCGTGCCTTTCGTGTGTGGCGCACGGAATTTGGGCGAGGCGCTGCGGCGGATTGCCGAAGGCGCGGCGATGATCCGCACCAAGGGCGAAGCGGGCTCCGGCAATATCGTGGAAGCCGTCCGTCACATTCGCACCATCGTGAAGGAAATGAAGCAACTCACTGTACTCGGTAAAGAGGAACTGGTGCACCAGGCGAAGAACCTGCAGGCGCCGCTCGAACTGGTGGAGTGGGTCGCGAAACACGGCAGGCTGCCGGTGCCAAACTTCTCCGCGGGTGGCATCGCGACACCGGCGGATGCCGCACTGGTTATGCAGCTTGGCGCCGAAGCTGTTTTCGTCGGCTCCGGTATCTTCAAGTCGTCCGACCCGGCGGCGCGTGCCAATGCCATTGTCAAGGCAGCGAAGAATTTCAACAACCCCGAAAAGCTGCTCGAAGCCAGCCGTGCCTTGGGTGAGGCGATGCCCGGTCTCGACGTGTCGAAGATGCCCGAGTCGGAGCTGATGCAGACACGGGGCTGGTAATGAAAAAGGTAGGAATCCTGTCCCTGCAAGGGGATTTCGAGGCGCACGGCGCGGCTGTCGAACGCGCCGGCGCCAAGCCCGTCTTCGTCCGCGACCCGGAGCAGTTCGATCACATCGACGGACTGATCATTCCCGGCGGCGAGAGCACCACTATGCTCAAACTGCTGCGCTATGAAGGTCTGATGGAGCGGCTCACGGAATTCGGGACGCGGAAGCCGGTCTTCGGCACGTGCGCAGGCGCGATTCTGATGGCACGGGAGGTGACGAGCCCCGGGCAGGATAGCTTGAACTTCATGGACATTGGCGTGGAGCGGAACGCTTACGGCCGGCAGATCGACAGCCGCGTCGCGGCGATCGATCCCGAGCCGGAGTTTCAGGCGCGGACCGCGCCGGGCAAGCTCGAAGCGGTCTTCATCCGGGCTCCCATCATCCGCAGAATTGGTGAGGGGTCCACGGTGCTGGCGCGTTATCACGGCGACCCCGTCCTGGTGGAGCAGGGGCGCTACATGGCGGCCACGTTTCATCCCGAGCTGACCACGGACCTGCGGGTGCACGAACTCTTTCTGGAGAAGCTGTGAGCGCTCCTCTCAAACGCGTACTGTTTGTCTGCCTGGGGAATGCCTGTCGCAGTCAGATGGCGGAAGCTTTCGCGCGAGCCTACGGCAGCGACGTCCTGGTGTCCGCGAGCGCTGGGCTGACACCGGCAATCGGGCTACCGGACGATACCATTCGCGCAATGCGCGAGAAGGGGCTCGATCTGCGCGATCATTTTCCGAAGAGCATCCGGCATCTGGGACGGGCGCAATTCGATGTGGTCATCAACATGAGCGGATTCGACCTGCCGGATAGTGTGGGCACGTCGATTCGGAGCTGGGATATTCCGGACCCCGTCTACTTGAAATATGATGAGCATTGCGAGGTCCGGGATGCCATCGAGCGGCTGGTTATGAATCTGATTCTGGAATTGCGGCGCGAGCAAACCCAGCCCAAGCTCCGGCCTTTTGGGTCCGGCCGCGTCGACGTGTAGTCGCTTGCTCACGCGCGCGGCTCGCAAGCGCACGTATCGCGCGAACGTATTTGGGTAGCTTACGAGCCGCGACCGTGAGGGAGCGAACCCGGCTGATCGTTTCCCGCCGCCGCCGGGATCGCTTGCTGAGCGAGCGTCGGCAAACCCTGTCCGACCCTTACTGGTACACTCCCGCAGCCTTAAAATCGCCCGCCTTTACGATCGACAGATTCGCCGGATCGATGTGCCTACGGAATGCGGCAGTGATCTGCTCGGGAGTGAGCGCCTGTATCTTTTGCTCGATCTGCTCATCCCATTTCATTGTGCGGGCGAGTTGCTCGTGAGAGGCCAGCAGAGTCAGCAACGCGGCGTCCGTCGATCGCGACACCATGCGCGAATCGAGATAAGCCTTCTTGGACTCCGCGACCTCCTTCTCGGAGAAGCCTTCCTTCAACGTCCTCACCAGTTCGTCTTTGAAACTAAACTCCACCTTTGGCCCGTTGACCGGATTCAGACTGACCGTCCCCGACAGCGTTGCCGAGTCACCTTCCGAAGGGATGGCAACGCGGGCGTTGGCGCCGTAGCTCAGACCTTCGCGATTGCGGATGCGGTCGGAAATATGCGAGGTAATGGGACCACCGAACATGTAGCCGGCCAGCACCATAGCCGGATAGTCGGGATCGTTCTCCGACATTTGGAAGCGCAGCATTGCCTCAAACTGGGCGTTCGCCTTGTCTGGTGTTTCGATCTTATTGTTAATCGCCGCAGGCGGCTTCTTGAAACTGGTCACGATCGGTTTGTACGCCATCTGCGTATTCCAATTACCCAGGAGTTCGCCGGCCACCTTCTCGACCGTCGCACGATCGATCGGACCCACCACTCCGAAAACGCCATAGTTCGCGCCGTAGAACTGATCGTGAAACTTCCGCGCGTCGTCGAGTGTCACCTTTTTCAATTCGGCGATCTGCTCTTCGCGAGTCGGCGAGTAGCGGACATCCCCCTTCGCGAAGGGACTCAAATGGCGCTGCAACATCTCCGTGGCCAATTGATTCGGTTCCGTCGGGACGTTCTCCAGAGCCTTGAGCCGTTGGGCGATCATGCGATCGAAATCTGCCTGCGGATAAGCCGGCTCCTTCAGCATCTCGACAGCGAGACGCAATGCCGCCTCGAAATTCTTGGCGGGAGCCGAGACACTGGCGGTGGCGCTGGAGATTCCACCGCCGCCTCCACCTGCGCCTCCACGTCCGCCACCGCCGCGGCCTCCGCCGAAACCACCACCACCGCCGCCGCTAACCGCGATTCGGGCGTTGAGCTTCTGCATCTCCTCGGCGAGTTGTGAGCGGTTCTTGGATTTGGTCCCGCTGCCCAACAGGCTGCCGGCAAACTGCGCCGCGGCATTCTTGCCCACCAGTGTGTTCTCATTTCCGAAACGCAGTTCGATCACTGCTGAGACCACGTCGTTTTCGGTCTTCTTCGGCAGCATCACCACTTTCATGCCGTTGGCGAGCTTCGTCCGAATGGTCCGGCTCTCGATATTGGAAGGCGTCGGCTCGAAAGCTTCTCCATGGGAGATCGTAACGGTGCTCTTGTAGCCCTTCAGCAGAGCGCCCAAATCGGGCGTGGCTGGAACCACCGTACGGTCGGGCGCCGTATCCGGAATGTAGTATCCCACCGTACGATTCGAGGGTTTCAGGTACAGTTTGGCAACGCGCACCAGGTCAGACGGGCTGACATCTTTGAGGCGGTCGTGCTGCAAGAACATCAGCCGCCAGTCGCCCTGCGCGATGGCTTCGTTTAACGCGCCGGTCGCGATCGATTGCGGATCCGAAAGGCTGTTTTCCAGGTTCCGCAGCATGCCGGTAGTGACTCGATCGACCTCGGCTTTGCTGGGCGGATTGTTGACTACATCTTCCAGCGTCTGCTCCATAATCTTCTTCACTTCGTCGAGGGATTGGTCCTTGTTGAGCGCGGCGGTAGCGGTGATCAGGCCCGGATCGTGTAGCGCGCGCATGCCCATGTTCGCCGATTCGGCCTTCTTGGTCTCCACCAGGGCCTTGTACAAGCGGCCCTCGTTGGCGCCACCACCGCCTCCGCCGCGCCCGCCCCGTCCACCGCCGCCCGCGCCGTTCATGATGCCCGCGAGAACCTGCAAGGCCGCGGAATCGGGATGTCCTGCCGCCGGACCGTGATAGGCCACGATCACCTCCTGGCCCTGCCCGACGCGCCGCAACTCCACAAACCGCTCGCCGTCCTGCGGCGGTTCCACCGTATAGGTCTGATCGAGCTTGCGGGTAGGACGCGGAATCTTGCCGAAGGTATCGTCGATGAAACCCAGCGTTCTGCTCTCATCGATTTTGCCCGTCACCACCAGTACCGCGTTGTCCGGCTGATAATACTTGTGATAAAAGGCCGCGGGCCGCTCCACCGGGACGTGTTCCAGATCGTCTTTCGAGCCGATCGTCGATTTACCGTAATTGTGCCAGAGGTACGCGGTGGCTTCGACCCTCTCCCGCAGAATGCTCTGCGGACTGTTCTCGCCGCGCTCGAACTCATTGCGGACGACGGTCATCTCGGTATCGAGAATCTGCTGCGTGAACTTCACGTTCACCATGCGGTCGGCTTCCAGGCCCAATGCCCACTTGAGATTCTCGTCATTCGCGACGAAAGTTTCGTAGTAGTTCGTCCGATCGTACGAAGTGGTGCCGTTCCAGGGGTTTGCGTGCGAAGTAATCTCTTTCTTGATATCCCTGCCATTGGTCGTCTCTATAAAATCGAGGTGCTCCAGAAGGTGCGCCATGCCGGTTTCGCCATAGCCTTCATGGCGAGAACCGACCAGGTAGGTCACATTCACGGTAATCTTCGGATTGGCCTCATCCGGATACAAGAGGACCTTCAGCCCATTGGGGAAGTCGTATTCGGTGATGCCTCCCACGGAAGATGCCTTGGTGACCCCCGGCGGCAGGGTTTGCGCAAATCCGTTCAGCCCCAGCAGCAGCGCGATTGCCGGGACGGTGGGCAGAAATCTCATACGCATCTTGAGACGTACCTTTCTATCGGACGAATTGGACGGGAACTTTAGGTAGGCGCGGCAGGTTGAATGGGGGTTACAGGTCACGGACGCGGGTCGGCTCGCCGGTAGATCACCGTTTGGGCCGTACGGCTTACCTCGCGGTAGTGTGAAAACCATTCCCGCAGTTCGGGATAGTTCGTGATCGCTAGTTTCGGATTATAGAGACCGAGGCCGTCCAGAATGAAGGTCGGCCGGGACTCCGCCAACTCCGCGCGACGGCGGCTGGACCAGACGGTCTCGACCGGCTCCGACTGCGTCAGATGACGATCGGCGGGGACACCGGTGAGCGGCTGGGAATCCAGGTAAATCGTAGCGGCGGGCAGATCCGTATAGGCGAAGATCTCGGGACGGTACCCCCAGACCAGCAGCGTATCGCCGGGCTTGGCCAGCCCACGAGTCAGCGCCGCGGCGGCGCGGCTGTCGCGATCCATTCCCGTATCGCGCCATGCGGGATTGGTCAATGCGGTCAGATAGGTGGGCCCAAATCGGGTCGCGGGAATGAGCAGCAGTAGTGCCACCAGTTCGCGCCTTCGGCCCAGGAGCACGAATCCGCGAGCGGCCGCCAAGGTTACCGGGGGCAGGAGCAGGAAGTAGTATCGGGGAAAGAATCGCAGCCCGGCCGCGACGCCGATCGCCGCCAGAACGAGCCACGCCAACCAACGTTTGCCTGCGTCCCCGAGGTGGCGAGCCGCATAAACAGCGGCCGCAACCAGTGCCACGTGGAAGCCGACCCAATTGAGCGTCCGGATCAGTCCGTTCTTCAGTGGACTCTCCACGAACGGACTCGCCGCGTACAGCCTGCCCCACCGCCAGACTTCCTCCCAATACGGCCCAAGCGCTCCCGAAAGTCCGAGCCAGGCCATCACCACTCCGCTGACCGCCGCGAAACCGGCCACGAACAGCAGCATGCCTCCCGGATTCCATACCAGGCAGACTGCCACCACGAAGAGACCCTTCGGGCTGATCCAGAACGCTACCGCTGCCAGCGCTCCCGCCCAGAACGGCCGATGGGTAGACGCCATCCACACCGCTGCCAGATGCGGCGCCAGCATCAACAGGTCCGACGCTACCGGAATCACCGCGGAGGGAAAATCGAAGATCAGGAAAAACCCGAGCAGAGTCGCCGCCCACAGACCCTCACGTTCCGACCACAGGTCGCGCGCGAACCGGTAGGCCAACCAACACGCCAACCATGCATACAGCCCGTCTCCCAATCGCAGCAGCCATCCCGGACGCGCACCCCAGAGCAGGTAGGTCGCCGGGAGCAAGGGAGGCTTGTCGAACCAGATGTCGCGATAGATCACCCTGCCGTGCAGCATCTGCTCCGCGGCGGCCAGGGGCAGGGTATCGCCCTCCCACAGAATGCCCACGTGACACATTCGCGACGCCAGAAGCGCGGCGCCCAGCAGCAGCAAAACGCGGACGGGCTTGGCCACCGGCGTTACCTCAAGCGGTAGCGGCAGATTTCGACAGCAGCCGTTCCAGGACTCGCCGGAACTCAGGACCGTACACCGGGTCTGCGAGCGCGAACTCGACGAAGCTTTCAAAGTAGCTGGGAAAGTTGCCGATGTCGTAGCGCTTTTCCTGAGCTGTCAGCTTGACGGCCATCACGCGCCGCCCTTCCTCGCACAAAAACTGAATCGCGTTGGTGAGTTGGATCTCCCCACGCGAGTCTGGCTTCACGCGCCGGATGAGGTCGAAGATCACCGGCGAGAAGATGTACCGCCCGGCGATCGCGAGATTGCTGGGTGCTTCCTGGGGCGCAGGTTTCTCCACCAGGTTGACGATGCGGAAAACGTCGTCACTTCCAGAGTCCTCGGGCTGCACGATGCCGTAATGTTTGGTTTCCTCGCGGGGCACCTCCTCCACCGCGATCACACAACTGGCTCGTTTGGAATCGAAGACGTCCGCCATGCGGCTTACGGCCTGCGAAACGGCATTGAGTCCAAGAATCGAATCGCCCAGCGCGACCAGGAACGGATCCTCTCCCGCGAAATTCTCGCCGCAAAGCACCGCATCGCCCAGCCCTTTCTGCTGGCGCTGGCGGGTGTAGAAGAAGTTAGCCTTGAGATCTTCGAAATCCACCTCTTTGAGCAGGTCGCGTTTGTTGGTGTCGTTGAGCGCGCGAAAGAGTTCGGGGTCGTTATCGAAATGGTTCTCGATGGAGTGTTTGCTGCGGCCGGTGATGAACAGGATCTGCTGGATTCCGTTCGACACCAGTTCCTCCACCACGTACTGCACGATGGGCTTTCGCGCCACCGGCAGCATCTCTTTAGGCTGCGACTTGGTGGCCGGCAGAAGCCGGGTGCCGAGTCCCGCAACGGGAATGAGCGCGCTCTTGATCACCATTTGAATATATCAGCGGAGGCCGTAGGCAGTGCGGTATAGTAGGCAAAGAAAAGGCGAACCAACCGGAGATGGAGGACATCCAGGAGCAACTCGCTGCCCTGCGCCGGCATATCGCGGGAATCGACCGTAAGTACGCCGCAAACTCCGGACAGCGCGTGGGACCGGCGCATGTGGACCAGGCGGCCGCTGCCCATCATCGTTCCTCCGCCGCGCATTTTATTCAAGACCTCATGAGCGGCGAAGTCGTGACGACCGCGTGCGGGGAGCACTTCGAGACCGAGCGCGTGTGGGAACGCCACCGCCGCCATGGAAGCGTCGATATTTCGGACCTCGCCGATCTTCCTGTGGATCTGCTGGATCCATTGTCGGAAGGCACGATCCGCCAGGCGCATCCCACCAAGTGGGCGTTCCTCGATACTGAAACCACCGGTCTTGCGGGTGGCACCGGGACCTACGCGTTTCTGATCGGGGTCGGCTCGATCGATGCGTCGGGATTTCGTCTTCGGCAATTTTTCATGCGGGATTACGGCGAAGAGGCTTCTGTGCTGTGCCGCCTCGCTGAGTATCTTGCTCCGTTCGACGTGCTGATCACGTACAACGGGAAGGCGTACGACCAGCCGCTGCTCGAGACGCGCTTTCGCATGGTGCGTTCGCGGCATCCGTTCGACCGGATGGAGCACCTCGACCTGTTGTTCGGGGCACGCCGCCTGTGGAAGCTGCGGCTGGAGAGTTGCCGGTTGGTCGATCTGGAGAACCGGATCCTGGGAGTCGAGCGCCAGGGCGATCTGCCCGGTGAGATGATCCCCTACATCTACTTCGATTTTCTGCGAACGCAGCGCGCTTTTCGCCTGGTACCGATCTTCCACCACAATGCCATCGATATTCTCTCGCTGGCGTGCTTGACGGCGATTGTGCCTGCGCATTTCCGTTCGGACGAAGGAGCCTGCGGTACCGCCTTGCGGCATGGCGCCGACCTGATCGGCCTGGCGCGCTGGCTGTTGCAGGCGGCGCGCCCGGAGGAGGCGTTGCGGTTGTTCCGCAAGGCGGTGGAGATGGGACTGCGGGACGATCTGCTCTTCCGCACGCTGTGGGATACGGCTGTCATCGAGAAACGTCTGGGCCGGGAGAATGCGGCGTTGGCGCTCATCACGGAACTTGCGGAGTCACCGAATCCCTACCGCGTGCGGGCGTTCGAAGAACTTGCCAAACATTACGAACATCGCGAACGTAATTACTCCATGGCGCTCGAGATGACGCGAAGCGCGAAGGCGATTGCGGATGGCCCCGAAATCCGCCGGCGCGAAGAGCGGCTCAAAGCTCGAGTGGCCAGATTGCGATCGCAGTTCCTGATTACCGGTTGAGCTTCATCTCTCCGGGGCGATCCATCGAGTCATCAGGTGCCGGTCGTGCAGCAGGAATCCACGGCGCTTGTACAACTGCTGAGCCCGCAGATTCGAGTGGTCCGTTTCCAATCGCAAGGCCTGCAGACCGTGACTGCGGCAAAACTCTTCCGCGAAATCGAGCGCTTGGCCCCCGATTCCGCGGCTCCGCCAACGCTCCTCGACGAAAAATTCGTCTAGCAGGGCGTAACGTCCATGAAACTCGAGACTGAATCCGATCGTGAGCACCAGGTAACCAACCGTCGCCGCCTCGATCTGGATCAGCCAGATTCCGCCCGCCTCCGGCGCGGCCTGCAGATCCTCGATCGCCTTCCGCGAGCGAGCCTCATCCCAAGGAATGGCATCCTGCGCGTAGAGTTGCGACATCATACCCAAGACGCGAGGGACCTCCCTGTCGGTCAACGGAAGAAATGTCGTGGGCACCCCTCTATGCTAAGGCCTCGTCTGGAGAATCTGTAGTGCGGTTTTGTCAGAAAGCCAACAGCAGCCAAGGGCAATGCTCGGCAGCAGCTTGGCCTGTTGGCCGCGGAACGCTGTTGAGCCAGAGCGGCTCCAATCGATCGGCGCCCAGTGTTTGCCGGGCCACGGGAGCAGTTCGGGCAGGGGACCAGCCCCATGCCCCTATCCGATGCAGTAGGACGTGCTCAGTGAACCTCTCCCGATGTAAAGCCGGCCAATGCCCTGCTGGCCCGCAGTGCCCCAGCCTGCTTGCTCTGGAGGTGGAAGTCCGGGGCGAGCAGGTCCTTTACGGAGTAATCCTCTTTGGCGACACCGCGCTCGGCGTGTTTGGACGTTACCGCAAAGACATGGTAGAGTTCGTGCGCCAGCACCCGTCCTAGCGCCCGGCCATAAATGGACTCCTGGTCCTTTCCAGGGTAGCCAAGCAGTGCGGTCTGCAGAAACGTCCGAACTCGGGCACAATCCACATGTATGAAAGGAAGAATCGTCCCGTCGCTGATCTCTGTCCAGCCAAGTGAGCCCGGCTCGTTTGCACGCATCACCAGGCCTCCTAAGTCGCAGTGCTCCTCGAAATGCACCACTACCACCGTGGCAGAAACCCTCTCGCTCCGAAAGTCCGACAGCGACCACCACCGAAATTGAACGCCCGCTGGCGCCAGGATCGACTCGGATTCGGTCCGCAGTGCTTCCACCACGGCCGGGGGTGCCGACTGCTGAAAATCAACGTAGAGATCAACGGGGGCGGTGACGCTTTGACCGCTTGTATTTAGAGCGGATACAAAGCTCAGCGCCAGCCAGGCGAGCGATTGCTTCACGTTAGAAACACCTCGAGGTCTCAAGTTTTTTCCGGACTTTCGCGGGCTGGCGCGTCGACTTGCAGGCGAAGCGCTCAGCGGCGTTTATCGCATTCGCTCTTGATATCGGCGGAAATCCGCTTCTGCTTTAGTGGAACCGATCGGCAGCGCGGACCCACAGAGGAATTGTAGGAGCCCGTGACGGCGACTTGAAAGAACCAGTTGTACCGTCACCCGTCTAGAACCAATAGAGCGGGACATCCAGTATTAGGCGTTTGATTCGCTAGGAATGCCCCTGATTACGGTTGTAAAGCGCACCCGCCGGGGAGGCGTAGTTAGCCGCTGGCCGCGCTTAGTTTTCAAAATACCAAGCGGTCGGCGTACTTAGTAATCAAGGGTTTTCCTTTTTAGCTCGTTTTGCAATTCATTGCAAACAATGGAATTTTCAAGGATAGCGTTAACCAAAATAGATATTTAATTAGATTTACGATCCGCTTAGCATCAGTGGTACGTAAGGTACTAGAACTCACAGAAATACTATGGGGATTTGACCTGGAGATCAACTATCTATGTTTACTCGAATGTTCCATTTGAAGCGGCCTTGGGGCGGGCTATTGCTTTGCGCCGCCATGGTGTTTCCGGCCGTCTTGCTCGCACAGAACGACACCGCCGTGTTGTCAGGACGTGTCGTCGACCCCTCTGGATTGAGTGTACTTGGAGCGCACGTTCGCCTGACCAGGCAATCCACTGGTGCGACTCGAGAAACCCTGTCCACAAGCGACGGCGCCTATCGGCTGGAGTTGATCGAGCCTGGCGACTACGCCCTGAGCGTGGCGGCTGAGGGCTTCAAAACACAAGAGTACAAACCGATTCATCTGCAGGTGGCGCAAGCCTCGCAGCTCAATGTGACGTTGGCAATCGGTGTTGTGTCCGAACACGTGTCGGTATCTGAGACAGTGTCGGTGCTGGACGCGGTAAGCGTTGCGCAAGGCACTGTGGTGGGTGAGGAAAAGATCAAGGCCCTGCCCCTCAACGGCCGCCAGTTCCTGCAACTGGCGTTGCTCTCACCCGGGGTAAACTCCGGAGGCATGGCGGTGCAGCAGAATGCCGTACGCCAGGGCGAAGTCGCCGGTCTAAGCGTGGCGGGAAGCCGCACTAATGACTCCGCTTACCTTCTGGATGGCGTCATCAATACCGATCCCGACTACAACGCCCTCAGTTACGTCCCCATCGTTGACACAATATCAGAGTTTCGGGTGCAAGTAGCGCAATATAGCGCGGAGTATGGAAGGGCATCAGGGGGACAGGTCAACGTGTTGACGCAGTCCGGCACCAACACCTGGCACGCCGCCGGGTGGGAATTCCTTCGTAACAATGACCTGGACGCGCGGCCGTTCAATCTGACGACTCAGAGCAACGTGCCGAAATTCCAGCGCAATCAGTACGGCGGTTTGGTCGGCGGCGCCGTTGTGAAGAACAAACTCTTCGGGTTTTTCAGCTACGAAGCTCTAAAGACCAGGCAGGCGGCCGCCAACCTGACCACAGTCAGCGTACCCGACGCCCTGCAGCGCGCCGGCAATTTCAGCGAGGAAGCGGGTACTACGACGATCTACGATCCCACCACGCTGAACGCCGGTCAGCGCACTCCGTTCCCAGGGAACATCATTCCTGCAACTCGTATCGATCCGTCGGTGTCGACGGCCATGCAGGTCCTCCCACAACCGAACGTCGCCGGCGGGTTTTACATCAACTCCTCCGACGTCCAGGTGCAAAACTATGGCAACTACTCAGCGCGTTTCGACTTCCAGGCGATGGATACGCTCAAGGTTTTTGGGCGCTACTCCGGGTCGCAGGAGAACGCGTCGCTTCCCGTTGGGTTGCCTCTGCGCGCGAACCTGGACAACGCCACGCCGCAAAACGTAGCGTTGGGTGCCACCAAGGTTATCTCCGACAGCAAGGTAAACGACCTGAGACTTGGATTTAGCCGCCTCAACTTCCTCTTCGGCTTGCCAGAACTTAGCTTCTCCGTCAACGGTCAACCGGAGCAACTGCCGAATTTCATAGTGGGCCAGATGAACTTCGGCGGCGCGGGACCATACGCCGGCGCCGGACAGGGCGGCATCGGCCACGCTCGCGACAATGTGTACCAGATCTGGGACGTATTTGCATGGCAGCACGGGCGGCATGCGTTATCCTTTGGCGCCGAGTACGACAAAACTCAGTATGTGCGTTACGAGTACGCCGACCCATTGGGTTCGCTGACCTTCACCAAGGGCTATACGAATGCGACCGGAGCGGCGCCCAAAACCGGCGATTTGTCGGGAGACGCGACGGCTACGGCGTTGTTAGGACTGCCCAGCACCGCAGTGCGCACGGTTGGGCCGAATCGCATGGACGGCCGGCAGACCAACGCGGCTGTGTTTGTGCAAGACGACATCAGGCTGACTCCGAGCCTCACGCTGAATGCCGGCCTGCGCTATGAGGTTTCGCCGCCGATGTCCGATGATCGCTATCAGATGAGCAGCATCGATTACGGTTCCGCGCCCCCGCCCATGGCGATTTTTGCCTATGGCCTCCAGGGGATTTACAGTCCGAAGCTTTTTGTCTGCGGCAAGGACGGCTATCCGGCCGGCTGCGCCTACACCAACTGGCGCAACTTCAGCCCGCGGCTGGGTTTGGCGTGGTCCGTCGATTCGAAGACCGTGATTCGCGTGGGTGGAGGTATCTACTATGGCACGCAGGATGGCAACACGCTGCTCAAAATGGCGCAGTCTCTGCCCACTACCTACAACCAGACCCTGACGTTTAACGCGTACGTCCCACAGAATCCCAACCTGAACGTATTTGGCCCCGCCATCGTGGGCAGCCAGGCAATTCAGGCAGCCTCCATCGATCCCCACCAGGGCACGCCTTATTCGCCTCAGTGGAGCTTCAATATACAACGAAGTCTTAAGGAGAACATGGTGTTGGAGGTCGGCTACCTGGGCACCGGCGGCATTCACCTGGAGCAGAACGTCCAGTTGAACAATGGTCTGCCGGGCACCGCCGTCAAGCGGCCTTACTACGGCCTGACGCTGGTGCCGGCTGTGCAAGCGCAGTTGGCGTTTCCGATGTCCAGTACGATCGTGCCGGTGAGCACCATCAACTACTTCCCTCACTCGGCGCAGAGCAACTACCACGCCCTCACCGCGCGTTTGGAACGCCGGTTCCACGCAGGCTTTTCGTTGCTCAACTCGTTCACGTGGTCGAAGGCCATCTCTAATGCCCCGCAATATCGCAACGCGGGCGGCATCACAGGTAGCGAGAACTCACCGCCCCAAAACTCGTTTGATCTGTCGGCGGAGCGCAGCCTGGCGTACTTCAACCTCAAGTTCCGGTTCGTCAGCACTGGCGTTTACGATCTGCCCTTTGGCAAGGGCCACAAACTGGCTGGCAACGGCTTGGGCGCAACGGTTCTGGGGGGCTGGCATCTTTCCGGCATCCTTCAATTGCAGAGCGGTTTCCCCTTTACGATTAACTACAAGGGCGACCCGATCAACATCGGTGGCGGGAGCGGCGGAATCCTGACGCGGCCGAATTATGTGCTGAACGCAAACGGTTCGCCGGTGGATCCGAATCTTTCCTCTGGACAGCGTTCCACCGCCAGTTGGTTCAACACCGGTGCCTTCGTGCAACCCATCAATCAATTCGGTGCGGTGGGGCGCAATACCATGCAGGGACCCGGTCTCGGCAATATCGATACGACCATTGCGCGTACCTTCCACATCTACGAAAAGTTGAATTTGCAATTCCGGGTGGAGGTTTTTAACATAGCGAATCATTCCAATTACAACCTGATCGGCCGGATCGTGAACGACCCGACCTTCGGGATCGTCCAGAATCAGCTTCCGCCCCGGCAGATCCAGGTGGGGTTTAAAGCGGAATTCTGACCTCGATCGACCCACGCCGTGCTACACGCCGGCTTCTTCGCGGAAGCCGGCGCACTCTCTCTCGGCTGGTATTTGAGACAGGAGTGACATCTTGGTCCATTCGTACGGTAGCGTTTCGCGAGGCGGTCTGGTCTCGTGGACGCTCTCGGTGCTTTTTTTAGCCGCGGCTGTTCTGCACGCGGAGTCGCAGTTGCAGATCGATTCGCCAAAAAATGGGCTGGTAGTCAAGGCGGGAGACGATCTCATAATTACCGTCAAAACTCTAGACGTCGCGTTTCAAAGTATAAGCCTGGTTGGCGAAGGACCGTTCGCGCTCAGCACCGGCATCTCCGCGCCACCATATCGATTCTCCTATCCCATCGCTGCGGATGTTCCATCGGGCCGCTACCAATTCAAAGCAGCGGGTGTCACCGGGCCTGGCACGACCGTTTATTCCGACCCGGTCGAAGTGGATATTGAGCAGGCCGACAAGCCGAAGAACCTGCAATCGGAATGTCAGTCGCTCAGTATGATCGAACATGAGAACGCAGCGTTAGTGATCTGGGGAATCTTCGCGGACGGCTCCAAGGTCAATCTCACCCGCTCCGCGCAGATAACCTATAGTTCGGACAAGCCGTCGGTGGCCGCGGTATCGAATGAAGGCGGCGTCTCCGCAGCCGCCGCTGGAAAAGCCCGAATCGCCGTCAAATATGCTGACAAGACCATTCTTGTGCCGGTAGTGATCACGCATCGCTAAAGCGAATTGCGCTCGGCGAATTCGTTCCTGCACTCCATGAACAGCGGAAGAGCATATCCGGAAATCAGATCCTGTGCTGCACTCCGCTCGAGTACTTTGAACCGGTGCGGTGGAGTGATCTTTCCTGCGGGTTCGGCTTTGGATCGGCGAACAAGTGCCTTCCATCCATCGAAGGCGCCACGACTCCAAAAAAGAAGTCCTGGTTAATGGCTCCTGCGGTGGGCGGATGCCGCGCCCGCGTATTGATGACCCTCGCGCATGGCTTCTTCGTAGCCCCGGACGACATAGTAGATCATGCGGTCGAAGAGGTGGCCAACACTCTTTTCCAACTCTCCTTCCGCATAGAGTTGCAAGGAAGTCTCGACGAAGGCGTGATCGCGCACGAACTCCAGCAGTCCTTCCTTAATGATGAACCGTGCGAGAACCACTTCGTGGAGGGGAATCCCTTCCTCGAACCGATGCTGACCAAGCACCTCGCAGCGCCGAGCAAAAGGCTCGTCCAGCGAAGCCCCCAACCAGTCGCCTATGTTCTTCACGATCTCCCGAGTCCGCTCGCGGAGCTCCAGTTCCGACAGCCTGCTGACGTGGATTAATCTCGGGTCGTTTTGGATCTTGTGCAAGATGCGCTCACTGATCTGCTCCCAGTGATCTTCCACCAG
Organism: Bryobacteraceae bacterium; assembly: GCA_035295745.1. Taxonomy (GTDB): domain Bacteria; phylum Acidobacteriota; class Terriglobia; order Bryobacterales; family Bryobacteraceae; genus JAIQFL01. Next base: position 69,551 of record DATGIL010000042.1, on the reverse strand, counting down.
TTGCACCAACTTGACGGAGAGCATGATAGTTCCTTCTCTATTTCACACTATATACCCGCTTCAGCCTGGATTTCCATTTTGTGGATTTGAAACTCCGGTTCAATGTACTCCAAGTGCCATCTCCTGATTCTTGGGGGCAATTTCACACTGCTGGAGTACAAGGAGTCGAGAGGCCGGAACCTCGACGGCGATCAGTTTCACTTTTTTTTGGGGACCGCACGGTGAGCCCTTTTCCCGGCAGATGTCGAAGGTATCGGCATGAAGGGAGCACGCATGGCCAATCCGCCTGTTGGTTTCCGTTTTCCTGCCTCGCGACACCTGCGTGTAGGATTTCCACCGGCCGCGAGTTAGACGGCTGCGGGCTCGATGGCTCAAGTGGAGGTCCGTTTTGGGACGTTCGTAGCGACGACAGACGCGCACGTGGATGCTCTGCTCTGGCCTCTGGGATACTACGTCCATGTGCCAAGTCGCACCAGTTCGCCAGATCGCAGCACGCCACGATGTTTCGCAGAGGGTGATCCCTTTCACCAAGCCGACTGCGAGATCCTCACAGGGAAGATCTTCCTCCGATCCGGATCAAGGAATCTTAACCGGCCAATTGCCGTTGCAAAGCCGCGGGGGTCTCGAACGCGACGTGTTTTCCCCGCTGCTTTCACTAGACTTCAGGATTTGCGTTATCCAACGTTGGGTTAGGTTTCGGGCAACAGCGCGGGAAGGCCATCAATGCTCTGACGGTTCTTCGTAGCACGATAGGCTTTCAACCCCTCCGGTGTTTTCGTCGAAGCCCAGCGGTCGAGCGTTTCTCGTTGGCTTTGAAATTGATAGAGAGGCACGGAGTACCCACACGAATCCGAAACGCGATCCACCTGAATATGTATGAAAGCACGGGTACCCGGATTCGCCGGGAACAGTTCCACGAACTCAGCGTAAAGAGGATCTTCGACTGTGATCAAGGTGGCCCGGCCGTGTATACGCACGATTTTGGGTGGTCCTTGAAAGGCGCAGAACATGACGACAATTCGGCCATTTTCGCGAGCGTGGGCAGCCGTCTCCGCGCCACTTCCAGTGAAATCCTGGTAAACCACTTCAAGCGGCCCGAGCACCCGAAATGTATCACCCCCTTTGGGCGATAGATTGATGTGACCGTCTATGGCGCACGGCGCGGTTGCGACGAAAAACACTCTCTGCTCACGGATCCAAGTCGAGATTTCAGGAGTAATATTCTCGTGCCTCTTGCTCATTTTCGTGAATCGACTGCCTTCACAACGGTGAAGGTGTCTTCCATGAGTTCCATTGTCGCTCTGAACAAACCAGCGATGTGAGCCTCGCCTCTATGTTGCGAGAAGGTCGTTTTGTCCGCATGTGCCGTCGTCAATTCCTCTATCGGTCATGGCCACCCGAACCAGCGCTTGCCGTGCATGATATCCTCACCGCTATGGTCCGCGCCCTGATCCTCCTCTCCTGCCTCCAACCTCTTGTGGCCCAGCCAGCGGCCAATTTCCCCGGCCGCAACAACTGGCAGCACACCGCCCCGGCCAGCGCCGGCATGGATCAAGCCAAGATTGACGAAGCCATCGCCTGGCACCGCTCTCACGAGACCAAGAACCCACGCGACCTCCGACGATCCCATGACCTCTCTTTCGCCCGCGAAGCCTACGGCGAACCTCTCGGTCCCTTTCAGCCCCGCGGCGAACCTACGGGTGTGATCGTCCGCCACGGCCAGATCGTTGCCGAGTGGGGCGAACCATTGCGGGCGGATATGACGTTCAGTGTCACCAAGAGCTTTCTGTCGTCTGTCGTCGGACTCGCCTTCGACCACGGCCTCATCCGGGACCTCAACGATCCGGTCAAGGACTACGTCCCCGGCGAGTACTTTGCCTCCGGGCACAACAGCCGGATTTCCTGGGATCACCTGCTGCGTCAGACCAGCGACTGGGAGGGTACGCTGTGGGGCAAACCCGACTGGGCCGACCGCCCGCCGAAGGACATTCCCTTTGAGCAGTACATCCAGCGCCAGCACGCCGAACCCGGCACCACATGGAAGTACAACGACATTCGCGTCAACCTGCTTGCCTACTCGATCCTCCAGGTCTGGCGTCGTCCTCTCCAGCAGATCCTCCGCGATTACGTCATGGACCCGATCGGCGCCTCCAGTACCTGGCGTTGGTACGGCTACGACAACGCCTGGGTTCCGCTGGACGGTGTGATGGTCCAGTCGCCCACGGGCGGCGGTCACTACGGAGGAGGAATGGTCATCTCCGCCGAGGACATGGCCCGCTTCGGCCTCCTCACCCTACACCGCGGTGAATGGAACGGCAAGCAGATCCTCTCTGAGCAGTGGGCGAAGTGGGCGCTCACGCCCACGAAACCAAATCCCGGCTATGGCTTCATGAACTGGTACCTCAACACCGGCAGGAAGCTGCTTCCAGACGCTCCCGAGAATGTCTTCTGTCACATCGGCAACGGCGCCAACGTGATCTATGTTGACCCCAGCCTCGATCTGGTAGCCGTCGTCCGCTGGATCGAGTCCGGGGATCTCAACGGCTTCGTTGCCCGCGTACGAGCCGCGGTGCGGTGAGGAACTGTGTCGGTGGTAGGGGATTGCGGCCGTCCCCGGCGATCACCGGCAACCACGAAAGGACATGCGGAGGTACAACTACGATGATCAAAACTCGAATCTTCTTTTTGCTTCTTGGTGCGCTGTTGATGGCGACCGTCCTGTCGATCGCCCAGAGTTCCCACCCCTGGCTAGACCAGCAGCTCTCCAAACGGAGGTATCCATGCCCCCGAGACAATTCGCCCCTCCGGGGCCCGGACGATGCCCCCGTGACCATCACCGAGTTCGCCGACTACGACTGCCCCTACTGCAAGGAGGACGAGCCTACGGTGAAGAAGATTCTGGCCGCCTACCCCACCCAGGTCAAGCTGGTGTTCAAAAACCTTCCCCTCGATATTCACCCCAAAGGAAAACACAAAGCGTTGGTGGCGGAGTGTATGGGAGCGCAGGACCGGTTTTGGCAGGCCCATGACAAATTCCTGGCCAGCGCCCCGCTGAAAGAGGTGACGGAGGGCGTTGACCAGGGCAAACTGAATGCCTGCGTTTCGAAGAGTGGTGAGGGCCAGGTGGACCGGGATCTCGCGCTTGCCAAACGCCTGGGCCTTGCGACGACGCCCAGTTTCGTCATCGACGGCATCCGCATCGGAGGCACTTTGGGTTTCGCGCAGTTCAAACTGCTGATCGATGCCGAGCTGGCTCGAAAGGGCGACTCCAAGTAGAGCGTGCCCACTGAGTGGCCGAAGCTCACCCTTTCACGTACGCGAGCTTGGCGGCCACCTTCCCCTCGCGCACGGTGAAGACGTCCACTCCACGCAGGTGCCACGGTTGTCCGTTGCGCATCTTGTGATACACCCAACGCACGACCGCACGATCACCGGCGACAATGATTTCCTCGGCCTCGAATCGCGCGTCAGGATTGCGGCCGAACCATTCACGCCAGAACGCCGCCACTGCGGCCTTCCCTTCGATGCGTTTGCCATCCGGCGCGGGCGAAGTATCCTCGAACACCGTGTCGTCGGTCAGCAATAACGCCAGGGCGTCGGCGTCATGCCGATTGAATGTTTCGTTGAAACGATCGACCACGGCGCGGGTCGTTTGGCTGGCGGTCTGCGGATTCTGTTCGAAGCTCATACTCATCCCGTGCGTCCGTCGCGGTACGACTGAAATGAAGGACACAAGCGTCACACCCAAGACCATCAGTATGTGGCCTGTTGACGGCTTTAGTGGCATCCGGCCTCCAGTTATCCGGAATTGTATCAACTCCTGGATGCGCCACGAACCAGGGATTGCCTGCTTCGGGATCGGCTAGACTGGGCTGAGTCTGTCAGATGCCAAAAATGCCCATGCCCACGCTCCAGGAACAATTCGGCCAGATCGACATCTATCTGTTCGACCAGCTTCTGAAAGGCCGCATCTCACCTGGAATGCGAATACTGGACGCCGGCTGCGGTTCCGGTCGCAACCTCGTCTACCTCCTGCGGCAGGGTTACGAAATCTACGCCGTGGACTCGGACGCGCAGTCCGTGGATTACGTTCGCTCCCTGGCCAGGATACTCGCGCCCGCGCTTCCGGACTCGAATTTTCGCGTCGAAGCTGTCGAGGCTATGTCGTTTGACGACTCCTGCGCAGACGTGGTCGTCAGCAGCGCCATCCTCCATTTCGCTCGCGACGACGGACACTTCGAGTCCATGCTGCACGGATCGTGGCGAGTCCTGAAACCCGGCGGGCTCTTCTTCTGCCGCCTCGCGTCCACTATCGGTATCGAGAATCAGGTGGAACGAATCCAGGGACGCCGCTACCGGTTACCGGATGGTTCCGAGCGGTATCTGGTGGACGAAGCGCTACTGGGCTCGGCGACCCGCCAGTTATGCGCCGAACTGGTAGATCCGCTGAAGACTACGGTTGTCCAAAATCAACGCTCGATGACCACATGGGTATTGCGGAAGAAACGGTTCTGAGAAGAACAGATCGCATACATGGGAATCCGGGCGAAGCTGAACGCGGTTCCGGGACGAAACTGAACAGCATTCCGGGCTGATTCTGAACACCATTCCGGGATGAAGGTGAACACGGTTCCGGCCTGAAGCTGAACACTTTTTCAGACGCCCCGGGTGTTCGACTTCCCCGGAATGTTTTCCACAGGCGAGCGGCGCTTGACATCGCATGCGGCAGAATGACCTCCCAAAGGGAGGATCAGATATTGCCGGCAAGGAGAACGATGACTGGGGGATGGCATCCCTCGCCGAAACCGAACGCCGGGACTTCTGGGAAATCTGCGAGGAGCGCTATCAAATTCGGAGCGTAATCCTCACCTGGCAAATTCCGGTGGCTGGCACGACGCAGATCGGCGACCCCACCGTCGCGGACGGAATCTTGGATCGGCTCGTCCATAATGCCCATCGAATCGAAATGCGGGGCGACTCGATGCGCAAAGGGTCACTCTGCGAAGCCCCCGAAATGATCTCAATTAGCCGCGCGAGGTAGACTACCGCGCAGTTTGGTCGAGCCAGTTCACGATCGTCTCCAAGACTACCGGCGCAATCGTTTCCTCAATCTGGGGGTATTCGTCGGGTGATCCGGTGATCGCTGTTTGGAAAAGGTGATTCAGCTTGGGAAACCTTCTCACGGTGACGTGCTGATTGCCACCTTTGTGGAAAGCAGCCTCGATCGCGGGCACGTTGAGGTCGGCCACGACCTGAAGGTCGAGATCGCCATTAAGCACCAAGACTGGGCACTTCACTTTCTCTAGCATCGGTTCGGGATCATAGTCGATGAACCACCGGTGCCATGGATCTTTCAGCAGCAGGATAATCCGCTCCGAATCTGGGGTCGTCGCGAACTTCTCCCGGACCTGCCGTCGCATCTCGCCTTCGGTTGCACCGCTGCTAGCCAAGGCAATTAGTGTCTGCTGCATTTTCAGGTTGCGCTGAATCGCCTCCTCGGGCACTCCCCTAGCCCGCTGGATAGCCGCGGCCTGTGAATAGCCGACTATATCGCCCCTCACGCCTACGCCTGCCAACATCACCACGAAGGCCACAGCCGGACGTCGCGACGCCACCATCGGGGCAATCACCGCACCTTCGCTTTGCCCCGCGATGCCGACCTTCTTGAACTCAGGTCGGTTCGACAGATAGTTAAAAGCGCCTTCCGCATCCAGAGAGAAGTCCGCCGTTGTCGCGCCAAGGAACCTACCGGTAGATTTTCCTGTTCCGCGATCGTCACAACGTAGAGTTCCCACGCCATGCCGGGCGAGGTAATCAGCGATCACCAGAAAAGGCCTGTGGCCAAAAACGGTTTCGTCCCGATCCTGCGGTCCGGAGCCGGTCACCAGTACCATCGCGGGATGAGGCCCTTCTCCCTGTGGGACCGACAGCGTGCATGCTAGCGTCACGCCGGCGGCCTTGCTGGGTACGCTAACCTCCTGGCTCTGATACGGAAAGGGTGCTTGCGGCGTCTGCGGACGTTTCGGCTGCGCATGCAAGCAAACCAGCATCAACGTCAAACCGCTGACGGAAATCCTCATTACTGCACCAATTTATTGAAGCTGCGCTTAGTGTCTCTGGAAAGGTCCGCCCGGGGGTTCTTGCGCCTCGCGCACCCCTGCGGGCTCTAAACGTTTGCCGTTGATCCCGCTTTCGCCATCGCCAGAACTTTGTCGTCGAACTCGAAACCCGCAGTTCGCGGCTTGTGATTGCGCGCGTACCAGCGGTACGTTTCCTTCAACCCCGCATCGAAAGGCGTGAGCTTCATCTTCAGTACGCGCGTCACCTTGCCGATGTATTCGGTAATGGGAGGAAGGTCGAAGTATTCGCCGAAATAGTAGGGCTCTTCCATCGCATTTCCCCCGGCCTGCGCGATGATATCGCGCGGCACGCGCACCAGGGTGGCCTCGAGATTGGCCGCCTTGGCGAGCCTCTCGACCAGTTCTGCCTGAGCGATCGGCTTCGGATCGCCGATATTGAAGGCTTCGCCAACTGCCTTCGGCTCGGACATGGAACGGACCATCGCCTGCACCAGATCCGTCACATACGCAAACTGCATCAGACGATAACCGTCACCGGGAATGATGATCGGCCGGCCGGCACGCAGCCGGTCCCAGAAAAACTGCTCGCGGTAGAAGGGATTGTTGCCGCCGTAGACGAAGGGAGGCCGAAAGGTAACCACCGGAAATCCAGTTTGCGCGTGCATCCGAAACAGCAGGCGCTCAGTGGTCGCTTTGTGGCGCACATAAGGATCGGTATGGTAGTCGGGAGCGAGGGGGTCGCTCTCCTTGTGATTGAGGCCATCGCCATAGGCGGCGACACTCGACATGAAGACGTAGCGGGTGATGCGGTCGCCGCAGGCTCGCACCGTGGCCTCGACTTGGGCGGCGGTGGTGCCGCGCTGCCAATCGTAGGCGTTGTCGAAAATCACCTCAAAACGGCGGCCCGACAAAGCCTCCCGCAACGAATCGGCATCGTTGCGGTCTGCCATCAGATTCTCCACTCGCCGGCCTAAGTCGTGTTTCGGCTTGCGGTGCAGTACCGCGACTTCGTGACCGCCCTTGATCAACTCGTCCACCAGCAGCCGGCCGATGTATAGAGTCCCGCCGATAACCAGTACCTTCATATGCTCCTAGACATTGAGACGCAGGGGCGCGGAAATGACGCTTTCTCGCCAGCCCCATTCTGCGGACCTCACTAAAACGATACAGCCATCAGTCGTAATATTCCAGACCTAAGTGGGTAATGAGGTCCTCACCACGCATCCACCGGAGCGTATTTTTGAGCTTCATCAGTTGGATGAAGACATCGTGCTCGGGGTAAACTTCGGGTGCGTGCATGGGTCCTTTGAAGTAAAACGACAGCCACTCCTGAATGCCGCGCATGCCAGCCCGCTGCGCGAGATCCATAAACAGAACGATATCGAGAACCAGTGGCGCGGCCAGAATAGAATCGCGGCACAGGAAATTGATCTTGATCTGCATGGGGTAGCCCAGCCAGCCAAAGATGTCGATGTTGTCCCATCCCTCTTTGGCATCGCCGCGCGGAGGATAGTACTCAATCCGCACCTTATGGTAGAAGTCCTGGTACAGATCGGGATAGAGGTCGCCCTGGAGAATGTATTCCAAGGCGGACGACTTGGTGACCTCTTTGGAGCGGAAGGAGCCGGGGTCATCCAGAACCTCGCCATCCCGGTTGCCAAGAATATTGGTGGAGAACCAGCCGTTTAGCCCCAGCAGCCGGGACTTGAGACCGGGTGCGATCAAAGTCTTCATGAACGTCTGGCCGCTCTTGAAGTCCTTACCGGCCACCGGCAGGTTCATGTTGCGCGCCAATTCCAGGAGCGCGGGCATATCGGTGGTGAGGTGCGGGGCGCCATTGGCGAACGACACGCCAGACTTAAGGGCGGCATAAGCGTAGATCTGGCTGGGCGAGATCTCCGGGTCGTTATGGTTCAGGCCGCATTCGAAATCTTTCAGGGAGGCATGGACCGCAGCCGACTGGTGGAAAACCTCGGTCGAGCCGCACCAGATCATGGTCATCCGGGATGCCCCGGTCTTTTCCTTGAACTGCCGGATGTCGTCCATGACCATCTCGGCGTAGGCCATTTTGGAGGAGCCCGTCTTCACGTTGGGGCCGTGAATGCGCTTAACGAAATTCTGGTCGAAAACCGCTTTCATCGGCGTCACAGCCGAAAGCGGATCCTTCAGTTGTTCCAACAGCGGCATGTCAAGGACACCAGCTTTTACCGCCGCCTCGTAAGCGTTGTCCTCGAAGATGTCCCAGCAACCGACCTCGATGTCCTCGACCTTGGTGAGCGGGACAAAGTCGCGGATCGCAGGACTGCGTCCTTCCGTGCGCTTACCCAGGCGGATGGTGCCGAGTTGAGTGAGGGAACCGATGGGCTTGCCGATGCCGCGCTTGATGGCTTCAAGTCCGGCGATGAAGGTCGTCGTCACTGCGCCCATGCCGGGTATCAGAACACCCAGTTTGCCTTCCGCAGGCGCAATTTGGACAGGATCTGGATTGGGCAATCGAGAATTCTCCTTAGAGTCGAAATGTTATAATACCAACTCCATGAGAGACCGTGCGACCGCCACCCTCACGACAATTGTCGTAGATGACGAGAAGCTGGCTTGTGACGAGCTCTCCTATCTATTGAGTGATTTTCCGGAAGTAGAAGTAATTGCAACAGGTTGCAATGGGTTGGAGGCTCTCCAGCTGATCGAAAATCTGGAGCCGGAACTGGTTTTTTTAGACGTAAATATGCCGGGTCTGGACGGCCTTGGCGTGGTCCGGCGTCTGCGGGAAAAGGGCCTCGCTCCGCCCCACTTCATCTTCGTCACGGCGTACGATCAGTATGCGGTCGAGGCGTTCCGCCTCGAGGCGATGGACTACCTGCTGAAGCCGCTCGACAAGGCTCGGCTGGCGGAAACGATCGACCGTGCCCGGCGCGCGATTCAGGATGTAAAACCGCCTGAGCCTGAGGAGCCCCCGCCCGCATCCAAGGGCGCCGCTCCGGCGGTGGCCCGCACCAAACTGCTGGCCCGATCGAACAACCGCCACTTCATCGTGGATGCCAACGACGTGATCTACGCCACCATCAACAACGGCTTGATCACGCTAGTGAGCACCAATATCGAAGGCTTATCGACATACCGCACGATTGAGGACTTGCAGGCCAATCTGGATCGGGAGCTGTTCTGGCGGGTCCATCGTTCCTACCTGGTGAACATCAATCGCATCAAAGAAGTGGTGCCGTGGTTCAAGTCGAGCTACCAGTTGCGGATGGACGACAAGAAGCACACCGAAATTCCGGTGAGTCGCGCGCAGACGCGCCGCTTGCGGGAACTGTTCAAGCTGTGATCCGTCGTTGCTGAAGCCCGCAAGCGGAGCGAGTCTCATCCCCAGCCGCTGGCCCCGTGAGCGAAACGACCTCCTTCCAGCCTTTCTCGGTAGATTCGGCGGATAACTGGATGTACAATCAGTTCCAATCCTATGAGCCCGGAGAGAAGCAAGCGCGACGGGGACCAGCCTGTCTTTGCGACGGGCGAATTGGTTGCTGGGCGCTACCGCATCCTCCGCTTTATCAGCCGTGGCGGAATGGGAGAAGTGTACGAAGCGGACGATCTCGAGTTGCGGGAGCATGTTGCCCTGAAAACGGTTCTGCCCGCCGTCGCATCGGACCCGGAGATGATCGCCCGCTTCAAGCTGGAGATCCAGCTCTCGCGCAAGATCAGTCACCCCAATGTCTGCCGCGTGTTCGATCTCTCGCGGCATCCGCTCGAAAGCTCTTCGCCCGACACTACGTGGTTCCTGACGATGGAGTTTCTACCGGGTGAGACTCTGGCGGCGCGACTGCAGGAAAAGCGACGCCTGACTCCGCTTGAAGCCCAGCCTCTGGTCGAGCGAATGGCCGATGCTCTGGAGGCCGCTCATCGCGCGGGCGTGATCCATCGCGACTTCAAGCCGTCTAATGTCATGCTCGTTCCGTCGCCCGATGGTGAACGCGTAGTGGTCACCGATTTCGGACTGGCGCGCAGTTTCTCCAGCGGCGACGATGCTACGGCCACACTCACCGGCAAAGTGATGGGAACCCTCGATTATATGTCGCCTGAGTTGCTATCCGGAGGCGCCGCGACCATCGCGTCGGATGTCTACGCGTTCGGGATGGTGGTCTACGGCATGGTGGCGGGCGCACTGCCGTTCGCCTCGGAACCTCTTCCTGCCGCCATCCGTCGCACGCGGCAGAGAGTGCCCTCGCCTCGCACGTTGGTCCCCGATCTCGACGAACGTTGGGAGCGCTCCATCCTCCGTGCCCTGGACCCGGATCCAAACCGGCGCTACCCGACTGCTCGCCAGTTCGTGGAAGCGCTTCGGGGACAACCCGATACGGTCACCTTCCGGCTGCCCGCCATGACCCGCCGCCGGGTTTTAGCGAGCGGATTCGCCATGTTCGCCTGCGCTGCCGGATTGTTCCTTGGGCGCCAATGGCAAAGCGGCCGGGACAGCCCGCCAGCCGAGGCGCTTTCTCTGTACCGCAAAGGAGCTGACGATATCCGTGCTGGTGCATATTTTGCCGCCAGCCGTGTGCTTGGGCAAGCCGTCACGCAGGCGCCGCGATTCCCTCTGGCACACGCCCGCCTCGCCGAGGCCTGGGTGGAACTGGAACTCACCGACAAGGCCAGCCAGGAAATGCTACAGGTACGCCGCCTGGACCTTTCGGGCCTTTCGAAAATCGACCGGCTGCTGATCGAAGCGGTCGACCTGCGCATTACGCGTGAGTTCGCAGAGGCGGTCACGAGATACGAACAGATGTTGCCGCTTGCTGGTGCCCAGACTCAGGAAGTGTACGTCGATCTCGGCCGAGCCTACGAGCGCGCAGGCGACTCCACCAAGGCTGCCGAAGCCTTCCGCCGCGCCGCCGAAGCCCCCACTCCCAGCGCCGCGGCCTGGTTGCATCTCGGGACGTTTTACAGCCGCGCTTCCGACACCGCGAAGTCCGAAGAAGCTTTTCAACGAGCCGAAAGTCTCTATCAGCAAGTCAGCAATCTCGAAGGACTCACGGAGCTGGCCTACCAGCGTGGCGTGGCAGCCGCCCGCCGGAGTCAGTACGACGTGAGTTCCACCTGGCTTAACCGCGCCATTGAAACGGCGCATCTGGCCGGCAACGTGCAGCAGGAGATCCGCGCCAAACTGCAACTGAGCAACAATGCGTACATCACGGGTGACGCGGCAGCCACGGAGCGCTATGCGCGCGAAGCGCTCGAAGTCGCACAAGCGTCTCAAATGGAAATCCAGGCGGTTTCGGGCCTGATCAACCTGGGGAACGCGTATCGCCGCAAACTCGATTCCGCCGGCGCCGAACGCTACTACCAGGAAGCCCTGACTCTCGCCCGCCGCAATAGCTCACTGCGATTGATTGCGCTCAGCCAACTGTCGCTGTCGGCTCTTTACGACGAACTCCATCGTTCGGATGACGCCGTGCGCTGTGCCCAGGAGGCCCTGCAATTCTATGAGCCTAACCACTGGGTCACCGAGACCCTGCAGGGCCTGGCGATTTTGGGACGTGCCCAGATCAATCGCGGAGACTACGCCGGTTCCGAAGGGACCTTCAGCCGACTACGAGATAGCGCGGACAAAGTCCACAACCGTGCTATGCAGGCGTTGGCGTTTGAGTCCCTGGGGCGAGTGTCACTGGATCTGGAGCAGTATCCGGCGGCTTTGGATTATTATCGGAAAGCTCTCGATTTCAGCGCCAGTGAAGAGCAACAAGGCTTCCTCCACATGCAGATCGGCACGACGCTCACGCTCTTGGGCCGTCCATCCGAAGCGGTTGAGGCGTTTCGACGTGCGGAGAGTATCGCGTCCAAATTCGCGGGCCTGCGTGTGCAATTGCAGGAGGCTCGAGCCGAAGCCGCACTGGTGCAGAACCGCTTCGCGGACGCCGCCGCGCTTTCCCGGAAGGCGCTGGAATCGGAAAAGAACGCCGCCACGTTCAACGAATTGAAGGGTACCCTTGCCATCGCACTGTATCATTCGGGAAGAACGGCCGAAGCCTCCAGTCTTTGCGAGGAGGCCTTGGCCGATGCACTGAAGCAGCAGCATCCGCGCTACATCCTGCACGCGCGCATGGCAATGCTGCAGGTGCACCCATCCGAAATCCTGATGCGCGATCTGGATCCATCCTTTGCCAATCACCCCGAGTCGCGGTGGCGCGCTCTGGCGTTTATGGGCCGCGATTCCGAGGCCCGCCAGGCGCTCGACGAGCTAGGGCGCCAATGGCATGCCGACGTGTTCAAAGTCTATTTAAGCCGTTCCGATATTCAGTCGCTCATTCCCAAACACTAGAAGGAGAAGCTCATGCCCAAGAAGGACAAGAAGGATAAGAAGAACGAAGAAAAGCCGGTTCGCCCTGGAAACGGTGACTCTCCCATTATCATCGCCGACAGCAGCACCACGGGCGACCCCAGAGTCTTGAGCGTTTCGATCAGCCATCCTCATTTTCATGGTGCGGTTGAGGTGAGCGTAAGCGATCCCGGCTTCAAACCCATAGCGTTGGTGGTGCAGAACAGCGAATTCCCGACACTCCTGTCAGCTCCTTGGATGGTCACGGTTAACAACAGTATCCACATCTCCTGCATCGACGGGGTGTCGGTCCACGTCCACTTCAACAATATGAAATATGACGTCGGGGTCTTGAACGGGAATCCGGCTTTTGTAGTCTCCGGTGCCGCCTTGAACAGTGTCACTCTGATGAACGGAATTGCTCCAAACAAGTCGGTTAGCAATGATCAGATCGTGCCGCCAGGCGGAAGCCCGGTTCAGATAACGTTTGGTGCGGTGAGCGAAGAGAAGCGCAAAAAGAAGTAAACGCAAATTAAATCGCGATTTCGCCCGTGCTGTCGCCCACGCTGGCGATGTCCACGCCGAGCTTGCGCATGACCGTCAACAGTGCGTTGGCCTGCGGCGTTCCGTCGCGACACAAGCGATGCAGATTGCCGGGTAGTTGGCCGCAGGCGTGGCCCGCCAGAAGGAGTGGCACGCGCCGGTGATTGTGGGTGTTCGAGTCGCCCATCGAACTGCCGTAGAGCACCAGCGAGTGGTCCAGCAGATTGCCGTCGCCATCGGGCGTGCTCTGGAGTTTCCGCAGGAAGTACGGGATCAGGCTCACGTGGTAGCGATTCAGCTTGGCGAACTCTTCGATCAGCGCTGGAGTTCCGCTGTGGTGCGAGAGCGTGTGGAATGGATTCTTGACGCCGCTCTCCGGGAAGATTCGATTGCTGGTATCGCGGCTCATCTTGAAGGCGGAGACGCGCGTCACTTCCGCGGCGAAGGCCAGCACCTGGAGATCGAACATCAGCTTGACGTGCTCTTCCCAGGAGTCGGGGACACCCAGAGGGGCAGCGGGAAGGGCACGATGGTCCGCCGTGGCATTGCGGCGCTCGATCGCCTGGATCCGGCGCTCGACGGCGCGGATCTCGTCGAGGTAGGCTGCGAGGCGGGAGCGGTCGGCGGCGGGCAACTGAGCTTTGAGTCGCGATGCCTGAGACGTAACGGCATCGAGAAGGCTGGTTTGCGGCGTGGTCTGGGCGCCCGGTACGGCAAACAGGTTCTCAAAGGCCACGCGCGGGTTGACGGTCATCGGGAGCGGCGTTGTCGGGGATGCCCAACTGATCGTGTCGGCGTAGATGCAATTGTACTGGTAGCCGCAGGATCCGCTGAGTCCGATGTTTTCGATGCAGAGTTGGATGGAGGGCAGGCGTGTGTCGTGGCCGCAGCGCTGTGCGTAGATCTGGTCGATGGAGGTCCCGTTGAAGACGTCCGGCCCGGCCGTTTGCTTCGGATGGGTAGCGGTGAGGAAGACGGCGCTCGATCGGAAGTGGTCGGCCCCACCTTCGGCGGGCACGAATGCGTCTCCCTGGCGGGCGTCGGTATTACTGATGATGGTGAGGTAGTCGCGGAATGGCGCAAGGGGCTCGAGCGAGTAGGACAGGTCGAAGTCAGACCCTTCTTTGGCGGGGCTCCAGTAGTTTCGAGCGGTTCCCAGGTCGGTCGCGCCGGCGGATCCGTGGACCATTTCGATACAGGCCAGGCGGGATCGGGGAGCGGCGGCAGTCCGGCGCAAAGGAGTCTGCGCGGGCACCATCGAGTCGAGTAAGGGAAGCGCGAGCGTGACGCCCACTCCGCGAAGCAGCGTGCGGCGTGAGATGTGTTTCCTCGCGAGAAACATAGGGGGCCCTGCTGTTGAATTATACCTCGGAAGCCTCAGATCTCGAATTCTGGAGCAGATCTACAGCGGAATCGAGGAATTACACTATGAGAGTGATTCGCGGCGTTCTTCTTCTCTGTCTATTGACGGGCCACTGCGCGGCGCAGGGGCTCGAATTTATCAAAGCCCACTACACCAAGTACGAGTACCAGATCCCCATGCGCGATGGGAAGAAACTCTTCACCTCGGTATACCTGCCCAAGGACACGTCGCAGCAGTATCCCATTATGCTCGACCGCACGCCGTACAACGTCGGACCCTATGGTGTGGACAATTTCAAAATGACCTTGGGGCCATCCGAGCGCTTCGCGCGTGATGGATTCATCTTCGTCTACCAGGACGTGCGCGGCCGATACATGTCGGAAGGCGAATTCGTCAACATGACGCCTCAACTCGATGTGAAGCGCGGCCCTAAGGATGTGGATGAAAGCTCCGACACCTACGACACGATCGAGTGGCTGATCCAGCATCTGCCGAATCACAACGGCAAGGTCGGCATGTGGGGCATCTCGTACCCAGGCTTCTACACCGCCGCCGGGATCATCGACGCGCATCCCGCGCTGAAGGCCGCTTCTCCGCAGGCCCCGATCGCGGACTGGTTCGTCGGCGACGATTTCCATCACAATGGCGCGCTCTATCTGCCGCACGCCTTCCGCTTCTTCAGCGGCTTCGGACACCCTCGCCCCACGCCCACGCTGCCTCCAGCCAACCCGCCTGCTCCACTGAGCCTGGCCGACGCCTACAACTTCTTTCTCACACTCGGACCTCTCACCAACGTAAATGAGAAGTTCTTCAAGAACGACGTGCCCTTCTGGACGGAGATGATGCAGCACCCCACCTACGACGAATTCTGGCAGGCGCGCGACCTGCGGCGTCACCTGAAGAACATCAAGCCTGCGGTGATGACGGTGGGAGGATGGTTCGACGCCGAAGACCTCTTCGGCGCCCTGAACACATACAAGGAGATCGAGAAGTCGAGTCCGGGCGCGAATAACACTTTGGTGATGGGTCCCTGGTTCCACGGCGGCTGGTCGCGGAGCGATGGCGACTCGCTGGGCGCGGTGCAGTTCGGCTCCAAGACCGCGGTGTTCTATCGCGATGAGATCGAGTTTCCGTTCTTCGACTATTGGCTGAAGGGCAAGGGCGATCCGAAACTCCCGGAGGCCTACGTCTTCGAGACGGGTACCAATCAATGGCGGCGCGAGGATGCCTGGCCGCCGAAGAATGCGCAGGCGAAGGCGCTTTATCTGCAGGCGGACGGCAAGTTGAGCTTCGGCGCGCCGAAGGAGACCGGCGCGGCATTCGACGAGTACATCAGCGACCCTGCCAAACCCGTGCCCTACATCGCCGGACAGTCGCCGCAGATGACGCGCGAGCACATGGTGGAAGACCAGCGCTTCGCCTCCACCCGTACCGACGTCCTCACCTATCAGACGGACGAACTGTCCGGGGACGTGACCATCTCAGGCCCGCTCACTCCGTCGCTGTTTGTTTCCACGACCGGCACGGATTCGGACTGGGTGGTCAAGTTGATCGATGTCTATCCGGAGGACTACCCGAATCCCGATCCCAATCCCCTCAGCCTGCACATGGGAGGCTATCAGCAACTGATCCGCGGCGAGATCTTCCGCGGCAAGTTCCGCAATAGCTTTTCCAAGCCCGAGCCATTCGTGCCGGGCAAGTTGGAGAAGATCGAGTACACCATGCCCGATATCAACCACTGCTTCCGCAAGGGCCACCGGATTATGGTGCAGATCCAAAGCTCGTGGTTTCCCTTGGCGGACCGCAATCCGCAGAAGTTCGTAGATATCTACAATGCCAAGGCCAGCGACTTCGTCAAAGCCACGCAGCACGTCTACCGATCCGCATCCGCCGCGTCGTGTGTGAGACTTAGCGTCCGCCAATAAGCAGCGGTTGGGGTGCCAGCGCCCCTACGAGGGAGCTAGCCGCGTCTGGGTTGATTGCGGCTGGCCGATTTCCGTCTGGATGCTGTCGGCGTCGCGTAGTGACGTTGCGGCAAGCAGACCTGTCATCGCCCAGTCGGATGACCCTGGCATTCCACTACGCAAACGCACTGCGCACGCCGTTATAATCCGGACATGTTCCGATTCATTCCAGCAGCCGTCGCGGTGCTTGCCATGACGGTCCCCGGGGTCGCTCAGGATTTGCGGGCCACCTTCCAGGAGATCTACGCCGGGTTAGACGCGGCGGTTTCGGCGAAGGATCGGGAAGCAATTGGCCGCCTGATCGCGCCCGACGCCCAGATTCACGTCG
The DNA here is from genome assembly GCA_035295745.1 of Bryobacteraceae bacterium. Taxonomy (GTDB): domain Bacteria; phylum Acidobacteriota; class Terriglobia; order Bryobacterales; family Bryobacteraceae; genus JAIQFL01. The sequence goes on along the minus strand of DATGIL010000042.1, from coordinate 52,966 downwards.
GACCGGTTAACCTCTTACTGCGCGGCTTGATGGCCGCAGAGATGGCCAAAGCGGGCTTGTCGCGCCGCTCGAGCGTTAGGTCGGTCCATGTCGAGGGAGACTCCGTTCAAGTCGTCGCCGATATCCTGTACATCGTCGAATCCGGAGGCAAGAAAGAGGAGAGCCGCAGGATCGCGCGGGACACCTGGAAAAGGAGCGGCGGGGGATGGATCTGCGGGGAATCGGAACAAACCGAGGGCGAATCGATGGTCCCTCCAACTAGCGCCGCGGAGGCGAAGCCCGTCATCGAGGAACTGAAGACGCGCGCGGTGAAACTCGCAACGGTGGAGCCCCCAACGGCGGAGCGCGTTGGCGAATTCGAGGACCTGGAAGCGTTTGGAAAGGCCGTCGCCGGCGCGCGGATCGTGGCGCTGGGTGAAGCCACCCACGGAACAAAGGAATTCTTCCTCCTGAAACAGAGGCTGATCGAGTACCTGGTGCGGCGAAAGGGATTTACGGTGGTAGCGTTCGAGATGAACTGGCCGGATGCGGACGAAGTCGACCGGTTTATCAAGACGCAGGACGCACCGCGCCCGCGGCTGGGATTCGCCGATCTGACGGATTGGATGCGATCGGAAAACCGCGCAGGCGCGAAGTTGACGTCGACCGGATTCGATATGCAGGGCGCCGGCCCCGCCGCAGACCTGGTGATCCAGTATTTGAGACGGGTTTCACCGAACGCGGCTGAGGAGGCAACGCGGGCATACGCGGGCGCGAGGATGTTCGACGAAGATCACACCAACGTTTTTCTCGCCGGCGCGTCCGAGGCCGCACGCCGCGCGGAGGCGGTGCTGGCCCAGTTCGACGCGAACAAGACAGAGTGGGTCCGCACATCGTCCTCCGCGGAGTGGCGCGACGCGCGGCACGCGGCTGAGACAGCGGTTGACGCGGCATTGATGCGCGTCGAGGGAAACGGCCCGTCCTATCGGGATCGGGCGATGGCGCGGAATGTGGAATGGCTTGCCGATGAAAAGTATCACGGCCAGAAGCTTATCCTCTGGGCCCACAACGGCCATGTTGCGTCCGACGGGGATCAAATGGGCGGCTGGCTGCGGAAGCGCTTCGGCGACGCATACTATGTAGTCGGCACGGCCTACCGGCGAGGCGAGATCTGGGCGTACGGCGTCGAGGGGAGTCAGACTCGCGGCTTCGGCGCGTGGCCCGTGGCCCCTGCCCCGGAAGGGTCGGGCGACGCCGTCCTCAGCGGGGCGGGGATTCCCTTGTTCTTTCTCGACGTGCGAAGTGTTCCACCGGACAGCCCCCTCGGCGGATGGCTCGCCGACAGGCATCGGTTCAATCTGGCGAGCGGCGTGGTAATGATCGGGAAGGAAAACATGGTCACTTGCGAGGTGCGCGGCGCGTACGACGGGCTGGTGTTCGTTGAGGAATCGCACGCCGGGAGGCCTTCGCGATAGGGTGTACCTGACATAGAGGCGCGCCCACTCGCGCTTTGGCGAGCGTGCCGGACCGCGTCCTATGGCCCTGCGAGGCAGACCGTAAGGGCCGCAGACACTTCCCCGGCCGCCGGCCCGGTTCTGCCCCAACCCCGTCTTCCTGCCCCGTGTTATTACTAGTTGCAGAGGTGAAACTCATGTTTGACAAGAAGGCAGACCTGGCCGGTCCCGGTATTGGCGACTACCAGGAACTGGAGAAGATCCTGCCCGCGGATTACCACTCCCTGCTGACTCCTAAGGAGACGCAAAAGGCCATCTTCGCGGCCAAGAACTTCATCGAGGAACACCTGTGCCAGGCGCTCAACCTGATGATGGTCACGGTTCCGCTCATCGTGGATGTCGAGAGCGGCGTGAACGACTACCTCGATCGCGACGGATCGCGCACTCCCATCCAATTCCACATCGCGAACGACCGCGAAAAGCACCCCTTGGATGCCCAGGTAGTGCAGGCGGCCACCAAGTGGAAACGCGTCGCCCTGCAGCGTTTTGGGATGGAGCCGGGGGAGGGCCTGTGCACCGATATGCGCGCCGTCCGCAAGGACTACTTCCTCGATCACGATCACAGCGTCTACGTGGATCAGTGGGATTGGGAGAAGACCATCACCGCTGATCAGCGCAACCTGGAGTTCCTCAAGCAGACCGTGAGTGACATCTGGAAAGTTTTGGTCGAGACCGAAGAGTATCTCCAGGATCGTTTCCCCAAGCTTTGGAATAGCAAGTACCCGAATCTGCCCAGGAAACTCACCTTCTTGCATGCCGAAGATATCCTCGACATGTATCCCGACTTGCCGCGCAAGCAGCGCGAAACCGCCATCCTGCAGGAGTGCCCGGCAGTCTTCATCATCGGTATCGGGTGGACGCTTCGCGACGGCTATCCGCACGAGATGCGGGCAGCGGATTACGACGACTGGGTGACCGAAGAGACCTCCATCGACGGCCGGCCGGTCCACGGATTGAACGGCGACATCCTGGTCTGGAACCACGTGACCAAACGCCGTCATGAACTGACGTCCATGGGAATTCGGGTCAACGCCGAGACTTTGCAGAAGCAACTGGAAATCACGGGACAACTCGACTTCCTGAAGTTTCCGTATCATCAGGCGATTCTGAATAATCAGATTCCGCTTTCGATCGGAGGTGGTATCGGGCAGTCCCGTACCATGATGCTGCTACTCCGCAAAGCGCACCTGGGCGAAGTCACCGTGAGTGTTTGGCCGAAGATCCTCAAAGAGATCTGCGCCAAGAAAAACATCAACATTCTGGAATAACGGAAGCGAGTTCCACCTGCCGCGCCTGGTGAAACGCCACATTCGCCAGGTGCGGCGCCGACACTGCGCTGGCGCCCACTTCCACCGGCGCATTAGGCTCTTTACGTGAGCGCACACAGTCCAGGAAGTTCTGAATGTGCGGCTCGATCGGTATGGGCGCCTCCATCTGTTGGACCGGGTCGGGATTCTTGGGCACTGGTTCTTTCCAGATCCGGAAGCCGGCATTGTTGAGGATCATGGTTCCTTCATCGCCCTGGAACTGAATCGACCAGTCGTTTTCATAGGAGTTGCAGTAGTTCAGCGTCCACGACGCCATGAGCGTGGGATATTCGAAAACCGCGCAGAAGACGTCGGGGACTTCCGAACCCGTATTCTTCGCACGTTGACCGAAGGAGATCGCGGAGCGGACTGGGGCGGAATTCGTGAACCACTGCACCACGTCCATCAGATGGGTGCCCTGGTCGGTCATGTTACCGCCGGAGTAGTCCCAGAAGTAGCGCCACGAGCGGAAGCGCATGGGCTCCATGTCGCGATCCGGCGCGGATCCGAGAAAGCGCTTCCAGTCGAGTTTGCCGGGGAGTGGCGTGTTGTCGAGGGGCTTGGAGACGTTCCAGTTCCACATGGGTTTCGCGAGCGTGATTTTCCCGAGGATGCCGCTATCCACAATCGACTTCGCCTGGATTACCGAGGGCGCGCTGCGGCGCTGCATGCCCACCTGCACAATCTGCCTGGATTTGCGGACGGCGTCAATCATCCTGCGGCTTTCCGCAAGCGAATGCGACATGGGCTTTTCGAGGTAGACGTCCTTCTTCGCATCGAGGGCGGCGAGCAGCATAGGGCAGTGGTGATGATCGGGGGAGGCGATGACGACGGCGTCGATTCCCGGTTGGGCGAGCAGGTCGTGGTAGTCGACGTAACGCCTGGCATCGGGCGCGGTCTTGAGGGCGCTCTCGAGGTTCGGCTCGTATACCTCCGCGATCGCGGAACAGGCAGCGCCGAGTTTTTGGAAATTCCCATTCAGATAGCGTCCTCGGCCGCCGGCACCAATCAGGCCGTAGGACACGCGATCGTTTGCTCCCCATGCGCTGCGGGGCACAAACAGCGGGGCCGCGGACAACGCCGAGGCGAGAAAGCTTCTGCGATCCGGCTGCATGGTCGCAGTGTAACAGCCAGCGGGCAACGAAGTGCTGAGAACGCTCCCTTACGGTCGCGGCTCGTTGCGAGCCCCGCGCGCAAGCGAGCGATGTCCTGATCGCTCCGAAAACCACTCCCTTACGGTCGCGGCTCGCAACGAAAAACACGAGGAGAAGATACGAGCCGCGCGCGTCAGCAAGCGGTCTTCGACCTTTTCCGCCGCCGCCTACACTACCTTGGGAAGGCGCGCCCGCCGCGTCACCCATTGTTCACTGGTAAAGAGGCGCGGTCCGATCTGGATCATCCGCGGCAACAGAGTAAAGAGGTCGCTCGGGGTCCAGGGATTACCCGCGCGCGTCTTGTAGCCGCGCAGATTCAACTCGGCAGCCACGCGGGAAAGAGCGCAATCTTCGACGATCATGTCGATCGCCATCGTGACGATCTCTTTCTCCTTGGGATTTTCGACCAGGCCGTTGCAATCGGGCGCCACTTGCAGGCCGTACGGAATCTCCTCGGAGTAGGGCTGTTCCTGCCCGGCGGGGACGATATCCCGCTCCCATTCGATGGCGGATGGTCTCCATCCCATCTCAATTCGCTGCATCAGGTACTCCAGGGTGGGTAGGCCGGTAAGTGATTCGCGGATCCGTTCTTTCTTTGCCATGGACAACCTCGCGGCGAATTAGAAGCACGCGAGATTCCTCAGGCATGTCCCCGCAAACTACGGAAATCCCGCCGGGGCGAGTCCCAGGAGTGGGATTACAGTGTCCACGATGGGACAGTTTTACTCCCAGCGGAGAGCAATCAGCGGGTCGACGCGAGCGGCCCTGCGGGCTGGCACGTAGCAGGCGAGCAGGGCGACCGCGAGCATCAGGAGGACAACTCCACCGTAGATCCACGGATCCGCGGTGCTGACGTCGAAGACCAGGCCCGACAACACCCGGCGGAGCGCCAGTGCCCCGGCGACTCCGATCGCGGTGCCGATGCCGCTGAGGGCGAATCCGTAACGAATCACCAGGCCGAGCACCTGCGCCCGGCTGGCGCCCAGGGCCATGCGAATACCGATTTCGCGCGTGCGCTGCGCCACCAGCCACGACATCACCCCGTAGATCCCGATTAGCGCCAGCAGCAGCGCCAGCCCCGCAAAAACCGCCAATAGTGCCATGGTCCAGCGTCGCGAATGGGCCGAATTCGCCAGGATTTCGTCCATGGTCTGAAGGTCGGAGAGCGGCAGGTCGGGATCGGCCGCGTGGATCTCGCGGCGGACGGCTCCGGCGAGCGCGGCGGCGTCACCCGAGGATTTCACCACCACATAGGCGGGGTTCAGGCTGGGGAAGTACAGGTCCATCGTGGATTCGGAATCGAGGCCGAAATTCTTGACGTCTCCCGCCACTCCGATGATGGTCGAGAAACTGGGATTCGCCGACCAGGGTCCGGTGATGAACTTGCGGCCGACCGGGTCTTCGCCCGGCCAGAAACGCTTCGCCATGCTCTCATTGATGATCGCGACCGGGTCGTTCAAGTCTCGCTCCGTAAACGCCCTCCCGGATCGGATCGGGATGTGCATCGCCTGGAAGTAATCGGGACTGACGGCGCGAATCTGTGCCGCGGGCAGCGCGTCGGGATTGACCAGCGGGCTGCCGGGCACGTTGAAACGGGTGGTGTTGGCGCGGTTGGCGATTAGCGGCAGCGTATTGCTGGCAGCGATCGACTGGACCCCGGGCAGGGTTCGCAGACGGGCGTCGATGCGGTGAAAGAGGTCGTTGGGCTTGCGAGATGGCGGGATAGAAAGCCGCACAGTGACCACGCCTTGGGGCGAGAAGCCCGGATCCACATGCATCAGGCGCTCGAAGCTCTTGAGCAGGATGCCTGCGCCCGCCACGAGGATCAGCGCCAGGGCAAATTCGAGGACGACGAGCGTGCCTCGCACATTCGGGGAACGCCCACTGGCCTGCGACGCCGATTTGATGATCGAGTTGGTATCGGCGCGGAGGGTCTGCAGCGCGGGGGCGAGACCGCACAGGACGCCTGTTGCAGTTGAGATTGCAAGCAGGAACAGGAGCACCGACGAATCCAGCGGTGCCGGAACTGGGGCCGCTGCGGCGAGGCTCACAGATGCGAGAACCAGCCCGAATGTGCCGCCTGCGGCCGCCAGCAATACGCTTTCGACGAGCAACTGGCGGACGAGTCTAGCCGATCCCGCGCCGAGAGCAGTGCGCACGGCAATCTCCCGCGCCCGGCTCGTGGATCGCGAAAGCAGAAGATTGGCCATGTTGCCGCATGCGATCAGCAACACCAGGGTCACAGCGCCCAGCAACATCCAAAGAGAGGGACGCAGGTTGGCAGTCAGGTCCTCTTGCAGGTCGACGAGCTTGACGCCCCATCCCGTGCTGGTTTTAGGGTGCTCGGCTGCCAGCCTCTGCGCGATGTCCCGTATGCGAGCGCCGGCCTGGGCGGGAGTGGCAGAGGGACGAAGGCGTGCCACGAATCCCAGCGCGTGGCGCACTGGATTGGTCAGTTCGTCGCCCTGCAGAGGACCCTGAGGGAGCCACAGGTCGGCCCATTCCGGGAAGCGGAACTCGGGTGCCATCACGCCAACGATCGTGAACTCGCGCTCGTTCAGGCGGATGCTCTTGCCTAGAATCGAGGGATCGCCGCCGAATCGGGTGCGCCACAGAGCGTCCCCGAGCAGCAGGGAATTGGGCGGTTCCGTGGAAGCGAAGGCGTGCCCAATGGCGGGCGCGACACCGAGCGTGGGAAGCAGCGTCGCCGAGGCGAAGCCGGCGTGGACTTCGAGCGGTTCGGCCCCGGAGGAAGTCAGTGCGAGGTTCTGCGGGACATAGCGATACCAGGCCGTCTGTTCGAAGAGGTCGGTCTGCTGCTGCCAAGCCGCCATCTCCGGGGGCGAGATGCCCACCTTGGGAAATTGCGGGAGGTAAGTGTCCCAGATCGCGACCAGGCGAGCGGGGTCGTGAAAGGGCAGAGGCTTCAGGATGACGGCGTGCACCAGGCTGAAAATCGCCGTGTTGGCGCCGATTCCCAGGCCCAGAGTCAGGATGGCGATGAGTGTGAAGCCGGGGGACCGGCGCAGCGTTCGCACGGCGTAACGGAGGTCTTGATAGAGATTTCCCATGCTCTCCCCGAATCTATTATGTACGGACGAAAGAGTGAAGCAAGAGAGATGCCAAGGCGTCATCGATGCGAAAACGATCACGGATCGCGTCGCCAAGGGCCCACCAGCGGGTGTTTCGTCACCGCATTCTCCGGAGAGGCGGCAGTAGACTGAAAGCCGTTACCAAAATCAAAAACGAGGAGAGCAATCCAATGCCACAAACCAAACCCATACCCGCAGGTTTCCACACCGCGACCCCGTATTTGACAACCAACGATACGGCGCGTGCGATCGACTTCTACAAACGTGCGTTCGGTGCACAGGAAATCATGCGCATGGAGGCGCCGGGGGGAAAGATCGGACATGCCGAAATCCGGATCGGTGATTCCGTCATTATGCTGGCCGACGAAATGCCCGGCACCGGCGGCCATTCCCCGCAATCCCTGGGAGGCACCACGAGCGGCGTGATGCTATACGTGGAGAACGCCGATACGGTTTTCAATCAGGCGGTTGCCGCAGGCGCGCAAGTGGAAGCGCCGCTGACCAACATGTTCTGGGGAGACCGTTACGGGCGGCTCAAAGATCCGTTCGGGCACTCGTGGTCGGTCGCGACGAGGATTGAAGAGGTCGCCCCGGCGGAGATGCAGAAGCGCATGAAGGAGTCGATGGCACAGATGACGCAGCAGTCCAAAACTGCTCGCTGAGCTCCTGGACGACCAGGGCGGCGGCTACCGGCCTGGCTGGTGGCCGCCTTCATATCCACTATCCCGGAGGAACGCCTCGGCATCCTTGACTCTGAGAATGCGGCGCACGGCCTCGCGCTTGTCTGGAGTCCGGCGATAGAAAGCTTCGCAGATCTTGAAACCGATGTAGTATCCGAGGTCGGCTGGACGGTCTTTGGAGCGGTCTCCCTGGAATAGCCAGTGGCTGACGTCTTTGCCCGCCATGTCTTTACGAAACTCCTGCCAGAGTGCCGCCTCATGTGCGTCGCCGTATGTGCGCTGGACCCGATTGATGATGTCGCCGGAGATAAGTTCCCCTACGAAGTCGGCTCCGCCTTCCATCAAAGACCGATAAAGGAGCGAGGTCTGCTCACTGTCCTGGTCCTGCTGGATGTGAATTAGTTCGTGGGCTACGATATTCGGAAGGTTGGCGATCTGCCCCGTAACCGCGCGTTCCCAATCGTTCAACTCGTCAACCGGCGTATTCCGGTCTCGAGCATTCATCTCGACCCCGATCAACAGGCCGTTCTGGGAGGTGGTACCCGCGGAAGTCATGCGGCCGACCACGAAGTACACATCGGGGAACACGGCGTCCGGATAAATCTCCTTGAGCTTGCGGAAGCTCGCGCGGATTGCGTCCTTGACGGCGGTGGATCGATCGATGGAGAGCGTACCTTCACGAATGGCGGAATAGTAGCGCGGGCGTGACACCGCGGTGGCAGCCAGAAGTCGGCCGTTCTGGATGCGGGCCTTGACGAAATCGTGAAGGCCGGTGGACCCCGGGTCGAGGTACTCGCGTTGGAACAGGTCACCGGCATCTTTCAAGGAGGCCTTGTCAAATACGCGCCAGAAATTGGGGATATCGCCGGTGACCAGGCGCGCGGCTTCTGGATCGTGACTGGGCTTGGGGCCCGGTTGTGCGCACGCACCCCACGCGAGCGCCAGCAAGGCTACGGGGACAACGAAACGGCACCACATATCGTTCAGTTGACGTACGGCCAGGCCGTACGTCTCGGAGGCCGGAGACGAATGCAAACGGGCGCGGCTCATGTCGACGATGCGCGGCCCAGCTTTCAATGATACCGTCTTGCCGCGACTTTACGAGCCGCGACTGTGAGCTGAGGGAGCGTCTCCCCTTCTGATGAGTGGCCGCTTGCTGACGCGCGCGGCTCGCAAGCGCATATCGCGCGCACGTATTTGGCAGGTTACGAGCCGGGACGGTGGGTGTGAGATGACGTAAAAGAATCGCCCGCTCGCATTTTTTCAGCGTGTCTGAGACTGAGACTGAGGGAGCGTCCTCCGAGATACCTTCTTCTACAGTATGTCTTCCAACTTTTTGCGCAGCTCAGCCGAAAGGCGAGGACTCTCGCCGCCCGTCGAGATCGCGATCTGCACGTTGCCGCGCTGCACCCGCGCGGGTACCAGAAATCCGCACTCCTCGGAAGAATCCGCGATGTTGGCGAAAAGGCCCTTGCCTTTGGCGGCAATTCCGATGCGGTGATTGGTGAGGCGATCATCGGTGGCGGCGAAGACCAGCAAGCAATTCCCCAGGTCGGACGCACGAAACCGTCGGCGGACGAGACGTACCGGCATGGTTTCAAACTCCGGCTCACATTCCGGCGCGACCACCGTGATTCGTGCCCCGCATTCGAGCAGGCCCTTAGCCTTGCGCAGCGCTACCTTGCCGGCGCCTACCAACAGCACCGGCCGGTCTTTCAGGTCCAGAAATATTGGGTAGTGTCTCAATTCCAAACTGTAACACGCGATTGCGGCGCGCATCGCGGGGACGCGCGAGTTTCGCTATGATCCCGGTTTCGATACGATCGGAGTATCGGCACAAACTGGAAAGACAATCTTCGCGTCGTGATGGTCTCGACGCGCAATCCGCTCAACATCGGCGCGTCGGCGCGGGCCATGGCGAATTTCGGCTTTGCCCGCTTGCGGGTGGTGCAGCCGTATGACGTAGCGTTCCGCGAGGCACGCTCCGCGGTAGGCGCGGCGCCCCTCCTGCAAGCCGCGGAAGAGTTCGCGACTACCGCGGATGCCGTTGCGGACTGCCGGCTCGTGATTGGCACGACATCATTAGGACACCGGGAACTGCAGCATCCGCTCCGTCGCCTGGAATACGGCGCGCGCCTGATCGCGCGGTCCCTGGCGCAGGCTCCCGTCGCGCTTCTGTTCGGCTCCGAGAAGTTCGGACTGTCGAACGAGGACCTGAGCCATTGCCACTGGCTGATGCGCATTCCGACCGTCGACGCGGGTCTCTCGATGAATCTCGGGCAGGCGGTGGCGTTGTGCCTCTACGAATTGGCGCGCGATCCCAAGGCGGCGGAGGCGAAGCCGGAACGCATCCGGCGGGCGGGGGCGGCGGAGAATGAGCAGATCACGGGGATGCTGATCGACGTGCTCGAACGCAGCGGTTATATCAATCCGGTGACCGCCGCGTCCAGCCAGGAGAAGATTCGCCGGCTGGTTCGGCGCTGGGATCTGGCGGCGCGAGATGCTCCGGTGCTCATGGGCATGCTGCGCCAGGTGCTATGGCGGCTTTCACAGGGCGACTAAGGCCGCGGACCGATCGCGCTACTCCGTGTAGAAGCTGAGGGCATTGTCGCCTTGCTTCACCACGCGCGTGCGGCGCAGCCCTCCCGCCGACTCCGGAAGTTGCAGACGCGACGAGTGCTGCACCAGTGTCAACTCGGGCGGCGATGAGCCCAGCAACTCCAGCACCGCCGGGTATTCGCGTTCCGAGGTGTAAGGCGGATCCAGGAACACGATACCGGCGGGATGGCGTTCAATGGTGAGCAGCACCGGGCCGGCCACGACCGTTGCCCGCGATTCCAATTGCAGCGACGCCAGATTCTCGCGGATCGTTTCGACGGCCCCCCGGCTCTTCTCCAGAAAGAATGCGTGACGGGCGCCGCGGCTCAACGCTTCGATGCCCACTGCACCCGTGCCTGCATATGCATCCAGGAACGTGGCGCCTTCGATCCGCTGGCCCAGGATGTCAAAGAGTGTCTCGCGCAGACGGTCGGGCGTGGGGCGAGTGGCGTCTCCCGGAACGCTCTTCAGGCGGCGCGAACGGAACTCCCCGGCAATGACGCGCATCAGCCCACCGTCACCAGGCCGTAGCGGCGCTGCCAGTGGTCGCGAATGTACGCGACTGCCTGGCGCAGCGCCTCCTCCGAGGGTGGGCGCGCGACGAAGTCCATCGCTTCGCGCCGCGCGACTTCGAGGATTTCGGCATCGCGAATGATGTCCGCCATGCGCAGCGAGGGCATGCCGGACTGTTTGGTGCCGAAGAATTCTCCCATACCGCGAAGCTTCAGATCCATTTCGGAGATGTAGAATCCGTCGGTCGATTCCACGAGTGTGCGGATGCGCTCGCGCGCGGTATCGTTGAGCTTCTCGGTGACGAGCAGGCAGTAGCTCTGGGCGGCGCCGCGCCCAACGCGCCCGCGAAGCTGGTGCATCTGTGCCAGGCCAAAACGCTCGGCATGTTCAATCAGCATCACCGAGGCGTTGGGAACATCCACTCCCACTTCGATCACCGTAGTCGAGACCAGGATCTTGATCTCACCTGCTTTGAAGCGCTGCATCACCGCTTCCTTCTCATCGGCGCCGAGGCGTCCATGCATCAGCCCCACGGCGATATCGGGGAAGACCTCCTTGGAGAGGTGCTCGTACATCTTCTGCGCGGCCTTCGTGGACTGGGTTTCCGACTCTTCAATGACGGGGTAGACCACGTAAGCCTGGCGCCCTTCGTCGATTTGCGTTTTTACGAAGCTGTAGGCCTGTTCGATGCGGTCGGCGGTGTAGTGTTTGGTCAGGATCGGCTTTCGCCCCGGCGGCAACTGGTCGATGATGGAGACGTCGAGATCGCCATAAAGCGTCATGCCGAGAGTCCGCGGAATGGGCGTGGCTGTCATCACCAGAACGTCGGGATGAACGCCCTTCTGCACCAGTCCAAGACGCTGCAGCACGCCGAAGCGATGCTGCTCGTCGACAATCGCGAGGCCGAGCCGCTTGAACTCGACGTCCTTTTCCAGCAGCGCGTGCGTACCGATGACTACGTGGGCAATGCCCTCTGCTACGAGCTTCTTCAACTGCGTCTTCTCGCGCGGCGTGAATGAGCCGGTCAACAACATCGAGACGTATCCGAGCTTGGAGAGAATCTGCTTGAAATAGAGGAAGTGCTGCGCGGCCAGGATCTCGGTGGGCGCCAGCACAGCGACCTGATAGCCGTTCTCGATGGCGACCACCGCGGCTTCGGCGGCGACGATAGTCTTGCCGCTTCCCACATCGCCCTGTAGCAAGCGGTTCATGGGGCGGGGCGCCTTCATATCGGCGACGATCTCCGTGATCACGCGCTTTTGCGCCTCCGTGGGCTTGAACGGCAGCATGGTCTTGATCTGCTGGCGCACGCGATCGGTCACTTCAAAGGCGATGCCAGGCAGCATGCGCGCCTTGCCGCGCTTCAACGCGACGCCGCATTCGAGCCAGAAGAACTCCTCGAAGATGAGGCGGTATTGGGCCGGCGAGCGGAACGCGTTGAGCAGGCGAAGGTCGGAGTCGGGCGGAGGGAAATGGGTCTGACGCAAGGCGGTCCAGCGGTCCGGCATCGGCATCTGGAAACGCCCGCGCAGGAACTCCGGAAGAAGATCTTCTTCGGGCGTCAGCGACTCCAGCACGCGATGCAGCAGCACGCGCAGTTGCTTGGTGGTGATCTTGGAGACTGCCTCGTAGATGGGCACAATGCGCCCTACATGCAGGGAAGACTCGCCCTCGTCGTCGTCGCCCGAGAGGATTTCGTACTCCGGGTGCAGCATGGTGAGCTGACCCGCGTAGCTGTCGAATTCGACCTTGCCGTAGAGCGCCACCTTCATGCCATCGGCGAAGACGTTAGCGAGGTAGCCGCCGTGAAACCATTTGCCAACCAGAATGGCGCGGGAAGCGTCGCTGAAGCGGGCCTCGAACATGCCCAGATTGCGGCGCCGGAAGCCCGATACCTTAGCCGAGCGGACCTCTGCGATGACGGTTGCCATCTCGCCGGGTGCCAGTTGGGCAATAGTTTTGACGTTGCTGCGGTCCTCGTAGCGGAACGGAATGTAGCCCAGCATGTCTTCGACGGTGACCAGTGCTTTGGCCTCCAGCATGGCGGCCCGCGCCGTACCGATTCCTTTAACAGAGCTGAGCGGGGTGGTGAGGTCCATAAACGGGATGAGGTTTGCGCGACCGATCGGTCCGCAACTGACGGGATACCCCGGGCCGTCTCACCCCAGTGTACAATGCCTATCGTGAAATCACTCCTGCTCCTCGCGTTGGCGCTGTCTGCTCCGTGCGCCGATTTTCGACTGGGCATCATCGGAACCGACACCTCGCATGTTCCCGCCTTCACGAAACTGCTGAATGAGGATGCCAGCGAGCGCGATCATGTCGCGGGGGCGCGTGTAGTCGCGGCATACAAAGGCGGCAGCGCGGATATCGAAGAGAGTCATGGACGCGTGGATCGATACGCCGAAGAGATTCGCACCAAGTACGGCGTGGAGATTGTGCCGGACATCGCAACGCTGCTCACGAAGGTGGATGGAGTGTTGCTCACCAGCATCGATGGGCGCGTACATCTGGAACAGGCGAGGCCGGTGATTGCCGCGCACAAGCCTCTGTTCATCGACAAGCCGCTCGCCTCGACCCTGGAGGATGCGCGCGAGATTGCGCGATTGGCAAAAGCGGCGGGCGTGGCGTGGTTCAGCTCGTCGAGCCTGCGATTTGGCGCGATCGGCGCGACCATGAAATTTCCGGATGTCACCGGCGCCATGACGTGGGGACCGGGCCCAATGGAGCCGCACCATTATCTGGACCTCTCCTGGTATGCCGTGCATCCGGTCGAGGTGCTGTATACGTTGATGGGCCCGGGATGCGAAAGCGTCACGCGTACTTCGGGAGCGAACGTGGAAGTGATCGTGGGGAAATGGAAGGACGGACGCATCGGGACAGTGCGGGCCATCCGGCCGTACAGCGATTATGGCGCGGTGGTGTTTCGAGCCAAGGACGTGGTGGAAAGCCACCCGAAGGCGGCGGCAGCGACGGACTATCACCCGCTAGTGGTCGAGATCGTCAAGTTTTTCGAGAGCGGCAAGCCGCCCGTTCCTAATGAAGAAACACTCGAGATGTTTGCGTTTATGGATGCAGCGCAGAAGAGTAAGGAACAGGGTGGGCGAACGGTAGCGCTTCGCTAAAAAGCGGCCGCGTCCCTGCCAGAATTCGCCGCGCTCAATGCCGTTTCTGGCGCGCGGTGATCAATTCTTCGATGTTGACCAGTTCCGTGGGATAGTTGCCCGTATAGCAGGCATAGCAGTATTCGTGGCGATCGTCGGCCACGGCCTTGCGAAGCGACCCGATGGACAGGTAGCCGATGGAATCAGCCTCCACGAATCGGCGAATCTCTTCTACATTGTGATTGGAGGCGATCAGTTCGGCGCTGGTCGGCGTATCGACTCCGTAGAAACAGGGTGAGATGGTGGGCGGGCAGGAGATGCGCAGATGCACTTCACGCGCGCCGGCCTGCCGTACCATGCGCACGATTTTGCGGCTGGTGGTGCCGCGGACGATGGAGTCGTCCACCAGGACCACGCGTTTTCCTTGCAGCAGATGCCGCACGGGATTGAGCTTCAGCTTGACGCCGAAATCGCGGATGGCCTGCGACGGCTCAATGAAGGTGCGGCCCACGTAGTGATTACGGATAAGAGCTTGCCGGTAAGGCAGGCCGGATTCCGAGGAATAGCCGATCGCTGCGGCGACTCCGGAATCGGGAACGGGAACGACCAGGTCGGCATCGGCCGGGCACTCGCGGGCCAGCAGGCGGCCCATCTTCTCGCGCGATTCTTCCACGGAGCGGCCGAAAACGATGGAATCGGGACGCGAGAAATAGACGTGTTCGAAGGCGCATTGCGCGAGTGGCTGCCGGGGCGCCCAACGCTCGCGAGTCATGCCCTCGGGGCCGACCATCACCATTTCGCCGGGCTCCACGTCGTTGAGGTACACGGCGCCGATCAGATCGAAGGCGCAAGTTTCGGAGGCAAAGACGTGGCACTTGCGCTTACCCGAGAACTCCATTTCGCCGACGGCCAGCGGACGGAAGCCATGCGGGTCTCGGGCCACGATAATGCGGTCCTGAGCCAGGAACACCAGGGAGAACGCCCCATCGAGTTGCAGAAGCGCATCGCGCAACGCGCCCGAAAGGGTGCGCTCAGAAGAATGGGCCATCAGGTGGAGGATGACCTCGGTATCGCTGGATGCCTGGAAGATGGAGCCCAATCGGCCCAGGCGGGTGCGCAACTCGGTGGCGTTGGTGATATTGCCGTTGTGCGCGACGGCGACCAGTCCTTTGTTGCAGGCTACGGAAAACGGCTGGGCATTCAATAGAACGGTGTCGCCGGCGGTGGAATATCGCGTGTGTCCGATAGCGAGTTCGCCGGGCAGCGTGGCCAGCACGGGACTCGTGAAGATATCCGCGACGTGCCCCATCGCCTTATGGGTATAAATCTCGCGCCCATCGCTGGTGCAGATGCCGGCGCTCTCCTGCCCGCGATGCTGCAATGCATAGAGCCCCAGGTATGCAAGCTTGGCTGCTTCCGGATGCCCCGCAATGGCGACGACGCCGCACTCTTCGTGAAACTTGTCGGAAGCCCATGGGGCCAGGGACCGGGGGCCGGGGGAAGAGGCTCGCTGCGCTCGCTGTTTGTCGGGCTCGGAGGTGCTGTTTGGAGTGTGCAGGCGGAGCCGCTCCGCAGGTGCGTCTCCCTGGCCCCCGGCCCCAGGCCCTAGGCCCCAGTTCTTCGCCTGCTTACCGGACATGTGTTTCCAGGGCCCCATCGTAGGCGGATTTCAGAGCGGAGATCTCCCAGGATCCGAGCGTGACAGTGCGCTGCCGGATCTCAATTCCTTTCTCAATTGTAACCCCGACTACCGGCGCTTCTATTTCATATTTTTCGGCGATCGCCACCACCCGCTTGGGGTTGTTGGTGGAGATCAGGATTCGCGACGGCGCCTCGTGAAAAGCCAGCACCTCGGGACGCAGATTGGAGACGATTTCAATCTGCGCGCCCACTTCCGCGGGGCCAAAAGAACACTCCGCGACGGCAACCGCCAGGCCGCCATCGCTCAGATCGTGCGCCGACTCGGCCAGTCCTTCTTCCAGAATGCGGCGGATGGCGTACTGGACCCGCTGTTCGTATTCCAGATCGAGCAGCGGCGGCAACCCCCAAAGCTGCTTGACGATTTCCTTCGCGTACTGCGTTCCGCCCATGCGGGCGTCGTCACACGAGCCGAGTCCGCCGAGCAATACCAGCGCCCGTCCTGCATTCTTGAAGGGGATGGTCACCGGCGGCGCGGTGGCCATGAGACCGACCACACCTAAGACCGGCGTGGGATAGATGCCTTCGCCCAGGGTTTCGTTGTACAGGCTGACATTGCCTCCGGTGATGGGAGTATCGAAGAAGCGGCAGGCCTCCGACATTCCTTCGATGGCTTCCACCAATTGGGCCATGATCTCCGGGCGCTCGGGATTGCCGAAATTGAGGCAGTTGGTCGCGGCCACGGGACGCGCCCCCACCGTCGCGAGATTCCGGCAAGCCTCCGCGACGGCAAGGCGCGCGCCCTCCCGCGGCGAGAGGAAGCAATACCGGCCATTGCCATCCAGCGACATCGCCACCGACGTGCCGGTCTCTTTAATCCGGATAATCGCAGCCTCAGCACCGGGACCCGCCACGGTGTTGGTGCGGACCTGAAAATCGTACTGCTGCCAGATCCAGCGCTTGGAACAGATATCAGGGGAGGCAAGCAGCGTGGGCAGGCTGTTCTGCACGTCGGCTTTGGGCAGGTTGGGAACGGGCCGAACAGGCGCGGGCACCACGTCGTGAGGACGATCGTACAGCGGCGCTTCGTCGGCCAGTTCGCGATTGGGAATCTCGGCCACAACTTCGCCATGATGCTTGACGCGGAGTTTGCCGTCGCGCGTCACCACCCCAATCTCGACCGCTTCCAGGCCCCACTTGCGGAAGACCGAAAAGACCTCTTCTTCGCGGCCCTTGGCGGCCACCAGCAGCATGCGCTCCTGGCTCTCGGAGAGCATGATCTCGTAGGGTGTCATGCCGGTGGCACGCTGGGGAACCCGGTCCAACTCGATTTCGATGCCGACCTCACCGCGGCTGCCCATCTCACAGGTGGAACAAGTCAATCCCGCGGCGCCCATGTCCTGAATGCCAACGATCGCGCCGGTCTTCATCGCCTCCAGGCAAGCTTCGAGGAGCAGTTTCTCCATGAACGGGTCGCCGACTTGCACGTTGGGGCGCTTCTGCTTGGACTCCTCGGTGAACTCGGCACTGGCCATGGATGCGCCGTGAATGCCATCGCGGCCAGTGCGGGCACCGACATAGATGACCGGGTTTCCCACGCCTGCGGCCTTAGCGTAAAAGATGTCCTCTTTGCGGCAGACGCCCAGCGCAAAGACATTCACCAGCGGGTTGCCATCGTAACAAGGTTCGAAGATGCACTCGCCGCCCACCGTTGGGACTCCGAAGCAATTGCCGTAGTGGGCAATGCCGGACACCACGCCCGAGAGGATGCGGCGATTGCGGGCGCCGGTTTCCGGGTCGTCCAAGCGGCCGAAGCGCAATGAATCGAGCACGGCGATGGGACGCGCACCCATGGTGAAGATGTCCCGGAGAATGCCGCCGACACCGGTCGCGGCGCCCTGAAAAGGCTCGATGAAGCTCGGGTGATTGTGTGATTCGATCTTGAAGGCGATGACGTAATCGTTGCCGATATCGATGATGCCGGCGTTCTCCCCTGGCCCTTGCACGACTAACTTGCCGCGTGTCGGCAGTTTCTTCAGGTGGAGGCGTGAGCTTTTGTACGAGCAGTGCTCGCTCCACATCACGCTGAAAATGCCCAGTTCGGTATAACTGGGCTCGCGGCCCAGAATGTCGACGATCTTGTCGTACTCAGAGGGTGTCAGTTGGTGCTGTGAGATGAGATCGGCCGTAATCATCGCCGTCCTGCCGGCACGAAAGCGGCGCGATGCGCCTGAACCGTGCGGAGCATCGATTCGAAAATGGTCAGGCCGTCGCTCGACCCCATGAGCTCATCGCAGGCACGCTCCGGATGCGGCATCAGGCCCATGACATTGCGTTGGGCATTGAGAATCCCGGCGATGTTGCGCAGAGAGCCGTTCGGATTGTCCAGGTAGCGGAAGGCCACCCGGTCTTCTGCTTCCAGTTCGTCCAAGGTCTGCTCGCTAGCGTAGTAGCAGCCCTCCCCATGCGCGATGGGCATCCGCAGGATCTCGCCGCGATGCGCCGCGCCGGTGAAGGGCGAGCGCGTGGTTTCGACACGCAAATGGACGTCGCGGCAGATGAACTTGAGGCTGCGATTGCGGATCAGCGCGCCGGGCAGGAGACCGGCTTCCACCAGAATCTGAAATCCGTTGCACACTCCCAGTACCAGCCCGCCATCGGCCGCATAATCTTTGACGGCCTGCATCACCGGAGAGAACTTGGCGATGGCGCCGCAGCGGAGGTAATCGCCATAGGCAAATCCCCCCGGCAGAATCACGGCGTCGACATCGCCGACGGAATGGGAATCATGCCAAATCCATTCAGCCTTTTGCCCGAAGCTGGCAGAGACCGCGTAGAAGGCGTCGTGGTCACAGTTGCTACCCGGAAAAACGATGACTCCAAATTTCATGACTTGTGTTGGGGGGCGACTTCCTCATTTTAACAGAGCAACCCGTGAGTTAAATCACGTGCCAGGGCCAAACCGGCGTGGACGTGGCAATCCCGTTGCACACTTCTCCAGTGCGATGCGCAACGCACCCCGATTCGGGCGAAACGCGTGAGACGTATCGCGAGGAGCAAAACATGGCAGCTAAGAATACAGCAGTCTTCGGAATCTATCCGAGCCGCCTGGAGATGGAAGAAGCAGTGGATCGTCTGCGCCGCGCCGGGTTTCGCAGCGCGGATATTTCCGCGCTCCTTCAGGACAACCAGGGCACCAAAGATTTCGCACATGAGAAGAACACCAAGGCTCCGGAAGGCTTCTGCGCCGGCGTGATCGCGGGCGCGATTATCGGAGCGGTACTGGGATGGTTCACAGGCACCGGTCAATTGGTAATTCCCAACCTGGTGAGCATAACCGCCGCGGGCCCCATCGTGGCGGCTTTCGCCGGAGCGGGCGGGATCGGTATACTCTTTGGCTTGATCGGCGCGTTGATCGGCATGACCATTCCTGAATACGAAGCCCGGCGTTACGAGGGGCGGATCCGTCAGGGCGGCGTGCTGATGTCAGTTCACTGCGACAATCACGATTGGGTGAAGCGGGCAAAGGACGTGATGATGCACGCCGGCGGTCAGAAGATCGGAACCGAGACGGAAAAGTCCGGCGATTTCGGCAATGCCGACAAGCCGTTGCCCCGCGCCCGAGGAACCAACGTACCGGTCCCGCCGGTGGACGACGAAGTCTACGTCGACCGCACCACGCGCGTTCGAACGACAGAGCCGGAGTACGTGGAGCGCACTACCACCACGCGACATATCGATTCGGAAGACGACATCATCCGATAGGAGCCGTCACTGCGGGCGTGGAACGGTGTAGTTGTGAATAGCCACTCCGCCGATGGCTCCGGAAACGGAGAAGTTGACGATGGTGAGGGCGCGATAAAGCTTGCGAGAGCGGTGTCCACGGGTGATGAGATATTCGAACCCGATCAGGCCTCCCTGAAAGCCAAGCTTGATCAGGGCGCCCTCTTTGCCGAAGTTACCGGACGGGCTTGAGAGAGTCGAGTTGAGTTCGTGCTTTCCCCAGGAGGAATGCACATCGACGATATTAGCGGCGGCCAAGGCGGTGATGCTGGCCCGCCAAAGTTTGGGAGCCGGCGTCCGGGGCTGGAACAGAAGAGAGTCTTGAGCGCAGAGCAAACAGGTGCTGAAAACGAAGATTGATAAGAGTTTCCGCATAAGCAATTCCAGTTATGCGATAGTGCTTTCTACGTTGCTAGCCGTACCCGTACCAGTACTTCAGAGTTGCATGTCAGGTGTTTTGACTAACCGCGTCCGAGGCTTGGATAGGCGCGCCGGATGCGCAGTACATCCCGAAAAGCGATGAAAAAATCGCCGGGCTTGACTTTCGACCCACCCACATCCACCCAGTAGCGAAGCGGGAATTCGTAGATTTTCTGCATAGCGGCCACCGTTCCGACCGTTTGGAGGTATCGCGCCAGGATTTCGACATCAAATACCCAGCGGCTGAGGAAGGGTTTATCGAACAGCACCCGGGTGCCGGAACGAACCCGGAAAATCTTCGCGCCGCATTGCGTGTCGTAAATAGGCAACCCCAGCATAGTGGAGACAAAGGTGGCGAAGACGCGGCCGAGATAGTGGCGCACCGCCTTCCGCTCCACATGCCGACCCAGCAGTTTCACCCGCGAGCCGAATACCATATCGAGCTCAGGGGTTTCCGCAAACACCGCCATAAATTCCGGGATCTCGTTTAAAGGAGTTGCCAGATCGGCATCCCAGAAGCCCACGTACTCAAAGCCTCGATCCAAAGCCGCGCAGATTCCCGCGCGCACCGCCTCCGCCTTGCCGCGATTCTGGGGCTGATAGATGGGAATCACGCGCCCGGGCCAGGCTGACTCGAGCGACGCCAGGACTTCCTTCGTATTGTCGCGGCTGCCATCATCCACGAAGAGAAAATCGATGTGGGAATTCTCCAGAAACGCGTCAAATTCCGCCACAGGCAGGCGTTTGGCCTCGTTGTAGCAGGGAACGATAATGGCGACGCGGGGGTGATCCACTTCACGCGATGATAACAGGTTGCAGGAAGCATCCATTTGTGTGGAAGAAACATCCAAGGTGTATAGCTCGACCGTATAGAAAATTGGGAGCTGGTGGGAAAGGGATCACATGGTGAAACGGATGCAAGCGCGAGCAAAATGGCGAATCGCGGCCCTGCTGCTGACGGCAGCGGCGGGTCTGTTCGCCGCTAGCATCGAGGGAAGGCAGGCTCCGCTGTTCGTGATCGAACGAAGCACCAACGCCAACGTGGTCCATTACGACGCCAACATTCGACCTGACGGAGATCTCGATCCGCGCCAGCCGATCAGCGCCTACTGGGTGATGGCTGCCGTAGACGGCCACCGCGAAGAGCTAACTTCCCTGGAGAAAGCGCGAGCTTACGGCTTCACCATCGAACCGGATCGGGATTCTAAGGGCTACCGGCTGAGGCTGGTCTCCCAGAAACAGCGGGAGATCGAGATCGTAAGGGAAGGGAATTCGGTACGCGCGGAAGCTACAATCGACGGGCGTCGGGCGCGTCTCGACAAGATGTACGTTAGCACCCACAAGGTTCTGGCCGTTCCCACCGTGAAATATATCGACCTGTTCGGTGTGGATCTGGCAACGGGCCAGAGTGTGAGCGAGCGGGTTACACCTTGACCAGGGCCCTATTGCCTCGGCGCCTTACCCAACTTCTCCTGGTATTCGTAAACGGCGGCATTCCACTCTAAAAGATCCTGCGGATTGAGCGGCATGGTAGCGGACGGAAAGAGTCCTCCCGTACGTTTGAAAGCGTAGATCGCGGCCGCGTCGATGCCGGTCTCGGCCATGAGGCGGGCCAGGAAATCGAGGACCCAATCCGCATCCTCTGGGCCCCGGAATTGTGGTGTATCCGCATCCGGATCGAAAAAGAACGGGTCCTCGGGCCCCATCTCTCTGCCAAACTTCTCGCGAAACGCACTCGCCTGCTCGCGATACAAGTCGATGTCCTCCGGCATCAGTTGCCGGTCCGTCAGTAGTTTCCGCGCAAATGCATTGTCCAAGACGTCACGCCTCGAAAGCAATGGTGTGGCCCACACCAGATTCGTATCAGGAAAAATAGTGGCCTCTTCAGTGATGGGGCGTCAGGCGACAGCGGCTTGTAAATTCTTGAAGTAGTCGACGGTGAGACCGATTCCCTCTTCCAAAGCCACCACGGGTTTCCAGCCCAGAATGTTGCGGGCTTTTCCAATATCGGGCTTTCTCTGTTGCGGGTCGTCTTCGGGAAGGGGCTCGAACGCGATCGCGGAGTGGCTGCCGGTGGCTTTGCGGATGTACTCGGCGAATTCCAGGATGGTCATCTCCGTCGGATTTCCGAGGTTCACCGGGTAACGCTCATCCGAGAGCATCAGGCGGCAAAGACCGTCGACAAGGTCGCTTACGTAGCAGAAGCTTCGCGTCTGTGACCCATCGCCGAACACCGTGATCGGCTCACCGCGGAGAGCACGGTCCAGGAATGCCGGAACGACGCGGCCGTCGTTCAGTTTCATGCGCGGACCGTAAGTATTAAAGATGCGCGCGATATTGGTCCGCACCCCATGCTTGCGGTGGAAGGCCATCGTCAGTGCTTCGGCGAAGCGCTTGCTCTCGTCGTAGCAGGAACGCGGACCCACTGGATTGACATTGCCCCAATAGGTCTCCACTTGCGGATGGACCAACGGGTCGCCGTAGCATTCCGACGTGGAACTGATCAGGAACCGAGCGCTCTTTTCCAGGGCAAGCTCGAGCATATGGCGGGTCCCCACAGACCCCACGGCGAGCGTTTCAATCGGATGCTCGAGATAGTCCTTGGGACTGGCCGGCGAAGCCAGATTGACCACGCAGTCCACCCGTCCCTCAACCGAAAACGGTAGAGTGATGTCCTGCTCGATGAGCCGGAAGCCCGTCTTCCCTTCCAGGTGCGCCAAATTGCGCGCATTGCCGGTAAGGAAATTGTCGAGTCCTACTACGGTGTGGCGATCCGCCAGTAACCGGTCGCAGAAGTGCGAACCGATAAAGCCGGCGGCGCCTGAAACCACTATGCGCAAATGCCCTCCAGAATCCCTATTCTAGCGAAGCCAGCGCCAGATCCACGTGATACATTCAAATCGGAATGGTATGACAGACCCCTCTTGGACGGAACGAGCGGTTCTGCTCGTTACAATCGTCGCATCGCTCTTGTGGTTTTGGTTGCGGCTGCAGAAAGTACTGCATGTAATTTCTAAATCGCGTCCCACTCCCGATTTCGAGCTGGCTCCGCTAGGCCCGCGCATTCGCCAGTTTCTATGGGAGGTGATGGCGCAAGGAAAAGTGATCCGGCAGCGGCCACTGCCGGGACTCGCGCACGCCTTCGTCTTCTGGGGATTTTGCGCGTTTGGGTTGATCACCATTAATCACATCGCAAGGGGCTTCGGCGTTCAGTTGCTCTCGCCGGACTCTGCGTTTGGAAAATTCTATTTCGGATTCGTTGCCGTGTGGGCGGTGGCGGTGGCGATCTCGATTGCAGGATTGTTTGTACGCCGCTTTCTGGTGCGGCCGAAATGGCTGGGCGAGGTCTCGCCTGAATCGGGCTTCATCGCATTTTTGATCTTCACCCTCATGGTGACGTATCTGGCGGGACTCTGGCTGGGCGAATCGGGCACGGCAAGCCGCGTGGCCTGGTGGATTCACACTCTCGCACTGGTGACGTTTTTGCCGCTGATTCCCCATACCAAACATCTGCACCTGGCATTAAGTCCGGTCACGGTGTTTCTGCGTCGCGAGGGATTCAGCCGCATCCCGCCCCTGTCCGGCGATGAAGATTTCGGACTCGATACCGGCAAGGATGTCACGCGGATCGACGCTTTGCAGGCATTCTCGTGCGTGGAATGCGGGCGCTGTACCGAGCACTGTCCGGCATACAACACGGGAAAGGTGCTGAATCCCAAGGAAATTATTTTAGGCTTGCGTGGATACCTGAATGAATTCGGACCCGCCAACGAAGCGCCACTGCTGGGCAAACATATTTCGGAAGTAGCCGCGTTCCAATGCACCACGTGTGGAGGATGCGAGTTCCAGTGTCCCGTGGGCATTCAGCATCTGCCCATGATCATCGGGCTGCGGCGTGGCGCGGTCAACACCGGGAAATGGGAGGACGATTACGGCACCAAGCTCTTCCTGAACCTGGAGCGCAATGGCAACTCGCTGGGCTTTCCCGCCGGGGAACGTGCGAAGTTCATCGAGAAAAACGAACTGCCGATTTACGACGGCTCGCAGGAGTATTGCCTGTGGCTCGGCTGCATGGGCTCGTACGATCCACAGGGACGCGAGATTGTGCTGGCGCTGGCACGCGTGCTACGGCATGTCGGCGTGACGTTTGGCGTGCTGCGTAAAGAAAAATGCACGGGCGATCCGGCGCGCCGGCTGGGCAACGATCTGGCATTTTCGCAAGTGGCCGAGTCGAATATCGAAATGTTGAAAGCCGCGAAGGTGGGCAAGATGGTATCGATCTGCCCGCACTGCGTCCGGACCATCGGAACCGACTGGAAAGAGGCGGGCGCAACGTTTCCGATCGAGCATCACAGTGAATTGCTGGCGCGGCTGCAGGCGAAGCTGCCGGAGGCTGTGGGCACTCGGGAGAAGGTGGTGTTCCACGACCCGTGCTACCTGGGCCGGTACCGGAATGTCTACGAAGAGCCGCGTGCGGTGGTGGCGCATTGCGGGGATGTGGTGGAGCCGCAGCGTACGCGCGAGCGTTCGTTCTGCTGCGGAGCGGGCGGCGGACAGATGTTCCTCGGCGAGGAGACCGGCAAGCGCGTCAACGTGACGCGGGTAGAGGAGTTGGTGGGAACGGGAGCGGGTGTCATCGGCACGGCTTGTCCGTTCTGCCAGACGATGTTCCGCGACGCGCTTGGCGCGGTGACGCAGGCGCCTCCGAAGCTCCTCGACATCGCGCAATTGGTGGCGCAATCGATCGCGGCGGAGACGCCGCCGAAAGTGCTATAATTCTGGGGTGGCGGTTCGCGCCGCCATCCTGCCTTATATTTCCCGAGCGGGCGCGTAGCTCAATTGGCAGAGCAAGTGACTCTTAATCACTAGGTTGAAGGTTCGATTCCTTCCGCGCTCACCAGAAAATAAACCACTTATCAATCAGTTCACTTTGATCACTTTGGCGACTTGTACCGATTCTTGTACTACCCCCTCTAATTTCCGTTTGGTGCCGAGCGATTCGACGGCTTGCCGCTTCGCGGCCATGCGGATGTGGGAGTAGCGCTCCAGCATCGCCCGGCTCATGTGGCCCGCGATCGATAGCATCGTGCTCTCAGGGGTTCCCGCTTCCGCCATTTTGGTGAGGGCCGTGTGCCTTAGATCGTGAAGCCGACAATCGACCTTCGCCGCGGTCCGAATGCTGTTCCAAACCGTTTTCATCGTGGTGGTCGGTTTGGTGGGATCGGTCGGTTGTGGCTTGCCGAAGGGGAACAGGTAGTGTTCGGGCCTGGCCGCGCCAAACTTGACCGTGAACCATTCGGCATGCGCTGCCAGAACGGCAAACAGATCGTCATTCATCGGAATCTGCCGGCCCGTGCCGGATGACGTCTTCGCCTTTCCGACTGTGATGATTCGGGACTCGAGATCCACCTGCGACCATCGCATGCCCGTGATCTCGCCCGATCGCATGCCGGTCAACAGCGCGACTCGGATGATGGTCCCTGCCACCTGCCAGCGCTTCTTATCGGTCACGGCATCGAGCAGGCGCCTTTCCTCTTCAGGTGAGAGTGCCTTGCCGATGTCTTTTCGCTCCTCCTGCTTTCGCACCTTCGGCCACAGGACCGACCAGGGCTTGCCGATCGCGCGCGACAGCTCGCCTACTTCCATGTTGACTGTCCGGCCGCTGGCGCCCTCCTCCAGCCGTTTGGTGATGTATGCCCGGATGGCATCTTCGGAGAGGTCTGGAAGGAGCGCAGAGCCCAGGATGCGGTTGACGTGCGCCAGACGGCCTTTCGAAAACAGGATGGACTGTTCCCTGCCGCGGTGGTCGAGTTTGTACCGCTGCTCGTACGTCTTCAGGATGCTCGCAACGGATTTGATGCGATTCTCGCGCTTCTCGGTCGGAACCCCTGCCAGGTTCTTTTCGAGGTCAAGGCGCCGCTGCTTCTCGGCCGCGGCAGCAATTGTCTTCCTGGTGGTCTTGGCAGACTCTCTGACGGGCTTTCCAGCTAAAACGAACTTGTACCACCAGACGGCCGACTGCCGGGGCTTGCCGGTCTTCTTATCGGTGTAGGTGGGGCGAAATAGAGCCATCGCCCTTCAGGATACTCCCCTCTCGCGGAGCGGTTGCCGGCCGCCCCGCGGACATCTGGAATATTCGATTGTCAAAGATCTATGGCCGAGAATACTCGGCGCAAATCTTACGCACTCTTGGCAATCGCATTCGGAGTGGGTTCGCTTCCCTTAGGGTTCCCGAATAACGCTATGCCAATATCGGATTTTGCAATTTCGACAATCTCACACATCGCATCGTCGATAGCCGTCCGAAGTTGGAGCAGAGCGGGCTCATTTCCCATTGATCCGATGTTTTGGAAGGGGGCAAAGGGGGCCTTCGCAGTCTCGATTGCTCTGGGATCCACAAAGACAGCCGCCGTCATCATAGCCGCTGAAGCGACACGTTCGGCTTGGTAGTGGCGATCGCGGAAATTTGCAATCTCGGCATAGACTTTGTCGCTCATCTGGCCACTGGCAACGGCCACAGCATATCGCCGCAATATGTCAGCGTATTCCCGAGAAGTGGCAAAGGCTCCCGCCAATGAGTCCAAGAGCTTCGCATACATGTCACGCTTCTGATTGAGGAGCCACTGGTGCTCCCATACACCTCCCTGGATCTCGGCTTTAATCGCCTCCGCTTCACGGGTTACGGCACGAACGTTGTCGACAATGATCTGGACGTCTTCCTTCGTCGCAATGTTCTTCCCTTTCTCTCCGGCGTAGCTGCTTAACAAATTTTTGAAAGTCGCGATCAGGATCCCGCCCAAAACAGCATTGCAGGCCGCTACAACGCTGAGATCAATCCAGTTCGCCATTTTCTACGCTTCCTTTTCCGGTACCGGTTTCTGGCTAAGGGCCCAATCGAGAAGCCATTTGATCGCCGCGGCCCGGGTTGCGAATCTTTGCTTAAAGCGAAAGTCATCGAGGCGCTTTAGAAGCTCCGGCTCGATCACAAAATTCAAGTATGGTTTTTCGGACGGTGGCATCTCTTCCGACAGTATAAAACAGTAGAACATCTATTGACAATAGAGATTCTATCGGCAATACTGAATCGGTAGCAGCAATAGAAGCACTAACGATTTGAGGAGAAGCCGAAAATGCCGAAAACTAGAACCGCCGGGCCTAAGGCTCGGCCCCAACAAGCCGTCACAGAGCCCGCGACGCACCCGACGCCCGCCGCAGCGCCGAAACCGCAACCGACCATCAGCCCCGCCATGGCCACAATTGCCGATCAGATAGCCGACATCCTGTACTTCGGCGAGGATCGAGCCCTCGCTGAGCAGGTGGTGAAGGCCGCCGCCATGCGGCGACTCAAACGGTTTGGTGACCCCGAATGGGCAAGCAAGGTTTCAGAGAGAGAAGCTGCCGATTGGATGGAAGCTTTGGCCGAAGATTGGAGGAACAACCGCCGGCCGGAAAAGACGCATCCGCCCGATCCCGTTACGGTGGCCGATCGTGTCCGAGAGGTGATCCACTACACGTTGCGGATGCAGTTTGAGAGGTTCCTTGAAGATTCCACGGGTGCTGAGCGGACGCTCCTACTCGAAATCTTCAAGGACCGCGGGAACGAGCTTCCCGACGACAAAGACCTGGCACTGGCAAGCTCCTTCATGGCCCAGATCGAGGGAGAATCTGACCGTTACGTGCGCTGCCCCTCAGACCTTCAAAAGCAGGTGGTCGCGTATATCGGCTGCCTCAAGGCTGCGCAGTGCTGCAAGGACAAGGTCGCATGATGCCCAGTCCATCGCCAGAGCGGGGCCGTATGCAGAGCCCCGCTCCGCCGGAGAATCGCTACTTTCTCCGCGCTACCCGCGGCACCGAAGAGACCGAGCAATTCGAGCTCGCGAGATGGGAATATCTCGAGCTTCGCCTCCTATCGGACGAGATCCGCAGCGAATTCTATGACCAGATGGAAGTGGCCGTTGCAGCCAATGCCATGGTCCGTAGAGCCAATTGGTGTACGGGGACTGCCGCCGCGGTTCTGCTGTCGCTGAAGGCCGCCGGGCGCCTCGCTGAATCATGGTGGGACATCCTGGTGTTTGTGGGCCTCGCAGTCGCTGCCCGGGTGCTCGCTTCGTGGTTCGGCCGGACGTGCACGCTCAAGCTGCTGGTGCGCCAGCTAGCCGGCCGGAACACGTCGCCAGGCCAAAGCGAATCGCCATGAGGGCCGGGGCCCGGGCAGTAAAGGCCGGCCAGCAAGGCATCCAAGAGGGCAGGCGAAGGTCTGCAAAACCTTTATTGGCCGGTTGGACTTCGCCGTTGAGTGCCTGTCGCACCTTTCGCTCAGAAGCGCCAGTGGCCTCGGCCAGCTTGGCGCGCACTCTTCCGCTGGATTCTGGCTTTTCGGGATTCAGTGGAGGAATGGCCGCCAGCCGCGCCGTCTGCGCTCGGCGGCCCGCGTATGGTCTGGTGGCCAAGCTTCTGGCTGCACTTGTTCTGCTTAAGGTTTCGCGGATAGGATCAGAATAATTGAGAGGATCTTGGAGGGCTCTTTTGAGGATGTGATAATGGGCAAGTTCAAGGCTGATATGGGTTTAAGCACGGGGAACAGCGACTTGGGAACGCTATTCCCCGTGCTTTTGCGTTTATGGTGGGCCTTTGTTCTTGATCTCCATGGCTCCATGATCTGTCGGACTCGGGTGCCGCCTCCAGGCCGATGGAGCGTCATTCTTATGCCATCTTTACGCCATCTTGTGTATAACTATCTGTTTTTTCAGTTGTTTGGAGAATGCCCGCTCATACGCGGTAATGTTCCTATCGTAGGGTGTGGACCCGGCTATATGGCGTTGAACGGATCTTAGTCCCAGCCCGGTTTTCTCGGCAAGATCCTCTATCGTCCAACGACATTCTGCGCGCAGGCGGTTGATCTGGTCTGCTGTCGTTTCTGCTCTCCCTTTTGAAGCCTGGATAGATGGGGGCTGAGCAGAACTTCTTTCGAGCGCTTCTAGCGCTTCTAGCGCTTCGGCCTGCCAAAAGGCGATCCGGCTGCTGAGTCTCTTGAGGATATCGGCTTTGCACCAATCCGTAATCCTGTACTCGCCGAACTGAACGTTTAATTTGTGGTCCGGGACTGGCACGAACCTTGGTTGGCGCGGTCTCGGGTCATTAAGGAAATACACGGGAGACCGCCCACTATGTTGCAATGGCGGATAAGGAAGCCATTGCTTCACAACTGCCCAATGGAACGCCTGGGCCGGGATTCGCTCGCAGAGTACATTGTTGGTCAATTCTTCGCCATCGTCCCTTAACGCCGTGGCGAACACGTCATATACCTCCCGCAGGCAAGTATCGAGCGGAGCCCCTTCAAGCTTCTTCGAATGGATTCGCAACAACCGAGCGCGGAGCGTTGTCCCGATGCGCGCCGGTATATCGGACGGCAAGTCTCCCATCGTTCCCCTTGCGCCCGGAACGATGAAGGGCTTACGATGAAGGCGCCAACCGTTTCATCGAAGAGCCCCGGCCAACGCGCCGGGCTTTTCGTTTCAGAACCCTCTATTCTATCGCCCGGGAAAGCGGATGCCGACTGGATTCGAACTGGCTAGGAAAAGAAAACAGGCTGGCCCGCTGTCCGCTAAAATGGAGCCTCGCGTCAGGCCCGCCGCTGTGAAGCATGCCGGCTGGTTCACGAAGCGGCGAGCTACTGCGACAATCCAAGCCAGGACAACCGCATCGCCTACCTACAATGTCTGAGGAAGTTTAGCGAACTGGCAGCGGGAGGAAAGCGAACCACCGCCGGAGCACAACGCGGCTGCGAAGCGGGGGATCCTCCGCCCTGCCCCAAGGAATGATGGCCCACGCTTGACGTCCAGCTTGCCAGGCTGGCATTCACACCTCCGGAAAGGATTTACAGAGAAGCTTCCGGCAAAACATGTTCCAGAAGCATCTCGTACGCTGAGAATTCGGTCCAGGCATCATGCCCTACCTCCCGGAGACTCACTACCAGCCGGCAAAGACCGGGAGTCGAGACAACGAATCCAAAAACATCATTTCGTATTCGATAGTTTTGTTCACGCATATTGAAAGGCGTAGTCAAATCGAAAGGGACGCTTCCGTCTGGCATAAACAACTGAAGCCGCTGCTCGAAGCTTTTGCCCTCATCGTTGGACTCTTGCTTCCAGAGCGACAATACGCTCCACCGCAGGGGCACAGCTGTCCCAGGTGCAGGTTGTTCGTTCGGCCTAACTAATTGGATTTTCACTCCAGACATTATGGAAATCAGCGAGAGCGATCTGTCTTGATCGTCAATTATCACGCGTTCTGCGGGAACGAATAAAATCAACCTAGGCATATGGTAAAGTCAGCCGCCAGTGATCTGCCGTGGGATGTGTCGATCCTTGCATGGCTTGTCGGGCTCGATTGAGGCTGGATTCGGACATTTAGCCCAGCCTCGAGTAACTGTTTGATTGGGTTCCAGTCAGTCGGTGGAACATCTGTCGGGCTCCACCACTTCGCGCCAGCACGAATCCACTCTCGCCTAATTTCTTCAAGCGTGCGCCCGGCGGTATGGTATCCAAATTCCGTTCCGCAGCACGGGCAAATGGCATAATCTATGGGCGGATGATCCATTGTGTAACTGCACACTGGGCACAAATGCGTCACCTTGCACACTCCCTTTGAAAGTACGCAGTATTGTCACGTTCGCCGTGGCAGTTCACTTTCGGTTGCCAATGCGGAATGGTTGCGCACGGACGAGGCTTGAAATAGGTCAGGATGTTCCCCTCAGGGCTCAAAACCCCGTATTCTTGGGATCTCGGATTGAAACGTACCAGTTGGCCGGATTTTCTTGAGCATTCCATGACACCCTCAGCCTTCGGACCGCCGATGAAACTGTCAGCCATTGCTTCGTACTCGTCTGGACTGGTGGCAGCAAATTCCACACCATGGAGCGAAAAATGTCTGTCGAGATCCCCTTGTCTTTTAAATCCGTTCGTGTGGGCCAATTCCAGCACAGATTGTACCGCGGATGACGGTACCTGCGGGAGTGTGGAGGGATTCGATCCCGGCCACTGGAACCACAATCCACTGCCCGTGAGGAGGGCCGCCAGTTCCGACACCTACTCGCCTCCGCTACAATGACCAGATGCTCGCGATCTTCCCGGGTATGTGGACAGAGCCCCAGACCTTCACCTGCCTGGATTGCGGTGTCGTGTTCAAGGCTGCCTGTCGGAAGGCTATCCGTTGTGAGGCGTGTCGCGGTCCGCACGGAGCCGCCCGCTCCAAACGTGGGGAGGAGCGCCGAAAGCTCAGGCACAAAGCGGCAAAAGCCGAGCCGGTTTCACTATCTACAATGGCGACCATTTGAAGCTTGCTATTGCGACACCCCTGCCGCTCGTGTGAATTGCTCCATGTTGGCCGCACGGCCGAAGCAGTAGTTTCAATGCGGCACGGCAAGCCAGTTCCATATACCCCATTGTTGTCGATCTTGCTGACTATTGTGAAACCGGAATCCATTGCCAGCGCGAACGAGTACCGGTCATTTGGTCCGCCAGGTTCGCCAGGCCACCATTAGAACTAGCGCCGCCACCAAACACCAGAAAACTGCCGTCCTGTCGAGAACGATCACGATTGGATAGTCACTCATTTGAATCCCGCAATGGAAGCTTGATTCCGGTTACCGTTCATTTCCATCCCACTGGCCTGGGTAGCGTCTGGTGTCCAGAGTGCAGTTCCCCATCACCGCTGGCTCATGCCATCCTTACGGCCGCCCGACCGCATACCAACCTGGAGGCCCGTATCCGCTCAAATGCCCATCGGAGCAACTTGCTGGTGCCGAGACCGTGCCACCAGCGCCTGTCCCGTTGTTCGAGTTGCAATAGCCCAGCAAACCCGCCTGAGCCATCAGCGTTGGAAAGCCGCCGGCGATATCGGCGGCCGCTCCAAACGTGGCAACGGTGCTGTCAGTGACCAGCACGAGCACGTATGGTGTCCCCGCGGTCAGAGTCGGAGGCGACGCGAAGGTGAGCGTCAATTTCTGTGTGCTCGCGTTGTAGTTTGGCGTGCCGCCGCTGGTCACAACATTGGTTTGGGCCAGCTTTGAAGTCAGTCCGACATTGTAGAGCGCTGCCACGAGCCCGCAAGTACCAGCGCAGGTCCCAGACGCGGCCCCTTGCGTCAGGGTGATGGTGGACATGGTGATGCCCACCTCCGGAGTGAACACAAAGCCCCACGGCTGGAGTTGATTGCTGATCGCCACGTAGTTGCCGTAGGAGTTCCAGGGCCCGAGTTGCAAATAGCCGCCAGAGGCGACGGAACTTCCACCGCTGCTGCTTCCTCCCGGGCACGTGGTTCCCAGCGCGACATTGTAGGTGCCTCCCGCCCCGTTGGTTGAGGTGACGACCCCCAGGACCTGCACGCTTGGGCATGTCCCATTGGCCGCGACTCCGGAGTCGTGGCAATCTCCTCCGGTGGTGGTAGACGCAATCACGAGATGATTCGCGGTCGTTGCGCCATCGAAGATGCAAGGGGCGATTCCTGGCCCGGAGACGGGCGCATACAGGACGTTGCCCGTGGTGCCGCCGCCAGACCAGGCGATGCCCAAGATGCCAGTGGTATCGCTGGTGCCGGCGACGATCGCGGTGAGCGGGGCGCCCGTGCCCTTTACGAGCTTGGCGTTCGTGGTGCCGGTCGCCCCCTCGTTGGCGAGGGGGACGGTCATCGGGGAGTAGAGCACGCTCTGCGCGAAGGCAGAGGCGCAGGAGAGGAGTGCGAAGATGCATGGCCTCATCGGATTATTCCTTTTAACGAATTCGAAGTTGTGTTTTTCATGTTATTCCCTCACTTTTCGGTCATTTTCAATTTCGTGTGACCCGCTTGTCACCTGGCATCGATCCCCTCGCCACCCATCACGCACCTGTCCTCGACCACCACTTCACCCGGTCGCCACTCCACCGCCAGCTCGGTCCCACACAAGGGACAGGCCAGAGTCTCAATGCGATCGGCCGGTCCGGCCGGGAGTTCGACCTCCCGCCCGCACAGGTGGCAGACAAGCTTGTAAACTTCATGCGCCCGCATCGAGCCTCCAGGCAACCTCGGGCACTATTCTAGCGATCCTCACCGCGTTGGCGTGGCTGAGCGTCGTGTTTTGCTCTAACGAGACGGCCAGCATGATCGCGGCATCGCGTATTGCCGGAATTTCGAGGAATTCGAGCGCTCCATCAACCGCCCGGGCGATGAATCGGTCTTGGCAGGTTGCATTCATGTCCGTCTTGATGCGCACCCGCAGAATCGCTGCATCAGCGTCGTCCGCTTCGCGAAATCTCCCCGGCCTGCTACCCGCCCATTTCTCGGCCGCCACGGAACCCGCCGCGGTGATGATGGCCACTTGCGGAGCTGCTACACTGTCCGCCCATCCCCTCCGTATCGCGACGTGGCCCAACGACGGCAGTCCCTCTGTCTTTGCCTTGATCGTCACGTACTCGAACTCCACGCCGAACCACAGCATCGCAATGACGTGGCCGGCTTCATGCGTGCTGGTGCTCCAGGTAGGGGACGTCATCAGATTCACGGGGACCCCTCCGGATGCGTCGAGAAGCCCCGACGAAAGAGAGCCTGATAGCGGGGCTTCAGAGCCTCGGCATTGCGCCGCGGTTCACTCCCGCCACTTTGCCCCTGAGGGGACTTCAGCGCGCGCATGAGGGCCTCCGCCACGCGCCCGGCGGACTCTCTGGTGGACGAGTCGATCGCAGCGTTCAGCGAGAGGCGTCGAGCCCAATCGCGAGCATCGGCCGCGGCCGCCGCAAGCCTGGCCCAGTTGTCGAGATTCTTCATTGCTTCAACCTCGCCGCAAGGAGCCTCTCAAGGACGCCCATGGGCTTCGGCGCCGCTGTCCTGATTCCAAGCCGTGCTCGACTGCCGGGCGTCGCGCCGATCATCTCCAGCCACTTCTGCAGATCACGCCCTGCGCGACTGCCAAGGCGCATGGCGCCCAATCGCGTACCAGGCTCCGTCTTCGGGTCAGATGAGATTTCCTCAGCCTGCCGGATGGTGTCCATGCACCGCGCCGCCATCTCGATGGCGTGAGCGTCCACGCTCTGAATCGGGACCTGCGCCGCGGTCAATTCGCGGAGGAGTTGATTCAAGATCTTCGCCACCGGCTCGGGCACATCCGGCTTGACGATACCGGCGGGCACTGGATCCGCCGGCTTTCGCTCTTCGATCTTCGACCGTACACTCGTGATAGGTGACACGTTCGCCATGCGCGCCGCCTTTTGGGCCTCGCGCCGCCCTCGCCGACTGTTCGGATCTCTGATTGGTCCTCTTAACCCCATAATTATCAATACCTTATACGAAACCTGGCCTCATTCATCGAACCCAGTTTTTGGTGAACCAGGTTTTTGTGAAATCTGGTCAGCCACGTGCGCGACTCGGCTGCGGTCTGCGAAAGGCATTTGGCTCATAGAATTTGCATACCCCTACCCCCATTCCTTGCCGCAGGACCCGGGCCCACACCCAAATGCAGACGACCGCCGCTGTGCATTGGCATGATCCCCGAAGCCGTTCGGTTCGCGACCACCTCACCCAGAGCTTCGCTTTCGGTGTCTGTCTCACGTCTTGCGAGCCCGCGCGAGTTCGCGCCACCAAACCCCGAATCCGGAGTAACGATGAATCGGCGCCGGCGTTTCGGCTGCGACCTGGATCCGAGTGAGCCTAACGCCAGCTTTACCGCCTTCAGCAAGTCGTTCAACATTCTCGCCTCCTGATTGGAAGGCGCCGCGGTGAAGCACAGAGCCCCGTGACGCCATCCGAAGTCACCGGTCTATAGCCCCTTGAGGCTGAGAGAAAAAACCCTTACCTTTGGTGGTGGTCATCGACCCCTCCCGCGACGTCCAGGAGCGGCTGGCGGAACGCTGGTGTCGATCAGCCTTCGCGCCAGGAGTGGGCGGTCCATGGAGCCCAGAGCGGACCGGTCGCCATCGTCAAAGCCTTCCACGATGACCACCGGGCGCCGCCGCCGCTTTGGGTTTGCGGGTGCGGCGCCGAAGAGCAAGCGAATTCCGTCCGTCAATCTGCCCATGTCGGCATCACCTCTCCATGGGCCCGGCCCGGAGTGCATTGAACTGCCGCACTAGTTCGAGACGGCGCCGCGCTTCGGGTGACAACTTCGCGCGTCCAGCCGCTCTGGTTTGATGCAACTTGCTGAGCGCCACCATTTGCGCAGCCTGGGCGAGCGGATGTTCGGTAACGGCGCCAATGATCCCGCGTTGATGGAGCCAGCGCCCGGTCATCGCAGCACCTCCGCCGCGGGATAGAAGGGATTCGAGCGGTTGGCATCGCAACTCAGCCGCACGCCCTCAGGGCTCTGCGACAAGACGATGAACCCACCCTCGCTGCTGTACAGTTCGATGGCAGATCGGCCGGTGAGTTCGATCATGTCATACTGACCGCCAATGGCGCGCGACAGTGTGGTGATGGTGTGGGTGAGGCCTGGCGTGGTGGACACGATCCGCACGGTTCGTGACGTGGTTGGAAAATCGTTCACCGTTGGCACGATGGACAGCTTGGCACCGACTCGCAGGCCCCGCGGGTTCTCGATGATGACCCACCCGCGCGCCACGACATAGCGCTCTTCATGGTCGGGAACGCAATCGACAATCGTCTCCTCGACCACCGTCTTGCCCGCATAAACGTTGTTCCTCAGTCCTTGCGGAGGCGGAGGTTCGGGCTTCTTTGGGTTCATCTCGATGATTCGCACTTGCTGATGTCGAATCGGGTCGATGAAAAATGCGGGCGGCATTTCGGAATTACTCATCTGGTTTAAGCTCCTTTGCGAATGCGCTTAGGCTGCGTCTTTCTTGCCGGGCTCGCGGATGATAATGCAGATGCCCGCCGCTTCCCACTCTTCGGCGATCACCTGATTGACCAGCCCCTCTTCGCCCATTTTGAAGCACCAATCTTTCGTGAAACCCAGAGGAACTGCCGCGGCATCGCGCCGCCTTTCCTCCTCGATCGCCTGTGCAATCGCGCTCGCGGAGTAAGAGGCCCCCAGTCCGTCCGGGCGGCGCTGGCGCGCCATGTCTGCCCCGAGCCGCTTGTAACGCGCCTCCAGCTCTTCCGGTCTGGGATCGCGGAGTCCGGCGATGCTGTCGAGGAACTTCACGCGGACGCGTTTGATCTGATTCGGTGTATTCGGTGTTGCCATTTCCTTCGTTCTCCCTGTTGGCCGATTGAGAGCGGCCGGTTGGTTTGGTTGCAGTCGCGCGGAGTGCTCGCCTTCGAGGCTGAACATCCCGCATTGGTTGAATTATTCTCCTTTTCAGAGTTCGAAGCCGTTGCGGCGCATCGAATCTTGCCATAACGAAAACGCGTCCTGCTGGCCGTAGCCGGGGTTGACGCCCGCGAAAACCAAGCACGGCAGAACGTCAGGCGTCGCACCTGCTACGCCGAGAGCAACACGCAAGAGCCGGGTCTCGACAGTGGCTTCGCGGGCAGCGACCAATCCGTCAGAGATCCTCTTGACGATGCTGGCCATGGTCGGACGGATCGACGTCGAGATCTCCTGGCCGAATTGGGCCTGGAGTTGGGACACGCGCTCCCGCTGCAGCCGAACGGCCTCGACCAAGGTGCGGCGTTGGTCGTCAAGAACCCTTCGCCGCTCACCGGACCGGCCGAGTGTTCCGCACGGCGGCATGGTCCCAGAATCGAGTAGGATCTCTGCGCGCTTCTCCGGGGTGGTGGCTTCGGATCGCGGGTCGGTCGTATCCAGAACGTGCAACTCACGCTCTGTTGTTGCAAGCTGCACGCAGAGCTTGTCGAACTTCGCTCTGGCTTCCTGCAGGAGCACACGAGTGGGCGCCTTCGCCGCCGCCTTTTCTATGATCGAAGCGATTTGGACTCTCTGCTCGGATTCCTCTTGGTTGGTCAGCGCCGCCAGTTCCTGGTGGGCTTGCGAGACGATCAGTTGAAGTTTTGTCACGATCGGCTCCAATTCCGCGCGTCGCTGTTTGAGCGCTGCCAAGCGATCGAACCGAGCTTGCTTCGAAGCCTTGATCTCGTCGCGTTTCTGCTGTGGCGTGTCGAATTGGATGGAGTGCATCGAGCCCTCCACCGCAATCGCGTTTTCGAGGTGCATGGCTTCGGACTTTGTACTCTGCAACTCCGTCTGTAGATTGCCCAGCCGTTCGCCGTCGATCGCAATGATGCGTGAAAGCTGTTCTTTAGTTTTGCTCTGCTGTTTCATTTCAAGGCCTTCCTGGTTAATGCTGCGTTTTCATTTTGACCGGCCCCCGCCGGCCGCCATTGAGATTCCGAGGGCACCGAGCAACCTGGCTGGCTTACGGACCGGTTGCTCAACAGTGCCCCTGGTTCGGCGCCAACACCCGCGCCAAAATCGCGTGATTTGTTCCCACTGTTCCCGGTGCTCCAAACGTCGGCGAGGTCGATCGGCTCACCGCTAAACCTGCTTCTTTTGAACCTTTCGGACGCCGGGGCGGACGGACATTCCCCCTCTAAAGAGGGGGGAAAGTGTCCGGATTTGCCTTTTGCACTGTCTGTCCGGGTTGTCCGGACAAAGTGTCCGCCCAGTAACTCGCTGATAAAATAGGCACTTATCAAACCTGCTATTTTTCTAGCGGACACTCTCCTGTGGGAGGACAACATATAAAAATGCCCGGACAAAGTGTCCGCACAGGATAAGTTACTGATAAATAAATAGATACAGCTATACAGGCAAAAGTTTTCCACAGGTAAAATGCTCATAGTGTCCGCTGCTTTTCTAGCAGGGCGATTTTGCCGCCCTGCATCACGGTGAATTGGTCTTTTCCTCGACGTACGGTTCGCTTTACTGACTCAATGTTCTCTTCGAGTTGCAGGGAAATCTCTTCTTCTGTCATCGAGCCCCGCCGGAGCAACATCAACATCCGCTGGCGTATCGACATCTGTGCGGCGAGGTTTGCGCTCTCAGCGATGTCCGCGCGCGAAATGGTGGTCCGTTCTTCGGTGAAGATGACCCGATAGGACACGTTCTGAGACCTGCGTCCGAGATTCGTTTTTCGGTTGAAAAGGCCGATCTGCAGGACGTCGGTACCGGCTGAGGTTTCGTCAAGCTCCGCGTACCAAGTGCTGCGGGCGCCGTTATGCCAGAATGCCGAACCAAACGGCTTTTGGTCGGATCCTTCCGCCTTCGAGACATGAGCGACATGCAGCGAACCACCGCCGATCTGGCGGACACCGCGGAAGTAGCGGCCAGCAACCTCAGCAGCCTCTGGCGGTCCGTCGCACGCGAAGGCCACGCTGTCGTAAATTGCGTAATCGATCCGGCTGTCACGAACGATCCGCCCGAGGCGATCAACTTCGTGTACCAATGGCCTGTCGCACTTGGCGTAAAGAATCTGTGGCATGTCGGCACCGAAAAGCCTTTCCAGGCGATCGCGATGGTCCTCTCCCGCCAGCTCCCAGTCAAAGTACGCCGTGCGCATTCCTTGCCGCGCCAGGCTGCCGCAAATCCAGAGCCCGATGTAGCTCTTCAATGTGCCGCCATCGCCAAAAATGATGCTCGGGTGGCGCCGCGGAAAGGACATGCTGTTGACGACAATGTCGTCCTGAACTGGTCTGTCGAAGTCACGAAGATCGACTGCCGGATTACCGACTCGCTCAGCTATGAGGACGCGCTGACAGAGTTCCTCAATTAGCCCGACCCAATCCACATCCTTGGTCTTGCGCGCGATGCGAGGAACTTGGCCCGATCCTGCCGTCCCCGGATCGATGACAGGTTGAAGTCTGCGACCGAAAGAGTTCCATCAACGACGGTCAGCGCTCCAGGAAGCTTGCAGCGCACGGCTAATTCTCCGGTCAGTTCGTGGCGATCACGGCGGATGCGGTCAACCCGCAGTTCTATTCCAAACGCTGGCGCGACCAAAACGTACCGGCCTTCGCCCACAGCCTCGAATGTCCGTTCTGCGGCATCCA
Organism: Bryobacteraceae bacterium; assembly: GCA_035295745.1. GTDB lineage: Bacteria > Acidobacteriota > Terriglobia > Bryobacterales > Bryobacteraceae > JAIQFL01. The sequence continues at coordinate 14,248 of DATGIL010000042.1, read as the reverse complement.
TAGGCGTGACTTTCGGACGTTGCCGGCGGATCTCCTCCGAATGCGCATCCGAAAGCAGTTGCTCAACGGTGGGCTTCGGAGCGGTCACGCCGCGGTTCCCTCTTCGCTCAAACCGGTGATGAAGGTTCGCAGGGCGTTTCGCTCCGCGCGCTCCCGGCTTTGGGCTGAGCGCACCATTCCAGCGACAAGGCCCGGATAGTCGCTCCGCCACGATAGATACTCTTGAACCAGAGCATCGCCATCTAGGCCGCGGAGTCTGGATAGCATGCGCTCGAGACCTGCGATCTCGCCGATTTCCGGCCGCGGCGAGGCCGTTGGATCGAACAGCCCCGCTTTGAGCAGATCCTGCAAATCCTCGCCCATCGCGATGGCCGCACGCTTCCAATACCGCGCCGACGGCAGGTTCCGATCTGTTTCCCGCCGCTGTGCCGCCCATCGGGCCCGATCCTCATCGGATATGGCCGAGTCTTCCAGGGGCAAGCCCGCGTATTCAGCACACCAATGAAGGGCATCTTGTCGGCTCCCGCCGCGGATCTTGGCCACGAGATCAAGCACGCCACCGCCTTCGTTAGAGACGAAGTCATGCCAGACACCGCGCGTGTCATCAATCGAGACGCTCTCGCCGTCGCCGCCGCGCCATATTGCCGCCGCGCGCCAGTTGTCTCGACCGGTTCGCCGGGCTTCGCGTCCGGTTAGGGCGCGATACACGTCGGATGCCTTGACCGCCGACAGAATTTCTTGGGTCGTAGAATTTCGTGTTAGACTGCGGTTGTTCACAGATTCCTCGATGTTTTGCGAAAAGCCGCCGGTTGCCGCCAGGCGGCTTTCGCGTTTCTGGGCCAAAAAAATCATGCCGCGCGCGGAGGGCCTCCGTCACGTGGCGGGTTGGGTTTCGCGATCGGCCGCACGGGTGGTCGAAACGCCGGCCGGCCGCCGCAAATGACCTGGAACGCCAGGGGCCGCCGACTGATGGGGCGAGGGACCGATACCTTCATGCGGCCCTCTTTCCTTCCGTTCGGCCAGCAACGATTATCGATAAGACCTCGTCGAGGTCATATCTAATATGGCGGCCGCCAATTCTGTAATAAGGGAAAGGGCTGCGACCGAAAAATCGGTCTTGCTGAAAAGCCTGTGGCTTGCGACCTGTCAGTTCAGCAATGACCTTCTCGCTGACGAAGCGCCGCGGTAGCTTTGCGGTGCTTTGAATATCTTTGTCTGCCTTGCCTGCCATGCTCCCGTTTTAAGGGAGAGGTAGAAGATTCACCAGAGCAGAAATTTGCAGAACTATTTCTGCAAGTCGAAAAGATCCTCGGGCCTACAGGATGTACCCCGTTCTAATAGAACGCGACAGATCGAGTTTCTTGTCAGATCGCTAGCGCCGGTTTTTCCGGACATGATGCGGGAGATGGTTGATACCGAGACCCTCAGTTCGTTAGCGAGTTCCTCCTGACCTATACCTGCCGATTGGCAGTAGCTCTTGAGTTCCCCGGGCTTCGCTCTGGGGAGTTTACTGCGGCCTCGTCTGCTTTTCTGGCTATGCTTCGATTCAAGTTTCTCTTCCTGGCCAACGGATATCCACTCCCACCCCCTGCTCGTGTAGAACCGCCGACTTGAACTTTCGAAGATGAGAGTACCCTCGGGATAGAACTCATTTGGCAACGTCGGCAGGCCGAAGCAACGGACAATGTCGATCGTTGGCATTGAGCCATTCCGTTTCCTGACGGTGCGCTCCGAGCGATTGGCTGCGTCGTCGATCGACTGAAAAAAGTCGAGTATTCGAGGCGGTAGTGTGTCCATCGTTCCCCTTTGCACGATCCCCTTTTCCTCCGAGGAGGAAGCCGCCAGCGGTAGGGGTACCGCGGTTCGCCCTGCAGGAGCTAGGCGGCCAATTCCGTTATAAGGGAAAACAGAATCGGAGGTCAATGTTTTTTCGCGACTTGTACCGATTCTTGCCCCAAGCGTAGCAAAAACAGGCAAAGAAAGGACAAGTCGGAACAAACATGACATCTACCATTAAGCGATTGATCTCAAAGCACTTGATCAGTGGTTTCAGTGAGTTACCGGAGGCGTCTGGACTGACTCTTAATCACTAGGTTGAAGGTTCGATTCCTTCCGCGCTCACCACAGAATACCACTCAGTTAATCTTGCTGGAAACAGCGACCTGAGCGTATTCCTTAGGGGGCTCGTTCCTGTTCGCGGCCTCTGCGGCTTAAGGTTGAACGCGTCAACTGCCTCCCACTTCGCCGCCATGCTGATGTGGGAGTAGCGTTCCAGCATCGCCCCGCTCACGTGCCCGACCAATGTGCACAAGTGCATTCGGGAACACAGCCTCTGCCATTCTCGCGAATGCCGATTCCGGCCTGGAGAAGTGCGTGCTCCGATGGTCACTTCATCAACTCTGCGAGTTTGTCCTTCACCGCCGCGCCCCAAATGTCGTACCCCTTGGCCTGCGGGTGCAGATTGTCGGGCCGGAACGCGTCCGGGAGGAAGTTTCCTTTCTCATCCAGGAATTTCGCGCCAATGTCCAGGTAGAAGACATGGCGATGGTCGTCAAGTTTCGCGATGATGCTGTTGACTTCCGCGATCTTATCGCGCACCGAATCGCCCGGCAGACCGCGAGGAAAGATCGCGAGCAGGAGAATCTTCGCGTTGGGAAAGTCGTTCCGCATCTCCAGCACGACAGCGCCGACGCCCTCCGCGATTTCCGCGGCGGTGGCTGTGCCCGCATTGTTAGTCCCGCCGCTGTTGTTGGTGCCGATCATCAGCATGACTGCCTTCGGCTGGAATCCCTGCCCTTCGCCGTTCTTCAGGCCCCACAGGACTCCTTGCGTCGTGTCCCCCGCGATCGCGAAGTTGGCAGTCTTGATGCCGCCGAAATACTTCTCGAACATAGCCTTGTTGGCGTCCCCCTGCACCCACCAGTCGGTGATCGAGTCTCCGTGCAACAGGAGATCGATATCGCCTCTCTTCGCAATCTCGACGAAACCTTCGTGGCGGGGGCCCATCCGTTGCACGGTCTGCGTGTACGTAGCCGCGACATTCAGCCGTGGCGGTTGAAGCATCAACAGCGATTCGAACTTCTTTAAGAGAGGCTTTGTGGACGACTTATCCGAGTCGATCCACTTCTTCACCGCCTCGTTGACCTTCGTCAACTCCGCCGGCGTTGGATGCGGGATTGCCACCTCGGGCGGGACAGGAGCCGGCGGGCCGATCACGATGGGCGGAAAACCTCCGCGGCCCGGACCTTGTGCGGGCCCGGGAGCGGGGGCCGTCCCCTGCGAAAATGCGCAACCTGCCAGGGCCAGAAAAACAACAGAATGTCGAAGCACGCGGCTCATACCGATCTCCTCTCTCGTAATCGCCAATTCTATGCGACGGGGGAGACTTGGTGCAACGCGTCAAGCTTATGTCGTGACGCGAACCGGTCGCTCCGGCCGGGCGCTCCTACGGAGCGCGTGCGCGAAATGGTGCACGGGTATAGATTGAATCTCATGAGTTGGAAGTCGCTTCTGATCACCGTATCGGTCTCTGCCGCGCCGTTGCTGCCGGCAGCCGATCAGCCGAACCTTCAAGGCCGTAAGGCGCCGGTAATTACCAAAGAGGGCCTCAAGTTTCGCGACCTGAACAAGAACGGCGTCCTGGACCCATACGAGGACTGGCGCTTGCCCGTGGACCAGCGCGTCGCCGATCTGGTCGCCCGGATGACGGTTGAAGAAAAGACTGGACTGATGATCCACTCCTCACTCTCCGGCTTCACTGGGCCGAACGGCGAAGTACTCGGACTGCCCACCAACGGCGGTCGCGGCGGGACTGGCCGCGGCGCAGCACCCACCGCAAACGCGAACCGCGTGTTCCAGGGCCCGCCCAATCCGAATCGCGTGGAGCCGATGGGCAGCGCCAATCCGGCGCAGTTGATCGCGGAGCGAAACATCCGCTACATTCTGGTTCGCCCCAATGCCGGAGAATCTCCCGAGATCACGGCGACGTTTCACAATGGCCTGCAGGAAATGGCGGAGGCGAGCCGGTTAGGCATTCCGATCGTCTTCAGCACGGATCCCCGGCACGGCGCCGGACGCGACGGGTCCGCCAAGCCGGCGATTTCGCAATGGCCCGACCAGCTCGGATTGGCGGCCGCACGCGATCCCGAGCTGGTCCGGCAGTTCGGGCAGGTCGCGGCCCGGGAACTGCGCGCCCTCGGCATCCAGTGCCTGCTCGGCCCCATGGCGGACACCGCCACCGAACCGCGCTGGAACCGCATCAACGGCACTTTCGGCGAGGACGCCAACCTGAACGCTACCCTCATCAAGGCTCTCATCGAAGGCTTTCAGGGCAAGCAACTCGGACCGCAGAGCGTGATGACCGTGACCAAGCACTTCCCCGGCGACGGTCCCGTGAAGGACGGTTACGACGGCCACAACAGCTATGGCAAATGGACCATCTATCCGGGAAACCAGTTCGACTATCACCTCATTCCCTTCCGCGCCGCCCTGGAGGCGGGCACGGGTGGAATGATGGGCGGCTACTTCATCCCAGTCGGAAAAGACACAGTCGGCATCAACTTTTCTAAAGCGATGATCGGCAGCCTTTTGCGGGAAAAGATGGGCTTCCAGGGACTGGTCGTGACGGACTGGCTGCGCAATATGCCGTGGGGCGTCGAGAAACTGTCGGAGAAAGATCGCCAGAAGATGATGGTGCTCGCCGGAGTGGATCAGATCGGCGGGGACAACGACCCGAGTGTGATCGTGGCGAGTGTAAAGGACGGCGCCATCCCGATGGCGGTCGTGGATACGGCGGCGAGGCATATCCTTCGGCCGGTTTTCGAACTGGGACTGTTCGAAAACCCCTACGTGGATCCGGAGCAGGCGAAGACGCTGGTGGCAAGCGAGAAGTTTCTGGCGGCGGGATACGCCGCACAGGTCCGGTCCACGGTGCTCTTGAAGAACACGGGCGCCCTGCCTGCGCCGGCAGGGGGGAAGATCTACGTGGAAGGAATCTCGCACGATGCCGCGGCGCAGTTCGGCACAATTGTGGACGATCCGAAGGGCGCCGATCTCGCGATTCTGCGAGTGGCCAGTCCCGCAACCACGTATCCGTATGGCGGGGCCTTCGCACTGGGAGCCGGACGCGGCGCAACGCCTCCGGGACCTCCGCCTGCCGTGGCGACGTACGGCATCACCTTAGCCTACGGAAACGCCGCGAATTGGACTGTCTTGGAAGGCATCCGCAAAGTTGCGGCCTCGGGCACTCCCACCGTAGTGATCGTGAACATGGACAAGCCGGTCATCCTGACGGAGTTCATCGACAGTGTGGCCGGTATCTTCGCCTCGTTCGGGGCGAGTGACGCCGCGCTGCTGGATCTGATCTTCGGGAAGGCGAAGCCCTCCGGAAAGTTGCCCTTCGACCTTCCCAGCGACATGCCCTCGGTAATGGCGCAGTCCGCCGACGTGCCCTTCGATATGGAAGATCCGCTCTTCCGCTTTGGTTTTGGAATGACATACGGAAAGTGAGCGCCCATGAAGCGAATCCTGATTGCAGTATCAATTTTGCTCTCCAGCCTCGCGCAGGCCAATGCGGCTGTGGTGATCCAGAACCTGGAGGTGGAATACAGGACCACGCCTCTTGGCATCGATGTGCCTCAGCCGCGGTTCAACTGGCAGATGGCCACTACGGCCGGCGAGCGCGGGTATGAGCAGACTGCGTACCGTATCGAAGTGAAAGACCCGAAGGGCAATCCAGCCTGGGACTCGAAGAGGATCCAGGATTCTGCTTCGCTCGGCATCCAGTACGCCGGAATCCCACTCAAGCCTGCCACCCGATACTCGTGGAGCGTTACCGTCTGGGATCAGACGGGAGCGACGCGCAGTTCGAGCTCATGGTTTGAAACCGGCCTGATGGACCCGGTCCCCGATTCGGGTGCATGGGCAGGAGCGAAATGGATTGGCGGCGGAAACGAAGACCTCGTGCTCTATGCGCCGTATCTCGCCATCTTCGATGGCAAATATTCCCTGGCGATCGCGCCGGGAAGCACTCGCGCGAGCTTTGTTTATGGCGCCAACGACTCGCGCCTGATGGACAGGAACAAGAATCTTTACCAGATCCAGAGCGCTAAAGATCAGAGTTACATCAAACTGGAATTCGACATTTCCGCGGTGGACGGCACACCGGGCGGCAAGGCCAGGCTCAATGTCTATCGCGCCGGCTACAAGGACACCGATAGTCCGTCGCAACCATTGCGCACTTTCGATCTCTCGACCGAACTGATCGACAACGCCAACAAAAATGCGGAGCACACCATCGAATTCCGCAGCAACTTCGGACAGATCGCCATCTCGATCGATGGGAAGACCTCACTTACGGGCACTGTCGCACAGCCCCCTGCCGGACCTCCGGGGGGCGGATTCGGCGGGCGCGGTGGCGGCGCAAACGCGGTGAATCTGAACCCTGTGGGCTCGGGTGGCAATTTCATTCCATTCGGCATGCTCTGCGATATGGGCTTCTCTGTGGCACCGGGCCAGAACGCCACCTTCCGCGACGTTACGGTCCGCAACAACCGCGCCCCCAACCACATCCTCTTCCTTGAAGACCTTGCGGCGAGTCCTTATCGCGGCATCTATGCCGACGCCGTCGCTGCCAACTCGGGCTTCTCCGTTGCCGGCGGGCGATATGTCCTGGCCGGCGGCGCCAACGGCGTCTTCCTGGTCCGGAACCCGAGCCGCAACTCGACTCCCATGCTGAGGACCACGTTCAAGACGTCCGGTAAGGCCGTCGAAAGCGGCCGCCTCTACGTCACCGCACGAGGCATCTATGAGATCTTCCTCAACGGCAAGCGTGTCGGCGACGACTATTACAATCCCGGCCTGACCCAGTACAACGTCACTCACTTTTATCAAACCTACGATGTCACCAGCATGATCAAGTCCGGCGACAACGCCATCGGCGCGATGCTTGGCGAAGGCTGGTGGAGCGGGCTGCTCAGTTTCGGCAACATCTGGAATCACTTCGGCGACCGGCAGTCACTGCTCGCCAAACTCGTCGTCACCTACAAGGACGGCTCCTCAGATATCGTCGCTACGAATCCCCAGACCTGGAAATACTACAGCGGCGGTCCGGTCGTCTATAGCAGCCTGGACATGGGAGAGATTTACGACGCGGCCCGGGAGCGCGCTGTTGAGGGTTGGACTACCGCCGCGTACAGCGACGTCAAATGGAAGAGTGCGGCTGTGGTGCCGCTCGCGGGTACGACATTTTCGGGCACCGAAGGTGGACGCGGTGCACAAGTACCATTCACTTTCTACAAGCTCTCGCTCCTCGGCCAGATCGGCGACGATGCCGGCGTCTTTCGCGTTCTCACCGCGAAGAGTGTGAAGGAAGTTCGGCCGGGAGTTTATGTCTACAACCTGGGCCAGAACATCGTGGGAGTGCCGAGAATCCGGATCGCCAACGGGCGCCCGGGCGCCACGATCACTCTTCGCTATGCCGAGACCTTGTATCCCGATCTGAAGGAGTCCGGAAAAAATGTCGGCATGATCATGACGGAGAACTATCGCGCCGCGCTCAGCCAGGACGTCTACACCATGAAGGCGGGTAGCCAGGTTTTCCAGCCGCGCTTCACCTCCCATGGCTATCAGTACATCGAAATCACGGGAACCGACAAGCCGCTTCCGCTGGACGCCGTTCAGGGCGTTGCCATCAGCTCCGTGCGGGAGTTGACCGCCGATTACAGAACGTCCAGCGAAAAGGTCAATCGCCTCTGGTCGAATCTCGTCTGGTCGAACATTGATAACTTCCTCACCATCCCCACGGACTGCCCGCAGCGAAACGAGCGCATGGGCTGGTCGGGAGACATCAACGTGTTCTCGCGCACCGCCACTTATATCTCGAATGCCGACCAATTTCTGACCCGTCACATGTACGCTATGCGCGACGTGCAGGCCGCGTCCGGAAGGTTCGCAGACGTTGCGCCGGTGGGCGGAGGCTTCGGCGGAGTTCTCTGGGGAAGTGCGGGAATCGTGGTCCCGTGGGAGACCTATCTGCAATACAAGGATGTCGGCCTGCTGGAGAGGCACTATCCGGCGATGGCCGCCTATATGGCCTATCTCGAGTCCACCCTCGATCCAAAGACCGGCCTGACTTCGGACGGGCAGTTGGGCGATTGGCTCGGGCCGCAGAACAACGCCCTGGGAACGCCCTTCCTGGCCACTGCCTATCACGCTTATGATCTCGACATCATGGCGAAAGTGGCCGGAATCTTAGGAAAACCCGAAGACGCGGCGAAATACAAGGACGCCTACGAGAAGCGCAAGGCCTTCTTCAATGCCACGTTTGTCGATGCCGAAAAGAAGACCCTCGGCACCGGCGGTGGACGCGGAGGCGCCGGCCGCGCAGGAGGTGCGCCCACGCCCCCGGAATTCAGATTGGCGGACACGCAAACTTCCTACGCCGTGGGCCTTGCCATGGGTCTGTTCAGCGACCAGAACATTCCTTACATGGTCAAGAATCTCGCCGAAACCGTGAAGCGTGAGAACCCGGACGACGAGGGCGCCATGCGGCCGAAATACTCGCTGATGACCGGCTTCATCGGCACTGCCTGGATCAACAAGGCGCTCTCCGATCACGGCCTGAGCGACCTCTCGTATCGCATCCTGCACAACAACCAATACCCGTCGTGGCTCTATGCCATCGATCAGGGGGCGACCTCGATCTGGGAACGGCTCAACGGGTACACCGTGGAGAATGGATTCGGCGGGAATAACAGCATGAACTCGTTCAACCACTATTCCTTCGGCGCCGTTGGGCAGTGGATGATGGCCTATTCGTTGGGGATTCAGCGGGATGAACCCGGCTTCCGGAAATTCATCCTACAGCCGGAGCCCGATCCCACGGGAGTGATGACATCCGCGGAGGGTCACTACGATTCGATGTACGGCAGGATCGCCAGCGCCTGGAAGGTGGAAGGTAACTTTCTGATCTACAAGGCCAGCGTCCCGGCCAATACGACAGCTACGCTCTATCTGCCGGCAAAGGCTCCAGACGCGGTAAAGGAAAGTGGGAAGGATACGGGGAAGGCGAATGGTGTCACCTTCATCAAGTACGAGAATGGCAGGGCTGCCTATACGCTCAAATCTGGCAATTACGAGTTCACCTCGAATCGATGACCCATCCCTCCGCAAGCGATCTGCCAGTCGGATCGGGCCGTTCATTCTGATGAGGCAGCTCGCGAGCAATGCGGCGAAACGCCGACGGGTGTGACTTGACGGAGCACCTGTCATGCTCCTGAGCACAGAGCCGTCGACGTTTCCCAAAATCTGCCTCGCTTTGGCAAGCTACGTAATCGGAATTGACCCACGCTTTTTCTGCAGGTTCGGGGATATGGCCTCTGAGGCGCAACAGTTCCGAAGCGCAAATCTCCCCTCTGTGGTTCCAGTTTCAGCCGGCGCTGCTGTTGCGTCGCCGTCAGTTCCGACGCAGTAGCAGCTCAATCAGATCTAAGCACGAGTCGCGATCACTTCGAGGTACTCGGCAGCGACCAGCGTGAAGCCATCGCGGCCACGATTGTGTGCCGACCAGAGCTCCTCCAACTCCGATTGAAGGCTCTTTCGGCCAGCGCGGTCGAGTGAGCCGAAGGCGCGATTCACCGGCCCATAGTAAAGGCGGAAGAAGTTCACCACATCGGGAGGCGGGAACGGGTAATCGAAAGTGTAGTGTTTGAGCGCGAACTTCAGGTCAGAGACCTGCGCGCCCAATCGTTCTCGCACCACGGTCTCATCGCCCCACAGAAGTGGAGACGGCATTCCCGAGGGAGCAATGAACTTTGCGATCGCTTTGAACATTTTTCCCACAAAGCCTTCTGCGGTCCAGTTGGCCAGAGCGATGATCCCGCCGGGCGCGCAGACCCGCGTGAGTTCTCTCGCCACGAGATGGGGACGTGGCGCGAACATGGCGCCGATCAGGCTCGTAACCACGTCGAAGCTCGCGTCCGGGAAAGGAAGTTCCTCGGCGTCGGCGACACGAAAACGGGCTGGCAGGCCTTCCGCCATCGAGCGGGCCTGAGCCCGCTCGATAAGGTTGTCGGCGATGTCCACGCCAGTCACCTGCACGCCTTCCCGAGCCGCGATCAGCGCTAGTTGGCCAGATCCGCAGGCCACATCCAGTAAATGTGCACCCGGCGGCACGTCCAGGCGCTCGTAAAAGGATCGCGCGTCGGTCTCCATGAAGCGCGAGAAATGATCGTAGTCTCCAGCCATCCACGTGTCGCGCAGGCGCGATTTGAGGCTGTCGATACCAGGTGCAAGTGTTAGCGGGCTCATTGGTATTCTCCCTATTTCCTGGCCGCCGCCAACGCGCGGACGTCGCCGGTCGTGAGGGATTTGCCACCCACGCCCCAGTCGCCGCTGCGCACATCCTCGACTGTCACCAACGTGTAGGGCCGTAGGTTTTCACCCTGGATGGCGACCATCGCATCCGTAAGGTTCGTGATGATCTCCTTCTTCTGAGCAGGTGTGCAGACCTCCTCGATCAGCTTCACTTGAATCAATGCCATTTGTTTTTCTCCTCGTTAATTGATTTTGGTTGTCTTGATCAACCAGCCCCAGTATGGAGTACGATTCGAGGGGAATCCTTATCCGGACGTCCCGCTTTCTTGACCGTGGGCGCTATCATGGAAACCGCTTGCCCGCTCGTCCGGAGCATATTGCCGGGCGTCCCGAAACAGGCCTGAAGAATGGATGTACTTTCCGAAATCCTGAAGGTGGTGAAACTCGAAGGGGCCCTATACTTCAATGGGGAGTTTAGAGCGCCTTGGAGTTTTCGCGCTCCGCCATCGTCTGTCCTGATACCGCACTTCGCGCCGGGTGGTGGCCATGTGATCATCTATCACCTTGTTACGCAGGGCGAGGGGTTCGCCTCAGTCGAGAACGGAAATCGTATTCCTCTTACAGCCGGAGACATCGTCATCTTTCCGCATGGCGACTCGCACATTATGGGCAACGGCTCTCATGTCGAGCCGGTAGACCAGGAGCGTGATCTGCACCGCATCTTTGCGCAGGGCCTCAGACTCGTTCGCAGCGGCGGGGAAGGCGAAGTCACGAAGTTCGTCTGCGGGTACATGTCCTGCGATCCGCAATTGAGCCGGGTGTTTCTGGCAGGGCTTCCGGCCGTCCTCAAAGTCAATATTCGAAAAGGCGCGGCGGGGCAGTGGCTGGAGAACTCCATCCGTTTTTCCGTCGAGGAGGCTGATGCCTCGCGCGCCGGCGGAGAGGCGGTAATGGCGAAGCTCTCTGAAGTGCTTTTCGTAGAAACGCTTCGGCGCTACATTTCGGAACTGCCTCCCGCGCAGACCGGCTGGCTGGCCGGCGCGCGAGATCCTGAGGTCGGCAGGGCGCTCGCTTTGTTGCATCGCCATCCGGCGCAGCCCTGGACGATAGCCGATTTGGCGCGTGAGGTTGGATTGTCACGTTCCGTTCTGGCCGCGCGCTTCCGCCATTATCTAGGCGAGCCACCCATGTCGTATTTGACCCGCTGGCGGCTACAACTCGGAGCACAGGTGCTGAAATCCAGCAGTCGCAGTGTCGCGGAGGTCGCGGCTGAGGTTGGCTACGAGTCCGAAGCTGCGTTTAACCGCGCCTTTAAGCGGAGTTATGGCGTTCCACCTGCGCGCTTTCGCACCGAATCTCGCGCGGGTACACAGGGGCAGTCGAGCGCCAAGGCGCATACGCTGCGCCCTTACCGTCAGGCGTAGCCGGGCAACCAGACACCTCGGGCCACGGCTGAGACTCACCTAGCCCAGTAGTCCGTTCGGTATGGCCTCTGTAAGCACGCTCAGATCTGCGAGGACGTCTGTTAGAAGGTTTCGGCTCACGTCTCTGCCGTCTCGCCCTGGAGCGCGTCGAAGAGCGAGATGTTTGCTGGAAGCGGGCTGCAGGATTGAATTGAAATATTCAGTCTGTCGACGACGCTCACCTCACATTCAGCCTGTCATGTTTTATCGGTATCCTTGATTTATATGCCTTGACAAGTATATGCCCTGTGGGGTATATCAAAAGAGTGGAATCCGTGTTCGAAATCATTGCGGAGCCGAACCGTCGCGCGATATTGAGCCTCCTGGTCTCGTCACAACAGTCGGTGGGCGAGATTGAGCGTCAACTTCATATGCCGCAGCCGACCGTGTCGAAGCACCTGCGAGTGCTACGAGACGCCGGCTTCGTAGAATCCACGGTGGACGCGCAGCGCCGTCTCTACCGGCTGAAACCCGAACCGCTTCAGGAGGTGGATGCCTGGCTAGCTCCGTTCCGCCGGTTTTGGTCCGCTCATGTCGACGCTCTCGAACGCCACCTCGACCGCATGGATCAATCAACCATAACGAAAAAAACAAGGAGAAGAAGATGACCGTGGAATCGACCCTGCAGAGGCCAGCGCCCGTCGCCGCCAGGTCCGCGATCAAGTCCAAGTCCAAGCCCATCGCCTATTGGATCGTCACTGCGCTCTTCTGCCTGCAGATGAGCTTCACCGCCTACCAGCAACTGCGTAATCCCCAGGTGGCAGAGGCGTTTACTCATCTCGGCTTTCCCGGCTACTTCCGGGTAGAGCTCTCGTGGGCCAAGTTCCTCGGCGTGGTCCTGATGCTTGCGCCGGTGCCGGCGCGGCTCAAGGAGTGGGTTTACGCCGGCTTCGCCATCAACCTCGCCTCGGCGCTCATCGCCCATCTCGCGGTGGGCGATGGCCCGGAGGCGTGGGTCTGGGCTGTGGCCACCGGCGTGCTTTGGGGGCTTTCGTACTTCTTCTGGCGCCGTCTGCACGCTACGCCTGCGAACGCCTGACCGCGCGCCGCCGACTATTGCGCCGGCTGTACCGAAGACGCTCGCCACATCAACCAGTTGGATCAATCAACAATAACGAAAGGGAAGACGTAGTGACGCGGCAGCGCCCGCGAATATGACAATGCGAGGGAACCGATGAAAATCAAACTGACTAACGTGTATGTCGACGACCAGGAGAAGGCCCTGCGCTTCTATACCGAAGTGTTGGGCTTCGTGAAGAAGGCCGACTTCAGCCAGGGGCCGTTTCGCTGGCTTACGGTAGCCTCACCAGAGGCCCCGGACGGCACGGAGTTGCAACTGGCGCTCAACAACAACCCGGCCGCCAAAGCCTTCCAGCAGGCCATGTTCCAGCAAGGCCAGCCCGCGGCCATGTTCTTCAGTGACGACGTGCAGGCCGATTACGAGCGGATGAAAGCGCTTGGCGCCGAGTTCACCATGCCGCCAACGGACGTGACAGCCTCCAAGATCGCCATGCTGAACGACACGTGCGGCAATCTCATTCAGGTCACGCAGCTAATGCGCTGGTAGGTTGGAGATTCAGCAGGATCGCCTCTAGCAACTATGACTTGGTCGGAGCGAAGGGTGCAGACGTTCCAGGTGGGGTCTGCCAGCAGCCGTCGAGATCGGCCTGCAGCAGGTCCAGCGCGGGGCCCGGTCGATGCACCGTTCGGGCAATCAGGCTGGGCGGACACCATCCAGTCTGATGTAAGGAGAAGATAGATGACCGATCACGAGCACTCTCCACCGGGGCCCGCCAGCGGGGCCCAGCCACGAAAGGTCCACCCTGCTGTGAAAAAGGCCGCGCGCCACGGCCCGCGTGCCGACAAGACCGGGGGCGAGGCCGCGGTGCTCGCAAAGATCGCCGCAATGTCCCGGCCCTTCAATGCCATGGGCCAGCGCCTCCACTCGCTTATCTTGCGCACCGACCTGGTGTTCCAGCCGACCGTGTGGTATGGCCTGCCGGGATACGCGAAGGACGGCAATACCGTCTACCTCTTCCGCCGCGGGCAAGCGATACATGACGTTCGGCTTCGCCCAGGAGGCGAACCTCACCCGTGAGGAGGGCGCGACCGCACCAGCTCATTGAATCGGCTTGCTACTTCACCGCGCTGGACGACGCGACCGAGGACAAGCTCTGGCGCATCGTACGCAGGGTCGCGAATTGAGGGTGCGCCGCCTTTTAGAGGTGGATGCCTGTCTGGCCGAACGCCATTTCGAGCACATGGATCAACCTCACCAACGAAAGGACAATGAGAAGATGACCGATCGCCATCAGTACACACCGGGCCCCGCCAGCGGCGCGAACGTGCAGAAGGAAGGAGAAAAGTGGACGCTCATTCTCGTCAGAGAACTGCGCCACTCGCCGGAAAAAGTCTGGCAGGCGCTGACCGATCCGGCCCACCTGTCCGAATGGGCGCCGTTCGACGCCGAT
>DATGIL010000041.1:0-28250 GCA_035295745.1 Bryobacteraceae bacterium | reverse complement strand
GCCGCCATCAGTCCGACAACCTGAGGCATGCCGCCAAAGCCAATCTCAAACGGAAACAAATTCGATCACGAATTCGGTCCGGTAACTAATTCGGACCGCGAATTCGTATACCCTCCAGCAGTCCGGATCCGGTAGACCATGGAGCCGTGAAGCAGCTCACCCGCGAACAGGTGTCCGGACGCAAGGAAAGAGCCGAGCGTTTCGTAAGAAACGTTCTGGGCGACGACGAACGGGCTGATGAGATCGGGGATGAGTCTGTGGACGATTACGCGGATCGGCGACACGTCAAAATCACCAATCCCGCGAAGAGGAGAAACGCAGAAATGCCGAGTAAACAGGATCTGCTGGACCGTATCAAAGACCTCGAGGACGAGAACGCCGACCTCAACGACCGACTCGACTCCATCTCCGATCTCGTTGGCTACGACGAGGACGATGATGACGAGGACGGGCTCGACGACGAGGAAGACGAACCGGGGGAATAGCGGGCGGGACGCGCGAGTGCCGGGCGCAAGCGCGGTTTCGAAAACCCGCCGCGAATTGTTCACCGACAAAGAGCTCAAGAAAACTGCTTCGCAAGACTCGAACCGCCCCCACCGGCAGGCGCCCGATCGTGCGCGTCATGTGGCGGCGGCAAAGAAGCCGATCGAGGTATGCGCGACGCTCCCATTGAGATGGCCGCCGCGATCGGACCGGACGGTGAGATGATCTTTTGCGCCGTGGATTACTGGCCGCCAGCAACGTCGCCACCGGCTACTAACCCTCTTCTGAACCTGCTGGTGATTGCCGTCTCAGGCTTGGTCACTCTGGCCCTGACAGCCAGGTTGAAATAGCCACCTTGAACCAGTGTATGGCCTCAAATTCGTCTAGATTTGTGAACCAACCATCAACGGATCGTGCACCGTTCGTTAATAATTCGTCGACGGATCGTTCATTCGTCAATAGATCGTCGATTGTTCGTCGATTTCACGAATTCAGGAGAAAATAGCACATGACTGAAGTGTACTGGCGTACCACGCAAGCAGCCGCCGAGCTAGGAATCTCGCCGCACCACATGCGGAAAATCTGCGAAGCAAACCTGATTGAAGCCGAAAAAACGCCCGCCGGCCAGTGGCGAGTGCCCGTCCAGGAAGTGAACCGCTTGAAGAAAGACGGTGTGCCGCCGATACCGGTCACGGCCGAACCACAACCCAAGGCGAGGCCGTCCATCCAGAATGGCCGCACGGAGCTTCTGGCGCCGCCCACTGACGCCGCGGCCTCTGCCGTAGAGGAAGTGGTCATCAGCGATGCCGAGCTCAAGGTGCGCCGCAACAAGCTTGAAAAGCTCAAATTGAAGCAGGAGGCCACTCAGGTAGGTGACTACTTCCGGGAGCGGCGCCGGCGCGAAGCCGATGAGGAGTCCGCCCGCCAGCAACTGGAACACCGGGAGCGGGAGGAGCAACAGCGGCAGGTTGCGGCTCAGCAAGCCGCTCAGAGGCGTCAGGAATGGCGCGACGAGTGGATCTACTACGCCGAGCGTGAGCGGCCTTTTGATGCGCCTGAAAGCGTAGAAATCGACATCGTTAACGAAGTGGAGCGGGTGCTCGAAGCGCTCGACCCATCCCGCGATAACCAGGTAGTAGAACGCCTTGTGGATGCCGCCATTGAGCGCGCGCTGCAACCTTGGACCCGGAACAAGGAAAAAAGCGAAGCGATCGACATGGTCCTGTTTCGGGCAGAGATCGATTGCTCAATGATGGAGGAGCCGGAGTGGAAAGGACGTGCCCAGGAGGCCGCCGGCCGCGCGATCGAGAGTCTGCGCCAGGGCGCCAGCCGATCGGAGATGGAAAGAGCCGGGGACGCAGCCGTGCAGTCGATCGTTAAGGAGTGCCAACACAGGAAGAAAATCCGCACAATGACGGACCGCGCATCATGGGGTCTCGATAGTCCGACGTCCGAGGAGCGGGACGACGCCAAAGACGCGGTGCGCGAAGCTCTCGAAGCGTTGCCAATCGGCGCCTCAGACCGACAGTTCGAACAGGCCCGCGAGGCTGCTTTGGCATCGATTAGGGTGAGAATTACTACCCGCCGAGACGATGAAATGCGCGCGGCCGTCCTATCAGATCTGGACTACTCTCTCCTTTGGGGAATCTCTGACGAGTTGAAACGGGCGGCGCGAGCAGAGCTCCAGCAAGCCATGGACGCTATGCCTCAAGGCACGCCGCGCGCGCAGCTCGAGCAAGCCCGTGACAGCATCGTGGCCCGCGTGAAAAAGGCTCATGAGCTTCGCCAACACAAGGAACGCCTGATCGATGATGGGCTGCGAGAGATATATAGGTACATCCAGCGGCTCGAGAAAGATTACGACTTCGATAAAAGCGCGTACAGCCTGGATCTCGAGATCCGCGTGCCGATCCGCAAGGCACTCTGGGAAGAAGTCACGGGAAAGGAAACGGCCGAGCATGTTGCCGGCATTGTCCGCCGTCTCGTGAGCGAAGAGCTGGAAATTGACAGATAACCCGCCTGATCCTGGCAACGATTGGCGCTAGCGGGACGTCCTCAATCGCGCTAATTGATTTGATCGTCACAGCCTGACCGCACGCCGGTGGTGTCCGGAGGCCGGGTGCCTACTCCGGCCTCCGCGCCTGCGGCGACTCTAGCCGCAAGATGCGCTCGCCGGGCACGCGAATTCGTAGAAGAGTTGTAGTGGAATTCACGACACACGCTGCTTCGGTCGTTCTACATACGAATCGTATTCTCACCGATGGTGGTCTGTGTTCCTCTGGAAACAGGATGGGAGTAGGATGAAACAGCCCCGCCTGATCATCGGAGTTTCGGACCAGGGCCAGACTGCTTACCGATGCTCGGTCTGCGGCAGTACATTTCCACTATGTGAGGATTTAGCGCCAAAAGAAATGATGATCAGACTCTTGGCGACATTCAAGGACCACGTATGGACAAGCCACAGTGACGACATCACCAACACCGAGCATTGCCACGAAAATGGACATGAGACGTGAACCGGATGGGAAAAACTGAACTCCGTCATACTGGTATCAAGCTGTCTGCTTGTTCGCGAATAGTCGGAGCCGGTCGTCGCCTCAAGGATACTTACACGATGGACAATGATATGAGTGAGCGCAAGGGCTTAGAGCGGAAAATACTGGAAAGTGACGGGGACTGCCGCCCTGTGGGACAGAGGCTGAGCCGCACCGGCAGCTGGGCCTGGAACGTGTCCTCTGGAGAGTTCTTTTGGTCGCAGGAGACTTTTCGGATCTTTGGGTTCGACCCGCTTACCACGAGAGCCTCTTTGGCCGAGACGTTCTTGTCGAGAATCCATGCTGACGATCGGCGACGGATCGAGCAGGGAATTAAGGATGCGCCAACGAAGCCAAGCGGCTATGCGGTGGACTACCGGATTACCCATCCCGATGGTTCGATCAAGCACATTCACGACGCAGTTTATCCAGTAACAAATGAGGCTGGACAGGTCGTCGAACGATATGGCTTGGTCATGGATGTAACGGCACGCCAGGAGGCGGGAGCAAAGCCGCAACATGCGTTCGGGCAAATGCGTGCGTTGGCGGCCCGCCTGCAGAGTGTGCGGGAAGAAGAGAGGGCCAGGGTGGCGCGAGAAATCCATGACGAACTGGGCCAGGCGATGACGGCGATTAAGATGGATTTGGCCGCTTTGGCCCGTGAGCTGCCGGCCGAGCAGAGAGAACCATCCGTGAGAATCGAGCGTAGCCTGAAACTAGTGGATGAAACCATCCAGGCAGTGCGCCGGATCGCAACGGAACTACGACCTGGGATCCTAGATGACCTCGGACTTGGCGCGGCTGTGGAATGGGCCGCAGAGGAGTTCCAAGCCCGCACGGGAATCAAGTGTCGCATGAGCCTACCTGGCTCGGATATCACGCTGGACCAGGACAGCGCCACGGCGCTGTTTCGTATATTTCAGGAAACCTTGACTAACGTCGCACGGCACGCTGACGCGACCGAGGTCGATGTAACGCTCTCGAGGACCAGGGACGACCTATCCCTGGAGGTCCACGATAACGGCAAAGGGATTTCTGCGGAAAAACTGGCAGAAGTCCGGTCCCTTGGCATCCTGGGCATGCGGGAGCGCGCGCTGTTGCTGGGAGGTGAACTCGCCATTAGCGGCGCTCCCGGGAAGGGTACAAAAGTGAGAGTCCGGGTTCCCGCAGTGCGACGCAGTTAGAAGCGGTTGGATGATGACTCGGATTCTCATCGCTGATGATCATGCCCTGCTGCGCCGCGGATTGAAAGAGATCCTGATGCGCGAGTTGGAGGACGCATCTTGTGGCGAAGCTGAGAACGCGCAACAAGTGCTAACCCAGATCCAAAACCAAGAGTGGGACGTGCTTATCCTGGATGTCACAATGCCCGGGCGAAGCGGCCTCGATGTTCTCAGAGATCTTAAGACACTGCGCCCCAAACTCCCTGTATTGGTTTTGAGCATGCACCCAGAAGACCAATACGGTAAGCGCATTCTCAAGGCCGGGGCCGCCGGCTATATGAACAAGGACACCGCACCTGAAGAATTGATCAAGGCCATCCGCAAAGTGCGAACAGGCGGTCGGTATGTCAGCTCGGCGCTGGCAGAAAAACTCGCCCTAGACTTGAGCGCAGACACGGAGCGGCCAATTCACGAGATGTTGTCCGAGCGTGAATTCGAAGTTCTCCGCATGATCGCTTCGGGAAAGACCGTCGGTCAGATCGCTGAGGAACTGCATCTGAGTATCACTACGATCAGTACGTATCGTGCCCGAGTGTTGGAAAAGATGAGTATGGCGACCGCAGCGGAACTGATGCATTACGCTCTGCAAAATCATCTAGTTGAATGAGCAAACCTGCGTTTCTGCGCTCCTTCGCCAAGCTGAGCTACTCGGCGAGCTCGAAGGGCTATCCCGCGCTTCGTGCCGCGGGGTGAGCGGTTTCGGGGGTGTTTCAGGAATCTGTCGTGACGTCCTCAAGATGTTTCTTTTAGGATCTCCCGCTGACGATCGAATCCGTCGGATCTTGGCAGACCAAAAAAGTTCCCCATTCTCGTACGGCAATACGGGAGCCTCCCGGACGCTACTGCCAGCGGAATACGACGTGCAGCGCGACCGGTTCCTGCTGGGTGAGGGATCGCGGGTGTTTTATAAGGCGAAGGAAGCGGCGCAGCAATGGCGGATGTTCGATATCGATTGGGTACGACTTTATCGGCCCGCGACGCGGGTCGCAGCCAAGGACACGGTCGCCATCCTCGTCGGCAGGTTCGGCGTCTGGATGGTCAATCTCTGCCGAATAGTTTACGTGATCGACGAGCCGCGGCGCTACGGCTTCGCCTACCGGCCACAAAGTAGTCGTTCAGCAACGATTGCACGAGGCAGACCTTACCGGCGACCTGCTATTGAAGGGTCAATACGAGTTACTTTGCCTCCCGGCAGAGTTTGAGCCTGAAAGACGCTGCTCCACCTCTATCGGATGGACCGATCCGCGAGAGAAGCCTGGGAAGCACTGTCTGAAGTGCCAGCATCGTTACGCAACCGAGTACGCTGCCGATCAACGGATATACCCCCAACACCAGCAGCAGGAACAGGGGGTGGGGTCCGCGATAGTCGTACGCTGGGGTCAATAGCCACAGCAGCACGCTTGTAAGGAAGGATTCCGCAATCCAATACGCTACCCAGGCTCGCAGTCCGCTCGCTGCACCGATGAGCGCCGCATCCTTCTTCGTTGCAGCTAAGATTTGCGTATCTAGTTGAAAAAAAATGAGTTAAACCGATTAGTTTCAACTATACCACTCCTCAGTTACTGCAGAGTGAAGATACCTAAGAAGTGTAGTCCCATAGGTTCCAGTACTGGGCACGCCCCCTACAAGCTTGGAGCGCGAGCGCTGGACCAGCGGAGGAAGATGCCAGAGGAGGGACGTTTGGGAAGGAATGAACGTGTTTGAGCCAAACCACGCGTAACAGCGTGATTTTGGTCAACCGCGCGAAAGACAATTGCCTCACTCAGGGCTCAGCGAAAACAACTACCGGGGCTACGGGAAACGTCCAAACAGAACAGGGATCAGTACGCCCGTTCAGTGCATCGCCATGCCCGCCAGAATCAGAGCGAAATGCACTCGAAAGTGCTGTCCACCGGCTTGACAGCGGAAACAGGCCAGAAGGCTAAACCCTGACCCCCTCCGCTGGACCCGCTGCACCAACGGTCGCGTTCTATCCGTCTAGGCAGCCCCCACCAGCACACCAGTTTGCGCCGCTTCTGTGATTTGCTTGACATAAGCGGCCGCCAGCGGGATGCCACCCGCAGCCGCGTTCTCAGCCGCCTGGGCCTCGTCTCGCGCGCCTACCAACGCGTGCGTGATGCCAGGTTGCGCAAGAGTCCAGGCGATGGCCAACTGCCCTTCCGTGAAGCTGTACTTCTTGGCCACCGGCCGGAGGTGGTCGAACATTTCCCTCACGCGGAGGCGCGACTCGCGGGTAAACATCGGACTATCGCGGCGCAAGTCGCCATCCGGAAAGACGCGCTCCGGATCGACCTTGCCGGTCAATAGCCCGTTGGCCAGTGGCGAGTACGCCAGCACCGCCATGTGCTCGCGCACGCAATACGGCAGATACTCGCGTTCCAATTCGCGCCGCAGCAAACTGTACTGTTCCTGCGCGGCATCGACCGGACCCACCGATCGATATCGCCTCACCTGATCGACTGTGCAATTGGAGACGCCGATGGCGCGAATCTTGCCCTGCTTTTTCAAATCGAGCAGGGCGCTCATGGTCTCCTCGATGGGTGTGGTGGGATCCTGCCAGTGGGTCTGGTATAGATCAATGTAGTCGGTCTCAAGACGCCGCAAGCTATGTTCTACTTCGTACCGGATAGATTCCGGGCCGAGGTAACGGTGAATGCGCGTACCATCTTGAGTGACGAAGAGAGTTCCTTTTGCTGTGTGCCAAACTAAGCCGCACTTGGTGGCGATGATCACCTTGTGGCGGCGCCCACGAATTGCTTCGCCCACAATGCGCTCGGAAAGACCGAGTCCATACGCCGGTGCCGTATCGATGAAGTTGACGCCGGCATCGAGCGAAGCTTGAATGGAGCGGACCGACTTCCGCACATCCGTGCCGCCCCACATCCATCCGCCGAGGGCCCATGTGCCATGCGCCACGACGGAAGCCGTAATTCCAGATTGTCCAAGAGGTCTGTATATCATGCCTGTGAAACTGCAGTTCGCGGGCCATGTGGAGATGCTTTCAAGAGAGTAATTTGTGGGGATCATTGTGAGATCGGCCCGCGAGTTCATTCACGAATTCACGAGATGCCGCGAGTTTAGTAAGGCGTCCCGCAATCTTGTGAGTGTTGCGCTGGTCATGCCCGGCCCCTCCATCGCCGCTATCGTAGGGGCGAGGCACGCCTCGCCTATCGTTAGCGTCGGTTTCGAAATCGCCGGGAACCTTGCTACGGTTGGAGGATCGTCTTAATGCGGGGCTTGAGAGGTAGGCTGGCGAGGCTGTGGGCGTCCCATCCTCCGCCGAGTGCCTTCACGAGCATTACCGAAGCTACCAATTGGCCGCCTTGAATCTGCGCAGCCTCTCGTTGATTCGAGAGCAAGCTCTGCTGCGCGGTGACAACATCAAGATACGTAACTAGCCCACCGGTATAGCGATTCAGCGCGATATTCAGGGCGCGCTGGGAATCCGCAACGGCGGTATCCTGCGACTTGGCCGCGGTGGCAAACACTTCCAGCCCGGCGAGAGCATCCTCGACTTGCTGAAACGCCACTAGCACGGTCTGGCGATATTGGGCCACCGAGTCCTGGTATCCTGCGTTCGCGAAATCCACGCCCGCGCGGATCCTGCCGCCGGAGAACAGCGGCTGTGCCAGGGTCGCGCCAACCGCCCACAGGGAGCCCGGCAACGAGAACAGGCTCCCAATCCCTGTGCTCTCCAGCCCGGCGGTGGCCGCCAGTTGCAAGCTCGGATAGTAGGCCGATCTGGCAACGCCAATCTGCGCATTTGCCGCGGCCATCATTCGCTCTTGCCGTGCAATGTCCGGACGGCGCTCTAGCACGTCCGATGGCACGCCGGTCGGGATTGGCGGAAGATACCGTTGCAGTGAGCCAGCCGCCACCCGGAAGTCCGGGGCTGGCTCCCCACACAATACCGCCAGCGCGTGCTCGTAGTTCGCGCGCAGTTGCCGCTCCAAGGCGGCTTGCGTGCGGGTGGCCTCCAACAACGCCTGCTCCTGCGCAATATCCAGACCGGAGGCGAGTCCACCATCATGACGGTTCTGGATCAGCGCGGCCGCTCTCTCAAGTGACGCGACCGTGTCATCCAGAATGTGGATCTCCGCATCTACCTCGCAAAGCGTGAAGAAGTCGGCGGCGGTCTCCGCGGTCAGCACCAGTTTTACGTTCTCGAAGTCCGCATCGGCAGCCTGGTACGACGCATTGGCGGCCTCGACGCTACGCCTCGTTCGCCCGAAAAGATCAGGTTCATAACTGAGCACGAACGGCAAATTCCATGCGCTTTGTGTAATGGGCCCATCGACTGCGCCGCCCAGAGACGGGCGGTTCCCCGAGAGACGATATCTCTGGAACGAGGGTGAGACTCCGGCCTGCGGGTAGAAATTGCTGATGGCGACCGACGCCAGCGCCCGCGCCTGTTGCAATCGCGCACTCGCCGAGACCAGGTCCTGATTCGCCGCCAGCACCTTGGTTTCAAGGCCGTCCAGTTCCGCATCATGGAAGATCTCCCACCACGCGCCTTTTGGAATCTGATCTTTCGGCTCACCCTGCCGCCACGGCCCCTCGGTTTGCCATGCCGCCGCTTGCGGCGCCGGAGGCGTGTGATAATTCGGTCCAACAGGACGACACGCGGCCATCAGAATCGCCAGCCCTGCTAACGCCGCGAAATGCGCATATCTCATAAGGGTTTCCGTTCCGACCGATCCGCGACGACGCGCACGATCTGCCCGTTCTCCAGCGAGTCGGGGGGATTTTGGACCACGCGATCGTTCGCGCGGACGCCTTGCAGGATTTCCAGGCTCGTCCCGAAATCCCGCCCTATCATGATCGGGCGCAGTTCCACCCGATCGCCGGGTCCTACGATTGCAACAGACGGTCCTTCAGATCGGAACAGCATGGCGCTCGATGGAATCGTCAGGCGGCTCCCATTCACGGGCACGTCAAAGTGGACTTGAGCGTACGCGCCCGGCAAGAGGCGTCCATTCTTGTTGGGTACATCCACCTCAGTGAGCAGCGTACGCGTGTTCTGGTCGATGGCATTAGCGGTCCGCACCACGGTCCCCGTGAAGCGTGCCGCCGGAAACTCCGCTAGCGCGATCCAGGCACGCATGCCTGTGCGTATCGCCGGGGCATCGGCTTCCGGGATGCTGACATAGACGCGCAACGGATCGATCAGCGCAAGGTTGAACAGCTCTTTGCCCGATCCACCGTTGCCGGCATTCACCAGCGCGCCGATGTCCACGTTGCGACGCGTGAGCACGCCCGAGAAGGGAGCGTAAACGTGCTTGAAGGATTCCAACTGTTCTAACCGGCGAACGTTCGCGTCCGCGGCCGCGAGGTTAGCCTGCGCTTGTGTGTAGTCGCTGGTCTTCTGGTCCAACTCCTGTTGCGAGACCGAATCCGTGCGGCGAAGATCGCGCCAGCGGTCGGCACTGGTGCGCGCCAGTTCTAGCGCCGCAGCCATCTGCTGGCGTGCAGCCTGCGCCTGGGAGAGTTCCTGGTCCACTTCGGGCGTGTCCAGATCGGCCAGTAACTCTCCCTTTTCGACTGTTGCGCCGATGTCTTTGTACCAGTGCAACAAATATCCATTGGTCCGCGCGTAGATGGGCGATTCGGTGTACGCCTGCACACTACCCGGCAATTCCAGCTCATTCGACCGGGGCTCGGGCCGAGGGTAGGCGGCTGAAATGGTGGTTACGGCCAGGCGCGCGGTTTCCGCCGACAGTGCCACCTGCTCTTTGGCCCGAGCTTTAATACTGAACGCACCGGCGGCGAATAGGCCCACGACGACTACTAGTGCCACCACGATCCAACGTCTGGTCGCGGGGGGCTGGCTCTTGGCCATTTCGGGTTGTTGTTCAAGTACTGGCATCTGTAGGGTAGACATAATTGCTCTCAGTTCTGGGAAGATTCCCGTTCTCTGGCTCCGTGAATCAAACCGAAGACCGTCGGGACGAAGAATAGGGTGGCAACGGTGGCGAAAAGCAGCCCGCCGATTACCGCACGGCCCAGCGGCGCGTTCTGTTCTCCACCTTCGCCGAGGCCCAAGGCCATCGGGGCCATACCGATGATCATCGCGAGTGCGGTCATCAAAACAGGCCGCATCCGGGTATGACCGGCCGCCAGTGCCGCCTCCCGCGCGGGCATCCCTTCTTCCATTCGTTCGCGAGCGAAGGAAACCATCAGGATGCTGTTTGCGGTCGCCACTCCCACGCACATGATGGCGCCTGTCAGGGAGGGTACATTCAAAGTCGTGTGAGTCAGCAGCAAGGCCCAGATGATTCCGGCCAAGGCACCGGGCAACGCAGTAATGATGATGAACGGGTCCAGCCACGATTGGAAATTCACCACGATCAAGAGGTAGGCAAGCACGATGGCCATGGCCACGCCGGCTCCCAGTCCAAGGAACGACTGCGCCATCGTGGATACCTGCCCGGTGATAGTCAGATGGCTGCCCTGTGGAAGCTGTTTTCGGAGCTGCGAGGTCACGCTGCGGACATCGCGTGCCACGCCGCCAAGATCCCGGCCCTGCACAGCGGCGTACACGTCCACCAGCGGCTGCACGTTGTAGTGAGAAATAACGGCGGGCTGGCTCGCATGGCGAAGCGTCGCCAGATTTCCCAGAATCTGCGGGTCGGGTGAAGCTGGAGTGCGAACCGGTGTGTCGAGCAGTGCCTTCACCGAATCCACCTGGTACTGCGGCGTCTGTACGGCGACGTTGTAGCTGATTCCGTTCTGCGGATTGAGCCAGAACGTGGGCGCCGTCTGAAAGCTGGAACTCAGGGAAACCAAAAGGTTCTGTGCCACATCGCGTTGGCTCAGTCCCACCGATTGCGCAAAAGTCCGATCTACGTCGAGGTGCAGCGTGGGCGCGTCGTAGGCCTGCTGCACATGCACATCCACGGCTCCGGGGATGATACGAATCCGGTTGGCCAACTGCTGCGCCAGGGCGTAATTGCCCAGTTGGTTGCTGCCGGCGATCTGAACGTCGATCGGCGCGGGCACACCGAAGTTAAGAATCTGCGTGACGATGTCGGCCGGCTGAAAAAAGAATTGAGTAGCCGGGAATCGCTGGGGCAACTCCTCCCGCAGCAGTTTCACGTACTCGGCGGTTGGCCGGTGACCGTCCTTGAGCGAGACCAGGATCTCCGCGTCGGGTGTGCCGATCGTCCCCGCATTACTGTAGGAAAGATTAATGCCGCTATAGGGTAGGCCGATGTTGTCGAGCACGGTATCAAGTTCGCGGGCCGGGATCTGGGTGCGAATGGTGTTCTCGACCTGGTCAGTAAGGCGCGCGGTCTCTTCAATGCGCAGGCCGGTTCGTGCGCGCACGTGAAGGCGCATCAATCCGGCATCCACCTGCGGAAACAGGTCCTGGCCCAGCACGAAGACGAAACCGAGCGATGCGAGACACAGCGCCAGGAACACGGCGACGAACCAGCGCCCGTGTCGCATGCAAGCCTCCAGAGCGTTCCGATAGCTCTCGCGCAGCCGATCGAAGGCATTCTCAAATCGCTGATGGAAGCGCGCAAACGCCCCAGTCTCGTGCACGTTGTGATTCCGCAGAAGAAACATCACCATGGTCGGCACCAGCGTTCGCGAGAGCAGGTAGGAAGCCAGCATGGCGAAGATCACGGCTTCAGCCAGCGGTACGAACAGGAAACGCGTCACCCCGCTGAGGAAGAACATGGGAACGAAAACGATGCAGATGCAGAGCGTGGACACAAACGCCGGTACCGCGATCTCTTGCGCACCGTGCAGTATGGCTTCCCGCAATTCTTTTCCGAGCAGCCGATTACGCTCGATATTCTCGATCTCGACGGTTGCGTCATCCACCAAGATTCCTACCGCCAGCGCCAGCCCTCCTAAAGTCATAAGGTTCATGGTCTCGCCCAGCGCGCTCAAACAAATCACCGAAACGAGGATGGCTAGTGGAATCGAGATGGCGATGATCAACGTGCTGCGCCAGTTGCCAAGGAAAAGCAGGATCATCGCCGCCGTGAGGCAAGCCGCTGTGAGGGCTTCGCGGATGACGCCTTGGACGGCTGCACGGACGAAGATGGATTGGTCGAACAGTGGCGCTATTTTCAACTCCGGCGGCAATCCCGCCGCCATCGTCGACAACGCAGTCCGTACGTCGTGCACGATCGCGAGCGTAGACGCGGAGCCTGTCTTATAGACGCTGAGCAACGCACTGCGGCGTCCGTCCTGCCGCACGATATTGGTTTGCGGCGAGAAACCGTCGCGAACATGTGCGACATCGCGGATGTAGATTGTCGCACCGTTCACAGTCTTAACAGGCAGATTGTTCAGCTCGTTGATCGTCTGCGTGCTTCCGTTCATTTCCACCTGGTATTCGAGTGGCCCTAGTTTGGCTGTACCGGACGGCAGGATCAGGTTTTGTGCACTAACGGCATTGACTACATCGAGCGGCGATAGACCCTTGGCCTGCATGGCAGCCGAATCAATGTCGATCGAAACCAGGCGCTGTTTGCCGCCATATGGCCAGGGAACCGCCGCGCCTTGCACGGTTGCTAACTGGGTCCGAATTACGTTGGCGCCCAGATCGAACAACTGCTGCTCGCTCAGCCGCGCGCTGCTCAGTCCGACCTGCAACACGGGCACGGTCGACGCGCTATAGGTAAGGATTAGCGGCGGCGTGGTCCCCGGCGGAAGCTGGCGAAGTTGGGTCTGGCAAATGGCCGTAACTTGCGCCAAAGCGGTTGCAATGTTGACAGACGGCCGGAAGAACAATTTGATGACGCCGATCCCGTTGTAGGACTGAGACTCCATATGCTCGATATCGTTCACCGTCGTTGTGATGCTGCGCTCATTGATCGTGACGATGCGATCCGCCATCTCTTCGGGAGCGAATCCGTCGTAATTCCAGATCACGCTCACCACCGGTATTCCGATGTTCGGAAAGATGTCGGTAGGGGTTCGAAGAATAACCAACGGGCTGACCAGCAGGATGAGCAGTGCCACCACCACAAAGGTATAAGGACGGTTGAGAGCGACTCTTACGATCCACATTCGGACTTTCCTCGCGGTTACAAATGCAAGCTGCAGGCCGATTCTGGCGACCTCTATCTGCTTGAATCAGCGAGGAACGCGGCCGATAACTGACGTGGGAACCGGTTTCGTGCTCACGAATTCGTGAGATCTCACGAATCAATTGCGGCCCACGGGTTGTAAACCCATTTGAAATCAAGGTTAACCGTGTGGACACCTAACTGCCCTATCTCTCATTGACCCGCAGGGCTGGGTGCCGGAGAAGATGTCCCGGCACTCGATTGAGAGATGAAGGAGAAAACGAATATGAATAACAAATGGAATGCAACATTCCTAGGCGGCTTAGTGGCGCTGAGCTTTTTTGTGACGAAGCCGGTAGTGGCGGATGAGTGGAACAAGAAAACAGAATTCCAGTTCAGCGCACCGGTGGAGATTCCAGGCAGGGTGCTTATGCCTGGTAAGTATGTGTTCGAGCTGGCAGACAACCCGGCCGATCGCAATATCGTGCAGGTTTTCTCAGAAGATTCGGCTGGGAACGAAAGCCTGGTCGCAACCGTAATGGCGGTTTCAGATTACACTTCGAATACCCCGGAGCAACCGGCCCTCCATTTTGAAGAGCGGCACTCCGGCAGACCGGAAGCGATTCAGAGCTGGTTTTACCCTGGTGACAACACAGGTTGGGAGTTTGTTTATCCCAAACAGCAGAATCCCGAGGCAGGTGCGAACACGATGCCGTCTCTGGCCCCTGTAACCACGGCGACTGCTCCGATTCTGCCACCGCCACCCCAGGCTCAGAAAGATGAGCAGGCCTCGGAAGAGGCTGCGGTAGAGGAGGAAGTAATGGTCGCGCAGAACGACGCCTCTGTCCCGCCGCCCCCACAAGACACTGATGCCAGGAGCGGCGCCGCACGGGTTCTCCCAGAGACCGGTGGCTATTCCGGCCTGGAACTGATGACTGGCCTCTTCATGATGTTAGGCGGCGGGATGCTAACCGTGTTCGTCTCGCGACGCAAATCTCTGGCGTAAAGCGAGATTTCCATGCGAAATCGGGGATGGTTAAACTGGCTCGGCAGCGCCCTCATCGTTGGGGGCGCTGTCGTCTTAGCGTACTACTCGTGGACGCACTATCAGGGGGCGGTCGCGCAGAAGCGCGCGAAAGAATGGCTGATCAGGAAGACAGCCGCCCCTAGCCGCGCGCTGGTGCCGACAGCGCGCCGCGGCGATGTGATCGGCGAGCTTGAGATTCCGCGCCTGCAACTGTCCGTGATGGTGTTCGAAGGCGATGACACCGGAATCCTGAGGCAGGGAGCAGGACATATTCCGGAGACAGCGCTTCTGCCCCACAGCGGCAACATAGGAATCGCCGCGCATCGCGACACCTATTTCCGCCCGCTGCGCGGCATACGCGCGAACGACGTCATTGACCTGAAGACTCCGGCAGGCACATCGCGATATACCGTGACGGAAGCCAAGATCGTACGGCCTTCCGATGTTAGCGTGTTGGCGCGGTCTCCCGGGCGCGATCTGACACTAGTGACTTGCTACCCATTCTTTTATGTGGGAAGCGCGCCAGAAAGATTCATCGTGCACGCGCGCCAGATTGGATGAGCCGAGCCTCTGAAATGAGGCACGGCCGCCGGCGAATCAATTGCTGCCAGTTGAACGGAACTTATACTTATCGATTTTCAGCGCCCGGACTTTGGACTCAAGCGTAGAGGCCGGAATGTGCAGCCGCGCGGCGGCGCCCCGGGGTCCGGCTACCCGGCCCTTAGTTTCGGCAAGGGCCGCTTCGATCAATTCCTTCTCGTTCTGCCGAAGAACATGTCCATCGGAAGCGGTTTTGCTCGGCGCTGCAGCTCCCAGCATGTTGGCGTCGATGCGTAACGTACCGCCCTCAGCCAAAATTACGCTGCGCTCGATCACATTCTGCAGCTCCCGGATATTTCCGGGCCAGCGATAAGCCTGCAGCAGTTCCATCGTCTGCTTGTCCACCCGGCTGATTTTGCGCCCCAGGCGCTCTCCGAATCGCGCCACGAAGTATTGCACCAGCAACGGAATGTCGTCGCTGCGGTCCCGCAACGGCGGTACCATCAGCGGAAAAATGTTCAGGCGGTAGTACAGGTCTTCGCGGAACTCGCGCTGCTCCACCATAGCCGGCAGATTGCGGCTGGTAGCCGCCACCATCCGGACATTCACTTTGATGGTGTGCGTACTGCCCAAGCGCTCGAACTCCTGCTCCTGCAAAACTCGTAACAGCTTGGGCTGCAATTCAGATGGGATGTCGCCCACTTCGTCCAGGAATAAAGTACCCTGATGTGCCAGTTCGAATCGCCCGGTCTTGCGCGCAATGGCCCCTGTAAACGCGCCTTTCTCGTGGCCAAATAATTCGCTCTCGAGCAGCCCGAGTGGAATCGCCGCGCAATTCACTTTCACGAAAGTGTGGTCACGGCGCCCGCTCAAATTGTGGATGGCTCGCGCGACGAGCTCTTTTCCCACGCCGGTCTCACCCAGAATCAATACGGTGGAATACGTGGGCGCTACGATGGCCACTTGTTTCAGAACGTTCTTCAGTGCCGCGCTAGAACCGATGATTTCCTCGAAGTTTTGCTCGCTCCGGATTTCCTCGTTCAGATAGACGCGTTCTTCCGCCAGTCGCTGTCTAGATTCAGCGACCTGATAGTAGTCCAGGGCGTTGTCCGCGGCCAGCGCCACCTGGCCGGCTACTTGAAGTAGAAAGTCCACATCGTCCTGCGTGAACGCCCGCTCCGGAAACCGGCCTACATTCAACGTACCGAGCAGCCTCCCACGCGCAGCCAGCGGAAGAAAGCACGCCGACTTCAGTCCCAAAGCCAGCGTGGGATTGATCTCGGGATCGAAGCGCGCCAGTTCTTCGCCGCCCAGCACCAGCGCTTTGCCCGTTTCGAGAACCATACCCGCCGGTGTACCCGCCCTGGGCACGACTAGTTCCTCAGCCATCGGCTCACTCAGTTCGGAGAAATTCCGCGCATAGATCCGCAGCCACTCGCCATCCGGTTCCGGCAGGATCACGCTAGCGTAATCGCAGCGCATGACTCGCCGCACATTGGAAGAAACGGCCCGGAACAGATCCTGCAAGGCCAGATTCGGTGAGAGCGTATTGTTTAGATCGAGCAGCAACCGCAGGCGGTCGCGTTCCTCGGCCAACGCGGCCTGCAATTGGCAGGCCTCCTGATGCGAGAGAGTATTATCCACGGCCACTGCGATCTGCCGGGCTACTTGTCCTAGAAATTCGACATCCTCTTCGGAATAGTTTTGAGGCTGGGCATAGCCAAAGCCCACCCCGCCCAAACGGCGGTGCGCCGTAGTCAGGGGCAGAATGCAGCAGGAACGGACGCCATTATCCAGCAATAATTGAAACGCTTTAACATAGCGCGTGTCCTCCGCGAGGTTGAGAACTACCACAGGCTCCTGTGTGCTCCACACTATGGCGCTTGGCGATTCCTCCATTGGCCTTTCGATCGGCCACGCATCTTCGTCGGGCCTCCCTTGCGCAGAGCCCTCCAATACGTGCAGCCGCATGAGATTGCGAACAGGATCGTGTAGTACCAGCCACAGGGAATCGAAATTCACTACCCCCGGCAAGCGCTCCACAAGATCGCGGAACAGCGCGGTCAGATCGCGGTGTGAGGCCACCGACTGCGATACTTCCAGCAAGGCTTGGTACTGGCGTGGAGCGGCAGCCACCGCGCATTGCTGGCCATCCATCCTATTGAGATTATTACAGAAGGCCGAAAGATGCAGACTAGTGGCCATCGATTGTAGAAACTGGGATCCGCGGCCTCCTGCGTGCACTCAATGTGCAATAGTAACCGGTCGTTCGAGACCTGACAGGGTCTTAATTCCACGCCTACAATAGACGGATGAGATCGCGCTCATGGTGGTCCAGCGCCCTTATTTTCGGCAGCGACCTGGAAAGTGTAGCGCCATCTCGTTGCTTGCTCTTACGAGCTATTCCATTCGTTGCCTCGCCCTGGGTCTCGTCTTAGGGGGATACCCGGCAAATGCCCTGGACGCCACGAGTTCTTTCACGGAGTATGCCTCGACTACATGGACCCACAGGGATGGGCTTCGTTCGACCTTCATCCGCTCGATTGTCCAAACCGCCGACGGATACATCTGGTTAGGCACTACCGATGGTCTGTTCCGTTTTGATGGCGTCCGCTTTGTTCAGTGGCGCAGTAAGGAACAACACGGCCTAGGAGTGGTGAATGCTCTGTGCGCGGCGCGTGATGGGAGTTTATTGGTAGGAACCGAGTCGGGCATTGTTGGCCGGGTCTTCGGAGAAAATCTCGTATCCCTCAGATCCGGAGCGGCTGTCCAGGCGGTCTTCGAAGATCGTGATGGCACGGTTTGGGCTGCCGCTGGAGATCGCTTGCTTCAATACCGGTCAGATCTGTCCTCCTCTACTCCGGCAGAGGTTTCGCTGCCTTCAAGTTTCCTCTCGGGGCCGTTCCAGGATTCGAGCAGTTCCATTTGGCTGAGCACGGAGGATGGAGTCGAACGGCTGGGGCAGAATCGCCTCACGAAAGTATTTTCCGGCAAGATGTGGCTGAGCAGGGATGCGAGCGGAGCGATCTGGGCAACGCGGGACGATGGCTTTAGTGAGCCTGTCGATGCCCGGTCTACTTTCCACGAGTCGGGAAGGCTGGACATCCACACGGTTCTTCACGATAGCCGCGGGACTACCTGGATAGGAACGTTTGGCTCGGGCCTTTTCCGGGTTCGCTCCGCCGACGGAAAAATGGAGCATTGGACGCAATCCGCGGGGCTCGTAGACAATTCTATCTCCTCGCTTTTTGAGGATCGTGAGCACAACCTGTGGGTTGGTACGAGGAACGGACTCCAACGCCTGCACGACAGCAAGATCAAAACTCTCTCGAGCCGGGATGGATTAGCCAGCGACGAGGTTATCGCCCTCGCGTCGGCGGCCGACGGAACAGTCTGGGCTGCCACCTCTCGGGGAGTGAACCGGGTCGATCACGGGCATCGCGATCAGTATTTGAAGGGCAGCAAAGTGAATGCGATCGCTTCCGATCTGCAGAGCCGATTGTGGGTCGGTACCGCC
Source organism: Bryobacteraceae bacterium (assembly GCA_035295745.1). Classification (GTDB taxonomy): domain Bacteria; phylum Acidobacteriota; class Terriglobia; order Bryobacterales; family Bryobacteraceae; genus JAIQFL01. The sequence continues at coordinate 9,900 of DATGIL010000041.1, read as the reverse complement.
ACTGGAGTTGTGAGGCTCACAAATGGTCAGGCTGAGTCCATTCCTATGTCTCCACAACTGACCCATATCACTACGATAGCAGTCGACACGCACGATGACGTGTGGCTCTGTGATGCGATCCACGGACTGTTTCGTTGGTCCTATGGTCACACCGACGATTTCTCGCAGGAGCGGGTCCTTCAAGGAAAGCCGATTTTGACTGCCGAGGCCGACTCCCGGGGACGTCTGTGGTTCGGACTCAACCACGGAGGAATCGCAGTTTTCGAGAAAGGGCAGTTTCGTGCCTATTCGGACCGCGACGGCTTGCCGGGAAGCTCCGTCACGTCCATGGTTGCCGATGACGATGGCGCGATTTGGATTGGCACCGAAAGCGGGCTGAGCCGCTTCGATGGATCGAAATTTGTCACGTGGACCACTGCCGATGGCTTGCCCGGCAACCGGGTTTTGTGGGTATTGAGCGATCACCATGGCTTGCTGTGGATCGGCTTCAGCTTTGGTATTGCCAGCATTAAGCGGACTGCGCTCGACGCGGCCGCCCGGAACCGATCGGACCGCATTGAGTTTAATCTCCTCGACAGCGGCGACGGCCTTAACGGAAATCCGAGCCGTAACGGGCAATCGCCTGCGGTCCAAACTTCGGATGGAACGATCTGGGTTCAATCGTCAGAGGGTATCGGCATTATCGACCCGCGCCGGCTTTCGAAGAACCCGGTCGCACCTCCCGTTCAAATCGAGGGAATGACGGCAGACGGCGCCCGCATCGATCTTGGGAATCCCATCCGCTTGCAGCCTCAAACGCGCGATGTGCAATTCGACTACACCGCTCTCAGCTTTGTGGAGCCAAGGCGCGTCCGATTTCGCTACATGCTTGAAGGTTACGACGCGTCTTGGCAGGAAGCGGATACAAGACGCCAAGCCTTCTATACGAACCTGCCGCCGCGACGATACCGGTTCCGTGTTCTGGCATGTAACAACGATGGCGTTTGGAACGAAGCTGGCGCCGCTTTGCAATTTGACCTTCTTCCAGCTTTTTATCAAACGCTTTGGTTCGAGGCTTTCTGCCTCATCATGCTGCTGGTGTTGGGCCTGGGCATATACCGCTGGAGAGTTTGGCAATTGACCGCGCGCTTGCGGACGCGATTCGGCGAGAGGCTGGCGGAGCGTACGCGCATCGCTCAGGAACTGCACGATAATCTGCTACAGAGCGTTCTTGGGATCAGCTTGCAGCTCGAAGTCACCGATGAAATGCTACCGGCCGACGCTGCAGCGCGGAAACCGCTCGAACAGGCGCTTCGCCTGTCGAAGGCTGCTATGACGGAAGGGCGGCGTGCCCTGAACGACCTGCGCACACAAAAGGTCGGGTCGGACGACTTGGTCCGGGCCTTCGCGCAAGTAGCCCAAGACTTTCCTTCGCGCGAAGGTCCTCACGTGGACGTCCTGACCGAAGGGGAAGAACGGCCGTTGAACGCAGTTGCCGGCCAGGATGTTTTGCAGATCGCACGCCAGGCTATCGCGAACGCGCTCCAGCACTCTAGTGCGCGACGAGTTCATGTCCTGCTGAGTTACGGTCGCCGGGGACTCTGTGTCCGGGTGAAGGATAATGGCCGGGGAATGGATGAGAACACGTTGAACCTCGGGAAGGTCGGGCACCATGGAATTGCGGGAATGCGGGAACGGGCAGAACGGATTGGTGCAACCTTGTCGATCTTGAGCCGAGCCGGTGAAGGAACGGAAGTGTGTCTGGATGTTCCCGAGCACCTCATCTATGACTCGCAAGGCCGCGACTCGGAGCGAGCTACTGAATGAGCGACGCACGCAAAATCCGCATTCTTTGCGTTGATGATCACGTGGTTGTCCGCGATGGGATCGGCGCAATCCTCAATTTGCAGTCCGATATGGCGCTAGTGGCCTCTGCTTCAACCGGCCGGGAGGCACTGGAACAGTATCAAAAGGTTCGGCCCGATATCACGCTCATGGACCTTCGCCTCGCGGATATGAGCGGTTTCGACGCGATCCGCGCCATCCGATCCGAGTTCCCGAACGCTAAAGTTGTTGTTCTCAGCTCCTACGAAGGCGATGCCGATATTCGAGAGGCCATGGATGCCGGCGCGCAGGGATACGTTGCCAAAGGCATGGTCCGCGAGGAACTTCTGGACGTCATCCGCACGGTCCACGCGGGGAAGCGCCGCATCCCGGCGGCACTGGCCCAGACCCTCGCCGAGCATGTCTCGGACGATCAACTTAGCCCGCGCGAACTCGAGGTGCTGCAATTTGTCTCTGCCGGAAAGCGCAACAAAGAGATCGCGGCGGAGTTGTCCGTAGCTGAAGACACTATCAAAATGCACGTCCGGAACCTTCTCTCGAAGCTGGGCGCCAGCGATCGCACCGAAGCCGTCACCATCGCGCTGCGGCGCGGCATACTCCATTTGTAGCCCACATCCCGAAACGGACGCCCCAAAATACACCCGAAAGAGTAGTCTCCGAAGCACCCGCTTTGTCGTTTGCCCGAAAGCACGAACTCCATATTCTGGGAACGTAATGGACAGGCTATATTCCCAGTACCCCGGTGGCGTTGTCGGACTCGCCCTGTTGTTACTCAGGATCGCTATCGGATCCTGGCTGACGCGGGATGGCGTTTCTCACTGGATCGCGATCTCGCCGCCCGCGGAATCGACGATCCAGATTGTCATCGGCGTTTTGCTCGCCGCACTGGCGGTCCTGCTGGTGTTTGGTCTGCGGACGTCACTTGTGGTGATCGCCAGCTCGGGACTGCTCCTGGCATCGGAACAGTACTCCGGCTTCTCCGGCCAAAGCTGGTTTTATTTGCTCTTACAACTGCTGCTCTGCGCTTCGATTGCCTTACTTGGTCCAGGTGGTTATTCCCTGGACGCCAGATTATCGGGCTGGAGGAGCATCAACATTTCTTCGAGTACGAAGAATTAACGAGAGGTTCTTATGTGGATTGTCAAACTCGCCCTGCGGCGCCCGTACACATTCATTGTGCTGGCGCTCTTATTGTTCCTGATCAGCCCCGTAATGCTGCTGCGTACGCCTGTAGATATCTTTCCCGCGATCAACATTCCGGTGATCAGCGTCATCTGGACATACACCGGGCTGGTGCCGTCGGAAATGTCGAGCCGCATTGTCTCTATTTTCGAGCGATCCCTTACCACGACCGTCAACGGGATTGAGCACATCGAGTCGCAATCCTTGAATGGCGTGGCGGTGGTGAAAGTATTTCTCCAGCCCACTGCCGATATCAACGGCGCTATCTCCGCGGTCATCGCCGAGTCCGAGGTGGGACTGAAGCAGTTCCCTCCCGGCATCACGCCACCGCTAGTGCTCAGTTACAACGCGTCCTCGGTCCCGATCGTGCAGCTCGGGTTAGGCGGCAAGGGGCTCACGGAACAGCAGCTCAATGACCTCGGCGTGAATTTCATCCGGCCCCAACTAGCCACTATCCAAGGGGCGGCCGTGCCTCTCCCCTATGGTGGAAAAGTTCGCCAGGTGATGGTGGATATCGACTCGCACCAACTGATGGCGAAGGGATTGTCCCCGATGGACGTCGTCAACGCCGTCAATGCGCAGAATGTGATTCTGCCATCCGGCACGGCCAAGATAGGTCGCACAGAATACAACGTGGCCCTGAACGGCACTCCCTCGGTGGTTCAGAGCTTGAACGATCTTCCCGTTAAGGTCGCGAACGGAGGCACGATATACATCCGCGACGTTGCCAACGTACGCGACGGCTACGCGGTTCAGACGAATATCGTCCGCCAAGACGGCCAGCGCGGTGTTCTGCTCACGGTTCAAAAATCGGGCAACGCTTCCACGTTGTCGATTGTTTCCGACATTTACAAGGCGCTTCCAAAAATCGCGTCGACGCTCCCTGCGCAGCTTAAGATTAAGCCGTTGTTCGATCAGTCCGTATTCGTGCGTGCTTCGCTGACGGGCGTGTTGCGCGAAGCGGGCATTGCCGCCTGTCTGACGTCGCTCATGATTCTGCTGTTCCTTGGTAGTTGGCGGAGCACGCTGATCATTACCATTTCGATTCCTCTTTCCATTCTGACTTCGCTGCTGATCCTGAGCGCTTTGGGCGAGACCATCAACATCATGACTCTGGGCGGCCTCGCGCTCGCCGTGGGAATCCTGGTCGACGATGCCACCGTGGAAATTGAGAATGTCGAGCGCCAGTTAGGAACGGGAAAGGAACTGCACCATGCAATTCTCGACGGCGCGCAACAAATCGCGGTTCCTGCGTTTGTCTCGACGCTCTCGATCAGCATCGTTTTCGTTCCCATGTTCTTTCTGACGGGCGTCGCGCGCTTCCTGTTCGTACCCCTGGCGGAAGCGGTCGTCTTCGCATTGCTCGCATCGTATTTCTTTTCGCGGACGATTATTCCGACCCTCGTCATGTACTTGCTGGGCCACGAGCGCGAGAACCGGGAAAGGCGGGAACGCGAAGGGCGCCACGGCATCTTTATTCGTCTGCATTCCGGTTTTGAGCATGGGTTTGAAGCGATCCGGAATGCCTATGCGAATCTGCTCCAGGTCTGCCTCGATCACAGCGTAATATTCGCCGGAGGCTTCCTCATCTTTTGCGTGGGCAGTCTCCTGCTCTTTACCCATCTGGGCCAGGATTTCTTTCCGTCGGTGGACGCGGGCGAGTTCCGCCTCCACTTGCGGGCGAAGACCGGCACAAGAATTGAAGAAACCGCGCGCATTACCGATCAGGTGGAACGGGCCATCCGCGCCCACGTTCCGTCATCGGAAATGGGTAGCATCCTCGATAATATTGGCCTGCCCGTTAGCGGCATCAACCTCTCTTACAGCAACAGTGGCGTTATAGGGAACGCCGATGCCGAGATTCTGGTGTCGCTCGCAGCCAGGCACCAGCCAACCGATGAATATGTTGCGCAGTTGCGCGACGCGCTGCCAAAAGAGTTCCCCGGCACGACCTTCTACTTCCAGCCTGCCGACATCGTGAGTCAGATTCTGAACTTCGGTCTTCCGGCGCCCATCGACATTCAAGTGATCGGTAGCGACGTCCCCGACAATTTTGCCGTGGCCGCGTCGATGGTTGAAAAAATACGCAAGGTTCCCGGAGCCGTTGATGTCCATGTATACCAGTTACTCGATCAACCGAGAATCCAGTTCGACGTAGATCGGGTGCGCACCCAGCAGGTTGGGCTCAACGAGCGCGATGTGGCCAACAATGCGCTTGTGTCATTGAGTTCCAGCTTTCAGACGAGCCCGAACTTCTGGCTTTCGCAAAATGGCGTCGCCTACAACATTGCCGTGCAGACGCCGCAGTACAAACTGGATTCTGTGGATGCGTTGCGGAACATTCCCGTCAACTCCTCCACGGCTCCCACACCGCAGCTTTTGGACAATCTGACCTCGATGACAGCGACTGCCGAGCCGGCGGTGGTCAGCCATTACAACGTGCAGCCGGTGATCGACGTTTACGCCAGCGTGCAGGGTCGCGACCTCGGTGGCGCAGCTTCCGACATCGCTCGAATCACGGCCGCTGCGCAGCGGCAATTGCCCCGCGGCAGCGCGCTCGTTACGCGCGGCCAGGTGGCGACCATGCATTCCTCCTTCATCGGACTAATCGCCGGACTGGCTTTCGCCATTGCCCTCGTGTATCTGCTCATCGTCGTCAATTTCCAGTCGTGGACCGAAGCGTTTATCGTGATCACAGCTTTGCCAGGGGCATTGGCCGGGATCGCGTGGATGTTGTTCCTCACGCGAACTACGTTGAGCGTGCCCGCGCTGATGGGAACCGTCATGAGCATGGGAGTCGCCACCGCGAACAGCGTCCTGGTCATCACCTTCGCGAACGAGAAGCTCGCTGAGCTCAAGGACTCCGCCAAGGCGGCGCTCGAAGCAGGATCGACGCGGCTCAGACCAGTGATGATGACCGCGCTCGCCATGATCTTCGGCATGGTGCCGATGGCTCTCAGTCTCGGCGAAGGCGGCGAACAAAACGCGCCGCTCGGCCGCGCGGTGATCGGCGGGCTCCTATTCGCCACCGTCGCCACACTGTTCTTCGTTCCCGTCGTTTTCTCGATCGTGCGCCGGCATTTCACACCGGCTAACCATGTCAATTCGTGAGGACATCATGAAAGAATTACTCGAAACGTCTCAAAACAATTCTCAGAACCCAGCTCCGTCATCGTCCAGCACTAGGGCTCGAGCGCGCGCCTCGCGTCTACTCTGGTTCTTGTTGATTCCCGCTCCGCTTCTGATCGGCGCATTCTTCACCGTGAAGGCGCGCGAGACAAGCAGCCAAAAGCTAGCGAGCGCCACCCAGGCGTTGGCAAACGAGACCGTCAGCGTACTGCACGCGTCTCGGGGCGAGCCCGTCTCCTCCATCACGCTGCCCGGAATGACGCAAGCCTATTCGGAAACGCCCGTGTATGCGCGTGTGAACGGTTATGTGCGGACCTGGTACGCCGATATCGGAACACACGTGTGGAAAGGAGATCTGTTGGCCGAAATCGACGCCCCGGATGTGGACCAGCAATTGAGTCAGGCTCGCGCCATGCTCAATCAGACCGAGGCGAATCTCGAACTTGCCAAAATCACCGCCGCCCGCTATCAGGATCTGATCCAGACGAAGTCGGTATCGCAGCAGGAGGTGGATCAGAACAACCAGAACCTGGCCGCGCAACGGGCCAACGCGGAGGCCGCCACCGCAAACGTGGGCCGGCTGGAGCAGATGCAAGGTTTCGAAAAAGTCTATGCGCCCTTCGATGGCGTGATCACGGAGAGGAAGACCGATTTTGGAGATCTGATCAACGCCGGCAACGACGGCACCGGCCGCGAACTTTTCCGCGTCTCTCAGATCAGCACCATTCGCGTGTTCGTCCACGTGCCGGAAGAATACAGCGAGCAGATCGCCGATGGCGCGAGCACTTCCATGGATCTCACCGAGCTTCCCGGCAAGAAGTTTAGCGGGCGCGTCACCCGCACCAGTAACGCTATCGACCCGGCGTCAAGGACGCTCCTTGTTGAGGTGGACGTGCCCAACCCGTCGGGGAAATTACTGCCCGGCGCTTACGCGAATATTCATTTCAAAGTCCCTCGTGGGGTGGTTCCGCTGGTGCTGCCCAATAGTTCGATCCTATTCCAAGCGGCCGGTCCGCAGGTTGCGATTGTCGACGCTGGGAACCGGATCGAGTTGCGGAAAATCACTCTTGGACGCGATTTCGGCGATACGGTGGAAATTCTCAGCGGCGTGAGTCCGACGGATGCGGTCGTAGCGAACCCTCCGGATTCGCTCACTGGCGGCATGCAGGTCACGGTCGCGAGCAACTCAGGAAAGTAGGCCGATCATGAATCCAAAACAATTGCCCTTATCTGCGTTAGCAGTTTCACTAGTCTTTCTCGCCGGCTGCGCCGTCGGCCCCAACTACAAACGTCCCGCTGTGCCCGTGCCGCCGCAATTCAAGGAGACGACCTCTTCGACACCACCAGAGGTCAAAACGCCGGCCGTGGCTTACAGCGACTGGTGGCGGGTTTTCCAAGACCCGGTGCTGGATGGCCTTGAAACCCAGGTCGCGTCAGCGAACCTCGATATTCGGGCGGCGGTCGCCCGTTTCGACCAGGCGGAAGCCGGAACGAAATATGCGCGGTCCTTTCTTTTTCCCACAATCGGCGCGGGCGCCGGCGTCTCCCGCACGCGAGAGGCGCAGAACCGTCCGAACAATGGGAATACGAACGGTCTCGCCGCAACCTATAACGATATTCCGGTCGCTCTGACCCTCGGCTACGAAGTGGATTTGTGGGGCAAGATCCGGCGTTCGCTCGAATCTGCTCGCGCGCTCGAGCAGGCATCGGCGGACGATCTCCGGTTCGTGAAGCTGTCGATGGAGGCCAGCACTGCCATCGACTATTACAGTCTCCGTGAGAACGATGCCGAAGAGCAGGTCCTGCAACTCACCATCCAGGAACTCCAGCAGGCGTTCGACCTGACGACCAACCGTCTCAACGGCGGACTAGCAAGCGATCTTGAGGTGGAGGAGGCGCGGACTCTGCTCGATCAGACCAAGGCCCAGGCTCAAGCGCTGGATGTCCAGCGCGCACAACTGGAACACGCCATCGCTGTATTGGTTGGCCGTCCCGCTTCGGAATTCTCACTGGCCAAATCGCCCTTCGACGGTGCGCCGCCGGCAATTCCACCTGGACTCCCGGCCGATCTGCTGGCACGGAGGCCGGACATTGGCGAAGCTGAGCGTTACGTGGCGTCCGCGTCCGCAAGAATCGGAGTTGCGAAAGCGGCGTATCTGCCACAGATTTCGCTCACCGGTCTCGCCGGTTTTGAGAGCGTCAGCCCGGCAAGCCTGTTCACCTGGGCCAACGGCATCGCGTCCCTGGGGGCATCGGCGCTAGCGCCTGTGTTCAATGGCGGCCGTACCCGCGCGGGAGTTGACCAGGCCGCCGCGGCCTATCGGGAGTCGCTGGCGCAATACCAGAAGACCGTGCTGTCCGCCTATCAGGAAGTGGAAGACCAACTGGCAGCCCTGCGTATTCTGCACGGCGAAGCTCAGTCGGAAACCTCGGCGGTCGATGACGCAAAGAAGGCCGAGCAGGTCGCGACGAACCGTTACACCCGCGGCTTAGTCAGTTATCTGGACGTGGTCTACGCTCAAACGGCGCTGTTAGCAAACCAGCGCGTGTTAACTCAGATCAGCGGCCAGCAGATGGTCGCGACAGTAGTGCTGATCAAGGCAATCGGCGGCGGGTGGCTTGGCGTGCCTGCTCAGGCCGGAACGAACCCGAACCCAGGGGCGCCTGGTTCTATCTCAAACGCAGCTATCCAGACAGCAATGGCGAAAGGGATGACGAAATGAACAAGCTTCCTGCGATATTCGCGATATTTGCGACCGCAACTGCAGTCTTGCCGGCTGAGGCTTCAGCTGCGTCTCAGGCTTCCGCCGCCAGGGCATGGCCGATTCTTCAACAAGGCCTCACGAACAAGAAGGCCGCAAAGCGAGCGAGCGCCGTTCACTCATTGCGGCTCCTTCCTCATAACCCAAGAGCCCAAAATGTGGCAGAGAGCGCACTCATCGATCCGAACGCGAAGGTAAGGGCAGAAGCCGCACGCGCTCTTGGTCCAATGGGAACTGCATCGTCGGCGCCGAAACTAAAGGCAGTCCTGAATGACAAGGACCCGGCCGTGGTTCTTGCTGCCGCTCACTCACTCTTCCTGTTAGGTAGTCGCCATAGGTAATCTCAGCAGGCCCACTAAAGATCAACAGGATACGCGTTGATGACATGACTCGGGTTGAGGGTCCGATCTTTTCCACATTCACCAATGCGACACTCTGCCCAGATCGGGTTCGGGCCGGAAGGCTGTTCGGAGCCAGACGGCGTGAGTCACTTTGGCCGGGTAGAGAATGACGAGGTGTTCGCTTGATAGCTCGATGAAAGCTCCCTTGCTGTTAGTAATCGGGTGGGACTTTTGCGGGCGAGAATGTCGGAGGACCGCCGGAATCTTGGGGCGACACAGAAATCGATGAGGGATGATGAGGCATAGTCAGGCGGACACCGCCTCAATTACGTCTGATGAACCGCGCCGCGAGGCGTGTCCGGGCGATCCCGACTGAAGGTGCTGCAGCTAGGAAAATTCGTAATAAATTCGTAATGAGATCATGTTTCGATGAGTTCTACGCGTTTTCCGAGGTTCTAAAATCAATAACTTACGATTTATCAATGGCCCGACAGAGTTCGAATCCCACCCTCACCGCCAGGTTAAAATCAATAACTTACGGCCATTAGCTGGCAATATGCAGCCTAGTTTCGAATAGCTGAGGCTGAATGGCACTCAAGCTCTATCGCCGACATCGTAAGAAATGCGAAGCTGGCCACTTCGAAGACTCCCGTTCAGGTGAG
>DATGIL010000040.1:0-29800 GCA_035295745.1 Bryobacteraceae bacterium | reverse complement strand
CTCTCGTAGTCGTCCATCGTGTGAAATCTCCTTTCGTGCGCTTGGCGGCTCACGTTTGGAGTTTCCACGATGGACTCCCGGATTTGTCAAACTTCTACTGCCTCCCCGGCAAAGCCGGGGGAACTCCCTTGTTGAATTAGGGACACACCATATTTCCAGGACGACCACTGGTTCGGCGCAGGCTGGAAAGCTCTGCCCTCCGACCTTTCCATGCCATGGCTGGGCGAGCGCGCCTTCAAACTCCTCGACGATGTGAACAACTGGGGACAGCGAAAGCAACTGATGGGAGAAGTGGACGTCTTCCAGATCGACAGCACACACGAACTCTACGCCCACATGAACGTCAATTACGTGAAGCTGCCGTCGGTGCCCACTTTCGATCGGTATGCCAGTCTGCTCGACGCGATGCGGCGCGGCGAATTCTTCGTGAGCACAGGCGAGGTGCTGCTGCCGGAGGTGAGTTTGACAGCCGGATCGTGGGGCCAGATCCGGGTTCGCGCCCATATCCGGCACACCTTTCCCCTGGAGCAGGTGCTGGTCTCGTGGGGCGACGGCTCGGAGGCCCATCGTCGGGCATTCCAGTTGCTCTCTACACACTCGTTTGGCGACTTTGTCTTTGAGACAGACGTGGACGCCGCCAACTGGAAGTGGGCGCGCCTCTCCGTATGGGACGTCGCCTCCAACGGGGCGTTCGTAAATCCTGTCTGGAGAGACAAATAGTCTGTAAAGTCCTTCACCGGCTCTTTATGGATCCTGAAAACCGCCTGGAGCCCCGATCGCCTTCTACAAAGATACGGCGCCACCAATGAGCTGAAAGTGCTCCCGTTCATTTCAGGACGACCGGCTGGGGATCCCGATTGTACGCGCCTGTTCTGGAATTTGACTTAAATCGCCGATGGCCGATTTTCAAGACCTGGCATCGACGCTCGGGAGAAGGCCGGCGATCGAGGTGCACGTGACCCATGGCAATTCCTGCCACTCGCCGGAAGGCAGCTTCGTCAGAACCTTCCACAGTTCCAATGCGCACAGACCGCCGCACCATGAGGAGATGCCAGTCAGGGCGAGTCTGCCATTCTTGCTGAAGTAGACGTCCCCGAGCGTGAACACGTCGGTGACGCCTTGGAACTCGGGTACGTTTTGTTTATTGCGGAAGGCGTTCACCTGATCTTCGGAGAGCAGCACATACGGTTTCGAAATCATGAGTTGGCGCTGGAGCGTGCGAGCCGTCGCCTTGCGCGCCTGGAAATCCGCGAGCACCTCCTGAAATTCGGCCTCGCGTTCTCTGGGGCGTACACAGGGCTCCCCGGGCAGTGGGGAGCGGGTGGTGACCGCGATCAGAAACCGAGGATTGTTGTCGGGGCCGTGGCTGGTCTGCGGATTGGTCATGAGAAGCGAATAGATCCTGTAGACATCCTTTTCACGATCCTGTGCGGAGGCACTGTCCTGGAAGGCGAGAGCGCCGCAGGCAAGGGCCATGAGGCAGAGGATGCGGATCATTGTGACTCGATCGTAGCAAAGCGACCCGGGCGCGCGGGAATGGGCGACGGAATACAGTTCCTTAACGATTCTTTTGCTAGGATCGGGGCAGAAGGGACGCTTGTGGGGTCTTACCGCGTTTCGATGGCAGTCGGCCTTTGGGTCATGTGTCTGCCGGTGTGCGCCCAGGTGAACGTACTCACCTATCAATATGATGTATCCCGTGCTGGGGCGAATCTGAATGAATCGGCCCTAACCAGCGCGAATGTCACCACGAGTCAGTTCGGTAAGCTCTTTTCGTACGGGGTGGACGGCTACATTTACGGACAGCCCCTGTACCTTTCGGGCGTCAACATCCCGCAAAAAGGAGTGCACAACGTCGTCTTTGTGGCCACCGAGAACGATTCGGTGTACGCATTCGATGCAGACAGTAATGGCGGATCGAATAGCGCGCCGTTGTGGCAAGTGAACTTCCTGAATCCCGGCGCGGGCGTGACCAACGTTCCGGCGTCGGATACCGGATGCGGGCAGATCACTCCCGAGTTGGGCATCACGAGCACGCCCGTAATCGACGCGTCGAGCGGCACGATTTACGTGGTGGCGATGACCAAGGAGTCGTCCGGCTCCACGGTGAATTACGTCCATCGATTGCACGCTTTGGATGTGACGAGCGGCGCGGAAAAATCGGGAAGTCCAGTAGTGATCCAGGCTTCTGTACCGGGATCGGGGGACGGAAGCAATACCGTGGTATTCCAGGCGAAGAGCTACAAGCAGCGCGCCGGGCTGCTGTTATGGAATGGCACGGTGTACACCGCCTGGGCCTCGCACTGCGATATCGGCCGGTATCACGGATGGCTGATCGGGTACGATGCCAAGACACTCGCGCAGACGGCAGTCTACAACAACACGCCCAATGGCAACCAGGCCTCGTTCTGGAGTGGCGGCGCCGCGCCGGCGGTGGATTCGGCCGGAAATATCTACGTGGTGGGAGGTAACGGCACGTTCGATTCCGGAGGCAATGGGGCCGACGTGGGAGAGAGCTACTTGAAGCTCTCGAGCAGCAATGGCCTGGCGTTGGCAGACTACTTTACTCCATACAATTACGCAAGTCTGAACCAGGCGGACTTGGACGTGGGATCGGCGGGTGTGGCTCTGTTGCCCGATGAAGCGGGTTCGAGCCAGCATCCCCACCTGATGACCGGCGCGGGTAAGGAGGGGCGGGTCTACCTGTTGGATCGCGACAATCTCGGCAAGATCCAGGCTGGCTCGGACAGCCAGATTGTGCAATCGCTGCAGGGGGCGATTGGCGGGCTGTTTGGGAACCCCGCCTACTACAACCACACGATTTACTTCTGTGGTTCAAACGACACGCTGAAGGCGTTTACGATTTCGGGCGCGCAGATGTCGACCAGTCCATCGTCGCAATCTGCAGCGCGTTTTGGATCGCCTGGGTGCGTTCCGACGATTTCCGCCAACGGCTCCTCTGGCGGGATTGTTTGGGCAATGGACAACTCAGGCATTCTGCATGCCTACGACGCGGCAAATTTGGGGACGGAGTTGTACAACAGCAATCAGAATCAGAGCCGCGACGCACTGGGCCCGACGGTGAAGTTTTCGGTTCCGATGGTGGCGAACGGGAAAGTGTATGCCGGAACGCAGGCTGCGCTCGTCGTATACGGTTTGCTTGGGGGCGCGCCTATCGCCGTGACCAATGCGGCCAGTGGATCGACGAGCGCAATTGCGCCGGGTTCGATTGCATCGATTTATGGCAGCGGGTTGGCGCAGTCCACTGCGAGCGCAACCACGTTTCCCGTTCCGGTGACGCTGGGCGGAGCGTCTGCGACGGTGAATGGCGTGGCGGCTCCGATCTTCTATGCGGGGCCGGCGCAACTGAACGTGCAGATTCCCTTCGAGGTATCGGGGAATGCGGCAGTGAGTGTGATGGTGGGCGGTACGCCGGCGGGCTCGGCGATGGTGCCGCTGAGCAGCGCGGCTCCCGGAATTTTTCAGATTGGGCCAGGAAGGGTGGCTGCGGTAAATCCGGATGGATCGATCAACGGCACGGATCATCCGGCCCCCGCGGGTTCGTTGGTGGTTGTGTTTGCGACAGGACTAGGGCCGGTGAGTCCGGCGGTGGCGACGGGCGCGCCGGCAGGTCCGCTCTCGGTAGTGGTGGCGAAGGTGACAGCGACTATTGGAGGGCAGTCCGCCGCGATCGCCTTCGCGGGACTGGCGCCCGGATATGCGGGATTGTATCAGGTGAACATGACGGTCCCGCAATTGTCTCCGGGGGACTATCCGCTGCAGATTGCGGTGGGCGGCGCAGCGAGTAATTCGGTGACGGTTAGCGTGAGGTAAATGGTTTCGTGGCGCGTACACTCCTGTATGCCGCGTCGACACTCATGTCGACGCTTTTCGGGAGTGCGCGGAGTCTTTGGGACGAATGGGTTTTCAACGCTTCATTGACCTCGGCAAAATCGTCGACTGCGAAGAGCTGTGACGAAGAAGCGTCTCTGCGACTACCTCTCTGGCTAAACCGATGGCTGCTGTTGCGTCATGCAGTGCAGCGCGCCCAATCCCAGAATTAAGTCAGTGCAATTGATGCCGGTTACTTTTCGATCGGGAAACACACGCGCCAGCGTGTTGAGAGCGATCCGGTCGTTCGGATCGTTAAAGGTGGGCACCAATACAAGCCCATTCGCGATATAGAAATTGGCATAGCTGGCTGGCAGTCGCTGGCCAGCGAAGATGAGCGGGGTGGGCATCGGTACTTTGACCACCTTGAGGCCGGCAGACACCAGGATCCCGGTATTCTCTCGTAACGGCTCGTAGTTCGGATCCGAGCGGTCGGATTCCGAGGCGAGCACCACCGTGTCTGGGGCGACGAAGCGCGCGATGTCGTCGATGTGCCCGTGGGTGTCGTCGCCGGTGATTCCGCAATGCAACCAGATGACGCGACTGATTCCCAGATAGCGTTGGAACATCTGCTCAATCTGCCGCCGAGTCATTCCGGGATTGCGCGCCTGCACAGGACTGAGCAGACACTCTTCGGTAGTCAACAGCAGGCCCGCACCATTCACATCGATACTGCCGCCTTCGAGCACCATGGGCGCTGTCCACAGCGGAAGCTTCAGCCGTTTCGAGATCCATGCGGGCACACGCGCATCCAGCTGCCAGTCGTCGTACTTGGCCCAGGCATTGAAGCGCCAGCCGGTCATGGCGACTCCGCCGTGGGAATCGCGCACGAAGATCGGGCCGTAGTCCCGAGTCCAGACCCGATTCGTCGGGCAGGGAAAGAAGTCGACTGCGTCCATCGCCGCGCCGACCTTCTTGAGCACTCGGCGGGCCTGCATTTCCTCCGAATGATCGGCGACCAGAATCCGTACGCGCTCGACGGCACTCAGTTTGCGAACGATCTCTCCGTAGACCCACGGGACTGGCGCGAAACGGCCCGGCCAATCCTCTCGATTGTGCGGCCAGGCGATCCAGGTCGCCTCGTGCGGCTCCCACTCAGCAGGCATCTTCAGGCCGCGCGGCGGTCCGGGCTTCAATCAATCACCCGCTGCACGATCGGAGAGTAGGCGTCAATTCGGCGGTCGCGCAGAAACGGCCAGTTGCGCCGGACCTCTTCGATGCGGCGCGGGTCGCATTCAACGATCAGGATCTCTTCCTGTTGGTGACTGCCTTCCGCGAGCACCTGCCCGAACGGGTCGGCAACGAACGATCCGCCCCAGAATTCCAGCCCGCGGTCGGGAGTGCCTTCGAAGCCCACGCGATTCACCGCCGCTACGTACAGGCCATTGGCAATGGCGTGCGACCGCTGGATGGTGCGCCAGGCGTCATGCTGCGCCGCTCCGTACTGCGCCTTTTCGGCAGGGTGCCAGCCGATGGCGGTCGGGTAGAACAGGACTTGGGCGCCCGAGAGCGCCGCGATTCGCGCGCCTTCGGGATACCACTGGTCCCAGCAGACCAAAGGCGCGATCTTCGCGTAGCGCGTATCGAAGGCACGGAAGCCCAGATCTCCAGGAGTGAAGTAGTACTTCTCGAAATACAAAGGGTCGTCCGGGATATGCATCTTGCGATAAGTACCCAGCATCGACCCGTCGGCGTCGATGACCAATGCGGTGTTGTGATAGACGCCGGCGGTACGGCGCTCAAAGACCGAGCCGATAATCACTACCGACAACTCCGCCGCCAGGCGGGTGAAACGCTGGCTGGTCGGACCGGGAACCGGCTCCGCAAGATCGAAGAGATCCGGGTCTTCGCGCTGGCAAAAATACTGCGATCGAAACAACTCCTGCACGCAGATGATCTGCGCGCCTTTTCCGGCGGCTTCCCGAATGCGCCATTCGGCTTTGGCCAGATTTTCGTTGGGGTCGATGCCGCACGCCATCTGGATCAGGCCGATGCGGAATTTCGCTTGGTGCACAAAACTATTGTACCGGCCTCGCGGGTTATGATTGCTTTTGAGCTACCGCGCACTGATCCTTTTCGATATCGATGGCACGCTCGTGCGGCGTGCCGGACCACATCACCGCGAAGCGCTGGTATACGCGGTCAAGCGCATTACCAGGCTCGAAACCACCACCGAGGGCATACCCGTACAAGGTATGCTCGACCCCGACATTCTCACCATCATGATGCGGCGTGCGGGCGCGAGGCGCGCACAGATCACTGAGGCCCTTCCGAAGATTCTGCCCACGGCAGAACGCCGCTATCTGCGCACTTGCCCGGTGTTGGAAGATAAGCACTGTCCGGGCGTCCGGGCTATTCTCGACCGGTTGACTCGTCGCGGGATGCTGCTGGGGTTGGTGACCGGCAATCTAACCCGGATCGGCTGGCGGAAACTCGAGCGCGCCGGGCTGCGCCACTACTTTCGTTTCGGGGCTTTCGGCGACATGGCCAAGACGCGTACCGGCCTGGCAAAGATCGCGATCCGCGAGGCGCGTGCCAAGGGCTGGATCGGTGGCGGCGCGAGCATCTCACTGATCGGGGATTCTCCTGCCGACGTTCTGGCGGCACGGGAAAATCGCATTCGTTCTATTGCCGTTGCGACCGGCCTGACCTCCACGGAAGAGTTGCAAACACATGGGCCGGATATTCTCCTGCCGGATCTCCGCGGGCTGCGCCTTCGAATGCTGGAGTAGGGTGAAATCCGGGTTATCATACACTATTAAGCTCGCTTATACAGGTGACCGGTCATGATCAGGCTTTTTGTCCTCCTGGTATTTCTTTGCATTAACGCAGTCTCGTGGGGCCAGCAGTATGTGATCTCAACCATCGCGGGTGGGATACCTCCAGCTACACCCTCACTAGCCGCAACCGATTCCATTGGCGACCCGCCGCGCGTCGCTGTGGACACTGCTGGGAATGTCTATTTCGCCAGCCTTCACTCCGTTTTCAAGGTCGATCTGCAAGGCACTCTGACGCGCCTCGCCGGCAACGGACGCTACGGATATCTGGGGGATGGCGGTCCGGCCACGAGCTCGCAGCTTGCCTTCCCCGAGGGCGTTGCCCTTGATACGGCAGGGAACCTCTATATAGCGGATCGTGCAGCGAATGTGGTTCGCAAGATCGCGACCAGCGGCACGATCAGCACCGTCGCCGGCATCGGAACCAACGGCTTCTCCGGCGATGGCAGTCCAGCCGTCGGAGCGAAACTGAACGGTCCGACTGGTGTGGCGGTGGATTCCGCCGGGAACATTTACATCGCCGATACCGGCAATAGCTGCATTCGCATGGTTGCAGCGAATGGGACCATTTCTACCGTCGCTGGCAATAATGCGCCGGATTACATGGGCGACGGCGGTCCGGCCACACAGGCGTCGTTGAATCAGCCTGAGGGTGTCGCTGTCGACTCCGCCGGAAACCTGTACATTGCCGACACGTTCAATAATGTGATCCGCATGGTAGCTCCCAATGGGACGATCAGCACCATGGCGGGGACGGGATTTCCCGGTTCTGCGGGTGACAATGGACCCGCCTCGAGTGCGACGTTATTCTTGCCCACGGACGTTGCCGTGGACGCATCCGGGACCCTCTACATCGCGGATCTGGGCGCGGTTCGCATTCGCAAAATCGCCCAGGGTACCATCAGCACCGTTGCGGGCAATGTCACTGCGGAACAACTGCCGGTGAATGGAGTGCTCGCGATCTCCGCGCGCATCAGCGGTCCCACCGGTGTCGCGGTGGATTCGAACGGGGCGTTCTACTATGCCGCAGGCTCTATCGGGTCCGGTTCCGGGCTGACGCGCGGCGATTTTAAAATCTGGAAGGTCACCGCGGCGGGGGCCTTTAGCTTAATCGCAGGCGATGGTGACAACAGCTTCTCAGGCGACGGCGGCCCTGCGTCGAAGGCGCAGATCGACACACCCGCCGGTATGGCGTTGGACACAGACGGTTCGCTTTACTTCGCCGACCCCGGCAATAATCGCGTACGCAAGATCGCTCCGAATGGCGTTATCACGACGGTGGCAGGCAACGGCGCGCCCGGTTTCGGCGGTGAGAGCGGACCGGCTACCGCGGCGCTGCTGAACCAACCCATGGGAGTGGCCATCAAGGACGGCAATCTGTTTATTGCCGATACCGGCAACAATCGCATCCGGGAAGTGCTCAGCGACGGCACCATCGGCACCTACGCCGGAAATGGAAATGCGGGACTTTTCGGTGACGGCGGGTCGCCGCTGGACGCCGCCATTCATGCGCCACAAGCGATCACCTTCGACAGCCACGGGAATCTCTATATAGCCGATACACAAGACAACCGGATACGGCGAGTCGACGTGGACACGCTCACCATCCACACGATCGTCGGCAAGGGCCAGGGATTCGCCGGCGATGGAGGAGCGGCGACTGATGCGCTGCTCAATAACCCGACCGCAGTGGCTGTGGATGCGGCGGGCAATCTCTACATCGCCGACCAGAATAATGGGAGGATCCGCGAGGTCTCAGCGAGCGGCACGATCACCACGATCGCTGGCACGGCGACGGCGTTCACGGGCGATGGCGGACCTGCAGCCAATGCATTGGTGAGCACTCCTCGCGGGCTCGCAGTGGATAGCGCAGGCAACGTCTACATCTCGGAATCGGGCGAGAACCGGATCCGCAGGGTGGCTACCGACGGCACCATCTCTACCATCGCCGGTAATGGGAACTGCTGTTACATAAACGACGGTGGCCCCGCTACCAACGCACCGTTGAACAACCCCTGGGGCCTGGCGATCGACCCCTCCGGTAACATCTTCATCGCGGATGCCGGAAATAGCGCAATTCGCGTGTTGCAACAAGCGGCCAGCGTCGCGGCGCAAGCCGGTGTCGTGAGCGCGGGCAGCTTCCAGTCTGGCCCGGTGTCACCGGGAGAGTTGGTGGCGATCACGGGATCGAATTTGGGTCCCGCACAGCCGGCGCAATTCCAGGTGAACAGCTCGGGGCTCATCGGGACACAGTTGGCAGGCGTCAGCGTGACGTTCAACGGAATCCTCGCTCCTGTACTGTACGCTTCAGCCCGGCAGATCACGGCTGTGGTTCCCTACGGAGTCTCCGGCACGACAGCTCAAGTGATGGTTCAATATCAGAGCCTGGTTCCCTTCTCGGCGTCCGTACCTGTGGTAGCTTCGGTGCCTGCTTGGCTCACGGCAGATTCGTCCGGCCATGGTCAGGCGGCAGCAGTCAACGCCGATGGGCAACCCAACAGTTCCAGTCACCCGGCAAGCGCGGGAAGCGTGATCACGCTATTCGCGACGGGTGAAGGACAGACTGCTCCGCCCGGAATCGATGGCAAGGTGGGCGCGTCCCCGTTACCCCAGCCGGTCCTGCCGGTTTCGGCACTTGTCGGCGGACAGGCGGCAACGGTTCAATACGCAGGCGGAGCTACTGGAATGGTCGCCGGGATCATGCGGGTGGATGTTCAGATTCCTGCAAGCACTGCAGCTGGCGCCGCAGTGCCCGTGGTGTTGCAAGTGGGGAATGCTTCCAGCCCCAATGGCGTTACGATTGCCGTGCAGTAACCATCCGCCGCGCCGAAACCACTGCCAGAACCGTCAAAACGAATCCCGCAAGCGCGAAGGTGCCGGGCTCGGGGACCGCACTCTCGCCGAAAGTATTCGAGACATCGTTCAGATTGGTGACGCGGAAAGGAGCAGGCGCCGTGAGCGTGAGCACATCCTGAACCGCCAACTCTTGAACTCCCTGCTGGAAAGGCATTCCCGACAAGGCAATGGTCAATGTGAGCGATCCGTTGGTGGGCGTGCAACTGGAGGCGCCATCGTTGAAGCAAATCGTGTCGGTGGTGGTGCCGCCGTTGCCGCCGTCCCGTTCGTACTGGATAAACCCGAAATTTGGAGATGTGGAGGTACAGTTGAAGCTGGCTGCTCCCAGGCAGAAGTCTTCGACGACCTTTACCGAAGCACCCTGAAAAACCGCGACCGCCCCAGCCTCGGCAAGCGAAAGACTCGTGATGGCCCAGAATTTAGTGGGATCCGGCGGGATGAAAGTCGGGTCGACCGATACTTCATAACCGATTGTGGCGTGCGTCGTGTTGGTTGTTGTCAAGCCGCCCAGGGCGGTCCAGGAAGTCGCGAAGTTCGCGGTGACGCCAGCGGTTTCGGAAGTGCCGGTAAACGTTCCGACGATCAGGCTCGCGTTTGGCCCGTTGTTGTTAGTCAGCGTGATGTTCGTGAAGATCTTGTCTAACTGCTCGCAACCGGACTGTAAGTGGTTCAAGGTATTGGGAGTACAGGTAACCTGTGCCCCCGCTTGAGAAACTGCCAGGCATGATATCCCGGCAACGGCTAAATTCCGCATTAATACCGTTACGGCGCGGCTAGACATACAAACGATCCTCCTTGGGTTCGCCAAACTTAAGATAATCCCATCCGGAATCCCGCCTAGTCAAGAAAAGTAGCAGCGACATAGGGAATAACCCGGTAGGGAAAGTACTGGTACTATGTTTGCAGAACGATGCTGGAACAGCGTTGATCTGGATCATGGCAATGGCAACTCTGGAACTCGAAAATGACGTTTACTGATCGAGCTCGCGGTACCTTGCGCGTCACTGCGCACAATAATTCCGTGAACGCGCAATTCCACTGGCTGTCCGGCTTGCGTCGGGAACGGCCAGGTCAGGTCGGCACGTAACAGTTCGCCGACGGGTAAGGTTTCCGCACAGTGGAAGAGCAACCCACCTGTGCTGATGTTGATCAGTTCTCCAGCCCCCGACTGCCCGCCCGACAGTTGATATCGCAATTCCATTTCCATGGCAAACCTGCGATGTCTCCGCCGCTCGTGGGGGCCTGGCTCAAACTCGTTGCTCAAGTAAGTCTCTCTCCTGTCGAAGTTAGTTATAGAGGTCGACAGCAATTCGGATCAATAGATCTGAAAGGTCGCTGGATCCAGTACTGAACTAGTGACGGAGAGTGAGTCGGAGGCCGGGTGAACTGATGAAGCCCCGGTACGTGGTGCTACGTATTTACCACCTTGTACTTAGATTAGTACCTGGTTTCAAAAGTCCGCCGGCGTAATCCCAGATCGCTTGCTGACGCCCGCGGCTCGCAAGCGCACGTATTGCGCGAACGTATTTGGGTAGGTTGCGAGCTACTACCGTGAGGGAGTGTTCTTGCCAAAATACGAAACCGTATTTCTGAAACGGTGTACTTAGCTTCCACTTAAGCCTGATCTCAAAGCAGAAGACCATTGGAGAATGTGTGCGTCCCTGAAACACCCCACTCGCTGTAGATGGAGAGCTCGCCGGAGGCGCGTCGGCAACGAATGTCTGGCCGAACGGTATATACTCTTGATTGACAGGGACGGGAGGCAGCATTCGTCCCTGCCGGAGGTACGCCATAATGAGACTCCTGAGACTGACCATCGTCTCGGTGACGTTCCTGGCGGCTGGCTTTCTCTTCACCGGGAACGGCTCCGGTCGCTTCGACACCAAACTCTCCCCAGACCAACAGATTTTGCAGGCGCTGAATCGTCTGACCTTCGGGCCGCGCCCCGGCGATCCGGACGAAGTGCGCCGTCTTGGCATCGAGAAATGGGTGGACCTGCAACTTCATCCTGACCGCATTCCCGAAAACCCCGTCCTGGAAGGTAAGGTCAAGCCGCTCGAGACTCTGCACATGACACCCGCGGAAATTCTCAGAGAGTATCCCTCGACACCCCCAGGTTTTATGCAGATGTCGATGCGCCCGAATGACGTGGTGCCGTCTGATGTGATGCGCAAACTCACGACTGGGACCCTCGAGGAACGCCTCGCCGTGCTCAAACCGCTCGATCCCGAAAAGCGCCGCCAAGCGCTCGCGCTGGTTAGTCCGCAAGCTTTCTCGTGCATGCCGGAACTGCAGAAGGAAGCCGAGACGGCACGCCAGGCGCAGAATGAGGAGCGTCAGAAAGAGTTTCGCCGGCGCATGCCGCCTCTCAACGAACTGTTGAACCAGGACCAGGTGGCGGCCGCCATGCGCGGCAACCAGGAACAACTCACGGCCCTGTTCGCCTACCTGGATCCGGTGAAACGCCAGCAGGTCGCGGCCGCATTGCCTCCTCAATCGCTCGCCGAGTTTGCGGAGATGCGCCGTCAGGGGATGATGCTGCGCCAGCCACAACAGATCATCACGAATGACTTGCGAGAGGGCAAGGTCTTCCGCGCTCTGTATACCAATCGGCAATTGGAAGAAGTACTGGTGGATTTCTGGTTCAACCATTTCAACGTCTACGAGGCCAAAAACTCCGAACGTCCTGTGCTCGCGAGCTTCGAGCGCGACGCCATTCGTCCGCACGTTTTGGGTCACTTCCACGACCTTTTGTTGGCGACCGCACGACACCCGGCGATGCTCTATTACCTCGACAACTGGGAGTCGATGGCTCCTGACGCGCTCGACATCGGCCCGTTGGCCGCACCTGCCGGCGCCTTGCGCCAACCCCAGCGGCAGCCGCGCGGCCTGAATGAGAATTATGGCCGCGAACTGATGGAACTGCACACTCTCGGCGTCAATGGCGGCTACACGCAGCAGGACGTGATTGCGGTAGCGCGGGCGTTCTCGGGCTGGACGATTCGCAAGCCCAACACCGCGCCCGAATTCGTGTTCGCCGGATTCATGCACGATACGGAAGAGAAGGTCGTGTTGGGCCACAAGCTCCCGAATAACGGCGAGCAAGACGGGCTGCAGGTGATCGACATTCTGGCGCATCATCCCTCCACTGCGAAGTTTATTTCGCGCAAGCTCGCGCAGAGATTCGTGGCCGACGATCCGCCGCAGTCGCTGGTCGATCGTATGGCCGAGACATTCACCAAGACCGATGGCGATTTGCGGGCTGTCCTGCAGACAATGTTCAACTCTACTGAGTTCTTGTCGGAAGGTGCATGGCAGGCCAAGATGAAATCTCCCCTAGAGATGGTGGTCAGCTCGGTGCGAGCGATGGGTGCCGACGTCACGGACACGTGGGCTCTGGCGCAAAAGGTCGCGGACCTCGGTGAGCCGCTTTACGGGAAGGTGGAGCCGACCGGTTATCCGAATACCGGTGACGGCTGGCTCAATACCGCGGGCATCATGGGGCGAATGACGTTTGCCAACTCGCTCGCGTCCGGTCAGATCGCCGGCGTCAAGCTGAAACAGCAGGATTGGGAGGGCAAAGACCCAGCTGCGATCGCACGTCAACTGCTGGGGCACGACGCATCGGTGCAGACCAGGGAGGCCCTGGAGAAGGGACTCGAGGGCAAGGAGCCTTCATCCAGACTGGTTGCCGGTTTGGTTATCAGCTCACCGGATTTCCAGAGGAGGTAAAGAAGCCATGATGACGAGACGATGGTTTTTGCGTGGATCGGCTGTCGTGATGGCCGGTATCGGTGCGGCGCCCTCCTGGCTCGCACGCGCGGCCGAAGGCGCCCGGGGGAAACGTAAGATTCTGGTCGCGATCTTTCAAAGGGGTGCGGCAGACAGCCTGAATGTGGTGATCCCGTTCTCGGAAAAGCGCTATTACGAACTGCGGCCCAACATCGGCATTCCGGGGCCCGGCGGGCAACGAGGAGACACGGCAGGGCCCAACGGGCCAAACGCGATCGATCTCGATGGCCAGTTTGGCCTTCACCCTCAATTGGAGCCGCTGAAAGCTCTTTGGGACAAGAAGCAACTGGCGATTGTGGAAGCGACCGGATCGCCGGACCCTACCCGGTCGCATTTCGACGCCCAAGACTATATGGAATCGGGCACTCCCGGCAAGACGGCCGGAGATGGGTGGTTGAATCGCGCTCTTCCGCCAGTCGGTCCCCAGACTTCGCCGCTGCGCGCGATCGCCATGGGATCGCAGTTGCCCAGGACGCTTCGCGGTGACAGACCCGCAATCGCCGTCAACGACATGCAGACCTTTCAGGTAGGAAGCGAGGATACGGCCTCGATTTTGGAGACGATGTACTCGAACTCGCCTGATCTGCGCTTAGAGAAGACTGGCAAGGATGCGTTTGCGGCGATGAAGATGATCAAGCAGATCACTCAGGGACCTTACAATCCAGGTGGAAATGCGCAGTACTTCCAAGGGGGAGAGCTCGGACGCAATCTGCAGCAGGTCGCACGGCTGATCAAGGCAGATGTGGGAGTAGAGGCCGCGTTTGCCGAGGTGGGCGGCTGGGACCATCACGGCAATGAGCCCGCGCAATTGACGAACCTGCTGCGGCAATTCGGTCTCGCGCTGTCCGCTTTTGCCCAGGACATGGGTGATCGCATGGAGGATATCGTCCTGGTGACCATGTCTGAGTTCGGGAGGACCGCGCAGGAGAATGGCGACAACGGCACGGATCATGGTCATGGCGGTTTGATGATGGTGCTGGGCGGTCCCGTGCGCGGTGGTAAGGTATACGGCCGCTGGCCGGGGCTGGCGCACGAGCAACTCTATGAAGGCCGGGATCTGGCAGTGACCACAGACTTTCGCGCGGTGCTCGGCGAGCTGGTGACGGGGCACCTGGCCCAATCGGATATCGGCCAGGTCTTTCCCGGTTTCGAAAAGCGGGAATCTCTGGGACTTCTGCGGTCATAAACGGGCGATCAATGTGAGCGGTTGCGCCTTTCGCGCCGTACCGGCTGGTGACGTAGCCGTATGCACGGCGCGCCGCAGAACCTGCGAGCTCGGATTGTAGTCGGGAATGAGTTCCTTGAGCTGAAGAAGCAGACCGGGAAAGTCTCGCGCACCGCAGAAGTAGCGAAGCTGCTCGATGCGGTCGAGAATCGCCCGATCGTTGTGGCGGTTGGCGAAAATCTTGATTTTCGGATGATAGGTGGGAAGAGTTTCTTCTTCCACGTGCGCGACTTCCTCGAAGAGTTTCTCCCCGGGGCGCACGCCTGTGAATCTGATGGGAATGTCGTGTTCAGGCTGCAGTCCTGAAAGCAGAATGAGGTTCCGCGCCAGGTCGACGATGCGGACCTGCTCTCCCATATCCAGCACGAAAATCTCGCCGCCATGACCCATGGTCGAGGCTTGTACCACGAGTTGGGCCGCTTCGGGTATCGTCATAAAGTAACGGCGCATCTCCGGATGGGTGATCGTCAGTGGCTTTCGGGCCGCGATTTGCTTTTTGAAGATGGGAATGACACTGCCGTTGCTTCCCAGGACGTTGCCGAAACGAACTGAGACGTAGTTAGTGACCTCTCCATTCAGACTGTGGATCAGAATCTCCGCTACGCGCTTGGTTGCTCCCATGATGCTGGTCGGCCGGACAGCCTTGTCGGAGGAGATCATCACGAAATCGCGCACTGCATACTGCGCCGCGGCGAGAGCGACATTGCAGGTGCCGATCACGTTGTTCTCCACGGCCTCAAAAACGTTCGACTCCATCATCGGCACGTGCTTGTAGGCTGCGGCGTGGTACACGATCGCGGGCTGGTATTGTGCGAACACCTCATGCAGCCGCTGTAGATCGCGAATATCGCCAATTTCCGCGTGAAAGGCCAATTCCGGCAAGGACTCGCACATCTCGCGCTCCAGGTAGAACAGTGCCGTCTCCGCGCACTCATAGGCCACCAGCGCGGCAGGCCGGAAGCGGGCGATCTGCCGGCAAAGCTCGGACCCAATCGATCCGGCCGCTCCGGTGACGACGATCACTTTGCCCTCGATCTTCTGGCGGATGGTCGATTCGTCGAGTTGGATGGGATTGCGCCCCAGCAGGTCGTCTACCGCGACATCACGGATCTGCGAAGCTAAACCTGCGGACTCGATCACTTCCGCAAGGCTGGGCACCGTCTTGAAAGAGACCTCCGCCCGGTGGCAGTGCTCCAGGATGGCGGCCATCTGCTGGCCGGTGGCGCGAGGCACCGCGATCAGCACCATGCCAATCTGCTGTTCGCGTACGATATGTGGCAGATCCTGGCCGTTGCCAAGGATTTTCAATCGATGGATCATGCTGCCGAGCTTGAGTGGATCGTCATCAATGAAACCAATTAACCGATAAGGGATGGAAGGATTCTGGCGAAGTTCCCGAAGCAGGACCTCACCGGCTGCTCCGGCACCGTAGATCAAAGTTCGCTTGCGCTCTACCCCGCTCTGCCGCCTCGAAAACTCGAAGATAATTCGAACCGCCAGGCGAGCGCTGCCCGTGAGAAGTGAGCAAAGAAGAAAATCCAGGATGTATAACGAGCGCGGAAAGCCCGATGGTGCCCACAGCAAGATCGCCGCACAAGCCAGCACGGAGCCCGCGAGATTGCCAACTCCGAGGCGCAGCAAATCCGGGACGGAGACGAACTGCCAGGAACCACGATCCAGGGTAAGGGAATGAAATACCAAGACCTTGGCAGCCACCAGGAGACTCAAGCCAAACCAGAGGTGCTGATGATACGGACCTGGGATATTGAAATCAAAACGAAGCAGAAATGCCGAGATCGCTCCGAAGATAAAAAACGCCAGTTGCGCGGCACGAAGAACCCATACATGGCATCGCGCAAGGCTGCGAACGAGGCCTCCGGAATCCGGCAGTATCGGCAGTCGGGACATTGGATAACTACCCTTCACATCCAAAGGATCGGTCGTTGGGCGCAATTGCATTAGAGCGAAACACGGTTTTTCTCTCAGATTCTCGATCAGGGTCTTAGGCCGCGGAACAAAGTCGGCAAGCATTCCAGATCCCTTTTGATTTCTTGGGCTTCGGACGATTGGCCGGACGCTAATGCGGAGCGGTGGGGCAAGGCCGGAGGCGGCCGCCACAACGTGTTATCGTGAAAGGCAGTGTCATCGTCGCTCAATTTTCATTTGGAGCAATATCAGGGGCCGTTGGATCTGTTGCTGGACCTCATTCGTAAGCAGCAGATCGACATCAAAGACATCCCGATTGCCACCATTACTGCGCAGTACCTGGATTACATCGAGAAGGCCCGGGAGATGGATATCGATTTGGGTGCAGAGTTTGTCTACATGGCTGCCACCCTAATCCATATCAAGTCCCGGATGCTGCTGCCTCGGGATCCGGAAATGGAAAAGCTGAGCGATAGCTCCGACGACCCCCGGCAGGAACTCGTAGACCGGCTTTTGGAACACGAGCGCTTTAAGAATGCGGCCGAGATGCTCCAGCAGAAGCGGATGATCGAGGAGAATGTCTGGTCGAATCCTCAGATCAAGGCCTTCGTGTCCGAGGACGATGACCCTGGGCTGGCGATCACGCTGTTCGACTTGGTCAAAGCCTTCGGTGAACTCCTGGAACGGGCGAAGAATCGTCCGGTGTACGAAGTCGAGTCGAGCGACGTCACGGTCGCGGACATGATCCGCTATTTGAAGGAAAAGGTGGCGGAATCCGGTCCGGAGCAGCCGGTATTCATTCTGCGGGTTTTCGAGCAGCAGCGCACCCGACGGTCGATGATCGCCCTCTTTCTGGCCGTGCTCGAGATGGTGCGAATGCAGGCAGTCGTGCTGACCCAGAAGGACTTATTCGGCGAGATCGCACTCCAGCGGCACGCTAACTTCGATTCGGTCTTCTCCTCCGAACAGCCCATCGCGGCGATCGAGAAAGACTACATCTAATTAAGGCATGGAAGAATTGGAAACACTCCCGCAAGGGGTAAGCCCGGAACCGGAACCGGCGCGCGAGGAAACAGTAGACGCGCTTGCGGGGCCTCAAGAACCCGAGAAGTCAGAGGCACCCGCAGTCGAGCGGGCCGACGAGGCGCCGCCGAGTGCGGAAGTTCCTCAGGCCGAACCGGCTGCGCAGACTGAGCGGGTCGAGGTGCCAGAAGCTGTCACCGGAGCCACGCCTCCTGAAGAGCCGACTCCCGAACGCACGTTCTCCATGGACGAAGTGCTGACCCCGGCGGAGTCTGACACGGAACAACCGGCATCCTTTCCGGTGGAGGACACGCAGCTCCGGGCCGTACTGGAAGCCATCGTTTACATTGCGGAGGAGCCGCTCACGCTGGTTCAGATCGCGACCGCGCTGCAACAGCCCGCCGATCGAGTCCGGGCCTTGCTTGACGAGCTTGTGGCGGAATTCGACAAGCCGGAGCACGGAGTGACAATCCGCGAGGTGGCGGGGGGCTTTAAGATGGCCACCAAAGCGGAACATCATGAGGCCGTCCGCAGCTTCGTCAAGAGCCTAAAGCCGCCGCTGAAGCTGTCTTTGCCCGCCCTGGAAACATTAGCCGTGATTGCCTACAAACAGCCGGTTACGGCGCCCGAAATCCAGGAAGTTCGCGGTGTGCGGGGCGCGGGCGTGCTCAATACTTTGCTGGATCGCAAGCTGATCGCCGCAGCCGGCCGGAAGAACGTGATTGGCAAGCCGATCCTCTACAAAACCACGAAGGAATTCCTCATCCAGTTTGGGCTCAAGGACTTAAGCGAGCTTCCCTCGCTCAAGGAGTTCGAGGAGATCCGGCGGTTGGCCTTCGCTGATAGCGAAATCTCCGCAGAGGAGCCCACGCCCACACCAGCGGCCGCTGCCCCAGCCGAGGCGGCAGCACCGGAGCCAATCTCAACAGCGGAGCCAAGCGCGGCAGTGGAGCCAAGCGCGGCAGCTCCGGAGGCTCCGGAAGCTTCTGCAGCGCCTTCTGCAGCCAGCCCGGTGCCCGAGGCACCGTCGGGCGAGTCAGATCCCACTTCGGAGCCGCAGGAGAGCTAGTGCCGGAAGAACGCCTTCACAAAATCCTGTCGCAGGCCGGAGTCGCCTCTCGCCGCCAAGCTGAACGAATGATGCAGGAAGGCAGGGTTACGGTAAATGGAAAAGTGATTGCCGAGCCTGGATCGAAAGCGGATCTCGCACGCGACCATATTAAGGTGGATGGTCGCCTGGTTCACGCCCCCAAGCGCCAAGTCTATCTTGCTCTATACAAACCGAACAACACCGTTACCACGGTGAGCGATCCGGAGGGCCGGGCGACGGTCATGGACTTGCTCCACGGCATCAAGGAGCGGGTGTATCCGGTGGGGCGTCTCGACTATCACAGCGAAGGACTTCTGCTGCTGACCAACGACGGGGAGATGGCAAATGCCATCATGTCGGCAGCCACCCACCTGCCCAAAACCTATGTCGTGAAGGCTAACGGCGCCCTGACTCCCGACCAGCAGCAACAGTTCCGGGAGGGCGTGCCGCTCTCCGGCAAGCGCACCATGCCGGCGGGCCTGAAGCTGATTCGAGAGGGTGAGAATCCGTGGTACGAAGTGCGCCTGTACGAAGGCCGGAATAACCAGATCCGACTGATGTTCAAGCATTTCGGCCGCCTGGTGGAGAAGCTCAGGCGGGTGCGGATCGGTCCACTCGAAATCGGGCCGCTGAAACCGGGCCAGTTTCGCCATCTTTCGGAAGAAGAAGTGCATAAGCTCAAGCGCGCGATCCAACCGTCCAAACGGGGGGCGCGCTCAAGGGAAAGCGAATGAACCGAATCTCCAATATCCTGGATTCCGCCCGGACCATCGCCGTTGTGGGGCTGTCCGGCAAGCGTTTCCGCCCCAGTTACGGGGTTGCGGAGTACATGAAACGGTCCGGCTACCGGATCATTCCGGTCAATCCGTACGAGACCGAGGTCCTGGGGGAGAAGTGCTATCCCGATCTCGACTCGGTGCCCGATCCCATTGACATAGTCGATATTTTCCGCCGTTCGGAGTTCGTTCCGTCAATTGTGGAAGCTGCCATTCGCAAGGGGGCCAAGGCGATTTGGATGCAGGAGGGGGTCATTCACGAAGAGGCGGCGCGCGCTGCCGAGGCGGCCGGCCTCGCCGTCACGATGGACAGCTGCATTCTGAAGGACCACCGGCGTCTGGCGCACGCGTCGTAGTGAGCGCGACATCGCAGTGAGCAATACCAGGCGGCAGATCTTCCTGGGCGGGACGTGCGGCACGAGCACGTGGCGTCAGAAGATCGCCATACCAGTGCTCGAGGCCGCTGGTGTAACTTACTACAATCCGCAACTGGGCATTGGCGAGTGGACCCCGGCGTGTGAAGCGGCGGAGATGGTGGCCAAGGAACGTGCCGACGTTCTGCTTTTCGTGATCAGCGCTGAGACCCGCGGTGTGGCTTCGATCGGTGAAGCGGCCTACCTGTTGGGCTGTCGCCGTCCTTTGGCGCTGATGGTCGCGGATATCGGAGAATCGGACTGCATCGACGGCAGATTGCTCACGGTCGAAGAGCGGAACGATCTGAATCGCGGACGGATCTTTGTTCGCAGCATGGCCCACGAGATTGGTGTTCCGGTATTTTCGAGCGTGCAAGCTGCCGTCGAGCATGCGATTCAGCTGGTACGGGAAGTCGCGATCTCAATGTGTTGCAACCGGCTTCAGGCGATTCTCGCGGATGTGCGGTGCGGACCGATCGAATTCCTGACGGAGGAGATTCCCGGCGGCTTTCTCATATGGATCCGTTGCGAAGAAGAGGACATCGGCAGCGGTGTCCGGAAGACTTACCACGGCAGGAAGTGGCACGTCGCGCGCGATGCCGATGAGAGCGATGTGGTGAGGACGGCGTTCAAGGCGGTTGCCACATGGCAGGAGCATGAAGCGCGCGATCGTTTCGAATACCGCGGCGTGCCGATCTTCGGAGCGCACGCGGAAGTGGGCGACCTGGTGCGCGTCTTAAAGAAAGATACCGAATACGGGTCTTGAACCTGTCGATGCCAAGCTGGTGTCGTCTTCAGTTTGCGACTACTGCAATCGCGGCAAGTGTTCCGGCGCGACAATGAGACGAATGGAGCGGGCCTGCCCAGGTTTTTTCTCGATGAACCCGTTTCGCTCCAGGGTCTTGATCATGTCGTGGATCGCAGGAGCTGAAACCCGAAAGTAGTATTGCAGGTCCGACTCGGCTGGCGGACAGCGATGGATCTTGGTGTAGTTGTGGATGAATGCGAGGTACTGGCCCTGCTTTGCGGTGAATCGCGGCGCCACGGATGGATCGAGTTTGGGCGCCAGATCAATCCTCACCTCGTAATCTTTCTCGGAGTTTCCCAGCTCGCGGACATTGATTAGGTAAACCTCTCCGCGGATCACCGTGCGAATAGGCTTTTTGGCGGCGACGGCTGCGGCGAGATTGGCACGCAACTCTTCGGCGTCCCTGCCAGGGTCCGCGAAGTTCGCGATCCGTGAGCGTGCGCCGTCGATTTGGGCGAACCCTCGTTGCCAACCCTTGGTGCGCTCCGTCTCAAATGAGACAGCGCCGAAAGACAGCACGTGGGCGCATAACTGTTCGAGCAACGTGACTGGTTTGCCCATTTTGTCCAAGGATAGCGAAATCCGAGAGTCTCAGCGAATGAATCTCGGACCGTCGAATTGGACGGCCTCGCCTTACCCGGGGCGGCAGAGCTCGCAGTATTTCCCAAGCCCTTTGCGGCGCCACTCCTCGTCGCCGAAGACGAAAGGCAGAGTCCGCGGCGTGCAGAAAACGCGGTGGACATGCGTTGTGACACCCGGCGGGCCACTGGCGCCAGGGCATGACGCGGCGGGAGGCTGTGGAGCGGCGATCGGTTCGATCCTCGTATCCAGTCCCGGATTCAGGAAGAATGGCAGAGAGACGCGCGAGCCGCTTCCAGTGACCACGCGATGCGGCGTCGCGGGGAACGCTCCATTGCTCGCGAACTCCAAGATCTCGCCGGCGTTGACGAGGAGTGTCCCGCGCACTGGGGGAGCCGGCATCCAACTCCCTTCCCCATTCAGGACTTCCAGACCGCCAGTTTCGTCTTGCAGCAGCAGGGTGATCCAACTGAAGTCCACGTGAGGCGCCACGCCCGAGCGCGGCAGACCCTCCGGAGTTCCGCGGTAGTGGATCATCTTCAGGAGCAGATACGGCGTCTCCGACTCCCGCAGAAATCGCGATTCCGGAAAGCCGAGCGATTTAGCCAGACTGGACAGCACCTCCCTTCCCACCGTTTCCAAATCGTCCATCAATCTGAGAACGAATCCGCGCCACTCCGGATCAACAGGCCACAGATTCGGACCGCGTAACTGGTGATGCACCGGTAAACCAGCGCGGGCGGACTCTTCCCGGCCGAAGTGGATCTGTTCGCGCCAGTCGTGGCAGCTCTCCATCACGCTGTAACCACGGAAATGCGGTGATTGCTCGATGGCCAGGAGCTGCTTCTGCCCTGCTGGGAGCGCGAATAACTCCTGAGCGCGCTCAATAACTTCGGCGCAGCGCGACACCGGGAATAGCGGATGCCGGACGCGAAAGAAGCCGCAGCCGCCGATCATCTGGTCGTATTCGAATTCGGGAATGCTCACGAGCTTCCGATCAGAATGCCGGTGAGGAAGACGAGCGCTCCGCCCAATCCTACTTGCAGCGCTGCCGAAAGGGGCGGCGTATCCATGAACCGGTGCCGGATCCACGTGATCACCCCCAACTCGACTAACACCACCACAATGGCAGCCGCCATCGCCGCACGAAAGTCGGAAACCAGGAACGGCAAGGTGTGCCCGATCCCGCCCACGGAGGTCATCAGCCCGCAGATGAGGCCGCGCACCCATGGATGTCCGCGTCCCGTCAAACTGCCATCGTCTGAAAGCGCCTCGGCAAAACCCATGCTGATGCCCGCGCCGACCGAGGCCGCGAGTCCCACCAAAAATGCGTCCCAACTCTTGTGCGTCGCCAGTGCGGCCGCGAAAACCGGGGCCAGAGTGGAGACAGAGCCATCCATCAGACCGGCGAGCCCAGGCTGCACGATCTGCAGCACGAACAGCCGCCGCCTGGCCTCGTCCTCTTCGCGCTTCACGTTCGGCTGCAGCTTGTCGGCGGCCAGTTTCTCGGCGCGATCCTCATGCGAGCGCTCCTCCTGCGCCAGATCATCCAGCAACTGCCGCACGCCGGCGTCCTGCGAACACGCGGCGGCTCGCTCGTAGAATCGGCGGCTTTCCACCTCCATGGTGCTGGCCTGCTTGCGAACCACGTCCAGCCCGAGCGGACGAATCAGCCACGTGGGTTTGCGCTGCACGAAGCCCTTCACGTCCTGGCGGCGGATCAACGGGATGTGCTCGCCGAAACGCTGCCGGTACAATTCAATGAGGCGGCGCCGGTGGCCCGATTCTTCGTCACGCATGCCATCAAATACCGCCGCCGAAGCGGCGAAATTGTCGCGGAGACCTTCCGCAAAATCGGCGTAAACCCGCTCGTCTTCTTCTTCCAGGGATATTGCCAAAGCCAGAATCTCGCGTTCCGAAAGACTGTCGAAGTTCCGCATCATTCCTCACGGTATCGGTTGCCACTGGCAGTTGCAAATCTGCTATTTGGCCGTCTGCGTCATAATGTAGGAAATGAAACGCACTGCTGTCTTTTCTCTCCTTCTGTTCGCGGCGCTCGCGAATGCGGTGGCGGCGGATTCGTACTCGGGTACCGTCGTCGACGTGATGTGCCGGAGCAAAGATCTGGCCAGTCACACTCGCGAATGCGCGATCACTTGTGCTAAAAGCGGCTTCGGACTGGTGACCGCAGAAGGCAAGTTCCTGAAGTTCGACGAGACCGGCAACGCCCGGACGCTCACGCTGCTCAAGAAATCCGCGAAGGACAAGGATCTAAAGGCCAAGGTCGGCGGCACCGTGGATGGCGACGTTCTGAAGGTAGCGTCGATCGAACTGCTACCGTAGCACGTGCAGGCGGATCGGTTCCGTGGCAACGTAAGAGGCCTGCTGGCCCGAACGAGTCTCCACCGCGCCCGACACGTAAATCAACTGGTCCACCGGCTCTGCGGTCGGTAGCGCCTCAATGGTGAACGTGCGGCGCGATTCGTCCTCGGTGATGAGCACGCCGTTCAGTCCCACGTCGAGTACGCGTACGCGCGGTGGTAGATTGCGCACTTCCACGGGGACGCGCCCGCCGAACTCGCTCTGCCGCGCAATCGAGACGGTGATCTCCGCGGTGCCCCCGGGTTTGAGCGTGACCTCTTTTGTCTCGGCGGTCATCGTCAAATCGGGCTGGGGCATCAGCGAGATCAGCTTCAAGTGATCTTCGGGACTGGCGAAGTGCGACAGCTTTGCGCTCGCTGCGATCGCCTTGCCGACCACTTTGAGCGGAATTGCGGCTGGCAGTTTGACGCCGGCATCCGCCCGCAGCACAATCGTCGCAGAAATCTGGCTGCTGCCGATGGTCGCCGCGCTGGCGTGAAGTCCTGCCGGCAGGTCCTCCAGGGATATGTCAATCGGTCCCTCGAAGCCGTCGATGCGGAATGCCGTGACCGCCACCGGAATGGCCCCTCCCGCCGGCACGTTCGGATTTCGCGGGCTCACGGTCAAACGGAAATCGGGACGGGGGTGACGCACTGTCAGACGGTACGGGTAATTTTCCCCTCCCAAACCCTGCACATCCCGAATCCGCACGAGGTAGTCGCCATCGGCGGGTGCAGTGAAGTGCAGTAGCGAATCTTTGCCGTAATTCGGTCCGCCATCGTCGTTGCGATAGTAAAGATGTGAGACGGGCAGGCCGTTCGGCGAAAACCTGGCGCCCGGCGGCAGGATCTGCACTTTGTAGACTGCGGTATCGATGGCGTGGGCTTCTGCCGTAGTGTCGAAGAATGCCAGCCGCTGGCCCCCGAAACTCTCAAAGACGGTGTCGTTGTCGGGCGAGAGCGGCAGCGCTTCCAGCCGGATGACCTCTCCGCCCACCATCACATAGTCGCCAACCTGCAGGCCGTTCCATGCCGAGATGCGAAGACCGCGTCCGGCAGAGTCGTGGTCGCGCAACGTGAGAGCCGTCTCCCAGACAGGACGCACCACAGCACGCTCGATCGGATTCCCCTGAGCATCCAGGACTTCGAGGAAGGAATCGAGATCGCTGCCCAGGCGGCGCGCGTTCACTTCGAGTACCCACTGCTCGCCCTTGCTCGCGTGGAAGCGGTAGCGGTTCTCGGCGCCCGGTGTGGCGATCCGGCCATTTACCGTAACCGGCGCCGTAATCGATCCGCCCTGAGATTCGACTTCCGGCTCAATCCCGAGTGCCACGCGCGTCTGATTGAATGCGTGCTCCGGGCGTACGGCGAGTGTATCTTCGGAGTCGGCCGTGGGGTGGCCGTCAAGCTTGAGTTTGGAGGCCAGGTGAAAGCCGCGCAGAGACAGTTCGGCAGTTGAATCTTTGCGAACACCGAGTGGGAAGGCACCCTGCACCAGCGGGAATTCGCCAACGATAATGCGGTAGAAGTGACTGGCGCGGCCGCTGTGCTGGTAATCGGAGACGCGAACGTAGTAGGTTCCCGTCTTCTCGAAGCGGTGTGCGAACATCAGTTGTTCCGTGCCCCCCTCGGCGCCGAATTCGCGCACCAGATTGAGGTCGGAATCGAGGATCGCGACGACGGGCTGTAGCGACGATCCGATCAGCATCGCCTGGTTCTCGAAGGAAACCTGCTCTCCCGCCTTCACCTGAATCTTGAAATAGTCCACATCGCCAGGTTTCGAGATCGTGCCCGCCAGGATGGCAGGAAGGAAGGTCTCGAAGGCATTCTCCGGCGTGTCGTTAGGCTCGCGATCAGGCGCCTCGCCGTAGTACGGCTCGATCAGGAAACGGCCTTCGGGACTGGTGCCAACAGGAGTCAGCAGGCGGAAACTGACAGGACCGATTTCCGCTTCAGGGTCGACCTCCACTTCGACCGTCACCTGATTGCGCGGCGGCAGGGGACCCAGATCGATGGTGGAGGGAGTGCCGTTCGAGCCGAGGCGAATGTCGGGCCCGTCGGGCAGTTCCTTCACGCGGAGGATGCGTCCGGTGAGTCCTGGTTCGCTGAAGTAGATGGCGCTCGCGCGAGCCAGATTCAGGCCTTCTACAGTCATCTCGACGCTGGTGCCGCGGGCGATGCCGAGCGGTTGGACGGTGTCGAGAGTGGGTGGCGTAGTGCGTTTTCCGGTGGAGCGCACAGTGCTGTCGGCGGCCCAAGCGGCAGGCGCGAGTGCGGCGCACGCAGCAAATCCCAGAGCGCTATTTCGAAGCCACCTTGTCATGATCCACCTCGTAAATTTCCAGTGTTCCATTAAACAGGCCGGCGGCGAAGCGCTTGCTGTCCGGCGAGAATTCCAGTCCAAAGGCCCAATCCGGCTGCTGCGCCATGGTGCGGACCTCCGTCAGGTTCACGGCCTGAAAGAGGCGGATGGTGCGATCGGCAGAGGCTGACGCCAGGTACTTTCCGTCGGGTGACCACGCCAGTTTCAGCACAGCGTCTTCGTGCGCGATCAAGCTGCTCTCGATCGCCCCTTCCTTGTCGCCCATGCGCCAGATGCGAATCGTCTTGTCGAGCCCGGCGGCCGCGACGCGGGTGCCGTCGGGCGAGATCGCGAGGGTGTTGATGCCGTCGGTCGCATCGGAGAGCGTGTAGAGGCGGGTGCCGGAGGCGACGTCCCAAATCTTTACGGAACGGTCGGCCGCGCCCGACACGAGGCGCTTGCCGTCGGGCGTGAATGCGAGGGCATAGATGGAATCGATGTGGTCGCGCAGGGTGCTCGTCTCTTTGGCTGTGGCGACGTCCCAGAGCTTGATCAGCTTGTCGTAGCTCGCCGTGGCGATGGTGGCGCCGTCCGGAGAGAAGGCGACGGCGTAGATGCAATCGGAGTGCCCTGAAAGAGTGCTGGTGACGGACTGCGTCGCGAGGTCCCAGATCTTGACCTCTCCCTTGCGCGCGGGGAGTCCGCCCGCCGTAGCGAGGCTCTTGCCATCGTGCGAAAAGGCGACGGCACGCACCGCTTCGGCATTGCCGGAGAGCGTGGCAAGCAACTTCTGGGACGCGGGATCGACGAGGCGTGTCTCTTTATATCCGCCGAGTGCGATGGCGCGGCCATCGGGCTGCCAGGCCAGCGAGTAGATCTGCGGCGCGGGTGCGGCGGAGGCGAGCGAGATCGAGAGACATACCTTCGCGGCCAAGCTCACGGTTGTTTCGGTGAAACCCGCCATGGCGGAATTATCCCAACAGTCCTCCCAGGATAGCAACTCAAGCCCAACACCTTCGGACAGAATCCAGCAGTGCTGGGCAGCGGGCTCGGCTTGTTGCTACGGTTCGAATTTGATCGTATCGTCGGGCGACTGGCCTATCAGCTTGTTCCAAGGTTCCATGCCAGACCTCATGGGGGTGGCGGCAGCCTAAACCGCTTTCCGGTTGCTTCCTGGGGATGTTCGCGGCGCTCCGGGACCGTAGACCGACAGTCGCTGAACGCGAGTCCTCAAGGACCGAACGTGCCTGATTCACGGCAGTTCGTGTCACTTGAACCATAAAGTGGCCGGAGTTTGAACCATAAGGTGGCCAGAGTCTGCTCCCAACCCCTGTGTTTGCGTCTGCCGTCTGCACAGTTCAGGTGCCATTGAACCACATCGTGGCCGCGAGTACCCGGTTGGAAGCATAAGATGGCCGGAAGTCGCCTGCATCGTTGCTGCGTCGGCGGCGATTCGAAACGCACCAAACAAGACTATTGCATTCTGCCTGTATGTGCGCCATACTGCGCACATACAATGCCGAAGGACGAAACGCCGGAGGAAGTCAGACGGTGGTTCCTGTCAACCGTCCAGAAGATGTGGCCCGTCGCCGAAGGGTCGCTCTCACTTCGCAAAAGCCCGTGCGTTCGAAAGAACTGCCAAGCATGCGCGAAGGGTGAGGGACACCAAAGCTACATTCTCTATGGCAGAAGCGAGGGCCGGCGGTCGTCGGTGTATGTGCCGAACGCCCTGGCACAACAGGTTCAGACGGCCATCGACAATGGCCGGGAACTCCGGCAGCTAATGAGTGAGGCTGGAGTGCGTTACGTAGACGCCTTGAAGACGGCGCACCGCAAACTTTGATTTGGCGCCCGCGCGCCGGACCAGGAGGAGGCAACCGTGCTAAGCCCGGACGATCTGTTGACGCTGTACCAGCGGCTGAGTGTCTCCGACGAGCCCGATTAATCATCGATCAGGTTCGCTCCTCCGACCCCGCACGCCGGGTCCGTAGCGGCCGCGGCAACGTGAGCGGACGATATCCCAGCAAGAAGATGGGGGTGACGATTCAGTTCGAAAGCCACCGGGTCGAACTGGCGGCCATCTACGAGATGGAACACGATGCACACGTCCTGGAATATTTCGATCAGCCTCCATCGATAAACTGCTCTACGACAGTGCGAACAGCAGGGGCATGGGTGTGCTCCACACACCGGACTATCTTCGTGATCCGCGACGATGCGGTTGGTTGGGAGGAGTGGAAGACGGAGGAGGACCTCAACCGGCTCGCCGAACACAACCAGAACAGGTACCAGCGCGATGAGACAGGGCGATGGCGCTGTCCGCCTGGCGAAGCGTACGCCTCGCAGTCCGGGCTTTACTATCGAATTCGATCGGCGCATGAAATCGATTGGGTCTTTCAACGGAACATACAGTTCTCGATGATTATCTGCGGGCCGACTGTCCCCCATGCGGATCGGGGGTTGGGGAGAGACTCCTGGGGCACGCCCTCGCGGCCCCAGGACTTTCGCTGGAGGCGCTCTTCGAAGTGACGCAGGGCGTTGCAACGCGCGATGAGATCTATTTGCTGATTGCGACAGGCGCGCTGTCGGTAGACATCCGAAGCGCGTCCCTTCGCGAACCGGCCCGAGTGGTGGTGTTTGCGCCTGGTGAGAAGCAACTGCATAAAATAGCTGGAGGGCGATCAGGCGCTTCTCTTCATGCTCCGCAGGCTCTCCGCCAGGCGATGGATCCAGAGATATTGAGGATGTTGTCCAATGCGGACGAGCAAGATTTCCGGACGGCAAACCTGCGCTGTCGCGTCGTCCGCGGCACCTTCAGAACGGCCCGCGTGACGCGGACCCATCCGTCCCCTCTCGTACTCTGCGGCGCTGGGCTGCCAGCTATTGATGAAGAGTAGACTTGAACTATCGATGAGACGGCGCTCTGCCAGACTTGCCGGGCTTCTGACTATGTGTGGCGCGGCCTTACTTCTTGTCTACTCGTCGTTCAATTGGTATCTAAAGCGAGCGGATGGCAGACTCGACGAGCAGATGAGAGCCGGCTATGTTGCCGATGAACGGCCGAGCCCAATTGACGCGAGGGTTCCCCTGCCCGAGGAACTCCGGTCTGCCATTGAAGAGCCTCGGGACTTCCGAATGGGCCACCGGGTGTCAGACATCCCAAATTCCGTGAAGATTGCCTTCGCGCGGGCGATTCAAGCCGAAGGATCGCCTAATGACGAGGGTTTTGCGATGGCTGAGCGTGGGGCGTGGCCATGGAATGCTACCGACGATGATTCGTGCCGGATTGTCCCGACGCCGGCTGAAAGCGGTTGCGACGAATAATTCCCTTTGCTTGGTGTTTTATGAACACGGCGGGTTTGGCAAGACGGACGACATCGCCGTGTTCCGATTGCATGAAAATGAGGCCCGGGCGATATGGCATTCAACTACCACGGCTGACGTCACGGGCCCTGCTGATCTCGGCACCGCAATTAGTGGGAAGACACACGGCGACGGATTGTATTAACAACCCTCTTGCACGTACCCGTGCCGAACGAAAAGAACCGGTGCAGATGGAGAGGCGCTGCCTGTGCGCGCTCAAAAAGATTGGCAGGTTCAAAACCGTCAGGGAGGATCTATCCCCATCTCACTCATCATTATGTGTGCCGTTCACTTGACCCGGGAAAGGCCAACTTCGTGTTTGCGCGTCAAGTGCCCACGAACTGAATCCGGTCATCTGGCGGGGCACGTTCCGGATTCGCCGTTCGCCGGCCGCAAAGCCGCTTATCAACGGCAACTGCGATTGTCAGGCAAGTCCAAGCCTATTATGATGGCGTCGAAGGGGCCGCCTCCATACCCGGGTTGAACTTGTGAATTCTTCTGAGGGAGATTCGCGGACGAGGAGAGCCCGCTGGCGTAAACGCGCCCGTTACCCACAGCCAGACCTTCCAAAACGTCATGCTGGTTTCCACCGACGTAGGATCCATAACAAAGCCTCGAG
>DATGIL010000039.1:0-149078 GCA_035295745.1 Bryobacteraceae bacterium | reverse complement strand
TAAGCTCAGCCCTCTCTGCTGGCAGAAGGCCGTCCGGCCCAGGCCGCTGGCTTCTAACTCCGCCACCAGTTGCTGGATTTCCGCTCGGTTCCGGCGGCGCTTGATGTTCGTGGCTTGCGTCTGTTTGTCCACCCCTCCAGTCATCACTGGTGGCGGCGCATGAAAAGGGTGCGGTTGCTCAGACGCTTACACTGAACTCGCCCTTCGCATTGAACTCGCGCTTCGCAACGAACACGTCGCTTCGCATTGAACTCGCGCACTGAACTCGCGCTTCGCACTGAACTCGCCCTTCGCGTTGAGCTCGCGCTTCGCAACGAGCCGCGACCGTAAGGGAGCGAATCCGGCCTGGAGTCGTTTCCGCAACCCACAAGCTAGCCTCCCCAACCGGTACTGCTCTACCGAACCTTTAATTTAGAATCACTAACTTACTGACGGAAAATGGGTACTTACCCGTCTGCTTGCTAGACAACGGACTCCACGGTCAGTTCGAAGCCATGATCCGCAATATGCGCGAATAACGTCTCCGAATCGTGGCCATGGAAGCGGAAGATCTGACGCACCAGGTCGCACACCGGATCGTAGCCCTGCTCATAGAACACGAGAATCGACGGGCCCGCTCCACTCAGTACACATCCCAGCAAGCCCGGTGCCCGCAGCTTGAGAATCTCCTCCAGTCCCGGAACCAGTGGGGTGCGGTATGGCTGGTGAAAACGATCCTCTAAAGCGGCAGGAAAGGCCCAAGTGGAGCCGGTGGCCAAGGCAGCAATCAGCAGCGACGCGCGTTGCACATTGAAAACTGCGTCCTGGCGCGAGTAGGAATTGGGAAGCACCGAGCGGGCCAGGGAAGTGGGCAAATCGAAATCGGGCACCACTACGCCGATGCCGAATTTTTTGGGCAGATCGAGGCGGATGGACCGGGTGACGCCTCCGGAATCGATGGCGCTGGCGACGATCGATCCCAAGGTGCAGGGCGCGACATTGTCTGGATGGCCTTCCAGGCGGGCGGCCTCATCCAGAATGCGGAGAGGTTTCCAGCGCAGGCCCAGCAGGTGGTCGGCAATCACCACCCCCGCCGTGAGCGCCGCGGCGCTCGAGCCCATTCCCTTGCCGATCGGAATGTCGTTGGAGATTTCGAGTTCGATAGGAGGAACCGACAGGCCGATGCTCGCCGCAACCGCCACGGTCGTCTGCCAGATCAGATTGTCGGGTCCGGTGGGAATCTGTTGGGAATCACGCCCTACCGCACGGACAGACAACTGGTCGCTGGGCCGAAAACGGCAGGTCAGATAAACGCCCAGAGCCAAGCCGAGAGCGTCAAATCCGGGCCCCAGATTGGCGCTCGAAGCTGGCACACGCAGGGTGCACCAGGGACGTGGGTCGGGCATGCCCGGCCTTACCGGATCTCCATGATTTCTTTTTCTTTGGCCTTGGCAGCCTGGTCGATCTTCTGCATGTAGCCGTCCGTAAGCTTCTGGATCTCGTCGAGGGCCTTCCTCTCCTGGTCTTCGGTGATCTTCTTGTCTTTCAGCAGCTTCTTGACGGACTCGTTGCCATCCCGGCGGACATTGCGGACCGAAACGCGATGATGCTCGGCCGCACCATGGAGTTTCTTGACGAACTCCTTGCGGCGTTCCTCCGTCAGCGGGGGAATCGGCAGCCGGATCATCTTGCCATCATTGGCGGGGTTGAGGCCCAGATCGGAGATACGGATGGCTTTTTCGATGGCGCCGATCTGTGAGACATCCCAGGGTTGGATGGTGATCAGGGCAGGCTCGGGAACGTGCAGGTTCGCGACCTGATTCAAAGGTGTGGGGGTGCCGTAATAGTCCACGCGGATATGATCGAGAATTCCGAGTGAGGCGCGCCCGGTCCGGATGGCAGCCATTTCATGCTGCAAATCCGTGATAGCCTTCTCCATCCGGGTCTTCAGATTGGTTTCCACATCCTTCGTCGAGTTGAAGGTTGGACCGCTGGGTGCTGCATGCTGTTCTGTTTTCATAGCGCACTAATGAATTACAGTGCCGACGGGCTCACCCATCGACATACGCATTATATTGCCTATTGTGTTCAAATTGAAAACGATAATCGGCAGCTTGTTGTCCCGGCACATCGCGATCGAGGTGGCGTCCATCACCCCCAGAGCTTGCGCGAGCACCTCGAGGTAGGTGATTTGTGGGTATCGTACGGCTTCGGGGTACTTCAGGGGGTCCTTGTCGTACACCCCGTCAACGCGGGTGGCCTTGGCGATCACATCCGCTTTAATTTCAAGCGCTCGCAAGGTGGCGGCCGTGTCGGTGGAGAAGTAGGGATTGGAGGTGCCGGCGGCGAAAATAACGATGCGGCCCTTCTCCAGATGGCGGATGGCGCGGCGCCGGATGTAGGGCTCCGCGACCTGGTGCATCTCGATGGCGCTCATCACCCGGGTGGGAATACCCATCTGTTCGAGGGCATCGGACAGAGCCAGGGAGTTGATCACCGTCGCCAGCATCCCCATGTGGTCGGCAGTGACGCGATCCATCTTTTGCGCCGCGGCAGCGACCCCCCGGAAGATGTTACCGCCGCCCACCACGAGTCCTACCTGCACTCCCGCAGCGGACACGTCGGCAATTTCGCGGGCGAGACCCTTAACCCGAAGCGCATCGATACCAAAAGCGGCACCGCCCGCCAGGGCTTCGCCGCTTAGTTTCAAAAGGATGCGCTGAAACGCCGGCATTACTGCGCGACCGGCTCGGCAACCGGGCTGTCGGCCGCTTCGGCGCCAGTGTCGCCGACCTTGAAGCGCACGAATCGGGCGATCGTGATGTTCTCGCCCAGCTTGGCGATCTTGGTCTTCACCAATTGGCCGACGCTCAGCGTGGCTTCTTTGACGAAGGGCTGTTCGAGGAGGCAAATCTCCTCATAGAACTTATTCAGGCGGCCTTCGGTGATCTTTTCGATCATCTTCTCGGGCTTACCTTCCGCCAGGGCTCGGGCACGGTGAATTTCGCGCTCTTTCTCGAGCACGTCGGCCGTGACGTCCTCCTTGCGGATAAAACGCGGATCGGACGCCGCAATGTGCATCGCGACATCGTGGACCAGTTCCTGAAAGTCCTCGGTGCGGGCCACGAAATCGGACTCGCAGTTCACCTCCACCATCACGCCGAGTTGGCCGCCGTGGTGGATGTAGGTGCCGATGAGACCCTGCTTGGTAGCGCGCGAGGCCTTCTTGTGAGCCGAGGCGATACCGCGCTTGCGCAGCACGACTTCGGCTTCGCTCATGTCGCCCTTGGCTTCCACCAGGGCGCTTTTGCATTCCATCATTCCCGCGCCGGTGCGTTCGCGGAGTTGTTTTACCAGTGTTGCGGTGATTTCCGCCATAGGTTTTTGCTCAGTTCTGAAAGGAAGATTAATGGCCACAGATGAACACCGATAAACACAGATGAAGGAAGCCAGTACTCGCTTCTATCGTTGTGCATCTGTGTTCATCTGTGGCGCGGTTCTTAGTGGCCGCTTTCGGTTACCGCGGGTTCGCGGGCAGGCTCTCCAGTCTCGGAGGCAGGGCCCTTACGCGGCGAAGTTTGAGTTGGCTCGTCTTCCATGCTCAAGCTCTCCGCCATGATCTTCTCGGCATACTTGGGGTCGACGTACTCGGTGTATTCCATCATGCCTTCGCCGGCCGGAGTCTCGTCCTGAACGATCTTGTCGACGGTGAAGTCCTGCTCCGTAGCCAAGGCACGGCCTTCCACCACGGCGTCCGCAATCTTGCTGGCGAACAGGCGAATGGCGCGTAATGCGTCGTCATTGCCGGGAATCACGTAATCCACCTCGTCGGGATCGCAGTTGGTATCGACGATGGCGACCACGGGAATTCCGAGGCGGCGCGCTTCTTTCACGGCGATCGCTTCTTTATTGGAGTCGATCACGAAGAGCACGTCTGGCAGATCCGGCATGTCTTTGATGCCCGCCAGGTTCTGGTCCAGATGTTTCCGCTCGCGCTCCAGGCGAATGATTTCCTTTTTGGGACGGCCGGCATATCCGCCCTCGGCAGACGCCATCCCTTCCAGTTCCTTCAAACGCTTGATCGACTTCTTCACCGTGTCCATATTGGTGAGCAGTCCACCGAGCCATCGTTGGTTGACATAGTACATCTGGCAGCGCTTGGCTTCTTCGGCGATCGCTTCCTGGGCCTGGCGCTTGGTGCCGACGAAGAGCACGTTCTTGCCCGACGCGGCCATTTCGCCGACGAAGCGTGCGGCGTCTTTAAACATCTTCAGAGTCTTCTGAAGATCAATGATGTAAATTCCGTTACGTTCGCCGAAGATATATTCCTTCATCTTCGGATTCCAGCGCTTGGTCTGGTGCCCGAAGTGAACGCCAGCTTCGAGCAATTCCTTCATGGATATTGCAGGCAAACTACCTCCTAGTTGGTTGGGAGAGGCTCACCTCTCGTTGAAAAGCCTTCCTTGGTCGTTCCGCGGTCCGCTGCACGGCCCAAAGCGAAATTTGTGCCACGGGCTGCGAACGGAAGGCCGTTGAAAAAAACACGAGCGGGGACGGGCTTGACCAAATCCCCGCAGGGGAATCTAGCGTTTGGAGAACTGGAACCGCTTGCGAGCACCTTTTTGGCCGTACTTCTTCCGTTCGTGCTTGCGCGGATCGCGGGTCAGGAAGCCGAGTTTCTTCAACTTCGGCCTGAGTTCCGCATTGAACTCCACCAAAGCCCTGGCAATCCCCAGACGGGCTGCACCCGCCTGGCCGATGACGCCACCGCCATCGGCGAGAATCAAGAGGTCGAACTTCTCCATGGTCTCGGTGGCTGCGAGAGCCTGCCGCACCATGGCGCGCGAACTTTCCGTGGGAAAATAGTTTTCGAACGCGCGGTTATTGATCTTGATTTCGCCCTTGCCGGGCCGTAAAAACACGCGAGCCACCGACGTCTTGCGGCGGCCCGTACCCAAATATTGAACCATCGTCGCTGCCACTACGCTTCTGCCTTCCGCGGTATTTCCAGCGCCACTGGTTGCTGTGCGGCGTGGGGATGCCGGTCGCCCGAATACACTTTGAGCTTCCGGTACATCTGTTTACCCATTTTGGTTTTGGGAAGCATGCCGAAAATGGCATCTTCCACGATGCGAATGGGGCGCTCGGACCGCACTCGCTTGATGTTGGTTTCCACCAATCCGCCGGGATACCCGGTGAAATGGCGATACACTTTGGTTTCTTCTTTTCGGCCGG
This sequence comes from Bryobacteraceae bacterium, assembly GCA_035295745.1. Taxonomy (GTDB): domain Bacteria; phylum Acidobacteriota; class Terriglobia; order Bryobacterales; family Bryobacteraceae; genus JAIQFL01. The sequence continues at coordinate 143,864 of DATGIL010000039.1, read as the reverse complement.
TAAGCCTGACTTTATCGGCGTTGATGACGATCACGTGATCGCCGGCGTCTATAAACGGCGTATAGATAGGTTTGTTTTTTCCCATCAGCAACATCGCCGCTTTGCTGGCGAGCTTTCCCAGGACCACGTCCTGGGCGTCAATCAGATGCCACTGGCGGGGAACGCCGTTCTTAGAGGGGAACTCGGTACTCATTGACACACACGTCTCCAGATGGTCCTCACTGCAAATTTTTAGGGTAGCGGGCGAAGGGGCGCCTTGTCAAATCTTGATGACGAAAAGGTGAATGCACTCCAATTGGTGAATGCAACCCTAATTGAGGACGAACGAGACGTGTCGGAACAGAATAGACAACACCATGTACGGGCGATAGGCTTGAATTGTGGAGACCAGCCTCTCGGACCTCGATCTCGCCCGGCAACTGATCCGCGGGAGTTCGGAGGCGTTCGAGCGTTTCGTCGACGTCTATCACGGCAAAATCTTTCGCTACAGCTTCACCATGTGCGGCCAACGGGAAGACGCCGAGGAAGTCGCTCAAGACGCCCTGCTGAAGGTCTTCGAGAGCCTGGGCCAGTTGCGGGAGCCGGAGCGCCTGAAGCCGTGGGTATTCCGGATCGCCAGGAATGCGTGTTTGATGAAGAGGCGGAAGAGCGTGTTCGCTCCCGATCGCGAGCTTTCGTTGGACGAATTGAAGCCCCACCGCAATGGAAGCGGTTCCGCCGAGCACCTGGACATCGCCGACTGGTCCGCGCTGCCGGAAGATCTGGCACTCAATGCGGAGTTGCGAGACGCCGTGAGTCATGCGGTTGCGCGTTTGCCGGACACGTACAAATCCGTATTTCTGCTCCGGGACGTGGAGGAACTCTCGACGGACGACTGCGCCGAGGTTCTCGGCGTGAGTAGCGACGTAATCAAGACACGGCTGCACCGGGCTCGCCTTACCTTGCGAAAAGAGCTGGACGAGTACTTGCAGGTCGGTTCAGCACGGAGTCGCATTCAGTGAACGAGCTCGATTGCAGGGCGATTTTCGAGATGTTGTCGCAATATCTCGATCGGGAACTCCCCGCGGCGACCTGCGAGGAACTGGAGCGTCATATTCAGAACTGCGCACCGTGCGTCGAATTTGTGGCGAGCCTCAAGAAAAGCGTTCGACTGTGCAAGCAGTATGAATCGGGCGAACAGCCGCCGGAGCTGCCTGCTTCGTTAAAGCAATCGCTCGCGAAGGCCTATCGGAAAATATTGTCGACCGTACAGGATGGAAAGACCTCCTGAATTTGGCTCCCGTGGTATCCACACTGTCATTCGGTCTTCGTGAAACGACCATGATCTTGCTGGAACCAGTTCAACACTCGTAGAGCGCGCAGCGTATTCCATCGGCTCGGGCGTCCTTCGCCTTCGTCCATCTCGAGGGGCATTACGCCCGGATATCTGGTTTCCAGCGGCCACAATCCATCCCCGTCCCGCTTTGATGCGACCAGATCGAGAGCCTCGGCCAGCCGCCCATCGTATGGAACGCCGGCGCCGCGCAGGTACTCCAGTCCCCTCAGCACGTCGTAGTGCCACCACGTCGGGAACGCGAAACGCGTCCAATCGGAGCCGCCCTTGCGATCTCGCTGGATTACCTCGCCGGTCGACCGGCGGCGGAAGAGGCGGCGCTCGAGAAGATACTCCTGCCCGCGGAGACGGGCTTCGAGAATCTGACGGCTGCTCTCGACGGCGCGTTCGTATGCGAGCAGGGCTTCGAGAACGCAGATCGTGGTGTTAAATGACGACCGCGTCGAGCCGTTGGGGGCCTCGCAGTTCCAGCCGCCGTCGGGCAACTGTTCGGCAAGCAGCCGGGCGACAAGGCCGTGGACGTCCTGGCCGAAGTAGGCGCCGACCGCCACGACCTGTCCATTAATGCAAGGCTCGACCTCGCCGTCAAAGAAGGCATTCCCATCACATTCCCGCGGGCCACATCCCTTCCACGTTACCCGGTCGCGGACAAGTTCCGTTGCGCGGCGCGCCTGGTCGCTCGCAGGATCGAGCCCCAGGTCGCGCAATAGCATGAGGACATGCATGGTGGAATTCCAGCCGCGGTTCCATGCCGCGCCGCCCCACCGCCCGTCTGCCGCCTGGAGACTAAGCAGACTTGCTCCAGCGCCCTCGGTAGCGACCCGCGCGCGCTCGGCCGCGACTTCTTCTGCCGGCGAACCAATCAGGTCCTGCATCACCTGCCAGCGGAGCGAAGGGTCAGAATCGAGCAGCCACTCTATGACCGGTCTCTCCGTTTTTAAAGCTTGCCTTTTCGCCAGGTCGATTGGCATCGTCAGCCCTTCTTGAATTTGATCACACGCCGCTCGCTGTCGGCGACCGTGCAATCGGGCCCTCCGCCCTTCGAAGTGTTTCCCGGAGGGCAGCGTGATTTCCGTTCGATCGATCGGCTCACGCCCTGCTTCCGATGGGGCGCGATGCGGAAACAATGTATCGGGGCTCTAGCTCAATAAAGTCCCAGGCACCGAATCGGCAATGCCTGAGCTACCACGCCACATACGCCCGCAGCAGTACGCTGCGTCCGAAACTGCCGCCGGCGTTGCCGTTCATCGTAGAACTCACCTGACCGAATGAGGTCGCTGTCGGCGAATTGCTGCCCAGAGCGAAGAACGGATGGTTCAAAAAGTTCAGAGCTTCCATGCGGAATCCCACACGCAAATGCTCTTTGACGCGAACTTCTTTGTTGAGGCTCATGTCCAGAGACAGACTCGTCCTGGCGTATTGGTAAACCAGGGCGCTGAAAGCGCCGGGAGTGGCTGCGGGCCCATAATACGCGGGATTGGCGGCGCCATTCGATTGCGCAATGCTGGCGACGTTGGAAATCAGATTTCCACTCACCACCTGGTTCATGTTGGGAATTGTGGCCAAGTCCTTCTGTAACTGCGTTGGCGTCAAACCGCTCCCCAGCACCACGCCGCTCTGCGCCAGGTTGTTCACCGTGTTCCGCCCCCCATTGAGAATGTTGGGAGCACCGGTCCCGATCGATTCGATGCCGCCCACTGTCCAGCCGCCAAAGATGCGATCGAGAATCGGATTGCGGATGTTTAAAGCTCTGTCTTTACCAATCGGCAGATCGTAGGTCCAGTAGGCGTTCATCACCATGCGCCGGTCGAACGGCGAGGGACCGTAACTCAGACGGCCATTGCGTAATGTGAACCACTGATAATCCCCGGCTTGGCCGGTGTTGTTCAACTCGGTGCCCAGTGCGTGGCTCCAGTTGAAGTTGAAGTCGGCGAACAGTCCGTGACTCGCCTGTTTGCGAACATCCAACTGCAGCCCGTTGTAGCTGTTATTGCCGTTGTCGTCCTGATACCGCAACGTGGTGGCAAACGGATTCGGAGAGAAGAAGTTTATCGGATACGGTGTGGCCGCGGTGAACCCGAGGGCGCCGCACGGCGCGAAATTCGCCCCCACCAACCGGCAGTAATAGGTCGAACTGGCCGTGCTCGCGAGCGAATTAGCGAGTGTCCCGGCGAGTCCCTGATTCAAATCGGTGATGAAGGTGGAGTTGCCGAAGCCCTGGCTGGCCGACAGAGCCGCTTGCGACCCATTGGCGCCGAAGGCCGTCTCGAAAATCGGGATCGCCCCCTGTCCGGCAAGGCCGTTGTTGACGAACGTGTTGCCCTTGCCGTTGGCCTGGTTGATGGTCAGATTCTTATACGCCTGGTTGAATTGCGGCAGGAAACCATTCTCGAAAATGTTGACCTCGTTGACGTTCTGGTAATGCCACATGTGAGTCGATTTGTTGCCGATGTACCTCACCTCCAGCACCACGTGAGACGGCAGTTCCCGCTGCACACCCACATTCCAATTCTGCACGTAGGGCGACACTTGATTCGGATTGATGTAGTACAGCGTGTTGCCGCCCGAAAACGTGAAATACGACTCCGGCAGCGGAAAGCTGAATGACGACGGGAACACCGCCAACGCCGGCTGGGCCGAGCCCAGGTTCAATCCGGAAATCGGGAATCCCGCGCCTCCCGGCACCGCCGAAATCGATTGGGTCGTCCCCTGATTGCTCGAAAGGACATTGGACACGGCGTTCAACCCTTCGTTGTAATAAGTCACCGAATAAGCCCCGCGGATCACAGTCTTGTGGTTTCCCAGAATCTTGCCCGCCAGCCCGCTCGTACCGGAAGGGTTCCAGGCAAAGCCGACGTTGGGCGCAGGGTTGACCAGATCCGCGGAATAGGGAGACTTCACCAGAGTGAGCGCTGGATTGAGGTTCCCATTCAACACGCCAGGCTGGAACAAGCCGTTGGATGGCCCAAAGAAATTCTGACCCACCGGCTCAGAATCGATGCCGTTGGTGTTATGGATGGTGCCGTCGAATTGCCAGCGGAAACCGAAGTTCACCGTCAGGTTAGACGTGATCCGCAGATTGTCCTGAATGAATACGCCGCCGGTCGTAAAGGCGTAACGCTGGGTCACCGGTGCGAACTGATTGTACTGATGGCTGTTCTCATCCACGTTGGTAGAGCCGCTGATGCTGCTCAGCCGCCCGGTCAACAGCGCGTAGAGTGCCTGCGCGTTCCCCAAATCGCCGTTCTGAGTGTTGATAAACGGCAGAGCATTGGTGATGGCGGTAAGCGCCGGGTCGGAGGATGGCAGGCCGAGATTGTAGCTGGGCACTCCCGCGCTACCGTAAGACGTCTCGTAAAAGCTGGTATGCAGCAGGGTGCCGCCGATCGAAATGTTGTGGCGGCCCTTGACCCAACTCAGCGTGTCGTTGAGTTGGTACACAGGATTGTTACGGATGAACGGCGTTTGATTGACCACGACGGGCGAAAGGGCAGTGGCAGTGGCGGAGGCATTGGACACGTACTGGGTTCCGGTGTTCAAGGTCATTGCCGGAAACACGATGTTCCGGTTTCCATAAATGTTCCATTGCTGCGGAGCGGATCCCTGGTAGAAGTACTCGCCATTGCTCTGAACTCCGAAAGTGAAGTTGTTCAGCATGTGCGGCGTGATGGTCCAGTCCACCGAATTGGTGCCCACATAGGTAGTGATTTTGTACCCGCCTCCGTAGTTGTATTGGGACATCCCCGGATAATTTGCACCACCCGCGATGTTTTCGTAGCGCAGATTCCAAGTGCCATGCCAAGCCACCTTGGGCGCGATCTGGTAGTCCACCCTGGCTGTCGGAAAGAGGTACAGCGTATTCTCGGGCTGCGTCCAAAGCATGTTCTGGAAATAGGGTTGTCCGGTGACGCTGAGGAAGCCGGTGGCCTTTTGTTGCGAGCTGTTGATGGCGCCTAGGATACCCGCCACTGTCGGATCCACAGCGCCTGGTAGTCCTGCAGCCTGAGCCGAGGTCAGAAGGTTTACCGTCCGCGTGGTGCCATCGGTGCCCAGGTAGGTGAAGTTGCCCGCCTGCGCCGCTGACGTTAAGACAGTCGTATTCTCGGTAATTGACGTGGGCTGCGGCTGCGCTTCAAAATACGCGAAGAAAAACAGCTTGTGCTTCATGGCCGGAATGAACGGAAGCAGCGGGCCGCCAATGCTGCCATAAGGATTGTTCTGTCTCGTCTTGCTGATCGGTTGGCCCCGCAGGTTCTTGAAAAATGTGTTCGCGTTCAGATCTTCGTTGGCGAACTGTTCTCCTACCGCAAAGTGATACTGATCCGTACCGCGCTTGGTGGTGAATCGAATGGCCATTGCTCCTTCACCCGATGCGTCGGCGCCCAATCCGGTCGTAGATACGGTCACCTCTTCCATGGCATCGATCCGCGCCGGAGCGAAAGCGTAAAAGCTCGTGCCGCCGCTCTTGAATCGCTGCGAGTTGTTGTTCATGCCATCGATGGTGATGTTCATGGAAGCGTTGGGAAGGCCGTTGTAGGTGCTGTTGCGCCCTGTCGCGTCATTGGCCGAGGAGTTGCCCGGCATCAGCAAAGCGAATTGCAGTGAATCCCGGCTGGCGTACGGCAGATTCTGAATGCTCTTGTTATTGATGGTCGTCCCCACTTCGTTGGAAGTAGTCTCCAACTGGGCCGCCGTTCCCGTGACTTCGATGGTGTCCGTGGTTGCGCCGACGCTCATCGAAACCGATAGGTCCGTCGTGCGGCCAGTATCGACCACGATGTTGTCGAGCTTGGCGGTCTGAAAACCTGGTGCGGAGGCGGTCAGCGAATAAGTGCCCGCCACCAGATTCACGAAGACGAAAGTTCCCTCGGCATTCGCCGTCCCGGTCTTCTCGATTCCAGTCGCAATATCCCGCAGCCTCAAACTGGCTATAGGAACCGTCGCGCCGGATGGATCGCGGACCACCCCATGAATACCCGTTGTAGTGACTTGGGCGAACGCGGCAACAGCCAAGCAGGCCGCAAGAATCACCCCCTGATTCAAGCGAAGCATCCGAAACCCTCCTGAGCGGTGAAAGTTATGTAGCAGTATAGATCACGCTGTTAAATAGAGTCAACGAATTAACATTCCACGCCTTTGTTTTTAATAGTTTATACGTTTCACCAATCGACCATTTAACCAGCCGGCGAAAAGTAAATCGCCCGCGCCGCCACCCGCCCCTTGTGGAGTTGGTAAGGAACCACGTGATCAATCGTGCACAACGCCGCCTGATGGAGAAATAATCATGAGTGTCCAAGGCCTAAACTTTGCCGCCCGTGATAGGATGTGACCAGTTGGAGGGAGAACATGGCGCGATGTTCGAGACGTGATTTCTTCAAGACCGGATTCGCCGCGGGCGTGCTTGCGGGAACCGGAAGTCTGCCCCTTCGTGGGGCGCGCGGGACCGCGACCGACTGGGTGACGCTCGGGAAATCGAACGTCAAAGTGACTCGCCTCGCCTTCGGCACCGGAACCTACAGCGGCCAGGTGCAGCGCGACCTCGGGCAGGACCAGTTCACCAGGCTCGTGCGCTACGCCTACGACCACGGTATCCGTTTCTTCGAGACCTCCGAGACCTATGGCGAAATGCACAAAATGCTCGGCATCGCACTCAAGGGTGTGCCTCGCGACTCGTATCGCCTGATGTCGAAGGTCACGACGCGCGATGGTGTCGATCCGGCCGCCAAAATTGACGAACTGCGCAAACAGGCGAACACCGATTACTTCGACGTGATGCTGATGCATTACCAGCACGTAGGCACTTGGCCTGACGGCACCAAACGCTGGCAGGATGGAATTCAAGAAGCCCAGTCGAAGAAAATCATCGTCGGCCGTGGGGCCTCCATGCACGGTTTGCCCGCGCTCCGCCGCGCTCCCGGCAACGATTGGCTGGAGATCGCCATGATCCGCATGAATCACAAAGGCACCAAGATGGACGCCGAGGACTACAACACCAGCGGCCCAGGCGATGTCAGCGAAGTGGTGCAGCACACCCGGCAGGTGAAGACCCAAGGCCTCGGCGTCATTAGTATGAAGCTGATCGGTGAAGGCGCGTTTACCTCTCGCGAGGACCGCAAAGCTGCCATGCGCTTCGCGTTCAACAATGCGGGCGTGGATAGCGTCACGGTTGGCTACAAGAACACCGCCGAAATTGACGAGGCTATCGAGAATCTCAATCTGGCTCTCGCCTGAACGCGCGTTCGCGCTCACCAAGGTCCTCGGTCCACTGGTAAGCCAGCGCTCGGACCACGGCATGGTGGCGGAGCCAGTTTCGACTTAGCGTTGGCAGGAGTCTGCGCCCCGCCTTCAGGCGCCGGAGTCTGTACTGCCCACGTTTCCAGGTAGGACGCCAGCGACCTACCCGCTGGCGTCCCCTACCTTCACTCTTTCGCGCACAACTCCGCGGCGAATCCGAACGCCATCGATTGCGTCAGCCCTGCCGGCCTCCGTCTCGCGTAGCTCATCTGATTCGCCCGCACCGTCTCAATCGCTTCGAGAAAGTAGTCTTCCACGGGACGAAGCGTCTTCCCGCTGGCCAGATCATGCGCGAGCACCAGTTTGCCGTCCTCGACTACCGCCTGCAGATCCGCGCCCGTGAGTCCGCGGCTTGCCGAGACCAGCCTGCCTACTTCCACCACCGCGACAGGCTCCGGCAATCCCGAAAGCCGCGCATCCAGAATCGATGCGCGCGCCTCCGGGCCCGGCAGCCGTGTCTCGAGCCACAACTCCACCCGCCCCGAACGCACCAGCGCATGTGGCAGACTGCTCACGTTCATCGCCGTCATCATCACGCAAACCCGCTGCGCGCTGGCGCTCTCCAGCCCATCGAGCTTGGTCAGCAGATAGCGGTAGAATCCGCGTTCCTCGTTGCCTTCGAAGATCACATCGGCGTCATCAATGAAGATCACCGCCGGAGCGTTCTTGGTGGCCGACTCGAAGACCTCGTCTACCTTCGAATGGAAGTTCCGCGAGCCCGCCACCATCGTCCCGTCGATGAGGAAGAACTTGCCCTTGAGGCGGTGCGCCAGAGCCCGCCCGATGGTCGTCTTTCCAGTTCCTGGAGGCCCGGCCAGCAGAACGCCGCGCTTCGGCTTCAGGCCGAACCGGGTCGCCAGGGCGTCGTTCTCGAAGGGCAAGGCGATCTTGGTTTCCAGGGCGTGGATTACGTCGTCCACGCCCTTCAGTTCGTTCCAATCGACGCGCGCCACCTCCTCAATCGCCACGTTGCTCGTCAGATTCTGCGACTTGAGATAGTCGATCATTCGATCGGTGTCGAACTTCGCCTTGCGCCCCATCCAGGCGCAGGCATGCTTGAGCTGATATGCGTTCAACATCGGTGCGAAGCGATGCAGCCGCGCATAGTCGAGATGTTCCGCCTTTTGCGGATCGAGCCAGCCTTCGCAAAGGCATCGGTAGTCGTCGGCGGTAAACGTGCGAATCTCCCAGGTGATGGCGCGCCGCTTCACGGGCCACGGCGCCTCTCCGTCGGTCGCGAAGAGAATTTTCTTGCCCTGCACCGCCGCTTCCGCCAGGACGGCAGTCAACGCCGCGTCCAACAGATGGGATCGTGGATACTCGCAGTCGTCCACGATGTTGGTCACCAGGTGCAGATCGTCCACCAGCACCAGTTCGTTTCCGGCCAACGCCTGATCGAGCATCGCCAGGAACGCCTCTTCGATGGCCGCCGGGCCGCGGGAAATCAGTTCCACGAGAAACTGCCGCACGCCCAACAGAACTCCACCCGCCTGGCGATGCACTTCCTCCAGGATGGTGGTCTTTCCCGTGCCGGGCTCGCCTTCGAGCACGATCACTTCGCCCACTTCGAGCCCGCGCAGCAGGTTTCGTGCGGCTCTCTGCTGCGCCGGTGTGAGTCTTTTTACCTGAGTCATTGCGTTTCCACCTTTTCCTTCCGCCGCTCACGGGCGCGGGCCACCGCTTCCTCGTAGCAGCTCTTGTTGGCACGAACGGTTTGCACCGCCGTCAGGAAATACTCCATCGACGGCCGCAACTCCAGTCCACGCATCTTGTCATAGGCGAACAGCACCTTGCCGTCCTCCACCACGCGCTTCAAATCCGCGCCGGTGAGGCCCTCGGTCTGAATCGCCAATCCCGTCGCATCGGCCTCGCCCAGCGGCGCAGGTAGCCGGCCGAGGTTTGCCCGCAGGATCTCTGCGCGCGCCTCGATCGACGGCAGCCGCGTCTCCAGCCACAGCTCGATGCGCCCCGAGCGGACCAGCGCCGGCGGCAGACTGGCCACGTCCATGGCCGTCATCATGACGCAGACGCGGCCCGCACTCTCGCTCTCCAGCCCGTCGAGCATCGTGAGCAGGTAGCGATACAGGCCCACCTCCTCGTCGTCTTCGAAGATCACGTCCGTGTCGTCGATGAAAACGATCGATGGCGCATTCTGCTTGGCTGCCTCGAATACCTGCGAGATTCCCCCGTAGAAACCGGAGGTACCCGTGATAAACGTGCCGTCGATCAGAAAAAACTGACTTTTCAGGCGATGGGCCAGGGCACGTCCGACCGTTGTCTTGCCGGTACCCGGAGGGCCGGCGAGCAGGATACCGCGCTTGGGCTTCAGATCGAGCTCCTGTGCGAGCTCGTCGTTTTCGAGCGGCATCACCACGTTGGCCTCAAGGCTGGCGATCAGCTCGTCAATGCCCTTCAGGTCGCGGAGATCGACCTTCTGCACTTCGGCGAGTTGCACATTGCTGGCAAGCCCTGCCGTACGCAGATACTCGATGACCTCCTCGGTTCCTGGAGAGCCGTGGCGGCTGAGCCAAACGCACGCCCGCTGGAGCTGCCACGCGTTTAGCCGGCTGGCGAAGCGATGAATCTTCGTATAGTCCAGCGCCGCCGCCGCCGAAGGCTCCAGGTACGCCTGGCACACGCAGGCATAGTCGTCCACTTCAAACTCCGCGATGTTCGTGAACCACGCACGCCGCGCAATCGGTCCGGGAGTCCGGCTCGACGTGGCAAATACCATGGTCTTACCGGCAGCCGCGCCTTCGCGCATCAGGGTCTCTGCCGGGGCTTTGAACAGTCCGGGCCGGGGATAGCCGCCGCAGCCATTGTCCACGTCCGTGACCATCTGGAGGTCGTCCAGGATCACCAGGTCCGTGGCCGCAAACGCGCGCCGCATGGTCTCGAGAAATGCCTCCTCGATGGCCAATGGGTGGCGCGCTTCGAGCTGCATCAGAAATTCCCGCGAATTCAGCAACAAGCCCCCGACCTCGGCGTGTAACTTCTTCAGAATGGTGGTCTTGCCCATCCCTTGCGCACCTTGGAGGACGAATACTCCGCCGCCCGGGACCTCCCGGGTCAGCATCTTGGCACACTCCCGCTGTGCGGGAGTCAGAATGACTTCCGTTAAGTTCATATAGAATTCGAGTTAGTAAGGCCTGGTTAGTGAGGCCTGGTTTGCTGCCATCCGGAAGACACACGAGTCCTCGCGGAGCTAGTTAGATTGTTAGGGAGAAGTTAGACGAAAAGACGAGCAGCGAAAAGCAGGCTAACCCGCAGTGCGTCCATCTGGAACTGATGTGCTGTACTGGTCAGGAAATCATTTCTGTTGGGCAAAGACGGTGCCTCCTTTCCGAGAGAAGTAAGTTCTTAGGTAGGCTACCACAGGCGAGTGGGGCTGGCAAGTCGTTTTTTGATTAATTCGTTTTCATCATGACAACTGAGTTACTCCGCCGGTTGTTATAGGTCTGAAAATCCCAAGATCCATATTCCGGTGCTTCTACCAACCGAATATTGGTGGTAAGTTTGAGTTCAGAATGGAAATTCATCCTCTCGCGGGCCAACCTCCCACACCGTCGATGCTGGTAGACGTTCCCAAGCTGATCACCGCCTACTATACCGGGAAGCCGGACGTGTCGGTGGCTTCGCAGAAGGTGAGTTTCGGCACTTCCGGACATCGCGGTTCTGCCTTCCATTCCTCCTTCAATGAAGGGCATATCCTGGCCATCACCCAGGCCATTTGTCAATACCGCAAGGAAAACGGCGTCGATGGTCCGCTCTTCCTCGCCAAGGACACCCACGCGCTTTCGGAGCCCGCATTTGCCAGCGCGCTCGAGTGTCTTGCCGGCAATGGAGTGGAGGTGATGGTCGATCAGGATCTCGGGTACACCCCGACGCCCACGCTTTCGCACGCCATCCTCACTTACAATCGCGATCGCAACAGCGCGCTCGCCGATGGCATCGTCATCACGCCATCGCACAATCCTCCCGAGGACGGCGGCTTCAAGTACAATCCACCCAACGGAGGGCCCGCTGACACAACCGCCACGAAGTGGATCGAGAATCGCGCCAACCAGATTCTCGGAAGCGGTCTTGCCGACGTGCGGCGTCAGGTCTACGCGTCGGCGCTTAACGCGGCAACTACGCATCGCCACGACTACCTTTCGAATTACGTGAACGATCTGGGCTCCGCAGTGGACCTCGACGCAGTGCGCGACGCCAAGCTGAATATTGGCGCGGATCCGCTGGGTGGCGCGGGCATTCGCTATTGGCAGCGGATTGCCGACCGCTATGGCCTCACGATGAAAGTGGCCCATGATCACGCCGATCCCACGTTCCGTTTCATGTCGGTGGATTGGGACGGCAAAATCCGCATGGACTGCTCCTCGCCTTACGCGATGGCGGGATTGATCGCCATGAAGGACCAATTCGATATCGCCTTTGCCTGCGATACGGACCACGATCGTCACGGCATTGTGACACGAAGCGCCGGGCTGCTGAATCCTAACCATTACCTCGCGGCGGCGATTTCGTACCTGTATCCGAACCGGTCCCGATGGCGAGCCGATGCCGGGGTAGGGAAGACCCTGGTTTCGAGCAGCATGATCGATCGTGTGGCAGCGAGCCTCGGAAGGCATCTGGCGGAAGTGCCGGTGGGGTTCAAGTGGTTTGTGGATGGATTGCTCGATGGCACGCTGGGCTTCGGCGGCGAAGAAAGCGCCGGCGCGTCCTTCCTGCGCCGCGACGGCGGTGTGTGGACCACCGACAAGGATGGCATCGTCATGGCGCTTCTGTCCGCCGAGATGCTGGCCCGCACCGGCAAGGATCCGGGCGAGATTTACCACTCCCTCACGGAGCGCTTCGGAGCCCCCGTGTATCAGCGGATCGATGCGCCCGCGACCCCGGCGCAAAAGGCGATTCTGCAGAACCTCTCACCGGAGAAGGTGCACGCCACTGAATTGGCCGGCGATCCGATCGAGGCGATGATCACTAAGGCTCCTGGGAACGGAGCGCCTCTCGGGGGTCTCAAAGTGACGACGAAACGCGGATGGTTTGCCGCTCGTCCCTCGGGTACCGAGGACGTCTACAAAATCTACGCGGAGAGTTTCGCCGGGGAGGAACACTTGCGGCGCATTCAGCAGGAGGCGCAGGAATTGGTCTCGCGCACATTCGCGGCTGCGGCTTAACGCTTCGCGCGTGGAAAATAGCGCCGCGAGGAAGTCAATGTCTTGCCTGTCCCGCCCGCACCTCCGCAGCGCGCTTCAGGCGTTGGAGCGAGTCCGCGACGCTGTCGTGCGCGCGTCCGCCCAGGCGAGTCAGCAGTCGGCCCCGCCACCCGGGCGGGAACGAAAAGTCTCAGCTGTAGCGGACCATGCAACTGCCCGCGTCGATCGGCGAACACGCGATCCGGTTGTCGCCGACCAGCCCGAACGGCAGGTTCGTCTGGAATCGGATCGCGTGCCGAACCGCGTCCACTTCCACAATCTCGCCGTCGATCCGCAACCGCCGGCACAGGGTCCAGGCGAAGATCCGTTGGCCGACCGCCGCTGGCCCTTCCGGCTCGACCCGATCCACTGTCATCTCCCAGAACCCTCCGTAGCCGGCCGGGTGCATCAGCAAATCCCAGACGACCTCGACCGGGGCCTGTACCCGGTCCGCCGGACACACGTTCACAGCCATGCCCGTTCCCTCCTCTTCAGCCGTCGCCCCTCACCTTTCGGAAGTCCACCATGGGCCGAACTCTTGTTTAGGCTGAAACTGCACAAAAGGCGGCCCCTGTTGCTTCCCAAAACCGGGGTGCCACACCCTACACGGATTTGGGACCGACTCGATTCAAGGATTTCTGGCGGGATTGATGGTCTGATACAGATTAACAGACTGACTTCAAGGGCGTGGTAAAACTTACGGGGTTTGGGCTTTACAACCATCCAGGGTCCAGCAGTGGGTTTCGGCGTCCAGGGGGATGCCGGGTCGGGCAATACAACTCTAACTACCGCGGACTTTACCGTCGCAATTGTAAGCGTGACCCGCGCGGCTCGCAAGCGCATGTTTCGCGCGAACGTATTTGGTAGCTTTGGCCGCTCACGAGCCGCGACCGTAAGCGTAAGAAGCTGTGAAAAATCCGACTGGGACATCGCTTGCTTACGCGCGGCTCACAACGAGCCACGACCGTTAAGGGAGTGTTTTCGGGCGATCAGGCATCGCTTGCTTACGCGCGGCTCGCAACGAGCCGCGACCGTAAGGGAGCGTTGCCGGGTCGTTAAAATCGATGCCACCTTCACAGCACCCATTAACGTGAGTTTCACTTCGACCGGTCCCACACGGTCGACGTTCAGGTTGGCGTGGCCGCTAATACTACGACCATCGCGTTAAGTGTAGTTTTCGACTCCACCGATTCCGCTTCTCTGGGTTAGGACGTCCAAGCTTTCCGACACGTTCCCTTCGGGAATGAGCTTCTCGCTCGCTGGCAACGATCTCACTCGGAGTGGCTGGCTTGGCACTGGCGCTGCGTCGTTGTCGCGACTACACGCGCTAGCTTGGCAACTGTAAAACGTCGTCTGACGATTCTATGCGGGCTGGGCCGCCGGCTTGCGTCGCACCGAAACGAACCACGTCGCGCCGAGGGCGAACAATACCAGCGAGATCCACTGCGACGTATCGAGCGGCCCGCCGAACAGATTCCCCTGCTCGTGATACCGGAAGAACTCCACAACAAATCGCGCCGCCGAATACAACATCAGGTACGATGCGATGATCGATCCCTTGGCGTGCGGCTGCCGGGACCGCCACAGCAGGAATCCGAAAATCGCAAATTCCGCCACGGCTTCATACAGTTGTGTGGGATGAAGGGGACGATTGAGCGGCACACCCACCATCTCATTCGCCAACGGATTCCGGAAGGTCACAGCCCACGGTAGATGACACTCCACTCCCCAGCAGCATCCTGCCGAAAAGCACCCCAGCCGTCCGATTCCATGCCCGAGCGCAATTCCAGGCGCGAAGACATCGGCCGTCAGCGCAACCGGCAGGCGCGTCTTGCGCATGTACCACCAGGCCACCACCAGAGCTGCAATCAGTCCACCATAAAATACGCCCCCGGCCTGCAGCGTTGCCAGCGAAAAGTACTCGCCTGGGTGATCGATGTAGTAGCGGAAGTCCACCAGCAGCATCATCAACTTGGCGCCTAAAATTGCTGCCAGGCCGCAGTAGGCTCCCAGGTTGGTCAGAGACTCCACGTTTAAGCCGGCCTCTTTGCCGAGGCGGCCCGCCATCCAGAGCGCAGTCAGAAAAGCTAGCGCTACCAAAACGCCGTAAGTGTGAAGGAACGATATGTGAAAAATCTCAGGGTACATTTGCCGCCTGTCGTTTCGATCGCAGCAGGTCCACCATCAACAATCCGCTGCCGATTACGATCGCGGAATCAGCCATGTTGAACGCGGGCCACTGATAGTCCCGAATGTAGAACAGCAGAAAATCGGTCACCCGGCCCCAGACAATGCGATCGAATACGTTGCCCGCCGCGCCACCCAGGATCAGCGCAAGCCCACAGTGGGTCAGAGGGTCGAGACGCCGCGCCTTCCACAGCATCACGCTGACCACTGCAACCGCGGCAATGGATGCCACCACTAACAGGAATGTCCGCCATTCCGAGGTGGAGTCGTTAAAGATCCCAAAGGCCACTCCACGATTCTGCGAGCGCACGATGTCGAAAAAGCCGGGAATCACCGGGTATGTGTCGAAAAACGAAACGTGCCGATCCACAATCCATTTGGTGACACGATCGAGCGCGAATACGCCCGCAGACACCCCATAGGCTTTCCATCGAAGATCAACCATTGCATTGTCCGAGTCCATCGCCGGGTGTTAATACCATGTTAGCAGCAGCCACCTCTCAGATTAAAACGCGCCCTGCCGAGGCTGTCCCACCACGCGACAGCCGCGTCTCGAAAACGGACACTGCTCTCGCCGCAAGCACTTGGAGATCTGATATTTGCAGGCGGCATCCGGCGTGCTACGTTAGTTCGTTTATGGGCCTTTCCGGGATGGATCTTTCGGCTACCGCCACCGAACACGAAAGGCCTTTTCGTGTGCTGATCAGCGACGACCAGGCGGATGTGCTCGAGGCTTTGCGTCTTCTGCTGAAGGGCCAGGGCTGGAAGGCCATAGCCGTGGATTCGCCGGAAGCCCTGCTCAACGCCGTGCGCACCGAGGTCTTTGACCTGATTCTGGTCGATCTGAACTACACCCGCGATACCACTTCGGGGAAAGAGGGGATGGACCTGCTCTCCAGCTTGGAAGAACAGGGAAACACCGCTCCGGTGATGGTGATGACCGCCTGGAGCAGCTTCGATCTGGCTGTGGAGGCGATGCGCCGCGGAGCTTGCGACTTCATCCAGAAGCCTTGGGACAACGAGCGGCTGCTGGCTGCCATTCGGAAGCAGGCAGAATCGGAGCGGCGCCGGAAATCGGAACTGGAAATCGCGGCGAATGTGCAGCAGAAGCTCTTTCCGCGCACCATGCGGCATCTGAAGACGCTCGACTACTCGGGCCAGTGTATGGCGGCGCGCGAAGTCGGCGGAGACTATTACGATTTCCTCGATACCGCCGATCAGACGATGGGATTCGTGCTCGCGGATGTTTCGGGGAAGGGCGTGCCGGCCGCTCTCCTGATGGCGAACCTCCAGGCGTGTTTCCGCAATCAGCCGCCCGGAGCGCTGCTGCGACCGGCCGACGCGCTCCAGATCGTGAATCGCCATTTCTTCGATTCCACCGCCGCCGACCGCTTCGCCACCGTGTTCTTCGGGCTGTACGACGACCGCACCCGCAAACTGCGCTACGTCAACTGTGGCCATGTGGCGCCGATCCTCCTGCGCGACTCCGGCCGCATGGAACAACTGGCGCCCACTGCCACCATGATCGGCGCCTTCCGCCAGTGGAGTTGCACTGAATCCATGGTGGAACTGCGTCCCCGTGACGTGCTGGTGATCTATTCAGACGGCGTGACGGAAGCGGGGATCGATCATCGGGAGGAGTTCGGCGAGGAGCGCCTCATGGGCACTCTCCGCGAGCATCAGCAGGAGCCGGCTGGAGTCCTGGTGCAGACCATCCTGGACGAAGTGTCGGAGTTTAGCGGTTCTTCCCGCAGTGACGACGTGACCGTCATGGCGCTGCGAGCCATCTGACCGCGAAAAAAATACCGCACAGCGCGTAACGAATCGTCCCCGGATGAGTATAACGTCTGGAGAGGCTCATCATGAAAGTTCTGCTGTCGTTGCTGTTGCTGCTGGTTCCCGCGGTGGCGAACCAGGATTGGTATCCGCGGGCGCAATGGCGCATGGAGCGTGCCGAGGCCCGGAGAGACCGCGCCGAGGCTCGGCGTGAGGTGATGGAAGTGCGCCGGGAGGAATCTCGCCGGCGCGCGGAAATAAGGCGGGAGGCGACGGAATTCAGGCGCGAAGAGAGGCAAGCGAGAGCGGAACGCCGTCGAGCAGAGGCCGAGGAGCGGCGGGAGCGACGCAGCCGTTACTTCTGACGGCCGGCCAGGCCAGGGCCTGTCCTAATAATTCCTCATTTTTCTGATCGATCGATCTACAGTTTTGAGGACCATTCGCCGATATGAGTGTTGTACGGGCTGGCACCCGGCAACTGTGGGCCTTGGCGAATGGACCTCGGAATTTTGTGCGCGTTGGGGACCCCTGTTGCCGGCATTCCGGCACAACGAAACTTATGCGCACAATCAGACATCCGCATCCCTATTTCCTATTCGTCTTCTTTGGCGTGCTCCTGTGCTCCGTGGCCATGCCTGCGGCAACTACTATCGTTGCGACGCCTTCGTCCTTCACCCTGAACTACACCAAAGGCGGTACGTTACCGATTTCCAAGGTGACGATCGCTCCGGCTGGAACCACCAGTTCCATCTATTTCACAGTCAACCCGGCAACTTTGCCCCCATGGCTGCAGGTGGACAAGACCAACGGAACGGCAGCAACATCCGCACCAGTCGTCTTGACCTTCAGTCCGAGCCTGGTCGCGGCCAACAGTCCTGCCGGGACCTACACCAATGCTGTCGAGGTGGATAGCACGGGATTGACACCAATCCAGATCAATGTGACGATGATCGTCACCAACGCCGCTCCGTCGATTACTGCCACGCTCACTGTGAGCCCTACCAATTGGACGCCCGGCAGTACTCTGCCAGCCGGTGTGTTGACGGTGAAGTCGAGCGGAGACCCGTTGTATTTCACCGCTACAGCCACGCCTTCGTGGATCACCTTGAGCGCCACCAGCGACGTAGCTTATTCCTGGGGGACGAATATCGCGGTGACGTTCACACCCTCGATCTTCGACAACCCGGTTGTCAATTCGACGCTCTCCGGTACAGTCACGGTGAAAGCGGGAACCACCACCATTTCCAATCCCGTCTCGATCACGATCGGACAACCCGTGGCAACTATCAGCGCAATCTCGCCGAAACAACTGCCGCAGGTGATTCCGGGCTCTTCGGTCCGGACCATTGCCGTTCAGGGCACGAATTTCGCCAACGGGATGACCGTCAAGTTAGGAGGTGCAACGGGGCCGCCGGTCACGTACAACTGCGGCACCTTTACGACAGGAACGACGGACGCGTGGTGCCTGCAAAGCAGTAGCCAGTTCTTCCTGCGATTGTCGACTGCCACGCTGGCGGGTGCCGCGGCGACTGGAAATCAGATCGTGCTGTATCTGTCCGCTGGTGCCTCAGGACAGGTTGTAATTCCGGTGGTCACGACTCCCATCGTCTACGCCGTCACCGACGCCGCGTCGTTCGCGCAACCTGCTTCCGGACAGTTCCTGAACGTGGCTGCGTACGAGATGCTGAGCATTTTCGGTGACAATCTCGGAACACCCGCCGCGCCTGTCAGCTTCACCAATAACCGGCTTCCGAATTTCCTGACCGATTCGAGCTCCAATCAACTCCGGGTGCATTTCACAGACTCCACCGGCAACGCCCTGGTGGCCGATTCTGACGCTTATATCCTCTTATGGACGCCCACACAGATCAACGTTCTGGCGCCTTCGAACCTTCCGCCCGCGAATGGGGGACAGGAGTTGAAAGCCACCGTTTGGGTCGGCGGAGCTTCCAGTTCATCCATTCAGGCGGATGCAACCAACACCTTTAACGTGGTCGGCGCCAGTCCCGCTCTTCTTACCTTGGGCGGTGTGCAAGCGGTGGCCGTCAATGCGGATAACAGCATCAACTCCAGCGCCAATCCGGCCAGGTTCGGATCGACCGTGGTGCTCTACTTATCGGGGATGGGAGATCCGCAGGGCGGCTCCGCGTTCGCGGGGAACAGCGGACCTCTAGTCTCAGGATTTGCCGGATGCGCTACTCCAGCGTCGTTTCTGGCAGCAGCGACTATCAGCCACGCCACTTGGGTGAGCTTCGATGGAGCGGTCGTCGACAGTTCCATCCTGGGTCAATACGCGCTGCCTCCTTGCTTTGACCCGTCCACCGTTGCGGTCAAGATCGGGAACGTCATTCTGAGCAATGTGGTGGCGTATGCCGGCTTCACTGCGGACTCGATTGCCGGCTTGTACCAGATGAATGTGGCCATTCCTCTGAGCAGTAACGCCAGCTTGAGTGGCCTTACCCCCGCGGCCGCGGCGGTCTCCACCGCGTACCCGATTCAGGTATCGATCGGCGGAGCCGCCAGCCAGACGGGGATCAACATCTATCTGGCGAAGTAAAGGAGAGTTCCGCTACTTGCCGGGAGCAGTCGTCAACCAGGATCCGACTGTGATTTTGCCCATGGTCAGGGAGCATCCCGCGAAGCCTGATAGGCCTGCGGTCGGGTCGGCA
This sequence comes from Bryobacteraceae bacterium, assembly GCA_035295745.1. Classification (GTDB taxonomy): domain Bacteria; phylum Acidobacteriota; class Terriglobia; order Bryobacterales; family Bryobacteraceae; genus JAIQFL01. The sequence continues at coordinate 124,410 of DATGIL010000039.1, read as the reverse complement.
GCGCAGCCCCAGAAATTGGCGTCGGCGTTGACCGCTGCTCCTCTCAAATTGGCGACTCCAATTCCGCCACCCGGAAAAGTATTGCGCTGAATACGGGCATCGCCGGGCGCGTTGATCACCACCGCCAGCATCTCCTGCGAGATCGTGTTCTGCATGATGACCGTGCCGGTGATCGGCGAAACGCCAGCGACATTGATGCCGGCCGGACCGGCAGTCGGCGTATCCGCTTCATCGGCTCCGTTGCCGCTGATCGTGTTGCCGATGATCGAATTGTTGTTCAGATTCTGCTGCGGCGTGTGGCCATGAATCGCCACTCCGGGGATGCCGTTCCCAGTGAGCACGTTGTTGGTTACGACATTGCTGTAAGCAGCGGTCCCCGGAGCCGAAGCGAAGATGCCAACTCCCGCTCCTTCGCCTTTCGTCCCGTTATTGACTGCCTGATTGTTGGTCACGGTGTTCTGGTAGACGCCGAGCGCCGTCGAGGAACCCGTCAACGCAGCGGGCGGGTGAGATGCCAGCGTGATGCCGCAGTCCCACACATTGTTGCTGACATTGTTGCCGATGATGAGGTTGTCGTGGGTGGCGCCGGTATCGTCGCTTAACAGAATTCCGCCAGCGTTATTCTGAATCGTGTTGTTGAGGACGATGGAGTGATCCACTCCAATCAGATGGATGGCCTCGCCGCAGTCGAAGTCCTCGCCAGTTTCAAAATCGGGGATGCCCGGACAGGTCGAACTGTCACCGGCGAAGTTCAAGCTCTTGTCGTTGCCCGTCAGGATGTTTCCGGAAATCGTGACGCTGGAAGCGTTGGTGACGAGAATGCCTTCGAAGTTGGCATTCTGTACGGTGAAGCCGGAGACCACTACGTTTGCCAGTCCCTTGTTGTCGATGCCATCCACATAAATACCGGATCCCAAACCAGTCGCCTCGATAATCGTCTGGCTTGCCCCCGAACTGATCAGCGACAGGGGCTTTCCGATGGTGACCGATTCTTTGTACGTGCCCGCGGCCACGTTGATCGTGTCGTTGGGTGACGCCGCGGTCACTGCGGCTTGAATCGTCTTGGAACAACCGTTGGCTCCCGACGGGTTGACGCAAAGGTCGGCGGCCACTGCAGTCTGGCAGAAGCACAACGTGATCATGAATGTCGTGGATGCCAGTGCAGGCATCGATTGGGCGGAATGCGGCTTCTTCTGGAACATGAGAATTCTCCTCAAGGTACTTAAGAAACTTGTTCTGTGAGCGGATGCCTAAGCAGTATATCGAGATTCTTGCGCGCTACGGGCAAAAAAAAGACCGGCAGCACGAACGGCGAACCATGCGTTAGCTCGCTTGTTCAGTGCTACCGGTTGCGATTTACTCCCATCGGAGAAACGAAAATTGTTAGCTGCAGCCGCTGGTCCCGCCGCAATTTCCGCATTTGTAGCAGCTTCCATTGCGCGTCATGATCGAGCCGCATTCGGCGCAGAGCGGTGCATCCGCCACGGAAGGCGCAAAGGGCAGTTCCTGCTGTGGATCCGTTTCGGTCGGTCGCAGGATGCTGGTCTCGCCGGCCTCCGTCACCGCATACTCGGGCCCCAGGAACTTCGCGCCGAGCCATCGGAAAATGTAGTCCATGATCGACTTGGCGTAGGGAATCTGCTGATTCCCAGTCCAGCCGCTCGGCTCGAATCGCACGTGCGCGAACTTATCCACCAGGAACTTCATCGGCACGCCATACTGCAAGTTGAAGCTCACGGCCGTCGCGAAAGCGTCCATCAAACCGGAGATCGTGGAGCCTTCCTTCGCCATCGTGATGAAGATTTCGCCCGGCGAGCCGTCGTCGTACATGCCGACCGTGATGTAGCCCTCATGGCCGCCAATCGAGAACTTATGCGTGATGGACCGCCGCTCGTCCGGGAGCTTGCGGCGCACCGGCCGGTACACCACCTTCTCCACGGTCACGGGTACGCTGGCGCCCGACGGTGCCGGTGTACCAGCGGATGCCTTCTTTTCGCCCTTACCCGAGCCCGAACTCAACGGCTGCACCTTCTTCGAATTGTCCCGGTAGATCGCGACGGCCTTCAAACCGAGCTTCCAACTCTCGGTGTAGGCGTTCATGATCTCGTCTACATTGGACTCTTCCGGCATGTTGATGGTCTTCGAAATCGCTCCGGAGATGAAGGGCTGCACGGCAGCCATCATCCGCACGTGTCCCATGTAGTGAATCGAACGCGTGCCGTTCTGCGGACGGAAGCTGCAGTCGAAGACCGCCAGGTGCTCGGGCTTGAGGTGGGGAGCGCCTTCAATCGTTCCAGTCGAGTCGATATGCGTGACGATCGCCTCCGCCTGATTCGACGAGTATCCGAGCTTGATGAGCGCCGCGGGCACGGTGTTGTTGACGATCTTGATGACGCCGCCGCCCACCAGTTTCTTGTACTTGATCAGCGCCAGGTCAGGCTCGATCCCGGTGGTGTCGCAATCCATCATGAAGCCGATGGTGCCCGTGGGAGCGATCACCGTCACCTGCGCATTGCGGTATCCGTGCCGCCGTCCCGAATCGTAAGCGTCGTCCCAGCATTGCTGTGCGCCGTTCGCTAGCGCGCTCGGAATATGATGCCGGTTGATCCGGTTAACGGAATCGCGATGCATCCGGATCACTTCGAGGAACGGCTGCTCGTTCTGCTGGTAACCGGCGAAAGGACCGGTAGACTCGGCGATGCGCGAACTCGTCAGATAGGCCTGGCCGCACATCACTGCCGTGATGGCGCCCGCGAAATCGCGTCCCTGGTCGCTATCGTAGGGAATGCCCATGGACATCAGCAGCGCGCCCAGGTTCGCGAAGCCCAAACCCAGCGGCCGGAAGTTGTGCGAGTTCTCGCAGATCTTCTGGGTGGGATAACTGGCATTGTCGACGATGATCTCCTGCGCCATGATCATCGTGTCCACGGCGTGGCGGAATGCCTCCACATCGAACTGCCCATCGGGGCCAACAAACTTCAGGAGATTCAGCGACGAAAGGTTGCAGGCCGAATCATCCAGGAACATGTACTCGGAGCAGGGATTCGAAGCATTGATCCGCGCCGTATTCTTGCACGGATGCCAGCGATTCACCGTGGTGTCGAACTGCATACCCGGATCGCCGCACTGGTGGGTGGCATCCGCGATCTCGCGCAGAATCTCGCGCGCCTTGAAGCGCTTCACCGGCTGGCCGGTCGATACAGACTTGGTCCACCAGTCGCCGTCCTGAACCGCCGCTTCCATGAAGTCGTCGCTCGCGCGCACGGAGTTGTTGGCGTTCTGGAAGAAGATCGATCCGTAGGCTTCGCCGTCTAATGACGAGTCGTAGCCTGCCTCCACCAGCGTGTAAGCTTTCTTCTCCTCTTTCGCCTTGCACCAGATGAACTTCTCGACATCCGGGTGATCGGTGTTCAGGATCACCATCTTGGCCGCGCGCCGCGTCTTGCCGCCAGACTTGATCACGCCCGCGAACGCATCGAACCCCTTCATAAAGGAGAGCGGTCCGGAGGCGCGCCCGCCGCCGGAGAGCACGGCGTCTTCTTCACGAATCGCCGAGAGATTGGTGCCCGTGCCCGAACCCCACTTGAACAGCATGCCCTCGGTCTTCGCCAGATCCAGGATCGACTCCAGCGAATCCTTTACCGAGACGATGAAGCACGCCGAGCATTGCGGACGAAGCACGCCCGACTCCAGCTTGATCACCTGCTGAACTTTGTCGTCGTAGACCCAGCCGTAGCCGCGGGTCTCCTTCACCCCCACGTTGAACCAAACCGGAGAGTTGAAGCAGGCCTTTTGGGTGAGCATCAGGTGCGCCAGTTCGAAGCGGAAGTTCTCGGCGTCCTGGTCGGTGCGGAAGTACTTGTCCTTCTTTCCCCAATCGGCGATCGTATCCACCACGCGCTGCACTAGTTGCGCTACGCTGGTTTCGCGCTCCGGCGAACCGAGCTTTCCGTAGAAATACTTGCTCGCTACGATGTTGGTGGCCGTCTGTGACCAGTCTACCGGCACCTCGACGTCGCGCTGCTCAAAGATGACCGAGCCTTTATCATTGCCGATTGAGGCCGTTCGCGTCTCCCAGACGATCTCGTCGTACGGCGTCTTACCGGCTTCCAGCCGGGAAGTAAAATACCGTGAGAACGACACTCCCGTCGTCGTCTTATTGGTGGTCGCTTCCAACAAATCAACCTTTGCACCCAAGTGGCCCATTACCAACCCTCCATCGGGATCCGTTACCTTGTGGGATTTACCTTCGTAATGATGCCCCAATATATAGGGGCGCGTCAAGAACTATATCTATATGAAGTGTGTTAGAGATACAGACACCTGGTTCGAAACCGCACTGTCACAGACCGCTCAGTAGCTCGGCCCAAGCAAATGTTAGACTTAAAGGAGGTTCGTTTCGGCAAATTGCTCCCAGATTCCCTCCTGTGAAAACCAGCGCTGAAGTTCTTGAATTCGAATCCTTGCGCCAACTTCTGGCGCGCTACGTCTCCAGCCCGGCGGGTAAGCGCGAACTGGAGAAAGTCGAACCGCATGCCGATCTCGCCCGCCTCAAGGAAGACCTGGCTGAGGCAGGTGAAGCCATCGAGTACCTCCGACTGGCCGCTCGCCCGCAAACTGGGCGAGGAGCCGCCATCCGAATCGATTTCGGTGGGCTGCCGGACAATGAGGCGGTCGTCCATAAGCTCCGCATCGAAGGCGCAAGCCTGGAGCCCAAGGAGATCTCGGGCGTGCTGGCGCTGCTCGATCGCTCGGCGGATGCCAAATCCCTGCTCACCGCAGTCTCGGAGCGCTTTCCCCGCTTGGGGCGGCGCGCCCTCACGATCGGTGATTTCCGCGGCTTGATCAAGGATCTGGATGGGAAGATTCTACCCGATGGCAGCATTTCTGACCATGCCAGCGTGGCTCTCGGGCGGGTGCGCCGCGACATCGAGAGGCAGAAGAAGGCGATTCAAGAATCGCTGGAACGTTTTCTGCGCGCGCATCGGGAGGATGGCATCCTGCAGGAGGAGTTCGTCACCATCCGCAACGAGCGCTTCGTGGTCCCGGTGATGTCCGGCCAGCGTCGCAAGCTGGATGGCGTCATCCACGGCACCAGTTCCAGCGGCCATACCTTATTTGTAGAGCCGCTCGAGACCATCGACCTCAACAACGATCTCGTGCGGCTCACGGAAGAAGAGGCGCGCGAGGTGCATCGAATCCTGGTCGAGATGACGGCCCGTCTGCGTGGGTACGGCGACTCAATCCGGCAGACGCTCATCACCATGGCAGAGTTGGAACTGATCTTCGCCAAAGCGCGCTTCGCCACCGAGTTCGATTGCGTGATTCCGCGTTTTGGAGAGAAGTTCCTGTTGCGGGATGCCCGCCATCCTCTGTTGGAGGATGTCCTGAAGCGCCAACGCAAGTCAGCCGTGCCGATCAGCATGGAACTCACCACGCAGCAGCGCACCTTGCTGATTAGTGGACCAAATACGGGTGGCAAGACCGTGACGCTGAAGACTGCGGGACTGTTGACCTTGATGGCTCAGTCGGCGATTCCAGTGCCCGCTGCCGAAGCGGAGTTCCCCATCTTCGAACAGGTTCTCGCGGATATCGGCGACTACCAGTCGATTCAGCAGAATCTCAGCACCTTCTCGGCGCACGTCTCCAACATCCGTGAGATGGCGCTCGATGTGACGCCGGCGTCCCTGGTGCTGCTCGACGAGTTGGGCGCAGCGACCGATCCGGAGGAGGGCGGGGCACTCGGTGTCGCTTTCGTCGAGCACTTCCGATCCGCGGGCGCGGTCACGCTGGTCTCCACGCATTTGATGGCGCTCAAGATCTACGGCGCATCGACTGAGGGCGTGGTGAATGGATCGATGGGCTTCGACGAAGAGACCCTGGAGCCGACCTATCAACTGCGTTTGGGACTTCCCGGCAAATCCGCCGGCCTGGAGATTGCCACGCGCCTCGGCATTCCCGAGGACATCATGCGGCGGGCGCGCCTTTCGATGAGCGACCGCGAGCGGGATGTCACAAGATTCCTGAGCGAGCTTCACCGCCGCATCGAGGACACCCGCGCGCTGGAAGAAAGCCTGCGCCTCAAACTGGCGCAACTCGAACAGCGCGAAAAAGAGATCGCACGCGAGTGGGAGAAACGCGAGACCGCCAAGCTCAAAGAACTGGAACGCCGCACCGATCTGGCGCTGGCTCGCTTTGAGGAGCAATCGCAAGAGGCGCTGGGCAAGATCGCGCAAGGCGCCGACCGCCGCAAGTCCGAGCAGGACGCACAACGCCGGGTCTCCAAGGCCAAGCGCGAGTTGCGTGAGGATTTCCAGTCCACCGTCCTTTCCACGCAGGACGACTCGCGGCAGGATCGCATCCAGCCGCTGCGTATCGAAGAAGGTGTACGCGTCCGACTCAAAGATGTGCGCGACCCGGCCAGGGTACGGCGCAAGATCGGCGCCGATCGCATCGAGGTTGAAGCCGGCTTCATGAAGATGCAAGTCTCGATTGACGACGTGATCGAAGTGCTGCCAGAGCCGGGCGGGACCGCGACACCAGGGAAGTTACCGAAGGGCGTGAGCTTCCGGCCCGCGCCGGAACTGGCGCCGGTGCACCAGGAGATCAATGTAATCGGCCAGCGCGGCGAGGAGGCTCGTGATGCCATCGACGAGTTCCTCGATCGCGCCGTGATGGCGACGGCGAGCCGCGTTCGAATCGTCCACGGGCATGGCATGGGAGTGTTGAAGAAAGTGGTTGCGGATCTTCTGGCGCGGCACCCGCATGTGGCAAAGTTTTACCCGGCGCCGCAACAGGAAGGCGGAGCCGGCGCCACCATCGTGGAATTGAAAGAGTAGCGCAGCCTACTTGGGCAGACGCAGAGTCACGTCGTATTGGCCGCCGGCATGCACCGTGACTTCATGAGCAGCCCCTTCGTGCCGCTCCCAACGCTCCTGTACCTCGATCGCCGGGACGACAACGTTTACAGCGAAGATCCAGTGGGAACCAGGTGCGACATCACGGAACCAGAATCGGCCGTTCTGGTCTGTATGGGTGATCCCGAAGCGGTCGAAGCGAGGCGGTTCCGTGAGCAGCCGAACAGCGTGGTTCGACAGCGGCTCGCCATCGGCGCCCTGCAACACACCCGTGACCTCACCGCCCCCAGACGCGACGACAATCTCCAAGAAACCCAGGGCGCCTTCCGCTCGAATCTCGATCGAGCCATCGCGAACCACTTCTCCCGCGTACCGAACCGACTGCACGTATCCGTGTTCCGGCATGCGGACGTTGAGTTGATATCGGCCTGACGAAAGGTCCTGGATCGCAAACGCGCCCGACGCTTCGGGGGTCGTTCTTCCGTAAGCCGCACCGGGAGCTTGGGTGTAAAGCGAGATGTGGACCGTTGTGGGATCGATCCGGGCTCCATCATCCGCCGAACGTACTGCCCCCGCCAACGTAAAGCCCACCGGAAACGTGACCACCAATCCGTCGAAGTCGGAATCGGTGACTTCCAACGGCACCTGTGTGGAGATGGTCTGTTGACCCTTGCCGCAGGTTGCCCTCAGAACGTAGGACCCCGGCAATAGACCACGAAAGTCGAAACCGGCTTCACCATGGTCGGCGGGCACCATCCACGAAGGCAGGCCGCTGGCGGGGTTCGGGCCCAGATGCACGGACCAACTGCGCGGGTCGACGCCACCCGGCACTTCCACACGTCCGCTCGCACGGAAGGTGCGAACCTTGCGTAACTGCATGTCGAAGCCGCGCAGGTCTTGACCTTCTTGAATTTCAATAGGCTGCGCTAGTGTCAGATCGCTCGTGCCCGGATAGTAGCTGGGTGGCCAAGCCTCTCCGGGTGTCCGACGGGTGCGCTTCGCTCGATCATGCCGAGGTGAGGCGCACCGTTCGCCTCAATCACATATTTGCCGGGGCGCAATCCAGCGATGCGAAATTCACCCAGATCGTTTGTCGAGCTCAGGTTACTACCCACGCGCTGCCACTTTGAGGCCCCGCTCTCTATCGGAATTGGGTGCAGCAAGGTGACGGGAACGTCTGCCACAGCTTCGCCGTCCTGGTCCGTCATCCGGCCGGAGATTGCGCACTGAGGCGCCATTCTCAAATCGAGATTGCCAACGGTCGCTCCCTTGGCAATCGTCAGGACGGTGGCGGAATCAAACCATAGCGGGTCGGACGACGCGTTCACAAACCCGTTACGCGCGACGGTGAGACGATATTGCCCGGGCTCGACGTCCGGAATGGAAAAACCGCCGTCGGCGCCGGTGTCCGTGGCGTAGGTAACTGGAGAGCGCCCTTGGATGAGTCCAAGTCTTATCTGAGCCTTGGCAAGCGGTTCGCCCGAGGTACGTCGGACTCGACCCTCGACGGTTCCGTATCCGCTCATGAAGTCACCCAACGCTCAACGGAATTCGATGACGCTCTTTCCGCGGCAGGGCTGGCATGCTCCCAGGCGTAGTTGCGCGGCAGGGGCGCGGCATGCAGGAGTAGTCGGCAAAGGCGGACGATATGGCGCACCAGACGATGCATTGATTTACATCTTAAGTGTAGCGGCAAGATGTATGATGGGGCCGAACCCGCAAGGCTCCGCATGAAAGAGGGGGCGGACTACTTGGGCAGGCGCACGATCACATCATGCTGACCACCGGCCTGTACCGTCAACCTCTGAGCGGCCCCTTCGTGCCGCTCCCAGCGATCGGCTAACGCAACCCCCGAGACCGCCGACTCCTCGACGGCGAAGATCCAGTGCGAAGCAGGAGCGACATCGCGGAACCAGAAGCGGCCGTTCTGATCGGTTCGGGTGCTCCGGAACTGGTCGAAGCGTGGTGGATCCTCCAGCAGACGCACGTTGCTATTGGGCCGCGGATCACCGGTGGCATCTTGCAGCACGCCGGCAATCTCGCCGCCATCGAACGCAATGACGATTTCCAGCAATCCCAACGCGCCTTCGGGGCGAATCTCGATCAAGCCGCCGCGAACGTCCTCTCCTGCGTACCGAATTGACTGCACATATCCGTGTTCCCACATGCGGTGGATGCTGACTTGATACCGTCCCGGGGAGAGATCGTGCACCGCAAACTCGCCGGACGGCTCGGCCGTCGTATTTCCAAAAAGCACGCCGGCTGACTCGGGGCGCAACGAGATGTGGACGGTTGTGGGATCGAACCGCGCTGGATCCTCTGCAGACCGCACGAACCCTTTCAGCGTAGAACCGGACGGAAACGTGACCACCAACCCATCGACATCGGAATCGGCCACTTCTACCGGCATCTGCGTGGTCCGGCGTTGCTTGCCTTCCTGGCAGTGCGCCACCAACATGTAAGGTCCCGCCAAAACGCCGCCGAAGTCGAAACGCACTTCAGCCTCGTCCGCGGGCGGCATCCACGGCGCGTGTCCGGCATGGTGTGGCCCCAGGTGCACTGACCAACCGCGTGGGTCGGCATTAGCCGGCAATTCCAGACGCCCGCTCACACGAAATGCGCGCACCTTTCGCAGTTGCATTTCTAAGCCCCGGAGATCCTGTCCCTCGGCGATCTCTATCGGCTCAGCCAGTTTCAAGTCACCGGTGCCAGGATAATAAGTGGGCGGCCAAGCCGCTGCGTCGGCCGGCCCGAGCCGTCGCTGCCCCTGAACGCCCATGTGCGGAATGCAGTTCGCGCCCAGAACGTATTTGCCCGGGCGGAGTCCGGCGATGCGGAACTCGCCCAGGTCGTTCGTCGTGCCTACCTGACCGGCGCCGGGCCACCAATTTGTAGTCTCGTGCTCCATCGGCATTTCTCGCAGTAACGTGACGGGAATGTCTGGCAGAGCTTCGCCGTCTTCGTCCATCAACCGGCCGGAGATGACGCACTGGGGCGCCATCCGAAATTCAATGTTCCCGATGGTACTTCCTTCAGCAATTGTCAGGACTGTCGCGCCGTCATGCCACAACGGGTCCGATGACAGATTCACGAACCCGTTGCGCGAAACAGAGACGCGATATTGTCCCGCCTCAATGTTCGGAATCGAAAAGCGGCCATTCGCGCCGGTGATCGCGACGTATTTGACCGGCGAGAACGGTTGAGCGAGTCCGAGGCCTACCTGAGCTTTGCCCAGGGGCTCGCCGGAGGTGCGCAAGACTCGACCTTCCACAGTTCCCTGGCGGCTCATGAAAGCACCCAGCGCTCGAAGAACTTCGCGAGACTCTTGCCACCCGCGCTCTTCCCGGCTGCGGAGGTCATCGCTTGGATAAAATTCTCGCTGGTGACACGTTGGCCCCAATACTCCCTGGTATAGCGGCTCAGGCCGCGCCAGAAGACTTCATCTGTGAGCTGGCGACGCAGTTGCGCCAAAACCCACGCGCCCTTGTGATAGGGAATCTGTCCGCCCGCCTGCTGAGGTGTCTGCCAATCACTGAAGGAGAGCGGCCGGTCTTTGCCTTCAGATTTGAGCGTCTCGTAGATCTCGCGCGAGCGTTCGATTTCGCGATCGTAGCGCGCCTTTCCAAAACGCTGCTCCAGAAAGGCGTCCGCAAGAAAAGTGGCCAATCCCTCGTTCAGCCAGAAGTCGGACCAGTCTTTGCATTGGATGCCGACGCCGTACCACTGGTGAGCTAACTCGTGTGCCAGCAGCCAGAGGTCGTCGGGGTGCGCCGCTAACCCGGCAGCGTACTGCTCAGGCAGCAACGTCATACCCACCGCCTCTTGCTCCACCGTGCCGTGAACGAAGACCTGCGTGTAGACGCCTCCCGGATAGAGATGACCGGTACGCGCAGCGATAAAGCGCAGAGCCGCCGACGTCTCATCGAAAACCGAAGCGGGACCCAGCACACGCAGCTTGACGCCGTTCACTTCCGACGTAGCTTCCTGAAATGCTCCGGCGGCAAATGCGTAGAGGAATGGCGGTGCCGGCGAGTCGAGATGCTCGGTGGCGGCCACCTTCCAAGCCTGCGGTGTTGATACGTGGAGTTGCAGAGTGGCGGGTTCGTCCGGCCGGTCGTTGCACACCATCCAATCGCTGGTGAAGAACGATGTATAAACCTGGTCGGGGTAAAAGACGAGGCCCTTTGCCGGGCCGGCCTGATAGCGGATCACCAGCGTGCGCTGCTCTTCGGAGTGCAGCGGCTTGGTAAGGATCACGATCAGCAGGGCGCCCTTCCGCTCGAACCACTGCGGCTCCTGATTGTCCGAAACGCTGGATACGGTAAGACCCCCGGCATCCAGTTCGAGAGCCTCGAGGCGCTCGATCCGGCTGTGGAGGCGGATGGTGACTTCTCCTGTGAGGCGCTTTTGCGCCAGGTCCGGCGTGATGGTGACCTCGTAGTGTTCGACGGCGTAATTGCGCGGCAAGGGTACCGCACGCAGGAGTAGTGGGGACAGCAACAGCGCAAGGCGCACGAGGCGACGCATCTATTTACATTTTAGCGGGACGAGAGGCTTGACGGGGAAGCTGGCCGCGCATATACTTAACGAGTTGGTTAATAATCAAACGCAAATCACCGAAGCCTTTTCGGCATTAGCCGACCCGACCAGGCGGCGCATTCTGGCGCGACTATCCGGACGAGTGGAAAGTAACGTGGGTGCGTTGGCCAAGCCGTTCCGGATCTCCGCGCCGGCAATCTCGCGGCATCTGCGCGTACTCGAAAAAGCGCGCCTGATCGACCGCCGTTTGGAAGGCCGTACCCACTGGATCCGCGCGCGGCCCGCTGGATTGAAGGCGGCACGAGAGTGGATCAACCAGTGCGCCGCGGGCTGGGAGTTCAGCTTCGACGCGCTCGATGAGTTGTTGCGAAAGGAACCAAAGGTATGAAATCGCAAGTAAAGATTTCCGGAAATCGCCTCCAGATTACGCGCATATTCGATGCTCCGCGCGCGCTTGTCTTCTCCTGGTGGTCGCAGGCGGAGAAGATGCAACAGTGGTCGGGCTGCAAGGACGCGACGCGATGTGAAATCGAAATGGACTTTCGCGTCGGCGGAACCTTTAAACAAACGATGCAGATCGCGGGCGCCGGGGCATTCACACTCACGGGTAAGTACGAGGAGATTGTGGTGCCCGAGAAGATCGCCTATTCAGCCGATCTCGGCGGTCACGCCTCCACGCACGTGGTCGTCGAATTCTTCGAAGAGGGGAACGGCACGAGAATGGTCCTCACGCAGGAGGGATTGCCCGGGGAGGTTTGCAATTTCGTGGCGCAGGGCACCTCGGAGTCGTTCGAGAAACTTGAGGCGAAGGTGGCGAGTGAGGGCGTTGCTGGTTCGCTTGCAGCGACGAGCGAGAGAATGGGCTGAAGTTCACACTGATGCTTTAACTGCCGGCCCGCTTACGGCACCCCACGTGCACGTAAAGCAGAGGAAGGTGGTTCAAGTTATGTTTCAGTGGAAGAAGTCACCGCAAGGTCTGGTGGTTGCGGGATGGCTTGCCGCGCTGGCGGTGACCGCCCATGCCCGTCCGTTGACCGGCGAAGCGAGAGAGAGTATGTCCTTCCTGTCGTGGGTTGTTCTCGGCCTGTTGGCAGGTTTCATTGGCAGTATGCTGTCCAATCGGAGAGGGGAAGGCGTTCTGCTCGATATCCTTCTCGGAATCGCGGGAGCATTCGCCGGAGGTTGGATATTCCGCATCTTCGGTGCCCCGGGAGTTACGGGGCTGAATGTCTATAGCATCATTGTCGCGGTGATCGGCGCGGTAATCCTGTTGTCGATTTATCACCTCTTCAGACGAAGAAGCGTGTTCTAGTTTCGCGGATGCCCTGGCCTTGAAAAACTGCCTCGTCGCGGCTCCTGGTATTCTGGTGAGCGTATTTGAAAGCGCTCTCAAGAACAGAGTCGTGAGGTGGGGCCATGAAGAGCATCCGGTGGATTGGGCTTCTGCTGCTGGCGGTCTGCGCCGCCGCCCAGAAACCCGTCGTTATACGGGTAGACGCAGGAAAGACGATTGGGCCGTTCCGCCCGCAGTACGCGTGGTTCGGCTATGACGAGCCGAATTACACGTACACTGCGAATGGCAAGAAGTTGATCGGTGAACTGGCGGCACTCAGTCCGGTGCGCGTTCAGATTCGCACGCACCACCTCTTGGTAACGGGGGACGGCACCCCTGCTTTGAAGTGGGGTTCCACCAATGCGTACACCGAAGACGCCGCCGGCAAGCCGGTCTACGACTGGACGATTGTCGACCGCATCTTCGATACCTACGAAAGCGCAGGTGCGCAGCCCTTTGTGGAAATCGGGTTCATGCCCGAAGCGTTATCTTCGAATCCACAACCATACATCCTGCACTGGCCGAAATCGGACGGAAAAGGCTGGTCGTATCCGCCCAAGGATTATGCGAAGTGGGCGGAACTGGTCCGGCAGATGGTGCTGCACGCTGTCGCACGCTATGGCAAGAGCGAAGTGGAAACGTGGTCGTGGGAGTTGTGGAACGAACCGGACATCTCATACTGGCGAGGGACACCCGAGGAGTACAACCGGCTATACGATTTCACGGCTGACGCGATCCGGCATGCGTTACCGAGCGCTCACGTCGGGGGTCCGGCTACGACCGGTGCGAGCGCACAGAAGGCCGGCGACTACCTCAAGCAGTTCCTGGAGCACTGCGCCCGTGGCACCAACGCGGTGACGGGCAAGCGCGGCGCACCCCTCGACTTCATCAGCTATCATGCCAAGGGCTCGCCGAACGTCGTGGATGGGCACGTCCGCATGGGTTTGCGTAAAGAGATGGCGGACGTGCAAAAGGGGCTCGAGATCATTCACGAATTTCCGGAATATCGCGCGCTGCCGATCGTCCTCAGCGAGGCAGATCCGGAAGGCTGCGCTGCCTGCTCGGCGCGAACCTATCCGCAGAATGTCTACCGCAATGGAACGATGTACCCGAGTTACACCGCGTCTGCATTGAACAACATCATTCGCCTGGCCGACCGCTATCAATCGAATATGGCGGGAATGCTCACCTGGGCGTTCGAGTTCGAAGATCAGCCATACTTTGACGGCTTTCGCACACTGGCCACGAACGGGGTCGACAAACCGATTCTGAATCTGTTTCGCATGTTGGGAATGATGCGAGGCGACCGGGTGAAAGTGGATAGCAGCGGAGCGGTCGGGCTGGATGGAATTCTTCAATCGGGTGTGCGCGGCGAGCCGGATGTCGATGGGCTCGCCGTGAGGGGCAACTCACGGTTGTCGGCGTTGGTGTGGAACTACCACGATGACGAGCTGAGTGCCAGCGCGGCGCCCGTCCATCTGGAAATGTCGGGCATTCCGGAGAAGGCGCAGCGGGTGCTGGTGGAGCACTTCCGAATCGACAATGAGCACAGCAACGCGTACACGGAATGGAAGCGGATGGGATCGCCCGCACAACCGTCCCCCGAGCAGTATCTGCGGTTGATAGAGGCGGCTCAGTTGCAATTGCTGGAGTCTCCCGAATGGCGGTCGCCCAAGAATGGCACAGTTGAGGTGCGATTTGAGCTGCCCCGGCACGGAGTGTCGTTGGTGCAGGTAAGTTGGGAGTAGGGAAGACCCCAGCCTCACAATTCTGAAGTATTACATTAATGAACTGAGCTAAGATGATCTGCTGCCAAGATTTAGATCGACTTTTGGATCGTGACCTCGTACGGCATGCCCAGCCATACCAATTGACGAACGGAACGATCATTACCGAGATCGACACCGAGTATTTCTTTGTCTTTGGCGAGGAACGGCATCAGTTTGCCGGCCTGAATTATTGCCCCTTTTGCGGTCGTGTGCTTTCGCGCCAGCTCTGGAATCTGGAGAAGAAAAAATAGTTTTGCCGTCGGCTCATCGGTAATCCGCAAAGCAGTTTGCTGCGGACGGGACGCTTGGCCACCGCCTACAACCCAAGGGGCTGGAGGCGTTTCCGGGCGACGGTTCAAGAAACCGTCTGACTAGGCAAGCAACACAAAACCTTGCGTGTTCCAGGTTCTCTTGAAAGCTCCTCCCAGCCAGATCAACTAATTCTCAGTGCAGCACAATCGGAGAGCAATTCGAGACCTGTTGCAGGTACAGCTCAATGGCTTTCTCCCCGTGCTTGCGCGCAAGGCGCTTCAAGGAATTCAAAGCATTATTGGCATATGAATCCGACATTGATGGAGCGCCTGAAGCTGGAAGGGGAATTGATGCTTGTTCAAAAGCCTCTGCGAGGGTTGCACCCGATCGAACGCTCTCAAAGAGGAGTTCGTGTAAATGGCGGACAGCGTCAAGATGTTCCGTGAAGGAGTTCTTCAACGTCGAAGCTCCGGGGCCGAATATTCTACCGTCATCAAAAATCACCGCATCCAAGCCAATTTTCAATTCTCGTGTCCCGCATAAGGCCTGGTTTCTCAGCCATTCTCCAAGTGTACGGAGGTACTCGTCAGTAAAGAATGGCATGTTGGGGTTCAAGTGAAAATACGGGCCTACCAGCCGCCCCTCTCCTGGAAGCAACTCTTGATCCCGAGCCGCGAGTGTCGTCTGACGCCGATACAGCGCCTCAGGGTATTTGAACTGTGGAGACACCCGGACATTAGGTCCTATTGCCTCGAAACTGACACTGTAGGCGACGATCATCTGAGCCGACTGATTGGACACAATCGCCAGAAACGGTGCAAGTTCTGAGACGGCGACGGCGGCCGAAATCGTGCCGGTCAAAAGATTCTCGGCCCGGGAAAAAAAAGAGCCATCGGTGGTCGATGTGAGGCGAACAGTCTCGACCTGCGACGGTAACACTTCTACACGTACGTTGGACATCTTTCGACGGCGTGCATCCGCGGGCTCGGTCCCAGAGCTGTGTCCCGCTCCAGGCGGCGCAAGCATTTGCAAGCGGCCGGCCCAGTACATAGTGCGCATTATCGGCAGCCGCTCGAGATCCCCCTTCCGAAAGATTCAGGCTGCCGATAATGATGTCCCGCACTATGTAAAGGCGCGCCCGGCCTGGGGGGCGTGGGGGGAGGCTTCCCCCCACACAACGGGCGGGTACCTTGCGCCCGCGGCCCGCTGCCGGAGCGGAGCGGCGGCGGCCCAGTTCCGGATGCGGCGGCCGGCCTGGCGGCGCGCGGGGGCGCGGCCTCCTGGGGCGGGCCTGGCCGGCCGCTTCCTTCTCGGTGGTCGGAGCGAAGCAAGCGGAGCGCGGCCGAGCGGCGCTGGGCCGAGGCGAGCGACAGCGAGCCGAGGCGCGGATGGGAGGGGCCTTAGCACTGGTGTACTAAGGCTCCGGGCGTCGGGCTCACTGCTGGGGGTGGATGGTGGTGAGGTAGGCTTGCCATTGCTGTTCGAGGTTGCGGATCGCTTCCCAGGTCTGGCGTATGGCTTCGGTGTTGTCGCTGGTGAGTTGGATCAGTGCGTGGATTTCCTCGTTGTGGCGTTCGGCGGTGGCGGCGAGTTTTTCCAGGATTCGTTCGATGCGGTCGAGGCGGGCGTTTTCTTCGTTGGTCATGGTTGGTTGCTCCAGGTGAGGGAGTGGAAGCCTTGGCAGTGCTTCACTCCCCCAAGTGTACGCTGGTGGCGGGGTCTGGATCAGCGGCGGGCGGCGCTGAGGGCGCGGTCGGTGCCCCAGGTCGCGTCGAGGATGGTGGCCAGCGTGTAGCGGCGTAGCAGGCTGGCCATGGTGCTCTGGAGGGTCGGATCGACCGTCGAGCTCTTGGGGCGCTCGGGCTCGGTGGCCTGGGCGCGGAGTTGCGCTGCGAGCGCGGCGCGTGCGTCGGCGTCCGTGGTTGCGGGCGTCGGCTCCGGCCGGCGCGTGGGGACGGGGCTCGCGCCGTTCTCAATCGGGATCGCCGGCGTCGGCTCGGGTGTCGCGGGCTCGGGCTCGGCGATCGCGCCGCTCGTCGCTCGGGCGCTGTTGGCGGCGGCGTTGCGGAGGTGGTGCGCGGCCCGATCGCGGGCGGTGGAGCGGCGGGCGCGGGTGAGGATGGCCTCGAGGGTGGTGATTTCCGAGTTGGTGAGCATACTGACCCTCATCGGATGGATTTGGCGCCGGCCTTCAGTTGCCGGGTCAGTTCGGCTGTGAATTCGGGATCCGGTTGTCTCTCGGCCGGTGGCGGGGCTTGTGACTTTCCGCCGTTCAAGGCTCGGAGTTCGGCCCGCCGGCGTTTCACGGTGGGCGGGGCGATGCCGTGGATCTTCTGTAGCGCCATGCTCACGAGGTACATGCAGTTCTCGGCTTGGCGGTCCTGTAGGTTGTCGAGGACGAAGTCGCAGGCGAGACGGGCTCCCCGGCAAGCCACGATCAGTTGGGCGCAGGTGGTGTCGTCGGGGGGTTGCGCGTGTTCCTTCCCGCGTTGGCGAAGCAGCCACTTGAAAGCGTAGCCTTTGACGGCATCCAGTTCGGCGCGTTGGAAGTGGTTGGGGCGAGCGGTGAGGGCTCGATCGATGATCGAATCGGAAGTTATCGATATCGAGGGGCTCTTGTGGTCCGGACTGGTGGGTGTCTGAGACACCCACCCCTGGCCTTGCAAATCGAGGGTGGTTTGTGCAGGTGGGTGTTTTAAACCCCCACCCTGGATGGCGGTGGTTTGGGTGAAGTTGAGGAGGTAGGCGCTGGGTTGGGTGCCTCCGCCTTGGCGGGTGACGATGAGGCGGCGGCGGTCGAGCTTGTCCAGAGCGCTTTTGACCGCCTTGCGGTCAAAGCGCATGGCTTCAGCGATTTCGCGGCTGCTGGCGCGTACGCTGTGGTGGGTTGGGTGCTGCTGGCTGGCGAGGTAGATACAGACCTTGAGCTCAACCTCGGAGAGGCCGGGGGCCAGAGCGCAGATCGAGCGGAACGCCTGGGCATCACTTCCGATAACGAATATTATGTCCAATTTCATGGTATGAATATACTTGACAACTCCTTAGGTGAGTCCCTATTATCGGATAGCGGGGAAATCCCTACCGACTTAAAGGATTCCCTGGATTCTGAAGCGAACGATGCAGTATCGATATTTCGTCCGCGATGCGTTGGGAGTCTGCTTGATATGGTCCGGTATCAGGTTCGTGATCTTCATGCATTGCTGGTGTGGATTGACAAGACCGCTAACCATACTATCGCCCAAGAACGTCATCGTGGGGCATCTGGCCTAAGCAAGGGAGAATCCGATACTGCGTACCATCAGCTAACTTGCATACGCAAACATTTTCAGCAACTTGAACTTCAGGACGTCCTGCCAGCCGTCGATGAATTGGTCCAGAATATCGAATCCATGACCCTTGGAGAGTATCGTGGTCGACTTCTTGGCTTACGTCGCATACTCACAGATGCCCTTCAGGCGCGTACGTTCATGTACATACCTGCGGAGGTTTCGCGATACGCAAGGCCATTCAATATTGCTACTGGGCAATCAATGTTGCCGCACGAAAATGAGATTAGATTTGGCTTCCCATCCCGAGATCTATCCGTAAAGCCATTTGGCCAGGAAGTCCACGATAAATTCATAACCGCCCGTTACGATTCCGAGGAGACAGCCCTTTGTATCGTTGCTGGAGCGTCGACGGCTGCTGTGTTTCACATGATGCGCGTCACGGAAATCGGCGTTAAACAGTTAGGCAAGCACATGGGCCTGAGCAGGGTAAAGGAAGTTCAGCACCCAAAGCCAGGAGGGCTTCTAAAGAAGCCCAAGATTAGGTTCACCCCCATTGAAAACTGCGTGTGGGAAAAGATTCAAGACCAACTTCGCCTGAAGATTGAGTCGAGGCTAAAGGGACTTCGTCCCGGTCCGTCGAAAGACAAGAAAACTAGCCAATACGGGTCAATCCTTGCGGATTTCCAGGGATTCAAAATCGCGTGGCGAAATCACGTAATGCATGGGCGAAGAGAATTCAGCGAACCCGAAGCATTTCAGGTCCTTGGGCACGTGGGAAGATTTATGATGTCTATATCAGAGTTGCTATGAAAACAGACTCCAAAGGAAATC
This sequence comes from Bryobacteraceae bacterium, assembly GCA_035295745.1. Classification (GTDB taxonomy): domain Bacteria; phylum Acidobacteriota; class Terriglobia; order Bryobacterales; family Bryobacteraceae; genus JAIQFL01. The sequence goes on along the minus strand of DATGIL010000039.1, from coordinate 105,560 downwards.
CGAAGCCGGTGGACACGCCGTTTAGCGCCTTAGTTCGTAAGGTGCTCTCCGTGCCACACGAAGAGATCGTCAAGCGCGAAGCGGAGTACAAACGCCGATCAGATGCGAATCCGAAGAGACGGGGGCCTAAACGAAAAGCCTAGCGCCTCCTGCGAACGCGCTTACGATCAGACCCAGTAGCGATCTGGATTATTTGCATAAACCCAAGGGCAACCGTCATTACTGCCGCTAAATCCTGCCATTGTTGGCTCGTCATTGTTCTTTTCCTTCTCGGCGCTAAAGGCCGTACAGAATCGAACCGTGACGGGTATGGTAGGATGAAGGCTGGAAGGTCTCTTCATCGTGAGCCCATCACGGTGACGATACTGAAGCCCGACGGTCCTATCCGTTGGGCTTCTCCATTTTATCACTCTTTTGTTTTGGCCTTTGGTCCCCGTGGAAGATGTCCCTTAGAAAGGGACTTCCTCCTCACTCGGAAGATCCTCCAATTTGCCGGTCAGTTCTTTGTAGGTCAAACGCTTTCCGGCGACCTTGCGAACGAGATAACTGAAGCGATCCCCGTCCTTCAGAGGCAAACGATTGTTATAGCGAAATGCCTGCTCGTCAATGTAGCGGAACAGATGAAACGGCATCACCGATACGTAGGTGCCATTCAGGGTGCGCTTCAGGAGGCTCCAGAAGTTCTCCAGGCCGTTGATATGCACGTTATCCCGCACGTATGTTTCGCCGTGATTGATGAAGTCGTGAACGTAATCGGCCTGAAGGCTCTTGTAGGAGTTGTTCTCATCGGTGTAAACGGTCGCGCCCTTCTCAACGTTGTGCCAAACGTTCGGGATCAGGGTGGCCCACTTCGTGTCGTTGATGACTTCGGCCTTAACTTTCCCGCCGCGTTCCATGAATCCCTGTACGCCGATTTTGCCGACCGCGCCACCCTGCTTTTCTCCCATGGAACGCTCCTTCCGGTCCTTGTGCATGTTCCGGGCCTTGCCGCCGATCCAAGTCTCGTCTACCTCCACTTCGCCACCCAGCTTGCCGCCGGTCTCCTCATCCTGCATAGCAAGCCGAATCCGATGGAGCATGAACCAAGCGGACTTCTGGGTGACCTTCAAGGCCCGGTGGAGTTCCCAGGACGAAACGCCGTTGCGATTGCTGGCGACGAGCCACATGGCGGTAAGCCACTTATCCAGACCGAGGGGGGAATCCTCCATGATGGTGCCGGTCTTCAAAGTGAACTGGCGACGGTCATGGTGGACGGCACATTGCCAGCGATTGTACTTCGCCTGAAACTTCACTGCCTTGCTTCCACACCGAGGGCACGTCACGCCATCCGCCCAACGGCGAGGGACCATGTACTCCCGGCAGTTGTCTGGATTCGAGAAGTAGACTATCGCTTCTTGAAGGGTGGAGGGCTCGTTTGCCATGACTCAATTATGCCGAATCACGACGGAGTTGTCAAGTATATTCTTACCAATTTCATCTCGTGGACGACTTCCGCCCCGCTCAGTCGTCTAAACCAACTAGCCGCCTTAATCGCGGCCCCCCTATTAAGGAGATCCGCCTTGAACGCCACCCGACCGATCGAAACGCTTTGGCACGACCTGCGCTATGCCACCCGAATGCTGCGCCACAGTCTGGGCCACACCGCCGTCGCGGGCATTTCGCTGGCACTCGGCATCGGAGCGAGCACTGCAATCTTCAGCGTCGTCTATGGAGTTCTGATCTCGCCTTACCCGTACGCGCGGCCGAACGAGATCTGGGCGATGCAGGTCCGCGACCCCAAAAACCCGAACCAGAACTGGACCCCTCATCGCCTGAGCGAAACCGAGGAGATCCGGAAACTGCCGGCCGTCGCAGATCTCATGGCCACCGTTCCGGGCAACCAACTTCTGACCGGCGGGCGGACTCCGGAAAACTTCACGGCCATTCAGGTGACGCTGAACGCGTTTCAGTTTCTCGAGGTTCCTCCCGTGCTGGGACGCACCCTCTTGCCGAGTGACGGAAAGAACGGGCAAGCCGATCCAGTCATCGTTCTCAGTTACCGCGCGTGGCAACGTTTGTTCAATGGCAGCCGCGATGCATTAGGTCAGCCGCTGGTTCTGAACGATCAACGCTACACCGTGATCGGCGTGATGCCGCCCCGCTTTGGTTGGTGGACCAGCGACGGCGGATGGGTGCCGCTGTCCGCCGATCCGCGTCAAGACCGGACGGTGAACGACATCGTGCGGCTGCGCCCCGGGGTCTCCAAACAGGCCGCCGAGCAGCAATTGCAGTCGCTCCATTTGCAATTCGCCCAGCAGCGTCCGAAGGATTATCCGCAAAACGCCTTCTCCACTGCCCTGCTGAATTACATGGATATCACCGTGGCTTCGGGCGAAATGGAATCAAGTCTCAGGCTGCTTTTTGCGGCTGTGGCCTTCCTGCTGCTGATCGCCTGTGCGAACGTCGCGAATCTGCAATTGGCGCGCGGAACCGCGAGGGCCCGGGAGATTGCGGTGCGGATGTCGGTTGGCGCGGTGCGTTCGCGGATCTTGCAGCAACTTCTCACGGAGAGCGTGGTCCTTTCGGCGGCGGGCGGAATCCTGGGAATCCTGTTCGCAGTTGGGATCACCAAGGGCGCCGTGGCGTTGATGCCCGAATTCTACGTGCCCAACGAGGCTCGCATCACTGTGAACGGCTACGTGCTGCTTTTTTCCGCAGTGGTCTCCGTACTGACGGGCATCTTGTTCGGACTGGCTCCAGCGATACAGTGCTCGCGCCCCGACCCGGTTGAGGCTCTCAAGGAAGGTGGCCGATCCTCGGGCATGAACGCCGCTGGCGGACGGACGCGGAACGTGCTCGTCGTCGTGGAACTCGCGCTTTCCGTGATTCTGTTGTCGGGCGCCAGCTTGACGATTCGAGGCTTCTACCAATTGCAACGGATGGATCCGGGATTTCAGACCGACCGCGTGCTGATGCTCGGTCTCCCCCTCCCTCCCAAGCGCTACAGCACATACGAGCAGCGCACTACGTTTTCGGAGAGCGTGCTGGATCGCGTGAAAGCGATCCCGGGGGTGCAGGCGGCCTCGATCGGGAATGGCGGTCTGCCGTTTGGCGGACCCAATTCGGCCTATTCGATCGACGGGCATCCACAAACGACCTCGCGGCAAGTGGTGATCGACCTGATCAGCGCGAACTACACTCGCACCTTGGGCATCGCGATGCGGGCGGGACGAAATCTGGACGATCGAGACGTGGCGCACGCGGAGCCTGTGGCTCTGATTAACGAGACCGCCCGGAAGTTGTGGCCCGCCGGCGAGAATCCGATCGGCAGCCGGTTGCACCTCGACTTTTTGGCGACTCCTCGCGGGAATCTGCTGTCGAAGTCCGGCGGCACGCCTTATGTGACGGTGGTGGGGATCATTGCCGACACTCGGAACGCAGGCCTGCGAAGCGCACCCGATCCCGCAGTGTTCGTCCCCTACACACTGCTTGCGCCTACGGGGCGAACGCTGGCCGTGCGAACGCAAGGCGAACCCATGGCAATCTTGAACGCAGTGCGGCAGCAAGTTCAGTCGATCGATAAAGACCAGCCTTTGAGCCGGCCCCTCACACTTGAAGATGTACTAGGTTTCGAGGCCGTCCAGCCGCGGTTCAATATGGCGTTGTTCAGTTTCTTCGCGGCGGTCGGGCTGGCCTTGGCGGTAGTCGGAATCTACAGCGTCATCTCGTACATGGTGACCCGCCGCACTCACGAGATCGGAATTCGGATGGCGCTCGGAGCGGAGCGTAGCGCGGTGTTGGGGCTGATGCTTCGGATGGGTGGCCGGTTGTTGGCCATCGGCATGGTGACGGGCCTTGGCGCCAGCTTCGTGATCGCGAAATACCTACGAAGTGAAGTATTTCAGGTGCCGGCGACCGATCCTCTGGCAATCGGCGGAGTGGTGATGCTGTTAGGTACATCGGCGCTGCTGGCGTGCCTGGTACCGGCGCGACGGGCGTCGAACCTGGATCCGTCCCACGCGCTGCGGCACGAATAATCGAAAGTCGCGCTCAGCGCACGGACGCGGGGACCTCGATGGGCTTCCCCTGCATCACCGCCCCGGCGTTGTGCTTCTTGAGCAGATCGTTGATTTCCGGAACCTGCTTTTCGACGAAGTTGTTCACGTCCTTCATATCGTTCAGGAACTCCGCTTTGAGTTCATTGAAGTGTTCCACCTGATACGGCGTGGGGGCCGCCAGTACGCGATCGATTCCGTTGAGGAGCGCCCCCAACCGATCGACCAACCGCGGGCCCATACTGTAGCCGGGGATGTCGGACGGACGCGACAGCTTCAGTTCCATACTGCTCAACTGTTGCATCCGCTCGTTCAGCAACGCGACCAGAACACGCGCTGCTTGCGGATCGAGCGACCGCACCGTCTTTTGCTCCGTCTCGATCCCTCCTTTGAAGGCATCAATCGATCTTAGCGCGTCGTTGACCGAAGACTGCATATCGCGAAGCTTCAAATTGAGATCGAGCTGGGTGCGGAGTTCCGGCTCGCCTACTGTGATTGTGGGATCCAGCCTCACTTCCAGTTCGCGCGTCAGCGTCTTGCCGCCGGCCGTCAGACGAACCGTGTACTTGCCAGGAAGCACTTGCGGGCCGCGGGCGGCAAAACGGAATCCGCTGTCGTCGGCCGCCGCGTCGTCACCGCCCCGCGTGTGCGGACCCTGATACCGCAAGTCCCACACCGAGCGGTTGATGCCCGCGTCCTGCGGCAACGGACCGAGGTCGCGAATCACTTTGCCCGCAGCATCCAGAATCTCGATCTTGGCCGTGCCGCGCTCCTTTAGATAATAGGTAATGGCAGCGCCATAGGGCGGGTTGGGTCCGGCGAACGGCTTGTTGCCGCCCATGCCGATGCCGCCTCCGCCGCCACGGCCTCCGCCGCCGTCAAACCGCAGTGCCGGGCGCATCCCAAAGAGGTAGGCGTTCTCGCTCAGCGCTTGTTCGTTCACCTGTTGCAGCGGAGAGACATCGTCAAGAATCCAGAGGCTGCGCCCATGAGTTGCCAGAATCAGATCGTTGTCGCGCGGGTGAATGACGATCTCGCGCACGGCTACAGGTGGCAGATTTTTGAGATGCATCCGCACCCACTGATTGCCGCCCGTGAACGAAACCTGCAGGCCCAACTCACTGCCCACGTAGAGCAATTTGGGATTCTTGGGATCTTCTTTCACGGTCCAAAGGTAGCCTGGGCTCGGCAGGTTGCCGGTGATGTTGGTAAACGTCTTTCCGAAGTCCGTGGTCTTGTACAGATAGGGCCGGAAATCGTCAAACCAGTGGTGCTCAAAGGCAACGTAGGCTGTGCCCGCCGCTGCGCGCGAGGGCTCGATCCAAGCGATCTCGGCGAACTTCGGAACGCCCGATGCGTTGCCCGTCAGATTGGTCCAATGCTGGCCGCCATCCTGGGTGATCTGTAGATTCCCATCGTCGGTTCCCGCCCAGATGACTCCGGCCTGCACCGGGGATTCGGCGATGCGGATCACGGTGCAGTGGTATTCGGCGGTCGTATTCTCGGTCCAGACGGTGCCCACACTTTTCTGTTTTTCGGGATCGTTGGTGGTGAGGTCGGGGCTGATCGCCGCCCATGTCTTGCCAAAATCCGTGGATTTAAAGACGACGTTGCTGCCGAAGTAGACGGTGTTCTTGTCGTGCGGAGAGAGTACGATGGGGGCGTTCCAGTTAAAGCGATACTTGAGTTCACCGACCGGACCACCATCATTGCGCTTGGGTTGCGGACTTACGTCCTGCTGCTCCCGGGTGCGCCAGTCGGTTCGCACGATGCCGCCGCCCTGGCTTTCGGAGAGGTACAGTTCCGGGTGGTCGAGTTGATTGACGACGTGGAACCCATCGCCGCCGCTGATGTTGGCCCAGTCGCTGTTCAGGATTGCGCCCGTGTTGGTTCGGCTGGGGCCGCTCCAGCTTCCGTTGTCCTGCAGCCCGCCCGAGAGGAAATAGAAGGGCGCGCGGTTGTCCGCGAAGATCTGGTAGAACTGGCCGAGCGGGATATTGGAGACCTGTTCCCAGGTCTCGGCGCGATCGTAGGAGACAGCGATCCCGCCGTCCTGTCCTTGCCAGATGCGGTTGGGATTTTTGGGGTCGACCCAGACGGTGTGATAGTCGCCGTGCGTGCCGGCGGAGATTCCGCGCCAGGTCCGGCCGCCATCAATCGACATCGAGAGGCGCATGGCGATCGAGTAGATGCGGTTCTCGTCGGTCGGATCTACGGTCAGGTGGCTGTAGTAGAGGCCGCGGCCCACGACGGCGGGGTTCTTGGTCATCATACGGAAGTGCTCGCCGCGATCGTCGGAGCGGAAGAGTGTGCCCTCGTTGGATTCGCCGATCACATAGACGACATTCGAATTGCTGGGGGCGACACGCACGCCGATGCGGCCCCAGTCCTTCGGCATGCCGGTGGTGAGCTGTTTCCAGGTGCGGCCGGCATCCACGGAGCGGAAGACACCGGTTTTGGGGCTGCCCGAGATGAAGCGCCAGGGCTTGCGGTCAAAGCGCCACATGGTCGCGTAGAGGATGTTGGGATTGGTGACGTCGATGTCCATGTCGGCGCAGCCATGTTCCGCGTCGATGTATAGAGTCTTCTTCCAGGTCTCACCTCCATCGGTAGTCATGAAAACGCCGCGCTCTTCGTTGGGACCGGTGTTGTGACCCAGCGCGCAGACGTAAGCGTTGTTGGTGTCAAGCGGATTGAGCGCGATGCGGGAGATGTGGCGAGTGTCCTTGAGTCCAAGGTTACGCCACGTCTTGCCGCCGTCCAGAGTCTTGTAGATGCCATCGCCAAAGGAGACGCTGTTGCGCGCATTCGCTTCGCCGGAGCCCAGCCACACGACGTCGGAATTGTGCGGGTCCACCGCGATGTTGCCGATGGAGATGGTGGATTCGTGATCGAAGATGGGCGTCCAGGTAGTGCCGCCGTTGGTGGTCTTGAATAATCCGCCCGATGCCGTCGCCACATAGACGAGCGCGGCATTCCCGGCGACGCCTTCCACGTCGGTGATGCGCCCTCCCATGGAGGCGGGTCCGATGCTGCGGAATTCCAGGCGGTCGAAGAGCGAGGAATTCAGATCGGCGGCAAAGAGAGGCAACGCAAGGGCAAGCAGCGGAAACACACTACGCAGCATTCAGAGATTCTCCTATTGGAGTAGTAATGTAGCACACCGACCGTGGATTGGCTCAGATCGTCAACCGATTCGAAGTGTTGCTGCTACGGTTCCTTGCGCGACAGCGCGACAAGCCTATTACGGGACTCGACCTGACGGATCTCGATCCGCCCGGAATACTCGCCTTCCTGGCGCACCTGGAACAGGAGCGCAACAATAGCGCTTCCACACGGAACGTGCGGCTCTCAGCCATTCATGCGTTCCTTCATTTTGTGGCGGCGAGGAATCCAGAGCATCTGGCGTTGGCGCAGCGAATCCTGGGCATTCCTTTCAAACGCACACGACAGCGGGCCATTGACTACCTGGAATACGACGAGATCGACGCGATTCTCAAAGCAATCGATCGAGCAACAGCCCAAGGAACCCGCGACTACGCGATGCTGGCGACGATGTTCAACACCGGCGGCCGTGTGCAGGAGATCGCGGATCTGCGCGCCTGCGATCTTCAACTGACCAAGCCTTTTCAGGTGAGATTGTTTGGGAAAGGAAGGAAAGAGCGCTACTGTCCGCTATGGCCGCAGACTGCCACGGTATTACGGGCATTTTGCCATCAGCGGAATCTGGACCTGCGTTCGGACGCCCGCGTATTTCTGAACCATCGCGGTCACCCGCTGACCCGTTTCGGAATCCGGCACATCCTGGGCAGGTGTCTCGGCCTGGCCTGTGAGCGTGCCCCGAACCTCCGCAAAAAGCGTCTCCATCCCCACAGCGTTCGGCACAGTACGGCCGTGGCGCTGTTGAAGTCGGGCGTGGATCTGTCGACTATCAGCCATCTACTGGGCCATGCCAGCCCGACCACCACGAACCGCTACGCACAAGTCGATCTGGAAACGAAGCGCCAAGCCATCGCCAAGGTCAAACCGGTCCCACGTCGGTCCCGCACGCCGTGGAGCGAAGATCGCACGATCCTTGACTGGCTGGAGTCGCTGTAAACCCAGAAAAATGTGGAGCTGAGAGGTCGTGGAGGACCTATCTTCCGGTCCTTTCGCGCGTCAACTCCACATTTCTGGCAACTTCACATTAGTCAATACACAACAAGCCGACATTGGCGTAGGTACGGAGCTTCGAGCGGCGGCCCTCCGGCGACTGGCGATGCAGGTCTTCCAGCAGTGCGGCGGCCGAACGAAACAAAACGGAGTAGCCTGCCAGAACTGCGGCGTGACAGATGTTTTGAGCGATCATGGTCTTGCCCAAGCCGTTGCGGCCGACCAGAACCAAGTTACAGTTTTCGCCCAGGAAGTCGAGCGTCAGAGCGCGCTCAATCACATCACGTTCGATTTTGGAGGGCCAGGACCATTCGAAGTCGGCCATGGGCTTGAATCGCTTGATGCCGCTCAGACGCAGGCGGCGTTCCAGACTGCGGCGCGAGCGCTCGGCGATCTCCTCGTGGGCCAGTTGCTCCAGGATCTGAAGGGGCGGCCAGCGGGCCTTGGCGGCACGTGCCAGAAAGTCATCCAACTGCGCGGGCAGGGCACGCAACCCGATCTGCTGGAGTTGGGCCGACAGGCTATTGTTCAGGGTCGGGGTCGTCGTCTTGAGAATGGGCGAGCTCATCGTAGGTCTCCAAGTCATGCGGTCGAACGTCGATAGATTGCGCCTCGGGATGGTGGCTGAGATCCAAGGCCACACGTTTCGGGCGGGGCTCACGGCGCAGCAGATAGGCGACCGAGCAAGCGCGTGGCGTGTTGCGTTGCAGGGCTTCGAGGATGGCTCGGCGCAACGCAACGGGGCCGTACTCATCCAGCAGTTTGAGCAACTGAGCGGTCTGACTGCCGGCCGACTCGCCTTGGGCAAAGGCCAAGTCGAGCAGGGTTTTACTCTCGGGCACAGCCTGCTCCAGACGGCCGCCGGGTGTGGAGTGGAAGGCCTTGCGCTTAGCCTGGAGCACGGCATCTTGATGAGCTGGATCCAGCACCAGTTTGTGTCGATCGTAGCTGCGTGGATGATGACCAATCTCCCAGTATGCGAGATAGGAAAATTGAAATTATCCAGACCGCTGGCCGGTTCACGATGCAGCGGCTGGAACACGGAAAGACATACGTGCTGGCCAGCGACAAAGACGGCGCGGCTGTGGGCCACCAGTGGTGGCTGAATCCCGGTCTTCAATCTCCCGGAAGAAATGAAGACGTGGGGTTGCTCCGATGCGCAGATTCGTCAGGCTCTGGAAAGCCTGACATCCGGCAAGGACACGCACCTTGTGCTGGACGTTGCGGAGTAGCGGACCAGGGACATGATAGGGCCGTTCCTCAAGACGGTATGGCGCGACTGGCCCGCACGTATGACCGGGCCGCTTTCGCTGGTCCTGTTGCTCACTCCGATCATTGCGCCCCAGTTCACGGCCCAGCATCTGGGTGGCAACGTCTTGGTGTGGGTGCTGGCCTTCATTTGCCTTGTGGTTGCCGCGTACCGCGCGTGGCTGCTGGAACATCGCGCGCGCATCGCGGAAAAGCTGGACCCGCTGATGGAAGACGCGCGGTTTTGCGGGACTTCTGGGACAAGATCCAATACGACCATAAGGAATCAAAGCTGATTCAGTTCCCGGTGTTCGGGTTCGATGTCAAGGAATGGGAAGAGGTACACAAGCAACTGGCCCGGCTGTTCTTCTGGGCCAACCTTCAAGCGCAAAGCGCGCAATGGCAGTTCAACGAACTGGGCATCACGGAACAACCCCCGCTGGCTGCGGTGATGCGTGACCAGAATTCGCGGACGGTGAACGCATTGCAGTTCACAAAGGCGCTGGAAGAACACGCGGCAATGCTGGCGCAAGTCCGGCAACGCATCGGTGGCTGACGCGGCCAACCCCAATAAATTCGTGTGCTAGATTTTGTGCTAGACGTGAGACAAGCGGGCACCAATCCAGACCAATCCAGCCCATCTAAGTTGTTGATTCTTTTGTCTGGGTTGGTGTAGGTTGGCGGTTTGATCCGATTACGAATCTGCCGCTCTACCAGCTGAGCTAGGGTGGCCCTTTTCCATAAAGTATAACAACACCTCGTGGAATTCTCCAATCTGCGAAGACGAGGAACGTCGCCTCCAGGCCCCATCGCTCTTCAGAAGCGCCGTCTTACCCTTCCCTGCCGAACAGCTTTCGCAGTTCGACTTTGGCGCGCATCAACACCCGCTTCTGCTTCTGCGATAATCCGTGCCCCGCCCGATTGATATAGAACGTCAGCATCGACATGGCGGAAGCAAAGGGGCCGGCTTTTCGCCGCGTGCTCGCCTCCGCGGAATGCTTGAGAGACTCGGCGATCCGTCGGGGATCGGACCAGGTGAAGACGCCGGGGTCCAGATCGAGCGCGTTGCTGTTCTTCGTTACCTGTTGCGACCATCGATTCACGATTGTACCTCCTCTAATTTGTGCCGGACTGCCTTCAAATCCGCGACAAAGGCTTCGTACTCGGTGCGCCGCTGCTCGGAGTCAGGCGACCGCAGAATCGCAGAGGGATGGATGGTGGCGGTCGCGCTACGCGCCATCGGGTGCTCGAAAAAATTGCCGCGCTCTTTGAGGAGACGATGCTCCTTGCCTAATACGGCACGCGCCGCGGTTGCCCCGAGGCATACGATCACTTCCGGGCGCAACTGCACCAGTTCCGCGTCCAGCCATGGGCGACAGGCAACGATCTCCGTTTCCGAAGGCTTCTTGTGGATGCGGCGTTTGCCTCGTTCTTCGAACTTGAAGTGCTTCACGGCATTAGTGACATACACCAGGGAGCGATCGATTCCCGCCTCCTCCAGAGCGCGATTCAGGAGGGCTCCCGCGGGGCCAACGAAAGGCTGTCCGGCGAGGTCCTCCTTGTCACCCGGTTGCTCTCCGACCAGAACCACACGCGCCGTGGATGGACCTTCCCCTAAAACTGCCTGGGTGGCATGGCGGAACAAATCGCATCCTTCGCACTTTTGCACGGCGATGCGGAGTTCGGACAGAGACCCGCCCGAAGGCACGAAGCTCCCGGCGCCCGGCACGTTCTTTGTGGCCATTACTTCTTCTTCGCGGCTTTCGATGCCGTCCGCCCCTTGGAAGCAGCGGCTTTCGCACTGGCTACCTTTTTCGGCTTGGCCGGCGGCTGGTCCCAGTCATGCTCCTCGGGATGATGATGGCCGTGGGCCAAGTCCTTCAAATGTCGCTTGAATTCCAAGTCATTCATACCACTCTGAAGATGCACGCTGCATGCCAAGACTATCGTGCCGCCTCGGCCGCACTATAGCGCGTGTGCAATCAGCACCGCTCCGAGTCCGACCACGGAAGATACGATTTTCATCGCCGTCCACGATTTCAGAGTCTGGGGGACAGTCATGCCGAGATATTGATTGACCAGCCAGAAGCCCGAGTCGTTGACGTGCGAAAAGGCGGTGCCGCCGCAACAGAGCGCCAGGACCAGAATATCGGGACTGTAACCTGGGATACCCTTCACAATCGGAGCGACGATCCCCGCCGCTGTGATGATTGCGACGGTCGCGGATCCTTGGGCCAGGCGCATGGCCGCAGCCACGATGTAAACCACCAGCAACGGCGAAATTGATGAGGTGATCAAGAGCTTGCCCAGATAGGCGCCCACTCCCGAGTCGACGATGATTTGTTTGAAGGCCCCGCCGCCGCCCATGATGCATAGCAGTGCGCCCATTGGGGCCAGCGAATCAGCCGCCATTTTGAGCGCCTGGTCGCGCGTGAGTCCTCGGCGGAAACCGAAGAAGAACAGAGTCAACAGCAAAGTGAGCGCCAAAGCGGTAAAGGGGTGACCGATAAAGACCGCGATGTTGCGTAGTATCGGATGGTGGAAAGTTTCCGGCTTCGGCAGGCTGACCAAAGTGGCGCCGAAAATCAGCAGGACCGGCAGGAGCAGCAGGAGCACCACCAAGGGAAGCGGCGGCGCGGGGAGGCCGTTCTCCTTCTTCGCGACAGCAGCCTCGGCAATTTCCGGAACCGGCACATAGATCCGTTTTGCGATCCATGTCGCGTAGAAGATCCCCGCGGCGATTGCCATCGGAATCGAGACGCCGATGCCGTAGAGGATAGTGCGTCCCAGATCGCCGCCCAGTAGTTGCGAGGCTGCCGCTGGCGCCGGGTGCGGCGGCACCAGCGAATGGGTGATGGTGAGCGCCGCCGCCATGGGGAGTCCGTAGAAGAGTAGCGACCGCTTGGTCTCGCGCGAGAGATTCCACACCAGGGGCACCAGAATGATGAATCCCACTTCGAAGAAGATCGGGAGTCCCACGAGAAATGCCGCGACCAGCATCGCCCAGGCGGCTCGATCTCTTCCGAAGCGTTCGAGCAGCCAGTCCGCGAGGGCCTGTCCGCCGCCAGAGTGTTCCAAGTAGCGGCCGATCATGGCGCCTAAGCCGACCACTACCGCAATGAAGCCCAGCGCCTCGCCGAAGCCGCTCTGAATGGACTTGAGCACTTGCTCCGGGCGCATTCCGGACGCAAGCCCCAGCACCATGCTCGACAGCAAGAGGGCCAGGAACGCGTGAAGTTTGACGACCAGGATCAAGACGAGGAGCAGTGCAATTGCGGCAACCGTAAGGAGGATGAGGTGCATGGCGAGCCTGAACCTGCAAAGATAGCAGATTCTGGCTGTTAATCCAGATGCACGCCGCCGATTTTGGTGCTACTTCTCGCGGACCTTGCGATGGCGCGGCCAGAATTCGCGCGTGACGTTGACGCCTACGTCGGCTGCCAGACCGACACCACCGGTGGCGACGCCCGCCCCCACGCTGGCCGCAGGCATCCAAAGCTGAGAAGCCATTCCCGCCGCCATATTTCCGGAAACACGGCCAAGTGCTACTGTTTTTCCGGCCTTGTTGGTGCGTGGTACTACAAATGTGCTCTTCACCGCATACTTCACACGAGGCCAGGTGCCGTTGAGATGCGACGGTTGATAACGAAGATTTTCATGATGCGCGGCAGCGACTCCAGCTTGCACCGTCTCCTTAATCACATGCTTGCCGAAACTACTCCCGAGGCGCTTCGCGAAACCATCCGGCCCGCGGCCCCACTGATGGGGCGAATTGATCGCGGTCCCGATACCCGCCCGCGCGACCGAACCGCCAACAGCCTGTTTGTTGACGATCCTGTGACGGAGATCTTTGCGGTTCATTTCTGCCACAGCAGTACTGGTCACCAGTATTGCCGCGCACAGCAGCGAGAGTCCTTTCCGCATAAACGCCCACAGTTGAATTAGCAATACGGGGGCCACCGTGCGCTACCGAATAGCGCGGAATAAATTGCTGAAATCGTCCGTCCAGGGCCGCAAGACTCGCTGTGTGGGGGCGTGACTGTATTGCGCGAACTCTGTCAATCCTCCGTCCGAGAGTAGCGCCCAGTCCGCTGCCTCGACGCCGCGAGCCTCGTCCTGTGAATTTGCGATAAAGATCGCCTGTTTGCTGAGGCTGGATGCCTGCGCTTCGAGCACGGGCTCAAGATCGAGGTAGCGATTGGTAATGTGAACCGCCAGAATTCCGCCGTTTCGCAGGTGGCGGAAGTAAGTCTCGATCGCTTCCCGCGTGAGCAGATGAACGGGAATGGTATCGTCAGAGAACGCGTCGAGCACCATGACATCGAAACGGTCAGGCTCACGATTCAGCGAAAGGCGGCCGTCGCCGAGGATGGTCGTAATTTGCGCTTCGGATTGAGCGAGGAATTGAAAGTCGTTCCGGGCGACATCAATTACGGCTGGATTGATCTCATAGAAACGGAACTCGTCGCCGCTTCGGCCGTAGACGGCGAGCGTGCCTGCGCCCAGTCCGATAATCCCCACACGCCGGCTCGCGGTTCCGCGGAGAGCGAGCACTCGCGCCACTCCTGACTCGGGACCATAGTAAACCGTCCCCTGACGGCTCCGCCCGGGTGACAGGAATTCGAGGCCGTGTAACGTTACCCCACTATAGAGAGCGCGTGCTGTGATCTGGCCGGCGGGGCGGTCCCGGACCGCGAGAACTCCGTAGAAGTTGCGAATCCGCCGGATCTCGAAATCGCCGGAGCGATACTGAAGAGCGAACACGAATGCCAGGACTGCGAAAAGCGTCAGGCGCACGAGGCGTTTCGGAGAGAAGCCGAAGAGCAGATGGAGCGCCAACAGCACGGATCCAGTCACAGCGATGGGTAGTTCGAGGTAGCTATTGAAGACGGTGGGAGCGATCAGACCGACGAACGCTGCGCCTACCGCACCTCCCAGCGCCACCATCAGGTAGAAGTAGGAGACGCCTTGGCGAGGGTCGGGTTTCGAGTCCGCCAGTTCGCCGTGGCAGAACATGCAAAAGACGAAGAGCGCTACCGCAAAGGTGGGAATCTCCCATTCCAGGCCGCCTAGCGAGCCCTGCAGCGCGATTCGCAGGCAGACCGCGATCCATGCCGCTGGCAGGAGCCAGCGATAGAGCGATGGGCGATACCAATCGCCGCCCTGGAAACACAGGATGAAACTGAGCAGATAGATTCCCAGCGGCAGAACCCAGAGAAACGGGATGGGCGCGACTTCCTGGCTCAGGTGATTGGCGACCGCAAGCCACAGGGCTGAGGCACACGCAGCGAGAGCCACCCAGAGGATGGGGTGGGGATCCGACCCGACGAAGTCAACAGCAGGCTCCGGCGACACTCGTGTGGCGCGACGCAGTGCGGTGACGGCTAGAAGGATGGCCACTGCGAGATAGGCGCCGGACCATCCGATCAGTTGGTGAAGGCCGGAGAAAAGCGGCTCGACCGCGACCGGATAAGCGAACAGCGCCGCCAGCGACGCGATGTTCGAGACGGCAAAAAGGCGGTAGGGAAAGGTCGCACCGCCCGCGGCGTACCAGGATTGAATCAGCGGGCTGGTAGTAGACAAGAGAAAGTATGGAAGCCCCACCGACGTGGACAACACCACAAGGATTCCCAGCGCGGGATTCACGCTGGTGATGAACGGTTGATACAGAAACGGGCGCAGCGGAAGCGCCAGGAGACTTAGGGCCAGCAGTCCCATGTGAATCGAAATCTGCGCTGCGCGGCTAAGACGCGTGATCCAGTGCGCGTACAGGTATCCGAGCAGCAGCGCTACCTGGAAAAAGAGCATGCAGGTAACCCAGACCCCGGCCGATCCGCCGAAACTCGGCAGGATGGCTTTGCCGATCATGGGCTGTACCAGGAAAAGCAGGGCTGAACTTGCGGTGATGGTCAGGCCGTAAAAGAAGCCTTCAGGCAGGGGTGCCTGTGCCACGGGATCACTGAATCTGGACCAGGCGGCCCGGCTGATCGACTTGCGCAGGCTGGAGATCCTGCGGTCCGCGCCAGAAATCGATGGTCGATACCTGGTGGACGCAGGCAACGGTGCAGCGTGGCGCGCAGCCTTTCACCGTCCGGTATTCCCGGCGAATGTCCTCCGTCGTATACTCCACCAGAGGCTTTCCGGGAAATCCGCGCTGTTGCGAACAGTAGTGCACCAGGCCGTCTTCGCAAATGTAGAGGTAGCGTGAGCCTGCACGGCAGCGCCAGTCATTCTCCTTGCCGTGGGCGATATTGTCCTGAAAATAATTGATGCGCGCGTAGCTGCTCTTCTCCATCGCCCGCATCGCGGAATAGACTTCCCGCTCTTCGTCGCGCAGGGGACGCAACTGCCCGTCGCCATCGTGAATAATTCCCACCGTAGAGCTGAAGCCCAACTCTACTGCCCGTGTGCCGATGACTAGCGCGTCTTTCGGGTTGTGAATGCCCCCGCCGACCACGGAATTGATGTTCACGTGAAATTCGGCGTGCTCGGCAAGAATCTGCAGTTTCTTGTCTAGAACCTTGAGGCTCTTCTTCGAAACGTCGTCGGGCATCACGTTATCGATCGAAATCTGCAGGTGATCGAGGCCAGCGTGGTTCAGCCGCTTCACGCGATCGGCGGTCAGCAGGTATCCGTTGGTAATCAGTCCGGCGATCATCCCTCGGCGCCGGGTCCGCGCGATGATCGCGTCCAACTCGGGGTGAAGCAGGGGCTCGCCGCCGGAGATGGTGATGATCGCGGTTCCCAGCTTCGCAAGGTGATCGAGGCGCTGGAACATGGTTTCGAGAGGGACCGGTTTCGAAGAGTCGTCGTATTCGTTGCAGTAGGCGCAGGCGAGATTACATCGGCGCATGGGGATGATGTGCGCATCAATGGGGTGGCTCGTGGAGAGCAATCCGCCCGCGATCATCCGGAGTTCCCGGGCCCGCAGGTGGCAACTCCGCCACGCTTTTCTGAAACTTTTAGCCGAAACCAGCATACTGGGAAATTGTTCTCATTAAAGCACATTCTTCAGCTTTTACGGAGATTCCGGCACTGACCGGAGCGGACGCGGGGTTGAATGGTCGCGAAGCCCAGTCGCATGGCTCCGGCACCGTGCGGAAACCAACAAAGTGCTATGGTGGAAGCATGTTGAAGTTTACGCCGGGGTATGGGATGCCTACCGGCCGAGCCCTTCTTGCCCTGTTCGCTCTCACAGCCGTGCCGCTCTTGAATGCTGCGCCGCCGACTTTTAATAAAGATGTCGCTCCGATCCTCTACGAGAAGTGCGCCATCTGCCACCGTCCCGGCGAGGTTGCACCTTTCTCGCTGCTGACCTATCAGGACGCGTCGAAACGTGCCGGATTGATCGCCACCGTCACCAAAAGCCGCTATATGCCGGTATGGAAGCCCGAGCCGGGTTACGGCAAGTTCCAGCACGAGCGCCGTCTCACTGACGAGCAGATCGCGATTTTAGGCGAATGGGCGCGGAACGGCGCGCCCGAGGGCAACCCCAAGGACAAGCCTGCTGTCCCGACGTTCGCCGAGGGATGGCAAGCCGGCGAGCCGAACCTGGTCCTGAAAGCCGGCAACGGTTTCGATGTCCCGGCCGACGGCCCAGACCGCTTCCAGTGCTTCGTCCTGCCCCTGAATCTCGAGCAGGACTCTTACATCCGGTCGGCCGAGTTTCGCCCCGGCAATCGGCGCGTGGTACATCACGGTGTGATCTATGTCGATGAGACGGGCACCGCACGAAAGCTGGCGGACGGCAAAGGAAGCTACCCCTGCTTCGGAGGTCCGCGCGTCGCCGCTACTGGACTTCTGGGTGGCTGGGCGCCGGGCACGATTGCCGAGCCGGGCGATCCGGGCCTTTCGATCCCGGTCAAAAAAGGCACCGACCTGGTGCTGCAGATTCACTATCACCCGTCCGGCAAGCCCGAGACCGACACCTCCACTGTCGGTGTGATTTACTCGGGCCCACCGACGAAAGGCCGAACGTCCCTGTTGATGGTAAACACCAATATCGATATTGCACCTGGCGATTCGCAGTACCTCGTGAAGTCATCGATGACCATGCCGCAGGACGTCGATGTGAGCGCCGTCTTCCCGCACGCCCACTGGCTCTGCAAGGACATGAAGATCGATGCACATCTTCCCAACGGCGACGTGACGCATCTGGTGTGGATCAAAGACTGGGACTTCAACTGGCAGGGGGGATACCGCTACGACACGCCAATTCACCTGCCCAAAGGGACCAAAGTCGAGATGGCGTACACCTTCGACAACTCCGAGAAGAATACGCGCAATCCCTCAAATCCTCCTGCGCGCGTGACCTTCGGGGAACAGACAACGGACGAGATGGCGGTGGCTTTCTTGACGGTATTACTGCCGTCTCCCGCTGAGGTGGCATCATTCCAGAAGGAGATGCGTCTTTCGCTCCTTGCGGATTTCCTGGAAGCCGGCGACATCAATCGCCTGCGGGGGCGTATTCCGGGCGTCAGTCCAGAGCGCGCGCAGCAAATGCTGAAGATGTTCGACAAAAATGGCGACGGCAAACTCGACGCCGACGAGCGCACGGCTCTGATCGACTTTCTGCGCACGATGATGAAGTGAGAGACGGCAATCGCCTCTCCGGGAAACCACTCGCTCACAGACCTAGCTCGACAGCGAGCCGCGCGCGTCAGCATGCGATGTCCGGATTTCACGGCTTCTCACGCTCGCAACTCGCAGACTTGCTTGCCACAACGCTGTTTGCGTCGCTCCCTCACGGTCGCGGCTCGTTGCGAGCCGCGCGCGTAAGCAAGCGATGTCCCAGTCGGATTTTCACAGCTTCTCACACTCACGGTCGCGGATCGTAAGCTACCCAAATACGTTCGCGCGATAAGTGCACTTGTGAGCCGCGCGCGTGAGCAAGCGATGTCCCATCGCTACGTGGGACAGTCGGATTTTTCACAGCTTCGTCAGCACGCGATGCATCATGCAATTTCGACGATGAACTTAGTCGTAGTAGCGGCGCCGGCGATGCCACTCACCGCCGCCGATTCCGCCCAGATCGAATACCACAGCGATGATGAGGAGCACCAGATTGACGGGATCATTCAGCGACCGGTGCGAGTTCGCCATCCATGCATAGACGATCGTGGTCAGGGGCAGGAAGATGAATCCAAGTAACGGAATGAGCAGTCCGTGATAGGCGCGTTCCAGGTAGTTACTCAACAGGAACATGAGAGCCAGCACGACGCGCGGGAAAGCCAGAACGATCAGCAGCAACAGGCACGGCATAGCTTCATCGTCTCAGAAATCGTTGGCGGCAACTGTGCGCCCGCTCACGGGCGGGGTAGAATCAAAGCTCGGGCATGAGCGACCGCACACGTACCGTTCTCGTGGTGGATGACGATCCGCAGATCCTGCGCCTCGTCGAAAAGATGCTGCGCGCGCGCAATGTGACGGTTCTGTCCGCGCCGCGGCCTGCCGAGGCCTTGCAGATCTGCGCAAGCCAACCCGTACATCTGCTGATTTCGGATGTCCTGATGCCGGAGATGGACGGCAACCGGCTCGCCGAACGGGTGCTGAAGCTACAGCCCCAAGCTGCCATTTTGCTGATTTCGGGTTACGACAAGGAGCCGGCCGCTGCGAAATCCGGCCACGTGAAGTTTCTCAAGAAGCCGTTCTTTCCTTCGCAACTCATCCACTATCTTCGCGAATTACTTCCGGAGGAATGATTCTACTGTCGCCTGGTCAATGCGACCGTGGCTTCGACAGGCTTTCCATCACGCAACACTTTGACCCTCACTTCGTCGCCGGGCTTCTTCGCCTGTAGGGCGTAAGTAAAGTCGTAGAGATTCTGGATGGCTTTGCCATCGAACTCCACCATAATGTCGCCAGCTTTGAAGCCAGCCTTGCCCGCCGGAGAGCCGTCGCGGACATCCGCGAACTTCACGCCCTTCACTCCTTCGCCGAAATCGGGGACCGACCCGAAATAGGGGCCGTAGCCGGAACCTGACGATGAACTTACGGGGCCCGCTGTTCCGTCACCATGTCCGGCAGGCGGCGCGACACGAATGAATTGCGGACGCTCCGGCGTTTCGCGGAGCGAATCCGCAATACCAGCGACCAGTTGCAGCACTTTCGCGGCGTCCGGTGCGTCGATCTTGTCCCACGTATCGCTCGGCTTGTGATAATCGCTGTGCAGGCCCGAGAAGAAGAACAGCGCTGGGACACGCCCGATCAGAAACGAGGTGTGATCGCTGCCGCCTGCCTCCCCCATATCGGAATAATCGATCTTCAGCCCGTACTGCGGACTGAGGCGATCGAGCATCGCCCGGAAACTCGACCCTGTGCGCGTGCCGCCGATGTACAATTTCCCGTCGTGTGCGCGGCCGATCATGTCCATGTTCAGCATGGCCACAGCTTTTTCCAGCGGCAGCTCGGGGTGAGCCACATAGTAATTCGAGCCCAGCAGGCCAAGTTCTTCGCCGGCAAACGTCATCAAGAGGATTCCGCGCTTCTGTTTCGGCTGACGTCCAAACCAGCGCGCCAGTTCGATGACTCCCGCGGTGCCCGACGCGTTGTCATCGGCACCCGGGTGAATGGTTCCCGTCAGATTGGGCGCCAAAGAAAACTGTCCGCCTAATCCGAGGTGATCGTAATGGGCTCCTATGATCACGTACTCGTCGGTCTCCCCGCGAATGTATCCGACCACGTTGTGAACGGTCTTGACCTCGCGCTGCAGGTCCAGTTCCGCGGTTACGCTGAGCGACTCGGGAAAGGCAAACGACTCCGGCTTGAGGTCCTTATCGATCCCGGCCTCCACCGTCTCCAACTTCTTGCCAGCATCGGCGAACCAGCCTGACACGCGCGCTTCCTTCAGTTGCAGAAAGGGGATCCCCACATCCTCCGGACCTTCCTCGCTGCCGAACTTCTCGAGTTGGTCCGGCTCACCAGGATGGTTCCCAACGTCATTCACCAGGATCACTCCGGCAGCGCCATGAATCTTGGCATTGCTGGCCTTGCTGGTGAATTTGGAGTGACTGGTGTAGTCCTTGCCGGCAAAAACGCTGTGCTCGTCGAACTCCTGCGGCTCATGTCGCAGAACCAGCACCAATTTGCCCTTCACATCCATGCCGGCGTAGTCGTCGTAATGATACTCCGGCGCGGTGATGCCGTACCCCACAAACACCACGCTGCCCGACAGCCTGGCGGAGGGAGAAAAATGGAACGGCAGAAAATCGTCGGGACAGGAGAGGCTTGTGGGGCGCCCGTTCTCCGTGAAGCGAAATTCGTTCGACTTGCCCAGCCTGGCGCTGGTAGTTACAGGAAATGCCTGGAAATAGCTCTTGCCATCCGCGGGCTTGAGTCCGAATTCCTTGAATTTCTTGGCGATGAAGCCGGCCGCTTTTTCCAGTTCAGGCGAGCCGGTGGCACGGCCGCGCAATTCCGGAGACGCCAGAAACTTGACGTCGTCCAGATAAAGCTTGGGATCGATGGTAGCGGTAGCGCCGAGAACTACCAACGTCGTGACGCAAAAAGCAGGCAGCAGTCTCATAAAAGTCGGGGCAGATGCCCCGCGTCAGTTCTTCTTGGGCGGAGTCATGGGCAAAGTCTGCTGCTGCGGCACGCCCGGAAGCTTTAGTTCCAGGGTGCAGCCGCAATCCTCGCCCGCATTCTTGGCGGTCTTTTGATATTCGATCTCGTAATCGATGATAGTGCGCAGATTGGTCCAGTCAATCGTCTGCGGGATGCGGCGGCCATTGATAAACAATGTGGGAGTGCCGTTGATCTCCAGGGCGCGCCCCTCGGCGATATTCTTCTCCACCTCGCCGATGGTTGCCGACGAATCCATGCACGACGTGAGTTGCAGCGCGTCGAGGGCCTTCTGGCCCTTTGCCCACTCCAGCACCTTGTCTTTCAGATTCTCGGGAGTGATCTCGCCTTGATGGGCAAATACCCAATCGTGGTACTCCCAGAAGAGGTCGGACTTCTGCCGATTGACGCAGAGGCTGGCGACCGCCGCGGGTTTCGCCCAGGGATGCATGTCGAGCGGAAAAGTCTTGAAGTAGAGGCGCACCTGCTTGGGATACGCCGAGAGCAGATTCTGGCGCAGCATGGTGGCCTCTTCCTTGCAGTAAGGGCACTGGAAATCGCTAAACTCTACCAACACCACGGGGGCACCGGGTGTTCCAATATTGGGAGCCAGGTCGGTCTTCAATTTGTCGAGATCGCGCTTGAATGGGTTATTGGCGATGTCGTAGATGTTCCCCTGCAAGATCTTCTGTCCGTCCTTCGAGACCAGAAACTTGAATTCCTGCGAATTCGGCCCGAGAGAAGCACGCACCGCAACTTCCTGAAACCCGGGTAAGTCGGTGGAAGGCTTGGGATCGCTGACTTGCAGCGTAATCCGCGAATCCAGGACGAACAGATGGCGGACGTAAGCCTCCAAGGTTGCCTTATCGAGGGCCGACTTCTTAGGAGGATTTTGGGAAGGGCTGGTCGCGGCAAAAAAGAGCGCCGCCGCGAGGGCGAGAGACAGCGATCTGAACATGCACTTCCTATTGTAATTGATGGAAGTCGACACTTCCGGCACCGTGGCGTAAGGACTCCGCCTTGTCGTACCGACATTTTGCCGCGCTTTTCGGCTGAGCCAGGTCTGCCGCTGCGCACCCTTACGCTGCGCTGGCAGCACCCTGATCGAGCGACGGCATCTCCTCAATCTCGGACCCGGACATCTGTCGCCGTAGCAGAGCATTCGCCAGGCGCAGTTCTCGTCTTACGATGTGCACGGGCATGGCAAGGGCTCTCGCCGTCTCCTCCGCATTCATGCCTGCAAAAAAGCGCATCTCTACCAGCTTTCCCTTGAGTGGGTCTGTCTTTTCCAGCCACTGCAAAGCATCCTCCAGGGCCAGCAGCGACTTGTCAGGACGCACGCCCCAGTCGGGAACTTCCGCCAGCGGTACTTCCTGTGCCGCACTGCGCTTCTCGGCAGCCTTGGCACGTGCCGTATCGACCAACACTTGCCGCATGAGTCTCGACGCGATCCCGTAAAAGTGCGACCGATTCTCATACGAGGGATGGTGGCTGCCTGCCAGGCGGAGGAACGCCTCGTGGACCAAGGCAGTGGTTTGCAGCGGGACGGCTCGCAGCTCGCGTCGCAGGTGGGCACGGGCCAGTTTCTTCAGTTCGTCGTAAACCAGCGGAATGACTGCGTCCAAAGCGCCCCGGCTTCCGGTATTCAAATTCTGTAACAGTTGCGTTATGCACATAACGTGGTGCTCATTCACTTTCTTGAAATTTCCCGAAGCGCCTTAAGTGCGGCCCATTGCCGCATCTAACTGGCGCCGTACAAACTCGTTATTAGGTAGCCGGGTGTCCCAGTGCTGCCACAGCGCTAAACGCTGCGCGCCGACCTCCGACGCGCGATCGGCGTGGCCTGCCCGGCGGTTGACATCGGCGAGAGCTGCGTAGACGCTGGAGATCCTCGCAGCGTCCTGCAGATTGCTCTCCGGTTCGGGCTGTGATGCCAGAATCTTTGCGTAAAAATCTTCGTAGAACTCGCGGGCGCGATCGATGTTGCCGGCCTCCGCCTCGTGATCGGCAAGTGCGCGCATCACCGAGTAGATCGGATTGCCCAGGGGCACGCTCTTCGCGGGGTAGTCTTTGAGCGCCGTGAGCATCGCCACGGCGGTATCGAGACGCTTCCTGGCTTCGGCGGTGCGATGCAGACGTCGCAGCGGATACGCCGATTTCGCAATCAACTCGGCGCGTTCCCGACGCGTGTGGGGATTGTCGCGCATTTCGCTTTGCCGTTGAATGCCGAGATCGAAGATGGCGAGGGCACGTCGCGGGTCGCTGTCGCGTAGAATGTCGCCTAGCTCGCGCGCGGTAGATCCTATGCGGGTGCGGCTCGCGGCATCAGTCGAATCTCTGCGAGCGATTTCCTCGCCGATATCGATGGCACGCTGGAGAAGTTCCGCGGCTTCGGCCGGACGATTGAGATTGACGGCATCCCGCTCGCCCAGAAGCCGGCCTTCCCGCAAAATCGGGCCGTACTGGTTGAATTCGCGCGCCGCTTCGTTCGGGAACGTAGCGTGCTCCATGAGCGTTCGAGCACGCCGGATCGTCGCCAGAGCCCCGTTCAAATCGCCTTGATACCGCAAGGCATTCGCCAGGACACTGAGAGCGCCCGCGGCAATATCCTGCGCGGCGGCGATGGGCTCCGAGAGTTCCACGGAGCGGCGCGCATAATCCGCGCCATCCTCAAAATGGTGCGCGTTCACAAATGCCAGCCCGATGTTTGAGAAAATCGTGGCTGCCCCCCGATGCTCGGCGTCGCGAGGATCACCGGCCCCGAGAAAGCCCTCCAGGCGCACCGGTTTTCCTACCCCGTCACGCCTCAGGAACGTCTCCAGCCGGTCAGCCGACTTTTTCGCGAGGGCAAGCGTATCTTCACGCCGGTCATCGGAGGAGAGGATCATCCGGTCGTGATTGATGAGCGCGGAGCGAAACAGCGCGTTACGGTCGTTGGGGCGGGCCGCCAGCACTACGTCGATCAGTGCCTCGGCTTTCTTCAAGCTTTGCAGGGCTTTGGGGGTGTCGCCCAGATTGTACTCGGCGTTCACGCCCTGGATCCGGGCCATGCGCCAGTACCCGTCACTGACATCCTGCGCCAGATCGAGATTACCGCGCGCCTCCCCGGCAAGTCCTTCGAGATATTCCAGGGACGCCGAGACCAGCCGTCGTCTCGCTTCCACGGAACCGGGCAAAGTACGAATGGCGGAATCGAGATCGATGACCCGGTTGGAGAGCTGGCGCAGTTGCGAGAAGCGATGCTCGGCTTGCAGGCGCTGCCGATTGGCGACATAGAGGCCGGTGGAAAGGCCGCCGACGACGCACGCCACGGCCGTGGCCTGCAGCCAGTAGGTGCGAAGCCAACGGCGGGTTCGATACCACACGTCTCCGGCGCGCGCCTGCACCGGGCGACGTTCCAGGCAAGCACTAAGGTCGTCTGCCAGCGCATCGACTGAGGAGTAGCGCTCCTGCGGCTCATGGCGCAACGCCTTCATGAGAACGATGTCCAGATCGCCCTTCAGATTCGGCGCGAGCTTCGAAGGCGGGATGATCTTTCCGTGCAGAATCGTCAGGGCGATGGCGCCGGGCGAATCGCTATCGAACTGGTGGGGAGGGTCGCCGGTCAGGATCCGGTAGAGGACGGCGCCTAACGAATAGATATCGGTGGCGGTAGTGATCTGGCCTCCGGTCACCTGCTCCGGGCTGGCGTAGTCGGGCGTGAGCATGCGGAGGTTGGTGGCGGTGAAATCGGTGGTCAGGTCCAGGAGCTTGGCAATTCCGAAATCCAGCAGTTTCGGCTCGCCTTCCGCGGTGATCAGAATGTTGGCTGGCTTGAGGTCGCGATGGACCACCAGGTTCCGGTGCAGGTAGCTGGCTGCGGAACAGACCTTCAGGAAGAGGAGGATTTTCTGGCGGACGCTGAGATTTGCAGCGAAGACATCGATGCTCTTGCCTTCGATGTGTTCCATTACCAGGTATGGCTGGCCGTCCTCACGATGGCCGGCGTCTAGCATGGTGGCGATATTCGGATGCGAAAGGTTCGCCAGAATCTGCCGCTCCGCGAGAAAGCGCTGGCGCACATGAGCGCTCTCGGCGCCGGGACGCAGAAGCTTCACGGCCACCCGCTGCGCGAGTTCGCCGTCTACGCGTTCCGCCAAATAGACGCTGCCCATGCCGCCGCTGCCCAGCAGGCTTTGCAGGCGGTATGGTCCGCACGGCAGATCTTGTGATTCGACGCGGGTGAGGGCGGTCTGTGCCACCTGCGCGATCTTGAGCTCCAGCGTCTGAAAACGTACATCGAAGCCCAGCAATTCCTCGACTTCTGTGCGGGTTTGCGGGTCGATTGCGTGCTCAGCGAAGTAGCGGCCACGGGCCTCCGCGGACAAGTCCGCGACTTCATGAAACAGTTCCTCCGCGCGAGTCTTCATGGTATTGACGGCTCTTCCTCGTTTTTGTGAGCAACCCGTAGGAGCGGCGACAGTGCGGTTGCCGCGACTCCTTTTACAGGAAAGTCTCGGCCAGGGGAATTGCGCCCGCTCCATTCTCTCGGGCTCTATGGTGCAGCCGGAGTCCGAGATCCTCTATGGATGCCAAGCGCGCGCAGCAGGATGCGCGGATTCGCAAACTTATCCCCATTTTGTTCAATTTCACTTGTGAATTTCGCAGTTATGAATTGGATACACATCTTCACTCGGGAAAACTGCCGGTGTATGTCTGATTGTTACCGAAACCTAACGTTGTCTTTAGTTTCACGAGTGATACACGGGAGAGGCAGTTCGGCAAAGGACCCCCGTGGTGCCAGCTCGTTTCGTAGGGAGTTATCGGACCGGGGTCCGGCTGCTTCATGAAGGCGATGGTGCAGTCGATTCGCGACATTATCCGCTCCCGATTGACTACCGTTCCCGAGCCTCCAACCGCGCCCGAACCGAGGTTCGAGCAGTCTCCGCACCGACAAATCTCGACGCCAGCCGTGTCGCTCTGCGCCATCACGGAGGTCGGCCAGTTCCGCACTCATAACGAGGACGCATACGCTCTATCGAACGACGGCCTCCTGTGGGCACTGGCAGACGGCATGGGCGGACACACACTCGGAGAGATGGCAAGCACCCTCGCGGTGAGTGCCATTATGGAAGTGCTGCAACCGGCGAGGCGGGAGATTCCAGTGCGGGATCGGCTGACGCTGGCCTTCGCGAAGGCCCAAAGCGCCGTGGCGATTCACAGCCTGGAAAGAGCCGGATGGCGCGGGATGGGAAGCACCGCGGTTGCGGGAGTGGTCGAAGGCGACATTGTGCACATCTGCCACGTAGGGGACTCGCGTGCGTACCACTGGTCAGGAGGCAGGCTGCGGCGTCTGACGAACGATCATTCGTGGGCGGGAGAGTTGATCGCGGCCGGCTTGCTTACGCCCGAGCAGGCCCGATCTCATCCTCTGCGCGGAAGCCTGACACGAGCGATCGGCGCCAAGGATTGCGCGGTTCCCGAGTTTACGAGTGTCAAGGTGAAGGACGGAGATCGTGTCCTGCTCTGCTCGGATGGCTTGTGGGAGGCGTTGGGCGACGGCGAGCTTCGAGCGGAACTTGGTTCACGCGGGTCGATGCGGCAGGTTGCCACGGCGCTGGTCGATCGGGCGAACTCGGCCAGCGGGAGAGATAACATCACAGCGATCCTCTACCGGCACAGTGGCAATCATTAGAGATTACGATGTGGCGCAAAGACTCGTCTTTGCCGCGTCGAGACTCTTCTCGACGATCTTCGGGTCGTCCACGAATTCCGCCCATTAGAACGCTCCTCTGCATCCAGACAAGAACGTCAAAAAGCTGGAAATTGGCGGACAGTCGAAAAGTCTCGACAAGAGTGTCGAGACGGCAAAGATGAGTCTTTGCGCCACCCCAAAAAAATGCCCGCCGGCGATACCTCGCCGGCGGGCAAACGCAACGCGGGATTGGACTCGCGTCGCTTAGAAGCTGTAACCGAGGCCCACCATGGGCACGGCGCGCGCCACCAGGCCGTTGTTGTCGAGGCGCAGCACCACGTTGAAGTTCGCTACCAGGTTCTGATTAATGCGTGCCTTGTAACCCAGTGAAGCGCTGTACTGTCCGAAGGAGACGCGTCCCGCGCTCACCAGCCCGGACGCGGAGCCCTTCACCGGAACGGCTGCGCCGCTGC
Source organism: Bryobacteraceae bacterium (assembly GCA_035295745.1). Lineage (GTDB taxonomy): Bacteria > Acidobacteriota > Terriglobia > Bryobacterales > Bryobacteraceae > JAIQFL01. The sequence continues at coordinate 78,417 of DATGIL010000039.1, read as the reverse complement.
CGTCGCCGTTGGGCCCCGTGGGCAACAACACATTCGAGATGGTCTGCATGGTTGCATTGGGAATCCCGTGGATCCAGCCCACCTGGTTACCCAGAATGTCGGCGATGAAGGTGTTGTGCCGGCCGAATGCCAGTTCCGTTCCCGCCGCCCAGGAAAACACATCTGGCAGGTAACCCTTGGTGGAGAAGAACGGCGCGGCGACGTAGTTGATGTTGCCGGTAGCCGTACTCTGGGTCATTGGCGTACCTTGCAGTTCGCCTCCCAGGGTGCTCTTGCCGCTGAATTGCCAGCCCACATCGAAATGCGGAGAGAGCACGATGTTGTTGCGCAGCGGCTTGGTGTAGAACGAGACCGCGGTGAACGGCTTGACCGTGGTGGTGCCGACACCCAGGTAATTGGCCTCGTCGCCGGTGGGCAGGCGCAGATCGCCGCCAACGGCAACTACGGCCGTCGAACTGCGGTACACCGTGGCCTTCACGCGCACCAGGACGTCTCCCAGTCCCGTCTTGCCCTGCGACGCGCTACCGATCTGCGGTTGGATCAAGGTCGGGAAGCCCGGAGTAAACGTGTTGGCGCACCAGCACGTGGACCCGTTGGTGCCGACGCCGTTGCCGGCATAGATCATGCCGTTGTACATGCGCCCGCTGACCGCGGCGTGAATCACAGGGAGACCAAGTGAAACATCCACGCGGTCCGTGACGCCGTACGTGAAGAAAGCGATGTCCTGCGAGAGGCGCACATCCAGCCCGAGTCCGAATGTCGCGGGAACCGTGGAGAGCGGGCTTCCCAGGACGACCTTGGACGGATCGCCGCCCGTGTACAGAATGCTGAGCGAATTGAGCGAAGTGCCGTTGAACTTGGTGAAGTGGAAGTCCTGGTTCGAGAACCCTACGTAGAAGTTGCCTTTGCCGATAGTCTCCGCACGCTCGGTAAAAATGGGACCGAGTGTGCTGCTGACGGGCAGTTCCGCGCCGGTGGCCGGATCTTTGCGAACGATCACGCCAGAGGCGGGAGAGGAGAGTGGAATAATCGAGAGCGCCGTCGCGATACTCGCGTTGAGCGCGTTGTTGAGTTGTACGATGTTGCGGGAGATGCTGTAATTGGCGGCGTTGTTGATGGCGCTCGCCGTGGCATCGCCCAGATTCGCGGTGGTGGCCGTCTCGGTGAAGATGCTGGCCACGGATCTGGGCAGTGTGGTTCCGCCTACGCCCGTCGAAGTGGGCACGGTCAGGTTGGGCATGGTGGCTGAATACATCAGCACCTGCGAAACACTCGGAGCGTTTTGCGACTGGCCCTGAGCAAACCCCACGCAAAGTGCTGCAGTGACAATCAGATTGAATTTGTGAGACATGATCCTCCTAAACGGAACCGGCTGTTAACGCCTGCCGGTCCTCCACTAACACCTGCGGAATTTCACGGTTAATCTGAAGCGCCACGCCGCGAACAAATTCTCCTTTTTACGTTTGCGCGTACGGCATCACTCAAAACGCGCGGTTTCGATGGTCCACACGCCGTCCTTGATGTGAAGCGCGAAGGTGGCTGACTGGTGCTGGGACGACGAGCCGGTCAGGGTGATCAGGTCGCACTGCACCGAGACGCGATCGACGCTGTCGGTGAAACGTACGCCTTCCGCCTTGGATGCCAACGACATTTTGACGCGCGAGCTCCCCAATGAATCGAGGAACAATTGGGGTGCGGTGGGCCAAATGGCCTTCACGTCGCGGATTCGCTTCCGTTGGACCGCGGCGTCCAACTGCTTCAAAGTGTCGAGCACCTGTTGCTTCACCTGCGATTGGCGCTCCTGCTCGCCTTTGGCCTTGGCTGCCAGTTCCTGGCGGATTCGCTCCTGGTTGAGCTGCTCTTGACGGGCGCGTTCCTGTGCCAGGCGCTGCTCGGTGTCATACTGGTCCAAAATCTTCTGCGCTTCCGGCAGGTGCGGATTCCCCGGGTTGTCTTTAGCGAATTGGCGGACCGCCTCGGTGTTTGCGCGGTCCACCCGGCTCCAGAGCAGATCGGCAACGCGCTGCTCCGCTTCGCGTGCGTGGAGGCTGTTGGGATGAAGCCGTATGAATTCCCGAAACTGCGCGGCATCCGTAGCGTTGCGAACGCGATCCCAATCCTGCTTTTCGATCACCTCGGCGTTAGAGGTTGGCGGCAGGGGCGCGATCTCTTTCCAGTCGAGTCGAACGGTCTGGCCGGGCTCGAAGCGCCGCTGCGCTGAGAGCTTGGCGGCCGCCGAGGTGAACTGGATGGCCTGGTCGCCGACAGTTACCGGAGTGGGAAAAAGGAAGACTTGCGACCCATCGGTTCTTCCGAGCAGCTTACCGCCGGCCGAGACCGCCACGCCAGCGGGCGCGTTGCGCAGTTCCAGTCGCGCAGCCTCGGGGATCAGAGTGAAGGCGACTGTCCGATTGGAGCCTTCCGCCAGCTCGACCCGCTGCCCCGCAGCCTTGCGGTAGCCGCTCCTCTCGACGCGGACTTCGTGTGTCTTCGGGTCTAGCGGCAAGCTCAACGCACCCTTGGAATCGGTCCGTCCGCGCGGAGTGCCATCAATATAGACTGTGGCATCCGCCACCCCCGTCTGCACGATCAGGGTGCCTGTGCCGATCGCCCTCTGCCCGTCGTCGTCATTTTTAGGAGGGGGAGCGGGTATCGGTTGCAGCGTGAGATCTACGATATTCGGAGTTTTGCCGGGTGCCAGGCTCAACTGCTGCAGCAGCGGCTCGTACCCGTCGAGGCGCGCTTCGAGCTGATACTGTCCGGGTGGCAGGCTGAGGCGGCATGCCGGCACCACGCACGACTGGTTTCCGATGCGGACCGACGTTCCTTCCGGTGAAGTTCTGATCTCCACCTGTACCGGCGGAATCGGACGGTGAGACACCAGCTTCGGCACTACGACGATCGCAGCGATCCCGACCGCGCCGCAGAGGGCCGCCGCCACGAGTTTCAACGGAGGCCGTTTCCTGGTGCCAGGGGTCAGAACGGCCGCGACTACGTCCTGTTGCGGTCCGAGTGTGAGGGCCTGCGCCTGTGCCCGCATGCGCAGAGTGTGCTGCGCCACCTTCAGTAAGCTCTCGAGATCCTTCTCGCCCGCATACTGCTTGATTGCAGGTTTGAGTACGGCAATCGCCGCTTCCGGATCACCAGAGTCCAGCAGTTGCTGGGCTTCGAGAAGTGCGCTATGAATCGCGGTCGCACGCCGCTGGCGTTCGCGCCCTTCTTCTGCCTGTTGCGTCCGGACACTCTGCAACAGCTCCGTGGCCTGCGAAAGTTGCGCGCGGAGTTCCGGCGCGTCCGGAAATTTCACCAGCAGTTGCGTGAGATGTTGCTCGGCCTCGGAGAGGTGTTTGTTGCGGACCAACTTCTTTGCTGAATCGATGCCCGCTAGCAATTGCTGGAGCCGCTCTTTCGCCTGTGAAGCCTTCTCCAGGAGCTTTTCGGCTTCGGACGATTGCGGAAATGCCCTGTGGAGCTGCGTCGCGCCCTGGAACGCCTCCGTGCAGTTGCCCGAGAGCATCAGAGTCTTCACGTTGGCGAGCGCGTCCAGGAGACGTTGCTGTTCTTGCCGTGCGTCGAGCTGCTGTCGGACGTTCTCGAGCAGCGGGGTAGCTTCCGGATTGCGCGGGTCGGTAGACAGCGCTTCTTGAAGATGCGCGTGGGCCGCCGTCAAATCGCCGAGTCGGAGCTCCTGGCGCGCCTGGTCGACCAATGTGCCGGCACGTTTCGCTGCTCCCCACTCGGCTCTGGCCTGCTCGAGGAGCGCACTCAGCTCCGGGTTGGATTTGTCGAGCCGCAGTGCGGACTCGAACTTCTGGATCGCCTGGTCATACTGCCGCGCACTGAGTTCCTGGCGTCCGGAGCCGACCAGAGAGGTCACGCGTGGCCGGATTTCCCGTTCCTTGATCTGCTTCTGTAACTGATCGCGCAGCTCTCTCGCCGTGCGATTGCCGGGATCCATCTCGAACACCTGCCGGACCACGCTTTGTGCCGTGTCCAGCCGGTCGAGCGCCAAAAGATTGCGTGCCTCCACCAGCAGTGCGCCCACATTCTCCTTGCGGAGCGTGAGGACAATCGACTCGAGATCGAAATGTACGTCCTCCAGGGTTTGATAGCGCGAGTCGCGGTCCTTTTCAAGGATCTTGGCCATCAACACTTCCAAATCCTGGGGAGCGTCCGGATAGAAGTTGCGGACCGAGGCTGGCGCCTTGTGGATGATGTTGTACATCAGTCCGGCCGCTTCAGGCGCGTCGAACGGGTGCACGCCGGTCACCAGCCGGTAGAACGTCACGCCGTAGGCGAAGATATCGCTGAGCGCGTCCGAGACTGAGCCGCGTAACTGTTCCGGCGCCATATAGGGCAGAGTCCCCAGCACCGATCCTTGGGGCGTGAGACGGCCGGAAGCCTCGGACAGAAGAGCGATGCCGAAGTCGAGAATCTTGACGTTCCCGTCGGCGAGCAGCATGATGTTGGCCGGCTTGATGTCGCGATGCACGATGCCCTGCGAGTGGGCGTGGTGCAAGCCGGCGGCAGCCTTCATCATCACCTCGAGCTTCTTCAATAGCGTCAACTCGCGGCGTTTGACGATGATGCGTTCCAGGTCCTCGCCGTCCAGCAGTTCCATCACGAGAAAAGGCGAACCTTCGTGCTCGCCAAAGTCATGGATGAGGATGATGTTGGGGTGGCGCAATTTGCCGGCGGCGGCAGCCTCGTTGCGAAACCGCTTGAGCATCTCCGGCTCGTCGGAGGCGGTCAGGGTTTTGATCGCGACGTGCCGGTCGACAGTGGGGTCATAAGCGCGATAGACCCGGCCAAACCCGCCGCGGCCCAACTCCGCCTGAACCTGATATCTGCCGATTTGCGTGATCATGACGCGAGAATTCCGCGGCCCGGCTGGACGCAAGGCCCCTGTTATACCTGCGGATTCCGCCGTAAGAATTGAAAATGCTATGGGCGGGCATCGCCGCGCCCGGTCTTCCGGTAGGCGACGGCAAACAGAATCCCCAACAAACCATCGGGGATCACCGGCAGAGTTTGGGCAGGAGTAATCTGGTTTCGCAGGCAGAGCACCACGAGCATCAGCACGTATCCCAACTTTTCGAATACAGCCGGAATCATCATGGGACGGAGACGATCGGGCGCGTACCCAATCACGAAAAACGCTATTTGCCATACCAGCGCCACACCGGCGAAGCCGTAGAAAAACTCCGGATGGGTGACCGTTGGCGGGTTCATGCGGCCGATCGTGTCATACAGAAAGTACAGCGGGACGATGGCGGCCAGCCCCCACCCGCCGGCGATCCAAAACACCAGCTTTGCGAATCTCATTTGGGACTCCTCATGGCATCAGGATACGGAGTCCACGGCATCCGACGCGTGACGTTTCCGGCGCCGTTTAGTCGGATATTCGTGACGGCTCTGAGCAACGTCTGGAACGGGGCCGTTGTTACAATTGGGAAGCACTCAGGCGTACCGGGGATGAAAACATTTGGACTATTTCGGCTGGATACAGTAAATCACTGTCTGCTGCGTGGCGATGAGCGCGTGCCGGTGACGCCCAAGGCGTTCGATGTGCTGCGATATCTGGTGGAGCACGGGGGCCGCCTGGTAAGCCCGGACGAGTTGCTCGACGCGTTGTGGCCGGGAACCCACATCAATCCTGAGGGGATTCGGAAGTACATCCTGGAGCTTCGGAAGACTTTGGGTGATCGCGCCGGAGAATCCGAGTTCATCGAGACGCTGCCGAAGCGTGGCTATCAGTTCGTCGCGGCGATATCGGACGAGTACAGCGGCTCGCGTGCCGGCGCACCCCCGCACGCCCCCTGGCGGATTGTGGGGCGGGAAGCGGGGCTGCGGGAGTTGAACGGCTGCCTCGATAAGGCGATCTCCGGCCAGCGCCAGGTGGTGTTCGTCACGGGCGAAGCTGGTATCGGCAAGACCACGTTGGTCGACGTTTTCCAACAGCAGGTGGACGACCGGGCCGACATTCGCATTGCGCGCGGCCAATGTATTGAAGGTTTCGGGGGGATCGAAGCCTACTACCCGATGCTCGAGGCGATGGGCAATCTGTTGCAGACCATTGGTGACAGTTCGCTGGTCCAAATGCTGGTCAAGCGAGCTCCCAGTTGGATGGTGCAGTTTCCCGCGCTGGTGAAGCCCGAACAGAGAGAGTCGCTGCAGCGGGAGATCCTGGGCGCGACGCGCGACCGGATGGTGCGCGAGATCAGTGAGGCACTGGCCGTCATTACGGCGCAAACGCCGCTGATCATTATTCTCGAGGACCTGCACTGGGTGGATCCCTCGACTTTAGACGTGATCTCGGCGATCGCCCGCTCGCGCGAACCTGCGCGCCTGCTGCTCCTCGGAACCTACCGACCTGTGGACGTGGTTCTTTCGCAGAGTCCGCTGAAGGGCCTGAAACAGGACTTGCGCGTGCGCCGACTGTGTCATGAGATTGCGATCGAGCGACTGGAAGAGTCCGACGTTGCCGAGTATCTCGTTGCCCTCTTCGAGGCGGAGAGCCTGCCTACCGGCCTCGCGAGCCTGATCCATCGCAACTCGGGTGGAAATCCGCTCTTCATGGCGGCGATAGTTCAGGACATGGTGGACAAGGGCCTGATCGCCCGAGAACGGGACGCGGTGAGCCTCTCCGCGCCGGTGGAGGAGATTTACCCTGGCATCCCGGAATCGCTGCAACAGATGCTCGAGATTCAATTTGAACTCTTGCAACCGGAGGACCAACGCATTCTACAGAGCGCGAGCATCGCGGGAGAGCGCTTCTCCACTTGGGTGGTGTCCGCGATGTTGGATGCGCCTCCTGCCACCGTTGAGGAGACGTGCGACCGGCTCGCGGGCCGGCACCAGTTCATCCTGTCGGCGGGAATGCACGCGGCGCCGGACGGAACCAGGTCGGCGCACTATGACTTCCGGCACGCCCTGTACCGCCAGGCGTTGTATCGCAGCCTCTCCAGCTCCCATCGGGCCAAACTGCACCGCGGGTTAGGCGAACGCCTGCTGCCGATCTGCATTGCGGGCAAATCGGAAATGGCCTCAGAAGTCGCGCTGCATTTCGAACAGGGGCTCGAATATGAGAGTGCCACACGCTGTTTGATCCGCGCCTCCGAGAACGCGGTCAAGCGGTTAGCGCATCGCGATGCCATCCAGGTTCTCAGGCGCGCTCTCGACCTTCTTCCCAATGTGTCTCGCGCCGCGGCAATCCAATTAGAGATCGACATCTTGCAGCGCATTGGCGATCTGCGGTACGTGCTCGGGGAAATGTCGGAGGCTGCCGAATCGTTTGCGGCCGCCGTAGATCAGGCTGCGAAAGCGGACCTCGCGCTGGACCACGTAGTATCGCTGCTGCGGTTGGCAGTGCCCGCCTGGTACCTCGATACCACGCGCGGCAACGAGGTCAGCCGCCAGGCCCTTGAGGTCAGCGAGAAGCTGAATATCCCCATGCTCACTGCACAGGCCAAATTGGGGCGCTCCAGTTTTCGACTTCTTTATGACGCGTGGCGGCAGGAAGATGTGGAAGCTTGGACGTCTGCCGTGGACGAGATCGCGAGCTCGAACGACCCGAGTCAGAGTCCCGACGTGCCTTCGATCTACGTGCGGGCGCTACTAGGCGATTTTCAGGAAGCTTGCCGGCAGGCGGACGTATTGATCGGAATCACCACCAATCCGATGGCTTATGTTCACGGAAATGCAGCCAAAGGGGTAGTGCTGTTGCTGTGGGGACGATTCGGGGAAGTCCTCGACCGGGTGCGGGCAGCACGAACTGCGGCCGAAAAGAACGGCGAAGATCCGTGGATGTACCTGTTTGGGGAGTCATGGCTGCGATTGAGCTGCTTCGATTTCGACGGTGTGCGGCAAATGGCCGACGCCAGCCTGCGAGATAGCCTGCTGCATCATACCCCTTGGATGAGCACGCTTTCCAGGCTGGCGGACGGGTATTCGGAACTCCATAAACGGAACTTCGATGCAGCTTTGGCCAGCTTTGCGGCGGTTCGCGACTTCGGCATCACGCCGACGTTCGTCCTGCACTGGTTCTGGCGCTTGCACGCCGCTCTTGGCACCACGAAAGTCCTGTTGTATTCCGGTAATGTGGCTTCCGCGAAGTGTGAGGCGGAGTTGCTTCTGGAAGCTGCCCTCACCACGGGGGAGCCGAATGTCCGAGCCCTTGCCTGGGAAATGCGAGCGCAAGTCGCCATCGCTCAAAGAAATCACGCGGACGCTTCGAATGCGATTGAAAGCGCGCTCGCGATCGTGGGCCAGTTCGATATTCCGGGGGCCGCCTGGCAGGTCCATCGGACGGCGGCGGACGTGTACTCGTTAGAAGGAAACGCATTGCAGGCGACTGCCCAGATGGCCCGCGCTCAAGTTCTGCTGCACGATCTTGCCGGTTCTTTCGACCCCGACGAGCCACTCAGGCGATCGCTGCTAACCGCTTTTCCGGCGCGGCAGAAATCGGCGTAGTGCAATCGCTCGCGTACGCCGCAAGAGGCAGGGACAAGGCAAAGCAGGCTCCCCGAGCGACCGGCTCTACCCAGATGTCCCCGCCGTGGTCGATTACAGCCTGTCGCGAGATCGCAAGACCCAGTCCGAGCCCAGCCGCTTTTCTCGCAGTTGCGAAGGACTGGAAAAGGCGGTGACGAATCTCGGGAGGGATGCCAGGGCCGCTATCCCGAACCCGAATTACCACGTAATCACCGTCAACGGCAGCCGACAGGTCGATGCTTCCCCCGTCCGGCATCACGTCGAGCGCATTTACCATAAGGTTGACGAGGACCCGTTCGATGCGGCGGCGGTCCAACACCATCATCAGATTTTCCTGCACGGCGCGCGAGATCTGCACGCGCTGAGACTCGGCCAGCAGCGCAATCTTGGCTATGGCGGAGTCGATCATATCGTGCAGATCGCACGCATCCATGCCCCGATCCCGGCCCCGGTCCGCGTCCCGATATCGGGTGAAGAATTCGTCGAGCAGTTCCTGCATACGCATGGAAGCGCCGTATACGTTGCGGGCAATTCGGTGGATCTGGGCCGGAGACAGGCTCCTGCCAATCAGCATCTCAGCGCTGCCGTGAATCGCCGCCAGTGGATTGCGGAGATCGTGAACAATCGACGTGATTTCGGGTAGCGAATCCGCGGCTTGCTCGACAATCGGCGGTAAAGTCATTGGCTCTCCATTTAATACTTGCGAAATTTCTGGCGAGAAGTGAAAACTTTCGGCGTGATCAACCGCTTTTCCCTTCCGCATTCCTTACTGTGTGAGTGAAGCGGTCCCGCAGAAACGCAATCAGTTCGTTTTCAGACACAAATCTCGCCTGCTTGCCGGAATCCACTTCTTCTACCGAACCCTGTAACTGTTCCCCCGTGATCTTTGAAAGCTGAACTACGAATGCACCTCGCATGTCATCAGCTTAGGAGGCCGGACCGCTCCCATGCGTGGAGATTTCGTGGAGGAAATGTGAAGTCTGTGTCGGAACAGGTACCATAAGGCAAGAGCCATCCCATGCTTCTGGACATAGCCAAGCTGCCAACTGCCGAGAATTCGGCTATTCACCTGCATCCATCCGACGATATTGCGGTCGCCCGGGTACCCGTTCCCGCGGGTGCGGAACTGCGCGTCGACGGCGTGCGGCTGGTGACGCGAGATGCCATTCCAGCGGGCCATAAAGTGGCGCTACGCTCGATTCGCGCCGGCGAATTCGTCTTGCGATACGGCCAGACCATCGGTCGCGCGCGCACTCCGATCGAGGCTGGCGAGCATGTCCACACGCACAACCTTTCGTTCGAGGAATTGCACCTGAATTATGAATTTCCGGTGACAGAAACGCCGCTGCCCGAGCCGCTGCCAAACAGTCCCACCTTTCTCGGATACCGGCGCGAAGATGGGCGCGTGGGAACTCGCAATTACATTGCGGTGGTGGCCGCCAGCAACTGTGCCGCCCACACCGCCGAGAGCATCGCGCGAAGCTACGAGGACGAAACGCTGCCGCCCGGAGTGGATGGTGTAGTGGCGTTTCCGCATGGCGAGGGCTGCGCGCATTCCATGGGGCCCGATCTCGACCAGCTTCGCCGCACACTGGGAGGCGTTCTGGTGCATCCGAATGTCTCCGCCGCTGTCATTCTGGGACTGGGCTGCGAGACCAACCAGATCGACCACTACCTGGGGCCAGGTGCGCCTTCGAGCGACCGGCTGGCCGGACTCACGCTCCAATCCAGCGGCGGGACGCGCGGCACGGTGGAGGCGGCGCGGAGGCAGATTGCGCGCTTCATCGAACAGGCGGCCGCCGAGCAGCGCGTGGAGATGCCCGCCTCGAAAATCGTGCTGGGGCTGAATTGCGGCGGCTCGGATTCGTTTTCTGGCATCACGGCAAACCCGGCACTGGGTTACTGCTCAGACATGCTCGCAGAGATGGGCGCCACGGCGGTGCTCGCTGAGACCACCGAGATTTTCGGTGCGGAACATCTGCTCGTGAAACGGGCGCGGAATCGGCAGGTGGCCGAGAAGCTGCTGGCCTGCATCCGGGAGTACAAGCGCTACATCACGCGCTTCGATGGCAGCAGCTTTGACGACAATCCGAGTCCCGGGAACAAAGCCGGGGGACTGACGAACATCATCGAAAAGTCACTGGGGGCGGTCGCGAAGGGCGGCACTTCGTCCCTGATCGATGTCTACGACTATGCCGAGCGGGTGACGGCGCCGGGCTTTGTGTTCATGAACACGCCAGGCTACGACCCGGTCTCGCTGACGGGATTAGCGGCCGGAGGATGCAATCTGATCGCGTTCACCACCGGACGGGGAAGTGCCATCGGCTTCCCCACCATCCCCGTGATCAAGATCGCGACCAACAGCAACACCTATCGGCGCATGACCGACAACATGGACATCAATGCGGGCACGATTGCGGATGGCGAGAAATCGGTGCAACAAGTGGGGCGCGAGATTCTGAATCTGGTGTTGGAAGCGGCGTCCGGCCGCCGCACCTGCGCCGAGCGCCTGGGGCACAAGGAGTTTGTGCCTTGGCGCATCGGGCCGGTAATGTAGCTTGAGTTGAGGCGCTTTGCCGCGCCGAGACTGACTCCTCTGGGAGGCACCAATTCCGTCCTCACGAAGGAGGTTTTGGTGGTCGCGTCCTCTGGTTCGCAAAGTCATTGCAAAGCGCAGGGGAATAGTGCGAGCGCGCGTGAGAAAGCGGTTTTCGGCGTTTTTTCGTAATCTTGGATGAAGGGGGGCACCCGTTCGCTCCCTTACGGTCGCGGCTCGTAAGCTACCCAAATACCTTCGTGCGCGATACGTGCGCTTGCGAGCCGCGCGCGTGAGCAAGCGATGTCCGGATCTTTCACAGCTTCTTACAAAGCTTACGGTCGCGGCTCGCCAAACCGTTGCGATGGGAATGATTGCGAGGCGCTTGATCGTTACCAATCAAGAACGCCGGCCGGAATCATCCGGCCGGCGAAGATCATTACTCCTCTACTTTGACAGCGGTTGGAAGGAAAGGAAGATCAGTTCTGAATGCTCCGCAGCGGACCCTGATCATCCGCGAAATTGCTGGTGTTCAGCACCTGGATGCCGGCATTGTGCTCGCCGTTGAACGGCGTGACCGTGGCGGGGCAGCCTGCAGCGCTGGCAGCCTGCGGGGAACCAAACCAGAGGCCCAGGTGGTACATCTGAATCGGATTGAATGGCGGGTTCAGAGAGGCGTCCGGTAACGCGCCGTTGTTGAATACCACCGGCGCCGGAGCGGTGCTTTGCGCCACGGAAAAGGTCTCGATGTTGAAACGACCCACGAACTCCTGATGGCCGCGTCCATTCCGATCGGTCATGATATCGCCCTGGTACCAGGCGACCCCAAATGGTGTCTTCGGAACCTGCAGCACGAAGAAATCGAACTCGGTATTAGCAGGCAGGCCCTCTACCGTGACGTCCATGATGTCAATAGGCCCTGCCGGTCTGACCCTCACCGTGGCCGTGGCTTTCGGCAGGCACGTCTTGGCACCCGCCGAGACGACCATCGTAAACGTGTTCGAGTCATAATCTGAGGCGGAAGCGCTGGGTGCGGCGATTCCCACAATACCCAAAATCCCCATTACCGCCACATACTGCAACTGTCTTTGCATATTGTAAATCTTCTCCTGTTAGAAGTTAGTTGGAGGGACTCACCCTCTGAATCTATGTTGGGCGTAACAGGCGCGTGAACTGTGGAACCATTGTCAAAGAATTGTCAAAGCAATGGCAGTTTACGATAAGCGCTACCGAACCAGCAGACCGGTATGCTGCGTGTCCGGCGTACGGCCATGCACCACATCCGACGCAAATCTCGCAACCACGCGATACGGTGTCACGTTGACGCCATGGCGTGCATTTTCAAGAATCGGAGAGTGGCGCCAATCCCAGAGCGGCTCCGGAGACTGGAATCCTCGCGGAAAACAGAACGCGCCGACCAACTGAGAGGTCACCGACAGCGCCAGCGCCAGTGCAAACGCCACCCTCAGAGCCTGATACCGCGCCACCAGATCGAGTGAGGCGGCGAGCAGCAGGACCATGCAGGACAGCGTGTCGGTGAGCATACGGGGTCCGTAGCAATCGCCTCCCCACCAGTAAGGCCAGAGCGAGTAGAGCATCAGTTGCGAGGCGACGAACAGACACGCGATCGGCAGAAGCGTGTCGGCGGGACCATCTCCCTTCGGAAGCCGGCGAATTCCCGCGAGGGCGAACAGTAGCACGGGCGTAAAGATGAACAAGCCATGCGAGGGACTGAAGGTCAGTCCCGCCAGACCAGACCAGAAGCTCCCGTTGAACGCTGCCGTGTATCCTCCGCGAACAGAGCCAAACACCTGCAAGTTGTACAGGCAGAGCGGACCGCCGATCAGCACTCCGCTGACCGCGTATGCCGCCAGAAGCACGGGGCGGCGGGTCCTCCACACCGCCACCAGCAGCGACGCCCCGAAGAAGAAAATATCAGTCGGCCTCATGGCGAAGCTCAAGGCTGCAAAGAATCCAGCGCCGATTGCCGCCGCGCGATTATCGCGGTCCCCCAGAAATCGCGCCAGGCACAGCAGGCTCGCGACGATACTCAACTGGCTCGCTCCGTGCTGCCAAAGCGCCTGGCTCGAGGTGCTCCAGGTATTCGTCGCAAATCCGTACACCGCCGCGAGGAGAAGTGCACGCCGCCCGTCCACCATTCGGCGCAGCAGAAGAAACAGCAAAGCCACTGACAGGGCCGCCATCGCGGACGCCATCAACTTCTCCAGGATTCGCGCCACCATGATCTCGGTGGAAGCGGGCCACTGCCGCGCTCCAGGCACCAGCGCGAGCGGCTCGTACAGAGGCGTCAACAAGAGCGGCTGGCCGATCGGATAGAGCGAATGATAATGCCCCTGCCTGGCATAGAGAAAGTAGGCATTTCCGCCGTAGGATTGCTCGAGCAGTGGCTGCTCTGCGTCGAATGTCGTGCGATGGTGAAGCACCAGTTCGACAGGCAGCAGGGCCGTGGGCAGAGTGTCGCCCGAGGGAATCGGCCGCAGGTTCAGATTGTAGACCAGCAGGCTGCCTGCAAAGAGCAACAGCGCCGGACGTGAGGTCAACAGGCCTGGCTACTCCTTGGCCGGCTTGTCCGGCACCGCATCTCCGAAGCTGATCGACGACTCCGCTCCGAACTTCCTGTACGAATGGAACTCTACTTCATTGCGGGTTTGCAGTGAAGCGGTTCCCATCCGCACCACGGCGCGCAACGGCAACAGAAACTGCTTCCCGCCGACATCCGCAAATCCGTAATCGAGGGATGTGCTCGAATTCCGCACCGGGAACTTGTCCGGAATCGATTCCGCCTCTGAGAAGATATGTACGATCTGCGAGGTTTCGCGGTCAACGTACACATATCCATGTTGCCCGGCGGTGATGGTTTGGCGTTCTCCGCGATTGCCAACCACCATCTGGTATCGGGAGTTGTCTACGTGGACACGAAAGAAGAAAACATTCGCCGGCCGCCCGCGCAGATTAGTCCAGTGGTCCCAGTGCAGATCGGCCTTCGACCTTGGCTCGAACACCTCGCGCAGCAAGCTGCCGAATTCGCCCTGTGTGATCGTCCCGCCCACCGCCTCGTACGACAGCATGGACGGGTGCCCGTTCACGGTCAGGACCTTGTAGTCTTCGGACTTTTCGAAATAGCTGAGCTTGATGGTGAGCGTGTCTTTGAGGCGCCAGGGACCGTGCTCGTCGGAGTAGCGGCGGATGGATTCCACCGCGATGAAGTCGGGAAGAGAATCCGTGTAGTTTAGAGCGATCGCGCGCGCCTGCGCTACTACGCGCGCCTGCTCTTCCGCACTTGGCACCGGCGGCGAATCGAATTTAGGAACGACTTTCGGCGCTGGGTAGTCCACCGATTCCATCCGCAGTCGCTCTAGTTCCTCAGTGGTCTTGGGTCCGGCGCCCAGGCTTTGAAGTTCCTCAACAGTATGCTCGTCGAGGCTCTCGCAAAGCTTCCATTTGTGTAAGGAACTGGCGATCTGGCCGTCTTTCTTGTGTTCGCCAAGCTGTCCCCGGACCAGGTCCACAGTGGCAACGACGGTGTGTACGCTCTCGGCGCCCGTGAGCATCGCCGCCCCCAGGATCCAGACTCCGCACAACCATCGCATACATACACTATATATTCGGACCACCGCACACCGCGCGGGCAGGCTATCCTCTACCTTATATGCGTAACCTGCGAGTGGTTCGGACCCTGGGCATGCTTGTTCTGGCAGCTGGGGCGATGCGCGCCGATGACAAAAGCGCGCTCCTGCAGAAGATGGAAACGCGTGCGGCGCACTACGGCGACGTTTCGCGCAAGATCTGGGAGTACGCCGAGGTCGGCTACAAGGAAAAGAAGAGCGCCGACCTGCTGAAGTCTGAGCTCCGCGCCGCGGGCTTCCGGCTCGAAGAGAATATCGCGGGCATCCCGACGGCATTCACTGCTACGTGGGGCCAGGGCAAGCCGGTAATCGGCATTATGGGCGAATACGATGCCCTGCCCGGCCTGTCACAGGAAGATGTCCCGGAGCGGAAGCCGATTGTGACTGGCGGACCCGGCCATGGATGCGGCCACAACCTGCTGGGCGCCGCGTCGCTGTTTGCGGCAGTGACCATCAAAGAGTGGATGGACGAGAAGAAGATTCCCGGGACCATCCGCTTCTACGGCACACCGGCCGAAGAAGGAGGCGGCGGCAAGCTCTACATGATTCGCGCCGGAGCGTTCAAAGACGTGGACACGGTGCTGAGCTGGCATCCCTCCGACCAAAACGGCGGATCGCTGAAGAGTTCGCTCGCCATCATCTCCGCGAAGTTCCGTTTCTATGGCAAGCCCGCCCACGCCGCCGCCGCGCCGGATGCGGGCCGCTCGGCGCTCGACGGATTGATGATCATGGGCAACTCCATCGAGTTCCTGCGCGAGCACGTGCCGGAAACCACCCGAATCCACTACATCATCACGAATGGCGGATCGGCGCCGAACATCGTGCCGGACTATTCGGAGATGTTTCTGTATGCCCGGCATCCCAGCATGCCGACGCTGGACGGCATTTGGGAGCGCATCCTCAAATGCGCGCAAGCCGGCGCATTGGCGAGCGAGACGCGCATGGAAATGGAATTCATCGACAGTGCCTACAACACGCTTCCCAATGACGCTCTCGCCGCGCTGGTGGACAAGAACATGCGCCTCGTGGGAGGCGTGACCTACACCAAAGAGGAACAGGCATTCGCGGAGACGATCCGCAAGACCCTCCCCGACCGCAGTCACCAACTCGGCAGTCAGGAGAAGGTCGAGGCGCCAAGCGAAGGCACGGGCTCGGCGTCGACCGATGCGGGCGATGTCAGTTGGACGGTGCCGATGGCGGCGATCGGCGCGGCGACCTTCGTGCCGGGAGTTCCCGCGCACAGTTGGCAATCGGCCGCGTGCGCCGGGATGAGCATTGGCCGCAAAGGCATGGTGGTGGCGGCGAAATCGCTGGTTTTGACGGCCGTCGATCTGTTTACCGATCCCAAACAGGTGGAGGCGGCCAGGGCCAGTTTCGAAAAGCGGCGTGCTGGATTTGAGTATCGCTCTCGAGTTCCGGCCGATCACAAGCCTCCGCTCACGTACCGGGACAGCCAGTGAGCAGTGCATTGAAGTAGATACTTCGGCAGCTAATCTGGGACATGGTCCGGTTAGCGCAGCCGGGTACCTTCGCGAATCTCGTCGCTGGCTCGCTTCACGATCATATCGCCCGATTGCAGCGGGCCGATCACTTCGATGGTGTCCGGGCCTGCGGCCGCACCCCTGGTGACGTTCACCCACTCCGCGGTTCCATTATTCGCGCGAATCACGAATGTGCGCTCCGTAGTGGTGACCACACTCGACGCGGGGACAATCAGCGACGGCTTCGACCGGTGTACGGGCCACGCCAGAGTCGGATACATGCCGGGCGCCAACTCGCCGCGGGGATTGGCAACATCCATCTCGACCGCCATGGCGCGTGTCTTGGGGTCCATCGAATGGGAAACGCGCGAGACCACGCCACTGAACGTCTGCCCCGGATATGCCGGCACCGTAAACGAGACCCTCGCCCCCGTCGAAATCCCCGAGACATCGACCTCGGGAACCGCCACTACCAACCGCAACCGTGAGTTCTGTTCCAGCCGGAACAACGCACCCTGATCCTTGTCGCCGCCCGGGCCTACCAAAGCTCCGGGATGCACGTTGCGCTGCGTGATCACACCATCGAAGGGCGCCGTGACCGTCAGGTACTTCTGCATCTCTTCGATGGCTTGTACCGCGGCCTGAGCGGCCTTGATCGACGACTCCGCGGCACCCACCTGCGCTCGTGCCGCGTCCACCGATTTCTCTGCCTGGATCAACTCATTTCCGGAAATGGCGCCGGGTGTGGCGGACGCGCCTTTCAGGCGGTCGTAGGTACTCTCCTCGGAAATCAATTTAGCTTGCGCCTCGCTGCGGCGCGCTTCCAGCGACTGCACATGCGCCTGGGCGCCGGCGAGCTGCGACTTGATTTCAGGTGCGTCGAGCGTGGCCAGCAGATCGTCCTTCTTCACCATCGAGCCAAGATCCACCAACACGCGATCCACGAAGCCCGTGACCTTGGCGTGAATGGCCACTTCCTGATAAGGACTGAATTCTCCCGGCAGCGAGAGCTTGCGGTCGAGTGGTTTCGAGACTACCTGCACGAGCTCGACAGGCTGTTGCGCAGACAGCGTGAAAATCGGAATGAGAAACGCCGGAACCAGCCTATGCATGATCGTAGTACCTGCTCGTGGGATCATCCGGATCCAATGACGGCGACGACGTGCGAGCGCGCCGCTCCAGCAGCGAATAAATCGACGGCAGCACAAACAACGTGGAGAGCGTCGCGGCGGCCAATCCTCCAATTACGGCCCGGCCGAGAGGCGCGGTCTGGTGTCCGCTCTCCCCCAGACCCAAGGCCATTGGCGTCATACCTGCGATCATCGCCGCCGCTGTCATCACGATGGCGCGGACACGGCTCTCGCCTCCGTGCAGCGCAGACTCGATCGGATTTCCGCCTTCGTGCCGGCGCATCTCGGCGAACGTCACGAACAAGATCGCGTTCGCCACGGCTACACCGATTGCCATGATCGCACCCATGAATGACTGCACATTCAACGTAGTGCCGGTGAGCCGGAGCATCACCGCCACACCACACACCACCGCCGGCACCGTGCATAACACCGCCAGCGCCAGGCGGATCGATTGAAAGTTGGCCGCGAGCAGAAGAAAGATCACGGCGACCGAAAGCAACAACCCGATCCGGAGGCCCGAGACCGTATCTTCGAGGGGAGGCAACTGACCGCGCACCGTCACGGTCACCCCGCGCGGTGGAGCACCCGCGCGAGCCAGCGCCGCACGAACCTGGGTCGCCGCATCGCCCAAGACAATGCCGTGGATGTTCGCCGTCAGGCTCACCATCCGCTGCATGTTGTATCGATCGACTTCGCCCATCGTGGTGCCATATCCAACCGTTGCGAGGTCCCCCAGCAGCGGCCGCGGCTCGCCATCCTCCATTACCGGGATATTGCGAACATCCTCGAGTGATGCCATCTTCGATTGCGGGATCTCCACCTGGATCTGAAATCCGTTGCCGCTCACCGGGTCGCGCCAATAGTTCGGATCGATGAACCGGCTCGACGATGTTGCCGCGATCAGCGATTTCGCCACGTTCGACATCGAGAGTCCGAACTGCCCGGCGCGATCTCGATTAATGGCCACCTGCACGGTGGGATAGTCGAGCGGCTGCCCGTATTGCAGGTCGCGAAGGGACGGAATTTTGCACAACTCGGCGCGCAGCTTTTCGGCGAAGGCGCGGTCGGTGTCGAGATTGGAGCCTTGAACCGCGACCTCGATCGGTGTCGGCGACCCGAAGGACATTACCTGGCTGACGATATCGCCGGCCTCGAAGGAGACGGCGACTCCCGGCAAGACTTCGGGCAGCCGGGTACGCAGTCGCTCCTGGAGGTCCTCACCGCGCAGCTTGGCGCCCGGCTGCAGCGCGACTTTCAAAACGGCCTCCTGGGGCCCGCTCGTGAAGAGGTAGATGGTGTTCACGGGGTAGCTGGCCGGTTGAACTCCCACAAAATCGGTGGAGATGCGAACGTTGCCGGGGCCGACTTCCTGCTGGATGAGGTCGAGGGCTTTGAGCGCGATGAGTTCGGTTCGTTCGATGCGAGTTCCCGTCGGAGCCCGCAGTCGCAGTTGAAATTCGCCGCTATCGACGGAGGGGAAGATTTCGAGCGCAAGATGCGGGACCAGCAGGAAGAGCAGGATTCCCGCACCGGCAAAGTACAGGCCCGCGACCAGCCAGCGTACCGCCAGCAATCTTCTCAGGAAAGATGTGTAGAGAGCGCGCGTGCGGCTCAAACGATGACCGGATTGGCCATCTGAGCCACCCTCCACTCGGGGTTTCATCAGCCATGTGGATAGGACTGGCACCAACGTGGTGGAGAGCAGGTACGAGGAAACCATCGCGAACCCCACCGCCAGCGATAGCGGAACGAACAACTGCCGTCCGACCCCAACCATAAAAAATGACGGAACGAACACTGAAAGAACGCAAAGCATCGAGAGCAAGCGCGGTACGGCGGTCTTGCGGCACCCATCCAATACGGCACGCGCTCGCGGCAGACCGGCATCCATGTGAGTGTGGATGTTCTCAATCTCCACGGTGGCTTCGTCAACGAGCACGCCCACGGCGAGCGTCAGGCCGCCCAGAGTCATGATGTTGATGCTCTGTCCGCTCGCCCAGAGCCACACCACTGCGGCCAGCAGCGCAAACGGAATCGTCGTGATCACAATGAGGGCGCTCCGCCAATCCCGCAGGAAGAGCAAGACCATCAGTCCGGTGAGCAGCGCTCCCAGAGTGCCCTCGTTGAGCAGGCCCTTGAGCGAATTGACCACGAACCCCGACTGGTCGAACTCCAGGCGAATGTCGACATCCTCCGGAACCGCGTTCTTGAAGGTCGGAATCGCGGCGCGGACGCGGCGGATGACATCCAGCGTCGACGCATCGGCGCGCTTGGTCACGGGAATGTAGACGGTCCGCCGGCCGTTCACATGCGCATATCCGGTGACGATGTCCGTGCCATTCTCGACAACGCCAATGTCGCGCAGATACACGGTGGGGCCGCTGCCGATGCGGACAGGCGCCGCTCCCAGTTCCTGCAAATTGCCGCCGAGCGATGCGTTCGACGACGCGATGCGTGTGAGGTCGTCAATCCGGACGTTGCCTGAAGGCATCACCAGCGTGGCGCGGTTCACTGCCGAAATGGCTTCCTCCGGCGAGATGCGATAGGCGCTGAGGCGCTCCGGATCGAGCCGCACCACGATGGTCCGCTGGTTGCCGCCGAAAGGAGGCGGCGCCGAAACACCGGGCAGCACCGCAAACAGCGGCCGTACCTGGTTGAGCGCGATATTCTGCATTTCGCTGGGACTGCGGATCGGACTCGAAAAGACCAATTGCCCGACCGGAACGCTGCCTGCGTCGTAGCGCACGATGAAGGGCGGCACCGCTCCCGGCGGCATGAACGAGCGCGCGCGGTTCACGTATCCGACCACCTGGGCCATCGCCTGGCTCATATCAGTGCCCGGATGAAACACCAGCTTCATCAGCGCGGCGCCCTGGATGCTGCGCGACTCCACGTGCTCGATCCCGGTGATGTAGAGGAAATGGTACTCGTAATAATAGGTGAGGAACCCCTCCATCTGCGCCGGATCCATGCCGCTATAGGGCTGGGCGACGTAGACGGCAGGGGCGCCGAGGTTCGGGAAGATGTCGACTGGCATGCGCTCGAGCGCCAGAATGGAACAGAGCGCAATGGCGATCACCGCCACGATGATGGTGACCGGCCGCCGCATGGCGGCAATTACGAGCCACATAGTAGATGTCCCATTTTACCTGTTGCCCGGTCGCGGAAAGTGTCGCTTTTGCTGGGACCGTCTCGCTTTACTCTGGGACTACATGGCAGTGTTTGGGGACAGGCGTGGCGCAAACACTTCTGTTTGCCGCGTCGAGACTCTTCTCGACGCTTTTCGTATGTCTACTATTCTGACGCTTGTTTTGAAGAATTGAAAACAATTTCGCCTCAACTAACTGAGCGCGTTGCAACCCCTCGCCTGACCTGGCCGCCCCCGGCTAAAGAGCCGCGATACCAAGGATCAACAGGCGCGTCTAATGGTCTCAAGCATGAAATATCTACTCATTCTGCTGGCAGCGCCCCTATGGTCGCAAACTTTGGATCAACTGGAAGCGCACGCCGCGGGTGTATCGAGCGTCCAATACGAAGGAAAGCACGCGATTCGACTCGACGCGGCGCCAGACGCGCAGAATGGTAATTCGTTCGCCGTTCTTAAGGGAAAACGTTTTCACAACGGCACCATTGAGGTGTCCCTCGCGGGGAAGCCTGCCGCCAATGCGGGGCCCGCGGCCCGCGGATTCATCGGTATCGCGTTCCGGATGCAAGGCGATCGATACGAATACATCTATCTGCGCCCGACCAACGGACGGGCAGACGACCAGGTACGCCGCAACCACTCGGTTCAATACGGCTCACAGCCGGGCTACGATTTCGACCGCCTGCGACGGGACTCGCCTGAGAAATACGAATCCTACGTCGACCTGCAGCCGGGCGTATGGACCAAGTACAAAATCGTCATCGAGGGAACCAAGGCTCGTCTCTATGTTCACGGCGCGGAGCAACCGTGCCTCATCGTCAATGATATGAAACTGGGCGATTCGGAAGGGGGCGTGGCGCTGTGGGTCGGACCCGGCACTGAGGGCTATTTCGCGGATTTGACGATCACGCCATAGGAAGAGGACGGCGACTCCTCACGCTCAAACAGATGCGCCGCGGAGGGCGCATGCGGTGATCAATCATTTAGAGGGCGTGGGTGTTCTGGCGTATAACATACGGTGTTGCCTCTGGTACGTACCAGTGAGCCAGGTGCTGCGCTTGCAAGACGCGTCCATCGACACTCCTGCTCAACCGATCGAGCACCTCATCGTAAGAATTTAAGGCGAATTCGGGTGCTGAAACGGTGCGCCGGAAGCCCATACTCCCAATTCGGATCCCACCACGTCAGCGTGGTGCCTATTCAGTTCATCGCCCTACACTTCGTTAGGTCCGTTTCTCCCGCGTTTGCAGTAACATTAAGACATTGCGGTTCGCTTATAACAGTATGAGGAGGGGTATGCGCGCCGACCTTCGCGGTCTGATTCTCGTGGCATCGACAGCCGTAATTCTGGTTGCAGCGAACCCTCCAGCAGCGAACACGCCCCCTCCTAACGCTGGTGCGCCGCAGCCTCCTAGCGCCGCAGCTTTCGGAAAGGCCGTCAATCCAGTACTGAGCAACACCTGTACGCAGTGTCACAACAGCCAGTTCGCGTCGGGTGGTTTCGATGCGGCGGCGTTTCTCGCACCCTCTTCCGTAATCGACCAGCGCGACGGGTGGGACCACATCTTGCGGCGTCTGCGCAGCGGCGAGATGCCGCCCAAAGGTGTTCCGCGATCGGAAGCTGAGATCGATACGTTGGTGAAGTACATCCAGGGCGAACTCGATCGCATCGATCGCAGCACCAAACCGGACCCGGGCCGTGTAGTGGCGCATCGCCTGAATCGCAACGAATACGCCAACACCATCCGCGACCTTCTGGGCGTGGAGTTTCGCGCGCAGAAGGATTTCCCCACCGACGACTCCGGAGAGGGCTTCGATAACATCGGCGAAATTCTGACCATTTCGCCGGTCCTGATGGAGAAATACGTCGCCGCCGCCGAACGCATCGCTTCGCGCGCGGTCGCCGCCGATCCGCTGCCGAAGCCGATCGAAGTGATGTATCACAACCGCGATAAGCGCATCCGCCGCGTCGACTCCAGCACCATCGAAGCCACCCACCGCATCGATTTCGACGGCGAGTACACCATCCGCTTCGCGCTTCCCGGTGAGCGTCCGGCCGACGCCAAGCCGGTGAAACTCGGATTCTGGATGGATGGCAAGCTTCTCACCACGAAAATGGTGGAGACGAAGCCGTCCGGGCTGGTGTATTTCGACCCGTACTCGGAAGAGGATATCCGGCTGCTGCTTCCGGAAGGCGATCATGTCTTTCGGGTGGGCTTCATTGACGATCCCTTCGTCAAGACCGTCCCGCAAAAGGATCTCTACAATCGCAAGGCCAACAAGTTTTTGGATGCGATGACCTTCATCGGCCCGTTCAAGCCGAAGGATGAACCCGCCAGCCGCGCCAAGATCCTGATTTGCGATCCGAATTCCGGCCCTGCCTGCGTCGACAAGATCATCACGAACCTCGCGCATCACGCCTATCGCCGCCCTGTGACGCGAGCCGAAGTAGCTTCGCTCACGAAATTCGTAGGAATTGCGAAGGCACATGGGCAATCCACCGAGCAGGGGATTCAGTTGGCGCTGCAAGCGATGCTGGTCTCGCCGAACTTCCTCTTCCGCATTGAGCACGACCCGAATCCCATCGATCCCACGGCCGTGCATCCCGTCTCCGACGTGGAATTGGCGTCACGCCTCAGCTACTTCCTGTGGAGTTCGATGCCGGATGACGAACTGGTAGGTTTGGCGGAGGCCAACAAACTGCGCAATCCCGGCGTGCTCGACGCGCAGGTGAAGCGCATGCTCGGCGATCCCCGATCGTCCGCCCTGGCCGACAACTTCGCGGCCCAGTGGCTCGAGATTCGAAATTTGGACGTCGTGAAGCCCGATCCGCAGAAGTTCCCAGACTGGGGTCCCGAGTTGCGCGAAGCGATGCGCACCGAGACGCGCATGTTCTTCGACTACATCCTGCGCGAAAATCGCCCGATGACGGACTTTCTGAATGCCAAGTACTCGTTCCTCAACGAACGAATGGCCAAGTACTACGGCATCGAAGGTGTGACGGGGCCAGACTTCCGAAGAGTCGATCTGACCACCGATCAGCGTGGCGGCATCCTAAGCCAGGCCAGTGTGCTGACGGTTTCCAGCTATCCCACGCGCACCTCGGTGGTGATTCGCGGCAAGTATATTCTGCAGGAGATTCTGGGGGCGCCGCCTCCTCCGCCACCAGCCGATGTGCCACTGCTCGATGAGGCCGCGGTGGGCACCACGCTGTCTCTGCGGCAGCAGATGGAGAAGCACCGTTCGAACGCAGTCTGCGCATCGTGCCATTCGAAGATGGACCCGCTCGGGTTCGGGCTCGAGAATTACGACGGCATCGGACGTTGGCGGACTCTGGATGGCAAGTTCCCGGTTGATTCGAGCGGCACGCTGCCCAACGGCAAGACGTTCACGACTCCGGCAGAGATGCGAGATGTGCTCACGTCGCAGCTTCCGCAATTCGCACACTGCGTGATCGAGAAGCTGATGATTTACAGCTTGGGCCGGGGGTTGGAGCCTTACGACCGGCGATCCATCGACGAAATCGGCAAGAAACTGGCGGCGGATGGGTATCCGTTCCAGACGGCCATCTACGAGATCGTGAAGAGTGCGCCGTTCCAGATGCGGCGCGGCGAATCCATCACCACGCAAAGCAAGGCAAAACCTAAGGAGGTAGCTCAGAAATGATGATCACCCGAAAGACCCTTCCTCGAAGGACCTTTCTGCGAGGTATGGGAGCGGCGGTTGGACTGCCCTTCCTCGACGCGATGGTGCCGGCTCTGGCCTTCAGCCAGGCAAGGGCAGTGAAAGCGCCCGTCCGGATGGCGTTCGCCTACGTGCCCAACGGGATCATCATGAATGATTGGAATCCCGACTACGAAGGCAAGCTCACCCAGTTGCCGCGGATTCTGAAGCCACTCGAACCTTACAAGGACGACCTCCTCCTGCTGGGTAACTTGACCCACAACACGGGCCGCGCTCTGCTGGATGGCGCGGGCGATCACGGGCGCTGCTCGGGCTCCTACCTCACCGGCATCCAGGTCAAGAAGACCATGGTGGACATCAAGGCGGGTGTCTCGTGCGACCAGATCGTCGCCAGGCACATGGGCGATCAAACGCGCTTCCCGTCGCTCGAAGTGGGCATGGAAGACGCGCGCCAGGCCGGCGACTGCGACTCCGGCTACTCCTGCGCCTACACCAACAATCTGGCATGGAAGAGCGACACGCAGCCCCTGCCGCCGATTCTCGATCCGCGCGCTCTGTTTGAACGCCTGTTTGGCAATGGCCGCGTGCTGAACGCACAAGCGCGCGCGCGTCAGGCCGATTACCGCCGCAGCATTCTGGATTTCGTGAATGAGGACACGCGGCGGCTCGAAGCCAATCTCGGGCCCACGGACAAACGGAAGCTCGACGAGTACCTGTCGTCCATCCGTGAAGTGGAGCGGCAGATCGATAAAGCGGAGAAGACCAACGCGCAAGTCGATCCGCACATGGAGAAGCCCTACGGCATCCCCTCCGACTTCTCGGAGCACTTCAAGCTGATGACCGACATGATCACGATCGCCTTCCAGGCCGATCTGACGCGCGTCGTGACGTTCCTGATGACGCGCGAAGGCACCTCGCGTCCATATCGCGAGTTGGACATCGCCGACGGTCACCATCCCTGCACGCACCACCAGGGGAAGCCGGAACTGATCGAGAAGGTCACCCGCATCAACACCTATCACGTGCAGCAGATGGCGACCTGGGTGGAGAAGCTGAAGTCAATCAAGGAAGGCGATCGCGCACTGCTCGACAACATGATGCTGGTGTACGGCGCCGGACTGTCGGACGGCAATCGTCACCTGCATGAAGATCTGCCGACGCTGATCGCGGGCAAGGGCGGCAATACGATCAAGACGGGCCGCCGCGTGGTCTATCGCAAGGAGACTCCCATGTGCAATCTGCACCTGTCGATGATGGAGCGGATGGGCGTGCACATGGAGCACTTCGGCGATGCCACGGGCCAGGTGAATCTGGCGGACATTGGGTAATCGGCACACGTGGCGCAAACACTCCTGTTTGCCACGTCGAGACTCATCTCGACGCTTCTCGGGGTGTTTGCAAGATTCGACGCCGACAGAAAGTGAACGTTTTTGCGACGAGGCAAACGAATAGATGCCTTTTCAGTTTCCAGGACAAGGGAAGCCGCCAGTCGGGATCGTCTTCGATTCGGACCTTGGCAACGGGATCGATGACGTCCTGGCGCTCGCTATGCTCTACGGTTTCGAGGGCAAAGGCGAAGCGCGGCTGATCTCCACGAGCACTACCAAGTCCACTATACGCGCCGCGGCATTTTGCGATGCACTCGCGAAATTTTACGCCGGTCCTCCGCCGCAGGCCGGCACTCCCTTCGCCGCCTTCCAGCGTCCCGCCCCTCCGATCGGCATGACGGACAACGGCAAGATGGCCGAAGACACGCCGGTCCTGAAGGCGGTACTCGAAAAAAAGAACTCCGACGGCAAGCTGGTGTACAGTCACACCATCGTAAAGATGAACGACACCGCCGACCCGGTGGCGCTGATCCGCAATGCCTTCACCGCGCAGAATGACGAAAACTGCGAGGTGGTCTTGGCCGGTCCCGCGACCAACCTGGTGAGGGTGCTCGATCTGCCGGGTTCCGTGGACTTGATCAAACGCAAGGTAAAACTCCTGGCGGTCGCCGCGGGTTCGTACCCGGAGGGCCGCGCGGACTTCAACGTCAAGGCCGATATGGCCTCGGCGAAGCGCTTGTTCGCGGAGTGGCCTACGCCCATCGTGGCGGCGGGCGCAGAGATCGGCGCGCTGCTGCCATTCCCCGGCTCCAGCATCGAGAAGGACTTCGCCTGGTCGCCCGATCATCCCGTGGTGGACTCGTATCGCGCTTTTCAGAAGATGCCCTACGACGCACCAGTGCCGGCGATGGCGGCGATGTTGTATGCCGTGCATCCCGACGGCTTCTTCAAGCTGTCGGACCCCGGGACAATCAGCGTGCTGGAAGACGGCCGGACGAAGTTCACTCCGTCTGCCGAGGGCAAGCATCGTTACCTGGTCCCGGATCCGGCTCAAAAAGAGAAGGTGATTCACACCTACGTGGAGATGGCCAGCGCGAAGCCCGTGCCGCGCGCGCCGCGTTTCCGCGGTGGACAAAAGAAGCAGGCGGACCCACCGAAAAAGCAGTAACGCCCCACACGCGGAAGGCCGAACGAGAGGTGGCGCGAACACTCCTGTTTGCCGCGTCGACACTCCTGTCGACGCGTTTCGGATGTCCACCCAAGGCTAATCCACCGAGGCTTTCTTGACGCTGGCATCTGCCAACAGGGCTTATCCGCGGGAATGTTAGAGACAGCTACGGAATTGGCGAGATCCCGAAAAGCGTCGACAGGAGTGTCGACGCGGCAAACAAGAGTGTTTGCGCCACGAACAACAGCTACACGCCCTTGACGGGGATGTCCAACAGATGTTCGGGCTCGAACTGCCGCCGATCCCATGACTCACGCGGAGTCAACTGCACGCCGACGTCATATCCGATCTCCACAAACCGGCAGTAGCGCACCTTTCCCTTCAATCGGCAAGCGGAACAGACGATTTCAATGTCAGTCCCAACTGCAAGCGCGTCCTCTACCTGCAGGCAGGCGCCCGACGGAGAGATGTCTTCCAGATTGGCGACGGTCTCGATCGGAACCGCATCCGAGCCAGGAGCAACCACCCTCACCAGCTCGGAGCACAGATACCGTGGTTCGGAACGCCGCTCCTCCATTACTCAGAGACGGCCTTCGAGGCGATCAGGGCCTTGATTTCCGCGATAAAGGCGTCGACCGTCTTGGTGCCCTGAACTCCATGTTTGCGATTGCGCACGGCCACTTCCGCGTTTTCCTGCTCTCGTTCGCCGACGACGAGCATGTAGGGAATCTTCTGCAATTGGGCCTCGCGAATCTTGAAATTCACCTTCTCGTTTCGCTCGTCCACGGTGGCGCGAATGCCCGCCGCATCCAGTGTCTGCTGCACCTTCTGCGCATATTCCGTCTGCCGGTCCGTAATCGGCAGCACGATGGCCTGAACTGGGGAAAGCCACACCGGAAACGCGCCGGCATAGTTTTCGATGAGGATTCCGAAGAACCGCTCGATGGAGCCATAGAGTGCGCGATGCACCATCAGCGGCTGGTGCGCCTTTCCATCCTCGGCAATGTACTCGAGTCCGAAGCGGCGGGGCAACGTGAAATCGAATTGTACGGTGGAGAGCTGCCACGGGCGGCCAATCGCGTCCACCAGCTTGACGTCGATCTTCGGACCGTAGAAGGCCGCCTCGTCGGGAATCACCTTCGCGTCGATCTTGAGCCGCTCACAGGCGCGCCGTAGCGCACTTTCGCCAAGCTGCCATTGATCGGGAGTGCCGTCGTATTTGCCGCTGGCGCCGCCGTCCCAGGTGGAGAGTTCCGCGGTGTACTTCTCGAATCCGTAGGTAGTGAGCGTATCCACCGCGAACTGTAGACACGCCACGATTTCGTTCTCGATCTGATCGGGCGTGCAGAAGATGTGCGCGTCGTCCTGGGTGAAGCCGCGGACGCGGAACAGCCCGGCCAGCACGCCGGAGCGTTCGTACCGATACACCGTGCCGAGTTCGCCCAGACGCACCGGTAGTTCGCGATAGCTGTGCTGCCGGTCGGCGTAGATGAGGATGTGGAACGGGCAGTTCATCGGCTTGAGCTGATACTCGGCGTCGTCCAGCTCCATGCGCGAGAACATATTGTTGGCATAGAAGCCTGCGTGGCCCGAGGTCTTCCAAAGATCGAAGCGCGCCACGTGCGGCGTGTAGACCAGCGAATAGCCGCGCTTCAGGTACTGGTCGCGCATCCAGTCTTCAATCTCTTTGCGAATAATGCCGCCCTTGGGATGGAAGAAGATCAGGCCAGGGCCGCCAAGCTCCTGAATACTGAACAGGTCCAACTCTTTGCCGAGCTTGCGATGATCGCGCTTCTTGGCCTCTTCGATCTGCTTGAGGTGTTCGTCCAGGTCCTTCTGGCTGAAGAAGGCAGTTCCGTAGATGCGTTGCAGCTGCTTGTTGTGCTCGTCGCCTTTCCAGTAGGCGCCGGCGATGGAGAGCAACTTGAACGCCTTCAGACGCGACGTGTCGGGCACGTGCGGACCCTTGCAGAAGTCGATGAACTTCGGCCCCAGCGTGTACTCGGTGAAGACTTCGCCGGCGCGCTCGTCGATCAACTCGCATTTCATCCAGGCATCGGCGTATTTGCGCAATCCCTCTGCCTTCTGTGTGTAGACGCGCTCGTAAGGCAGGCGCCGCTTCTGAATCTCCCACATCTTCTGTTCGATCTTCTCCAGATCGTCGGGAGTGAACGGAGTGGCGCGATCGAAATCGTAGTAGAAACCGCTGTCGATGGGCGGCCCGATGCCGAGTTGAGTCTCGGGAAACAGCTCGAGCACCGCCGCGGCTAACAGGTGTGCGGTGGAATGGCGGTAGACCGGAAGGGCCTCGGGGTCCTTCGTCGTGAGGATTTGGAGGGTGGCGTCCTTTTCGAGCGGGCGGGTGAGATCGTAGAGCTCGCCATCTACTTTGGCGACAATCGCGGCGTCGGCCAGTCGAGGACTGATCGATTTGGCAACGTCGAGTGGGCTGCTACCCTCTGGCACCGACTGCTTACTGCCGTCGGGCAGGGTGATTTCGATATTCATAGGGGAATTTCCAGCGTAACACGAGACGTGCAGTAGGGCAGGTTACCGATCTGTCTGAATGGGTACGCGGTTCGCTTCGTCGGACGCCCGGCGATTCGCTGAAGTGGCCGGATGAACGCTCCCTTACGGTCGCGGCTCGCGAGGAACCGGGTTGTGGATCGTAACGAGCCGCGTGGTCGTGGATCGCTGCGAGCGCGTGGTCGTCATTCGCTACGAGCCGCGTGGTCGTGAATCGCTACGAGCCGCGTGGTCGTGGATCGCGACGAGCCGCGTGGTCGTGGATCGCTACGAGCCGCGCGGTCGTCATTCGCTACGAGCCGCGCGCGTGAGCAAGCGTTGATGGCACGTTTCTTCTTCCGAACTGCGCCGTCAGGGAGCCGTGGCGCCCTTCACTTGCGCCGCGACTCGGGATCGACCTGCTTGAATCCGGCAGGTATGTCGAACAAAGAAGCGTCCACCGCATCTGACGAAAACCCACTCATTTCGGTAGTCGTCTCGATCAGGGTCCCGGATGCTTGCGAGCCCCCTTGCGCCGTAGGTTGCGAGTCCTGCTGCGGTTGCGCCTTCTTACGGCCCAGTCCGAATTTTCCACCGATGGCGCTACCGAGCGCGCTGCCCACGGTCGGCTGCGCGGTGGTCTGTTGCTGTTGTGGAGGCTGCGAGGCGGAGCCGTCCGAGGGCACCGTGCCATCCGCTCCCATCGTCATCGTCTGGAGCACGGGCATGCCGTTCAGCTTGGCGGATTCTTTGTAGACCTCAGCCATCCCCTGCATCACGTCAGGACGGCTCATGAAGAGATTGCCACCCGGGGTCCAGTTGATTTTCTCCGCCATTCTCCGGTAGAACCTGCGGACCTCATCGTATCCGGGAACACTGGGGGCAATCCAGGTGTCGGCAGTGATCACCAAAGAACCGCTCTGCCCACTCTTCTGGTCCGTTCCCTGCATCTCCATCTTGAGCACGGTTTCCCGCGCGTCGTATCCGCTGATCTGCCTGGTGGCGCCGGTGTTGTTCGCGGAGACCTTGAAACTGTATTCACCCTGGGCGTTCTTCTGTTGTTGCTGCTGCTGCATCTTCTCCGACATTTGCTCCATCATCTGCTTCAATTGAGCAAAAGTCATGACCGAATACGTCTTTCTCTGAAAGTCGACGGTGGTGATGGTTTCGCTCGCAAGGTCGATCACCGAGAGGTGTTGCTGGCCCCGATGTACCATCCGGTCGCCCTTCACTGCCACGGTCGACTGCTGGGGCTCACCCAACTGCCGTGCCTGCTTCGAAAAGACCCCGGCCATCTTCAAAGCGGCAATCAGCGATCCTCCGGTTATCTTGGTTGTCTCCTGGTAGCTGAAATCGGCCAGCATAACGGAAGCGGCCACAGCCATCAAGCCTGCACTTCTGGCGATCGTGCGCAACATAATCTATACTCACCCTTCAATTTAGGATACGAGAACCACCGCGATACAATACGGTTCGGGAGAACGCCAACGTGACAGATCTTACCATTCAGCCTACCGCGAAGTTCATCAAGGCGGGCGTGATCGCTCTGATTCTGGCGATCGTTGCCATGGAAGTCGCGTATCTGACCGTGATGCGCGGCCCCACCGGATGGTGGATGGCGCTTCCCATTCTGCTGCTGGCGTGGCCCGGCACGCGCGCGCTCCGCCGCCGCCTCACGCGGACCACCGTGAGCGGCGACCGCCTTCGATACGAGACGGGAGTCGCCACCAAGTCGACGCGCAACATTCAGCTTTCCAAGATCCAGGACGTACGCGTGGACCAGCACCTTCTACAGCGCCTCTTCGATGTGGGCGACCTCTCGAT
This sequence comes from Bryobacteraceae bacterium, assembly GCA_035295745.1. Taxonomy (GTDB): domain Bacteria; phylum Acidobacteriota; class Terriglobia; order Bryobacterales; family Bryobacteraceae; genus JAIQFL01. The sequence continues at coordinate 47,473 of DATGIL010000039.1, read as the reverse complement.
CGAGACGGCTGGTGAGGCAAGCCGCCTGACGATTCACAATGTCGATCGCCCGCAGGCGCTCGCCGATGACCTGATGAATCGCGTGCAAAAGGGTCCGACCCCGGCATGACCGGCAAATTACAGGGCCGGACCGCAGTGATCACGGGAGCCAGCAAAGGAATCGGGAAGGCCATTGCCGTCGCCTTGGCGGCGGAAGGCGCGCGGGTAGCGCTGGTGGCGCGGAATCGCGGGCTGCTCGAAGGGGTCGCGTCCAAAATCGGCAGCACGGGCGGAGAAGCGCGAGTTTTTCCCGCCGATGTCAGCAACGAAGAACAGGTGCTCGCGACTGAGCGCGAAATTGTTTCCGAGTTCGGCAAGGTGAATATCCTGGTGAACAATGCCGGGATCAACATTCGCAAGCCGATCACGGAGTTCACGATCGAGGAGTGGCGCCTGGTGATGGACACCAATGTCACGGCCGCCTTTTTGATGTGCCGCTCCTTCGTGCCTCACATGACCGGTCAAGGTTATGGCCGAATCCTCAACCTCACTTCGACGATGAGTTGGGTCTCACTGCCGGGAAGGGCTGCCTATTCCGCAAGCAAGGCCGCATTGCTCGGAATCACGCGCACGCTCGCGTTGGAACTCGCGTCCGAGAAGATCACGGCGGTCGGAATCAGCGCCGGACCGGTGATCACCGAGATGAATCGGGCGACGCTGGACGATCCGGAGCGCAATGCTCAGTTCGTGGCGGGGGTACCGCTGGGACGATGGGGCCGAGTGGAGGAGGTCGGGCAACTGGCCGTTTACCTGTGCTCGGACGATGCGGGGTTCATCACCGGCACGGACATTCTGATCGATGGCGGCTGGTGCGCGCGATAGGCGCCGACGCTACCGGCTGACGCCACGCCGATTGGACTGCCAGTCGTCCCATTGGCCGAACGCCTTCATCTGCACATCGAGCTTGGTATCGATCAGGAGTTTCTGCACCTCGTCGCGGGAGAGGCGCTTGCCGAACGGCTCCGGACTCTCCGCGAGCCCCCAGATGAGGGCCGAGGCCACGGCGGCGTTGGCTTTCGCTTCCCGCGCATTTACCCGGTCGAAGGTATCCGATTCGGCGTGATAATCGGGCAGGTATGGTGCGGCGTCCTGGTTCGCCACCAGGTTGGGCACTCCCGAGAGCAGGAAATCGAGATTATCCGTACCATCGATCGCGTCAGGCGGATTCTCGCTGGCTTCCAGTCCGGCGACCCCGGCCAAGGCGCGCTCCAGCGGCTGGCGCAGGTCTTCGCGGCCGTTCAGAAAGAATCCGGTGGTGCGGCCGCTGCCAGTATCGAAGATCACCGCCGCGCGGTGTTTTGCGATTTCGCGAGCGTGGCGCTGTACATAGCCGGCCGAACCATACATTCCCTGCTCTTCCCCGTTGAACAGCACGAACCGGATCGTGCGCCGCGGCTTCACGGGCAGTTGCGCAATAGCTCGCGCCGCATCGATCACCATCGCCGCGTTGACGCCGTTGTCTTCCGCTCCCGTACCGAGGTCCCACGAGTCCAGGTGCGCGCCGAGCACCACGACTTCGTCGGGAAGTTCCCCGCCCCGGATCTCCGCGACTACGTTACGCGACTCGAACGCGCCTCCGGTTTTATTACTCAGACGCAAGCGCACGCGCACCTCGCCCGCGGCGGCCAAACGCGCAAGGCGCGCTGCCTGTTCGCGTGAGACAATTGCGGCCGGCACGGCTAGAGGTTGATTGGCGAGCGTCAGGGGGTGCCTGTATAGCAGCCCGCGAGGTCTGGTGGATTGCAGCAGAAGCGCTGCGACCCCGGCCTTGCGAGCGGCTTCCAGAAGCGCCGGGCTTCGCATGTACTCTCCAAAAAGGTCGTCGAGCGTTTTCATCTCGTGCGAGGAGACAAGCGCGATGGCGCCGCGCGCCTTCTCTCCGAGTTTGGAAAACCCATCAGCGCTCCCGTCCCCGGCGTCCACCAGCCGCGCTTCCACTTGCCCTTTAGTGGATTCGCTGTACGGCGCGGCGGCCAGGCGAATGGAGAATCGCTCGGGCGAGAGGCACTCCGCCTCCGCCGATTCTGCTGCCCATGATTGCGGAACTGTGAATGGCTCCAGGGCGACGCTGGTCACGCTCGCAGCTTTGAACCTGGCCGCCGCCCACTCCGTCGCGCGATCACAGGCGGGAGAGCCAGTGGGCCGGCCGCCGATGCGATCACAGAGTTCTTGCAGGTCCTGCAGGAGGGGCGTCGGCCCGAACGCGCGCCCTACCAGGCGTTGCTGCACGTCGTCACCGGCGAGACAGAGCAGACCGGCGAGCGCAATAAGAATGGAGATTGTAGCGGCTCTTTTCATTTCGGAAGTATATACGACCGCCACGCAAGGACGGATTCCTAACCCCTGCGGCCGGTAGTTGCTATGCTGGCCTCTTGGTGTTCTGGTACTGGTTCTTCGTTGGCCCGGCGCTCCTGCTGGCCATTCTGTCGCTCCGCGGCGAGCGCAAACGCGCCGACTACGTGGCGCAACGGCTTTCCGAAACCGGCGCCGACTTTCCTCCAGCGAGTGTCATCGTGCCCGTCAAGGGTGAAGACGAGGGTCTGCGCGAGAATCTCGACGCGCTCGCATCGCTCGACTACCCGGACTACGAATTGATCGTGGTGGCAAGGAGCGCGGCCGACATCCCCCACAACGTTCTGCCGCGAAAGTGCAAGGTAGTCTTGGCGCACGGCGATGATCCCAATACCGGCGAGAAGGTTCAGAACTTGCAGGCGGGGGTGCGGGTCACGCGCAAGCACAGCCAGATTCTGGCATTTGCCGATTCTGACGGCTGTGTTTCCAAGGGCTGGCTGCGCGCATTGGCCGCGCCTCTGGCAGAGCCGGGAGTCGGCGCCTCCACGGGGTTCCGCTGGTTTGTCCCGGACCCACCGACGTTTTGGACGCTGCTGCGCTCGGTGTGGGACGCCGTGGCTTTCGGCAGGCTGGGGCCCGGTCCCAACAGCTTCGCCTGGGGCGGAGCCATGGCTTTGCGCCGGGAGACGTTTTACGACGGGCACGTCTATGAGCGATGGAAGGACACGGTCAGCGACGACTATACGCTTAGTGCCGCGGTGCGCGCCGCCGGCCTCACCATCGCCTTCGCCCCCGGAGCGATTACGCCGAGCCGGGACTCCGTCACCGCGGGCCGCTTCTTCCGGTGGATTCGCCGCCAGATGGTGCTCACGCGCGCGTACAACGGGTCCCTATGGTGGCCGGCACTGATCGCGCACGTGTTTTATTGCGGCGGCATGGCGGCGTCGGTGGTAGCTTCGATTCGTGGCAATCGGCTCGCCGAGTGGGCGCTGATTGCGCAGCTTTCACCCGGCATGTTGAAGGGCTTAAATCGCGCGACGCTGGCCAAGGCGGCGCTACCTCAGTGCGAGGCGTGGTTCAAGCGGCACTCGTGGGTGCATGCCATCTGGGTTCCGCTGGCTACGTGGGTCTGGCTGATCGCACTGCTCTCATCGGCATTTGGGAATCGCATTGAGTGGCGCGGCAATCATTACGATTTGAAGCGGCGTTCTTAGCGGCGCCTCATTTCCCCTGCTGGGTGAACGATGGATTCTTACCCAAACTGACCAGGTTCGCCAGAATACGGTACGCTCCAGGCACTCCCGATGGCAATTGCCGATAGAGCGCAAAGGCATCGTAGATGTAGGCGCCCTTGCCGTAACGCGCGAGCAGGAGTCCGCCGCGTTGCGGATCCTGCTCTGGATCGTTGGTCTCGAGCAGGGCCTCATAGTGAGAGTCCCAGGTCTGCATAAACCCGTGGCCGCGTTCTTCGACCCAACCCGCGAAATCGGCGTCGGCGATACGATTGGGCCACGTAAATACCGGGCTCCCCGGATTCAACAGCTTCACCTTCGAGAATTCATCCACCACCTTTTGCGGATTGCTCCCCAAGCTGAAAGGATAGGGGCCATAGTTCTGGTCGAAGTCCTGCAGATTGTACTGCACTATCAGAACGCCGCCATTCCTCACGTAGTCGAGCAGGCGGCTGTTGGCCGACTTCAACTCCGGCCGCACCGCGTACGCGCGCGTTCCGAGAACGATGGCGTCGTACCCCGACAGATTCCCTTGCGTGATATCGCTGGCGGCCAGAACGCGCACGTTCTGTTCCAGATTCTCGAGCGCCTGAGGCACCTCATCTCCGGTACCGGGCAGATACGCGATGTGCAATCCGGGAGCAGTCTTCACATCGACTCCGACCGCGTGGTACACCGCGGGACGGTAGTAAGGATAGGGACGCAGACCGGCGTAGCCGACCAGCCGGTAGCCTTCCGTGTAGCGCTTTCCCTGATAATCGGCCTCGGCCGTAATCGGATATTCGCCGGGCTTGATCTGTCCCGGGTGCACCGAAAACGTGATGGTATGGTCCTCGCCATCCCGCATAAATGAGAACGGCGCCGATTCGGGAGAAGAGTGCCAGCCTTCCGGCAGCCGCAGCCACAGAGTTCCTTCCGCGGGCCCTTTCACGTTGCTGTGGACAGTGCACGAGAACGCAAAGGACTGGGCGCCCACCGGGATCGCGCCGGCCGCCGGAGACACAGCCACGGAGATTGCCGGACCCATGAGCAAAGGCTGTGAAACGATCCCGAGCGTCTGTACACGCTGCGTGGCCTGGACTACTTGCGCGAGATGCAGAGATGCCCCGCGATACGTAACCTGCGCAGAAGCGGAGAGGGGGTACGGCACGAGCGACTCATTGCGGTACTTCGGGTCGACCAGGTCGTAATACGCCTGCTCTTCGTTGGGGCGCGTGAAGTAGGCGCGCGTGAGAGCAGCGTCAGATGGCGCGGCGACGGTGAAGCGCGCCTGTGCCTGCGCGCGACCCGCGAGGCTCTTGGGTGGAGGATTGCCCGCTACGCCGATCTTCCACGCCTTGCCATCAGACGCTTCGAGCGTGACCGCGTCCAACGTGATGGGATCGGGGCTCTGATTGAGCAACTCTACCTGCACTCCAAACGACTGGCCGGGAATCGCAATCGTGAATGTCGGGACTGCTCCACCGAAGGGATTGCGTCCCTGCGGCTCCTTTTCGGGCAGAACCGCCGCAACCAGAGATAATCCGAGTGAAGCGGCCAGGGCTTGCTCGAACTGATCTTCCTTGGCGCGCAGTTCGAAGAGCACATCCGATTTGCCAGGCTCCGTGAGTGTGCCTGCGCGAACCTTGCCGATCAACGATCGCGCCGCAGTCAGACCGTCGGCGAGCACTGGCGCGATACCCTGCGGACGGTCCGGCTGATATTGATCATTCGCCTGGTTGGCCAGCCGCGAGATCTCGGCGAGTCCGCTCTTCAAGTAGTCAGGCTCAGACGCGACCAAACTGCCGATGCCGTTCACGGACGCGTCAATCCCATCGAAGAAGCTCTCCTCATGCTCGGCAGCCGGCACCCGCGACTCATAGCGGTGGTACGCACTCGCAAACGGAGCGGGATTGGGAATCGCGACGCCGTTGTTCTGGCTCTTCTGAAAGCCCAGGCCCTCGCGCCCGATTTGAAGATAGGTCAGGCCGTTCGCCGTAGCGTAGTTCCCTTCCTGAATTTCAAGCGTGGTGGAAGGTTTTTCGCTCGACCATTTCTGGTGGACGTAGTCGAAGAATCGCACCGGGACGAACTTATCGATCGCGTAATCATACATGCCTTGTGGGGTGACGTCGAAGAACGGCACATGTGCGTAGACCTTGAGCGGCGTCCAGGGACGAAGCCCTTCGCGGATCTGCTCCGGAAATTTCGTAGGGTCGCCGGCGGCGAGAAATGCCTCCTGCGCCATCTGGCCCGCTACCTGGTGATTGCCGTGGCCGTCGGTGGCCGCTCCCACGAACACAGAGGTGATCACCAGCGGCCGCGTCATGCGAATGGCGCGCACGACGTCGGCGAGCACGCGATCGTGGTCCCATTTTTCCAGAGCTTCTTCGCGAGTCTTGGAGAAGCCGTAGTCGATGGCGCGCGTCCAATACTGATCGACGCCATAATAGCGATCGGCGGCCAGCAGTTCCTGCGTGCGGACCAGGCCCAAGGCGTCGTAATTATCGGGCGACATGGCATTCTGCCCGCCTTCGCCGCGGGTCAGCGTGACCAGGACGCCGCGGACTCCGGCGCCTCGCGTCTCCATCGCCAGCATGCCCCCATCTTCGTCATCCGGATGCGCGGTGACCATCATCAAACTGGCGCGCGTCTTCAGAGCGTGCAGCCATCGAGTGAGCCCGGCGGCTCCGCGGTCGACATCGGCATCCAGCGCGTCCGTCCTCGGTGGGCGCGTGGATTGTGCAGAAACGATTCCCCAGGTGAAGGCAACAGCAACTCCGAAAAGTATCCCCCATCGCAAATTCAGGCGCATATACTATTGTTCGCTGAAGGCGCGGGTTGGCGCAAGACGGACTAGCTCAAGTCGCGTGTGAGCGCCCCGCGGATTGATCGCTGAGGCATGCCCAGCGACGCTTCCGAATCAGCTACGCGCCTAACCGCGGCACTTCGTCATACGTCATAAGTCATTGCGGTAGGATCGTATCACGACCCTAGTCCAGGAGACCTTCTATGTTCCGAATCCGTTACGCATTCCGAAGTTTGGCGAAGGCGCCTCTGCTGAGTTTGGTAGTGGTTCTTTCCCTGGGACTCGGGGTGGGCGCCAACACGGCGATTTTCTCATTGCTCCATCAGGTGGTGCTGAGTTCGCTGCCGGTGCAGAAGCCGGAAGAGTTGGTGCTGATCACGGCGCCGGGCGACTTCAAGAACGGACGCGGCTCTACGAACAATTCGGGCAACATGGACTACGTGTTCAGTTACCCGTTCTTCCGCGATCTGGAGAAGCAGGCCCAGTCAGTCTCCGCGCTCGCGGCCTTCCGCGACCTGAGCGCCAACCTCGCATTCCGCAGCCAGACGGTGCCGGGCGGCGTGCAGATTGTGTCGGGGCAGTTCTTCCCGATGCTGGGAGTCGTCCCGTTGCTCGGCCGGATGCTGTCACCCGAAGACGACCGGCACGGCGGAGGTAACGCGGTGGCCGTGCTGGGGTACGGCTACTGGCACGACAAGTTGGGTGGGGAACCAGACGTTCTCAATCAGCCGATCCGCATCAACGGCCAGGTTTTCACGATCGTCGGGGTGGCGCCCAAAGGATTCAATGGGACCACTCTCGGCAGTGATCCGGACGCGTATGTTCCATTGTGCTTCAAGCCGCAGATTACTCCGAATTGGAACGGCACAGACCACTACGACGACTACTGGCTTTACCTGGTGGCGCGTATGAAGCCGGGAAGCTCTCGCGCACAGGTGGAAGCGGCGCTCAGCGGCCCGTACCACGTCCGAGGAGAGGAACTTGCAAAGACGGAGCATTGGAAGGAGCCGCGGCTGGCGCGCTTCCGGCAATCGAAGATCACACTAAAAGACGGGCAACAGGGCAACAGCTCCATGCGCGAGGGCAACAAGACGCCACTCCTGATTCTGATGTGCGCAACCGCGATGGTGCTGCTGATTGCGATGGCGAATGCGGCGAATCTGCTGCTGGCGCGGTCGGCACAGCGCAAGAAGGAACTCGCGATTCGCGCAGCGATGGGTGCGGGGCGGGGCGAAATCATGGGGCAACTGCTGACTGAGGCGCTGTTGCTGGCGGCAGCGGGAGGCGTATCGGGCGTATTTCTCGGAGCGGCAAGTTTGAAGCTGCTTCTCTACGCGTTTTCCGGGGACTCCCCCAGCTATTCACTCACCTCACAGCTCGAGTGGCCGGTGCTGCTGTTTGCCGTGGGAATCTCGATCGTGACGGGTCTGCTGTTCGGATTGTACCCCTCGTGGGAAGCCGCCCGGTCGTCGCTCGGAACCACATTGAAGGACGAATCCGGCAAGGCCTCGTCGGGCGGCGGTGCGGCGCGCGTGCGCAAGGCGCTGGTCTGCGCGCAGGTGATGATTTCCGCGATCTTGCTGATTCCCACGGGCCTGTTCCTGAAGAGTCTGGTCAATCTGCTGCAAATCGATTTGGGAATTCGGACGGAGAATGTAGTGGGCTTTTCGATTTCGCCCGCACTGAACGTCTACAAGCCGGAACAGATCCGCTCGATTTTTGAACGGACCGAGACGGAACTCGCGGCGATCCCCGGCGTGCGAGGCGTTGCCGCGTCGCTGGTGCCGTTGATCGCGGGTAGCAACTGGGGGACCGACGTTCACATCGAAGGGACGCCCAAGGATGGCAGCGCCGACAAGAACTCGATGTTCAACGAAATCGGGCCAGGATTCTTCGGCAAAATGGGAACTCCGCTGATCGCCGGGCGAGAGTTCACCGAAGCCGATAACGCCTCGTCCACCAAAGTGGCGATCGTCAACGAGCAGTTCGTAAAGAATACTCTGCCGGGGCGCAATCCGATTGGCGTGCGATTCTCGGACGATGGAAAGACGATGATCGAGATTGTGGGGGTGGTCAAGAACACGCACTACTCCGCGGTCAAACAGGATCCTCCTCTGCTGTTCTATGTTCCCTGGAGGCAGGATGACCAGCTCAACTCGCTGTCGTTTTACGTGCGGTCGGCGCTGCCGGCAGAACAGACAGTGCCGCAGATCCGCCGGGTGCTGGCGTCCATCGACCACGATCTGCCGGCGGAGAACCTGCGCACGTTGGACGATCAGGTGAAGCGCAACATCCGCTCGGAACGGCTGGTGCTGCAACTGGCCGCGGCTTTTGCCGTCCTGGCGACTGTGCTGGCGATGTTGGGACTCTACGGCGTGATGGCGCATAGCGTAACGCGGCGGACTCGCGAAATCGGAATCCGCATGGCGCTCGGTGCGGCGCCGGGACGGATTCGCGGGATGGTGATGCGCGAGCTTCTGTGGATTCTCGGGGTCGGCCTGGGCACGGGCATTCCGGCGGCACTGGCTCTTTCGAGGCTGACGCAGAGCCAGCTCTATGGAGTGAAGGCGTTCGATCTCGTGGTAGTCGCCGGAGCGGCAGCGGCTCTCGCAATCACCGCGGCGGCTGCAGGATATCTCCCGGCGAGGAAGGCATCGAAGGTGAGCCCCCTGAACGCGCTTCGGTACGAGTGATAACTACTGGCAGGCGTGCTGGAGGCATGTCTGTCTGATATCCTCGAACAGATGGCAGACCGAAATCTACGCGATGTAGGAGGTACTCCTGGGGGCCTTGGCCATTTCCTGCTTGGCCTCATCATGACCTGCATCGGCGGCTACCTCATCGCTCATCGCGTGAGTGTAGTGGGAGCGTATTGGGGATTCTATGGTCCCAGCACCTTCGGCATTACGCTGATCCCAATGTTGTTCGGCATCGGTCTCTTGTTCTTCAATGGAAAGAGCTCGATTGGCTGGATTCTGACGATTGGCGGCTTCTGCTTCATCCTCGCGGGGGTGATCGCCAACTTACACGTGTACTTTCAGCCGACCACGCTGTTCGACACGCTGGTGATGTTGGTGCTGCTGGTGGGCGGACTCGGAATGATCGCGCGGTCGATGGCGCACCACACCAGCTAAGTACGGCGTTTCTGGGGTTGAGGGCCCACCGATTCGCTGCAACGTCTGGCAAGAACACTCCCTCACGGTCGTGGCTCGTTGCGAGCCGATCACTCCAAAATCACTCCACTTACGGTCGTGGCTCGTTGCGAGCCGCGCGCGTAAGCAAGCGATGCCCAATCGCTCCGAAAATCACTCCCTTACGGTCGTGGCTCGTTGCGAGCCGCGTGCGTCCGGAAATCACTCCCTCACGGTCGTTGCTCGTTGCGAGCCGCGCGCGTAAGCAAGCGATGCCCCGATCGCTCCAAAAATCACGCCCTTACAGTCGTAGCTCGTAGCGAGCGCGTTTAGCGCCGAGGCATCGTGGATCGTTTTAGCGTCATTTGGCGCCGTATCCGGCAGGCAGCACCTTGTGCGGGTCCACCCGAATGACCAGGTAGACGATCTGATCGGAAGAAATTTCGCTGAACCAGTGGGGAGTATTCGGGGGGATGATGACCACATCCCCCGGACCAACTTTGCGGCTCACGCCGCCCTGGATCGCTCCTCCGCCCGTGCTCGGACCGTTCAACACTTTCACCACCTGGCTCTCCGGCGAGGAGTCGCGCGGATTCTCGATCGTCCCTCCCGTCACCAGCGTGGCATTGCCCTCCATCACGTGGTAAATCTCCGTGATCTGGCTATGTTCGATACCATTGGCGGCGACCTTGCCAGTGGTCTTCGAACGATGCACTACGCCCACGCCCACGTTGTACTCGTCATTGATACTGACGACGCGGATGGCCTGGTCGCTCACGGTAGCAGTGGGAGTCTTCTTTAGCGTGGCCTGTATATCTTCGTTGGTGACATCGGTCGCAGTGCCGCGCGCCGTGTGCTGGCTCTGTGCGTTCACTGCGGCGGAAAGAGTTAGCAACGCAAGCGCGGCGGGAAGAATGATCCTCATGTGATTTACTCCGTCTTGGACTTCTTCTGTTGCACGAAAAAGTCGAGCATGGGTCCGAAGTTCGGAGCCGCTACGCTGACGTGACTGCCGCCAGGCACTTCGACGTAGGTAATTGACGCGCCAGCCTTCTTCCCTGCCTCGACCATCGTGCGGGATTGAGTGACCGGCACGGTACGATCGTCGTCGCCATGCACTACGTACTCCGGAATTTGCGCGATTTTCGCCATGCCGGCAGCATTGCCGCCGCCTGAGATGGGACCAAGCGCCGCAAAGAGATCGGGATGCGCCATGGCGATGCTCCAGGTGCCATATCCGCCCATGGAATGACCCATCAGATAGATGCGGCCCGGATCGATGTTGTAGTCGCGGCGAACCTGGGCGAGCACGTCCAGAACATCCTGTTCGGCCGCATCGCGATACATGGATGCGGAATCGAGACCCTTCGGACAGGCCACGATGAGGCCGACACGTTCGGCCTCCCGCTTCATGGCGCCGTTGTAGCTATCGAACATGGAATTCTCATCGCCACCCATGCCGTGAAGCGCAATCACGAGTCCGGCTGGCTTGGATTTGTCATACGCCTCGGGAATGAAGACGCGGTACGGCTGCAAGGACTGATCGACGCCCGAGCGATAGGCTTTACGGAAATCGCCGTGACCGGCGAATGGATCGCGGCCTGCATCGATGGCGTCGAGAAGCTGGTTGGCCTTAGCGAATTCGTCGGCCAGGTGGTACACCGACGGATTCACCTCGCCGCGATCGGCACGCTCATACAGTGCCAGGGCATACTCCGCGGTCGGCAGCGCGTTGGACTTTTTGGATTTAGCGAGCCGCTCCCGGAGACGTTGGGCCGGTGCAGCAAGTGCTTCGAAGTGGACGGGCAGGCTCTTCACCAGGCCCGCTCGCGTTGCCGGTGTGGGGGTTTCGCCTTCCACTGCCAGCCGCACCTCGACGGTGTAATCGCCGGTAGTGTCCGGCGGTACTTCGAGGGTTCGCGAGAAGGGCATTTCCGCAGCGTCCAAGGTAGCGGATCCGAGAGTCTTCTCCGTGGCCCCGTCTTTCTTTGCGGGAACGAGCACCAACGACGCCTGAAGCTTTCCGGTACTGCTATATAGTGGCGACAGCTTCACTCTGACGGATTTGCCGGGATCGAGGACTGCGTGTTCCAGATGACCTTGCAAGGAAGAGGCGAACTCGAAGGCGGGACTCCAGGAAACGCCCCGCATGACGGCGAGCCCGTGATAGTAGGCCCGCATGGCATCGCCGTACTTTCCGGCCTGGCCGGCCTGGGTAGCGTCGCGGGCCAACTGATCGGCCTGCTGGCGCTGCTCGTCCGTGAGTTGGAGGCTGTTTCTCTGGGTGCGGTAGGTGACGGAGGTGCGGAGCACCATGCTGGCATCCTGCGCGTACAGAGCCAGTCCCGCCGTGAAGACAAAAAGTCGCGTGAAACGGAATAGCTTCATAGCACAGACAGTATACATCGGCGACCGAACGGTTGGGCGGTTTGGGGTGAATTCGCGTAGAGACTTTGCGGCCCTCGCGGAGAAGCTTGGGGGCGCAGATTCCACCTGAAGTGCAAAGGTCGTTGCGGCCTCCGTGGTCGACCGAAAGCCTCTTACAAAATCGATGGGATCAGGCAGGGAGATGCGCTTGCGAGCCGCGCGCGTCAGCAAGCGATGTCCGGGCTTTTCCCGCTTCGCACACTCACGCTCACTGTAGTCGCGCGAATCGTCGCGCAGGCAAGCCCGGACCACTCCCTCACGGTCGCGGCTCGCAGTTGCAGCAAGCGATGTCCGGGTTTTTCCCGCTTCGCACACTCACGCTCACTGTAGTCGCGCGAATCGTCGCGCAGGCAAGCCCGGATCACTCCCTCACGGTCGCGGCTCGCAGTTGCAGCCAAGCGCGCGATACGTGCGCTTGCGAGCCGCGCGCGTAAGCAAGCGACGTCCGGATTTTTCCCAGCTTCTCACGGTCGCGGCGCGCAGCCAAGCCGGACCACTCCCTTAAAAGGCGATGCGGAGCACGCCTTGCAAGGTGCCGTTGGTGCCGTAAAAGTTGCTAAACGAGTACCCGGTGGTCGCCGGGAATTTGCCGAAATTCTGCGGACTCGTCAGATTCACCGTGTTGTTCGCAGTGTAGAGCCAACGAGTCTCGGGGAATAGATTGTCGGCGTCCATGCGCACCGTCACCTTGTACTTCTCCTTGTACGACCACGTCTTCGTAATGGAGTATTGCGGCCACCACAGCCAACCGGTGCGCGCGATTCCGCTACCCGCATTGCCCTCGCTAAAGGCGGCCGGGTATGAGAACGCGTTGATGTTATAGAACGGATTCTGTGCAGACTGCGGGAACATGTTGGGACCGATGGAATAGTTCGGCACATTGATAGTCTGGCCGGGCACGATGTTCAGACCGCCCTCACCCGGCAGGTATTTGTACGGACTGCCGGCGCTGCTGAACGTCACAGGCAGGCCGCTGCGGAAGCTCTGAATCGTGAGGAAGGTCCAGCCGCCTACGATGTGATTCACCACCCCTCCGTGATTGAGGAACCGGCGGCCGCGACCGACCGGCACGTCGTAATTGAGCTGATTCACAAACTGCAGCTTCTGATCGCTGGTGGCCAATGCTTTGGTGAGGCGCCAGTCGTAATATTGATATCCGCTGCCGGCGCCGCCTACCAGATTTTTGCTGAACGTGAACAGGAAATTCGCCGAGAAGCCGGAGCCGAAGGCATGCTGCATACGCGCGATCATTGCATGATATGTGCTGTGCCCCGGATTGGTGGCGTAGCTGATGGTGCCGAATTGCGTATAGGGTAGGTAGGCTTGCGAGTTCGCGAACACGGCGTTGAGCAGGTTGGTATCGGTGGAGTTGTAAATCGACCAGGGGAGCGTGTTGAGATTGGTGCTTCCAGTGAGATGGACCGCCGCCGATCCCTGATAGGTCACCTCGGCGAGGTAGCCGGGGCGAAATTCATACTGCACCCCTCCCGACCAGGTCATCGAGTAGGGATTCTTCAAGTGCGAGTCGATGAACGAGGTATTGCGCGAGCTGTAATTGGTACCGACGAACAGGGCGGTGCCGCCCGAGACCAGGTTGTAAGCGATCGGGCCGGGTCCTTGTGACAGATAGAACGCCGGGAATGGATTGCCGGATGGCTGCTGGACGACCGCTTGGGCGATGTACTCGTCCTGGGCCAACGTCGTGATCAGATCCTGCGTAAACATCCCAAACGAGCCGCGGAAGACGAATTTTGGCCTGAAGTTCCAGGCCAGGCCCAGTCGCGGCGTGAAGTTGTGCGTGTTGGTGTTGTACAACGTGCCGGTGGGATGGGTGATGCCGCCTTTCAATCCGGTGACCGGGTCGGTGGCGTTCGGGTCGAAGGCGGATTTGAGTCCGTATTGGGTATTGGCGGGCGTCTCCAGGCTGTAGCGGAGGCCGATGGAGAGCGTCAGATTGCGGCGGATGCGCCAGTCGTCCTGCACGTAAAACTGATTCATGAACCAGTGCGGCAGGTAATTGGCAAGCAGTTGCGTAAAATTGGCCGAGGAGACGGCGCCAAGCTCCAGGGTCGCGAAGGAATTGCCGGTATTTGGGGTGAGCGGAGCGCCAGTGAGTCCTGAGGTAAAGGTGAAGGCGCCCGATGGCTGGCTGGCCGTGATGTCGTTCTCACGCTGTCGAATTCCCTGGTAGCCGAACTTGATGGTGTGGAGTCCCCAGACCTTCGTTACGTTGTCGGCGAAGATGATGTCTTCATTGATGGTGCGTGAGGCTCCGCCGGGATTGGCGGTCCAGGTGAACGAACTGCTGCCCGAACTGATCAGCCCGGGAAATGTCTGCGGCCCTACGCCTGGGATGCCGAGAGTCGCTGCCCATCCCTGATTGGCAGTCGCGGGATAGATGCTGTCGTTGCGTCGCTGGTACCCGAGCTGCAATTCGTTGATTAAGGTCGGGCTGATCGTGAAGATGTAGCCGGCGGCGACGTTGCGCTCATCGATTGGCTCGGGCAGCCCAAAGCTCAGAGCCGTGTTGTCGATGTCTCTCCACGCAAAGAGGATATTGTTGCGGCTCCCGATCACGCGGTATTTGTTCCAGATGTACCGGACGAAGATCTTCTGGCGGTCGCTGATGGTCTGATCGATTTTCCCGAGGTACGCCTGGCGGTCGGAAAGGTAGATGTTGCCGGAGATGTAGTCGTTGGTGGGGCCGGTGGTGGTAAAGGTCGGCGCGAGATTGGGAGTGTTGTACGGATTCAACGAGAAGAATTTCGATGTGACTGGATCGAAGCGGGATTTCGGAATGATATTGCCCGGGAAGGCCGTAGCAGTGTACCCGGTGCCATTGGCGCAACTGGCGGCGCTGCAGGTGATGGATTTCGGATCGTAGATCGCCTGACCGAGACCGTTGAAGGAGAAGTTCCCATTGAGCTCATCGATCGTGGGTACCGATACGGTGGCGTAGTTGGTCTCATGATCGTAATCGAGGCGATAGCCCAGCAGGAAGAAGGTGCGATTCTTTCCGTGGTAGAGGCCCGGGATGACGATCGGTCCGCTCAGGGTGGCATCAAAATTGTGGTATTCGAACGGGGTATTGGTAGGGCCTTGGTTGAAGGGCTGACGGTGCAGCCAGTCTTTATTGATATAGCGCTCTTCGGCCGAGAAGTGCAGGTCGTTCGTCCCGCTCTTGGTCGTCAGACTGTATGCGCCGCCTGCGGCATGTCCGAATTCGGCGGGAATGCCCGTGGTCAGTACCTGCGCCTCTTGCAGAGTGTCTACTGGCGGCGTGATGAGCGTGTTGGTATCGCCGAGCGCCTTGCCGATGGCCTGCTTCGAGGTAATGCCGTCAAGCGTGTAACTCATTTGCGCTTCGGGCTGGCCGAGGATGTGATACGTCCCGTCGTTGTTCGCCTGGGCCCCTTCCTGGTAGTACATGAAGTGCTGCGGCTTGGACTGCGGGATCGGCGTATCGTGAATCTCCTTGGCGGTGGTGATGCTACCCACGACGGCAGTGTCGGTGGCCAGCAAGGGCGCTGCCGCCGTGACCTTTACCGTGTCGCTGACGGCTCCGACCTCGAGTTTCACGTCGATGCGCGGATTCTCACCGGCATTGAGAACAAGGCCAGAGTGCTCGAATCGCTTGAACCCCGGCGCCTCCATGGAGAGCCGGTAATTGCCGACGTTGAGAAACGGCAGATAATACGCACCCTCGGCGTTGCTTAGACCTCGCGTGACCACTTGCGTATCGACGTTGGTGACGGTGACGGCAACGTTGGCGATTACGCCGCCGCTGCTATCGGTAACGGTGCCCACCAGGGTGGCGGTACGAATATCCTGGCAGAAAAGCGAGCTGGCGATCGCGAACAGGGCGGTGAGGCAAAAGATCCCCTTGCGCATTTGTCCCTCCATGGACGCCTGGGAGGCGTCGAGACTGGTAAGGAGCTATATCATGCCGGTTTCCCGGGCGCAAGCCTATCGAAGGATGGGGGATTAATTGCTCGCGGGGTGAAAGCCAACACTTCGCCAGAGCGCTGCGGCGTCGTAAACACGGCCCTGCGAGATCACCCGCGAGACTCTGCGAAGATCGCCGATATTGGCCAGCGGATCGCCATTTACCAGGATGAGATCGGCGCGTTTTCCTGCTTCGATGGTGCCGGAGTCGCGATCGAAATTCATGGCGCGCGCGGAGACGATGGTCGCCGATTGAATCGCTTCAAGCGGCGTCATGCCGGCTTGCACATAGAGCTCCAACTCGCGGAGAAGCCCGTATCCTACTAGTCCGGTGTCGCTGCCGGGGACGATCGGAATGCCAGCCTTGTGCAAGGCGCCGATCACGGCGATCGTCTGCGCGGTGCGCGTGCGCATTTGCTCGGCGGTTGTCGGTCCGCCCATGCCGCGGAATTTCGCGTCGAGCACGAAGGGCGATTTCAGAATGCCGGGCTCGAATGTGGCGACGTCCACCTCTTTCGAGTGACCGGACATCTCGCCCCAGCCCGCTGTGGGATCGACAACGGTGTGATGCTCTTTGAAGAAGTGAATCGCCTTGAGGGCGGCTTCGGAATTGATATCGATGGGACCGCGTCCACCCGGGGTGCCGCGCATCATATTCGATACGTAGTTGAGGTGATTGATCTGGTCCATGCCGGCCTCCACGCCCTGGAAAGCATTAAACACCTGGGGCACGTGGCCGGTCACCGTCATGTTGAGGCGGTGCGCTTCCGCGGTGATCGCCTGAATCACTTCCGGGGTGAGGAAGGTGTAGAGCTTGATCTGCTGGAAGCCGGCATCGTGGTAACGATTGACCACGGCGCGGCCTTCTTCCGGAGTTTCCGCTGTGACGTGTCCGAAGGCCTTCAACCCACCGGCGTCGACGAGGCCCGCGAGGAGCAGTCGCGGACCCAATCCGCCGCCTCTTTCGAGAGCATTGCGCTGCGCCACCAGGTAGTCGAACTCGCCCCCGCAATCACGCGCCGTGGTGACACCGGCTGCCAAGAGCGCGGGTCCAAACTCGACGCCCGAAAAGTGAATGTGCATTTCCCAAAGGCCGGGCAGTAGCGTCTGTCCCTTGGCCTCGACGACCGGAATGCCTCGCGGAACGGCGACCTTCTCGCGAGAGCCGGCAGCGGCGATGCGGCCGTCGCGGATGATCACCACCGAGTCGGAGACGGGCGCGGCGCCTGTGGCATCCACGAGTGTGGCGCCCACAATGGAGTAGGCGCCGGTACGTTCCGGCGTCACCTGTCGGCCGAGCGCGGCAAGATTGGCCATTTCCTGTGCGATGCCGCTGCGGTACAGTTGCGGGAACGCCGGCTCGTATTCAGTGCGGACCGCCTCCATGGGCAGGCCGCCCGCGAAAGTCATGGCGGCGGCCAGGTCGCCTTGCGGATTGGTCCAGAGAATCTCGCGGCCGAACATCAGGTTGGCGATGTTGTACCGGTCGAGCGTCACCGTCTTGCCGCCGACGGAGACGGAGTCGTGTCCCCCAGCTTCAATGCGGATGGGGTCGGCACCGGGCTTCGCTCGGAGCATAGGAAGCTGCGCCGGTTTCCCATGGGCAATCCAGTAGCGCATCATCATCGCCTGCATGGCGAAAGGGGACGAACCGAAGATTGCGGCGTACTGCTCCGGAACTGGGAGAGTGCGAGAGGCGTCGCCCTCCTGAACGGTGGCGGCATTTCCTTCGATCTTGAGGCTGCTGCCGGGACCGATGCGGCCTTTCACTTCGAGATTGAGCGGAGTGTAATCACTCTTCATGCGCATCGTAGCGGTGGTGGTCCGTGTGTTGCCGCGGTCGGAGTACTCGAAGGTGGAACTGAGGGTGAGTTCGCCATCGGAAGGCGTGACCTGGTAGCGCTCTTCGCCGATGGCGTGGAGGATCATGTGGATGGTGAGGGTGCCACTTTGAGCGGAAAGGGAAATCGCGGCGGCGACGAAGAGAAGCGGCAGGCGCATGGAATTAGTGTCGCGCACTTGGGGTGGCAGGGCTAGACTTTGGATCCTGGGCTTCATACTGATCACGAGTTGTTCCTGCCGGCCTCTCTGTCGGCCCGATGAACTAAGAAGGAGTTCGCGGCGAGCCCCAACTCGGGCTTAAACTCCAAGCGAGGAAAGCGTTCTGTTAGTCAGACCGCGTCTCGCGTGCGCGCTCGGCTCGTGCCAGAAACTCCGCCATGTTTGTGTCCTTGGCGGCGTGGTACGCCCATCCCTCCGCAGTCGCGTTCCAGCGATAATCGCGAATCGTCATGTCGATCCCTCGGTCAATCACGAACTGCGCTGCTTCGTAGTTTGCGCGGACGGCGCACTCATGCAGGATGCTCGCTGGTTCATGCGTGCTCCAGTTGGTGTTGATGTTGGCGCCGCGCTCCAGTAGAAAAGATGCGATCTCAAACTGCCGGTTCATGCACGCCCATGCCAGCGCGACGTCCAGGACTTGCTGCGCGTTCGGGGGCGTCCAATGAAGATTCCGCAGTATGGAAGGGTGGTTGGTGGGGTAGTGCCGATTGAGGCTCCCCAGCTTCGCCCGGCCGGCCTCATCGAACCAAGCGCTGACTCGCGCAAAGTCGCCTACCCCGGCGGCGTGGGGGAGATCATCGGGCAACGGCCAAATCTGAGTTAAGAGAGGGATCAGATGCGCGTGCCCATACTCCAGGGCGAATTCCACCGCATCAGAAGCTGGGCGCTTTACCTTTAGCGCGGGACTGAGTTCCATCAAGCGAATGATGAACGCTCCCCGGTCGTTGTAGGCCGCATTCTCCAATAACTCCACTTGCAGCCGAACATGGGATTCGCCGAGCAGATCGGGTTCCCCCTCGAGCCATCGGCTGAACCGTTCCAGGTCATTTTCATGCATTGCCGCTTTCACTTCATTCATAACCACCGTTTGCCACGGACTTCCGTATTGCACCGGATGTTCGGCAAGGTAGTCGATGAAGCCGCTGCGTCCACGCCATTTCTCCACTCGCCCGCCAAGCGCTGGGTCGAACTCTATGCAACGCTCCAGAAGAAGAGCGGCGACCTCCTTCTGCTGAAAACGGCATGCACAAACGAACGCCTGCGTGACGGCGGCTCCACTGGGACGTTTCCCTGTTGACTCGAGGCAATCGCGTACTCCGTCGCCATCGCCCAACGCCGCGAGAACATCGAGCGTGCGCGGCAAAACGCCCTTGCGCAAAAGAAGCTGCAACACTCCCTGGGCGCGGGTGGAAATTGCGCCTTCCCAAATCGACGGCTCGACGCGGGCGCCAGCATCGAGGAGAAACTCGGCGCACTCGATGCGTGTGAACATCTTTTCCCGGTATGGATCGCCGCTGTCGCCAAACGAGCTGGTCGCGAACGCAAGTAACGATTCTCCGGAGTTGCCGCGCCAGGACAGAAGCGCGGGATACTCCTGAACCAATTGCGCCAATCGACCGACCGCGTTGTCATGGATAGCACGCTCCGCCTCTGCGGCGGCCCACTCCGGGCCCTTACCTTCCAGGCGGAGCGCCGCGGCGCGAAGGTCCTGCCAGCCTGCAAAGCCGTATTCTCGCGCCAGCACGAACTGCGCGTCTCGTAACGTTAGAGGAAGTCCCGGGGCCGGCAGCAGCGCGTGCACACGGGCCAGTGCATCCGGGTCGCCTGCTGCTGCCTGGCGCGCTAGTTTCTTCGCCTGCTTCCGAAGGGACTCAAAAGACGAGTGAGGGTGTAAAAACTTCGATGGGGTCACAAGACCTCCTTTCATATTGCCGGTGTCCCGCTGATACCAGGCTGAAAGAAGGTACCGAGCCTTGAAAACCAAAACAGGTGGGAGAATCCCTTGCCGCGGGTAGGAGACGCCCTGTTAGCGCACTGGGTCAAATGTACATGGTTCGTTCATGTTCTGTCAATCGGTAACGTTCGCTTGTCAAGGCAAAGTAGAAGTGTCGTGCTCCTGGCAAAGTAGAAATGTCGCCTTTCGCCTGGCTCTCTGCGGAGTGCGTGTTATTCTGCGATCGCCGCTGAAGCGGAGACGGGCAATGCTGGCGAGCAACCCGATCAAGGAATAGCCGGCCGGAACTCATCTGCGGACGATGAGAAAGAGCGTGGTCCTCCCGGCGCGTTCCTTTACCTGGGCTCAGGGGCCGACCGGGGGCCGCGTTCTTCGCAAGTTCCGAAGCCTAAGCCACGGGCCTGGCCAGGCTCGATCTCGCGCAACGGGCCCGATTCTCAATGAGACTTGAGCGGCGTTCGTCAAAATCGGATCCGTCTTGGATCGGGGAGGCTCTATGAGTGGTCGAAACTCATTCGGCCAATGCCGGACCAGTGGGAGGAGTGATTTCTTATCAGCGAAGAGGTTCGGCCTTCTGGCCCGCCCCATACTATTGATGGGCTGATCCCTGGGACTTGGAATGCTCTGAGAGCACTTCTCGAACCTTAGCGGCAAGCCGATCTGGACTAAACGGCTTGGCAAGATAAGCAACGCCCGGGTCCAGTACACCGCGATGCCCAATCACATCCTCCGTATAACCAGACGTAAAGAGCACCTTCATGTCTGGGCGCGACATTTTCAGACGGTCAGCTACCTCTTTGCCATTCATTCCCGGCAGTACTACGTCCGTTAGCAACAGGTGAATCTCGCCTGCATGTCTTTCGGAAGCAGCCAACGCTTCGTCGCCATTAGCCGCTTCGATTACCTCATATCGATAATCCGTCAAAATGGTCGTCATCAGGCGTCTCACCGCCTCTTGGTCCTCCACAACCAGGAGCGTTCCGCCGCCCGCAAGCCTCACAGCCGCGGCAGTTTCCGCCGATTCTTGAACCGAACACGCATCAATTGCGGGGAAGTAAAGTTTGAACGAGCTTCCAACTCCCGACTCGCTCCAAACGTCAACCCAGCCGCCGCTCTGCCGCATGATGCCGTAGACCGTGGACAGCCCAAGTCCTGTTCCCTTGTCTTGCTCTTTGGTCGTGAAGAACGGCTCAAAAATGTGCTGGCGGATCGTCTCGTCCATTCCAGTTCCGTTGTCCTTTACCACCATCACCACGTAACGCCCAGATTTCGCGTCCTGCTGCATGGTTGCTTCATTGTGGCTAACATCCACATTCATTGTGCTGATCCGGAGTACGCCGCCGTCTGGCATTGCGTCACGAGCGTTTACCACGAGATTCATCATTACTTGATAGACCTGCTCCGGGTCTGCCATGACCCGCCCCAACAGCGGGTCGAGCGTAGTCACAACTTCGATGTCCTCACCAATCAACCGCCGGAGCATCCGTTCGGCGTCCTTGACGACATTATTCAGATCCAGCGGCCTTGGAGCAATAGTCTGCTTCCGGCTAAACGCCAACAATTGCTGCGTCAGGCCAGCGGCGCGTTCCGCCGCCTTCCTTATTTCCTCAATGTTTTGCCGAAAGGTATCAGTGGCGCCGGCGCTTCTGAGAAGGAGTTCGCCATGTCCCATGATGACCGTCAGAAGGTTATTGAAGTCGTGTGCTACTCCACCGGCCAATCTCCCGATACTCTCAAGCTTCTGTGCCTGTCGAAGCTGATTCTCAAGTTGAATTCGCTCAGTAATGTCTATGGTAGCGGTAATCGCGCAGAGATTACCTTCGATTTCAATCAAGTCCGCTGAAATCAGACCGTCGCCAACATCTCCGTTCTTCCTGCGGAACTTGAACTCCCAATTTCGGAGACTTCGCTCGTTCAGCAGCCGCCTCACGGCTTCATCGCGATTAGAAGGGTCGGTCCACAGTCGTAGTTCCTCCCAGCTTCGTCCGATGACTTCATCGCGTCGATACCCAGTGATCTGCTCGAAGGTTCCGTTTACCTCGAGGTACGAACCCGTTCTTAAATCGGCAAGGGTAATGCCGGCAGGGCTGGATTGAAATGCGCTGGAGAACTTCTCCTCTGACTTTCGCAGGGCATTCTCAATTCGTTTGCGTTCCGTGATGTCGCGACTGACGCCCAGTATGTGGCGTACCTTCCCCTCCTCGTTGGAAATCAGTGTGGTTACTCTCTCAGCCGTAACTCGGGAGCCATCCTTACGAAAATACTCAACCTCATTCGTGTGAATGCGTGCCGTTTCATCGCCCGACTCCACAGCGGCTATTCGCTCCTTGGTTTGCCTGACGATCATCTGGAAGGTGTCGTCTGGCATCGCCCGTTCGAGCGGCTGCGCCATCACTTCTTCGGCGGAAAAACCCCGAAGCCTGAGCACTGAAGGGCTTACATAAGTGGGCCGGTTCTCCTTCAAGTCCCAGAGCCAGATCACGTCGGCAGCATTTTCCGCAATTAGCTTGTACCGCTCTTCCGTTCTTCGTTGGTCCGTGATATCAAGCAGGAAGCCTTCGACGCCGACGACCTGTTCACCGTCAAATACGGGATGGGCTGAGAAACTGTGGTATCCGATTGTCCCGTCCCGGTTGATTCTGGACACCGCGCCGCTCTTGACGGATTCTCCCCGCATCAGAGATTCGGCAATCGTTTTGGCGTTAGCTAGATCTTTGGAATCATGAACCGCCGTGAAGTGCAGTCCGATCACATCCTCGGGGCGCGTGAACCCGTGCATCCGAAGCCAGGCAAGGTTCACATACTCGTAATAGCCGTTCGCACCGATGCGAAAATATCCGGCATCGGTGTTCTCGATGATTCTTTGAAACCTCTCATTCGGAGCCGGTACTGGTCCACCATCCATACGACGCCTTTTCCGTAAACTCCCTTCGGTATCAGAGTGCGGAACGATGGCTTCCCTGGTTTAACCCGTCGAGTTTGTTGTGGGCCAACTTGCCCTTCTGTCCATCGTGCTTTGCTGATAGTCTAATTCATTTCACTCCGGTGTGCAGAGGCTCCAAAGGCATTGGAACATGAACTGGCAGGCGCACTGTGCCGTTGGAATCCGCTGGATGAGACGATTCAGAGACGGTGGAGTAGTGTTCGGTTGTCGGAAGCAAAGTTACCGTATGCTTCCAGCCTGGAAGAGAAGAGCGGTCACCTAACCACAAGGAAGCAAACGGAGACTACAGAAAACTACAGTGAGTTCAACCCCTGGCGGATGGGGAAGCTCCGGGTGTGGAGTCGAATAGTAACTTCGCTCTTAGGCATCATTTACCTCAACCCCCTCGGCGCTTCGGGTCTTAACTGACTTGGACCTTTCTCTCGGCGCCTCAGCCTCTCGGCATCGAACCGGCTGTTGATACTTCCTCGAATCTTCGCCGCAGATACCAGACCCGGGAAAGCGCTCCGTCCCCGCGAGTCCCGCGATCGAGGCGAACCTCTTCCGCAAGCCAAACCCCTAACCCACCAACCCCGCGACCCAGAGCGAGCTCATGTATACTTTCCACCATGGACCACACCCGACGAGCATTCCTCCAGACCGCCGCCGTGCTAGCTCCCACCATCCTCCACGCCGATGACAAGTCCGGCAGCCAGCTTCCCACCCTCGGCAGCGGCGCCCACACCTACGAGGTGCATCACGATTGGGGCGAACTTCCCACCAACATCAAGTACGGCAACACTCACGGCGTCGTCGAGGACTCGCAGGGCCACATCTACGTCCACCACACCGTCAATGCGGCCAGCGAAAGCGCGGATTCCATGGTGGTCTTCGACGAGAAGGGCAAGTTCATCAAATCCTGGGGGAAGGAATTCAAGGGCGGCGCCCATGGCCTGCACATTCGCAAGGAGGGTTCCACCGAGTTTCTCTACCTCTGCGACACGCGCCGTGGCATCGTCGTGAAGGCCACGCTGGACGGCGAAGAGGTCTACACCATCGGCTACCCCGATGTCTCGGAAGCCTACAAGCCCGGCCCCGACGGAAAGAAACCGAAATACAGCCCCACCAACCTCGCGATCGCGCCCAACGGAGATCTGTATGTGGGCGACGGCTACGGCTCGAGCTACATCAACCAGTACAACAGCAAGGGAGAGTACATTCGGACCTTCGGCGGCAAAGGCAAAGAGCCAGGCAAACTCGATTGCCCGCACGGCATCGCCATCGATATGCGCAGTGGCAAGCCCGTGCTGACCGTCGCCGACCGCGCCAATGCGCGCATCCAACGCTTCACCCTGGATGGCCAGCACATCGATTTCATCTCGGGCACCAGCCAGCCGTGCCACTTCCACTACTTCAAGAACGGCGACGTAGTGATCCCGGACCTCGGTGCTCGGGTGACTCTGATGGACAAGAAAAACGAAGTCATCGCGCACCTGGGAGACGATTCCACCAGCAAATATCGCGAGATGAGGACCATGTCCCGTGACCACTTTACACCCGGAAAATTCGTATGCCCGCACGGTGCCTGCTTCGACCACGCCGGCAACATCTTCGTGGTCGAGTGGGTAGAAGTAGGCCGCGTTACCAAGCTCCGCAAAGCTTGATCGACATCCTGCGAGCGGAGCGAGCCACAAGTCCCGAGAGCGAAGCGATCCCGGTCCCGCCCGTGGCCTCGTGGGGAGCGCGAACCTCTTCAGGCTCGCTCACGACGCGAGCCCTGGGCGCCCGGCCGCTTTAAGAGGAGCGAACCTCTTCCCAACCCCCCCACCCCTAGCCCCGCTCGCGAAGCCGAGCCCGCCGCCAACCCCGCAGCCTAGCGAGCCTGCCTTAAACCTCCTCGCGAAGCAGCCTGCACCCAACCCCGCGAACGCAGCCAGCCAAGCCGCTCGCGAAGCGAGCCTCTTTTCTGGTACTGTGATTCCAAATGAAGAAACTGCAACCGGTTGTCTGGACTAAGGGTACCTTCCTAAGCCCTCAGTATTTACAATTACAAGACCGCTTTCTGGAGAACCTGTTGCAGTTTCATCTGGAAAGCCTTTCCTTCAAGCCGTACGGATTCCAGGCGCTCCAGATCAACCAGGAAGAACTCGCCGGAGGCGCCTTCGGCATCACCAGCGCGGCTGGCATCTTTCCCGACGGCCTGCTCTTCGACATTCCCGCTTCCGATCGCGTGCCGCCGCTCAAACAACTGCCTGAGTGCTTCGAGCCTGACCAGACCTCGCTCGATATGTATCTCGCTGTTCCGCAGTACCGCGAGCGCGGCCTCAACGTCGCGACTTCCGCGAAGCAGGGCGGCGCCCGCTATCGCGCCGAAATCGAGCTGTTCCGCGACGAGAATACCGGCCTCTCCGAGAAGCCCGTGCAGATCGCCCGCAAGAATCTTCGGCTTCTCGCGGAGGGTGAGAATTTGGAAGGCTTCGCCACCTTGCGGGTGGCAAGAGTGCTCCGCGACGCCACGGGCGCCTACACCCTCGATCCGCGCTTCGTGTCGCCGCTGCTCGATTTCCGCTCCAGCGACTACCTCGTGGCCATCGCGCGCCGCCTGGTCGAGATTCTAACCTCCCGCTCCGCCGCGATTGCCAGTGTGCGCCGGCAAAAGAGCCTGACTCTCGCCGACTTCACCGCTTCCGACATCGCCAACTTCTGGCTTCTTTACACCATCAACACGGCACTTCCCACCTTCCGCCACCTCTTCGAGACTCGCGGAGGCCATCCCGAAGAGCTCTTCTCCGCCATGCTTTCGCTCGCTGGCGCGCTCACCACTTTCTCTACCAACATTCATCCGCGCGACCTTCCACCTTACGATCACGACGACCTGGGCGCCTGCTTCACCGACCTCGATGAGAAACTACGCCACCTGCTCGAAACCGTCGTGCCCACCAACTTCGTCTCCCTGCCCCTCAAGCTGTCGCAACCCTTTATCTACGCTACTGCACTCGACAACGACAAGTACCTGCAGAACACCAAGATGTACCTCGCGATCCGCGCCGAGACCAGCCAGGCTGATATCGTCGGAAGCGTACCGCAACTGGTCAAGGTCTGTTCCGCCAACCACATCGATCACCTGGTGAAATACGCCTTGCTCGGCGTGCCTCTCACCTATGTCGCGCAGCCGCCCAGCGCCATTCCGATCAAGCTCAATTATCAGTACTTCAGCCTGAGCCAATCCGGCGTTCCTTGGGAGGCGATTCAGCGCGCCCGCAACCTGGCCGCATACGTTCCTGCAGACCTGCCCAATCCTCAGCTGGAACTGATCATCCTGCTTCCCCAGGCGGTCTGACCGGTGAAACTTCGCTAGTTCAATCGTCCGTTCCGTGTACCAGACGTGGCGCGAAACACTCCTGTTTGCCTCGTCGAGACTCATCTCGACGCTTTTTCGAGTGTCCACCAAGTCTGCCTGTACAAGCTGTTGCGACATTCCTGCGTATTAGAGGACCGACTCCGCTATCTCTGCATCCTTCACATTAATCCGCCGCGGGCGCCAATCCCTGCGCGTGCTCACCAATCTGATCCGCGTACACTTCCATCAACTTCTTCAAATCCTCGATGTCCTGCTGCGCGCAGTTCGTAAGCGGCGGACGCACGGGGCCTGCGCGCATCCCCAGAATCTCCATCGCGGCCTTCATCGCCGACACCTCATACCCCTTCACCCGATCGCGAATCGCGTACAGAGGATGCACGTACTTCTCCATCAGCACGTCGAGCCTTGCGAAATCGCGCGCCATCCCAGCCTCGGCGAGTTCCAACGAAAGACGCGGGGCAATGTTCGAGATGCTGGACGTGTAAGCCTGCACGCCGACGGCGAAGTAGCCTGGCACACAATCGTCCCCGAGACCCCCGAGCCAAGCCAGCCGGTCGCCCACCGAGTGCATGATCCGCTGATACTTGCGCGGGTCTCCCTGGCCATCCTTCCAGAAGGTCAGCGTCGGAACCTTGTCGGCGACTCGCGCCACCATACCCGCCGTGAACACCGCCCAGTCGCGGCTGTAGACCATCAGCGGCAGATCGGTCGCCGCGCCGATCGCGCGATAGTAATCGATCAGGCCCTCGAATGGCGCGTTGCTGTAGTAAGGCGGCAGTGCCAGGATGCAGTCGGCGCCGGCCTTTGCGGCGCGCCTCGCGATGTCGGCTCCCAGCACATCGTTGTAGCCGGTGCCGGCGACCACGGGCATGCGTCCATTCACGGCGTCAACGGTTACGCGCACTACTTCGCCGGCCTCTTCGGGCGTCAACGAATAAATCTCACCGGTGCCGCCGGCGGCTACCAGGGCGCAGAACGGATAGTCGGCCATTTCATCCACATTGGCGGCCAAGGCATCGAGGTCGAGCGAAAGATCCTGGCGAAAAGGGGTAACGGGAAAACCGAGGACACCCCGGATTAGGTCTCTGAGTGACATAAATAGATTTTGCCGCACCTGGAATCGAAAGTGGGCGCGGTAAAATGGCAGCGCGGGAGGGAGGGAAATGAATCGAAGACAGGCACTCCAGACATTGGCCGCGGTGGGCGCGGGATTACAGGCGGCGCACAGCGAATCGAGCGGTATGATATATCGCACACTGGGCAAAACCGGTGAAAAGGTTTCGGCGATTGGTCTGGGCGGCGCTCACATCGGGCGCGCCGAATCGCCGGAAGTGGCCACCACCGTGATTCGCTCGGCGGTCGACCGCGGCATCACCTTCATGGACAACTGCTGGGATTACGCCGATGGCGAGGCGGAGCGCCGCATGGGAAATGCCTTGCGCGATGGCTATCGGCAGAAGGTATTTCTGATGACCAAATTCGATGGCCGCACCAAACAGGCCGCCGCGCAGCAGATCGACGAGTCGCTAAAGCGTCTCCAGACCGACCACATCGACCTGCTGCAGTACCACGAGAACATCCGCATGGAAGACCCCGACCGGTTTTTCGCCGTGGGAGGACCGCTCGAAGCACTGATGGATGCGAAGAAGGCGGGCAAGATTCGCTACATCGGATTCACCGGCCATAAGGATCCGGTGGTGCATCTGCGCATGCTGGAGATCGCAGCGCAGCACAAGTTCCACTTCGACACCTGCCAGATGCCGCTGAACGCCATGGACTATCACTTCCGCAGCTTCACGCACCTGGTGGTTCCGAAGCTGGTGGAGCAGGGCATCGCGGTGCTCGCCATGAAGACGATGGGTAGCGGGATCATCCTGAACAGCAAGACCATCACGCCGATCGAATGCCTGCATTATGCGTTGAATCTGCCGACGTCGGTGGTCATCACCGGGATGGACACGGTCGCCCGAGTGGACCAGGCGCTCGAGGCCACGCGCACGTTCAAGCCGATGAGCAAGGACGAGCTCGCACGCCTGGTCGCCAAGACCAAGGATGCCGCCATGTCCGGCGAGTTCGAACTCTTCAAGACGAGCACGCGTTTCGACGGCACCGCGAAAAATCCGCAGTGGCTGGGCTGAGCAATGTGGCGCAAACACTCCTGTTTGCCGCGTCGAGACTCATCTCGACGCTTTTCGGCGGTCCACCCAACCTGACTCTTAAGTCCGACGTTCCCTTCATCCTACGAGCAGTGCGGTGAGCGCTCGCACGTTGGGCATCGTCTCCAACTTGCCGACTGCGGCGATCACAGCCGTAGCTTTGTCATGCGGCCACTTGGCGAACGCGGCGCAGTCCAGAAACTTCGCCGATACCTCATCGAAACTCATGGGAATTGCCGGACTGCCCTTGGCGAAATCGGCGCGCCCCGAGATAGTGCGGCCATCCTGCAGACGAATCTCCAGGATGCTGGTCATTTTGTTGTACCCGGCGGCCTCCGCCACGGGATTAACACCGAAACGGACTCGCCCAATCATGTTCTGGACCTCGGGGCGGTTCACCACCTCATCCGTAAACTCGGACAGGCCTGCTTTGCCATAGAGCAGCAGTGACGCCATGCAAAACTCCATGCTGAACTTCGCTTCCAGGCCGGTCTTCGGATGATGGTGAATCAGCGCGTTGGGCATGTTCCGGTTGGTCCCGACATCCACGCGTTCGATCCGGCGGGCGTCGATCTTTTCGGTGCGGATGAGGCGCTCCAATTCCGTCATGGCGGGGTGAGTGAGCGATCCGGACGGATAAGGCTTGATCGAAACGCCCGGAGTGCGGAACGTCCACGGATTGCCGAGTTTGTGCACGATGGCATTCGGGTCGAAATTGCCGCCGGCCGCATGGAAAAAGCCGCGCGGCGCTTCCAGAATCTGTTCGGCGGCGGTCCAGCCGAGGCCCGCCAAGTCGACTGCGACGATGCCCGATTCCGCCGCGCGGCCGGCGTGAAAGGGCTTGGTCATGGTGCCGAAATTCTCGCGCAATCCGGCGGCTTCACTCGCGGCGATTCCCAAAGCGCGCAAGATTTGCGGCGTGTCCAGGCCAAAGACCCGTGCGACCGCAGTCGCGGCTCCCAGGGCGCCGACGGTACCGGTAGTATGGAATCCGTCCTCGTAATGACGCGGCGAGATCGCCTCGGCGATCTTGCACTCCACTTCCACACCCACGTGATACGCGGTCATCAGGTCGCGCCCTGAGATGCCGCGTGCTTCACCTGTCGCCAGCGCCGCGGAGAGCACGGGCGCGGTAGGATGCGTCAGCAGGCCGTAGACACGATCTTCGGCCACGGCCAATTGCGTGTCGTCATAATCGTCGGCGTGAATGCCGATGCCGTTCACGAAAGCGGCGAAGCGGGCAGGCACTTTCAACGAACTTCCGATAATGGTCGCATCGCCCGCGGAGATGCCTTGCGATTTCACGTAGGCACGGCTGATCCGGCCGCTCTCGGCCATCGATCCGCACAGTGCCAGACCCAGACCGTCCAGGATCGACTTCTTGCCGAGATCGATGACATCCACCGGAATGTCCCGCCAGGCCGTCTCGCGAGCGAATCGCGCCACCTCCAGAGTGAGTCCGTCGGCCTTGGGAAAACTGGATGCTGGTGCGGATTGCGCAGAAGCCTTCGAACAGAGTTCGCCTGCGCCGAGCGCTCCGAGATGGGCCAATCGTCTTCGCGTGAGTGTCATCTTCCGCGTGCTCCAGACGCGAGTATACCGGAAGCCGCACCCTGGCATGCCGTTACAATGACATCGATGACTCATCGCCGAGCCTTTCTGCAACTGAGCGCCGGCCTGGCCGCGGCGCAAGCGAGTGCGCAGAGTTCGGAATCAGACCGCCAATACTGGCTGCGCCTGATGACGCGGATCGCCGATCCGGTGCTGACGAATCTGGCCGCGGGATCCCTGAAGCGCAACATGCCGGTGGAGGCGCTGCCGGCGAATCTCGCGGACCGCCGACTATATACGCATCTTGAGGCGATCGGACGCTTGCTGGCCGGCATCGCGCCGTGGCTCGAAGCGCCGCTGGATGACGGCGCCGAGCGCGCGCTGCAGCAACGCTACGCGGCGCTCGTGCGGCAGGCTATCCATGCAGCTACGGACCCGCAATCGCCGGACTTCCTGAATTTCCACGAAGGATCCCAGCCGCTGGTCGATTGCGGCTTCCTGGCGCAGGCGATCCTGCGCGCTCCCGTCGAGCTTTGGAAGAAGCTGGATGCAACGACGCAGAAGAATCTCGCGGCGGCGCTGATTTCGTCGAGGGTCATCACGCCCGGGCAGAGCAACTGGCTGCTCTTTTCAGCGACGGTTGAAGCTGCGCTGGCAGTAATGGGCGAGACCGCCGACCATATGCGAATCGACTACGCCGTGCGCCAGCACCAGCAATGGTACGTGGGCGATGGCCTCTATGGCGACGGGCCGCACTTTCATTGGGACTACTACAACAGCTTCGTCATACAGCCCATGCTGCTCGACGTGCTGCGCGCGATGGCCGATCGCACCCGCATGTGGCAGCCTCTTTATCCCGACATTGTGGCGCGGGCCAGGCGCTACGCCGCTATCCAGGAGCGGCTGATCTCGCCTGAAGGAACGATTCCGGTGATCGGCCGCTCCATCTGTTACCGCACGGGCGCGCTGCAATTGCTGGCGCAGATTGCCCTGATCGGAGAATTGGCGGCTCCGCTGACGCCACCGCGGGTCCGCAGTGCGCTGACTGCGGTAATGCGCCGTCTCTTCGACGCTCCGGGAGCTTTCGATGCGAACGGATGGCTGACCGTCGGCTTCTGCGGGCACCAGCCGCATCTCGGCGAGAATTACATCTCGACGGGAAGTCTGTATCTCTGCGCTGCCATCTTTCTGCCGTTGGGACTGAGCCCGGGACACGCTTTCTGGTCGGCACCCGCGGAAGACTGGACCAGCAAACGAATCTACCGCGGCGAGGACTCGGCGGCCGACCACGCCATCGCGGTTTGAGTTGTATACTGTGGTCACTCGCTTATGGCAACGATTTCGAGAAGAGCGTTTCTGCAGAGATCCGCCGCGCAGGCCGCTGGGATTGGGCTTTTGACCACCGCACAAAATGCGCAAGCTTATCCGTTAGGACTGTCCATTGGGAGCCAGACGTATCCACACCGCCAACGCATCAAAGACGGCGACTTCGCGGGGTTGTGCAAAGACATGGTCGATCTCGGTGTGGGAAGCCTGGAGTTGTGCTCGCCGGGGTATGCCGAATTTGCCAGCCTGGCGGACGCGAGGCAGACCAGAAAGGTGATCGAAGATCATGGTCTGCAATGCCCCAGCGCCCACTTCACACTGGGAGAACTTCGCACGAAGCAGGAGCAGTCGATCGCGTGGGCGCACGAGATTGGGATGACGCAGATGGGAACGGCGAGCCTGAATGGGCACCTGGAAAACGGCGCTGCAACCATGGACGTAGTGAAGCATGCCGCCGATGAATACAACAAGATCGGCGAAGCCGCGAGTAAGGCGGGCATCCAGCAGTTCCTGCATGACGAGCGGTTTGAGATGGCAAAAGTGGACGGACGCCTGGTGTATGAAGTGCTGCTCGAACTGCTCGATCCCAAACTGGTCAAGATGCAGTTTCAGATGTCGGCGATGCGAGCGGTGGGCGATCCAGTGATGTACTTCATGAAGTACCCGGGACGCTTCGTCTCGATGCATCTGCAGGGCGTGGATTTGAACGGGCCGGAGCCGGGCAGAGGCGTGCAGGTTCCGGCGTTAGCGGTCGGGAAAGACAGTCTCGACTGGGCGAAGATTTTCGGCGCGGCCAAGACGGGTGGCGTTAAGAACTACTTCGTGGAGCAGAGCTGGGATCTCACGGTGCAGAGCGTGGCGTTTCTGAAAACGTTGAAAGTGTGATCAACCGGCGCGCCGACACCACTCCTGTTTGCTGCGTCGAGACTCCCTCTCGACGCTTTTCGCGCTTCTTCCAAGCGCAGTGAAAGGGCGCAAAGCGCAAGAATCGGCGTGTTTGAGCCACGTCACGAGACTTGACATGCCTGTCATTCGACGATGTGAGCGCGCCTACGGTAAGCCAAACACCAGAATCGTAGACCCAGCGGCGATGGCGATGTACTGATTGCCGTCCACGGTGTACGTCATCGGACCCGCTTTGAAACTCATGCCGGTGTTGAAGTGCCAGAGCAGTTTGCCATTCGATGCATCCGCGGCGACGAATGCGCCACTGCCGTCGCCGTAGAAAATCAGTCCGCCGGCAGTTGCCATCAGACCGCTGCCCAGAATTCCGCCGCCGATCTCCGGGATCTCCCACGCCGTCTTTCCGGTCTGAATGTCGATGGCCTTCAGCAGCTTTCCGTCGGGCGGCCCGGAACCAGCCGGCGCGCGTTTTGTGCCGCCGCCGTAAAACGATTTGCCGGCCTCCCACCATTGGTCGTTCTTGGTGTAGACGTTGCAGGATTCCTCAGCGAATAGATAGAACAGGCCGGTCAACGGGCTGTAGGCGCTCGAGGGCCAATTGGCCGCACCAGCCACAGCTGGGCAGACCAACTGTCCTTCCACTGTCGGCTCGTTTCCGGGCAGCAGTTTGGGCCGGCCGTCGGGGCCGATTCCGCTGGCCCACGTGAGCTTCTTGACGAACGGCTCGGCGAGCAGAATTTTGCCCGTCACGCGGTCGAGCACGTAGAAGAAGCCGTTGCGATTGCCCTGCAGTAGCAGCTTGCGAGGTTGGCCGCGGAACGTGGCGTCCACCAGGACCGGGGTCTCGGTGGCATCCCAGTCGTGCAGATCATGCGGAGTGAATTGATAATGCCAGCGCAGCTTGCCGGTCGCCGGATCCAGCGCCACCACCGACGACGTATACAGATTGTCGCCTTTGCGCTCGTCGCCGTTGTAATCGGGGCAGGGATTGCCGGTCGGCCAGTAGAGCAGATGCGCGTCGGGATCATAGGTTCCGGTGAGCCAGGTGGTGCCGCATCCGTGCTCGCGTGCCCGTCCCTTCCACGTCTCGGAGCCGGGCTCACCGGCACCGGGAATCGTCCAGAAGCGCCAGACCCGCTCGCCGGTGGAAGCTTTGTAAGCATCCAGGAATCCGCGGACTCCCTCGTCGCCGCCGGAGACGCCGGCGATCACCAGGTCGTCGACGATGAGCGGAGCACTGGTGGAGCCGTAATTCTGGCGGGAGTCGGCCATTTCGACATCCCAGATAAGCTGGCCGGTGAAGCGATGCAGAGCGAACAGGTGGGTGTTGTCGGAGACCATGAAAACGCGATCCCCCAGCACCGCCACGCCGCGATTGATGCCGCCGGCCGCGTCGCCGGCGAGTACCGGAGTGCGCGGCCGGCTGTAATGCCAGATTTCGCGGCCGCTGCGCGCATCCAGCGCGTACGCCTCGTTCACGGAAGTGACGTACATCACGCCGCCCACTACAACCGGCGTGCCTTCGAGACCGTGAGGCGCCGAGGGAATCGGAAACATCCACTGGGGCGCGAGGTGAGAGACGTTGCCGCGATTGATCTGATCGAGCGGGCTGAATCGATTCCCGCTGTGGTTTCCGTCGTATGTGGGCCAGGTGCCGCGGCGCGGATGAGCGATCTCGGCGAAGGAAACTCCCGGACCGAGATCGCCGGGTGTGGCCGTCGGGGTCGCGGGTGCATCCAGGCGCAGCAAGTGGAGATAGGCGAGAAGGTCGCGCATCTCCTGCGGAGTGGCCGCGACCTTGGGCATCAGCGACTTTTCGCGCACAACTTCCGAGATCTGGTTCTTTTGCAACAGGTACAGCTTGCCATCCGTGGCGAGCAATTGGAGGTCGAAGGCGCTTTCGTTCTTGGCGATGCCGTGGAGCATCTCGCCATCCGGCAGGCGCACGGTTACGGCTTTGAATAACGTATTGGCGCGGCCTCCGCGAATGGGCGGCAGGCTTCCGGGATCGCGCAATGCCTGGATGAGTTGCACTGGGTCGCGGTCGAGGCCGATGTTGGAGAGATCGGGGCCCAGTACGCCGCCACGTCCTCTGACCATGTGGCAGCGAATGCAATCGCCTTTGCCGCTGAAGAACTGGGCGCCTGCGGCTGGATCTCCCTGCGCAGCGCCGCTGTCAGTGGGCACGGCACCGTCGGGCTGGCGAAGGCGCATGACGTAGTCCGCCAGCGCGGAGGATTCTGCCGGCGAAACGCGAAACGCGGGCATGCCTGCATCGGGCGTCCCGCTCAGGATGAGGGCGCGAACTGCTTCCCGCGTCGCTGCCCGTGGACGGGCCACATCGACGATCGCGGGACCGTGTCCACCTCCGGTTCCATCGGCTCCGTGGCATCCGGCACAGCGGGTTTCGAACTGGCGTTTGCCGAGGTCGTCTGTTTGCGCGGGCCCGGAAGCGGCCCAGAGTGCCACGCTCGCGATCAGCGTCAGAAAGCGTCTCATCGGATGACAGGTGTAGTTAGTTTATCCCAAACCGCTGCGGCAGAGCATGCATTTCCGCAGCGACGAAGGCCTTGATGCAGTCAGACCCGGTGGACGTTCGAAAGGTCTCGCCAACGGTGTCGAGAGGGCATATAGGAGTGGTTTTGCGACAGAGTTGCCGCCGAAGAGTTATGATCAAGCCACGATCGTTTTGGAGGTCCGCATGTTCGAATCTGTCAAGAGTGTCTTCAACAATCTGAGCCGTCGGGACCTGTTCCGGCGTGGTGGTGCGCTGGCGGCGGCACCTGCGCTATTGAGCACACCGCGCAGTGCTGCTGCCGCGGCGCCGGCGACTGCGGGGCGGCTGCAACTCGGTGCCGACATTTACAAGTCCATTGGCGTTCGTCCGCTGATCAATTGCCGCGGCACGCTCACCGTGATCAGCGGGTCGCTCGAACTGCCGGAGGTGCGTGCGGCAGTGGATGCGGGAGGACAGCATCACGTGGTGCTCGACGAGTTGATGGACGCGGTGGCGCGTCGCATCGCGGAAATCACTGGTGCCGAGTGGGCGCTGGTCTCCTCCGGGTGCGCGGCAGGCATGGCTCACACCACGGCGGCCTGCGTGACGGGGGGAAATCCCGATCTGCATGTGCGCATCCCCGACCTCACGGGCTTTGCGAAGGACGAAGTGGTGATTCCGAAAGGTTCGCGCAACGAATACGATCAGGCGATCCGGTCGGTGGGCGTGCGCATCATCGAAGCGGGAGACGCGGCGGAATACGAAGCGGCGCTCGGTCCGAAGGTGGCGATGGTGTATATCATGACGGGCACTCGCATGGAGAACGGGCCGCTCAAGTACGACGCGGTGTATGACATCGCCAAGAAGAAAGGGATACCGGTTTTCACAGATGCGGCGGCAGAGATGCTAGAGATCCCGAACTCGTATCTCAAGCGCGGATCTACATTCGTGGGCTATAGCGGCGGCAAATGTCTGCGCGCTCCGCAGTGCTCCGGACTGATTCTGGGGCGCAAGGATCTGTTGCAGGCTGCGTGGGTGGCGAGCGCGCCGCACCATGGGCACGGGCGAGCGATGAAGATCGGCAAGGAGGAGATTTTGGGCCTCCTCGCCGCGGTGGAGATGTGGGTGCAGCGCGATCACAAAAAGGAAGACGAGATGTGGACGCAGTGGATGCAGACTATTGCGGATCGCGTCATGAAGATCGATGGCGTGACGGCAACGGTGCGGCAACCGAGGGGGCTCGACAATCACAGCCCTGGGCTCGGGATCACGTGGGACCCCGCGAAACTGGGAATCACGGGGGAGGAAGTGACCAACATCCTCTGGACAACGGAGCCGCGGATCGCGCTCAACAACGGTGGAGGAGGCGGCGAACGGCGCGGGGCGGGTTCGAACCAGACAGGGATCGCGATCACGGCCTACATGATGCAGCCGGACGATGTGAAGATTGTGGCTGATCGTCTACATGAGATTCTGTCAGCGAAGCGTCCGCAGTGGAAACCGGAGACGCTGCTGGAGCCGGCGGCCGATCTCACGGGACGGTGGGACGTGCGGATCCAGTTTGCGGCGGGATCGTCGAATCATGTACTGCACGTGAAGCAGAAGGGCAATCAACTCGTAGGTACGCACCAGGGCGATTTCACAGCTCGGGATTGCAATGGGACGATTTCGGGGAGTGAGGTTCGCATTGCGAGCTCGATTGGAGAGGTGCATGGGGCCGCACTGTCGTATCGGTTTACGGGAAAGATTGCAGGCGACAGGATGTCGGGGGCTTTGGATATGGGAGAGTACTTGGGAGCGGCGTGGAGCGCTACGCGTCAGTTGTGATCGGCGAGGAGGCGGACGGCGAGGGCACGGATTCGGCGACCACTACGTGTCGCCGGATCTGGTCGAAGCTTGCGAAAACCGTCGAGATGAATCTCGACGCGGCAAACAGGAGTGTTCGCGCCACGGGTACGGTATCTTGGATTAACGAGCGCCAATGGAAGCGTACTGGAAACCGTATGAGGGTGAAAGGGTCGACCGGAGTTACCTACTCAATCATTTGATTGGTTGGGGGTCGTTTGGGGGCGTGTTTCATGCCGATCAGTTCATTGAGAAGAAGCGCATCCGATCCGTCGCACTTAAGCTGATCTGGCTCGATCCAGCGGAAACCGAGGCCGAGGCCGATGCCAAACTGGACGAACTGATCTTCGCGACGACTTTGCATCATCCGAACCTGCTGGTCTGTCATACCGCAGGGAGCGCTGAAGTGGGGCCTTCCAAAACCAAGTTCTTGTACCTGGTGATGGAGCTTGCCGAAAGCAGCTTGAAGTCTCGTTTAAAAAGCGAATTGCTCTCCGTGGAGGAAGCGCAGGAACTGGTGGAGCACGTTGGCGCGGGGCTCGGCTTTCTGCACAAGAGTTTTGTCCATCGGGATATCAAACCCGACAACATTCTGCGGGTGCAGGGTGTGTGGAAGTTGTCGGACTTTGGCCTGATCCGGAAGGTGAATCCGGAGATCAGTGCTTACACCGCACAGCCGGCAGGCAGCCTCTCGTATATGCCGCCCGAGAGCTTCGACGGAAGGTACACCTCGGCGTTCGACATCTGGTCTTTGGGAGTACTGCTTGCCGAAGCCCTCACTGGCAAAAGACCCTTCACCGGCGCCACTGAGGCCGCGTTGATCGGCGCCATTATGGCGGCGCAGCCGAAATTGGCGTGGAAAGAACTGCGCCCGTTTGACCGGATGGTCGAAGGTTGCCTGACCAGGGACTACAAAGCGCGATGGAGCAGTGACCAGGTTCTCACTGAGTTGAAGCGCATTCGGGGTGGGCCGTTTCAGTCACTCAACGAGGTGACGCGCAGCCGCTATCTGCTGCTCGGTGTCCTGATGCCAGAGATGGTGGCGACGCTGCCAATCCTGCACTCTTTGTGGAGGACTTCGGAGGTGGCGGTTCGCGCAACCGCGGAGCAGCTATCCCAGCTTTCTTTGGTGAATCGGGACGGCGAGGGCGTCTACCTGGATGAACGCCAACTGGAGGAAGTGCGCCGCCAGTGGCCGGACCAGGCGGCGATGGGGCTGATCCAGGAGGCTGTACGGCTTTCGGCACATGTCATCCTGCGGGACCCCTGCCAGTTCGCGTCGCAGGTGGTGGGGCGCTTGCTGATGCACAGAGAGAATGGGGTCGTGCGGCAGTTTACCGACCACGTGGGCAGTGCCGCGCCCAAACCCTGGCTTCGGCCGCTGAATGCCGCGCTGTGCGGGCCAGGCACTGCGCTGGTGCGCATCCTGGAAGGACACGCGGGTTCCGTATTCAGTGTGGGCGTGAGTGCCGATGGTGCACGGGCCGTCTCCGCGTCGAGTGACAAGACATTGAAGGTTTGGGACCTGGAAACGGGACGGGCGCCGCGAACGCTGGAGGGACACACGGGCGAGGTGTGGAGCGTCGCGGTGAGCCCCGACGGGCAGCGTGCGGTCTCCGCGTCGAGCGACAAGACACTGAAGGTGTGGGATCTGGAAACGGGCCGCGAGATCCGTACGCTGTCCGGCCACGGGCATTGGGTGGTTAGCGCGGCGATGATGGGTGACGCGAAGCGCGCGGTTTCCGCATCGTGGGACAAGACGCTGAAGGTTTGGGATCTGGAATCGGGCAGCGAACTGCGCACGCTTACGGGACACTCCGGCGTGGTCTTCGCAGTCGCGGTGACTGCGGATGGAAAGAGGGCGGTCTCCGCATCCAATGACAAGACGCTGAAATTGTGGGACGTGGAAAGCGGACGGGAGCTTCGCACCTTCCGGGGCCATACGGGCGGGGTGCGCGGTGTTGCACTGACCGGGGACGGACGCTTCGCCGTCTCGGCGTCGGAAGACTATTCGTTGAAGCTGTGGGATCTGGCGACCGGCCGCGATCTGTACACATTGACGGGACATTCGAATCGGGTGGTGGGGGTGGCGGTCAGCGCGGACGGGTATCTGGCGGTCTCGGCGTCGTGGGACAACACGCTGCGGCTATGGGACCTCGAGAACGGCAAGGAGCTACAGACGCTGGAAGGCCACGCAGGGTGGGTTGTGGGCGTCGCGGTGAATGGGGAGGCGCAGCGGGCGGTCTCGGCTTCCTGGGACAGCACACTGCGAGTGTGGGATCTACGCGCGGGCAGAGGCGGTGCGGTATCGCGGGCCCATGCCGGAGTGGTGCATGGGGTCGCTGTGAGCCGCGACGGCCAGTGCGCCATCTCTGCATCGTGGGACAACACGGTTCGGGTTTGGGACGTGGAGTCCGGGCAAGAGTTGCGGGCGATGCAGGGGCATTCCGGGACGGTGGCGGGCGTGGCGCTGAGTGCGGATGGACGCCGCGGGATTTCGGCCTCCTATGATGGCACGCTGCGAGTGTGGGACATCGAGGAGGGCCGCGAGTTGCGGCGCCTGGAGGGTCACACGCACGAGGTGGCCGCGGTAGCGATCAGCGCCAACGGGCAGAGGGCGATCTCGGCCTCGTATGACAAGACGCTGAAGGTGTGGAACGCCGAAACCGGGAAGGAGTTGCAAACACTCACCGGGCACACTCGCGAGGTCTCGTGTGTGGCACTGAGTGAGAACGCTCAACGGGCGGTCTCCGGTGCAGAGGACAATACCCTGAAATTGTGGGATGTGAATACGGGCCGGGAACTAGGGACATTGAAGGGGCACTCGGCTGCGGTCAATGGCGTGGCGATGACACCGGACGGGCGGCGGGCCGTGTCGGTGTCGGATGATAAGACGGTGCGGCTGTGGGATCTGGAGACGAAGCAGGAATTGCGGATTCTTGCCGGTCACATGGGCGCGGTCTATGGAGTGGCGGTGGGCGGGAACGGGCGGCTGGCAGTCTCGGCCTCTGAGGATAAGACGCTTCGGGTTTGGGATCTGGAGACGGGGAAAGCTGTGGCTACGTTCACGTGCGACTCCGCGGCATCAAGTTGCGCGTTTGCAAAGGAGCGCATTGTGGCGGGAGATTTTGGCGGGCATCTGTACTTTCTGGCTTTGGAGCGCGAGAAGTAGTAGAGATGTACCGGAAAGAGAATTACTTCAGATGAGATACTCTTCCGTGCGTAACGGCTGATCTCGTACCCGGGAAGACAGAGGTCTCTCCCGGTGCGCAACAGAGTATCCCGGGAGTGCGCCGAATTCCACGGAAGGTGCAGGTGCGGTAAGCTTGCGCTCGCCGCACCTCTCCCACAGAATCAGAATTCGATACGCGCCGTCAGGTTGACGCTCCGATTCCCCGTCGCCGTGGTGATCTGACCGAAGCTGGTGCTGTCGATGTTCAGATTCGGCGTTCCCCAGATCGGACGATTCAAGAGATTGATTGCATCCGCCCTGAGCCGCATCGTCACGTTGCGCTCCTTGTTCAACGTGATCAGCTTCGAAGCCTGAATATTCAGCGTGAAGGTCCCAAGTCCGCGGAAATTCGTGGGACTCAGCCCGCCGATCGAACCAGGCCCAGGATTCTGCAGCAGCACCTGTCCGTTCGCACCTTGTACCGCAAACAGCGCGCTCAGGCTCTGCAGATTGGCCGGCATATTTTTGATGGATGGGTCCGGCACTTGAGTGAGCCCGGTGAAGTACATTACGTTGTTGCCGCTTTTGTAGACGCTGCCGCCAGGCAGAGCGCCCAACGAGATCGGTGTGCCGGTGAGTCCGTTGAAGGTACCGCCGGAGCCCGTAGTGATGGTGCTTGCGGCACTGTCGGAGAAGCCCGTAGGAGCACCCGATTGCTTGAAGAAGATCACCGCCGTCTGCCACTTCTCCACCACGTGACCGAGCACCCCGTGACTGCTGCCTAACACCTTGCGGCCCGGCCCGAATGGCAGATCCCAGATGCCGCTAGTGCGCAGAACGTTGGGCTGATCGAAGCTGAGCAGTCGCTTGTCCAGCGCCAGATTCCGCAACGTCTGGAAGCTGGTCACCTCGCTCTGCGCCGTGCCATCGTAATCGCCCAGCGCCTTACTGCGCACGTAGCTGCCCTGGATTTGGAAGCCGCTGCCAAACCGCTTGTTCAGCTCGATCTGCAGCGAGTTGAACGTGGAGTTGCTGAAGTTCCCGATCAGGTCAGCCGCCCCGAACTGTGGGTTGGCAGTGATGAAGTTCGCAGGCAGTCCGCCGTTCTTCAGCAAGCCGCCGCGCACACCAGTGATGAAGGTGTTGTACCCAAGGAAGGTGGCGAAGCCGCCCACCGCGTTGTTCAGAAGGTACGACTGCAACGTGGTGTTCTTGCGCATCGCATCGGAACCGGTGATGTTGACGCCATCCACTACTCCCACCTGAGGAACATTGAGGCCCTTGAAAATCTGGGTCAGCAGCGGTGAGTTTCCTCCGGCCTCCGTAGTCTGGAAGGCGTTGAGGATGCCGTTCTCCACGATGTTGACCTCGTCGATGTTGGTGCCGCGCAGGAGGCGTGTTCCTTTGCTGCCCACGTATCGGACATCCAACAGCACTCCCTTGGCGATCTCCCGGCCCACCGAAATGTTCCAGTTCTGGATGTAAGGCTGCTTCAAGCCGTTATCGGCCACCAGCAACGTCTGCGTGGAACCGTTGTTATCATTGATCGGTACTGTTGCCAGCGGCGGCCCAACCGTCTGCAGCGGTAGCAGCGCCGTCCCGAGATTCTGATAGCTCGGCGGGGCGTACGTTTGGCCCTGGCCGAGTCCCGGCGCACTGTTCCCGTAGAGCTGATCGAGCAGCACTTGGGTGTAGCGCTCGTAGGCGATACCGTAGCCGGCGCGCAGAATCGTCTTGTCACGGCCGAGCCACGGAATCCCCCACGAGAGTCCGATCACCGGCGCGAAGTTCTTGTACTGGCGATTCCACGGCTGGATATTGGGGTTTGGCGAATTTCGCCCGATGAGTTGCAACTGGGTCAGCGAGCCGGTCATCACACCAGGCTGGAAGAGCGAGCCCAAGGTCGTTCCCGAAACACCAAAGATGGATTGCGACCCGCCCACCACGGTGCTGATCCGGCCATCGGCTTCGTATGGAATACCGTAGTAGTCCCACCGCAAACCCACATTCAGCGTGAGGTTGTTCCTCAGCTTGATGTCATCCTGGATGAACGTGCCCCACTCGCGGTTTCGCCAGGTATGCTGCGAATTCTCGCCCGAGATGAACTGCGGGTTCGGTCCACCCGGCGAATAAAACTGCTGCGCTTCATTCGAAACCGATCCGGCCAGTTCGGACAGGATATTGCCGGCGGCCGTGCCGTTCGCGCCAATGCCAGTAATCGTGGTGATGTTCTGCGTGCCCGTCGCGCTGGCGACTCCCAGGTTGACGCGCGGCACCACGTTGAACGCCACGAAAGAATTGGTGGAGACGAACCGCAGGTCCACACCCGCCTTGATCGCATGGCGGCCTTTGAGCCAACTGATCTTGTCGCCGTACTGATAGATCGGCTGCATACGCCCCTGCGGATCTTCGCTGGTTCCGGTGGCGATCGGGCTGGTAATCCCTCCCGCGGTATTGGTTGCGACGAAGCCGAGCAGGTACGCGACGCCATTCAATTTCGGCAGCACGCTGTCTTGCGACTGTCCGTCTACCGTCCAGGGCGCATGGAACTGCACGCTGTTTCGCGATACACCAGCACGCGCCTCGTTCACCAGGTTTGGACGCAAAGTCGAAACCAGCGCCATCGACCCGACCGTGCCGGTGTCGGTGTACACGCCGATCGGGGACGAAGGCAACGGCTGCGCATCGTTATTGTTGGGCGCGTTCTCGGTATCGTGTGCGTAACTGACGGTGAACCTTTCCGACTGGTTGAAGTTGTGGTCCACGCGCACGTTCACCGAGTAAATGTCGTCAGAGGCTGCGCGACGCCACAGATAGCCGGCGGTATTCAAACCGTCGCCGGTGGTCCAATTGTTCGGCGAAGGCAGCAGCGCCAGATTCTTGGCGACGATGCCGGTGGTGTCCGGAGCCAGACGGTTGGGATCGAGCCCAAACAGATTTACCGATTGCAGCGCCCCCGTGGCCCCGCGCGGCGCCACCGGATTACCGGCCAGGTCGACGCTCGGATTGTTGGCATTCGCGTTGGCGTTCTGCACTCC
This sequence comes from Bryobacteraceae bacterium, assembly GCA_035295745.1. GTDB lineage: Bacteria > Acidobacteriota > Terriglobia > Bryobacterales > Bryobacteraceae > JAIQFL01. The sequence continues at coordinate 5,051 of DATGIL010000039.1, read as the reverse complement.
CGGATAGAAGCGGAAAATGCCTTGCCGCGCCTGGTCCGTCAGCGTGGTCGCGGTCACCGAGCTTTTGGTGCGAGTGATGTTGCCCTCGAACAATCCGAAGAAGAAAGTCTTATTCTTCTTCACGGGACCGTCCAGGCGGATACCGGTGTCGTTCTGCACCGTGATATTGCGGTTGACGCCATTGCGGTTGTTCGCCCAACTGTTGGCGTTGAGCACCGTATTATGAATCGTGTCGAATACGCTGCCATGGTAACGGTTGGTGCCCGAGCGGGAAACCAGTTGCACCTGGCCCGATCCGCGGCCGAACTCCGCATCGGCCGGCGAAGTCACTACGCGCACCTCTTCGATGCGGTCGACGCTGGTATTGATCTGCACTGTGCCTAAAGACTCGGTGATGAAGTTGTCTTGGATATTCGTGCCATCGAGTGAGATGTTAAGCATGTCGTTGCGGGCGCCGTTGAAATTCGTCCCGACCACGCCTGGTTGCGTAAGCACAAAGTCCATGGCGTTGCGCTGGTTGACCGGCAGGTCGAGGATGCGCTGCTGGTTCAACAATCCGCCCTGCGACGCCGTTAACGTGTTCACCGCTTCCGCATTGGCCTCGACTACCACCGATTCGGTCGCCGAGCCTACCTCGAGTGCCAGGTTCAATGTGATCTTGTCACCCACTCGCAGGATGTTGTCGCTCATGACGATTTTGCGGAAGCCGGGCTTCTCGGCGCTGACTCGATAATTCCCAGGCGGCAGGCCGGGGAACAGATAGACGCCCGAATTATTCGCGACTTCCTTGGTGGACACGCCGGTATCCACATTCAGTGCGACGACCACGGCTCCGGGCATGCTGGCACCCGACGGATCGATGACGGTACCGGTAAGTATCGCCTCGGTGCCTTGTCCGAACGCGAGCGACACGAATAGAAACACTCCCACTAAGTACTTCAAACTTACCCCCTCTATGGTTGAAAGGTGCGAGACGTGAACAGACTAAAGGCCGCGACGTTGCGGCGCTTCGAAAAAGGAGAACCTCTCCCCTTCACCCAACTAACTCATTGGAGGCAATGATATCGGCCAGTTTTCGAAAGTGTCAAGTTATGAGCAGCCACTTAACTGCTCAATCCACCCGCCAGGTAAAGCCAATGGTAAAAGGGAAAGTTAACCGCACACCACACCCGCCTCCCACGCCCCGTTTCTGTCCCTCAATCTACCCATCTGGTGGCGTCTGCCGCCGGCTTTAGCCCTCATTCCTGCAATTCGTCCCTTCTAAATCCGGGGGAGTCGTCACGCGAGGGCTGCTTACGGTAAATCGAGAGCAATCTTGTTCTAATGGGGTAACTCTGTGGCGTCTTACCAAATACGCCACTCTTTGGCACTCATTTTCCGGGAAACATTGCCGCATTGATTTGCGTCCGTTTCAAAACTTTGCCGATGAAAGGGAACCGCGCGAGCAAGCCCGGCTCGCTGGCTCCGCTCCATTTCTGCCCGGTGTCCAATCGGGCCCGATGGAGACGAGGTTTCCGGTTCTGCTGGCCCCCAACAATGCCGCGAGCAACCGCACCCGTCTGACTCCGACGGGTACTGGTCTGCAGTTTCAACAGCTTACAGAGAATTTCCGTTGATGTCCGACGGAAATCGATGCGAAAGGACCCAGCCGGACGGCGTCTGCGATCGGTTCTGGTGACGATGGGACCGAGCGGCTAGCCCGAACCTGGTTGCGCACCCGCTCCCAAGCCAACAGCAAGCGCCACTCCTGGCGTGTTAGCATGGTTTCTTCCCACTATCTTGATTAAAGCCGTCAAAGGAACCAGAGATTTACTGCCCCCATCCACCGAGGTGTGGAACCGCGTGGAAGCCGTGGCCCGCTCTATCTTTCGCGGATACCACTATCACGAGATTCGCACGCCGATTCTCGAGGAGACCCAGCTTTTTGCGCGTGGCGTGGGCGAAGAGACTGACATCGTCACCAAGGAGATGTACACGTTCACGGATCGCGACGAGACCTCGCTCACCTTGCGGCCCGAGAATACCGCGTCGGTCATCCGCGCCTACATCGAGCACCGCCTTGATCAGCGGCCGGGAGTGCAGAAGCTCTACTATATGGGCCCCATGTTTCGCCGCGAGCGCCCGCAGAAGGGGCGATACCGGCAGTTTTTCCAGATAGGCGCGGAAGCCATCGGGTCGGAATCGCCGGTGGTGGACGCGGAAGTCATCGAAATGGTGGTCGACATCCTGAAGGGCGTCGGGCTCAGCGGATTCAAGCTGCTGATCAACTCGGTGGGTGACCACAATTGCCGGCCCCAGTACGTGGAACGCCTGCGCCAGGAACTCAAACCCGTAGCTCCGACGATGTGCACCGATTGCCAGCGCCGCGCGGAAACCAACCCGCTGCGCGTGCTGGATTGCAAAGTGGAAGCCGACCAGGCCATCATCGACAAACTGCCCAGCATCATCGACCACCTCTGCGACGATTGCCGCGCGCACTTTGAATCGGTCAAGCACTACCTCACCGATCGCGGCATCCAGTTCGAAGTCCGCCCGCGCATGGTGCGCGGCCTCGACTACTACATGCGCACTACTTTCGAAGTGGTGCATGGCGCTCTGGGGGCGCAGAATTCCGTCCTGGGCGGCGGGCGGTACAATGGACTCGCCGAATCGCTGGGCTCCAAGATCCATTCGCCGGGAATCGGCTTTTCGATCGGCGAAGACCGCCTGGTGATGAGCGTGGAAGGCGACCAATCCCCTGCCCCGCTCGACCTGTTTATCGCACCTTTGGGCGAAACCGCGGTGCGCCACACCGCCGTAATGGCGGGCGACTTTCGACGCGCCGGGCTCTCGGTGGAACTTGTCGAAGCTAAGCTTAAACGCGCCATGGAACTCGCTAACAAGCTCGGCGCGCGCTTCGTGCTGATCGTCGGCGAGAACGAAATGTCCGCGGGCAAATACACGCTGAAGAACATGTCTACGGGCGAGCAGCACAGTCTGACCCGAGAGGAGTTAGCTGCGAGGCTCTCCGCCCTGAACTGATAACATCGAATATGGAACCTGTTGCGCTGGATTTTCTGGGCGATCTTCGCCGGACCCATACCTGTGGCGTATTGCGCGCCGCGGATGAGGGCAAGACCGTTGTACTGATGGGCTGGGTTCATCGCCGCCGCGACCATGGCGGCGTGATCTTCGTCGATCTGCGAGACCGCGATGGCATCACGCAGATCGTGATTCATGAAGACGTCGATCCTTCTGTCCATAGCCGTGCCGAGGTCATGCGGCCGGAGTATGTAATCGCCGTGGAAGGCAAGGTTTCGCCGCGCGGTCCCGCCGCTCAGAACCCCAATCTGCCGACGGGTGAGATTGAGGTGGTGGCGTCGCGCATCTGGATCCTGAACGAGTCGCGCACCCCACCGTTCCCCATGGAGGAGCAGGTGGACGTGAGCGAAGACGTGCGCCTCAAATATCGTTACGTCGATCTGCGCCGTCCGCACATGCAGCGCAATATCATTCTGCGCTCGAAGATCGCTTTTGCGGTGCGCGAGAGTCTGAACTCGCAAGGCTTTCTCGAGATCGAGACCCCGTTCATGACGCGCTCCACGCCGGAAGGCGCGCGCGACTATCTGGTGCCCAGCCGCGTGCAGCCTGGCACGTTCTATGCGTTGCCGCAATCGCCGCAGCTCTTCAAGCAACTGCTGATGGTGAGCGGCTTCGAGAAGTACTTCCAGATCGTACGCTGTTTCCGCGACGAAGATACGCGCGCCGATCGCCAGGCGGAGTTTACGCAAATTGACCTGGAGATGTCGTTTCCGCAGCAGGAACGAATCTTCGAGGTGATTGAGCCGTTGATGCAGCGGGTCTGCGAGGTCGCAGGTTACCGCGTGGAGATCCCGTTTCCGCGAATCACGTACGCCCAGGCGATGGAGAGCTATGGCAGCGACAAGCCTGACCGCCGCATTCCACCGATGCACGGCGTAGCCGACCTCCTGCCCGAACTCGCCAACGCCGGAATGCCGCTGGTGGCGATCCACATTCCGGGCGCCGGTACGCCGGCACGCAAGGAGCGTGACGAATTCAAGGCGTTCGGCCAGGAGCGCGGTCTGCGCGTCTATGACGACGCCAAGCGCCTGGAGCGCGACTATCCCGAAGCGATGGCCAAGGTGCGCGAGCGCGTGGGCGCCGGCGAGAACAGCTTGCTGGTGCTGGCTACCTGGGCCGGTGAGCCGAAGGGCCATCGCCCCGAAGAGACCGTCTACATGGCCTGCGGTCAACTCCGCCTCAACCTGGCGCAGAAGTTCAACGACCGCCACAAACTGCTCGACCCGAAAAATTTCCAGTTCCTCTGGGTGGTGGATTTCCCCATGTTCGAGTGGGACGAAGAGGAAAACCGCTGGAATGCCGCGCATCATCCCTTTACTTCGGTGCATGACGAGGATCTGGAGAAGCTCACTGCCGATCCGGCACGCTGCCGCGCCAAGTCGTACGACCTGGTGTTGAACGGCACAGAACTGGGCTCCGGCTCGATTCGTATTCATCGCCGCGACGTGCAGTCGAAGGTCTTCGCCGCGCTCGGCATGTCGGATGAAGAGGCTCGGCGCCGTTTCTTCTTCCTGCTCGACGGATTGGAATATGGCGCGCCGCCACATGGTGGAATCGCCCTCGGGCTCGATCGCCTGGTGATGATTCTGGCGGGTGAGTCGTCGATCCGCGACGTAATTCCGTTCCCCAAAACGGCGCGCGGCACCGACCTGATGTGCGACGCGCCCTCTACCATCCCGGAGCGCCAGTTGCGCGAACTCGGCATCGCATTTCGCACACAGTCTAAATAGCGACCTGGCGGGTTTGTTGGGATTAGGGCGACGCTTGCTTACGCGCGCGGCTCGTGAGCTACCCAAATACGTTCGCGCGATAAGTGCGCTTGCGAGCCGCGCGCGTGAGCAAGCGATGTCCGATCGCCCGAAAATCACTCCCTTACGGTCGTGGCTCGTTGTGAGCCGCGCGCGTAAGCAAGCGATGCCGATCGCCCGAAAAACACTCCCTTACGGTCGTGGCTCGTTGCGAGCCGCGCG